>JAGZSY010000040.1 GCA_018380885.1 Enterocloster asparagiformis
TCCACCGATAGGAATTGTACTTTGTGCGGATAAAAGTGAATCTGTAGTAAAGTATACATTGCCAGAAAATGAAACACAGATTTTTGCGTCAAAGTATAAGCTATACCTTCCAAGCGAAGAAGAGCTGTCACAGGAATTGCAAAGAGAGTACAGAGCATTGGAATATGATAAAGAAAAATCAAAATAACTTTACTTAAAGAAAGTGTAATTTTTGTGGGAGGGTTATCGAAAGGGGTAAATTTATTCATGAAGGGGAGATTTTCGTTCATAAGGGGTAAGAGGGAAAAATTGACGAAGAAATTTACCCCACCATTATGTAATGGGAATACTTTTGCCATGTAGTATAAAATATCCGTCCCACCGCATGTGGAGACGGTGGAGCTTTTATCCTACAAAAAACAGACAGTAATATCAACGTAGATGTGGACTTTGGTGAGGGACAAAGTGATAAAGGAGTACATACTTGAAAAGTATGGCTTCAAATTACAAACCGCTTACATTGCAGAGGTAAAACGGAGCCTTGGACTGCCAATGAACGATGCACCGAATGCAGTTGAAGAACTGAAAAATCCGAGGAAGCACCTGACAGAGGTTCAGGTGGCTGCCATTAAAGAGCCATTGAAATATTTTGAAGTTATTTAATTCAGGCGAGAAATTCAGATAACTAAGGAAAGAGGTTACACATGAAAGACTGGGTGGAAATTTAATTAATGTAGAATGGAAGCAATTGGAAGATGAGCTTGCGTTTATGAAGCCATTAAATAATTTAAATACATAGAAGAAAAGGTATGAATACGAATAAAGTTAGAATAAGATTGGAAGAATTGAAGGAGTTATACGATATTGGGAAGAAAGTTAGTTTGATTACTGAGAATAGAAGGGCGACAACATTAAGATCAGCAGAAGCTGAAAAAATAGTGGAAAAAGTCTTGTTACACTGCAATAGTATAATTGAATTATTTTGCATAGGTCTAACGGATTATACAGAATTAGATTTTGCGTTAATTGCTTCGGCAGCAAGAAATATAATGGATTGCGGGAATGTATATTTTTATATTTCGGAAAGAGGTATTTCTGAAGAAGAGGTGAATTTCAGATATAATTTACAACTCTTGAATTATGATAAAAACATTAAAGATATTTTTCGAAAATTTGGTTTTCCTATGGATAGTTTTAAGATGAGGCTTAATTATTTTAGCTTTGTTGTAAAAGAGATCAAGGACAGTAGTATTTATCTAAATGCTAGCAATAATGAAAAAAGTATGATACTTTCAGGAAAACAATTTTTTAAAAGGAAAAGAGTTGATATTTTTAGTCAAGATTTAGAATCAGCCATTTTTAACATGCTATCTAATAGCGTACATAGTTTTTATATTGGCCTAAGTAATAATTCGATAAAAACTCCCGGTGTATTTGCAAGTTTTATCGACCCTTTAATGCTATGTATTGTCTCTATAGAAACTACGCTAATATATACTGCTAACATTTTAAATGATTATTTATTATTGAGAAGACAGTTAAGCAAAAAAGTGACAAAAGAAGAAAGGGATAAGATTAAGAGGTTGAGGAGCATAGAATATCTGATTGATTATTTGGATATTCAAAAAAATGAATTTGATAAAGATATATTTAATACAGGGTTTTAGGTACATAAGGAACGGGATTACAAACTTCAACTTGTACATGTTTACTCGTTTTTATAAATATTTCCTAATGGTTTTCAGCTCACGTGTGGAGAAGTTAGGAGACTGTTTTGGGGCCTGAGCAGGCTCTTTATAACAAGCTGCGTACCATCAGCCTTGGACAAGACGAGATATTGGAATGAGCTATTATTTTTGAGCTTGCTTCCATGCTTATTTTATGTAGGCGGGCCTTAAAAGGTACGTTTTGACACAGTTTCTATAGAAGGTGTGAGGTTGATTTTTCAGAATTGGTTTTCTGCGTTGAGGGATGGCAAGGGGACTAGGCTGAAATTACAGTCATTCTCCGGCGCTGGAGCAGCCGGGAAGCCCCCCTGGCGTATGGGGCAGCCAGCAGGACCTGGTTCCCCATGCCCCCTATCATTCTTTTAGAATATTCTCATACCTCCCTCCCGCCAAACAGCGAAATCCCAACATAAAATCCCTTTTCCTGATCCGCTATCTGTTTTTATCATATTTGATACCCACCAACGCGCCCATCAGCCCGCGTTTTCAAACTGGCTCTTATGGAGCGCGGCATAGAAGCCGTTCTGTGACATTAGCTGTGCGTGGGTGCCACGCTCCACAATGTCACCGTTTCGCACCACGAGGATCAGATCGGCATTTTGAATGGTGGACAGGCGGTGGGCGATTACGAAACTGGTTTTTCCCTTCATCAGCTGCGACATGGCCTTTTGAATCTGTACCTCGGTGCGGGTGTCAACGCTGGAGGTGGCTTCGTCCAATACCAGAATAGCCGGGTCGGTCAGCATGGCTCTGGCGATGGTCAAAAGCTGCTTTTGCCCCTGAGAGACACCTGTGCTTTCGCCGGAAAGTACGGTGTCATAACCATTCGGAAGGGTGCGGATGAAGTGGTCGCATTGAGCGGATTTGGCGGCGGCCACGATTTCCTCCCGCGTGGCGTCCATTTTGCCATAGGCGATATTTTCCGCGATTGTCCCCTCAAAAAGCCAGGCGTCCTGAAGCACCATACCGATATGGCGGCGCATCTCTGCCCGCGGCATGGAGGTGATATCCTGACCATCAATCAAAATGGAACCGCTGTTCAGTTCATAGAACCGCATGAGCAAATTGACAAGCGTTGTCTTGCCGCCACCGGTAGGGCCGACGATGGCCACCATTTCATTGGGCTTTACCTCCAGATTTAAATTTTTGATGAGGGTTCGTTCCGGGGTGTAGCCAAAGCACACATTACGGAACAGGACATGGCCTTTGGAAATGGCGTGGGCAGAACCGTTTTTGCAGGGGATTTCCTCTTCTGCGTCAAGCAGGCTGAACGCTCTCTCCGCACCTGCGATCGCTGCCTGCATCGAGGTGATCACGTAGGAAGCGCCGGTCACCGGTTCGGCGATTTGGTTGACAAACTGTAAAAATGCCTGCACAGCGCCAAGGGAGATGGCGCCTCCCAAGGCCATGCCGCCTCCAAGCACGGCAGTGGCGATAAATCCAAGCTGACCTAAGAAACGGATGGCGGGATAAATGGCATAGTCAGCGAATTGCGCTTTGCGCTGTGCCTTGAACTGCCATTCATTTAAGGCTTCTGCTTCCTTCAGCAGGGGTTCCTGCTGGTTAAACAGCTTAACGATCCGGTTGCCAGAGTATATTTCTTCAATCTTGCCGCTTAGCGCACCCATGGAGGCCATATTTTCTCCATAGGCTTTTTGCGCGAGACCGGAAACATATACGGTGGCCGCCATGCTCAGTGCAAGAGAAATCACCACAACCAGAAAGAGCTTGGGACTCAACGCCAGCATAGCGATTGCAGTGAGGACAATCGTAAAAACAGAGGATATGAACTGCATAAGGCCCACCTGCATGACGTAAGACACTTTTTCCAAATCATTGGTAATCCGGCTCATAATGTCGCCAGCCTTATGGGTGTCAAAGTAACGCAAAGGCAGGCGGTTCAACTTGGCGCTGACGTCCCTGCGGAAGGAGAGCACGAATTCCTCCCCAACGCTGGCTGTAACATACTGCTGGACATAGGTGAGCAGGCTGCTCACCAGGAAAATAACAGTCATAATGAGCAGCGGCATACCAAGGGCCAGCATAGCAGTCTGGAACACGCCCGCCGAGCCGTCAAATGTCCGGATTGCGGCCACCAGCCGGTCTATGCCAAGCCCCATTGCCAACGGCATGGCGGTAAACGCGGCAGAACTGAGCAGTGTGGCAGCGGCGACGATGATTAACTTCTTTTTCTGATGCGCCATGCGATGAAAGAGCCGGCGGACAGTCACTATGGTGTCCTGAGGAATATCCTCGTTTTGAGTGGTATTTAGAGTGATGTTTCTATTTTCTTTCATGATTTACGCCCCTCTTTCATTCATTTGGCTTTCGGCAATGGCTCGGTACACCCCGCAGGTTTGTAAAAGCATATCATGGGTGCCAATCCCCACCAGACGTCCCTTATCCAATACTAAAATCTGGTCGGCGTCCATAATGCTGCTGACGCGCTGGGCAATCACGAGCTTTGCGGGAGTCTTAACGCTTTGGCGGAGCGCTATACGCA
This sequence comes from Enterocloster asparagiformis, assembly GCA_018380885.1. Classification (GTDB taxonomy): domain Bacteria; phylum Bacillota; class Clostridia; order Lachnospirales; family Lachnospiraceae; genus Enterocloster. The sequence goes on from JAGZSY010000040.1 coordinate 4,210, forward strand.
GGGCGGCGTCGGTTTTCACATCCAGGGCTGAAAAACTGTCGTCAAACAGGAAAACATCTACTTTTTTGACCAGAGCGCGGGCAATGGAAAGCCGCTGCCGCTGACCGCCGGAAAAATTGGTTCCACCCTGCGCAACTGGGGAGTCTAAACCCTTGGGGAGTCCTTTGACAAAGGTTTCCGCCTGTGCGATGCGCAGCGCTGTCCAGAGCTCCTCGTCGGTAGCCTGCTCCCTTCCCATCCGCAGGTTATCTGCAATGGTGCCGCTGAACAGGAATGCCTTTTGCGGTACACATCCGATTCGCTCGCGCAGGGCCTGCTGGGAAAGAGCGCGTATATCCGTGCCGCCTATGGTGATACTGCCGTGCTGAATATCATGGACGCGCAGCAGTAAATCTGCAAGGGTACTCTTGCCGGAGCCGGTACTGCCGATCACGGCGGTGGTCTGCCCTGGCAGCATTTTAAAGGAAAGATCATGGATGACCGGCTCCTCCGCACCCGGATAGGAAAACGTTACATGGTTGAAGGCAACGATCGCGTTTTCCGGCTGTTTCAATGTCCTCACGGGTACAACACCGTTGTCTTTGATCGCGGGCTCCGTATCGAGCACCTCCTGCAGGCGGCCCAGGCATGCAAGGGTTTTCGGCAGTGTGGTGAATACGGCTGCAGCTGAGATCAGATAGCCCATGGTCATAGTGGTGTATTCAATCACGGCGGTAATCTGCCCTACCGCCATCGTACCCTTCAGGGAAAAGGCGCCGCCCAAACCGAGGATCACAAGCATCACAGCCCCCATCGCAAGCCAGACCAAAGGGGTCGCTACGGCAAAGAGCCGGTTTAGACGTATCATGTTTTCAGCGTAGTGTTCATAGGCTTTGCCGGAGCGGTGTTCCTCGTAGACTTCGTTGCCAAAGGCCCGAATGACCCGGACGCCGGTAATAGATTCCCGAACCACCTTGTTGATGTGGTCAAGCCGCCTTTGGATGCTGCGGGAGAGCGAGTTGGATTTTTTAAGAAGGAACACAGAGGCCAGGAGCGAGTGACAATTCGTATGATTTTAAAGACGATTCTTTAAGTCCGGTAATAAGCCCGCACAAACAATTTTTAATTTCTGTGGCGCAGGATTAGGTGACTCATTTAGTTGCCGAGAGCGATGAGGGCATGACGAAGAATTGCGGTGATATCATCATGAAGCATGAAGCTTTTTTAATAATTTCGCAGGAATTCAGAAGGTCGTTTTGATTGGCCATTCCCTGTCGCCTGTTGACTGGGATTACTTCGCCGAGGTTGCTTCACGAGTGGCCGGTTCGAAAGAAGTTCAATGGTTTTTTGGGTGCCATGGACTGCGTGATCTGGAAAATTTGCAGACTTTGCTTGAAAAACTTGATATTGCGCGTTCATCTGTGTTTGTTTTTCGGGCAGATGATATTACTGAAACACCAATAAAAAATGTATCTGATATACCTGTGCTTCAGAAGGAGGAAAACGGAAAACACGCAGCAGATTGTCAGCCGATGGCCAGTAGATCTCAGAAATCACAGACCGATCGTTTAAGATACTCAATCAGAAAAACGGAGAATTGGTTTATGAAGTAATGGTTTCTTCTCCGATCAGCGACGCCTTTTTCACACCATTCGGTGAATACATAATCGCAATCATCCGTGGTATTGATCCCGGAATCTTACTTTTTGGCGTTAAAGATAACCGATGGTGTTTTATTGGCGAGCTCGAAAGCATGCGGCACCAAAGTCTTATAAATTTCAGATTACGTCATGCTTTTTTGACTCGTCAGTCAATTATATTTGTCTATAATAACCGTGTTCGGATATATGATCTCCAGGATGGAAGCCTCACTTCCAATAGAAGCGTGCAAGGCGCCAGTAAAAGAGGGGTAATAAATAACGGCAAATAGAAATGAGAGGTCATTTAAGTGCTGTTTGTCGTAAAAAACGGGATATTGGCAATCTAAAATTTGGAATATTTGGAAATCTGTGATATTATGTCTAATAGTGACGGATGTAATTGATACTTGAACAAAATTTTGTAAAAATGTGATAAATCGCACGAGCGGGATATGATATCGATTCAAATATGATACATTAGATAATAAAAATACATTGGCGGGAGGCTCTCGAACAGCCGTGTTAGAGTATGATAATACGTAAATTGCAGTAAGTCTGGAGGAAAAATGAAATTTAATCCCAAAATTAACATAGGAGATAACCTGACAAATGATGAGTTGCACCGCCTATTTAAATGCGGAAATATGGGCGGTATGCGGCGTTCAAAGAAAACAGGTACATTGGTTATTATTTCCGATCACACAAAGGGCTTTTATGATGATGTATGGAAAGACGGAATTCTGTATTATACTGGAATGGGAAAAAGTGGTGATCAGGTTTTGGAGGGGAACCAGAACAAAACCCTTTATTATGCAGAAACCAATGGTATAGAAGTCCATTTATTTGAAGTATTAGAGAAATCTGTCTATACATATAAAGGAATTGTCAAACTTGCAGCGCAACCATATCAAGTAGCTCAGAGAGCGATTGACGGAAAAATGAGGAGTGTTTGGATATTCCCGGTGAAGCCTGTTTTAAATACAGAGGATGCTGCATTGGAGGCATTAGAGAGAGAAGTTGTAACGCTTCCCAATACAGAGTTGAATAGAAGGCTGAAGGCGAATCGCAAAAATAGAGAGCCAAAGACAGTAGAGACGACGGTGTATTATAGGGATCCATACTTAAAGGAGCTGGTAAAGCGTATTGCGAATGGGAAATGTCAATATTGTGGAGAAGCGGCCCCGTTTATTGACAAGAATGGGGAGCCATATTTGGAGGAGCATCATGTCAAATGGCTTTCAAAAGGAGGAAGTGATACAATAGACAATGTGGTTGCAATCTGTCCAAATTGCCATTCAAAAGCCCATGTATTAGATGATGAGATCACGAAAATTACGCTGGTAAATGTAGCCAAGCATAATGAGAAGCGGTGGAAGCGCTTGTTAGCCTATGAGAAGAAAATAGATCAAGGTGTTTGGGAAACACAAAAAGCAAAGAAGGAAAACGATGAACACAATTAACGTAGTGGCTGCGGTCATAAAACATAAGGGAAAAATATTTGCGACACAGCGCGGATACGGCGAGTTTAAAGACGGCTGGGAATTTCCGGGTGGTAAAATAGAACCAGGCGAAACGCCGGAGGAAGCGCTGGAACGTGAAATAAAGGAGGAGCTAAATACTGAGATCGAGGTTCTCGATCTGATCGATGTCGTAGAATATGATTATCCCGCGTTTCATTTGAGGATGAGCTGCTATTGGTGTGGCATTATTTGCGGGAATTTCGAACTGTTGGAGCACAAGGCTTCAAGGTGGCTGAGCCGCGATGAACTCTATACGGTTCCATGGCTGCCTGCGGATACGCAATTATTGGATAAGATAGAAAAAGAGATGTAAACAAAAGATAATAAAAATGGGAAAGGACAATACGTATGGGACTAATTGAACTTGCCAGCGGTAATTCGGTGTGGCGCGGTATAGATTATTATCATGATAAAAAGGTAGTCTCATGGGAAAAGGCTGGCCCGGATTCCTATAAAGGTATTGTATCAGGTAGTGGCGACAATCGTTATACCGTTTATATTGATAAGCAGCATCCGAGAAAGTCAACCTGCAACTGCCCGTTTGCCCAGGGCAGGCGCGTAATTTGCAAGCATATGTTGGCCCTGCTATTCACTGCGGAGCCGGACGTTGCCGATCAATTCCTTAGGGAAGTGGAGGAGTATGAAGCAGAGAACGAGGAGAGGGAACGACAACACTATGAAGAGTTGGAGCGTTATGTAAAAAGTCTTTCAAAGTCACAACTACAGGAGCAGCTATTAAATGCACTTTTAGAATTGGAAGAACGACAGCATTACGACCTATTTTGAAAATCATGATCACATATGAGGATATGAGTTAGGAGGAAACCACAGGGGGGATCACAAATGGATACAGTAAAATTAAAAAAAGTGCAATGCCAATCGTCTGGGTACTTATATAACCTTTTGTGCCCATATCCATTTGCGGCATCTAAAAATATGAATCATGTTTATGCAAAAGTCATTAGTATTGACCGGATATGGAGGGAAGGGCAAAGGGTTTTAAAAGAGAGCAAGTATGGCATACATATATCCTTGATGAATAACTATATGGTCGAGGCGGACTATGAATATTTTACATCAGGGAATCAGTCCGATAGACCGATTAATATGGAATTAATTAAAAATTATAAACCGTATTATTATGAATTTTATGCTGAAATTAGTGGTAAAGAACGCAGCCATATCATAGAGGCCACAAAGCTTCAGTGGTTTAATGCCGAGTTGATTGACAAAGACATTGTAAGCGATAATCGTCATATCATCTATGGTGTAGTCGAATTCAGTGCAAGTCCATTTGTTGAAAAAGGAATGGCGTTGGCATACAATGCGGATGAGGTTGAGGCCGAGATTCTAAAAAAATTGGATGATAATGTTTATACGTTTCGAAATTCTATTGATACTTGTCCAACCAGGTATAAAATCTTTGAGAATGCAATGAATGAAGCATTTGATTATTGCAAAAAAGTAAAGATACGCGTCTATAATGTTGGGCAGGCAAATTGTGTCTATTTATTTTCACCGATTAAGAAAAATAGAGTGCTTTTTGATATTGGAATACCGAGAGAGCCGGAATTAATGTCCTATGACAGAAAAAAGAAAGAAGTCAAAAAATCACTGGCTTCGATCAAGATGCTTGTTCCGGGTTTGGTAATCTTGTCCCATTGGCATTTAGATCATATAAAAGGCGCTTTCTTGCTGAATGGTGCATTTAATCAATACTGGATCGCCCCCAGTATCAAAACCGGTATAGCCCAAATTCCCCAATCAATTAAGCGGGTTGCGAGATATTTGGATTTTAATAATAAGCTTCTGCATATTTCTGCTGACAAAAATGGCACGCTGGTTTGGAGTAACGATAAGCTTAGGTTGTGGAAGGGGAAGGGTAAATCGAACATAGATAACGGGGGAATCATTCTGGAAATTGCCGGTAATGAGGGGACGGCGATTTTACCAGGAGACTGCCGGTATTTTTTTTGGCCGGATCATTTGAATTTAGATCATAATAAATACCTTGTTGTGCCGCATCACGGTTCTAAACTTGACAATTACTGTAAATTAACCAAGACCGGAATCTGTAACGCCCATGCATATATTTCTGTTGGAGAGGATGGCAGAAGGATTCATAAATGGGAGCATCCGAGCGATGAACATATCTATAAATTACAAAATTGTGGTTATTCGGTGGAAACAACATTAATGAAAGGAAATCGAGATTTTACTGTATAATAATATGGCGGAGGATTGTATACCATTGATTAATATGATTCATGGCAGTATATTGAAAGGGTTTGGTAAAATGGTAATACCCTTCTATCCGATTTGAAAGGCATAAATATGGAAATAAATGTAAAATCAAAGCACAGAAAGCTCTACCTAATCTTTAGATACCTCCAGGGCTCTAAGATTTATTTTGCGGCGGCTGTCGCCGCTTCATTGATCTCAACCATATTAAACGCCCTGACCCCGCAGATTTTCCGGTTCAGCATCGACGAGGTGCTGGGCGGAAACAGCGGGGGGCAGGGAAGCTACCTGACCAGCCATCTCTGGAGCTTGGCGCTGCTGATTGTGGCGGTGGCGGTAGCTTCGGGGATTTTTACCTATGTCAGCCGCACCAACACGGCCAAGGCAGGGGAGAATTTTGCTAAAAACTTAAGAGACGCCCTGTTTATCCATGTGCAGAAGCTTCCGATGCGGTGGCACGACCGGAACCAGACAGGGGATATTATCCAGAGGTGCACCTCGGATGTGGAGGTGATACGGGGATTTGTGGTCACGCAGCTCCTGGAGGTGTTCCGCACGGCGTTTCTTGTGATTACGTCGTTTGTCATGATGTTTTCCATGAACGTGAAGCTCTCCTGCATCGTTCTCCTGTTCGTACCGGTTGTGGTTGTGTACTCAACTGTGTTCTACCGATTGATCGCAAAACGGTTCACCACCGCGGATGAAGCGGAGGGGGAGCTCTCCACGGTTGTGCAGGAAAATGCCACGGGCGTGCGGGTGGTGCGCGCCTTCGGCCGCGAGCAATTTGAGATGGAGCGCTTTGACAAGAAGAATGACGCCTTCGCGAAGCTGTGGATTCGGCTGGGGACCTTATCGGGGCTGTACTGGGGGATCGGGGACCTGATCACGGGGCTGCAGGTGGTTGCGGTGATCATTTTCGGCGTGCTGGAAGCGGTGAACGGCGCTATCTCAGTCGGCGAGTTTATCGCGTTTGCGGCGTACAATTCAACGCTGGTGTGGCCGATCCGCGGCCTTGGGCGCATTCTCTCGGACATGAGCAAGGCCGGCGTTTCCTTCGAGCGCGTGGATTATATTATTCGCTCCCAGGAGGAAGCGTACGGGAGGGCGCGTGAAAAATCCGGCGGATCGTATGATATTTCTTTTCAGCACGTGACCTTTGGATATGAGACGGGAAAAGAGGTGCTTCAGAATATTTCCTTCACAATCGGGGAGGGGAAAACCTTTGGCATTTTGGGCGGTACGGGAAGCGGAAAGTCCACCATCGTTCAACTTCTCTCCAGGCTGTATGAGCTGGGCGACGGCGGGGGCAGTATCTGCATCGGCGGCAGGGAAATCAAAGATATCCCCATTGAGGAGCTCAGGAGAAATATCGGGGTGGTATTGCAGGAGCCGTTTTTGTACTCCAGGACTATCCGGGAAAATATCGCGGCTTCCGTGCCGGAGGCGTCCATGGAGGAGATTCGGCACGCCGCGCAGATCGCGTGCATCGACGATGCCATTATGAGCTTTCCGGACGGCTATGAGACGCTTGTGGGGGAGCGGGGCGTGACTTTGTCGGGTGGACAGAAGCAGCGGATTGCCATTGCCAGGATGCTGCTTGAGAAGGCGCCGATCATGGTGTTTGACGATTCCTTGTCAGCTGTGGATTCCCAGACGGATTACCGCATCCGCTGCGCGCTGAAGGAGCAGATGAAGGAGGCTACGGTTATCCTCATCTCCCACAGAGTGACCTCCCTCATGAGCGCGGATGAGATCATGGTGCTGAACCAGGGCAGAATAGAGGAGCGCGGCACTCACCGGGAGCTGATACAGAGAAATGGTATTTACCGCAGGATTTATGACATACAGATGAGCCGTGACGACAGAGAGAAGATGGAGGGATGACGGATGGCAGCATACGAAGAACAAGAATATAACAATCCCTTCAGCTTTAGGATATGGATGAAGCTGTTGCCTTTTTTCAAGCCCTATCAAAGGTTTTTTGTGATTACGCTGGGGCTGAATGTCCTGCTTGCGGGGGTGGATATCCTGGTGCCGCTGTTCCAGAGCTACGCAATAGACACGTTCATTGTGCCGGACCGTTTGGACGGGCTTTGGATATTTGCGCTGGTTTACAGCTTGGTCATTGCAGGGCAGACGGTTTGCGTCTACCTGTCGGTCCGCGCAGCGACAATCATTGAGATGAACGTGGGAAAAGATTTGAAAAGGGCGCAGTTTCAGCATTTGCAGACGTTGTCATTTTCCTACTACAACACAACGCCGGTGGGATATATCCACGCCCGGGTGATGAGCGATACGCTGAGGATCGCAGGGATGATCGCGTGGGGTCTGGTGGATATGTTCTGGGCGCTGATTTACGTGGTCAGCGTGTTTGTGATCATGTTTATTCTGAATGCGCGGCTGGCGCGGATCATCGCCATGATTGTCCCGTGTATCGCCCTGCTGACCGTCTATTTCCAGAACCGGATTTTGAAATGGAACCGGAAGGTGAGGCGGATCAATTCTCAGATCACCAGCGCTTACAATGAAGGCATTACCGGAGTTAAGACCTCAAAGAGCATGGTGATTGAGAAGGACAATGAGAAGCGCTTTTTTGAGCGGACGTCGGATATGCATCAGGCGGCCATTCATTCGGCAAAGCTGAATGCGGTCTATATCCCGGCTATTTTGTTTTTCAGCTCTGTGGCTTCCGCGGTTGTATTGGCAAGGGGAGGCTATATGGTTCAGGAAAATATCATCAAGCTGGGGACCTTGTCTGTCTTTATCTCCTACGCGGTGGTGATATTTGAACCGATCCAGCAGCTTGCCAGACTGCTGTCTGATCTGATTTCCTGCCAGGCGAATATCGAGCGGGTGATGGATCTGCTGGAGCAGAAGCCCAACGTGGTGGACCGGCCCGACGTGCTGGAAAAGTATGGGGACGCGTTTTCGCCCAATCAGGAGAATTGGGAGAAAATTCGGGGGGATATTGTGTTCGAGGACGTTTCCTTTATGTATCCGGACGGCAAGGAGTATGTGCTGGAGCATTTTAACCTTCACGTGCCGGCAGGCATGAATGTGGCGATTGTGGGCGAGACGGGGGCGGGAAAGTCAACCCTTGTAAACCTGGTGGGCAGGTTTTTTGAACCCACAAAGGGCAGAATCCTGATCGACGGCGTGGATTACCGGGAGCGGTCGCAGCTGTGGCTTCACAGCCAGATCGGTTATGTGCTGCAAAATCCCCATCTGTTTTCCGGAACCGTGCGGGAAAATATACGGTACGGCCGCCTGGACGCAACGGACGAGGAGATTGAGGAGGCGGCGCGCAACGTGTCCGCGGATATGGTTGTGGAGAAGATGGAAAAAGGCTATGACAGCGACGTGGGGGAAAGCGGCGGCTTGCTGTCCACAGGCGAGAAGCAGCTGATTTCATTTGCCCGGGCGGTCCTGGCCAACCCCGCTATTTTTGTGCTGGACGAGGCCACGTCCTCCATTGATACACAGACGGAAAAACTGATTCAGGACGCGACGAATCATCTGCTGAAGGGACACACATCCTTTGTGATCGCCCACCGTTTGTCCACCATCCGCCAGGCGGACCTGATCCTGGTGGTAAAGGATGGGAAGATTATAGAGCGGGGCAGCCACTTGGAGCTGCTGGGGCAGAAGGGGTATTATTATGAGCTGTATTCCAGGCAGTTTGAGGAGGAGGCGTCTATGAAGGTATTTGCTGGGGGCGCCAACTGACGGCGGACAGCGGTATACGGCGGAGGGAAATATTGAAAGACGGGCTGCTCACGCCGGTGTGGGCAGTTTCTGTGCGATATTTTATAGATTGCCCGCGAGGCAGATGTTATACCAAAAGGAAATGCTTGTCGATTCTTGTCGAACAGGAGGCAGAGCCAATTTCAAACTAAAAATATGAAAAACAGGAGAACAATATGAAACAAGGGTATTTGGAACAGGAAGCAGGGCGGTTGAATGAGGCTACGAAAAAAACACTTTTCAGGGCGGTTGCCGCGTATATCTGCCTCATTGCGCTTCTTTATTTTCTCATGAAGGATTCCATCGATCTGAGCGATCCTTCCGGCAGGCAGGTGGTGGTCTATGCGGCTATTTTAACAGGGGTTATGGCGGCTGCGGTGGTGGTGCGGCTGCTTAAATCGAGACGAACAGGAGCCAATGGCGGAAATTTAGTTCTCCCTTATGAGGAAGATACAAAGGAGGCGGTGTCCGCGATCATCGACCGGGAGGCGTCGGAGGGAAAGATTCTGGTGGAGGAGTACATCGACCGGTTTGAAGGGGGAAAGAAGCCGTGCGGGGAGCGGGTGGTTCTCACACCCTCTTACCTGCTGCTTTTCAGCGGGGGAACCAGGATAACGGCGATCCCGCGGGATAAAATTTATTGGATTTGCGCCCAGGTCGGGCACAAGGGGGGATCGTTCCGGGTACAGCTGCTGGTATTCACGGAAAAGAAGCTTTACAGAATGGTCGGGGTCGATATCGAGCACGTGCAGAATATCGCGGCTCAGATCGACCGGTACATACCGAATGTTTTCAGCAATTATGACCCGTTTGTTTTGTCCTATGAATTGGAAAAACTCTTTGATAAAAACCGCGCGGAGTTTTTTGCGTTTTACGAGAATGAAAGGAAGAAAGCGGCGGGCCGATCAAACTCTGCGGAGCGTTGATTGTTTTTGGCCCCGCATGGGCGTTATTTCATGGTATCAAGAGAAGAGCGGTTGACATCATGAAGCTTGCCGCATTTAACGGAAGCCCGGCGGGGGAGAACGGCTCCACGAACTGCAAGATCCTTGCTATTTCATCTTTGGCGGAAATGTGCATTGCGCAGCTGTCCGCCAGGTATGTGACTTACAAACTTCATTTGCCAAAGGCGCGTGAATAGACGGGAGATGCCACAGTGACAGAGCCGGAAAAGAGAAGCATAATTGAAATTGTTTTCAAGGCAAAGGGGCGGCTCCTTGATGGGGAGCCGGTCCGCCGCATGACAGAGCTGGCGCAGGAGGTTTATTTTCCGGCCGGCGCGTCCATACAGGATATGGGAATCCGGCAGAAATATCTCTATCTCATTACGGAAGGCATTGCCAGAAGCTATTACATTGATCCGGATGGAAATGATGTGACAAAAATGTTTGTGCGCGAGGGGGAGTTCGCAGTCGGGGAGAGCCTGTTCCTGCCGGAGAGCCTGGAGTTTTTTGAGGCGCTGGAGAATTTGAGAGGCCTGCGCTTTGAGGCGAAAAAATTCAGGGAAATCATTTTCTCGGATAAAACGCTGACTTTGTTTTATGTTCAAATGCTGGAGCAGACGGTTGTTTACAAGATGCGCCGGGAATACAGCCTTCAGAACATGCGGGCCAGGGAGAGGTATCTGCAGTTTCGTGAGCTTTACGGAGATATTGAAGGACGGGTTGCCCAGGGCGTGATCGCCTCCTATCTGGGGATCAAGAAAGAATCTCTCAGCAGGATACGCCGGGACCTGAAAATGGACAAAAATTAACATTTGTTAATGCGCGAATACTTCACTCCGAATAAAATTTTAATCAGATGGATTCTGATGAAAAACGGAGGAACACGCAATGACATATGAAACACAAAAGGCATGGAGCGAAATTGCGGCTTTTTTACCCGGGGAGTATGGGTATACAGCGGATTATAAGCCGGCGGAAGAGTACTGGGGCTGGAAGGGGAACAGCGTGCACCTGGATACGTTTCGCAATCCGCAGGCAAAAGCCAAAGTCATCTGCCTTCACGGAGTTGGAACCAACGGGAGGCAGATTTCCATGATCGTAGGAGGCCCGCTTGCCAAAAACGGATATGAGACGATTGCGGTGGATATGCCCACTTATGGGATGACACGCGTAAATTCCGGGATGCGGATCACGTACGCGGACTGGGTTCAGTGCGGAAGTGATCTGGTGGACGCGGAACTGGAGAGGGACGAGCGTCCCATTTTTCTCTACGGACTGTCCGCGGGCGGCATGGAAGCCTACCATATAGCGGCGAAGAACGGCAGGGTAAACGGCATCATCGGGATGACCTTTCTCGATCAGAGAGAAAAGCAGGTCAGGATGACCACGGCCAGCAGCGCTTTTTGGGGAATCGCGGGAGCGGCGCTTGCCAAGCTGTCCTGCGCCGTGGGATTTTCCGGATTTAAGATTAAAATGAGCATACCATCCAAGATGGACGCGCTTGTCAACGACAGGGCGTGCCTGAATATTATGATGGCGGACCCGACGTCCGCCGGAAATAAGGTCACAATGCAATTTCTGAACAGCTATTTGTCCTACGCGCCGTATGTGGAGCCGGAGGATTTTGCGGTCTGCCCCATTCTTCTGACCCAACCGGAGAAGGACCGGTGGACGCCGCAGTTTTTGAGCGATCTCTTTCTCGACAAAATTAAGAAGGTGCCGGTGACCAAAACGGTGCTTCGGAACGGATCACATTATCCGATTGAGGAGACGGCGCTGGCAGATTTGCAAAATGAGCTGGTGCGCTTTCTGGAAGCACAGCCCAAGCTTTGAAATCATCCGGATATCAAGCGTGGGAGTGACTGCCGGAATCGGTTCGAAGCAGAGCTGGCTTTCGGTCAAATTGAAATTGTGGTTGTTGAATGGCGGAAAATGTGGTAATGTAGTCGTGGTAGCGGTTGTGAATTATGTTTATCGTTGTTTTGTAATGATTCAACAATTAAGCATAAGTGAAACAAACGCTACGATTTTTTTTGAATATAAGGAAAAAACCGCCCGGTGCCTGCAGCGATTCCCGCTTGGCAGTGGGCCGCCATATTTCAAAACGCTGAAAATCAACTCGCAAAAATCACAGGAGAAACCATGCAATTTAAAGAATTAAACATCATGCCGGAGATTTTAAAGGCACTGGAAAATGAAAACTACAAAATTCCCACCCCGATTCAGGAGGAGGCGATTCCCGTTGTGCTCAGCGGCAGGGATTTGCTGGGATGCGCGCAGACGGGGACGGGCAAGACCGCCGCATTCGCCATTCCCACCCTTCAAATGCTCAGCAACGAAAAGCAGCCCCGCTGGGAAAAGCAGACCATAAAGGCCCTGGTGGTGACGCCTACCAGGGAGCTGGCCATCCAGATATTTGAAAGCTTCAACACCTACGGCCAATTTACCAAGCTGAAAACCTGCGTGGTTTTCGGAGGCGTGTCCCAGAAGCCCCAGGAGGAGAGCTTAAAACGGGGAGTCGATATTCTGGTGGCAACGCCGGGACGGCTGCTGGACCTGATGGACCAGAAGATTGTCAACATCGAGCGAATCAAGATACTGGTGCTGGACGAGGCCGACCGCATGCTGGACATGGGATTTATCCATGACGTCAAGAAAATCATCGCCAAAACACCGGCAGAAAAGCAGACGCTGTTTTTTTCCGCCACAATGCCCCCGGACATTGCCAAGCTGGCCGGAAAGATTCTGAAAAACCCGGAGAAGATCGAGATCACTCCCGCGGCCACCACGGTGGAGGCCATTGACCAGTATCTGTACTTTGTGGATAAGGGCAACAAGAAGGACCTGCTTTTGCACATTCTGAAGGATCAGAGCATCGAATCGACGCTGGTGTTCACCCGCACAAAGCATGGGGCGGATCGGATTGTTAAACAATTATCAAGAAGTAATGTGGTCGCCCAGGCCATCCACGGCGATAAGTCCCAGGGGGCGCGGCAGAGGGCGCTGAATGATTTCAAGGATAAAAAGCTGCGGGTGCTGATCGCGACGGACATCGCGGCCAGAGGGATCGACATCGACGAGCTGTCCCATGTGATCAATTATGATCTGCCGGACGTGCCCGAAACCTATGTGCACCGCATCGGGCGCACGGGCAGAGCGGGCCTTGGCGGAACCGCGATTTCGTTCTGCGATTTTGACGAGAAAGCGCAGCTGGCCGATATTGAGAAGCTGATCGGGAAGAAATTGACCGAGGTAAAGGATCATCCATACCCGCTGATGAACAATTTCCCGTCGGTCAAGGCCGCCCAGCCGAAAAGGGGCGCCTCAAAAAAGCAGGCCGCGGGCGCGGCGGCTTCTGCCGCTTCGGACAGGACGGAATCGCCGGCGAAGAACGGCGCTGGGGCAAAGGCCGGTTCCCCGGCAAAGGCTGGAGCTGGGGCGAAGGCTGGCTCTCCGGCGAAGAAAAAACAGCGGAAGCCGGGCAACGGTATGATAAGAGAAAAAAGGCGGTAGCATTGAGGGCAGAACCTATAACTGGTTCTGCCCTCAATTTTATAGCGTTCTGTTTAAAACCTGCTTTCCCACAACCAGGCGCACCGTACAGCCTGCGCCGAGAGAGGATTGGATGGTCACGCCGTATTCCGGTCCGTAGTAGAGCTTGAGGCGCTCGTCCACATTGCGAATCCCCACATGGCCCAGCAGCCCCGACCCTTTGGCGTCGGTTTCGGCGGAAGCAAAGCCCACGCCGTTGTCGGATACGGTAAAGATCAGGCGGCCGTTTTCTTCCTGTACGGTTACCGCGATGAAGCCCGGGCCGTCTAACGGCTTGATGCCGTGGTAAATGCTGTTCTCCACGATGGGCTGAAGGATGATTTTGGGCACGGTGTAGTCCAACAGCTCCTCGGGCGCGCATATTTCGTAGTTGAGCTTATTCTCATAGCGCTCCTTCTGGATATAGAGGTACTGCCGGACGTGCTCCAGCTCGTCCTCAACAGAGACCAGCTCACGGCCTCCGTTTAGAGACAGGCGGAAGAACGCGGCCAGAGATTTTGTGAGGGCGATGACCTTGGCGCTGTCGTTGAACTCAGCCATCCACACGATGGTGTCCAGCGTATTGTAGAGAAAGTGGGGATTGATCTGGCTGACCAGAGCGTTAAGCTCGGTCTGGCGGAGTGTCTTTTCCTGGTCCTGGATTTCCGCCAGAAGCTCCTTGATCCGCCGGATCATCCGATTATAATTGCCGGCCAGCAGCTCTACCTCGTAAAAGCTGTTCTTGCGCACCGTGACCTCCGCCAGCTTTTCAATCTCGCGCATACCGCGCTCCAAATCGGCCATAGGCGTGGATAAACGGCGGGTAAAAAGGATTCCAAGCAGCAAAACGGCAAAGAACAGCAGCCCGCCGGTCAGCAGCACCGCTTCAAAGAGCTGCTGCTCCAGCATCGTGAGGGTGTCGAGGGACACCACGCCCACCATGGTCCAGCCGGTGTTCTCAATCTGCGTCTGATAGGTGAGAAGGTTTTTTTCTTTGTTGTAGCTGTCCCCGGCGGCCTGAATCTCCAGCAGCCGCTCACGCTTGTCCGGGTCTGAAAAATAGCTGGTGTCCCTGTGGTAGACCGGCTCGCCCTTGTCGTTGAGGAGAAAGACATACCCCTCCGAGCCCATATCCAGATAGCGCAGCTGATCCTCGATCACACAGTACGCCATATCCATCAGCAGAACGCCCAGATTTTCACCGCGGCTGCCGGTGATTTCCGTGCTCACGGAAATCACCCAGTTGTCCTTGTCGGTGGAGAAGCTCTGCATTCTGGCGCCGGTGAGAACGGGCATGGTATTGTGAATGGATTCCATATACCAGTCCTCCTTCATCATGTCCGCGGAGACCGACATGTCCAGGCCTTTTTCGTTGGAGAGGATGCGCCCGTCCTTGGAAACCACCACGATGGATTTGATATACGGATCGTTTTTCAACAGCGCGTCGATGCGGGAAAGCAGACCGGCCTGCAGGCTCTCGTCGTCCCCCGATAAGTACTGCCGGAGCGTGGGATCGCTGGCAAAGACGTTGGACGCGCCCTTGACGCGGCCGATGTAGGTGCTGATGTTGGTCCCGCTCATTTCCAGCAGATCGTGGGTTTTGGTGACCGTCTCGTCCATCAGGAGGTTGGCTGAGAAAAAATAAAGCGCACTGCTGAGCAGCAGGATGACGGCCAGCCCGGCGCCCAGAAAAAAGAGGGAGAGCTGTACGCCGAACCTTCTCGGCCACTCCCGGAATCTACAGCGTTTGCCCATGGCCGGCCTCCGTTCTGAACTCTTTTGGAGTTTTTTGGTATTTGCGGCGGAAGCATACGCTGAAATAATTGGGATCATCGATGCCCACCGCCGCGGCAATCTCATAGTTCTTCATCTGCGTGGTCAGGAGCAGGATTTTTGCCCGTTCCAGCCGCAGCCCCAGCAGGTAATCCCGGAAGTTTTCTCCAAAACACCGTTTGAAAAGGGTGCTCAGATAGCTGAGGCTGTACCCCAGCTCCGCGGCCATGGCGCTGAGGGTGAAGCCGGAATCGGCCAGATGGACCTCCAGCGTTTCAGCCATCTGCGTCCGTACGCTTTGGCTGCCGTCCGCTCCCGCATCCCCGGCCAGCTTACCCACCGCCTGGCGGACGGCGGCAAAGCTGTCCGTCTCTTTTTTCTTCTCCACAAGGTGGAAGAGCAGCTTCTGTACATCGTCCCGGGAAAGTGGCTTTAAGGCGTAGTCGTCCACGCCGATCTTGATGGCGCGGATGGCGTAGTCCAAGTAGTCGTAGCCGGTCAGGATGGCGATTTTCAGGGAGGGGTCTTTTTCCTTTGCCAGCCGGCAGAAATCCAGGCCGTTCATTTTCGGCATGTTGATGTCGGCGAGAATTAAGTCGATATGGTGCTGATTGAGGACCTCCAGAGCGCTTTCGCCGTTCTCAGCCTCATAGAATCCGCTGATGCCAAGGCCGTCAAAGTCGATAAATGCCCGGATACCACGGCGGATCAGGCTCTCGTCCTCCACCACGAGCAGGTTGTACATATGGACGCCTCCCCACTGTCTCAGAGTTTATGTTGTCTTGATGACACAATTATATAGCAGAGCGGCCCGGAAGGCAACCTACCGGGCCGCAGAGACTGTTGACAAAGTCAAATTGTTGAAACAGGAGCTTAAGGACAGCGTCCCCGAACTAAATTCACGCAGGTGGAATTCACTTCCGCCGCAGTGTGGAAATGCCGATTTCGTCCTTTCGGAACTGAAATTTATGGCGCAGCCATGAATTTCACAGAGCGAGCGTTACATTCCGAAAATCTGTTCCAGGAATCCATAGCCTTCCGATTCCAGATTCTCGTAGGGAATGAACCGGATGGAGGCGCTGTTGATGCAGTAGCGCAGTCCGCCCATTTCCGCGGGGCCGTCGTTAAATACATGGCCGAGATGGGTGTTGCCCGCGCGGCTGCGCACTTCGGTCCGCACCATGTTGAAGCTGGTGTCGGAATTTTCCGTCACAACCTCCGGGATGATGGGCTTTGAAAAGCTGGGCCAGCCGCAGCCGGACTCGAACTTGTCCTCTGAGCTGAACAGCGGTTCGCCGGTGACTACGTCCACATAGATTCCTTTATCAAAGGTGCTGGCGTACTCGTTGGTGAAGGGGCGCTCCGTATCATTGTTCTGGGTGACCTGGTACTGGATGTCCGTGAGCTTTGCTTTCAGCTCCTCGTCGCTGGGAATGGGGTAATTTTCGGGGCGTATCAAGCTGGACAGATCCGTCGTTCCCAGATTGTTCTCCTCGATAAATTCGTCGGCGTCGTTTAAATTGATGTGGCAGTATCCACCGGGATTTTTATCTAGGTAATCCTGGTGATAATCCTCGGCCAGATAAAAGTTGTCAAGGGGCAGAATTTCTGTGGCGATGGGAGCCGTGAAGCGCTCCTGAACCTTTGCGGTTACCGCCTCCGCGACGGCTTTGTCCGCCTCGTCCACGTAGTAGATGCCGGAACGGTACTGGCTTCCCCGGTCGTTGCCCTGCTTGTTCACGCTGGTGGGGTCTACGACCTTGAAGAAGCCTTCCAGCAGCAGCTCCGTGGAGATGCCGGCCGGATCGTAGACCACCTTGACCGTCTCCGCATGGCCCGTGTTGTTGCGGCAGACCTCCTCGTAGGAGGGATTTTCCGTAGTTCCGTTGGCGTAGCCCACATCCGTGTCATACACGCCGGGCAGCTTTTTCATGTAGGCTTCGAGACCCCAGAAGCAGCCTCCCGCAAGGTAGATTGTGTGCAGATTTTCTTCATTCATCATCATTTTTTCCTCTTCCATTTTTTTCTGTTCCGCAGACATGGTGTCCGCAGCTGTTTTTGCCGTCGCCGCCGGATTCCCCAAGGCGGCGGAGCAGCCTGACAGCGCCATGGCGGCCGCCAGCAGCCCGGTTCCTGCGTATATTATCCAATGTTTTTTCATATTGCCGCTCCTTTCCGTACCGTTCTCATTTTATGGTTTCAAAGGTGAATTTGATGGTATCGTTGTCGGCGTGGCCCGGAACCAATTTGACCAGCACGCCGTCGGAGCCGATATATTCTGAAGTCGGATACCCCCGCACGCCGGCCTGCGCCCCGTAGGCGCCGTCTGTGTCGAACAGAACGGTGATATTTTCCGTGTTTTCAACGCCTGAGAACCAGGTCTTAAAGTCCTCCATACCCTTTTCACCCTTTTGACCGGGAGCGACGATGGTCAGAATCCGAAAGCCGTTGTCCTCGCCGGAGAGCGTGTTGATATCCTCCAGCCCGCCCAGGCAGATTGGACACCAGGAAGCCCAGTATTTGAGGTAAACTTTTTCGCCCCGCAGACCGGAGAGTCTGACCGTGTTACCGTTTAAATCCATCATCTCAAAGTCGGGCGCCAGGCTGCCGGAGTTCATCATTTCGGAGCCGTCCATTATTTTATTATCGTCCATCATTTCCGTTTCGTCCACCATCTTCGTTTCATCCATCATTTCACCTTCACTTGTCATATCACTGCCGGACACCGGCTCGCCATTCATGGTTTTTCCGGTACTGCATGCGGTCAGGGTCAGAAATAAAAGGCCGGTTACGGCTCCAACTAATAAATTTTTCTTCATCATACTTACTTCCTTTCATATTATGATCCGAAGATCGCCAGAATACTGCCCAAATTGTCGGTCATCAGGAGAATGCCCATCAGGATTATGATCGTGCCGCCTGCGATTTTAATCTTCCCCAGGTGCCGGTTGAGCATTTTAACCTTTGTCAGCAGGATGTCGGAAAAGAGGGACAGGACCAGAAACGGGATCAGAAATCCAAATGAGTAAAACGCCATCAGAAATCCGCCGTACAACGGCCGGCTGCTGGTGGCCGAGAGTCCAAGGATCGCGCCTAGGACCGGGCCGATGCAGGGGGTCCAGCCGAAGCTGAATGTGAGTCCCAACAAAAACGAACCCAGGTAATCGCCCCTTCGGGAGCGCTCCAAATCCATTTTTTTCTCGTGGTAGAGCCATTTGATGCGGATCAGTCCCGTCTGGTGCAGCCCCAGAAGAATGACGATGAGGCCCATGGCAGTCAGGAAAGATTTGCTGCCGATGACCGAACCGAGCGCTCCAGCGCCGAAGCCCAGCAGAATGAAGCAGACCGAGATGCCGGCGACGAAGAGAAGGCTTTTTAGGAAAATCCTCAGGCGCCTGCGGGCCGTATTCCCCGCGTCACCGGCCTCGCCGGAAGAAAACAGGGAGATGTACACGGGAAGCAGCGGCACAATACAGGGGGAGAAGAAGGAAAACAGCCCCGCGGCAAATACAGTGCCCAGATAAAGGATGTTGGGATTCATATTGTCACCTCTTTTCTATTTGATGATTAAATTCTACTTTCTTTTCGCCGGTTTTGTAATAGAACGGTTTTGGGTGTTTCTTTGATTTCTTTGGATGCGTGATGAAAAAACCATAGAAAATTGCGCCCTGAAATCGTCAGAATCTCTTGACACTCCCGCGATTCCATGTTAGAATCATCCAACAATCAAATCGTTGCCCTCATGAGGGAGTAGTTAGCATTTCAATATGTGGCAAGTCAACATACTGACCGCGGGGCGGTCTGGCTTGTCTTAAATAACGAGACTCATGTATAGCTGAATTCCGGCTATACATGGTCTCTTTTTTAGACCCAGGTATAGCGGAACCGGCTGTACCCGGGTCTTTTTGATTGCAGAAACACACAGGAGGATAAAATATGGCAAAGGCATTTATGGAATGTCCGGAGGAGACGCTGGCCCGCCTGAACACGGACGGGCAGAACGGGCTGTCGGCCCGGCGGGTGGAAGAGAGCAGAAAAACCAATGGGGAAAATACGTTTTCAAAGGGAGAACGGACGCCGCTGGCCGTCAGAATATGGGAGGCCGCCACAGAGCCCATGCTGATCATGCTGGTCATGGCGGCGATCATCACGCTGGGGGTCAACACGGCGCGGTATCTGACCGGCGGGGAGGCCGATTTTCTGGAGTGTATCGGAATCTTTGTGGCCATCTCCCTTTCCGTGGTGATCACGGTGGTCATGGAGGGAAGAAGCGCCAAAGCCTTTGAGACGCTGAGCCGGATTGGGGAGGAAATTCCCGTCAAGGTGGTCCGGGAGGGCAAGGTCTGTCTGATCGCCAGAAAGGACGTGGTGGTGGGAGACGTTCTCTGCGTGGAGACCGGGGATAAGCTTCCTGCGGACGGGCGTCTCCTGGAGAGCCATGAGCTTATGGCGGACGAGTCGGCTCTGACCGGTGAGAGCGTTCCGGTGCGAAAGGAAGCGGGGATTGTGTTTGACAATCCTGAAACGCCGGTGGCGGAGCGGCGCAACGTGCTCTATTCTGGCTGCTTTATTACCGGGGGAAGCGGCAAGATCGCGGTCACCGGCGTGGGCGATCACACGGAATTCGGGAAAATTGCCAGGGAGCTGGCCTCTGCGGACAGCGGAAGCACGCCGCTGCAGGAAAAGATGGCGGCTCTGGGCAAAAAGATCACGATTCTGGGCTCGGCTGCCGCTGCGGTGGTATTTCTCATCCAGCTGATTTTGTTTCTGGTGAACGGCACGGCCTCCCTGGACACGGTGTCCGAGGCGTTTATCACCAGCATTGTGCTGATTGTAGCCGCGGTGCCCGAAGGGCTGCCCACGATTGTGGCCGTGTCCCTTGCCATCAATATTATCAAGATGTCGAATCAGAACGCGCTGGTGAAAAAGATGATCGCCTGCGAGACCGTGGGCTGTATCAACGTGGTCTGTTCGGACAAGACGGGGACTCTGACGCAGAACCGCATGGCGGTGACTGACATTTTCAGCCACATGAGGCTGTTGAAGCCTGGAGCGCTGAAAAACCATCATCTCCTGGACAATTTCTGTCTCAACAGCACGGCTAACGTGGCGTTTGAGGAAAACCGGATGAAGTTTATCGGAAATCCCACCGAGTGCGCGCTGCTGGCGGCCGCGCGTGAGGCCGGCAGGGACTACGAGGCAGAGCGGCGTCAGGCGGACATTCTCCACGTCTACCCGTTCAGCTCGGAGACGAAGTACATGACTACCGTGGTGGGGACGGAGGGCGGCGTCCAGGTGCTGGCCAAGGGCAGTCCGGAAAAAATCATGGAGCTGTGCAGCCTGGGTGAGGAAGAGCGGGAGGCGGCCAACAGGCAGATCGGGCGGTTTCAGGAGAAGGCCTGCCGCGTGATCGGGTTCGCCCACAGGCGGGCGCAGGCCCCTGGGGATTATGAGGCCTGCCGGGCGCAGCTGGAGCGGGACATGGTGTTCGACGGTTTCACGGCCATCGCGGACCCGATTCGGGAGGACGTGTACCAGGCGGTGGAGCGCTGCCGGGAGGCGGGAATTGAACTGAAAATGCTGACCGGGGACAACCTTTTGACGGCGCGGGCCATTGCAAACGAGCTGGGAATCCTGGATTCGGAGCATGCCGCGGTGGAAGCCCGGGAGATCGAGGGTCTGACGGACGAGGAGCTTAAGCGCCGGATTCCTTCGATCCGCGTGATCGCCAGGAGCACTCCCGCGGTCAAAATGAGGGTGGTGAACGCCTTAAAAGCTCTGGGAAACGTGGTGGCGGTCACCGGGGATGGAATCAACGACGCCCCGGCGCTCAAACACGCGGACGTGGGCATCGCCATGGGAATCGCCGGCACCGAGGTGTCCAAGGAGGCCAGCGATATTGTGCTGCTGGACGACAGCTTTTCCACCATTGTGAAGGCGGTCCAGTGGGGCAGGGGAATTTATGAAAATTTCCAGCGCTTTATCCAGTTCCAGCTCACCGTGAATCTGTCGTCCGTGATCGTGGTGCTGGCGTCCATACTGTCCGGGTTCGCAGCGCCGTTCACCGCGCTGCAGCTGCTGTGGATTAACATTATCATGGACGGGCCGCCTGCGCTGACCCTGGGGCTGGAGCCGATCCGCGGCGATCTGATGAAGCAGCGCCCTACGCCCAGAAACGCCAGCATCGTATCGAAATCCATGCTGCGGCGGATTGTGGTCAACGGCGTGTACATTTCCGCCGTATTTATGGCCCAGCACTGGTTTAACTTTCTCGGCGCGGACCCTCGGGAGCTGCCCACGGTCCTGTTCACGCTGTTCGTGGTGTTTCAGCTGTTCAACGCCCTGAACAGCCGGGAGCTGACGGACGTCAGCATTTTTAAGAATATTGGGCGCAACCGGCTGATGCTGGGCGTATTCGGCGCGACCTTTGCGCTGCAGTTCGTGATCACCCAGTTCGGCGGAATGTTTTTTAACACCGTTCCCCTGTCCGCTATCATGTGGGCCAGGATTCTGGCCGCCGGGTTTACGGTGGTGCTGCTCTCGGAGGGCGTTAAGGCCGTGAGGCGGGGGGCAGAGACAGCGCGGGATGTGCGGCGAAGGAAGGCGGTCTGCTGATTGCGGCGGCGGGATCGGAAGAACGGCGGGCCGCCTCTGTGAATGGCAAAGCCGGAGACGGGGGAAAATGAACACGGACGGAAAGGACGGACTTTTATGAGGCTGCGGGTCAACGGACTGAAAATGATAAAAATTGCCGGAGGAAGCCTTTTGGCTATGGTGATTGCCGAGGGGCTGGGGCTGCGCTACGGCGCTTCGGCCGGTGTGATCGCACTGCTCAGCATCCACGACACGAAGCGGGAGACGATCCGCGCCATGGCCAAGCGGCTGGGAGCGTTTTGCATCGCGCTGACCCTGGCGCCGGTCTGCTTTGGCCTGGCGGGGTACCGCCCGTTGGCTATCGGATTATTTCTGCTGTTGTTCGCGCCGGTGTGTTCTCTGCTGCAAATTCAGGAGGGCTTGTCCGTGAGCACGGTGCTCATGACCCATTTCCTGTCGGACGGGGGGATGCCGCCGGGCAGTATTGTCAACGAACTGCTGCTTCTGGCTGTGGGTGCAGGTGTGGGCGTGGGGATGAACCTGTATATTCCCGGAAAGCGGGGGTGGATTCGCGGGCAGCAGCGCCGGATCGAGGAGCAGTTCCGCCATAGCCTGCTGCGGCTGGCTGGAATTTTGGAGGGGGAAGATGGACAGGAGGAGGCCGGGGAGCACCTGGCTGTCCTGGAGCGGATGCTGGAGGAGGGCGAGGCGGCGGCCTACCGGGACATACAGAACAATCTGCTCAGTGAGACCGAATACTATCTGCATTACATGATGCTGCGGAAAAACCAGCTGACGGTCTTAAACCGGATTCTGGGACAGCTGCGGCTGCGTACCGCCTATCCGGAACAGTCCCGGTGGCTGTCCGGGCTTATGCGCTCCATCGGCCGTTCCTTTCACGAGCACAACAACGCGCTGATCCTGCTGGAGGAGCTTAACGGCGTAAAGGGCCAGTTAAAGCGCCAGCCCCTGCCGGTTACCCGGGAGGAATTTGAGGCGCGGGCGATTTTGTATCAGGTTTTGCTGGAGCTGGAGCAGTTTCTGCTGCTCAAGCGGGAGTTTGTGGAGGGGTTGACGGAGAAAGAGATTGGGGATTTCTGGAAAATAAATGAGGGAGACAGGGAATAGGCGCGAAAGCTCTGCAAGCCGGTTTTACAACGGTTTTGCAGGGCTTTCCTGATTTAGGCGACTCGGCAGAGCGCGGTCGCAACAAAGAAACTGCATTTTGTCTTGTCCCTCCCGCAAAAGTGCGCGATAATGAATAAAGTGTTTCTTGTGCAGGAAAATCTTCATAATAACTGCTGCGCCACGATCTGTTGATGAGCCAATAAGACAAGTGAGGGGGTGTGATTGAACAAATTTAAACAAATTTGCGAAAAGATAATGGCAAAATGCATAATATTATGAAGAAAAATTATATAAAACATACAAAGTGATAAAAAATATCAAAAACTTGTTGCGAACTTGTTCAATAAGTAGTATAAAGAGAATAGAACAAGTTGAACAACCTGCGATATTTGGAAAAGGCAGAAGGCGCAGCAGAAACCAAAGAGACAGGAGAGGAAAAATGGCAGACAGCAAAATCAGTTCAGGAGAGTATATCTTCAACAAATTAAAGGAGAAAATCAGAAGCGGACAGTATCAGGCGGGCGACAAGCTGCCCACGGAAATGGAGCTGGCCGAAAAGTATGCGGTGAGCCGGAATACGGTGAGAGGGGCGATCAACCGGCTGATCACGCTGGGCATGGTCGAGTCCTTTCAGGGAAAGGGAACTTTTGTGAAGGAAACCAATTTTACGAACAAGATTGAAAATCTGATACCCATGTTTTTTGCAGAGGGAAGCGATTATCTTTCCCTGATGAATCTGCGGACGGCCATTGAATCCCAGGCCACGTACCTGGCGGCCCAAAAGGCCACCTACCGGGATGTCCAGCAGCTGGAAGCGATTGTGGATGATCTGGAATTACATAAGGACGATCTGAATTACTGTGCGGAGCACGATATAACCCTTCATTTTAAGATTGCGGAAATATCGGGGAATACGCTATTCCAGTCTTTGATTGAAATGATCCGGAACATGCTCAAAGATGTGCTGGAGGATTTTATCATGGATTTCGGGAATTATGAGAGCATGATCGCCCATCGGAATATTTTAAACGGTATCAAGGCGGCGGATCCGGATATGGCCAGGGCCGCCATGCAGAAGCATATGCAGACCGTAATCAACCGGTATATGGCTATGCCGAAGAAACTGGACGAGGAGTAGGAGCGGGACGCGAAGTTCAGATACGCCCCGGGGTTGAAAGTATTGGGGGATTGCTTACATGAAAAATCTGGTGGAGTTTAAACACATCACAAAACGTTTTCCAGGCGTCCTGGCGCTGAATGACATTAACCTGGAGCTGAAGGCGGGGGAGGTCCATGTGCTGATCGGCGAGAACGGCGCGGGAAAATCCACCCTGATGAAGATTTTGTCCGGGGCATACCGCCAGGACGAGGGGGAACTGCTGATTGACGGCGAAGTGGTAAAGCGGAATTCGCCGATTATCTCATCATCCCTGGGCATAGGGATGATCTATCAGGAATTGAACCTGATTCCCGAGCTGTCAATCATGAAAAATATATTTTTGGGAAGTGAGCGGAAAAAGGGGATATTTGACGACCGGGAATCTATGTACCGGGAGGCGAAGGAATATCTGCAGATGCTGCACCTGGACATTGACCCCGACACGCTGGTTAAGGATTTGGGCGTGGGAACCCAGCAGATGGTGGAGATCGCCAAGGCAGTCTCCAAGCATTCAAAGGTGTTGGTGCTGGACGAGCCCACCAGTTCCCTGACGGATTCGGAGATCAAGGAGCTGTTTTCCATCATCCGCATGCTGAAGGAACAGGGGGTGGGAATGTTTTACATCTCCCATCGCCTGGAGGAGTTGTACGAGATCGGAGACCGCGTGACGATCATGCGTGACGGCGCCAAGGTGGGGACCTATCGTCTGGATGAGATTCAGATGAACGAGATGATTGAAAAGATTGCGGGCAGGAAGATTGAAAACCTTTATCCGCGTCGCCGTATCCCCCACGGAGAATGCGTGCTGGAGGTGAAGAACTGTTCGGGAACAGGCTTTGAGAATGTCAGTCTGAAGGTGTACGCAGGGGAGATCGCCGGACTGTCCGGCCTTGTGGGAGCCGGAAGGACAGAGCTGGCCAGGGCGATTTTCGGGATTGACGGCTACCATTCGGGTGAGATCCTGCTGGAAGGCAGGAGAGTGAAGAAAAACAGCCCCAGGGAGGCGGTGCGGGCAGGTATTGGCCTTCTGCCCGAGGACCGGAAGGTGCAGGGACTGGCGCTGAAGAAAAATATCCGGGAAAATATGGTGGTGTCCGTGCTGTCCGGCCTGTTTAAGAACGGGATTGTGGACACGAAGAAGGAGCGGACCGTCTGCCGCAAATACGTGGATGAGCTTCAGATTGCCACTCCGACCATTGAAAAGCTGGCCGGGTTTCTCAGCGGCGGCACCCAGCAGAAGGTAGTGATTGCAAAATGGCTGATGGCTGACTTGAAGCTCTTTATTTTCGACGAGCCCACCAGGGGCATCGATGTGGGAGCCAAGAGCGAGATCTACCGGCTGATGGATGAGCTGGTTCACCAGGGGGCGGCGGTGCTCATGATTTCCTCGGATCTGCCCGAGGTGTTGGGAATGAGCGACCGGATTTATGTCATGTCCCAGGGGAGGCTGACAGGGGAGCTGAAGCATGAGGAGGCCGACCAGAATTTGGTGCTGCGGTACGCGTACAATCAGGGGGGCAAGTAGATGAAAAGAGATAGAAGAGGATATTCACTAAAAAAGCTATATTCAAATCTGCCCAATTCCACCTATATCTTTGCGGCGCTGTTTATTGTGTTTGTGATTTTTATCCCCAATTTCGGCTCGGCCACCAATCTATCCACCTTGATCGGTCAGGCGGCAATCCTGATGGTGCTGAGCTCGGCTATGTCTCTGGCGATTATCACGGGAGGCATCGATCTGTCGGTGGGAGGTCTGGTCTCGCTGATCGGGATTGTGATCGCCCAGTTGATCGGCCGGGGGGTGAACGAGACAGCGGCGATCCTTTTGGGGCTGGCGACTGCGGCCGTATTCGGCTTTCTCAACGGGATCGTGGTGGTGAAGCTGAAGGTGGCGCCATTTATTGCGACCTTCGGCATGATGGGAGTGGCTCAGGGGCTGGCAAATACCTTTTCCAACAGCAGGGCCGTGTATCTTCCCTCTGAAAATATAACGGTGATACCGGTGCTGCAGATGAATCTTCTGGAGTGGATGTTTCCCTCGGGAAATATTCTGACCATCAATGTACAGGTCCTGATTACCGTTCTGGTGCTGGCCGCGGTGATCATTCTCTTTAAGAAAACAGTGCTGGGCACCTATCTGTACGCACTGGGCGGTAACCGCGAGGCTGCAAAGCTCTCCAACATCCGAACGGATGTCTGGAATATTGGGGTGTACGTGATTACCGGGCTTTTGGCAGGCGTTGCGGCGCTTCTCATGCTCCTGCGGCTGAACAGCGCGCAGCCCACGGCGGGCGATGGCCTGGAGTTCCAGGCTGTGGTGGCGGCCGTGCTGGGAGGTAATCTGCTGGCCGGCGGCAAGGGCAGCATACCGGGGGCCATTATCGGGGCCCTGGTGGTTTACACGGTCCGCAACGGTCTTTCCCTGGCGGGGGTCAACACCAACGCAGTCATGGTAATCCTGGGGATTGTTCTGGTGCTGGGCATGATGATGAACGAGTTCGCGGTCAAAGGGTTAAGGAAGAAGGGGGCGTAATGATGAAGGATAAGAGCAAGCTGTATGATTTCTCCACATTTTTGATTCTGATCCTGATCACCCTGTTTTTCACCATTTTTGGAAACGGCTTTCTAAAGCCGGGAAATATATCCAACATCATCAATCAGGCTTCTTTCCTTGCGATTATCGGGGTTGCCCAGCTGGTGGTGATTCTGACAGGGGGAATCAATCTTTCCATCGGCTCCATCATGGCGCTGTCCACTGTGCTCTGCGGCCCTATGCTGATCCGGGAGGCCAATGTACCGGTGATACTTCCCGTGTTCCTGGTGCTCCTGTTCGGGGCGGGCGTGGGGACAATCAACGGACTGATGATCACCAAACTGAATATTCCGGCTTTTCTGGCCACCTTTGCCACCATGTATGTGGCCAGAGGCGCGGCATGGCTCTATATTGGAAAAGGAGTGTTTTATGGGATCAATGACCACATCCGCTTCTGGGCAATGGGCGAACTGGTCAATATCAACGGATTCCGGCTCACCATGCCCATTGTGCTGGTTGCCGTGTTCCTGTTGGTGATGTGGTTTCTGCTGGCCAAGACCACGATTGGAAGGCGGCTGTATTTTACGGGCTCCAACCCGGTGGCGGCGGAATTTTCCGGGATACCAACAAAGGGCGTAATTATTCTGGCCCATCTTCTGAGCGGACTGATCTCAGGGATCGCGGGAATTATGTACGTGGCCCGTATCAACGCTGCGGATGCCAATCTGGGCACCCAGTACCACTTTGACGCGATCTCAGTAGCTTTGATCGGCGGCGCGGTAATGTCCGGGGGAGTCGGAAGCGTCTGGGGAGTTGTAGGGGGCGCGCTGATCATCTCGGTAATACAGAGCGGCATGAACAACATGCAGATTCCCACAGAGATACAGAAAGCGTTTCTGGGAGTCATCATTATTCTGGCGGTATTCTTCAATGCGTTCCTTCAGGAACAGAAGATGAAGGCGGGAAATGACAAGCCGGTGAAAAAAGAGAACACAGCAAATGCTTAATCATTAAAAGAGGAGGATTTCATTATGTTTAAAAGGTTAACAGCGGTAACTCTGAGTTTGGCTTTAGCAGCAGCTTCTTTAGTTGGCTGCTCAAATGTCAAGGGTACGAATGCGGGATCGGGCACCACAGCCGCCGCGGACGTCCAATCCGGCTCAGGAGACACGGCGCCGTCCGGGCAGAAGTACAAGATTGCCTTTATTGTAAAAAGCCTTCAGTCGGCATTTTTCATCAATATGACCGAGGCGGCGGAGAAGTGCGGGCAGGATTACGCGGACAAGATTGACGTGGAGATCATGGCGCCCCAAACGCCGTTTAATATCGAGGAACAGATCCAGCTGGTGGAGCAGTGCATCACCAACAAAATGGATGCCATTGTGATCGCGCCCTGTGACTCCGAGGGAATTGTTCCGGCTATCAAAAAAGCAAATGACGCCGGAATTCTGGTGGTGACAGCCAATACCAAGGCCAACGGCGGGGACATCGTCTCCTATGTGGGGGCGCAGAACTACGATGTGGGCTACAGCCTGGCAACGGCGCTGTTTGAAAAGCTGGGAGGCCAGGGCAAGGTCATCTTGATCGAGGGCAAGGCGGGGAACTCCACATCCGAGGAGCGCGCGGAGGGCTTCAAAGCCGCGCTGAAGGAATATCCCGGCATTGAGCTTTTGGCCAGCCAGCCTGCGGACTGGGACCGCGCCTCAGCCATGACGGTTATGGAAAACTGCCTTCAGACATATGACAAGATCGACGGCGTGCTGACGCTGACGAAGGACATGGGCCTGGGAACCATTGAGGCGATCAAGTCCGCGGGCAGAGACAAGGAAATCATATCCATGACCTTTGACGTGGACGATGACGTGATATCCGCGCTGAAGGCCGGCGATTTATACGCCTCCGGCAATCAGAATGAGCAGAGCCAGGCCTACATCGCCATCATGACCGCTGTGTTCGCGTTAGACGGATACAAAGTTGACGGCAGCCAGATTATGCCGATCACCGTTGTGACAGCTGAAGATTTTCAGTAAATACCAAAATAAGGAGAGGTGTGCAGACTATGATTAACAAGACAAAATGGTATACAACAGAGGAGCCGTCCATCTTTTTCGAGGACACGTCCGTGGGAAGAATGAAAAAAGAGCTGTGGGAGGCCGGCGAGGAGGAGATCGACCGGATCCTGGAGGAGTACGGGATTCCGTCTCCCTCGGAGCTGGGGCAGGCAAACACCTACATTCAGACCACCAACCGCTCAAAGGTGATTGAGAAAAGACGGAAAAACGACATTGTGTTCGTGCCTGTCGGCTGTACGGAAAACCATGGAAAGCATGCCAACACCGGTTTGGACACCTTTATGGTAACGCAGATACTGGAGGGCGTGCGCAGATACACGGCAAAACAGGGACATGAGTGCAGCATCGCCTTTACGCCGCTCAATTACGGAGGGCATCCCTACCATCATATCGCAATGCCTGGGACTGTGAACATGCCCCATGAGGTGGTCCAGGAGACGATCATCTATATGATGCTGGGACTGTGGAACGACGGCTTCCGCAAAATTATTCTGGTAAACAATCACGGTCATCTCTGGATGCTGGAGGCGGCGATCCAGGAGTTTTGCAAGCGGTTCCAGCTGCCGGGCATTTTCCGGGTGATTGACTGGCATCGGGCGATTCGGGAGTTCTTTATCCCGGTGGACCGGGGAGACAGCTTTGAGACCACGTTTATCCATGCGGACGAGATTGAGACCTCCATGGGGCTGCTGCTGTTCCCTGAGATGCTGGACATGGACAAGGCGGAGGAGGCCTGGCCCAAAGGCTACCTGCCGGGCGGACATTTCGACGTCTCGGTGGATGCCTACCGGCGCCCCTGCCGCTGGAGCGAGGGCCAGGGTCACCAGGCCATCGAGATCGCGGGGACGCCGGAGGGCGTGGTGGGCAATCCCAAGCTGGCCACGGCCAGAAAGGCGAAACGCCCCACGGCGGCCATATTAAAATACCTGACATTGGTACACGACGAAATTCTGGAGGCGTTCCCGGCGGGTACGGTTCCGCCTGTGGAGGAGATGACGCTGCGGACGGAGGCTGAGATGGAGCCGTATCTGAGAGAGCCGCTCAGCGAGGGCTGGAAGTCCGTGTACGGTATTCCTAAAATCGGAGCGTTTGAGAAACTTTAAATGGCGGAATCAAAATGAGCGTAACGGCGGATTTTTAAGTTTCTTAAAAATCTGCCGTAAGCTTTAAAACGGGAGAAAAAATCATGGATTTATTTGATTTGACGGGAAAAAGGGCGATTGTGACGGGCTCCTGCCAGGGGCTTGGAAGAAGCATAGCCGAGGGCTTGGCCCAGGCCGGCGCTGCGGTCTGCCTGATGGATTTAAACCCGGAGTGCGGGCGGACGGCAAAGGAAATGTCGGTGGACGGGCTGGCGTTTGAGGGCGTGACCGTGGACCTGACGGACAGGGAGGACCTGGAGCGCGGATTCATGGAGGCGGTGGACAGGCTGGGAGGGCTGGATATCCTGGTCAATAATGCGGGCATGCAGGTCAGAGGCGATGCGGAGGAGATCGAATTAACCCGCTGGGATAAGCTGATGGAGTTGAATGTAACCGCGGTGTTTGAGATGAGCCAGCTGGCCGCCAGGCACATGATCGCCCACGGAGGCGGTAAAATCATCAACGTGGCGTCTATGCTCAGCTTTTTCGGCGGCTACCGCTGCAGCCCCTACGCGGCCTCCAAGGGCGCGGTGGCGCAGCTGACCAAGGCCTGCTCCAACGAATGGGCGGGAAAAGGAATCAATGTGAACGCCATCGCGCCAGGGTATATGGACACCCCCTTAAACACTGCAATCATAAACGATCCGGAGCGCAACCGCGAGATCACGCTGCGGATACCGGCTCACCGGTGGGGCGTTCCGGAGGATTTGAAGGGCACGGTGATCTATCTGGCCTCCGGCGCGTCGGACTACGTGTCGGGCGCGATTATCCCCATCGACGGGGGATACCTGGGGAGGTAAGGTGACGGTATGAGTACACAGGAGGTTCTGGAAAGAATTAATCGGGAGAGGCTGATTGCAATTATCCGGGGAGTGGGACCGGACGAGATTGTGGATACGGCGAAAGCCGTAAAAGAGGGAGGGATTTTCAATCTTGAAATTACCTTTGACCATAGCTGTCCGGGCGGCATAGAAGCCACCCTGGAGTGCATCCGGCGGGTGAGAACCTGCTTTGGCGATGAAGTCAATGTGGGGGCGGGGACGGTGCTGACTGCCGGGGAGGTAGAACTGGCGGCAGAGGCAGGGGCCGGGTATATGATCTCGCCGGGCGCGGATACCGCTGTGATCAGGCGCACAAAGGAATTGGGAAAAATATCCATACCGGGGGCCCTCACTCCCACGGAGGTCTGTCAGGCATATGAGAGCGGGGCGGACATAGTCAAGCTGTTTCCCGCCGGCGTGCTGGGCCTGGAATATTTAAAAGCGGTGAGAGCGCCCCTGAAGCATATTCCCATGTGCGCGGTGGGGGGCATAAGCCCGGACAATATCGGGATGTTCCTGGCCGCGGGTATCCGCTGCTTCGGAATCGGGGGCAACCTGGTTTCTCCGGCTGCGGTCCGCAGAAAAGAATTTGGGAAGCTGACGGAGACTGCCGCGGCCTACCGGCAGGCTGTGAGCCGGTATCCGGAGGACAGGAGGGATGAGGAATGAGCGTTGTAAACGAGATTATCAGAGACATTCCGCTGCCTGATATGGTGAAGGTGCGGCAGGAGTTTGACCGGACCCGCCTGGAGGATGTGGCGGCGGAGGTGAGGGCGCGCCTGGACAGACCCGAGATCCGCCAGCGGCTGAAGCCGGGAATGTCCGTAGCCGTGGCGGCGGGCAGCCGCGGAATCAGCAACCATGCTCTGATCGTACGGGAAATCGTGCGCTTTTTGCAGGAGTGCCGGACCAGGCCCTATATCGTATCCTCCATGGGCAGCCACGGCGGGGCCACGGTGGAGGGGCAGCGGGATATTCTGGAGGGCTATGGCATCACGGAGGAGTACTGCGGCTGTCCCGTTCGGGTGGGCACGGACTGCGCCATGATCGGTTACACCGACGACGGCAGACCAGTTTATATCGACCGGTTTGCGGCGGAGGCGGACGGCATTGTGCTGGTAAACCGGATCAAGCCCCATACCGCGTTTCGCGGCCCCTACGAATCGGGGCTGATGAAAATGATGGCCATCGGCCTGGGAAAGCAAAAGGGCGCGGAGACCTGCCACGCGGCGGGCTTTGAGAATATGGCGGAGAATATTCCTAAATTCGCCCTGGCGGTGTTGAAAAATTGCAATATCGTGGCCGGCCTGGCGATTCTTGAAAATGCCTATGACGAGACGAGGGAGATTGAGGCGCTGACGGCAGACGAGATCCCCGAACGGGAGCCGGAGCTTTTGGAGCGGGCGAAACGCTATATGCCCCGCATACTTGTGGACCATGTAGATCTGCTGGTGGTGGGACAGATCGGAAAGAATTTTTCCGGGGACGGTATGGACCCTAACATTACCGGCACATTTGCCACAAAGTGTGCCAGCGGAGGCCTGAATACCCAGCGGGTGGCGGTGCTGGACATCTCCGACGAATCCCACGGAAACGGCGTGGGGTTTGGCATGGCGGATGTGTCCACCAGGAGAGCGTTTGAGAAGTACGATTTTGAGATGAGCTATCCCAACGCTCTGACCTGCCTGGTAACCCAGGTGGTCAAGGTGCCGATGATTTTTGACAGCGATATGCTGTGCATGAAGGCGGGAATCAAGCTGTGTGCAGATATCGAGTATAAAAACGCCAAGGTGATTTACATACAGAACTCGCTAAAGCTTGGGGAAATTTATATTTCGGCCAATCTCCTGCCCCAGGCGAAAGCCCTGGCAGGGGTCACGGTTGCAGGGGAAGCCGGTCCTATGGAATTTGACGACGGCGGAAATCTCATTTCAATGTAAAGAGGGGCAAAATATGGAACAGTATATCATAACGATAGACGGCGGAACTACCAATACAAGATGCATTCTGTGGGATAACCGCCGCAGACGGGTGGGGGAAGAGCGGCGGGAAATCGGAGTGCGTAACACAGCCATTGACGGGAATAATGAGCGCTTAAAGCAGGCGGTGAAGGAGTGTCTGGAATGCCTCACAAGGGATAACGGCGTGGGTTGGGATCAGATTCACCGGATCATTGCCAGCGGTATGATTACATCGGACGTTGGGCTGGTGGTGGTGCCTCATCTGACGGCGCCGGCGGGGCTTCAGGAGCTGGCGGATGCCACGGTGGCCATCGATATGCCGGAAATCTGCCCGATTCCCATTTACTTTATTCCGGGCATCAAAAATTTCTCTGAAGCTGTCACTTTTGAGAATTTTGAGGCCATGGACATCATGAGGGGGGAGGAGGTGGAGAGCATCCCCATTATTGAGAAATATCACAACGGCTCCCCCATGATTCTGGTGCTCCCCGGCTCCCATAACAAGTTTGTGGCTGTGGATGAGAACAAAAAAATGACAGGCTGTCTGACCTCCATTTCCGGGGAACTGCTGGCGTCCATTACCAACGATACCATTATCGCCAAATCCGTGGGAAAGCGGTTCCTGGATGTAGCGGACTATGACCGGGAATGGCTGCTGGAGGGGTATCAAAACGCAAAAAAGACGGGGCTGGGCCGGGCCTGCTTTTCCGCCAGGATACTCTACCTGTTTCAGGACAGCCGGGTGGAAAAGATACAGAATTATATTCTGGGAGCAGCGCTGGCCGGGGACATTACCGCGATTCTGAATTCCAGCGCAGTCAAGGCTGATGGGCGGACGGTTGTGGTGGTGTGCGGCAAGGACCCGCTGAAACAGGCGCTGTTGGATATTATGGAATATGAGAATATATTTGCCAGGGTCTGCTCCTTTGTGCCGGAGGAGGGCATGTCCACTTCCGCTCTGGGGGCTTACATGATCGCTGAAAAGAGCAGAATTTTATAATAGGGGGGATAGTTCAGATGAAGGTTGTGATTACGGATTATCAATATGACAATATAGATTCAGAGCGGAAGATTGTGGAAGCTGCCGGATTTGAGCTGCTGGATTACCAGGTAAAGACGCCTGGGGCCCTGATTCCGCTGGTTGCGGATGCCGATGCGATCATTACTCAATATGCGGATGTGAACAGGGAGGTGATTGAACACCTGAAACACTGCAAAATGATTATCAAATACGGCATAGGCGTCAACAACATCGACTGCAAGGCCGCAGGGGAAAAGGGAATCTTTGTCTGCAATGTACCGGACTACGGTGTGCATGAGGTTTCGGATCAGGCGGTTACCATGATCCTGTGTTTAGGAAAGAAACTGGAGACGCTTCAGGAGGATTTGCGCCGGGGCAAATGGGGGTACGGCGGAATCGTCCCGGTAAAACGCTTTACAGAGTGCAAGGCCGGGCTTATTGGCTTTGGCCGGATACCGCAGATGGTGTGTAAGAAGCTGCAGGCGTTCGGAATGGAGATCATGGTATATGATCCTTATGTGGATGAGTCTGTCATCGCGGCGGCGGGAGCGGTAAAGGCCGGTGTGGAGGAAATTTGCCGGAACGCAGATTTTATCTCCGTCCACTGTCCGCTGACAGAGGACACGCGCCATATGATCGGTGAGAAGGAATTTGCCATGATGAAGCCGGAGTGCTGCGTTGTCAATACCGCCAGGGGCGGCGTGGTGGACGAGCAGGCGCTGATCCGCGCCCTGAAGGAGGGGCGCATCGCAGGAGCCGGCGTGGACGTATTCGAGGAGGAGCCGGTTTCCGTGTATCATCCGCTGCTGCACATGGACAATGTTATCGCCACGCCGCACAGCGCGTGGTACAGCGAGACGGCTATCACTACACTCCAGCGCAAGGCGGCGGAGGAGGTGGTGAATGTTTTACAGGGAAATCCGCCGTTTCACTGTGTGAACAGGCAGTATCTTCAATAGCCCATGAGCCGGTCTGCGCTTACAAAACGGAATATGCTGGCGCTGTCTCTGGGGATTTTCTTCGATGCCCTGGGGGTGGCGCTGGTGACGAAATCCGATTTCGGTATATCCGCGGTGTCCTCCGTGGCCTATGTGCTCAGCCGCGTATTTCCGGCTATGACCTTTGGCATGTGGAGTTATACTTACCAGTTCTTTCTGTTTGTTCTGATGTGTGGTCTGGTGAGACGATGTTCGGCGGGCTATGCCATAAGTTTTTTGGTGGGCATCGTGTTTGGATATACCCTTGATTTTTGCAGGTTCTTTGTGAACTGTCTGCCGTTGGGAGCGCTGCTGAGGATTCTGTATTTTGTGCTGGGAACGGCGGTTCTGATCGCTGGGGTGGCCTTTCTCATGATTTCCAATATGCCGATTATGCCGCAGGATCTGTTTACCCGGGAGCTGTCCGCCCACTTTTCGCTTCCTTTTAAACGGGTAAAGACAATGTTTGACCTGTTCTGCGTGGCCTTCAGCCTGGCTGTGTCGGTCTGCGCGCTGGGGAGAGCGGCAGGCCTTGGGGCGGGAACTCTGGTAAGCGCGCTGATTACCGGCAGATGTGTGGATTGGATCAAAGAGAGGCTGTTGTCCACAAAAATGTTCGGACCGGACTGCCGGAGAGGCGAAACGTAAAAAAACGTATTCACACTGATTTGCGTGAATACGTTTTTTTATAGATGGAGACAACAGGGCTCGAACCTGCGACCTTCTACACGTCAAGCAGACGCTCTCCCAGCTGAGCTATATCTCCATGCGACAATTATAGCATAACGGATGATCAATAAGCAACAAAAAGATATCCGAAATTATAAAAAATCGAGGCGACAAGATTCGAACTTGCGGCCTCTGCGTCCCGAACGCAGCGCTCTACCAAACTGAGCCACGCCTCGATATTGTCCATTGACGAACGGTAAATATCATATCACTGATTTGGGAAAAAAGCAAGTGAAAAATGAAAAAGAAGGCAGCCTCAGCTGCCCTCCTCCACGATCTGTTCCAGGACCCGGATGAGATCCTGCAGGGTGTTTAACTGCACGTCCCGCGCCAGAATATCGTTTTTCAGGTCAATAGACAGGGATTCGAATTTGTCCCGAATTTTCGGGGAAACATAGGATGCCATGTGATCACCTCCAATGCTAGTATGGGCAGTCGGGCCGTTTCTTATCCCCAGAGCGCTGGCGGTCAAAGGCCCTGATTCGACTCTTTGTCTATAAAACCAAGAGTTATCCACAATAATGTGGAAAAATCTGTGGATAAAATGTTATTGTCTGACAGAATGTGTATAAGTACATACTGAACCAGAATAGAAGGGCAATTTGCGCAGCGAT
Organism: Enterocloster asparagiformis; assembly: GCA_018380885.1. Lineage (GTDB taxonomy): Bacteria > Bacillota > Clostridia > Lachnospirales > Lachnospiraceae > Enterocloster. Next base: position 40,333 of record JAGZSY010000040.1, read on the forward strand.
AGCTGCTCTGACAGAAAAGAGTCTGTAATATGGGAACATCTCAGTTAGGGGGCGGATAAACAGGTGAAATAGCGGAGAGATGACCGGACGGTGGATAACATTCTGATTTTCAGCGCCTGTGTGGATAACTTTGTGCGCCGCAGCCCTTCGGCACGGTTTTTTAGTCCAGGCGCGCGTCATAACCGGTATTTCCCGGGGCTCGGGAACGTGCTATAATAGAAGAGACGGTTTTGGAAGCGGGGAGCGCCGGCAGCCGACCGTCAAAATCAACGGATAGTGCGATCATTTGGAGAGGGGAGCGATAAAAGAATGAAAACGATCATCAGACACGGTACGATTGTGTCGCCCAGCGAGACATATGAGGCGGACATTTTAATCGACGGCGGGAAAATCGCCTGCATCGGCCGGGATATACCGGCCGACGGGGCGGAGGAGATTGAGGCAGGGGGAAAGTATGTGATTCCCGGCGGCGTGGACGTTCACACGCACATGGATTTACAGGCGGGAAGTTCCCGGGCGGTGGACGATTTCTACGACGGCACGGTGGCGGCGGCCTGTGGGGGGACGACCTCCATTGTGGATCACATGGCTTTTGGGCCGGCGGGCTGCAGCCTGCACCACCAGCTGGAGGAATATCATCGGCTGGCGGACGGCAAAGCGGTGATCGATTACGGCTTCCACGGCGTGGCCCAGCATCTGAACGGGGAGATTCTGGAAGAGCTGGCGGGTATGATGGCGGACGGCGTGCCCAGCGTCAAGGTGTACATGACCTATGATTTTAAAATGAATGACGCTGAGATTTTCCAGATTCTCAGGCGGATGAAGGAGCTGGGCGGCGTCACCGCGTTCCACTGCGAGAACCATGAGATCGTGGAGTATTGGAGGCGCACGTACCGGGAAAATGGCGACACGCAGCCCATCTATCACGCCAAGAGCCGCCCCAATCTGGCCGAAGCTGAGGCCGTTGCCCGGGTGCTGAACCTGGCCCGTCTGGCAGGGGATGCGCCGGTGTACATTGTGCATCTGTCATGCAAGGAGAGCCTGGAGGCGGTGCGGGACGCCAGGCGAAAGGGGCAGAAAAACATTTTTGTGGAAACATGCCCCCAGTATCTGACGCTGACTGAGGAGAAATACCTGGAGCCGGACGGACTCAAATATATCATGTCCCCGCCGCTGCGCACCGCCGAGGATTGCGACCGGCTCTGGGAGGGGCTGGCCTGCGGGGATATCCAGGTGGTGGGAACGGATCACTGCCCCTTCAATTACCACAAGGAGAAGCAGCTGGGCAAGGACGACTTCACCATGTGCCCCAACGGCGCGCCCGGCGTGGAGGAGCGGATTTGCCTGCTGTTCTCCGAGGGTGTGATGAAAGACCGCATCACCGTCAACCGCTTTGTGGAGACGATGTGCACCAACCCGGCCCGAATCTACGGGCTGTACCCGCAGAAGGGTATTTTGCAGCCGGGTTCGGACGGGGATCTGGTGATTCTCGACCCGAACAGGTCGTGGGTGATCACACATGACCGGATGCACAGCGCCGTGGACTACACCGCCTACGAGGGCGTGGAGGTCCGGGGCGGCATCGACCTGGTGATGCAGCGGGGGCTGGTTGTGGCGAAGGACGGCAGCTTTACCGGCCAAAAAGGAGCAGGGCAATTTATCTGCCGGAAACCGCTGGCAGCGGATCAGGGCCTTTGAAATTGAAATCATAACAGGAGAAAAGCGCCGGGGCCTGCAATGGCTCCTGCGCTTTTTCCACGGCCGTTGATCCGCCCCGGTACCTGCGCCACCCCGACAGACGCCTTTTGAGACAAATTTCCTGTCCTGTCCCGTTGAAACATGATTCTGCTGGCTAAAATAAGTATTATAGTGTAAAATATTGAATAGACAGGCGAAAGATAAATTTGCGATAGGAGTTTGAAATCATGAAGAATCCAAGGTTCAAAGGTTATATATATTGGGGCGTGACGGCGCTGGCCGTGATCGCCTGCTCGGTGGCGTTCGTATTCTTTCTGCTGGAATTCAGGATGGTGGCCGCGGCGGCCGGAAAGATTGTGAGCGTGCTCATGCCGATTATCTACGGCGCGGTGCTGGCATACCTGATGCTGCCTGTTTACAACAAGACCAGGCGGTATATCACGGAGTCCATGAGCGTGAAGGTCAAAAATGAGCGGGTGGTCCAGGGCGCAGCAAAGGGCGTGGGAACGCTGGTGAGCCTGCTGCTGCTGATCGCCATAGTGGTGGGGCTGTGCTGGATGATTCTGCCGCAGATTTACACCAGCATCCTGGGATTGCAGGAGAGCTTTAGCGAGAACATTAACAATCTGTCCATCTGGCTACAGAAGCAGTTAAAGGATAACGAGGCTCTGGAGCAGATGGTGGTTCCGGTATACGAGCAGATCACGGACAAGCTGGAGACCTGGCTGTACGACACGCTGGTGCCCAACATGTCCATGGTGATCAATATTCTCTCCAGCGGACTTCTGGGAGTGGTCACCGTGCTGAAGAACAGCCTGATCGGCCTCATCGTCATGGTGTATTTCCTGAATATCAAGGACACGTTTTCGGCCCAGTCCAAGAAGATCGTTTACAGCCTGTTCCCGTTAAAGCAGGCCAACCGCATCATTGAGGAGGTCCGCTTTACCCACAGCGTGTTCGGCGGGTTTATCACCGGAAAGCTGTTAGACTCCCTGATCATCGGCGTGCTGTGCTTTTTCTGCCTGCGCCTGCTGCGGATGCCCTATGTGCTGCTGATCAGCGTGATCATCGGCGTGACCAACGTGATTCCCTTTTTCGGCCCCTTTATCGGAGCCATCCCCAGCGCGTTCCTGATTCTGCTGGTCAGCCCCATGAAGTGCCTGTACTTTCTGCTGTTCGTGCTGGTGCTGCAGCAGTTTGACGGAAATATCCTGGGCCCGAAGATACTGGGCGATTCCACAGGACTTCCCAGTTTCTGGGTGCTGTTCTCCATCCTGCTGTTCGGCGGCCTGTTGGGATTTGTGGGCATGGTGATCGCGGTGCCCACCTTTGCGGTGATCTATCACCTGACCTCGGAATATGTGAACCGCTGCCTGGAGAAAAAATCGCTGTCCCAGCGCACGGACGATTACCGGGATTTGGACTACATCGATGAGGCGGGCAACGAGTATATTGAGCGGAAAGACTGAACGACAGGGAAGGTGCGACGGTGAACATACAGATTTTTGGAAGAGGAAAATGCTTTGACACGAAGAAGGCCCAGCGCTACTTCAAGGAGCGGGGCGTCAAATTCCAGTACATTGATCTCAAAGAAAAGGAAATGAGCCGCGGCGAGTTTAAGAGCGTGTGCCAGGCTGTGGGCGGTTACGCCTCCCTGGTGGACGAGCGCGCCAGGGATCAGGATACTCTGACGCTGCTGCGCTATCTGGCGGAGGAGGACCGGGAGGAGAAGCTGTTCGGCAACCAGCAGCTGATCCGCACGCCGGTGGTGCGAAACGGAAAATGCGCCACTGTGGGGTATTGCCCGGAGGTTTGGAAGGAGTGGAAATAGACCGTGATGGAAGGCGCCCGGCTGCTGGTCAGCCGGGTATTTTTGCAGGTACCGCAATTTGCCGGGCCAAATAACCGGAGAAAGAGAGGGTATGAGATGCCGAATTATAATTTCCACGAAGTATTCCGGTCCCAGCCGCTGCGCTTTCAACAGTTTGCATGCGCGGTGGTCAGCCAGAAGTCGGGCTGCACATTTCAGCGCTTCGGACCGGGGCCGGACGGGGGCGCAGACGGGCTGTACGCCTCTGAGAATGGCGATATGGTTCTGCAGGCCAAGTGCACCTCGGTCAGGGGACGAGGCCTGTTGGGAATGCTGCGCCGGGAGCGGGAGAAGATAGCGGGGAAAGCGCTCAGCCGGTATATCCTGGTACTGTCGCTGAACTCGGTTTCATGGCAGCAGAAGGAAGCGATCCGGGAGATGATCCCGGAAATCAGGGATACGAACGACATTATCACGGGGGAGGATTTAAACGGTTTTTTGGAGCGCCCGGAATATGCCTGGATTGAGCGGGCGTACCCGGAGCTGTGGCTTTCCAGCGCCAACCAGCTGGAGGAAATTCTGTCAAGGACGATGTCAGGGGAGCTTATGAAGCAGTCCCGCGTAAAGATCAGGCGGATGGAGGAGCAGCAGAAAACATTTGTCGCGACGAAGATTTTTCAGGAGGCGCTGGAACTTTTAGAGCAGCATCAGCGGGTGATCATATCCGGGGAGCCGGGGGCGGGCAAGACGACCCACGCGGAATGTCTGGCAAACTATTATATTAAGATCAAGGGATATGAGGAGCTGTATTTTGTCAATTCCTTGAGGGAAATTGAGCGGATTTTGGGGGAGGAGAGCGGAAGAAAAACCGTGATTGTGTTTGACGATTTCTGGGGACACAATACATTTTCTGAGAGCAGGATTGAGCTGAATTCGGAACGGATGATGGAAGAACTGTTCCAGTCCCTGAAGTTCTACCCGGACGTCCGGCTGATTTTTACCACCCGGGAATTTGTGCTTCAGCAGGGGCTTCGGCGTTTTACTGAGTTGGACCAGGTCTGCGGTATCCGGAAGGTCAATTTAAACCTGAGCACCTATTCGCTGGCGCAGAAGGCGGAGATTCTGTACCGCCATCTGGAAGCCTCGGATTTGGAGTACAGCTATGTGAAGGAGATTTTCAGGAGAGGGGAGCACATTGTCCGCAGCCCTGCTTACAGCCCGCGCTCTGTGACCTATTACCTCCAAAACAGTCCGGTGGGAGAACGGGAACCCTGGGAATACGCGGTTGATCTGCAAAAATATGTGGCGAAGCCCGAAGCGTACTTTGAGAAGATTTTCAAATTGCTGTCATACGGGGCGAAGCTTATCTGTTTTCTGCTCGTCCTGTCGGAAGAAGAGATACGTGTGGAGAAGGAACTGAAGGCGGGCTTTATGTCGCTGGCGGAGGGGTGCGGTTTAAGGGTTGAGAAGGAGCGCTATGAGGATTACCTGAGAGAACTGGAGGGGACATTTACAGAGATTAGAAATTCCTTTGACGAGGATGTGCTGGTCCTGGAATTTCTCAATTATTCCATCCGGGATTTTGTGAGGGATTATCTGAACCGCAACATGGCGGCATTTGAGCCGGTTCTGGTAGAGCAGTGTATTTATTTCAACCATCTATATTATTTGGCGGACGAGCTTACGGTTTCGGATCAGGGAAAGAAGCGCATCCTCCAACGGCTGATGGAGGAGAGGGATCAGCTGAAATATACATATGTGTACAATACGGAGGTTGATTTTTGGAACTATCATATGGATGCGGAAACCTATGAATACGATGCGCATAAAATGTGGCAGCTGCTGTTGCTTTATGAAAAGGAGCGCGACTGTGAGCTGTTTGCTTATTTAAAATCATACTGCGACCGGCTGATATCGGAACTGAACCAGAACCAGCTGGAGCGGTATGGAAGAGAGTGCCTGGTCAATCTGATTCCGCGCATGTGCGAAAATGGGTACGTGGTTGAGGCGGACAAGCTGCTGGAACCGTTTTTCAGAAATATCAGATGGTCCGAGGAAATCAGAAATATGGAATATCTGAGGCCGTGCTGCCCGGAAGAATTTGAAAAATTCTGGAACAGCCACCTGGAAGAAATCCGCCGGAAGCTGCCCCGCCTGATGCTGGGGGATATTGAATACTGGATGGGGGAATTGGACGGAGATGATCGGATCGATGAGATTCTCACTGACGCCCAGTCCCAAATGGAGCGGTATGGTTTGGAGTACACAAGGTCCTTTGAGAGACTTCTCTACCGCGCGGCGGAGCGGCCCGTACCTGGAAAAAGAAAGCCGAAAATGGCAGCTCATGAGACAGAGGGGGAGGAATCGCCTTTTGAAACGGAGCAGCGCATGTTTCAGGAGGTTAGGGACTCCGCCAAAGAATGGCTGATTCCTGAGGAGCGCTATCTGACGTCCGGGGAGATCAAAGGTGCTCAGCGGGCCGCGGGGAAGGACTACAGGAAGGGCTATCTCACCAGGGGAAAATTTACCGGGCAGGACTTTTCAATTGTGATGGAATTTCTGGGGGACCTCGGGCGGCCGCCGGTGGATGAGGAGACTTTTTATGGGAAATTGAAAGCGTACCTTTTAAAGGACTGGGATGATGAGAGCGGGAAAATGACGGGGCGCCTGGCGCGGGTGCTGATCGAGAGGGATATATTTTATTTCACGGAAAAAACGCTGGCCGGTCTGCGGGAGGAAAAAGCCATGGCGTCTCTGCCGGAACGGCTGCTGGCTGCCGGACTGCTTCATAGGACGGGCAAATGGTACAGCTTCTGGAACTGGCCCTTCATGAGCTTCATCGCCCTGGAAGATTTCAGAGCCATGGGGGATGAGGAAAAGAAACGCTACTATGAGGAGGATTTTTGGGAGCTCCGGTATAAGGGCGAGGAAAACATCTGGATGAAAACGCTGGCGAAGCACGACAGGGATTTTAGGAGATATCTGGCAGTGCCGTATTTTGAGGCGTTTCTGTCGGAGGTTGGGCAGGCTGGGAGCGAGAATGAGGCTCAATATGTTTTAGAGAAAATGGAGCTGAAAGGATTGGATATGGGAAGCGGATGGGCTCAGGACAGATGGCGGGCGATCATGCACCTTTCGGGCGCGTTGGAGATTTTGTCCGATATCGACGAGGACGCTGTCTGGGATATCGACTCTGCCTTCCAGTCCATGCTGGATTTGGAACCTGACAGCTGGGATATTTATAAAACTGAGTCGGGGGGACACGAATATGTGGAGGTTCACACACTTCTTCGATCTCAAAAGGGCGTGCATTTCCTTGAAACCAGCGGCTGCTTTGAAAAGGCGTCTGAGCTGCTGGAGACGATGAGGCGCTATTTGGTTCAGAAACCGTCGGGGACGCGCTGACTTGAAAATTCCCGCGTGAGATGTAAAAACATCCTCAGGGGGGATTCGTTTGAAGGAGTACATTGAAGAACGGGCCGTAGCCATCGCCAATTACATCATAGACCACAATGTAACGGTGAGGCAGACAGTGAAAAAGTTCGGAATTTCCAAATTTACGGTACATACGGTAGTAACAAAATGGAACGGTTGTTGGTTAGGCTGGGATGATATTAATACTGTGCGTAGTAAATGTCAAATAAGACAGCGGATTCCATTTTTATAAAAAGCCATCATAATTAGGCCTCTATTTCCTGAAGTTTTAGGAGTTCCTTCTACTACAATGTATTTATGGTTAATATCCCTTACAGCCAGTAAGGAATTATCCATCTTGTTGCTTAAGCTGTTATAATGATGGAGCAATCGGTATAT
>JAGZSY010000041.1 GCA_018380885.1 Enterocloster asparagiformis
ACCTCGGGCCAACTTGGCCCGAAGTCCCGGCGCTCCGCTTGATTGGTTGCGTCTCATTCGCTATCGCTCCTGTTCCTTGTTTTTCTCCTGCCCGGTCAGCCCGAGCAGGTAGTCAATATTCGCCTTTGCCGTCGTGACCTCCCGCATATCCCGCCGGGCCTCCCGGTACGCGGCGTAGAGCTCCTTTTTCTCCGCCGCCAGCCTGCGGCCTTCCTCTTTTAGCTTCTCCATCTTCGGGAGCTTCGCCCCGTCCAGAATGGCGCTCATGGCCGCCCGCGCCGCTCGGTGGATCTCAATATCGGCCTCATGCTCCGCAAGGTATTTCCGGCTATACCGGGACGCTTTATATGCCTCGAATACGTCGCGGGTCTTTGCGTAGTTTACCGTGGCCCCCTTGAGCTCCGCATTGGAGGAAAACGCGGCCTCCACGGCCTTGATTTTTCCGGCCAGTGTGTGAAACCGCTCCGTGGCCTCCCTGGTCTTTTTCTCCAACTGCTCATACTCTGTCAACCCGTTATCCTGCAAGTAGGCGAGGGCTGCGGCCATCTGTTTCAAATTGAACACTTTCGCCCACCGCTCATAGGCAGGGCCTTTCCCTTGAAGCCGGGTCTGAATGTCGATAATCAGATTGAGTTTGCGGCCTTGCTTTGCAGGCCCCGCCGTCCGGCTGGACGGCAAGGGGGCGCGTCCCTCGATAACGGCCCGTATATCCTCCGGCCCGTAGCCCTCCCCGAGCGTGGAGGCCCGACACCGGGTAAACCGTTCCTGTCCGGGAACACGGAATGAGAGGACGCCGCCGCGCCCGTGCTTGACCTCGTAGCCCGCCGCCTCCATCAACGAGAGGAAAGCGGCAAAATCGGCGGGCTTTTGGGAGAGGGCCGCGTCGATCTGCGCCCTCAGCCGTACCTGAAAGGTGGGCGGCTTGTTATCCCCGAGCCATTCCCCGTAATGCTTGTATTTGCCCTTGCTCCGGGGCTTTGGATTTTTTACGATAGAAAGCCCGTGTTCCAGACAAATCCGGTCGCTTACCCGCCGGATCGCAAAGGAGCTGTTCCAGAAATTCCGAAACTTCCGGGTACAATCCAGCGACGTGGAATTGTAGTAAATGTGATTGTGAATGTGAGCTTTATCAATATGGGTCGTTACAAGAAAAGCGTGTTTGCCCTTCGTCCAGCTCATGCCTAGCTCGTAACCAATACGGTTTGCCTCCTCCGGGGTTACTTCGCCGGGGAGGAAGGATTGCCGTATCTGGTAGCATAAAACATCTTCGTCCCATTTCTGCGTCCTGCCCGTGATCGCTTTATACTTACTCTTGGAAAGCAAAAATTCCGCGTCCACCGTGGCCGGGTCGCACTCGTAAGCGGATATGAGTTCGCCGCCCCGTGTCTTATCTGGATTTTTCCCGTAGTCGGTGCAGTCTTTGATCGCCTCCGCTATCGTTTCCCCCGCGTTGATATGACGGGTAAAATGGCGGGTAGTTGCCATGTGTCACCTCCTTCCCATGCAAAACGGCGGCCCCGCAGAGCCGCCGTTTCGCCGTTCCTTCTTCGGGCCAACTTGGCCCGAAGTCTGCCGCCTGTCAGCTTGTGATGAACCGCCGGAGAGAGTAGGCCAGCTCGTCCAATGTTCCAATCAAAAATTCCGCGATAGCCGGGAGGCCATAAGGGGAAACAAGGAACGCAAGGACGAGGAACGCCACACCGCCGACAGGCTGATGTTGAAGCACAAACAGTCCCACGGCAATCAGGGCCAGCGCCACCGAGGCCAGAGTGAGCAGCCACCCGGCCACATCAAACAGGAACATCAGAACCGCCACCAAAAGCGAAAGAACCACCACAAACGGCAACGCGAAAATCTTGAATATCAGCCTCATAAAATCAGCCCCTCTCTTTGTTTTATCCTACTATAATTATACCATTTTGAGGGAAGGGCAACAATGTTGTCGAGACTTTGCCGATCTCGTCCCGAGCACTTCGGGCCAAGTTGGCCCGAAGCTCCTGGACAGGAAAAAAGCGGGGGAGCGGAACGCCGCCCCGCTCCCCACGCTCACAGCTCCACGATAGCGGAAAGCTGTTTTAGTATATCGTTCATGCGGCCCCACAGCTCGGCATAATCCTGTTGAAGTCCGGCGATCTCGTCCGGGTATACGCCATAGGTGTTGGCGTGGATCGCCACCTGATTCAGATTGTTGGAACACCGCCGTTGCAGGGAGACGAGCTCCCGGACGGGCGCGAGATCAACGTGGAGGATATACCCGTTCAGGGCCATCTTTCGGACAAAGGCGCTCATGTTGCGGACGCCCGCCTCGTTCATGCGGGCGTGGAGCTGGTCCATTTCCTCCGGGGACACCATCACATAAAGGGGAAGATTCCGCTTGCGGCGGGGCATTTTTACCTGTCCTCCCGCTCCCGGCTCCGCTTGTGTTTGGGCGGCTCTTTTACCTTGTCCAGCGGCTTTTCCTGCTCCGGGGGAACCGGGGCAGGCGGCATGTTGTTGGGGATACCGTCGATCATGTTGTAATTCTGTTCGGTGGAGAGCTCCGCCGATTTCAAAGGGTTATACTTTTCCTGCATGAAAATTCCTCCTATCTGTCCTCATGTGCGGGGCCGTCCCTCTTTGCGGGCGGCTCCCGGGTTTCCTTCGCCTGTTTACCGCCCTTCTGGAGCCGGGCGGTAATAGACGATTTCTGTTTGCGTTGTGCGTTCAGTTCTTTCATAAGCTCGAACCGCTCCGCGAGTTGTTCCGGGGTCACGAAGTCTTTCAGCACATAGGAACCAAAATCAGGGTGGAACCACGTCAGCCGCCTGCGGTCGGAAAAATGGCGGCTGTCCTCCCATTTGCCGAGGGCCTCCGTCTGTTCCTCCATGCGCCGTTTCAAGTCTGGATTGCGGCGGGAGGGTTTCAGTTCGTAGTCCGCCATCTGCTTCTCGGTCAGCGGCTTCGCGTAGGTCAGTTCGCCCCACGCCCGGAAGGCTTCGCCCTGAACCGGTATCCGAAAATCACAGTCATAGTTGACGATTTCCACAGGCCGGTTATCCGGCGGGTTGGGATACGTCAAAACATCCACGGGCCGCTGCGTGGAGTAGTATTTATATCCGTCCACTTCATTCCTCCTTTCCGGCTTCGGGCCAACTTGGCCCGAAGTTCTCAACTGTTACGAAATACCCGGCGAAACGGGGGCCGGGCATAGAAATATACCGGCTCCCCTCAAAGCGTCCCCGCGAAGCCCGGAAACACAGGGGGGTTGAAGGGGGCTAATCGTAACGCCGATCCCTGTTTTTCTCCCGCTTTTTCCGCATACGTTCCCGGCTCCTGCGGCGGTTGCCCTCGGCCTTGCAGGCTTCGGAGCAATAGGCTTGCCGCCCCTCGGGCAGAAACGGGCTCCCGCACACGGCGCAAAGCCTCGTTTCCGGCTCCGCCCCTTCCCCGGTGATGGAGGTTTCCAGAACCGGGTCGAGGGGCAGCACCGCCTCCCGGAAGTAGCGGCACAGGCTCCCCGTCCACCACTTACCGAGCATATAGCAGGGGCAGTCCAGCGGGAGACAGCCGTATTCGCTGTCGTAGTTGGCGCACATCCCCGTGACCAACCGCCGGATTGCTTTTCTCTCGTCACGGGTCAATTCCCGGCACATTACCGCTTCGGGCCAAGTTGGCCCGAAGTCCTGCGGGGTTCCACAATGAGCGTGCGCTGTTTCTTCTTACAGTTGCCGCGCCCTTTGCACTCGGAGCAGGATTCCGGGCAGGAACGGGAGGGCCGGGGGATCTGCTTCATCATTCTTTCATAGGGGCTGTCGGTAAAATTCATTCCTCGTCCTCCCCTTCGGTTTCTTCCTCCGCGCCGGGTTCGTCCTCGTCCCACGGCAGGAGGTGGCCGTCCTCGTCATTCCCGTTAGCCTCGTCCTCAAAGTCGATTTCTTCTTCGTCCAGATCGGGGGCCTGATGTTTCGGACGGTAAATCTTGAAATACCAGCCAGCGCCGCCGCCGATCACGGCCACGGCCAGCACCAAAAGAACGGTGCCGAGGGGGCCGTTCCCCTTTGCGGGTTTCGGCGTGGGCTCCGGCGTTTCCTGCGGCTTTGGGGTCGGCGCGGGCTCCACCTCCACCGTCTCGGGTTCCTTCTCCATTTGCGCGAGGGAAAGCAAATCCTTCTCGGTCACGGCGTCGAGGAAATAGACGTTTTCACTTGTGCGCTGTTTGTCAATGACGAGATAGAAAACGTGCTCGTCCGGGGTCTGGATTGTGTAAAACTCCTTGCCGTCCTGGTCGGTGGCGTTGTCAACCACGGTTCCGGTTCCCTCGGGTGTGAAAGGCTTTGCCGTGGTCGTGTCCTCCTGCGTGGGGGCCGGGGGTTCCTCGACGGGCTCGGAACTCTGCGCGTAGGCCGGAAGGGTAAACACTGAAAGGCAAAGAAAAACGGCGGTCAGCGCCGCCGCCATACGGGATTTAGTTTTCATCATCAGCCGGTTCCTCCTTTTCTTCGCCGGACTTCGGGCCAACTTGGCCCGAAGCGGTCTTTTTCTGTTCCTTCAGGAAGTCGGCCAGCGCGTCCGGGGTCAAATTGAGGGAACGCACCAGATCGACGATTTCCGTATTTTCAAGCTCCGTTTTCTGGCGTTCCAGCTCCCGGAGCCGGGCTTGCTGTTCGCTGATCTTCGCTTTGACCTTTTCAATCTCGGCGTTTACCTTGTTGATTTTACTGTTCATGCAAAACCTCCTTTTCAGTTGAGCCGTCCAAAGGCATAGAAATGTTCCTGCCAGTAGGACGTGTTGATATTGGCGTATTTTATGGGGTCGCCACAGTGAATCATCATGCCGTCGCCCACATAAATGCCGACGTGGGAGACTGGCCCCGCGCAGTCATAGGTGCGTGTAAAGAAAATCAGATCCCCGGGCCGGGCCTCGGCCCCCGGCACAACGGCGCATTGGTTATAAATCCCCGTCGCCGTCGTGCGGGGGAGGTTGTGGACGCCGGAATGTGTGTAGACCCAACATACAAAGCCGGAGCAATCAAAACTTGTGCTTGGAGAGCTCCCGCCCCACACATACGGATAGCCCAGGTATTTTGTGGCTTCTTCCATGAGCGCGGCAAAGGACGGGTCGGACAGGGCTTCTCCCGGTATTTCGTAGGAGGGGCCGGGGTCGGTATCGCCGCCCGTGTAAATGTCGTTCCACAGATAGGACTTGTTTCCCTTCGTCCACATGGTAGCCGTGTAAAGCTCCTTCTGGTCGTCGTTCAGCCGTTCATTGATAACCACGGGGAGGGTGCGGTTTGTCAGGGTAACAGTGAGAATGTACCATTCATATTCGTGTTCGTCTCCATCTTCGTCCGTGTAGGTGCGGATTTCCACCGTCTCGGTCAGGGTCAGCTTGTACTGCGCGTCGAACACGGCTTGAAGCTCCCCCTGCACCTCGGCGCGGGTATAGGATTGGAATTTTGCGGTCAGGTAGGAGGCGAGCTCATAGGGGTTGTGGCCGAGCTCGTCCACATGGTAGCGGTATTCATCATAGCCGGGATGGGTGCGCTCGATATTGGCGATTTCATTTTGCATGGTCGTTTCAAGCGCGGTATAATCCCCGTCGGCTCCCAACAGGTCGGCATCCTCCGAACCGTAGGAAGTGCCGAGCACCGCGTTCATGGCCCCGCTCCCGATCATGCCGGGGAGGGACGAGAGCGCGCCTATCAGCAGCATAACCACCAGCAGGACGGCAAGCGCAATCAGAAGGCCGACCGGGTGCCGCTTCACAAACAGGGCGACGCGGCGGGCCAGCTTTTCAGTCGTGACCGCTGTTTTTTCCGCCGCCTTTGCGCCCTGCTTCGCGGCCTCCCGCGCCCTTTTTGCATACTCCCGTTTGAGTTTCCATTTCTGCGAGGCTCGGGAAAGCGGATTGCTGTAAAGCTCCGGGTGTTCCTGCGCGGCGGTATGAAACGCATAGTTCGCATTGGCCCGGATTTCTTTTTTCTCCCACTTGACAACGCTCCGGGCATGGCGGGTGCGCCACCGTCTCTTGGCGAAGCGGGACACCTTGCGGATTCCGGCCTCAGCCACAAGCTCGGATTTGTGTGCTCCCTCGACGCCCACATTTTCGTCCTCGACCTCATGGATTTTGTTGTGAACGTAGATCCACGCCCCGGCGCGGGCGTTGCGAACCAGCGTCCGGGGAACACCGGGCGGCTTCTGCGGCTTCTGCGCGTCCAGTTTGCCGCGTGCCTTGCCGAGCTTGGCCCCGGCCTTCTCGGCCCGCGCCTTCGCTTTCCCGGCTTTCTTCGCCTCCGGCCCGGTTGTATTCGTTTCACCGGGGCCGGTGTCTGCCTGGGCTTCCCCGGTTTTATCGCCGGGCGGCGGCTCTCCCTCACGGCGCAGCCGTTCCGAGGGCCGGGCGCGGTCTTTCTCCTGCCGGAGCTTTCCGCCCTTTGAGGGCTTCGGGCCAACTTGGCCCGAAGTGTCCCCATGCGCTGGGGCGTCCGGTTTTCCCTCGTCCTCAAAATGCAGACGGGTGGACGGCCCCGACTTCTCCGGCTCTGGTCCGGGCGCACTTCGTTTCTTCCCGGCGGGCTTCGGGCCATGTTGGCCCGAAGTGCTGGGAACTTCCCGTTCCCCTTCGTCCTCAAAGCGCAGGCGGGCGGACGGGCCAGCCGCCCCTGTTTTATCCGGGCTGATCTTCGGGCCAACTTGGCCCGAAGCGGCCCGGTCATACGTCCGCCGCTTCATCCTTTAAGTCCTCCGGGCGGGTAGTCAAGAGACGGTAAATCTCGGTGTTCTGCGGGAAACGGTCAGTGAAGGGGATGATGACATTCCCGAAAAACAAAAGCCCTTCGCCGCTGTTGCTGTTCGTCACAAACGACAACTGCGTGGGGCTGATTCCTAACTGCTTCGCCAAAATCTGCCGGTCGCCCTGCGCCTGCGAGAGCATGACGAGAAAATCGCTGTTTTCAAAGATGTTTTCAATTTCCCGGCTTGCCAAAAGGTCTTTGACATTCTGCGTGAGCGCCGAGGGGACGCAATACTTTTTCCTCAGCATTTTCCAGATAGTCACGCAGTAGGAGGCCGTGAGCTCGTCTTTTAAGAGCATGTGAAATTCGTCAAAGTAGCACCACGTAGCGATTCCCTGCGCGAAGTTGGCCGACACCTGCGAATTGACTAAATCCTGCATAATGAGCATGGCGATTGTGCGCAGGCCCGCCCCGAGCTTTTTTAGGTCGAGGCAGACAAGACGGCTTGACAGGTCAACGTCGGTTTCATGGTTGAACACATTCAACGAACCGGAAACATAGATTTCCAGCGAGGTTGCCAGCCGCGCCGCCTCCGGCTCGGCCTGTTTACACAGGAGCGCATACAGGTCTTGCAGGATCGGCATTTTTGCCGTGTCGGGGTGTTGCAGATAATCCCGGTACATCAGCCGCACACAGCGGTCAATGACCGTCCGTTCCACAGGTTGAAGGCCGTCCTTGCCGCCTACAATCAATTCCATCAGCGAGAGAATGAAGTCCGCTTTCAGGGCCATAGGGTTTTCTTCCCCGCTGTCGAAGTCGGCGGATATGTCCATAGGGTTGATGTGGTGCGGGCTGTTCGGCGCGATCTCGACCACCTGCCCGCCGAGCCGCCGAACCAGCGGCGAGTATTCCCCCATTGGGTCTACAATGATGATTTTGTCCGTGGTGGCGAGGAACACGTTGACAAGTTCACGTTTGGCCGCGAAGCTCTTTCCCGAACCCGGCACACCGAGGAAAAGCCCGTTAGGGTTTTTGAGCTTCTTGCGATTTGCCATGATGATGTTATGGGATAGGGCGTTCAGTCCGTAATAGACGGCCTCCCCATCCATGCGGAGCTCTTGGGTCAGGAAGGGAATAAATATCGCGGTACTGCTCGTTGTCAGGCCCCGCTGTATTTCGATTGCGTTGTAGCCGAGGGGGAGGGAGGATATAAAGCCCTGTTCCTGCTGGAAGTCCAGACGCCGGATGGTGCAGTTGTATTTCTGCGCGATACCCGAGACGGTAAACAGTTCATTTTCGAGCTGTTCCCGCGTGGGGGCCATGTTGGCAATCAGGAAGGTTAAGAGAAACATTCGCTCGTTGCGGCTCTGCAAATCCTCCAACAGCGTTTTCGCGTCCTTGCTGAACGTCACAAGATCGGGCGGGAGTATGTCCATGTCATAGCCCGAGCGAACCGCTTTTTTCTGTTCCTCCATCTTCATTTTGTCAATGTCCGACAGCTTCCCCTTGACGGTCTTGATAGCCCTCGATTGGTCTACCGTCTGAATATGGAGGGTCACGGTCATTTCCGTGTCCAGCTCCAAAAGCTCGGCCAGCAGCTTGTCCGAGAGTTCGGACGCGGTGATCTGCAAGTAGGAGGCCGCGCCCCACGTCGCCCCCACCTTGAAGAACCGGCCCCGGCGAAAATCAAAGCTCGTCGGGGCGATAAAGTCCTTTGTGCTCATGCCCGTTTGCGGTATCTGTTTCCATGTGAACGTGAAGGGCTCCCGGCCTCCGGGGTGCAACTGGCCGTGAATGATTTCCAGCCGCTCCAGCCCCGGGAGGGGCCGGGACTGAACGCCCAACTGCTTGAAGTTCCCAATAATATCGGCTTCTATCCGTTCCAACCGGGGCCGCGCCGCCTTTACGCTGTCCGCCGGAACGCCGAAGGTCAGCAGCTTTGTCCGAATGATACCGTTGTTGCTCTTGGCAATCTGGTTTTCCAGCATATCCACATACTCGGTGCGGATAGTGTCAAACTCGTCATGCCGCATGGGGATATTGACGCTGTATTTGCTTTCGGGGCGGGAACGGTGGTTGATGAACGAGAGTTCAAAGGGCAGGGCGCTGTCAAAATAGTTGAGGAAGGAGCTCCATCCGTCGAAAATGGCCGACTGATCCTCGGCCTGGGCGAGCTGATAGTTAATGTCCTCAAACTCCACCGTCTTTGTGTAGACGCCATTGTTCAGGCGGCACACGCCGTCCTTGAACATTTCGCGGAAGGGTATGGTCTGTTGGGCGGTCTGCGGGACGGCCTGTTTCCGGCCCTTATCGCTGGCCCGCTTCGGGGCGGGCTGTTTTGCCTCTTTTATTTTTTGCAATCCCTGTACCTCCTTTCGGTGTGTGTTCCGGCTTCGGGTCAAGTTGGCCCGAAGTTTCGGGGCCGCTCCATGCGGCATAGAAGTTTTCGGTCTTATAGGGCCGGACCGTGGGCCAGAGGAACCGGGCCCGGATAAAGTTTCGCAGCACCTTCTCGAAGGGTAGGCCGTCGCGCTCAAACATGGCGAAGAAAAAGAATGGGAGCATGAGGCCGATCATCAGGAACAGCGCCGGGCTGTTGCCAATGGTGGAACGGGTCAGCAGATAGGTGGGTATCCCCACCGCCGCCGCGCCCGAAAAACAAATAAGCTGGCGCTTCGTCAAATTAAAGGCCAGCTTGGTTTTTACTTTTGATAAATCTTTTGGAACCTGCACATAGGGCAAAGCTCAAAACCTCCTTTCATCACTTCGGGCCAACTTGGCCCGAAGCTGTTACCGTGTTTCGCCGCGGGCCGCGTCCTGCCGGGCGGGAGGCCGGGCCATCTCCCGGCCCCGTTCCCGCGCCCGCCAATACGCCGGGTTATATGCCCGGAGCGATTGATTGATGTTTTCTTCAAATGCCGTCTTGTCCTTGATACGGTCAGGAATTTTCCAGAGCCGTTTGTCCAGCAGTTCCCGCAAAACGACTTCCTCCTGCGTATCTTCTTCAAAACAGAGATAGCCGCCCTGCTTGAAACCGCACTTTTTAGCGGCGGGAGAAAGAAAAGCGGCCACCTCTTTTGAAACCATTGTCCCGCCGTGGCTGGCGGTGCTCACCATAAACACGCCGGGACAGAGCGCGTCACAGGTCTGCACCTTCCCCCACGGAGAAATTTTCGGCTCCGCAAACAGGCCGGGCGAATCAGCGGCGCGGGTTTTACCGGCCTGTACGGTTGCCACCTTCTCTAAAATTGCTTTCAGCTCGGGGGAGAAATAAGCGCATTCCCGCAGGACGCGGGCCGCGTCGCCGCCGCATTGTTCCATCAGCACGGTATAGGCGTGCCCGTCCGCAACCGTACAGCGCCCCATCAGTTTACCGGCATAGTAGCAGGCCGAATCATATCCGGCTCTCTTTCTTGCCACTCGAAACGCCTCCTTTCCGCCGGGGCCGCTTCGGGCCAACTTGGCCCGAAGTCTTTACCGTTCCGCCGTCTTTGCGGGCTTCTCCTTTGGAGGCCGGGCGGCTTTTTCCTTTTCCACCTGTTTCGCTTCGCTTGTCAACCGGCCCCTGATGGATTCCTTTTCCGGGGGCGGGGCCTGCCGGGCGGCGGCGACGCGGGCCTGCAACTTTTCGATCTCCTGTTCATAGGCTTCGAGAATGGCCCCTTGCAGTTCCCCGCGAAATTCCTTTGTGATGGGCTTTGCCGTGTCCCGGTAGCCTGTCCGGCTGTTCTTGTCCGGCTTGCTCGGCATCCCCACATAGAGGCCCTTGTCGCTCTGCAAAATCTTGAAGTCCTCCACCACAAAGCAGTCGTTGATTTTCACGCTGGCGAAGCCCACCAGATTTTTGATCGGGTCGATAGGCCGGGCCGCAACGTCCAGTTTGAGGCCGGAACCGCCGGGGGCCTCCTGATCGGGGGCCTGCGCGTCCGTGGTTCTTTCTTCGTTCATAGTCAAATTCTCCTTTCCGGGCAGGGGATAAACCATCCCGCCCTCATAGCGGTAGCCCGCTCTTTTAATCGCGGTGAGGGTGTCCGCCGACACCTTCCCGGAGAGCAGTACATCCGTGTCGGCCATAAAACACAGGCTGTCCGCTTCGGTGAAGTCCTCAGCGAGTTTTCCAAACCATAGCCGCTGAACGCTCCCATCCGAAGCGACGCCGTACCGTCTTGGTGCCATAGCCCCACCTCGTTTCCGATACTTCGGGCCAAGTTGGCCCGAAGCTCCCATTTATCAATGCGCGCCGAAGATGGATTTTGCGAGGGAGCCCGTCTTAAAGAGTGTAAAGCAAAGCAGGACGGTATAGCCAACACATCCCCATATCGCGTTTATCATGTCCCCGCCCGTGGCAATCCCCTGTATCAGCACCGCATAAATGGCGATACAGACGATAATCAGCAGACCTTGAAACCCCACGGCCAGCAGGGAACGAAAATAGTTATGGCCCATGCTTCCGACTTCCCGGTTGACTACCGTCGCAAGGGGGAGCGGGGCAAGGCTCGTCATCAGGTAAATCTCAATCATTCGCCCATACACAATGACAAAAATCACAATTCTAAGCGCCGTCATAGTGAAGCCCACAAAGAAGGATTGGAGCCACAGCCCCAACAGGGGGCCGAGATCCATAGCCTGCAACTGCGTCTCCATATCGGCCAGCATATCCGGGGTAATTTCGGTGCTCCCCTGTATCAGTCCCGCCGATTGCTGGATAACGGACTGCGCCATATCAAACACGCCCATGACAATGTTGAAGGTGTTGGAAAGAATCAGAATGGCGCAAAACGTCTTGAAAATCCATTTGAAGAAAATCCAGCTATCTATGTCGTGCAGGTTGTTCCGCTCAACAAGCAGTTGTATGAGCTCGTAGCACATAACGAAGGTGAGCACCAGCCCGGCGAGAGGGAGAATGACCGTCTCGGAGAGTTGTTTTATCATGGAGAAAACCCCGGCGTTCCAGTCCGCCGGGGTCGTCCCCACTTGATCTGCAATCTCTCCGACCTGCGCGTTTACACTGTCGAAAAGCCCGCCGAGGTTGCCCATGATCCCGTTAATCAGAAGGCCCTTCAACCATTCCGCGATTGCGTCGAAGATTATTTGCATGGCGTCTCCTTATCGTTTAGCTGAACAGATTGGCAAGTAAAGGAATCAGGGTCGTGCCGAGCAGGATAATGCCGCCGCCGCTCATAAGTTGCTTAATTCCCTGGCTTTTGGCCCCCGGGTTGTCCGAGCCGTAGCCCTCAAGCAGATTGACCACGCCCCAGACCCCCAAGCCGGCGCCAATGGCGATAACGAGAACCTTCAAAGTATCAATAGCAGAAGCAAAAAATTCCATATAGTTTTCCTCCATTCAAAATGTGTATTGGTTGTGGGGCCGCAGCCCCGGATACGAAAAAAGCCGCCCTTTTCAGGCGGCGGGAGCTTCGGGCCAACTTGGCCCGAAGTCAGGCGAAGGCGTCCGGGTCGTCCAAATCGTCGTAATTTAGAATATCGTCCTCGGCGGTGTCAACGTCCCCGGCCTCGTAAACCTCGTATTCCTCGTCGGGGTTGAGCCGGAGCCGGGTGCTTATCAGCTTTTCCAGATGAAAAGCGTTGCGCTTCTTGTCGGCCTCCTCCGTGTACTTGTAATTCGGGTGCTTCTTTAGGTCATATTTGGGGGACAGGAAGGGACGAAGCCCCCGAAGCTGTAAAATGCACTTGTTCCCGGGCATGGTGGTAAGCTCGTCCATTGTCATAAGCTCTTTTCCGAGCCGTTGAAGATTTTGGCCGTAGCTCTCGGACTGGCCCCGCGTCCGGCTCTCGGTATACATGGATATTGTCTCTTTTCCCAGTACCTCCGAGATTTCCTTAATCGTGGAGTGCTCCCGGCCCCCGAGGAAGATCACTGAATCCATGTTGCCTAAAATGGTTTCGGAATGGTCTTTATACAGGGCTTTGCATTGGCTCATGGCCTGATAGAACAGGCACAGGCTGATTTCACGGGAGCGGATAACGGCCACCATTTTTTCGAGCTGCGGCACTTGGCCGGTGTTCGCGGCCTCGTCCCACAAAACCCGTACATGATGGGGGAGCCGTCCGCCGTAGACGTTGTCCGCCCGCTCACAGAGCAGATTAAACATCTGCGAGAAGGCCAGCGCCACAATGAAGTTATAGGTGCTGTCCGTGTCGGAAATGCAGAAGAACAGCGCCGTTTTCTCGTCCCCGAGCTTGTCAAGCTCCAATTCGTCATAACTCATAATTGACCTTAACTCGGCTATGTCGAAGGGTGCTAACCGCGCCCCACAGCTAATAAGTATGGATTTTGAGGTTTTGCCGCTGGCTAACTTGTACTTGCGGTACTGCCTCACAGCGAAACATTGGGGGCTTCGTTTGGCGAGGCCGTCGAACATGTAATCAACGGCATTTTTGAAACTTTCGTCGTCCTCCCGGACTTCCATGCTGTTTATCATTTCAACCAGCGTATTCATATTTCGTTCTTCCGCTGGACCCTCAAAGACGATATAGGCAACCAGCGCGGAGTAAAGCAGGATTTCCGCTTTCGTCCAAAACTCGTCGCCCTCTTTCCCTTCGCCTTTGGTATTGGTTATCAAGGCGTTTACAAATTTCAGTATGTCAGATTCCGTCTTGATGTAAGCTAGAGGATTGTAGTGCATACTTTTCCGAAAGTCCACCGAATTAAACACCTTGATTTTGTAGCCCTTCCTCTTTTGGAGAAAATGGCCGACTTGGGAAAGGACGCCCCCTTTCGGATCTACGCACACATACGACGAATGGGCCTGAAGGAGCTGGGGGGTCAACCAGAACCGGGTTTTGCCGGAGCCGGACGAGCCAATGATACAGCAGTTGAGATTGCGGGCATTGTTCGGAAATTTGGGCCGGGTGTTCATAGTGAGAAATTCTGTCCCGGTCAGGATCACGTTGTTTTCAAATTTGGGGTCTACAAATGGGGCTATGTCCTTCGCCGTGCCCCACCGAGCCGATCCGTATTCCACATCCCTTCTAAATTTCTTCGCGTTCTTTACTTTGCTATAAACGACCAGCCGGAGCACAACGGCACCGACGAGGCCCACAAGCAGGTCAAAACCGACGAAGCCCGGCGCTATCGTCCCGAAGGCCGGGCCTATGGTTTTCATCATGCCTATGAGCTTCGTGCCGAAGTCGGCCCCTGCCGCGAGGCGGTACGCCTCCCCGATCTTGCAGAAAAACCAGAAGATGAACAGATACGGGAGGTTGGGAACCACATATTTTTTGATTGTGGCGTTCACCGTTCCTGCACCGCCTCTCTGATCTTTTCCCGTTCTTTCTGCCGGGTCTTGGTATGCCCTACGGCCTGTCGGAGCCCACGCAGGATAGAGGGTTTATCCTTCTGCCGGGCCATCACGCGCTTGGTGTAGTCCGAAAATGCCGCCGTGATGGCGTCAGCCTGTCCCGCCTTAAAGAACAAAAGGTAATCCTTTGACCCTACCTTGTGAAAAGCGTAGTCCACATTGAATTTCCGGGCTACCCTGTCAAACAGGCGGGCGTCGCCCTTTAGCTGGATACTGCTTGATTGCCCGCCGTGGCCCATAAGCTGTTTTACACTCTGCCGCCCGTGGGGCGCGAGCGAGGCCCGGCGCTGTTTCCGTACCTCGGCCAAAAACTTTTGGAGCGCCTTGCACAGTACCCGGCCCGTGAGCTTTGTTGCCTGTACGGATATGGCGACGGTGCGCCTCGTTACTTCTTCTTCCATGAAAACCTCCTTCCATCCGGGCCGTTACCCATAGAAAAGGGCGGCCCTCGGGGATATGGAAAACCTCGGGCCAACTTGGCCCGAGGTCTACCTCTCGTCATGTGCCGCCGCCGGAGCAGTCTTTTCCTTCTTCGGCGGCTTTTTTGTTTCATGCTCCTGCATGGTTTTCAGAATAGATGGTTTTTTCTCGGCGGCATGTTCCAGACGATCGAGGCTGGAAACTGCTTTGTCCAAACTTTTCCGAGCCGCGAGATAGCAGGCGCGTTCCGCCCGGTAGGGGGCCTGTATGGTCTTTGCCAGCTTGCCCGTGGCCTTCGATTCCTTGACGGCCTCCCGGCCAGTCAGCGCCCGGCCTATGTTTTTCAGGTGCCGCCCCGCTTCGTGGTATTCGGCGCTTACCGCCTCGATCTTGGCAATGGCTTTTTCGTCCGTCTTGATTCCCTCGTTGATGGTATTCCTCAGAGCTTCCAGCCCCGGCTTGATATGGAAGAAGCGGGCGGCATTGTCCAACGCGGCGATCCCATGCTCTTTGACCGCAGAGATTGCATTTTTGCAGCCCTCGATTACAGCCCCTTTCAGCGCCGCAAGCCGTTCCCGCAGGACGGCGGCGTTGACCTCCAGCGTTTTAATGCTGTTTTGAAGAACCGTTTTCAAGGGATGGTTTTGCTCCTTCAAATCTTGAAGTTCCTGCCGCATGGCTTTCAGTTCGTCAACCGCGCTGGAGAGTTGTTTTTCCATTTCGGACACTTGGCCGATAGCCTCCAACAGTTCTTTGCCCGCCGGGGACCGATTTTTTTTCAGCAGAGACAGCAGTTCCTTCACATATTCGTTTTCCATAATCGGCGTATCTGCCTGGACTTCTTTTTTTCTGCCCAATCGTCACACCTCCTTTCGTCAGGCCAACAGATCGCTTCGGGCCAAGTTGGCCCGAAGCCTACGCCTCCCGGCCCTGTTTCTGAACCGCCAAAATGCCGGCGAGTGTGGTCGCCGTGATGTTGAGCCTCCCGGCCACGGCTATGTCGTTTTTCACATCTTCCGTCATGCCGTCGCCGCAAAGCACCAGCACATGAGCCCGCCGGAGCATGTCGCGGGAAATGTCAATCCCGCTTTTGTGTTCCTCGGGAACGGCGTCATTTAAGAACAAGGGGAGATAGAGCAGGGGGCAGACCGGGGAAAATCCGGCCTCATAGACCGCCCTGCAATACTGCGCCGCCTGTTCCGCGTCGGCCTCCTGGTCGCCCGTCCACGGGGCCGTAATGTATGCTAAAGGTCGCTTCATGGGGTTTCCTCCTTCCTGTTTTTGCTTAACGAGTAGCCCATCCCCTCCGCCCCTTCCCGTGGGAAGGGGAACGGCTCAAAGGAATATATATCCCCGTCGCTTGACTACGGAAAGCACAACCAGGAAAGGCTGTCAAGGACTTCGCCGCCGTAGGCGGTGGCGCAAGCGCCATCCTTGACCGCCTTCCCCGGTTGCGCTATGACAAACACGGCGACGGGGAATATATTATATCCTTCGGGGCGCGGGGCAGAGCCCCGCTTTAGTTTAGGCAGGAACCTCGGGCCAACTTGGCCCGAGGCTTACGCTTATTTCTCCTGTTC
Source organism: Enterocloster asparagiformis (assembly GCA_018380885.1). Lineage (GTDB taxonomy): Bacteria > Bacillota > Clostridia > Lachnospirales > Lachnospiraceae > Enterocloster. The sequence goes on from JAGZSY010000041.1 coordinate 16,036, forward strand.
GGCCTTCTTTTCGGGCTTTGCCTGTACCTTCTCCTTGCCCTTCCAGTCGTCCAGCAGCTTGATGATCTGATCCTTCATTTCCTGCGGGCTCTTTTCCTTCCCAAAATATTTCTCCAATTCCGCACCGTTGATAATCACTTTGTCTACCTCCTTCTTTTCTTCGAGCATGATTCCGTCGATCACGTCGCCGTTGAGCATGTTTTTCTGGTCGAGCTCCCTCATGCGCTGCGCTTGGGACAGCGACGGGGCCGATTGCTGCGCGTCAATGGCAACGGCGATATACCGCTGATTTTTGGGCTTGATATAGGAGAGCTCCACCGCAGGGGTAAAGGCAATCCCTTTTTCGTCCACCTTTTTCATCAGCTCCGGCACAAGGTCGTTCAGCCGAATATACCGCTGAACCTGCTTTACCGTCATTTTGTTGCGAAGGGCCACAATCTCATTCGACCGTTTCCCGGCCTCCTTCGGGTCAACTTGGCCCGAAGCGTCCCGCGCCCCCTGATGTTTGATGGCCTCCAACTGCATTTTCAGAGCTTTGGCCCGTTCACTCGGGAGGATGTGTTCACGCTGATTTGTGTTATCCTCCACCATCTGCGTGATGGCCTGTTCATCCGTCAGATTGCGGACGATACAGGGCATATCCACATATCCGGCCAATTCGCTGGCCTTCTGGCGGCGGTGGCCGGACACAATTTCATAGCCGCCCCCTTCAAGGGGCCGCACAATGGCGGGTTGCGTTACGCCCTTGTCCTTGACGCTGGACACCATAGCCCGCATTTCTTCATCATCCCGCACTTGAAACGGGTGATCCTTGAAGGCGTGGAGCTCGGACAGCTTGATATGGACAATCTGCTCCGGCTCACCGGAACGGGGCGCCGCCACAGGTTCGGCGGGCTTCTCCGGCTCCTTCGGCTTCTCGGGAACCGGGGCCTCCTTCTTCGGCCCGGTCTTTTTCGCGGCGGGGGCTTTATCCGATTTTTCCGATTTTTTGTCCTTCGGGGGTCTGCCCGCCTGTTTTGCCTGTTTCTTCTTTGCCTCCAGTTCGGCAATCGGGGTTTCCCATTCCTCCCGGTCGTCCTCCGGCTCCTTAGCGACAGAGCCGCCGCGCTTGGCCTGTTCGGCGGGCTGTCCCTGCTCCGCTTTTGCGGCCTCCTTCGCTTTATCCGCTACGAGCTTGTCGATCATAGCGCCGGAAATATCAATGACATTTCCGGGGCGGCTCTTGTCCTCCGGGCCCGCTTTAACCTCCGGCGCGGGGGTGCTGTCCTTTTCGTGGGCCTGTTTCGCGGCCTCCTTTGCAGGGGGCGGACTTCCAGCCTCCGGCGTGGGGTGCTCGTCCTTGCCGGGAATCTGCTTTTCAGGGACGGCGGGACCGCTCTTGCCCTGTTCCTCCGGCCTCAAATCTTTCTTATCATCTGCCATGCACTTTTTACCTCCTTCGTCGTGGCATAAAAAAAGGGCCTAACTTTTTCAGTCAGGCCCAAAGTCAGCCTCGGGCCAACATGGCCCGAAGCAAGGGGAGCAATCCTCCTTTCCGCTTCACAACGGAAAACGCCGCCCGTAGTCTCTACTTGGGCGGCGCTTGTCCGATAAGGTGATAAGCTCTTATTTTATTTTTCTCCCGATTTCCGGGGTATATAGTCACTTTCCTTTTAACAGCGGCCCGACCGGCGCGCCAGGTACAAACGGGGCCATGGGCCCCACAGGGCCGGCGGGCGTTACCGGACCGACGGGCGCTACCGGGGCCCAGGGGCCTGCCGGGCCAACAGGCGCAGACGGCATGAACGGAGCCATAGGGCCCACGGGACCGGCCGGACCCACAGGCGCCAACGGGCTGAACGGGGCTATGGGGCCCACGGGACCAGCTGGGCCTACCGGACCGACGGGCGCTACCGGAGCCCAGGGGCCTGCCGGGCCAACAGGCGCAGACGGCATGAACGGGGCCATGGGTCCCACAGGGCCAACAGGCGCGGACGGCGCTACCGGCCCCACAGGCCCCGCGGGCGCGCCGCCGGAAGATGTGTTCGCCTCGTTCGCAACCTTCGCCCTCAAATTTACCGACGCTTCCCTGATCGTATTGGGGACGTCCACAGCCGACCCCACCGGGCAGATCGTCCTGACTGATTCCACCTTTATCACCCTGGCGCCAGGATATTATCTGATTACCTACCACGTATCCGCCATTATGGCCGAGCCGGGCTATATGCAAATTACGCCTTATTACAACAGCGCCTCCCATATAGAGTACGGCATCTACTTTAAAACAGCCGCCAACTATTCCAGCGCCTACGGCTCCAACACGATTATCATCAACGTGCCCTCGGAGACCCGTTTTTCCCTGACCTACAACAGCAATGTAAACTCCAGCGACGGCACCGCAACAATCGCCGTGGTCAAATTGAACCGGACCGATTCCCCGTAAAATACCAAAACAGGACAGCAGCCTCTGCCCGCGCTTCCCGCACGGACCCGCATACTGTCCTGTTTTCCGTTTTATATCCGCTTCCAGCCGCAGCGCGCCGTTTCCCCGGACGCGGGCGCTTTCTCCCGCAAAATTGGCGCCATGTGGTTCCAGCTCATGGCCCCGTTCCCCGGCTCCTCCAATTCCCCTTTCAGATGGGACAGCTGTTCCTTAAAGCACAGGATGATCTCCGGCGCTTCCCGCCCTCCGCAGATATACTCCAGCACCGAGGCCATGAGAAGCGCGCCGCAAATCCCCAGCAAACGGTGGATATCCGCCCTTTCCCGGCGTTTCAATCGCCCCTTATCCATGTGTTCGTAAACCCACTCCTTGTATTCCTCGTACTCCCGCTCCCTCACGCTGCAGAAATCCGCCTCATAGGCGTTGTCCGAGTTCCTTCCCGCCAGATAAATCTGCCGGAACAGTGGGTTGGCGCGGCAGACCTCCAGGCGGTAGTTCAGCGCCAGCTCCTGCATGGCCCAGAGGTCTCCGCCGCAGCTCTGTAAATTCTCCTTGTCCCGCTCCAGCGCCTCCCTCCAGGTTCGGCACATAACGCTCAGAATCATGTCGTCCTTATCCTGAAAATAAGTGTAAAGGCTTCCCCGGGACACGCCGGCCTTCCGGGCAATCCGGGATATTTCCATATTTTTACAAGAGTGTTGTCTGATCTCCCCGATTATCGCGTCGCCTATCCGCATTTTCTTCTGTTCATTGAGTTTGTCAAATCGTTCCGTAGGCATTTTCCCTCTTCCCTTTCGTCCCTCTATGCGACCCCTTTCACTTCCCAGCAGTAAGTTTCATAGGCCTGGACCAGTTCCATCGCCGCCGCGGCCTTGTCCGCGCAGCTCTCCAGGTAGCTTGCCTCACCCTCCAAGTACTCCACATTTCCCACCATGCCGGCCTGCTTTTTATGCTGCAGCGATTGGTAGGTCAGCTCTGCGCTCTCCCAGGAGGCCAGGGCCGCCCGGTAGGCGGTGGCTTTGGCCGTCAGGGTCTGATATGTTTCCAGAATTTCGGCCATCGCCTCCCCCTCCGCCGTATCAACCGCCTTTAATTTGCGGTTGACCGCCGCCGTACCCACCGCCGATGAGTGGCGCGCCTCCTGGACCTGACTGCTGTTGCCCACGGCCTTTGCCTGATCCGCCTCAAAATCAATGGCTTCGATGGCCGCCAAATCCGGTTCAGGTATCGCCCCGATGACCACATTTTCCACATCCGCCAGCCCCAGCATGGAGAGCAGCTGGCGCCGCAGCTCCGCGGCCTGTTCCCGCAGACTTTCCAGGGTGTTGACGGCCTCCTCCATGGAATCCCGGGCCGCGCTCACATCCGCCAGGGTGGCCGATCCCACGGACTGCCTGCGGACCGTCTCGTTGTAGGACGCGGTCAGGGCCTCCACGCTTTTTTCCCGGGCCAGAAGGTTCCCTGCCATCTGATTGTAGGAATTCATCACCGTCTGGGCCGCCATGGTATAGGTGTTCGCAGATTTTTCCAGGGTGCGGACAGCCTTGGAGCCGGTCAGCCGGTCAATCTGCTTGGAAATGCTCTTGGCCGAGCGCTTCAGCATGGAGGCGTTTGAGGCGTACAGCGCAGCGTTCTCGGTTCCTGCCTCCTCCGCCTCCTCTGCTTTGTCCTCCAGATTGCTCCGCTCCCAATCCATGATCGCCACAATCTCCGCGTAATCGGCAATATTGGCGTCCGAATCCGCATACTGCTGTTTTAGGGAGACGTTGCCCGCCTTTAACAGCTCCTTCAAATTCTCATACTCCACCGTCACCGTAGCCGTCTCCTCCGCCCTGGCCTCCCCGCAAACCGCGGTGAGGGAGACGGCGAGGGCCGCGGCCAGCAGAAGCTTAAATCCGTTTCCCGCTTTCGTTCCTGTTCTCTTCAAATGTTTCACCTGCCTTTACGTGACGGCGGCCAGGCCGTTTACCGCCCATTGGTATTCCAGCTGCGCCTGAAACAGCGCAAGCTCCTTCACCTGCGCGTTTACCTGCGCCGTCACGGCGGCGGACTCCTGGGCCGCGTACGCCTTCGGGGTAATGGTCCCGGCCTGGAGCCTGCGCGCCGCCGTGCTCAGGCTATCCTGGGCGGTGGCGTGCGCCTGAAGAGCCTGTTCATAGTCGGACTTTGCCAGCAGAAGGCTGCGGTACCCGGACTTTATATCGGAGGCCGCCGTCTCCTTCCGGCTTTTGTAAGTTTCCTCCAGGCTGGCCTTATTGCTCTGGTTTCTGGCGTAGGAAATCTGCCGCTCCAGAATCCGCAGCTCATAGTTGGCCGCAAGGCCGGCTTCCACGTCCGCCTCCAGATCGATGGCGGCCACGGCCTCCAAGTCCGGCTCCGGCACATCCCCGATCGCAACCTCCGCCCCGTAGGACCAGCCCAGCATCAGGCAGAGAGTTTCCTTTGTTTTTTCCAGGGCGCTTTGCGCCGACAGAAGGGAGGCCTCCGCCGAGGTCACTGCCTCCCTGGCCGAGAGAACCTCGGCCTGAGTGGACAGTCCGGCGCTCAACTTCGTTTCAACGGACTGGCAGCTGGTCTTGGCCAGCTCCTCCGCCTTCTCCAGGCTTTCCAGGGTCTTTGCCTGGCTCCAGTAGCTGATCATCAGCCCCTGGGCCTCCTTGACCAGCTGGGCCTCCTCCTTGTCGTAGCCCAGCTTTTTCGTGTACCCGTCGTCCACATTGTCGTCCCCCTGCTCGGTTAAATTGTCGGCCTGTATCTGGCCGCTCAAGTAGGAGGAAAGGCCGCTGGCATAGTTGCTGCTGTCCGCGTCCGGGTAATCCAGGCTGTTTAATATATCCTGGGCCGCCTCGTAGTAATCGTCGGAAATGTCGTCCCGGTCCTCCCCCCGGTAATCCGCATACTCAATCTGATTCTGAATCACCGTGTTGTTGTACTCGTGAATTAAATCCGCGATCTCGTCGTATTCCAAGGTATTGTCCCTCAGGGAGGCCCACTTTTCAGCCGTGTAGGCGAACTCCGGGCTGCCCGCGTACGCCCGGACAGGTGCGAGCGCCTGGCACATGACCGCGGCCAGCAGGAAACCCGCTGTTTTTTTGTATTTCATATCTGTCTTACCTCATTTCTATAGATCCAGCACAACCCGTTTCTTGTTTCCATTCATCAGCGCATAATAGATTGGGAGAATGAACAGGGCCACCGCCACGCCCACGGTCAGGCCGCCGATGTTTACCACCGCCAGGCCCTGGGTGGTGGAGCCGCTGTCCCCGATGGCAAGCGCCATGGGGATCATGGACAGAATCGTGGTCAGGCTGGTCATCATGATGGGGCGCAGCCTGGTGGCGCCGGCCTCGATCAGCGCTGTTTTTAAATCCATGGTCATGCGGTACTGGTTCACCGTGTCCACATAGAGAATGCCGTTGTTTACCACCGTTCCAATCAGGATCAGGAAGCCCAATAGGGAGGTCATGCTGATGCTGACGCCCGTGAGCTGCAAAAGCCCGAAGGAGCCGATCAGGCTGAAGGGGATGGTGGTCATAACCATAAAGGAAAATTTCGGGGACTCAAACTGGGCGGACAGAACCACAAACACCAGGAACAGGGCCACGGCGATGGCCTGGTACAGCGCGGAAAATTCCTCCTGCATCATCTTGTTCATGGAATTGACGCCCAGGGAGATGGTGCTGCTCAAATTGGGTGAAATCACCTCGCTGTCAATGGCAGCCTTCACATTTCCAGCCGTGTAATCCGCTGTGATTGTGATCTGATAGGCCTTATCGGTCTTGGAAATGGAGGCCGGGCTGTCCTTATAGTAAATCTCGGCCACATCCGTCAGGGCCACGTAACCGCCCGAGGGCTTAGAGAGAATGATGTCTCTCATCTGGTTCACGGTCCTGTATTCATCCTCCGGGTACTCGGCCATGACGCTGACCTCTCTGCCGTCCACGTCCAGGGTGGTCACCTCTTCGCCGTCCATCATCTGCTTCACCTGGCTTCCGATCTGAGAGGCCGTCAGCCCCTCCGCGGCGGCCAGCACAGGATCCACCTTCACCGTCACCACCGGCGCGGTGTTCTCGATGCTGGAGTGGACGTTAAGCACATCGTCCCTGGCCGTCATCTCCGCCACGATTTTATTGCTCACCTCCTGGAGTTCGTCGTAATCCGTGCCGTTTAAAAGCACCTCATAGCCCCGGGTATTGCTCATAAAGCTCATGGAGGAGGAAGCCTCCACCTCCACCGTGCAGTTGTCCAGGTCCGCCATCTCCAGCGTCCACTGATCCACAATCTCATCCGTGCTCATTTTCCGGTCGTCCCGCAGATAGGCCGTGATGGTGCCGCTGTCGTTGTTGTAGCGCAGCATGTAGGACTCCACATCCTCGTGGCTCCGGACAATTTCCTCGGCCTTTGTCAGCATGGAATCCGCGTTCTCCGACAGCAGCCCGGGCCTGGTCTCAATGGACACGCTGATGGTCCCCGTGTCGTCCGCTGTCATCAGCTCGGTTTTCATTCCGCTGGCCAGGTACAGGGTTGCCCCCATGATGACCACGGAGGCCAGCATGATCACTCCCTTATGCTTCAGCAGCCCCGGCATCAAACGCCGGTAAGCGTTTTGCAGATGCTCCATCGGCCGGGACATGGGCGCCTCCAGCCGCTCCAGAGGCTTATAGGCCATGTAGGTGAGGGGCACCACCGTCACCGCGGACAGCAGGGAGGAGCACATGCAGAACACGATCACATAGCCCATGGAACCGAACATCTGTCCGGACATGCCCTGGAGAAACGCCAGGGGGATAAATACCACGCAGGTGGTCACCGTGGAGCCGATAATGGACTGCACCACAATGTTCGTTCCGCTAAGAGCCGCCCTGGCGTACCCCAAAAGCCCCTTGTCGCTCTCCTGCTCGATGGCCCGGAAACAGCTTTCCAGCACAACGATGGAGTTGTCGACCATCATGCCCACGCCCAGCACCAGGCCGCTCATGGTGATGATGTTCAGGGAATACCCGGCGCCGGTGAGCAGGATCAGGGACATGAGAATGGAGATGGGGATGGAGCTTCCTACAATCAGCGAGGCCTTGTAATCCCCGAAAAACACGAAAATAATGACCATGGAGATCAGAACCGCCAGCACCAGGGTGACGGCCACATCCTTCAGGGAGCTGATGATGCTGTCCGCGGTGTCCCGGACAATCATGATCTCCAGATTTTCATCGTCCGCCTTCAGGGATTCGATGACCTCCTGCACCTGGGAGGATACCTCCATGGCGGAACTGCTCTGCTGCTTGGTGATGGAAACAGAAATGGTGTCCTGGCCGTTGTAGCGGGAGATGCCGCCTCTGTTTTCCTCCGCCTCGTATACCTTGGCAATGTCCTCCAGGTAAACGATCTGTCCGCCGGCCGTGGTGATGGGCACCTCCATCAGAGCCTCAATGGTGTCGTGCTCCAGGGATGTGGAGACGGACAGCTCCAGATTGCCGGACACCGCATCCCCCGACGGGTAGGAGAGATTGGCCGAGCCCATGGCGCTGGCCACATCGGACATGGTGATCTGATACTGGGCCATCTCGTCGGACTGCAGCTCGATCTTGTAATACTGCGAGCTGCCGCCCATGGCCTCCACCTCGGCCACCGAGGAAATCTGCTCCAACAGGGGCACCACGGTCTGGTCCACATAGTCGTAGAGGTCCGCCTGCTTTGCGTTGGCGATGGAGAGCATCATGGTGCTGCCTGCGTTGTTGTTCATCTCCATAATGGAGGTCTCCGCATCGTCCGGCAGCTGCCTGCTCAATGCGTCCATGCTCTGGGACAGGTCATTGTAGGCGTCGTCCATGTCCGTGCCGTAATCGTATTCCAGCATAATCATAGCCCGGCCCTCGCTGGAGGTGGAGCTCATGCTCTTGACGCCCTCGATGGTCCCCACCTGGTCCTCAATTGGCTGGGTCAGCAGCTCGTCGATATCCTCCGGCCCGGCGCCTGAGTATGAGGCCACGATAATCAGCATGGGCTGATCCGTGTCGGGCATCTGCTCCAGCGTGGCGCCGAATATGGAAGAAATACCGAACACCAGCAGACAGAGCAGGGCCATGATTGTGGCCACCGGGCGTTTTAATACAAATTTTGTAAGTCCCATCGCTTATTCCTCCCGCGCCGCCTGCGCGCCCGCTTCCCCGCCGGCTTCTGTCCCGCTCTCCTCCGCCTGGTCCCGCAATTGTATGGTCGCTCCCTCGTACAGGTTGGAGCTCCAGGTGCTGACCACCAGATCGTCCGCTGAAAGTCCGCTCAAGACCTCCACATGCTCAGAATCCTCCAGGCCGATCTCGATCTGCGCCATGGCGGCCAAGCCGTCCCGGTACAGGTACACGTAAGCCTGGCCGCCGCTGTAATACACCGCGTCCACGGGAATCAGCATGGCGTTCACTGTGTGGTCCGTGACCAGGTTTAACTTCACCGTGGTCCCCGGAGCCAGCTCCTCTGTCTCCTCGATCTGCGCCTTGACCTTAAACAGCCCTGTGCCGGAGTCCACCATGGAATTGATCTCGCTGATGTACGCGCCGTAGGAGGTGTCATTTTTCAGGATTTCCAGCCGGTCGCCCACGGCGCAGTTCTTCATCATGCGCTGTGTCACGTAGAAGGACAGCAGGTTGCCGCCCTCCCCGGTGATCACGCAGAGATCCTGGGACTGGGTGACGCGGTCGTGCACATCCACGTCGCAGCTCTCGATTTTACCAGAAATGGGCGCTGTCACCGAGCTGTACTCCACCTGCTTTTCGTAGGCCAGCTTGGCGGACTGGTACTGAAGCTCTGCGGATTTTTCGGCATTGACGTACTGTTCGTACTCCTGAGCCGAGAGATCTCCGCTGCTGTAGAGAATCTGCATCCGGCTCAAATTGCTCCTGGCCTCGGACAGGGTCACGGCGGCCGAATCCATGGAATTTTTCGCAGTCTCCACCTGTTCCGTGTCGATCTCAAATAGAATCTGCCCCTGCTCCACCACGTCGCCGGCCGTCACCATCACTGCCGTCACGTCGCCGCCAGCTTTGGCGTACACATGTACCTCCTCCGACGGCTCCACGGTTCCGGTAAGCCCGGTGGTCAGGCTGATATCGCCGACTGTGGGCTTTTGCGCCCTTACCACGGTCACCGCCGCCTCCTGAACCATGCCGCCCTTTGGGCCGCTCCCGCGGTTCTTCATCCCGATCACCACTGCGGCCGCTGCAATCACCACCACGGCCGCGACGGCGGCCTTCGCTCTCCTGCTCTTAATCATGACTCGTCTCCTTTATCTGTTTTACATATATTTTCCGCCTTATATCCCAGACGCCGGACCGTTTCGGCTAAGAATCCGGGGCTGCCCCCAAACCGCCGCCGCAGACGGGTATAGAACCCATCCGGGCCGGACACAGGCCCGGCCGCCAATATCTGAAGCATATCTCCATCCTCCCCGCTTAAAAAAATGACGTTTGACCTTCCGACGTTCACTATCCTAACAGCCGAACCTGAAAGAACGCTTAAAGAACGCGGGGAAAATTATGATTTTTTTATGAACAAATATTCCTTTGGGTTTTATTTTGCTATACTGTAGTCAGACGAAACCTCAGGAGGAGACGAGATGCGCATTCTGATAATCGAAGATGAGAAACACCTGGCCGAAACGCTGGCCGATATCTTAAATAATTCCGGCTACAACACGGATATTGCCAACAACGGCATCGACGGCCTAGAGATGGCCAGAAGCGGAATCTATGACGGGATTGTGCTGGATGTGATGCTGCCCGGAATGGACGGATATGAAATATTGCAGAATCTGAGAAACGCCCGGCTTCTGACGCCGGTGCTGATGCTCACCGCCAGGTCCGAGCTGGCCGACCGGGTTCACGGGCTGGATTCGGGGGCGGACTACTACCTGACAAAGCCTTTCGAGAACGAGGAGCTTTTGGCCTGCCTGCGGACCGTGCTCAGAAAGCAGGTCAGCGCTCTGCCCGACGCCTTCTTTTACGGCGATCTGGTGCTCACGCCCTCCACCGGTACGCTCTGCTGCGGGGACCGCCAGGTTACCCTCAGCGCCCGGGAGACGGAGCTGCTGCGCCTGCTCATCCAAAACAGCAACCAGTTTCTTCCAAAAGAGAACATTTTCCTGAAGGTCTGGGGTTATGACTGCAACACAAACCCCAACAGCGTGGAGGCGTACATGTCGTTTCTGCGTCGCAAGCTGACGCTGCTGGGCTCTGCCGTGCGCATCTGCGCTGCGCGGAGCATCGGCTATAAATTGGAGGAAGGAACATGATCCGAAAGCTGAAATGGAAGTTTACCGCCATCCTCATGGCCATCACCGCCATCCTCATGGCCGTGATCCTGGTCACCCTGTACTATTCCATCCAGGCCAGGTTTTACCAGTGGAGCATGGGCGCGATTCACGAGGCCATGATCGCGGACTATGACCGGCAAATGCCCCCGGACGCCCCTCCCTTCCGGGATATGATGCCCCTGCTGGTGGTTCAGAAAAGGACGGACGGGACGATCGAGATTTTAAAGAACCAGCTGCTGAACGTGACGGATTCCCAGGCGGCAGCGCTGGTGGATTTAACCGGCGACAGGGCGGGCAGGACCGGCACGCTGCCGGAAAAGCACCTGCGCTACGCCTATGAGATTGGGCCAGAGGGAACCAGGCGGTATGTATTCGTGGACATCTACCAAGAGCAGAATTCCCTGAGCTGGCAGATCATCTACTCCGCAATCATCGGCCTCTGCGCCATGGCCGCCTTCTTCGTGGCCGCCATGTTCCTCTCCCGCTGGGCGGTGCGGCCGGTGGAGGAGGCCTGGGACCGGCAGCGCCAGTTCGTGGCCGACGCCTCCCACGAGCTGAAAACGCCCCTGGCCGTCATAAGCGCCAACATCGGCCTGCTGTCAAGCTCCCCCCAAATGCGGGACGAGAAAACCAGCCAAAGGCTGGGGCACATCCAGGCGGAGTCCACCCGCATGAAGCAGCTGGTGGAGGGGCTTTTGTGCCTGGCTAAAAGCGACGCCGGGACAGCGGTCCCTGTCCGCAACCCGGTAGACTTCAGCTATCTCGTAAGCAGCCGCGCCGCCATGTTCGAGCCCCTGGCCTTCGACGCGGGCAAGTGTTTGACAAGCCGGCTGGACGAGGGCATCTTTGTAAATGGAAACGAAACCGAGCTTTGCCGGCTGGTGGACATCCTGCTGGACAACGCCTGCAAATACGGCGACCCCGGCGGCCCGATTCAGGTGTCCCTGACCCGCGGCTCAAGGGAGGCGTCTCTGTGCGTATCCAACCAGGGGCCGCCCCTCTCCCGCGAGGAGCTGGACCACATATTCTTAAGGTTCTACCGCGCCGACGCCGCCCGCACCAGCAACGAATCCGGCGGCTACGGCCTGGGCCTGCCCATCGCCAAAGCCATCGCCTGTGGCCACGGCGGCAAAATAGAAGCCTCCACCGACGGCCACCACACGAACCGCTTCACAGTGCGTTTACCACTGGGCAAAAGCCTCTAATCCGCTCCTATACCACCCTCCACCCGCCCCCGCCATTCCCCACCGTCCAAAAATCCCCCGCCATTCCCCCACCGTCGGCAATCCCCAGCGAGTGAGAGACAGGGGCTGCGAAAGGCCGTTTTTTTGGGGGCATAGTGGAGGATCACAAAGAATCCCCCGTTCCCCCGTCCCCGCCAATCCCCACCGTCCAAGAATCCCCCGCTTTTCCCCCACCGTCGGCAATCCCCAGCTGGTGAGAGACAGGGGCTGCGAAAGGCCCGGGGGGCATGGTGGAGGATCAGAAGGAATCCTTAGGCTCCGGCAGTGCAAAATGGGAGGACGAAAGCTTGCCTCAAAGCAAGCTTTCGAGAGGATCTCAGCAGAGAATTTCATCAGAAATTCTCTGCGATTGTCCTCGGTGCCTCCCATTTTGCGCTGTCGGAGCCTTAGGATTCCCTGATCCGGAACCCAGCCCCCCGGGCCTTTCGCAGCCCCTGGCCCTCACGAACAACTCCCCCACCCCAAATTCACAAAACTTGTTCAATTTTCATATAGTAATATTGAGCCTGCAAACGGCTCGAGATTAAACAATACGGGAGGACGCCGTGATTACCATCAGTTTATGTATGATCGTCAAAAATGAGGAGGCGGTTCTGGGGCGGGTCCTGGAGCAGATGAGGGGAATTGCAGACGAAATCATCGTTGTGGATACCGGCTCCGCAGACCGGACCAGGGAAATTGCCGCACAGTTCACCGACCATGTGTTTGATTACCAGTGGCGCCAGGACTTTGCCGCTGCCAGAAACTTCGCCTGTTCAAAGGCGTCCATGGATTACTGGATGTGGCTGGATGCGGACGACGTGATCCGGCCGGATCAGCAAAAGCTTCTGCTCAGGCTGAAGGAATCGCTGAATCCAGCCACGGACATTGTGATGATGAAATATCTGACCGGATTTGACCAAAATGACCACGTAACATTTTCCTATTACCGCGAACGGCTGATCAAAAACCGCCAGGGCTTTTTGTGGGAGGGAAGGGTCCACGAGGCGATCACGCCCCGCGGCAATATTCTTTATTCCCCTGTGGAAATCGAGCACCGCAAGGTGGCTGAGGGGGACAGCGACCGGAATCTCAAAATTTATGAGACCATGATCGCGGAGGGCGAAACACTCTGCCCGCGCCATCAGTTCTACTACGGGCGCGAGCTCTATTACCACCAGAGATATGAGGAGGCCGCCGAAATATTCGAGCACTTTCTCAAAGAACCTGACGGCTGGATCGAGAACCGGATCGACGCCTGTTTGCAGCTGTCCCGCTGCCGGGAACAGATGGGGCAAACGCAGGAGGCGTTTCTGGCTCTGACACGCAGCTTCCTCTGCGACCTGCCGCGGGCGGAAATTCTCTGCGAGATCGGCCGCCTGCTGATCGCGGAGAAATCCTACCAAATGGCCGCCTACTGGTTTCAGCAGGCCCTGGACGTCAAGCCGTCTGATACCTCCGGCGCGTTTGTGCTGAGGGACTGCTACGACTATATTCCCTATATGCAGCTGTGCGTGTGCCTCGACCACTTGGGCGACCACCAAAAGGCCTACGAATACCACCTTTTGGCAAAAAAGCTCAAACCGGAAGCAGCGGCGGTCCAACAGAACCAGCTGTATTTTGACAGGATTTTGGAAAAACAGGAGGACGGACAGTAGGCCCGGGAATCAGCGCCGGGCCCGTCCCCTTTGCAGGTTAATATGGGAGAAGGCCCTCTGCCGCGCAGTATTCTTGTGCGGCAGGGGGCCCTCTCCCTCTTGCGCCGGATTTTTCTGCAAAAAAATCAACGTCCGCGCAGCCATCCGGATTTGCAGGACATTGATTTTCAGATTATTAATTCTTTCACAGATTTTAGAAACATTTTAGCTCCCGTACAAACTTTCTCCACATATTTCCCCTACACTGATTCTTGTAAGCAAGAGCAGTCAACACTTTTTATCATTCATCTCATACCTCTAAAGCCGGCGGGATTGGCAGGAAGCCTTCCTCGTCGGCTCAACCTATTTTCGGGCCCGATCCGCCCTCATTTCCTTTTATTCACATCCTCCTCACATTCCGTTCATAAAATAGTTACAGATTCATCAAACTTTCCTAACATTTAGCCGATATACTTATTTTTGTAAAGAGCTAATGCTAACAAGACTTTTTTTCATAATACTCTGGCCGACCGGATGAATCCGGCCGGCCTCCTCCCTTTTCTGGGGTAATTCACCTTTTTTCCGTATCTCAGCAGCAGCCATGGCCGGCCATCTCAAAATGTCCGTTGGTGCCATCGTACGGCTCGTTTTTCATGCACAGATGCACTGCGGAGCGCTTGAAGGTCTGCGGCAGCGCCAGGATATTGGGGTTGGGCCCCACATATTTCTTCATGGCGTCCTGCAGCGCCTCCTCAAAGGTCGCCCTGGTCTTTAACCCCATCCCCCTGGCATACCCCGGCTCCATCGCGCCCACGATGTAGACCGCCGCCGTGTTCATTTCCGCAATGTGGCCGCAGCTCATCATGGAAAATCCGTGGAAGGGATGGAAGGCGTTGCAGTAACGGTACTGCCGGATATACTCCTGGTTGGTGGCGAAATACTCCCCGTACCGGTTGAAGTCCGGCAGGGTGTTCATGTAGTCGTGCTGGAACATCTCGTAATATTCCGGCAGATAGGGCCAGAGCTCCTTGTGGAAGTATCCGTTGCAGATCGAGGAGCAGATGATTACGCAGCGGTCGCTCATGACCCGTTTCAGCCGGATTACCTGAGCCGACAGCGCCTGCATCATCATGATCGGGTTGGTGCCCATGCCGTTTCCGTAGTGGAACGCCTGGGGCATCCCAAACACCAGCACATCGTATTTCTTCTCGGCCCAGTGCACGTAAGTCCTCTTGTCCGCGGTTTTCCAGGAAACCGGCTGCATCTGAGCCGCATACCCGGAATTGATCTCAATCTGCCTGGAATAAGTGTCCAGCACCGCGTCGCAGCAGAAAAATTTCCTGCCCATGCATTCCTCCATGTGCATTCCGATCTCGTCAAATTTCGTCCGCATCAGGGAGTGGCCGCTCACCGGCGTGAAATCAGGGCGATGCATGACCGAGGGCACGTGGTGGGAGGCGATGGAGCGCCAGTGGGAGATGCCGGTGGCGCAGTGCTTATATCCACCGGAATAACCGCCGTAGGGATTTCCCATGGTGTGCCCGATCAGAACCGTCAAATCGCTGTCGTACACGTATTTGTTCAGCCACACCGGATCTCCCCTGCCCGTAACGCCGCAGTCCACCAGATGCTCATAATCCTCGGAGTCGTGGTTGATCACCTGCCCCGAGCCGTAAAACTCGCCAAACAGCTCATCTCCCAGAATCTGCCGCAGCTCCGGAATCGTATTCTTCCGGTGCAGTCCGTTGGAGCAGATGAGCAGAACATCCTTCTTCTCCACGCCGGAACGGTATAATTCCTGAAGAATCAGGCGGATCGCCATTTTCCGGTGGGAGGTAGGCTGACAGCCCCCCTTCACGATGTCCGGAAAGACGATGGTCACCTTCGACCCCCTGTGGGCCAGCTCGCCCAGAGGCGGCATCCCGATGGGATTGCGAAGAGACTCCAGATACGCCTCCTCCAGCCGCTCCTGCGGGATGCAATCCGGGTCCTTGACCGTCTCCCCGGGAATAAACAGGTCCGTACTGTCGGGCAGGCATGCGCTCATCATCCCCTGCCCGTATTCAAATTCTAAATTCATACCCTTCTCCTCTCAGGCCCGGATCACGCCGGACCGCAGTTCATGTAAAGCCGGATAATCTCCAGATACTCCCGGGGATAAAATCCTATTTCCCCCGAAAATCTCGTGAGCGCGATCAGACCTCCGTCGATGGAGGGAATGGACGCCAGCATCCCGGCGTTGTCCCGCTTTAATCCCCCTCCGTACACCAGGTCCATCCCGCCGGTCAGCTGTTTCACATAGTCCCCCACGGTCTCTATCTGCTCACGGTCCGGCGGCTCTTTCCCCGGCCCGATGGCCCACACCGGCTCATAGGCCAGCACAATGCCCCTTCGGTCCGCGGACTCAAGCCCAATCTCTATCTGCTCTCTCAGCACTTCGCGCCAGCGAGGCCGCTCCTGCGCGGCCTCGCCGATGCAGTAAAGCACCTTCAGCCCCGCATTTACCGCGGCCGTGACCTCCTGATTCAGGATTCGGTTCACGGCCCGTCCATCCTGTACGCCGGCCTGGGCCAGGATTCCCGCCTTTGCCCGCCGCTCCTCGCAGTGCCCGATCAGCGCGCCCGCGCAGCCTGCGGCCCTCATGGACGACGCCGTGCGCTCCGACGTAAACGCGCCGAAGCCGCCTCCCGGCGCAACGTCCTCCCGGTACACGCCCTGACAGCCGATGCGGATGGGACTTCCGTCCGCCAGCGCCCCCACTGCCGGGAGGATGTGCGCCTCAGGGAGGTACATGAAGAACTCCACGGTCCCGGGGTCATACTGCGCCAGCTCCCCCTGTGTCTGCTCCACGATGTAAGGGCCCCAGTCCCGAAACTCTGCGATGCGGTTGACGCCGCCGTACGCCGCGGGAATGTCGAACCGCTTCAGATTCAAATAAATATGCTTCATTTTCCCCTCATTTCTCCGTTTTTACCACCATTTGATCTGATCCGTCACATATTTGCGGATCTCGACAAAGCGCGGATCAGACACGCTGCGCGGTCTCGGCAGGTCCACCAGCACCTCCTCCTTGACGGTGGCGGGCTTATTGCTCAGGATCAAAATGCGCTCCGCCATATACACGGCCTCCTCTATGTTGTGGGTGATAAACACCACCGTGGTCCCCGTCTCCCTCCAGAGCCGGATCACCTCGTCCTCCAGGTAAAACCGCATCTTGATATCCATCTGCCCGTAGGGCTCGTCCATCAGCAGCAGATCGGGATTCATGGCAAACGCCCTGGCGATCACCATCCGCTGTTCCGTGGACACAGACAGCTGGCTGGCGTAGGATTTGCGGAACTGCTCCAGCCCCATCAGGGAGATCATCCGCTCCACCCGCTCCTTTCGCTCCTTCTCCGGTATCTTCTTGATCTTCATGCCGATCTCAATATTCTGCTCCACATTGAGCCAGGGAAATGAGGACGGCTCCTGAAACACAAAGGCGATGTCGTGTTTTTTCGGATCAGCCGGCTGCCCGTCGATCAGAAGCTTTCCCTCCGTCGGCTCGATCAGGCAGGACAGCAGATTCAGAAACGTGGTTTTTCCACAGCCGGTGGGGCCCACCACGCAGACAAACTCGCCCTTTTTGATGTCAAATGAAATATTGTCCAACACAAGCAGGTCCCCGAACTTTTTCGTCAGGTTTTCCACATGTATTTTCACACTCTTGTCTTTGCTCATACGCTCTCCCGCGTCCGCGCAGTCACACGGACAAATCCATATTGTCAGATATCCTTTCCCGCAGCTTTAAAAACTCCCCGGATACCATGTCCCGCGGCCTGGGCAGGCCGATCTCGTATATCTCCTTCACCGTGGCCGGGCATTTGCTCAGAAGCACGATGCGGTCCCCCAGATAGAGGGCCTCCTCGATATTGTTGGTCACGAACAGGATGGTCTTTTTCTCCGCCTTCCATATCCTGAGAATCTCATCCTGCATGGAATACCGGGTCTGGGCGTCCAGCGCGCCGAAGGGCTCGTCCAACAGCAGAATCTCCGGGTTGTTGGCGTAAGCCCGGGCGATTCCCACCCGCTGTTTCATCCCCCCGGAAATCTGATGGGGATATGATTTTTCAAACCCGGTCAGACCCACCAGATCGATAAATTTCTGGGCGGTTTTCTGCCGCTCCTGCCGGGGAACGCCGGCCATCTGAGGCCCGAATTCCACATTCTGCATCACGGTTTTCCAGGGCAGCAGCGCCTTTTTCTGGAAAACCATGCCGATTGCACGGTCCGGCCCGTGAAGAGCCCGCCCGTCCAGGCGGATGGTCCCGCCGGTGGGCTCCTCCAGCCCGGCGATCATGTTGAGAAATACCGTCTTGCCGCACAGTCCCGGCCCCAGAATCACCAGAAACTCCCCGTCGTAAACGTCCAGGTCAATCTGTTCCACCGCCGCAAAGGGCGCTTTGGGGCCGTTAAAGGTCTTGCTGACCCGGCGCAGCTCCAATTTTACTAATTTGTTCTCCACGGGCAGGCCTTCCTTTCAATAAATGACGTGACTGACGAGAGCAGCGCTCCAATCACTCCGATGATAAACATGCTCACCAGAATCAGGGCCGTGTCGCCGATTTCATTTCCCCGGGTAATGAGAAATCCCACCCCGGAGGTGGCCCCCAGCATTTCCGCCGCCAGCACCACCGCCCAGCCGGCGCCCAGGGCCGTGCGGATTCCCGCAAATATGGCCGGAAGGGAGGCTGGCAGCACAATGTGGATCAGGGTGTTTAACTGGCTGGCCCCAAAGGAGCGCCCCACGTCCAGCTGCTGGGCGTCCACCATGCGCACGCCCGTGGCTGTGTTGACCACCACGTTGGCAAAGGTGCCGATGAACACGATAAGAATTTTGGGAAATTCACCGATTCCGAACCAGATTGTGATGAGCGGAATCCAGGCCAGGGGCGGGATAGGACGGATCACCTCAAATATCACGCCCATGGTGGCGTTGAAATACCGGTTCCATCCCATCAGCACGCCGAAGATAATTCCCAAAAAACAGGACAGGCCCACCGCGATTCCCACGCGGCGCAGGCTGTCCAGAATATGCGTTCCCAGCGGGATTCTCCCCAGCGGCTTGGCCAAAAGCTTGTTAAACCGCTCCCATGTGGCCGCCGGTCCCGGAAACAGATCGGGACGGCTGGTGGAAACCGCAAACCATGCCAGCATGAGGACGCCGATTGAGACGACCGGAAGCAGCAGATACATTGCTTTCTGCCACGGCGTTTTCTGCAAATCTTTATTCATCATCGTCCTGCCCTCCAATGTTCCAGACGTTTCTCCAGCGCGCTGAGCCCCGCCGAGAAAACCGCTCCGATGGCTCCGATTACCACCATGCCCAGCACAATGATGTCGGGCCTGGCGAACTGGCGTCCCATGAGGATCATGTATCCCAGCCCCGCGTCCGCGGCCAGCATCTCAGCGGCCACCAGCGTGGTCCAGGACAATCCCAGCGCGATGCGGATTCCCGCAAATATCATCTGGACCGACGAAGGGATGCCCACCCTCCAGAATATCTCAAAGCTGCCGGCCCCGTATGTCTTCGCCACGTTGATCAGCGTCCTGTTTGTGAGCTGGATTCCCGTGTATGCGTTGATTACGCAGGGGACAAAGGCTGAAAAAAAGATGATGAACACCTTTGCCCGCAAACCGATTCCCAGAAAAAGGATGGTCAGTGGAATCCACGCGATCGGCGGGATGGGGCGGATCACCTCGAAAATAGGGCGCACCAACCGGTCCACCGGCTCGTACCAGCCCATGAACAGCCCTAAGGGTATGCCCACCGCCACCGCCGTCACAAAGCCGATCAGCGCCACCCGCAGGCTGGACAGCAGATTCATCTGCAGCGTCGCGCCCTCCGGGTTCGGAGAATGTATTTTTTCAAAAAATGTGCCCACAATCGTCGTGGGAGCCGGCAGAAAACGGCTGGGCACGATACCTGATACGACCAGCAGCTGCCAGATCACCAGCGCTGCGGCCAGGGTCCCGAAGGACAGGGCCAGAAGCAGACGCCGCTGGCGCCGCCTCCCCTCCGGCCCGCTGTATGTTTGCTTTTCCCCCATAAAAGCCTCCTATGCGTTTATTCCACCGCCCTCTCAAAAGAGCTCGTGGAGTATGGTTGTGGCCGCGCCGATCTCAAACAGCGGGTCACTGACGTTTCTTTTGCGGAATTCCGGAAGCTGAACCCCTGCGGACAGGCGCCCCCTTACCTCCCGGATCACTGTTTTGTAGTAAAATTCGCTGGCGTCGAACAGCGTACCCGACAGAATCACCAGCTTGGGGCTGTAGAGGTTGATAACGCTCACCAGGCCGCAGCCCAACGCGCAGGCCGCCTCCGATAAAATCGGCACAAACAGCCCGTCCCCCTCGTCCACCAGTCTGGCCACCTCCTTGTAGGTCAGCGGTCCGGTAATCTGCGGGCAGGGCGCTCCGTTCCGACGGTACACCTCCAGCAGCTCCTCCGCCTTTTTCTCGATCATATCCGTGGAACAGTAGGTCTCCACGCAGCCTCTGTTTCCGCAGCGGCAGCGCTCCCCCTGCATGTTCACTGAGATATGCCCCAGACCGGCGGCCCGGTGGTTTAGCTCCCGGCAAATCTCTCCGCGGCGCAGAATCCCGCAGCCCACGCCCTCGCTGCTGAGCACGAACAGGGTGTCCGGCTGGTCCACGGCGTAGCCGCTCCAGCTCTCGCCGAACAGCCAGGTATTGCAGTTATTGTCCAGCAAAACCTTCAGTCCCAGCCGTTTTTCCAGCTCCTGCTTCAGCGGGATGCCCAACATTTTTCCGCCCAGGGCGAAGTCGTTGATCACGCCGTTCTCGCTGTCCACCAGGCCCGGAGCGCCCACGCCGATGCCCAGGATTCGCCCCTGCTCCAGCTTATGCTCTCCGATCATGCGGAGAATCTCATGCTCGATAAAGCGGATCAATTCCTCAGAGCTGCTCAGGCTTTTGATGGAAATTCTCGTCTTGTCAAGAATCTTGGTCTTTAAGTCCGTCAGCACGATACTCAGATGGTTTTTGGAGATGTTCACTCCGAATGCAAACAGCGCGTCGCTGCGGATATCCACATTGACCGGATGACGTCCCCTGGTCGTCTCCATGACGTCGCACTCCTCCAGCAGTCCCTCCGCAATCAGATGGTTGACGACCCTGGTGACCGTGGATCTGGAGATGCTGGTTCTGTCGCCGATCTCCG
The DNA here is from genome assembly GCA_018380885.1 of Enterocloster asparagiformis. Classification (GTDB taxonomy): domain Bacteria; phylum Bacillota; class Clostridia; order Lachnospirales; family Lachnospiraceae; genus Enterocloster. The sequence goes on from JAGZSY010000041.1 coordinate 36,842, forward strand.
CCCTGGATATAGGGCCGTGCTTCCTCACGCAGCGCATAATTTCAGATGTGTTCTGTTCTCTGATGTATCCTGTATTGAAGATTTTTGCTTTCTCTGCCATAATCCTTCTCCTACCCGTTTTATTTGATTGTTTAAATCTTATCACGGGGTGAGGGCCTTTTCAACCGCAGACCCGGGCGGCCGGGGGTGATTTTTAATTCCCGGCCCTGCCCGGGTTTTGCGCTATTTGTGCTCTGCGGCTATGCTCTGCACCGGCTCGGCAAGGAAATTGCCGCTGTCCTTCAACGTTTCAAGCTGTTCCTGGGTGTAATTGCCCATTTTTACAAACACGCTCATGGCGTCGTAGGTCTGCTGCGCCATCTTGATCATGGTGTTGTCGCTGTTCATGGTGACGATATCCGCATCGTACTCCAGAGAACAGAAGGGGTTGTTCTGAAGGATCTTTAAATTTTCCTCGTCCGTGGAGGGATATCCGTCCTCCTCGTACATCTGCGTCATGTAGACCGCGGCTTCCTCCTGATGCTCCTGAATCCATTCGCCGGTCATGATGCACACCTCCAGCCACTTGGTGATGGCCTCCTCCTTTTCCTCCCAGGCCTTGGGATTGGCCACATAGTTGGTCACGATTCCCGTCTTAACCCACGCGTCCGAGGAAACCATCACCAGGTCCGCCTTGTCCTCGCTGTACACCAGGGGTCCCCAGACGCCGACCACGTCGCCCTGGCCCGCTTTAAACGCGGTGTTGGCGCTGGAAACCTCCATATTCACCACATTGACATCGTCCAGGGTCATGCCCAGGCTTTCCAGTGTCTTGTACAAAGTGAAATGGTTGGTCGTGCCCTTGGCGCAGAATATTTCTTTTCCCTTCCAGGACTCTGCTGTGCCGTAGACCTCCGGGCAGGTCCCGTGTCCCTGTCCGTCCTGGACAATGGGGCTGTCCTTGCGGGCGAAAAACGCCTGATGCCCGCCCTCGTCCCTGGCCGCAGGGGCCAGCACCTGGACGTCGTGTCCCAGAACGCCGGTAATCACTCCCCCGATTCCCGTGGAGCCACAGTCCCACGCGCCGGCGCTGCAGGCTTCCATCATAGCCGGGCCGCTGTTGAACAAAACCGATTCAACCTCCAGGCCCACAGCGTCCAGCCAGCCCTTCTGCTGTGCGATATAGGTGGGAAGATGGGGCGAGGTGCTCGCCATATTCCCCACCTTCAGCTTCACCGGCTCCGCCAAAGGCGTAATCTTCCAGGGCATATCGCTTTCCGCCTGAGCGGACGCCTCGGTTTCCCCGGTGTCCGCCTTCCCCGCGCCGGTCTCCTCCTTCTTCTCCTGCTGCGCGGCCGCTGGCGTCTCCGCCTGCTGTTTTGCGCCGCAGCCTGCCGCAGCTACCGCCGCCGCTAATATCAATGCTGCCGCCATTCTTTTCTTCATGATGTAACCCTCCCTTTCATCTCTCGTCCATCAGGACCCGTTGGATACTGGATTTACAGAAACGTTCGAAGTAGAAACAAATAATTTCTATTTGCAATTATATCAACGTTTTCATATGCAATCAATGCAACTATGTGCTAATATTTGTCACTGTTTTTTGTGCATATTGAATATTTTCCATGTGATATTTCGAGTTTCTTCTAATTTAACGAATATTTTTGTCCCTCTTATTTTTGTTTTAAAGATTATTTAATTTTATATTGAAATTAATTATTGGATGTGCTATACTGCGGATTAGAAGTAGAAACGCACAAATTATTTCAAAAACAAGAAAGGATTTTGGAGATTATGGCGACGAATTATGTGACAATGTATAAAAATGTATTGACGGAGATGCTTGAGCGCATCAATGACACCCAGCAGGAGAACATCGACAAGGTGGCTCAGATGATGGCCGACACCATCCGCGAGGGCGGCTGCCTGTACGCGTTCGGCCCATCCCACGCCGGTATGATCGTGGAGGAGATGGTATATCGCGCCGGCGGACTGGCGCTGATGAACCCGATCCATATCGCAAACCTCATGCCCAACTGCCGCCCCATGAATCTGACAACCAGCCTGGAACGGCTTCCCGGCTTCGCCACCGCCTACTTTGAGCGTTTAAATATTAAGGAAGGCGATTTCCTGCTGATCCACTCCGTTTCCGCCCGCATCCCCATTGTGGTGGAGATGGCAATGCAGGCCAAGAAGCACGGCGTCAAATTGGCCGGCATCGTCAACCTGGACTTCGCTTCCAAGGTCACCTCCCTGGATCCGTCGGGCAAGATGATGCAGGAAATCTGCGACGTGGTGATCGACGACTGCGGCGAAGTGGGCGACGCCAGCATACAGATCGACGGGGTTGATGCCAAGGTTGCGCCCACCTCCACCGTGTCCGGCTGCTTCATCGCCAACGCCCTGGTGATCCGCACCTGCGAGCTGCTTCTGGCCGCCGGTTTTGAACCCCCGGTGATCCGGAGCGGAAACATCGACGGCTGCAACGAAAAGAACGCGGAGCTGTTCAAGCAGTATCCCGGACGCATCCACTATCTCAACTAACCTCTGGAAAGAGTGATTCGGAGTACATACAATGAAAAAACACAACTTGCTGATCGTACACGGCGGAGCTCCCACCGCGGTCATCAACGCCTCCCTGTACGGCGTCCTCAAGGAAGCGGCCCAATACCCGCAGGTTGACAGGGTTTACGGAGCCATCGACGGGACCGACGGAATCCTGCAAAAGCGCTTTGTCTGCCTTTCCGACAAAACACCGGATGAGATCGACCGCCTCCTGTACACTCCCGCTTCCGCAATCGGCTCCTCCCGCCTGCCGCTGACGGCCGGGGACTATGTCCGCATGGCCCGGATTATCCGGGAGGCGGACATCAAATACGTGCTCTTTAACGGGGGAAACGGCTCCATGGATACCTGCGGCAAGCTTCAGGCCGAATGCAGCAAATTCGGAATCGGCGTAGTCGGTATCCCAAAAACGATTGACAATGATATTTCCATCACCGACCACGCTCCGGGGTTCGGCAGCGCGGCGCGTTTTGCCGCGGAATCGGTTTACGCCATCGCCCAGGACGTGCGCTCCCTGCCCATCCACGTCTGTATCGTGGAGACAATGGGGCGCAATGCCGGATGGATCACCGCTTCCACCGCCCTGGCCCGGACCAAACCGGGGGATGCCCCTCATCTGATCTACCTCTCCGAAGTGCCCTTCGACGAGGATAAGTTTCTGAGCGACGTGAAGGCCTGCTATGAACAGCACAGCGGCGTGGTGGTGGCGGTCAGCGAAGGGCTCCACGGCACCGACGGCAAATCCATCGTGGCCCCCATCTACAAGAGCGGGCGCGCCGTCTATTTCGGGGACGTCAGCGCTTACTTAGCCCAGCTGGTCATCCAGAAGCTGAACATCAAGGCGCGCTCCGAGAAGCCCGGCATCCTGGGGCGCTCCAGCGCGGTCACCCAGTCCGAGGTGGACCGGGACGAGGCCATTGCCGCGGGGCGTGAGGCCGCCCGGGCCGTAATCGGGGGCGAGACCGGCATCATGATCGGATTCGAGCGCCTGAGCAGCGATCCCTACGAAATCCGTTTGATTCACATTCCCATCGAACAGGTCATGCTGCACGAGCGCACCATGCCTCCGTCCTTCATCGCGCCGGAGGGCAACGATGTGACCGGAGCGTTCCTCGACTGGTGCAGGCCCTTAGTGGGCACCATGAAAAAAGACTTCATTACCTTTAAAGAATAAACACAAGCAGTTGCCTAACCATCATACGAAAGGGGTATCGCTATGAATCCTGTGGATTCCATTACCTACAAAGAAATATTTGAGCAGCCTAATGCCTTTCTGGCCGTCAACCAGAACCTGGAGGCGATCCGAAAAACCGTGCAGGACGTATTTTCCCGCCGCGATATCGGGCAGGTGATCTTCACCGGCTGCGGAACCTCGCTCTATCTGGCCCAGACGGCCGCCGCGCTCTTCTCCCGCTTCAACGCAGTCAAGGCCCAGGCCGTGCCCTGCTCCGAGCTCTATTTCCATCCCGAGCTCTACATTGGAAACGCCGAGACCCTGGTCTGCCCGATCACGCGCAAAAGCGTGACCACGGAGGTCCGCCTGGCAATCCGGCGGGTCCACGAGTTTTCCAACGTCCAGAGTCTGGCTATCACCTGCTGTACCGGCTCCGCGGAGTACAACGAGGACATGCTTCTCTCCCCGGACGCCCGCGAGGACAGCGTTGTGATGACAAAATCGTTTACCAGCATGGTCTATCTCTGCGCCATTCTGGCCATGACCGTTTCCGGGAAAAACGGGGAGCTGGAACAGATGGCCGCGGCCATGCCGTCCCTGTGCGGGCGCGTGCTGAAGGATCTGGATGCGCTGGCGCGGCGGATCATCGACGAACGCCCCGGAACCGATCTGTACATCACCCTGGGGCAGGGCATATTTTACGGCATCGCCAACGAATGCATGAACAAGGAGAAGGAAATGTCGCTCTCCAATTCCGAGGCCTACTACACGCTGGAATACCGCCACGGCCCCATGTCCCTGGTGGACAATAACACACTGATCCTGCAGCTGGCCTCCCAGGATACCGCTGATTACGAGCGCAAACTGCTGGCCGAGATGAAGGAGCGCGGAGCCGCGGTCGCCGTATTCGGCGAGAAATCCTCCGACGGCTGGGCCTTTGCGGACTACTCCTATTTTATGGAAAGCGGCCTGAACGACTGCCAGCTCTCCCCGGTGGCCGTGCTGTTCGGCCAGCTGCTGGGATTTTACGCGGCCCGGCAAAAGGGACTGAACCCGGATTCGCCGCGCCACCTGTCCCAGGCAATCGTCATCTCATGAGGGAATAACGCCATGGACTCTTATCTTCTGAAACACACCCGAACTGTCACTGAAACCGGGGTTCTGGACTGTGATCTCCTGGTGCAAGATGGCAGAATCGCCGCTATGGCGCCGGATATCGAGGCCGACGCGCCCGCATGGGAGCTGAACCGCGCCTTTGTGCTGCCCGGCTTTATCGACATCCACACCCACGGAGCAAAGGGCGTGGATGTCAACAGCGCTTCGCCGGAGGACTTAGTCCGCCTGGCCGCGGAATACGCCGCCTTCGGCGTCACCGGCTTTCTTCCCACTGTTGCCTGCGATTCGCCGGAAGCCATGAAACGCGCCGTCAAAAACATTGTTCTCGCCTCGCGCCTGAAAGAACGAGGAGCCAAAATTCTGGGCATCCACCTGGAAGGCCCCTTTCTCTCCCAAGAGTTCAGGGGTTCCCTTCCGGACCGGTATCTGCGGCTGCCGGATTTGGCGCTCTTTGACTCCTATTTTGACGCGGCCGCCGGACTTCTGAGGATTATAACCCTGGCCCCTGAGCTGCCGAAAAGCGCGGAGCTCATTCGTCACGCTGTAAAGATGGGCGTCAAGGTCTCCATGGGGCATTCCGGGGCCAGCTACGAGCAGGCGGCGGAGGCGGTCGGCGCCGGAGTCTCCAGCACCACCCACACCTTCAACGGCATGCGGCTGTTTCACCAGCATCGCCCCGCGATCATGGGCGCGGCGCTGGAGAGCGATGTCTACTGCGAAGCGATCTGCGACGGCCGCCATCTCCATCCCGGCGCCGTGCGGCTTCTGCTGAAAGCCAAAGGCAGCGGACGCGTTATCGCCGTGACCGACAGCATCATGGCCGCGGGGATGCCGGACGGCCCCTACCGCCTGGGTTGCCAGGACATTGTCGTAACGGGCGGCGACGCCCAGCTGGCGGACGGCAGCTCCCGGGCCGGAAGCACCCTCACCATGATCCAGGCGCTGCACAACCTATTGGCCTTCACGGGCTGCACGCTTCAGCAGGCTTCGGCCATTCTCTCCGGGAATCCGGCCTCCCTTCTGGGAATCGAAAACCGCAAGGGCCGCCTGGCCCCGGGCATGGATGCCGACTTTCTGGTGCTGGACTCCTCCCTCAGCCTGACCTGCTGTGTGTCGGAGGGAAGGCGCCTGTTTCAAACCACCACAGGAGGGGTATGATATGACAAAAGTTCCCATGAACCATATATTGGAATCCGCGCTCCGGCACCGGTATGCGGCGGGGGCGTTCAACGTGCACACCCCCCACGAGGCGGCGGCCGTCATACGGGTCCACGAGATGTTCCGCGCTCCCGCCATCATCCAGCTGATCCAGCCCTCCGCGGGCTTCATGAGCGGGCGGGAGGATTTTGCCGACGCCACACCGGCGCAGATGCGCCAGGGAATCTCCCGCTTCTGCCGCCTGGTGCTGCCCATGATGGAGCGCGCCTCCGTTCCGGTGGCGTTAAATCTGGATCACGGCAGCGATCCCGATCTGGCCTGCGCCTGCGCCGACAGCGGATTTACCGCCGTGATGATCGACGGCTCCCATCTGAGCTTTGAGGAAAACGCCGCCTTGACCAGGCAGGTCTCGGACTACGCGCACCAGCGGGGCGTCAGCGTGGAGGCGGAGCTGGGAGTCCTGGCCGGCCGGGAGGATCACACCGGACAGAATCATGAGATTTATACCGATCCATCCAGGGTCTGCGAATTTTTTGAAAAATCCGGGGCCGACTGCCTGGCCCTCTCCTACGGGACCCTGCACGGCCCCGCCAAAGGCGGCTCCCTGAAAATACGCAAGGAAATCGCCATCGCGGCCTATGAAAACATGCGTTTTCGCGGACAAATCCGTCCGCTGGTCAGCCACGGCTCCTCCCTGGTGCGCCCCGATATCGTGGCGGAAATCAACGCCAGGGGAGGCAGCCTCAAAAACGCCTCCGGGGTGCCGCTCTCCCAGCTGCTGGAGGTGATCCCCTACGGCATCGCCAAGATCAACATCGGCACGGATATCCGCCTGTCCATTCTCCGCTCACTGCGGGAGTATTTCGACGTAAATCCCAAAGCGCGGTGTTCCAAAGCCTCCGCAAAGGTCTGGGAACGCCTGTGCCTGAGACCGGACTGCATCGACGAGCGCTGGATACTGGCTCCGATCCGGTCGCAGATGATCGAATATCAGGACACCGAGGAGAGCCGGCCGCTGACCGCTCTCGTGGAACGCGCGGTGAGCGAGACCGCCGGGGAACTGCTGGTGCATTTCGGCCAGGCCGGGATGGCTGGTACGGTGGAACTTTAGAAAATACGTTTTGCACAATTTTACAATTTTTATGCCGGGAACAGGTGTCCCGGCTTTTTGCATTTCACATTTCAGAATCAAAATATCTCCGCTTAAATGGCCCTATCTGGCAAATATCTTCTCCTCAACAGCTTGTTCACCAAACTTGTTCCATTTTCATATAGTATATTGAGCCGGCAAAGATTTTTCGCCGGATATCTCCTCACATGCACAGGGCGGCTCCCAGGGAGCTGCGCCCCGCGGAAAATGATGTAACATTTCCCGCAGGCAGACCTCCCGCCGTCCGCGCCGTCAAAGCCCGTGCTCAACGCGTTTTCCGGGGCGGAAAAACCTGCACATTTGTATCCCAAACGGCTCCCCAGCGAAGCCGTACACCAACAATAAGGAGCGATTATTATGTATTATGATTATCCAAATGGAATGAATTTTGACGACAGCCTCGGGGAAAACGAGCTGGATACCGCTGCATTCAACGGGCCAGGGTACCCCGGGGCAGGTAACTGCCAGGCCCGCGGCTATTGCGCAGGGTGCTGCGGGTCCGGCGGATGCGGAAGCTGCTGCAACTGCGGCAATCGCGGCCCCACCGGACCGCGGGGACCAATGGGCCCCCAGGGACCGATGGGACCAATGGGGCCCAGAGGGTGCCAGGGAGCCCGCGGTGTCACAGGCCCAACCGGTTCCATGGGACCCCAGGGTTACGTGGGGCCGACCGGCGCTACCGGAGCCACCGGGCCCATGGGATATCCCGGACAGCGAGGCCCCACAGGGCCCGCAGGCGCTGACGGCCAAAATGGTATCATGGGACCAACAGGACCTACGGGCGCTCCCGGCATGAACGGCGCAATGGGCCCCACCGGACCTTCCGGCGCCAGGGGACCAGCCGGACCTACGGGAGCCACCGGCGTGACCGGAACGAGCCCCGTCATCACAATTGCGGGAACCGTCACAGGCAATCCCGGCACGCAGGCGGCTGTGGATGAAACCTTTACCCCCAACGGGGCACAGCTCCTGTTTACCATCCCAGCCGGGGCCACGGGGCCGCAGGGACCGCGGGGGCTTCAAGGGCCTACCGGACCCACCGGGCCTCAGGGATCGCGGGGACTACAGGGGGCTACCGGCCCCACCGGACCCCAGGGACCGTGGGGCCTTCAAGGGCCTACCGGACCTTCCGGCGCAACCGGTGCAACCGGCGCAACCGGACGCGCGGAAACCATCACCATTCGAAATACGTCCACAAGTACGCCCGGAGCCTCCGCCGCAGTGGTGGATGTAACCGGCAGTCCCGACCATGTACTGGATTTCTCCATTCCCGCCGGCGCAACTGGGCCGACCGGTGCTGCTGGACCTACTGGTGCTGCTGGGCCCACCGGACCCACCGGCGCAACCGGCGTCGCTGGACCTACTGGTGCCGCTGGCGCGACCGGCGTCGCTGGACCTACTGGGCCCACTGGCGCGACCGGCGTCGCTGGACCTACCGGACCCACTGGCGCGACCGGCGTCGCTGGACCGACTGGACCGACTGGCGCGACCGGCGTTGCTGGACCTACCGGGCCTACCGGCGCGACCGGCGTTGCTGGACCTACTGGTGCCGCTGGTGCGACCGGCGTCGCTGGACCTACCGGACCCACTGGCGCGACCGGCGTCGCTGGACCGACTGGTGCCGCTGGTGCGACCGGCGTCGCTGGACCTACCGGACCCACTGGCGCGACCGGTATCGTTGGACCTACCGGGCCTACCGGACCGACCATAATAAGAAAACGGCTATATATCCATTGTAACAGCAAAAATAAAATACGAGCTTATCACTTTACCGGACAAGCGCCGCCCAAGTAGAGACTACGGGCGGCGTTTTCCGTTGTGAGGCGGGAAGGAGGAAAATTCCCATGCTTCGGGCCAACATGGCCCGAGGCCGCTTGCGGGCCTGACTGAAAAAGTTAGGCCCTTTTTTCATGCCAAAATAAAGGAGGTAAAAGCGCATGGCAGATGATAAAAAAGATTTGACGCCGGAGGAACAGGATAAGAGCAGCCCTGCTGTTCCTGAACAGAAGTCCCCCGACAAGGACACGCCGCCTGTCAAAGAGGCCACAGGTTCACCCCCGACAAAGGAGGCCCAGACCCCCGCCCCCGCAAAGGACAGCGGCACGGCCCCTGATAAGGCCGACGCGGTAGGCCCGGCGGATAAGAGCCGTCCCGGAAATGTGGTTGATATTTCCGGCGCTATGATTGATAAAATCGTTGCGGAGAAGAAAAAGGCGGCAAAGGTGGCGGAGGCCGGACAGGGACACCCCGCTGATCCTGCCAAAACCGAGCAGAAGGTAACGAAAGAAAAGAAGGAGCCGGAGAAACAGGCGGGCCGCTCTCCCAAGACAGAAAAAATGACTTCCGAGAAATCGGATAAGCCGCCCGCCGCTAAAAAGACCGAGCCGAAAAAAGAACCCCTGGCCCCCGAGAAGCCGAAGGAACCGGAAAAACCCGCCGGGCCTGTGGCGGCCCCACGTTCTGGGGAGCCCGAGCAGATTGTCCACATTAACCTGTCCGAGCTTCACGCCTTCAAAAATCACCCGTTTCAGGTTCGTGATGATGAAGAAATGCGGGCGATGGTTGCCAGTGTCAAGGACAAAGGCGTAACACAGCCCGCTATTGTCCGGCCCCGTGAGGGCGGCGGCTATGAAATCGTATCCGGCCACCGCCGCCAGAAGGCAAGCCAGCTTGCCGGATATTTGGATATGCCCTGTATCGTCCGTAACCTTACCGACGAGCAGGCCATCACGCAGATGGTGGAGGACAATACCAACCAGCGCGAAAATATCCTTCCCAGTGAGCGGGCAAAGGCCCTGAAAATGCAGTTGGAGGCGATTAAACATCAGGGCGCGCGGGAGACTTCGGGCCAAGTTGACCCGAAGGAGGCAGGGAAACGCTCCAATGAGATTGTGGCACTCCGCAACAAAATGACGGTGAAACAGGTTCAGCGGTATATCAAGCTCAATGACCTTGTGCCGGAGCTCTCAAAGGTTATGGACGAGGGGCGGATAAAATTCACCCCCGCCGTGGAGCTTGCCTATATCGCCCCGAAAAATCAGCGGTATATTGCCGTTGCCATTGACGCGCAGCAGTCGGCTCCGTCACTCTCGCAGGCACAGCGTATGCGGGAGCTTGACCAGAAGGGCGTGCTTAACGGTGATGTGATTGACGGAATCATGCTGGAAGAAAAGAAGGAGGTAGACAAAGTGATTATCAATGGTGCGGAACTGGAAAAGTATTTCGGGAAGGAAAAGCCCCCGCAGGAAATGAAGGATCAGATTATCAAGCTGCTGGACGATTGGAAGGGTAAGCAGAAGGAACACGCAAAGCCCGAGAAAAAGACGGCACCGGAGAAATAAGGCGGACTTCGGGGCAAGATGGCCCGAGGTTCCTGCCTAAAGCGGGGCTCTGCCCCGCGCCCCGAAGCTCAAAGGATATAATATATTCCCCGTCGCCGTGGTCTGTATAGCGCAACCGGGGAAGGCGGTCAAGGTTGGCGCCACCGCCTGCGGCGGCGAAGCCCTTGACAGCCTTTCCCGGTTGTGCTTGTAGTAGTCAAGCGACGGGGATATATATTCCTTTGAGCCGTTCCCCTAGCCGTTCCCCTTCCCACGGGAAGGGGCGGAGGGGATAGGCTCTCTATTAAGCGCAAACAGGAAGGAGGAACCCCATGAAACGACCTTTAGCATACATCACCGCCGCATGGACGGGCGACCGGAAAGCCGACACGGAACAGGCGGCACAATATTGCAGGGCGGTCTATGAGGCCGGATTTTCCCCGGTCTGCCCCCTGCTCTATCTCCATCTGTTCTTAAACAACGATATTCCCGAGGAACATAAAAGCGGGATTGACATTTCCCGCGACATGCTCCGCCGAGCTCATGTGCTGGTGGTCTGCGGGAACGGCATGACGGAAGATGTAAAAAACGATATTGCGGTTGCCGGGCGGCTCAACATTACAGCAACCACACTGGACGGCATTTTGACCGTGAAGGGACAGGGCCGGGAGGCGCGGCGCGATGATTAGCGTCTATATCGGCAATCTCGGAAAATACAACGAGGGGATTATCGCAGCGGAGCCGTTGCGTCTGCCCGCTTCAACAGAGGAATTGCAGGCCGTACTCTCCCAGATTGGCGTGGACGGCATACAGTATGAGGAAATTTTTATCCCCGATTATGATACCAACGTTGCCGGATTGCGGGGACATTTGGGAGAAAGTGAAAGCATTGACGAGCTGAACTATCTGGCCGTCCTGCTGGACGAACTGGACAGCGGCCAGATGGCGAAGTTTGAAGCCGCCCTCTCCCTCGGGGAATATGCCGGGAGTGTCAAGGATTTAATCAACCTGACCCAAAATCTTGACTGCTACGAATTTTACCCGGAAGTGAAGAACGAGGAGGATTTAGGGCGGTTTCTCATTGACGAGTGTGGAGCACTTGACGTGCCGGAGAATGTCAAGGGATACTTTGACTACGAGGCATACGGGCGGGATACGTTCCTGAACACGACAAGCGACTTTGCGGCGGGCGGCTACATTGAAAACAACATGGGCCCCTTCATTGAGCACTACGACGGGGAGGTTCCCGAGAAATACCAGATATTTGCCTATCCCGAGGACCCCCGCCGCTCTATCCTCGAAGCATTGAAACAATTCCGGGAGGCCCCGCCCCCGGAGCGTGGCGGGACAGCAAAGATCGCCACCCATGAGGAACGGTAGACCTCGGGCCAACTTGACCCGAGGTTTTCTGTTACCCCAACGAAAGGAGGTGTGACGATTGGGGAAGAAAAAGGAAGTCCCGGCAGAAACACCAATAACAGAAAATGAGTATGTGAAGGAACTGCTGACCCTGCTGAAAGAGAACCAATCCCCGGCGGGAAAAGAGCTGTTAGAAGCTATCGGCCACGTTTCGGAAATGGAAAAACAGCTTGCCAGCGCGGTTGACGAGCTGAAAGCCATGCGGCAGGATTTGGAGAACATGCAGAACCACCCATTAAAATCGGCCCTGCAAAAATCAATCATTGTCCTGCAAGACCGTATTCTTGCCCTGCGTGACAGCCTAGCAGAACTGAAAGCCGGTATCATTGAAGGCTGTAAAAACACGCTGGCCGCTGTGAAGGAGCAGGGGATCTCCGCGCTGGACAATGCCGCCCGGTTTTTCCATATCAAGCCCGGGCTGGAAGCTCTGCGGAACAATATCAACGAAGGAATACAGGCGGACACAAAGGCCATTTCCAGAATTGAAGCAGTAAGCGCAGAATACCACGAAGCCGGGCGGCATGTGAAAAATATAGGCCGCGCCCTGATGGGGAAGGAGGCCGTACAAGAGGCGAAGTCCATCGGCAAACTGGCAAAGACGGTACAGGCTCCTTACCGGGCGGAACGGGCCTGTTTCCTTGCGGCCCGGAAAGGTCTGGACAAGGCGGTTTCCAGTCTCGACCGTCTGGAACACGCCGCAGAGAAACAGCCGTCCATCTTGAAAGCCATGCAGGAGCACAAGGAAAAGAGCCCGCCGAGGAAGGAAAAGACAGCTCCGGCGGCACATGACGAGCGGTAGACCTCGGGCCAAGTTGGCCCGAGGTTTCCCATATCCCCGGGGGCCTCCCTTCATGAAGAAGCCCGGCGGGAAAGGAGGTATCAATGGAAGAAAATGTAACAAGACGCACCGTTGCCATATCCGTACAGGCAACGAAGCTCACGGGCCGGGTACTGTGCAAGGCGTTCCAGAAATTTCTGGCCGAAATGCAGAAACAGTGCCGGGCCTCGCTTATGCCCCACGGGCGGCAGAGCGTGAAACAGCTCATGGGCCAGGGCGTTTCCTCCAACAGTATCCAGCTAAAGGGGGACGCCCGCCTGTTTGACCGGATAGCCCGGAAATTCAATGTGGACTACGCTTTCCACAAGGTAGGGCCGAAGGACTATCTCCTGTTCTTCAAAGCTGGACAGGCGGACGCAATCACGGCGGCATTTTCCGAGTACACCAAGCGCGTGATGGCCCGCCAGAAAGACAGGCCCTCTATCCTCGGACAGCTCCGGCAGTTCGGGGAGCATATCAAGACCCGGCAGAAGGAACGGGAAAAGACCAGGGAGGCGGTGCAGGAACGGTGAACGCCAAAATCAAAAAATATGTGGTTCCCAACCTCCCGTACCTGTTTATTTTCTGGTTCTTCTGTAAGGTGGGGACAGCCTACCGCCTAGCGGCGGGGGCCGACTTCGGCACGAAGCTCATAGGCATGATGAAAACCATAGGCCCGGCCTTCGGGACGATAGCGCCGGGCCTTGTCGGTTTTGACCTGCCGGTGGGCCTTATCGGGGCCGTGGCGCTCCGGCTGGTAGTCTACAACAAAGTAAGGAACGCGAAGAAATTCAGAAAGGACGTGGAATATGGTTCGGCCCGTTGGGGTACGGCGAAGGACATAGCCCCATTTGTAGACCCGAAGTTTGAAAACAACGTGATCCTGACCGGGACGGAATTTTTAACCATGAACACAAGGCCCAAAATCCCGGCCAACACCCGCAATCTCAACTGCTGTATCATCGGTTCGTCCGGCTCGGGCAAGACCCGGTTCTGGCTGACCCCCCAGCTCCTTCAGGCCCATTCGTCCTATGTGTGCGTAGACCCAAAAGGGGGTGTCCTCTCCCAGATAGGCCACTTCCTGCAAAAGAGGAAGGGCTACAAAATCAAGGTATTCAATTCGGTGGACTTCCGAAAGAGTATGCACTATAACCCGATGGCCTACATCAAGACGGAGAGCGACGTTCTGAAATTCGTAAATGCCCTGATTACCAACACGAAAGGCGACGGCAAGGAGGGCGACGAGTTCTGGACAAAGGCGGAAACCCTTCTCTACTGCGCCCTTGTGGCCTATATCGTCTTTGAAGGGCCGGAGGAAGAACGCAACATGAACACGCTAGTTGAAATGATTAACAGCATGGAAGTCCGGGAGGACGACGAGAGTTTCAAGAACGCCGTTGATTACATGTTTGACGGCCTCGCCAAGCGCAAGCCCCAAGCCTTCGCCGTCCGGCAATATGCCAAGTACAAATTAGCCAGCGGCAAGACCTCAAAAAGTATATTGATTAGCTGTGGAGCCCGTCTCGCGCCCTTTGATATTGCGGAGCTCCGGGAAATCATGAGCTATGACGAGCTGGAGCTTGACAAGCTCGGGGACAGGAAAACGGCGCTGTTCTTCTGCATTTCCGACACGGACAGCACTTACAACTTTATCGTTGCGCTGGCCTTCTCGCAGATGTTCAACCTTTTGTGTGAGAAGGCAGATAATGTCTACGGCGGGCGGCTCCCCCATCATGTACGGGTGCTGTGGGACGAAGCCGCAAATACCGGACAGGTGCCGCAGCTTGAAAAAATAGTGGCTGTTATCCGCTCCCGTGAAATCAGCCTGTGCCTGTTCTATCAGGCCATGAGCCAGTGTAAGGCCCTGTATAAAGACAATTCCGAAACCATCTTAGGCAACATGGATTCGGTCATCTTCCTCGGGGGCCGGGAGCACTCCACGATAAAGGAAATCTCGGAGGTACTGGGAAAAGAGACAATCTCCATGTATACCGAGAGCCGGACGCGGGGCCAGTCGGAAAGCTACGGCCAAAATCTCCAACGGCTCGGGAAAGAGCTTATGACAATGGACGAGCTTACGACCATGCCCGGAAACAAGTGTATTTTACAGCTCCGGGGCCTGCGCCCTTTCTTCTCCCCGAAATACGACCTGAAAAAGCACCCTAACTATAAATACACGGCGGAGGCCGACAAGAAACACAACGCCTTCCATCTGGAAAAGCTGATAAGCACCCGACTAAAGCTCAACCCCAACGAGGAATACGAAGTTTACGAGGCCGGGGACGCAGACAACACCGAGGACGATATTCTCAACTATGACGATCTGGACGACCCGGACGCCTTTGCCTGACTTCGGGCCAAGTTGGCCCGAGGTTCCCGCCGCCTGAAATGGGCGGCTTTTTTCGTACCCGGGGACGCGGCCCCGCAACCAACAACAATTTGAATGGAGGAAAACTATATGGAATTTTTTGCTTCTGCTATCGACACCCTGAAAATCCTTGTAATCGCTATCGGAGCTGGCCTCGGCATGTGGGGCGTGGTCAACCTTTTGGAAGGCTATGGCTCGGACAACCCGGGAGCCAAGAGCCAGGGAATTAAGCAGCTCATGAGCGGCGGCGGCATTATCCTGATTGGAACGACGCTCATTCCCCTGCTGTCCGGCCTGTTCAGCTAAACGATAAGGAGACCCGTGCAAATAATCTTCGACGCAATCGCGGAGTGGTTGAAGGAACTGCTGATTGCCGGTATCATGGGCAACCTCGGCGGGCTCTTTGACAACGTAAATGCGCAGGTCGGAGAGATTGCGGACCAAGTGGGGACGGCCCCGGCGGCATGGAACGCCGGGGTCTTTTCCATGATACGGCAGCTCTCCGAGACTGTCATTCTCCCAATCGCCGGGCTGGTGCTCACCTTCGTCATGTGCTACGAGCTCATTCAGCTACTCATTGAGCGGAACAACCTGCACGACATAGACACATGGATATTTTTTAAGTGGATATTCAAAACATTCTGCGCCATCCTCATTCTTTCCAACACCTTCAATATTGTAATGGGCGTGTTCGATATGGCGCAGTATGTTGTCCAGCAGTCGGCGGGACTGATACAGGGAAGCACCGAGATCACCCCGGATATGCTGGCCGATATGGAGACGCAGTTACAGGCGATGGAGCTCGGCCCCCTGCTGGGCCTCTGGCTCCAATCCTTCTTTGTGGGCTTTACCATGACGGCGCTCAAAATCGTGATTTTTGTGATTGTCTACGGGAGAATGATTGAAATTTACCTAATGACGAGCCTAGCTCCAATCCCCCTTTCAACGGTAGTCAACCGGGAGGTCGGGAGCATGGGCCAGAACTATTTCCGCTCCCTGCTGGCGGTGGGCTTCCAAGGGCTCCTGATTATCGTCTGTGTCGCCATTTATGCGGTACTGATACAGGGGATTGCCACGGGCGGGGACATGATAGGCGCGATATGGGGCTGCGTGGGCTATACCGTCCTGCTCTGCTTTACGCTCTTTAAGACGGGCTCCCTCGCAAAATCAATCTTCGGCGCGCATTGATAAGGCGGAGCTTCGGGCCAACTTGGCCCGAAGTATCAGAAACGAGGTGAGGCTATGGCCCCGAGACGGTACGGCATGGCCTCGGACGGGACTGTTCAGCGGCTATGGAATGGAAAGCTGGTGGAGGACTTTACCGAGGCGGACGCCCTGCGCTTCATGGCCGACACGGACATTCAGTTAAGCGGGAAAGTCTCTGCGGACACACTGGACGCAATCAGGCGGGCAGGCTACCGCTACGAGGGCGGGGAGGTCCTTCCCCAGCCCGGAAAGGAGGAAATGACAATGAGTGAGGAAAAGACTACGGGTGCTATGCCCCCGGAGCAGGAGGCCCCCGGCGGTTCCGGCCTGAAACTGGACGTGACCGCCCGGCCCATCGACCCCATCAAAAATCTGGTTGGCTTTGCCAATGTAAAAATCAACGACTGCTTTGTGGTGGAGGACTTCAAGATTTTACAGAGCGATAGGGGCCTGTATGTGGGTATGCCGAGCAAACCGGACAAGAACAGCCGGACAGGCTACCGGGACACGGCGAAGCCCATTACCGCCGAATTTCGCAAGGAACTCCACGGGGCGATTTTGGAGGCGTACCAACAGGAGATAGAAAAGTTACAGGCCCGCGTCGCCGCCTCCCGGCAGGCCCCGCCCCCGGAAAAGGAATCCATCAGGGGGCAGTTGGAGGCCGGGGCCAAAAAAGCGGCAAAGGAGAACGCCGCCCGCACCCCGAAGGAGAAGCCCGCAAAGTCTGCGGAGCGTTGAGCACTTCGGGCCAGGTTGGCCCGAGGTTCCCCGGCGGAAAGGAGGGGCGCCCATGTACCGGAAGCCGGAGCTGTCCCCGTGGGGCCGGGTGCAGACCTGTGACGTGCTCTGTCCCGGCGTGTTCATGGTAAGCACCGCCAGCCACGGCGGAACGATGGTTGCCAGGGAGCTTGCCGCCATTCTGTCCCCCGCCGCCAGAAAGTGCGGTTTCCAGCATGGCCGTTATTTCTGCTTTGAGGAAGATACCCAAGAGGAAGTGGTTTTCCGGGAGCTCCTGGATAAGCGGCTCTGGAAAATTCCCGACCGTATCAGGGACAAGGCGGCATATGAGGAAAGGATCAACCAATCCCTCCGGGAGTACAACCCGGCATATTGGAGGGCGCGGGAACGGGGCCGTGAGGCAGCAAGCCTCCGCACGAATTGTCCCGCTCGCCAGCAAGAAAGATAAAGTGGCTTATTCGCCATCTCTATCGGGAAGGCTCTTTTGTTGCTGTTCTGACAATCTAAATCCCTCTAAAGCCGATTTTGCAGCTATGTGCATATCGTTATTTTTAAGCCCACCCTCCATGTTCGGCTTGGGAACTAACCCTCTCTTGTGAGCTTCAATACCTTCTTCTTTAAGCCCGTTTGTAATTTTAGTTGCGCCTTTTAAAGAGGATTTTGGTTTTCCCGAAGAAGTTAAGGGATTTTCTTCAGCGGTCTTTTTTGCTTCTCCTGTCAAATCTGCAACAAGTTTAAGTGCATCTTTTAAATCATTAGGTGTGCTTGTAGGTTGAATGGGAGCAACTTTAGCTAATTCATTTTCTGGTTTCATATTTTTTCTCCTTATCACAGCATACTTTTTGGTTGGCAACTATCTTTAGTACCAATTATACCATACCTCTAAAAAACATCCAATCTCAATCTTATCTTCGGGCCAAGTTGGCCCGAAGCCCATACCGTTGGTACAGGAAATACCAGAGGAACAGGCGGTCCGTTTTATCCGCCACTACCACTACTCAAAGGTCATGCCCCGGCTGAACAAGTTTTATTTAGGCTTTTTTATGGAAGGGCGTCTGGCCGGCGTGGTGGTGCTGGGGTGGGGTACGCAGCCCTTGCAGACAATCCGAAAGCTGTTCCCCTGTCATGTACTGCGGACAACAGACTATATTGAAATCGGGAAGATGTGCTTCCTGCCGGACTTCAACCGCAACCAATGCTTCGGCAGCCTGGCCATCTCCCAGATGGTGAAATGGCTGAAAGCCAACACACGTTATCTATATCTCTATACCCTTGCGGACGGTATCATGGGGAAGTGCGGCTATGTGTATCAGGCCAGCAACTTCCGGTATGTGGGGAGCTTCACCACAAGCGTTTACCGGGACAGTGTGACCGGGGAAAAAATCCACCCGCGAAGCGCCCGGCTCCTGCTGGAAGAAAACGCGGTCTTTGACGGCGTAAAAAAACGCTACTGGCTGACCTTCGGCTACTGCCAGCATAAGGGCATTGAGAAGATCAATGGCCGCATGTTCCGTTACCTATACCCGCTTACCAAACAGGGCCGGAGGATTTTGCAGAGTTACCCGGAATATCAAGGTCTGCCCTATCCCAAGGATAAAGACCTGTCCCATTCGGTACGGAGCGCCCCAGGCACTTACACCCCAATTCCACAGCCCCAGTTTAACAAAGAGATATGCCGGTTCAATGTCCAGAGATATTGACTGGCATGTTTTATTTTTTGGGAAAGGAGGTTGATTTTATCGCAAAGTTTACAGACCGGACCACCAATGAGAAGCCGGATACTTCGGGCCAAGTTGGCCCGAAGCCCCCAAGAAGGAAACAGGCGGCACCCGGCCCGGAGAAGGCAGGGCCTTCCTCCCGCCTCCACTTTGAGGACGAAGGGGAAACGGAGGCTGGGACAGACCGCCCGGAACCGGGAACCACCTCGGGCCAAGTTGGCCCGAAGTCCCCAAAGGGCGGCAAGTTCTGGCAGGACAAAGACCGGGCGCGCCCCTCGGAGCGGCTGCGCCGTGAAGGGGAACCGCCGCCCGGAGACAGCGCCGGGGAGGCTGAAACAGACGGCGGGCCTAAAACGAAGGGGGATTGCAAGACAGAAAAAGCAAAGGCCCGGGCCGGGAAGGCCGGGGAGAAGCTCGGCAAGGCCCGCGCAAAGTTGGACGCGCAGAAGCCGCCCAAAGAGCCGGTTATCCCCCGCAGGCTGGCACGGAGCGCACGCACCGGGGCGTGGATTTACGCCCACAACAAGATACATGAAGTGGAACATGAGAATGTCGGCGTCGAGGGAGCCCACAAGTCGGAGCTGGTTGCCGAGGCCGGGGTACGCAAGGTTTCCCGGTTTGCAAAAAGGAGGTGGAGGACCCGGCACGCCCGGAGCGTGGTCAAGTGGGAGAAAAAAGAAATCAGGGCCAGGGCGGACTATGCGTTCCGGCAGATGGCACAGGAGCACCCGGAGCTTTCCAGCAACCCGCTTTCCCGGTATGCGCAGAAATGGAAACTCAAACGGCAGTATTCCAAACGGGCGCGGGATACAACGAAGCAGGGCGCAAAAGCGGCGGAAAAAACCGCCGTCACCACGGAAAAGCTGGCCCGGCGCGTGGCCCTCTTTGTGAAACGCCACCCGGTCGGCGTGTTGATTGACCTTGCTGTCCTTCTGGTGGTAATGCTCCTGATGGGCGCGCTCTCGTCCCTCCCCGGTATGATTGGGGGCGGGGCCATGAACGCTGTTTTAGGTACTTCCTACGGCTCGGAGGACAGCGACCTGTTAGGGGCCGACGCGGACTACACGGCATTGGAGCGGGCGATGGCGGACAGGATTGCCAATATCGAGAGCACCCACCCCGGCTATGACGAGTACCGCTACCATGTGGACGAGCTCGGCCACAATCCCTATGAGCTGGCCTCCTACCTGACAGCAAAATTCCAATCCTATACCCGCGCCGAGGTGCAGGGGGAGCTTCAAGCCGTGTTTGACACGCAGTATAAGCTGACCCTGACCGAGACAGTGGAAATCCGCACCTATACCGACGATGATGGGGACGAGCACGAATATGAGTGGTACATTCTGACTGTTACCCTGACAAACCGCACCCTCCCCGTGGTAATCAACGAGCGTCTGACTACTGACCAGAAGGAGCTCTATTCAGCTACCATGTGGACAAAGGGCAACAAGCCCTACCTGTGGGACGATATTTACACGGGCAGAGATACCGACCCCGGCCCCTCCTACGAGATACCGGGGGAGGCCCTGAACGACCCGGATTTTACCGCCCTGATTGCGGAGGCGGAAAAGTACCTGGGCTATCCCTATGTATTAGGCGGGAGCTCCCCGAGCACAAGTTTCGACTGCTCGGGCTTTGTGTGCTGGGTATACACCCATTCCGGCGTCCATAACCTGCCACGCACCACGGCAACAGGGATTTACAACCAATGCGCCATTGTGCCAAAGAGTGAAGCCCGGCCCGGGGATTTGATTTTCTTTACCCGTACCTATGCCAGCGCCGGGCCTGTCTCCCACGTTGGCATTTATGTGGGCGGCGGCATGATGATCCACTGTGGCGCCCCCATCAAATATGCCAGTATCAACACGTCCTACTGGCAGGAACATTTTTACGCCTTCGGGCGGCTCAACTGAAAAGGAGGTTTTACATGAGCAGTAAAATTGTCAAGGTATGCGCCGAGATTGAGAAGGTCAAGGCGAAAATCAGCGAACAGCAGACCCGGCTCCGGGAGCTGGAACGCCAGAAAACGGAGCTTGAAAACACGGAAATCGTGGAGTTGGTGCGTTCCCTCAACCTGACCCCGGACGCGCTGGCCGACTTCCTGAAGGAGCAGAAAAAGGCTCCCGCCGCTTCGGGCCAACTTGGCCCGAAGTCCGGCGGAGGAAAGGAGGGACCGGCTGATGAAAACTAAATCCCGTATGGCGGCGGCATTGACCGCCGTTTTTCTCTGCCTCCCCATGTCCACCCTCCCGGCCTACGCGCAGAGCACCGAGCCAGCGGAGGAACCGCCCGCGCAGGAGGAAACGACCACCGCAAAGCCATTTACCCCGGAAGGGACCGAGACGGTGGTTGACAACGCCACCGATGGGGACGGCAAGGAGTTTTATACCATTCAGACCCCGGACGAACATGTTTTCTATCTCGTCATTGATAAACAGCGCACAAGCGAAAATGTCTATTTCCTTGACGCCGTGACCGAGAAGGACTTGCTTTCCCTCGCACAAGCGGAGAAGGAGCCAGAGACGGTGAAGCCGGAACCGGAACCCACTCCCACGCCGCAGGAGCCGACTGACAAGCCGGAGCCCGCCCCGGAGCCGGAGCCTGCGAAGGGAAACAGCCCGGCCGGGACAATCCTTCTGGTGCTGGCTGTGGCCCTGATTGGCGGCGGCGCTGGCTGGTACTTCAAGATTTACCGCCCAAAACACCAGGCCCCGGATTTGGACGAGGAAGAAATGGACTTTGAAGCCGGGGGCGATACCCCCGGTGAAGATGATGATTTACCGCCCTGGGACGAGGACGAAAAGGAGGACGAGGAATGAACTTTACCGACAGCCCCTATGAACGAATGATGAAGCAGATTCCCCGGCCCTCCCGGCACGACCCGGATCCCTGCCCCGGCTGCCGGGAGCGCGGCGGCGACTGCAAGAAAAAGCGGCGTACCCTGATTGTGGAGCCCCGCAGGACTTCGGGCCAAGTTGGCCCGAAGCGGTAATGTGCCGGGAGCTGACCCGTGACGAGAGGAAAACAATCCGGCGGCTGGTCACGGGCATGTGCGCCAACTATGACAACGAATACGGCTGTCTCCCCCTGGACTGCCCCTGCTACATGCTCGGCAAGTGGTGGACGGGGAGCCTGTGCCGCTACTTCCGGGCTGCGGTGCTTCCCCTGGCCCCGGTGCTGGAAGCCTCCCTTACCGGGGAGGCGGCAGGGCCGGAAATAAGGCGCTGTGCTGTATGCGGGAGGCCCTTTATTCCCGAGGGACGGCAAGCCTACTGCTCCGAAGCCTGCAAGGCCGAGGGCAACCGCCGCAGGAGCCGGGCACGTATGCGGAAAAAGAGGGAGAAAAGCAGGGGCCGGCGTTACGATTAGGCCCTGTAAAACCCCTGTATTGCCGGGCCTTCCTGGCCTGCTTTGTACTGACTTAATATAAATCTATGTCCAGCCCCGATTATACGGGGCAAATCGTAACATCAGGGCTTCGGGCCAACTTGGCCCGAAGCTGGAAAGGAGGAATTTCATGGACGGATACAGATATTACTCCACTCAACGGCCCGTGGATTTAATGACTTATCCCGACCCGCCGGACAACCGGCCTGTGGAGATAAAAAACTATGACTGCGATTTCCGTATTCCCGTACCGGGCGAAGCCTTCCGGGCCTGGGGGGAACTGACCTACGCGAAACCCCTGACGAAGAAACAGATGGAGGACTACGAACTGAAACCTTCCCGCCAAAATCCCGACCTGAAAAAGCGTATGGAGGAACAGACACAGGCCCTCGGGAAATGGGAGGACAGACGCCACTTCTCCGACCGGAAACGGCTGACGTGGTTCCACCTGGATTTTGGCTCCTATGTGCTGAAAGACTTTGTGACCCCGGAACAGCTTGCGGAACGGTTCGGGATTATAAAGGAGTTGCAGGCGGAGCGCAGACAAAGGCCGTCCATCTCGGCCCGGCTCCAGGAGGGAGTGAAACAGGCGAAGGAAAACCGGGAGCCGCCCGCAAGGAAGGACGGCCCCGCCCATCAGGACAGATAGGAGGGATTTTCATGCAGGAAAAGTATAACCCGTTGAAATCGGCGGAGCTATCCACCGAACAGAATTACAACATGATTGACGGCATACCCAACAATATGCCGCCCGCCCCGGTTCCCCCGGAGCGGGAAAAGCCGCTGGATAAGGTAAAGGAACCGCCCCGCCACAAACGGAGCCGGGAGCGGGAGGAACGGTAATGCCCCGCCGCAGGCGGAATATCCCGCTTTATGTGATGGTGTCCCCGGAGGAGCTGGAACAGCTCCACGCCCGCATGGACGAGGCCGGAGTACGCAACATGAGCGCCTTTGTCCGCAAGATGGCGTTAAACGGCTATATCCTCCATGTTGACCTCTCGCCCGTCCGGGAGCTGGTTTCCCTGCAACGGCGGTGCTCCAACAACATCAATCAGGTGGCGATCCACGCCAACACCTACGGCGTGTACCCGGACGAGATTGCCGGGCTTCAACAGGACTATGCCGAGCTGTGGGGACGCATGAATGATATACTGAAACAGCTATCCGCCGTTGTGGAGCTGTGAGCATGGGGAGCGGGGGCGGGCCTTCGCTCCCCTGCTTTTTTTCTGTCCGGGAGCTTCGGGCCAAGTTGGCCCGAAGATTGACGAATTATTCTAGTCACTGTATACTTAATTAGAGATACGTTGAGTCAATCAAATTACTAGGAGGGGTATGAGTGAATCCTGTTATAAATAAAAAAGTGAAATCAGGCTCTGGAAATGGTATTAATATTCAGCAAGGTGATAATACATCATATATTTATGTATGTGGTATCAAACCAGTTCGAGAAGTATATATGGATAAGAATGTAACATTAATGCCAGTCATATCATCACCTAATCCTGATGATATGATTGATTGTATTATGAAAAATGGAAATGGTAACGAATTTGAAATGGGTGTTCTCATTGCAACGTTAAGGCAGGTAACAGCCCAGTTAAAAATTTCTGCTAGCAATTCAAAAGAATTGGCCATTTCAACTTGGAATGCACAACACATCTGTATCCAGATTAGTGCAATGTTGAATTGCGAGGTAGCATGGTATTTCCAAGCTAACGATTCTGCAGACAATTTTAATGCAAACACTAGATTATCTATGATTTATCCTAATATGTACAAGTTTCCAAATGATTTACGAGTTATTGACCAAGAAGAGTGTACATATTTAGAAAAATATATATCAATAGCTTTGTCATTAGAAGATAATGACAAGTTTGGGAATGCTTCTAATGCTCTTTGGTGCTATAAAATGCATTTTAGGCCATCTGTACAGCTAAGTATCTTATGGGGCGGAATAGAGTCTCTGTTTTTAATTGAAAGGAATATTAAAAGAAGATTATCACTATCTGCCTCTAGGTTCATTTGTAATAATGACGACATGGTTGATGAAATTAGGCAATTATATGAAGGCAGATGTAAAGCAGTACATGAATTAAAAAGCGGAAAAGATAACGAGTTGAAAGATTCAATCAATCTTTTACACAAATTAATTTGCAAATGTATTGAAAAAAATTCTGTGCCTGATGTTGATGAATTATTAAAAAACACTTTATAGTAAATACGACACTTTCAGGAGGGGAAGGGTGACAGAAACTTTTCCTCTCTTTTCTATGCTATGTCTCTTCGGGACAAGATTTACAAAGTCCCGACAACATTGTTGCCCGGCCCCTGAAATGGTACAATTATAGTAGGATAAAACAAAGAAAGGGGCTGTTTGTATGAGACTGATATTTAAGATTTTTGCTCTGCCGTTCCAACTGGTTCTGTCGCTTCTGGTGGCGGTGCTGATGTTCCTGTTTGATGTGGCCGGGTGGCTTTTATCTCTGGCCTCGGGGGTGCTGGCCCTGATTGCCGTGGGCCTATTTGTGCTCCAACACCAGCCCGTCGGCGGCGTGGCGTTCCTCGTCCTGGCTTTCCTGCTTTCCCCCTATGGCCTCCCGGCTATCGCGGAATTTATTATCAGCGAATTGGACGGGCTAAACTATTCCCTGCGGCGGTTCATCACAAGCTGACAGGCGGCAGACTTCGGGCCAAGTTGGCCCGAAGCAGGAACGGCAAAACGGCGGCTCTGCGGGGCCGCCGCTCTTTATGGAATGGAGGTGAGACATGGCAACCACCCGCCATTTTACCCGGCATATCAACGCCGGGGAGACGATAGCGGAGGCAATCAAGAACTGTACCGATTACGGGAAAAATCCAGACAAGTCACGGGGCGGCGAACTTATCTCCGCTTACGAGTGTGACCCGGCCACGGTGGACGCGGAATTTCTGCTTTCCAAGAGTAAATACAAGGCCATAACAGGCAGGACGCAGAAATGGGACGAGGATATTCTATGCTATCAGATAAGGCAATCCTTCCTCCCCGGAGAAGTGACCCCGGAAGAAGCAAACCGTATCGGCTATGAGCTCGGCATGAGCTGGACAAAAGGCAACCACGCCTTTCTTGTTACAACGCACATTGATAAGGCACACGTCCATAACCACATTTATTATAATTCAACGTCACTGGACTGTACCCGGAAGTTTCGGAATTTTTGGAACAGCTCCTTTGCAATCCGGCGGGTAAGCGACCGGATTTGTCTGGAACACGGGCTTTCCATTGTAAAAAATCCGAAGCCACGGAGCAAGGGCAAATTCAAGCATTACGGGGAATGGCTCGGGGACAATAAGCCGCCCACCTTTCAGGAGCGGTTAAGGGCGCAGATTGACGCGGCCCTCTTGCAGAAGCCCGCTGATTTTGCCGCTTTCCTCTCACTGATGGAGGCGGCGGGCTACGAGGTCAAACACGGACGCGGCGGTGCTCTCTCCTTTCGCTGTCCCGGACAGGAACGGTTTACCCGTTGCCGAGCCTCCACACTCGGGGAGGGCTACGGGCCGGAGGATATACAGGCCGTTATTGAGGGCCGCGCCCCCTTGCCCTCCAGCCGGGCGGCGGAGCCTGTGAAGCTGGGCCGTAGGCTCAACCTGATTATTGACATTCAGAACAGGCTTCAAGGAAAAGGCCCGGCCTATGAGCAGTGGGCGAAGGTATTCAACCTAAAGCAGATGGCGGCGGCTCTGGCCTATTTGCAGGATAACGGCCTGACAGAGTATGAACAGTTGGAGAAAAAGGCCGGGGAGGCCACGGAGCGGTTTCATGTTTTGGCCGGAAAAATCAAGACGGTGGAGGCCGCGCTTGCCGTCAATGCGGAGCTCAAAGGTGCCACGGTAAACTATGCAAAGACCCGCCCTGTGTTCGAGGCGTACAAGGCTTCGCGGTACAGTAAGAAATTCCTTGCGGATCATGAGGCGGATATTGAGATTTACAGAGCGGCCCGGGCCAAAATGAGCGCCATTCTGGACGGGGCAAAGCTCCCGAAGATAGAGAAGCAAAAGGAAGAAGGCCGCAAACTGGCGGCGGAGAAAAAGGAGCTCTATGCCGAGTACCGGGAGGCCCGGCGGGATATGTGGGAGGTCACGACGGCAAAAGCTAATATTGATTATCTGCTCGGCCTGACCGGGCAGGAGAAAAACAAGGAACAGGAGCGATAGCGAATGAGACGCAACCAATCAAGCGGAGCGCCGGGACTTCGGGCCAAGTTGGCCCGAGGT
>JAGZSY010000078.1 GCA_018380885.1 Enterocloster asparagiformis
TTGGATGGATCCATTGAAAATATCAATGAATTGACAGAAGGAGAAGACGGCCTTGACGAGATCCGCGTCAAGGCCCTTTTTTATGCTCTGTACTTCGGCGCGGACAGCCCCGGCCAGCAGGACTGCCGGAAATTCACGGACTGCTTCGTCACCTATGAGGAGCGCACCCGGACTGTCACCGTGGAACATGAGGACGGGACCAACACAGAGGAGGAAGAAACCTACACGGTGGCCGTGCCCATTAAGGATCTGGAGGCGGTCTATGAGAATCTCCACGCCGCCATGGGCGTGGAGATCACAGAGGACCAGCGGAGCAACGCGGAGAGCATCTACAGCCTCATCCGCTACGGCTATACGGGGGGAAGCAGCAGCTTCGAGGGGGCCGATGTACCGTTCATCGGGGCGGACGGCTTCTGCTCCCCCATCGGGGAGAACTGGCGGAGTGTGGTCACCTCTGAGTTTGGCAACCGTATTGACCCTATCACGGGAGAGCGGAGGGGCCATACCGGCATGGACCTGGCGGTCCCCACAGGTACACCCATCCGCGCCGCCCTGCCTGGAACCGTGACGGTGTCTACCTACAACCGGGGCGGATACGGCTATTACATCATGACCGACCACGGGAATGGGTTGTCTACCCTCTACGGCCACTGCTCCCAGCTGCTGGCATCGGTGGGACGGACGGTGAAGGCCGGGGATGTGATCGCCCTGTCCGGCTCCACCGGGCGTTCCACGGGCCCCCACCTTCACTTTGAGGTGCGCGTCAACGGCCAGCGGACAAACCCTCGCAGCTATCTGCCATAGGGCAGAGGAAAGGAAATCACAATGAAAATCAAAGCGAATCTCTTGAACAAACCGGTCAACTTCCAGATGGATGACTGCCAGATCGAGAAGGTGGTGGAATTGCCGCGGGACCAATTTTCTGCGCTGGTCATCACACCGCTCACAAATCAGCCGTTCATCGCGGAGAACAAAAGATGGATGTTCGCGGACGACAGCGCCGTCCACTGCCTGCTGGCGCTGGGTCAGGGCAGTGATGACGGCGTCCTGATTTATTCCGGCAGCTATGACTATCCCCGTCTCGCCGCCTATCTGCCGGGGATGCGAGATATCCTCAACGCCAGACTGGAGCGAGCAGCGGACTTCATCGTCCATCAGGGCACAGAGGCCACAGAGAACGGAAGCTGGAGCATCAGCTGTGAGGAGCTGGAAAAACAGACCGGGATCACAGTCCGCAGAGGAAACGGCCTGGACGGGATGCTGCTGGAGGCGCTCATGAGGCGCAGCGAGGTGGCCTCGGTGTCGATGACCGATACAGGGATCGACATGGCGTACTATCTGAACTTCTGCCCCAGAATTCCAGGCCAGAAGCCGTGCTACTTTACCAAACTTCCGGAGGAGCAAAAGACACAGGTTTTCTACGAGGCGGTAGAGATCCTCCTTGAATTTTTTTGCGATGAGAATCTCTATGGTGTACTTCACAACGGACTGCAAATGCCGAACGAGGAGATCCTGGCCCGCGGATATCTCACCACGGAAGCCATGTTGGCCGCAGGCGCCGTCATGGTCCTGCCGGAAAACTCTGATATCTCTCTGCGGGACGTTCTCCAGTATGAGCTGGCTGAGGAGCTGGCTCTCGTCCACATCCAGGGTGGGGAGCCGGTATCGCTTGCACAGGAAGAAGAACTGACCCGCGCGGAGCGGAAGCGGTTCTCCGATGTGCTGGACGCCCACGTTCTGGAATCCCGTGCTGGGAAGCATAGCACGGAGCTCGTGATCGACGGCGTGAAGCTGGATCGGCTGGAGCAGTTCCGCTCGGCCCTCGATGCCTATGCGCTGGGGGATCAGGGTATGGGGCCCATTCATTAAAGGGGGCAGCGGTTTGATGGACAGTTACTTTCAGGTCCGAGACGCGGAGCGCATGGCATGGTTTACCTCGCAAGAGGTGCGGAATATCGCGGATGTGGCCGCCATGATCACGAAAGCCCTGGACGCCGCTGGCGGGGAGGGGGAAAACTCCGTTCAGGCACTTGCGGATCACGGTGGAGTTTCCCTGCAGCCGATCTCCGCGGATCATTTCAGCGCGCAGGTGCGGGACCTTTTCTGTGATCCGCCCGGAAAGCTCCTGGCAGAGCTGGACCTCAAAGATGACGCGTTCTACTGCGCCAGCTGGATTCCGCGGGAGGAGCACTGCGTCGCGGTTTCCGGGATGATCAGCCGCCTCCTGGGTGTCTATGAGCTGGCGATGGTAGAGCAGCCCGCAAAACATCTGGATCTGGACCGGTTCTGCGATGAGATGTGGGACCACCTCCATGTGAGCTTTGTGGACCCCAAGACGGAGCGGCAGTCCGAGCGGTGGGGTGGGCGAGATATACCGGAGGATGGGCGATTCGCCTTGCCGAAGCGTGCGGCGGATCTGGTTGCCACCTATGAGGAACTGCTCCAGGTACCGGGAGAAGCGTGTGTTACCCATTACTTTGGGGACTTGGGGATACACATTTTTAAATATGACGCAGCGTGGGAGCAGATCCAGAACTCTTACGAAAATGCGCTGGACGTCATGGGGATGGACAGCGAGAGCTTTCAGGCGGAGGAACGGTTCGTTCACCGTGGGGAGATCATCTCCGCCATGCGGGACCGTCTGCTGGTTGGGGAGCTGAAGCCGGGAGAAACCGTATTGTTCGTCGGTACGGAGCCATACGGCGGCCCCGGTGATTTTGAGCTGCGGGGCGGAGTCGTGGAAGTAGTGGATCCGTCCGAACGGACCTGCTCGGTACGCGGCGAGTTCTTCACCATGCACGATGTGCCGCTCCACTATGTGCTGGGCCGGTACGACACCAGCGTGGAGGGAGAGCACTACGGCTTCCCCCATGTGCGGCCTCTGTTCGGGGAGAACCGTGACCTGGCCGGCCAGTATCTGCGGGAGGCCGAG
>JAGZSY010000009.1 GCA_018380885.1 Enterocloster asparagiformis
ATCAAAGAAATGATGGAAACCGAAATGGAGAATCACCTGGGCTATGAAAAGTCAGAACGTTCTGATAAAGATGATTACCGCAATGGTTACAAATCCAAACGCATCAACAGCAGCTACGGCAGCATGGATATTCAGGTCCCCCAGGATCGCGAGTCAACTTTTGAGCCACAGGTGGTTAAAAAACGGCAGAAAGATATTTCTGACATTGACCAGAAGATCATTTCTATGTATGCAAAAGGCATGACCACCCGGCAAATCTCTGATACACTGGAGGATATTTATGGGTTTGAGGCTTCAGAAGGCTTTATTTCAGACGTTACAGATAAGATCATGCCTCAGATTGAGGATTAGCAGAACCGTCCTCTTTCCGAGGTGTATCCGGTACTTTACATTGACGCGATCCACTACGCTGTGCGTGATAATGGCGTCATCCGCAAGCTGGCAGTCTATGTGATCCTTGGCATTAACCAGGATGGTCGTAAAGAAGTCCTGACGATTGAGGTCGGTGACAACGAAAGTTCCAAATACTGGCTGTCTGTTTTAAATGGCTTAAAAAATCGAGGGGTGAAAGATATCCTGATTATCTACGTAGATGGACTGACTGGCATGAAAGAGGCAATCACGGCAGAATTCCCGAATACAGAATACCAGCGTTGTATCGTGCACCAGATACGAAATACAATGAAATATGTATCAGACAAGGATAAAAAGCTGTTTTGTGCGGACCTTAAAACCATCTATCAGGCACCAACCGAAGAAAAGGCCTTGGCTGCCCTGGAGCAGGTTACTGAAAAGTGGAGTGAAAAATATCCAAATTCCATGAAGAGCTGGAAACAGAATTGGGATGCTATCTCCCCGATTTTCAAGTTTTCCACAACTGTAAGAAAGGTGATCTACACCACCAATGCGATCGAAAGCCTGAATGCCGCTTACCGCAAGCTGAACCGCCAGAGAAGCGTATTTCCAAGCGATACCGCCCTGCTGAAAGCCCTGTATCTGTCTACGTTTGAAGCCATAAAAAATGGTCAATGCCAATCAGGGACTGGGGACAGGTATATGGTGAGCTGAGTATCATGTATGAGGGTAGGCTGCCGGAATAAGCCGTGATATACTATTTTTGACAGGCGGATTTTGCGCCTATACTTGACATACAACGGCATGTGCTGTTATATATAAAACAGGACCGGAAGCCCCAGTAAAGACTTTCGGCCCAGCCATTATCATAGAAGATCCGTATTTACAGACTTTTCTTCACACACTCAAAATTTCTATATTCTGTTTTGTTTAAACTCACTTGTTCTCTGGCAGACTTCATACGCTTTTGTATGACTTCCAAACTTTGAACAAGATTCGCATCCATTTCACTCCTATTAATTTCAATAAATTCAGACAAACTTAAAAGTTCATCTTCAGACAAAACCCCTTTTTCCAAATGAATGAGATTAAGTTTTTCCAAAAATATTTCCGGATTGTGATACTTCATGCAACTGTCGTAGTAACATTTGACCCCATTATAATTATATTCGCAGCATAACAATTCATAGCATACTATCATTTCCCTTGTATCGTTGTTAGCAGAAAAATACCTCTGTAGTCCACGATAAATGCGTGAGCGTCTTTTATCACTACCATAAACGTTAGGTGTAATTTCGACTAACTCTTGTACAATTCCAGCCTTGTCTATTTCTCTTATATAATAATCAAGCACTAATTGGAGCAAAGTACAATATTTCACCGTCAAATAATAGCTATCACTTTCCGTTGCTAAGTCATATGCACGTTTTAAATATTGCTGGCCCAAATTCTTAGTCTCATCCTGAGAATTATACACTAGAAATAGATTCCGGCAGGCCTCAATCAAATCATAATCTTTACCATAGGCTTCAGCAATTTCCAACTGTTTGTGCGCTACCTTCTTTATTTGAGAAAAAGAACCATGTACGTTGCTGATGATAACATTGAGTAGACGAATCTGTACAACCCACATTTCTTCTAGTAGCTGAAATCGATCTATGTATGATATTAACCTATTTATAATTTCTTGTGTCGATGAGTTAAAACCAAACTTGTTATATGCCAATACAACTTTAACGTAAACGCAAATTGAATAGGGACTGTTTATTACCATAGCTTTACTTTCATCATAGATCGAACAACAGATCATCCAAGCATCTGCTAAACGCTCTAAAACTATATTATACCATATGTCGGAGTCGCTTGAATTTACGGTTGCGCAAGCAATTCCTAAATCACACAAAACTATTATCTGCTCAAATGAATCCATAAAGCGCATATAAGATTGTACTATTTTTTGCATAATCTGATATACTTTTTGATCAGTATAACTCAATTTCCAGGTTTGAGCTAAATCTCTTAAATACATTGCATATTGATCATTCTGAAAATGTTCTTTAATTAGAGCCTCCATATGATTCATTGCTTTTTGCTTTAGATTATAGTTACTACAACTGCTGCAATACGATTCATAACATCTTAGCAGTGAATAATTTTGAATATTATTAACATTGCAAAACTCAATAACCTGTTGCAAAAATTCTTGACCAGTTTTCAAATGCATTTGTTTGCAGAAATTTGATAAGGTAATTCCAAACTGAGTATAAAGCTTTAAAGACTCATTAGACAACATAATTTCTTTAATTAATATCTGGCAATCTTTTAATACCATTTCCTCAGATTTATACTTATATTGACGGTACAAACACTCTGCTAATACAACCATAGCTAATAGCTGCATATGCTTTTTATCATCACACATAGCAATTATCTTATGACATTGCTTTTCTGCGTCCTCGATTTTTCTGTATTTCATCAAATAAAATGCAGTACCAATACAAGTTTCAGGGGTCTGTTCATCTTCATGGGTTTCATAATATTGAATCATTTCCTCCAAAAAAATTACAGCACGGTCAAAATTTTTTATTAACAGCTCACTCGCAAAGTACACATCTGACAATGCAAGTTTGGCCAGCAAGTATTCCCAGTAAGATTTATGAGAAAACTTATATAAACCATCACTTGTACGATTCAACATTGCATGACCCTTTAACTGCATGGATTCAATGCCAGGAACAAAAGCATTTTCTGTAAGCTCATTCAAATAAACCCCGATTTTTCCATTTTTCAGCCACTGATAATACATAAACTTTGCCATCTGCTGACAATCATCGTAAAATCCCTCACCATTGCTATCCCCAAGGCTTTTCTTTTCTCGAGCAATCCATTTGCGAAACAAACGTTCATACAGTTGAAAATCATATTCAAAAGTTTGTTCTTCAGCCAACAGTTCATCTATAAATCGGAGCAACAGCGGGCGAACAGACAGGTTCTTATTATGGCTAATAATTTTCCATGATTGGGTTTGCTTTTTACGATTAAAACGATACCTTAAACGTAAAAAGTGTTGGATATCTTCATCTGTAAAAGGTGTTATATAAAATTTTCGTAATCCCGATAATTTGGAACTAGTTCCATTAACCCGCTTCTGTTCAGACAAATGCTCTTTTGATTCACTTTCAAAGAAATTAGTCCGGGAAGTAATAACCACTCGATAAAACTCTTGGGTTTCGTGTTCTAACTTCGTTATAAAAGCATTGTAATTAGTTACGGCATTATCATTTTCATCCAATGCATCCAACAGAAGAATAGTTTCCCCCTTCTTTGAAACCTTCCTAATCTGCTCTAGGCAAGATACATTCTGAAGACTAATAAACTGGCATTGATATTTGCCTTGTTTTAAAACCCGATAATAAAGATTTATGAGAAAAGTAGTCTTTCCCATCCCACAGTCTGCCAAACAAAGATAATATTTTCTCCCACCTTTGATATCAAATTCAAATTTAATGAAGCGTTCAATAAGTAAAGGTTCTTTCTCCTGTGCAACATCAACATAAACCGGCGCAGGTTCATCATCATATCCCGGATCATTATTGGACGAAAAACGAGTAGGTATAAACTGGTTAATAGCATAATATACATCTGCTGATTCCATAAAACTGAGATTGACATATACTTTGTTTTTAATAAATTGGCGTTGGGATATATAATCAAACAGCCTTTTAATAACTTTTCCTATTGGAACCAATATAAATTTGATGATGGCAATAACACCGATAGTAATAAAAATAGATGAAACAAATGGCTCAAAAACTGTACCTTTTGCTTTCTCTGTTAGTCCCATCAAAAAATCTAAAGCATCAGTCATCAAAATCACCTCTTAATCTGTACTTTCCTAAAGCATAGCAGTGTTGTCGCATTTTGTAAATAAAATATAGCTTATAACAATTATTTTTGTACAGAATATTATATGTGTTTTTCAATGCACAAAGTGTGTTTTTATGGTAATTTTTCCCGCGCAATAGGAACATCTGCTACCATTTTGTCGTCCTGCTATAAATAGCCTGCTTCACGGTCTGTATGTAGTCTCCTGTAGTACGGAATAAGCCATCTTATAAAGCTATATAAAAGCCCCCGGAGTTACAACTCTGGAGACTTTTATATGCTTTGTGATTATTGAACTGCTATAAATAATTTGACGGCCCGTATAGCGTGCTGTTTATGAAAATTAGTATTTTTCATGAGTTTTTTCTTTATGTAGATGAATCCCCTTTTTACGTAATTTTTCGCGGAGCGCTTTAACACTATCAGTGTGTAAGTGTTCATATTCTGTGCCGACATTGGCATTATGGTTTTGATTTGCTAGAAAATCTGCGAATGTTTGGATTAGCATGTACGAAATACGGTATTCTAAGGAATGATAGTATTTATACGAATCCAAAGAATCTTGGGCAAATTTATTTCCTTGTTGACTTGCCTTTTCTAACCAATAATATCCCAACTCTACATCCTGTTTTACATTTTTTCCCCAGAGATACATATGGCCAATTTTAAATTGAGCAGAATCGTATCCGGCATCGGCAATAGGAGTTAAGAGGGAGAGGGCTTTATCTATATCGAAGTATTTGGTTTGTTCATCCGCATAAATTTTACCTAACTCATAATCTGCCATGTAGTTTCCGGCTTGTACAGATGCTTTAAAATATGAGATAGCTTGATCGATTGCATATAGAGGGGTATCCTTGTCAGAATAAAGCTTGCCTAATAAGAATAGAGCATAGGGGGCTGTTTGTTCTGAAGCACTGGCAATTTCTAAATGCTGCAGGGCCGTTGTAAGATCAAAATACATGGATTCCGGATCTGAAAAGATCTTACCCAAAGCATAATTGGCCATGGGATTACCGGCCTGGGCAGATGTCTTGAAATAATCTATAGCCTGTTTAGGGTCATATACTCCAGAAGATTTATCTGCATTAAATTTCCTCAAAGCGTAAGAGCTGGCCCCTACGCTTGATGGAGGGCTAATTTCTTTATGTAGCAGATCGACTCCTGCATTTAGTGAAAATACATTTTTTGTTGCTGAATGAGAATCTGTATCATCTGGCAGTATTGACTCGTTTGAGAAATTCTCGCTGTGATTCTCTGGAGTAGGGAGTTCTAAAAGAGATACCTGTGAAATATTTTGTAAAATTTTATTCTCGGATGTTTGATCTATAGGGAAAGGGTGAGGCGCCTCTATAAAATTGTCACTATCATTTGGAAACGTTATTGCTTTTCTTGTAATTGTATGCTCAAATTGTCGATGATTATTTTCAATGGTCTTATAAAAAGTTTGCTGCTTTTTTATAAGATTACTTTTTAATGTTTTCAGTATAATATTTCCAAGCCGTGTTTGAATATCCCTTGATGCTTTGTCAGTAGTGATGGCCAACTGCTCGGGGGTGGGGGAATAGGTTCGGGCGATTGAGACTGTTGTGTCTATATAGGCATTATAGACGCTTTGAATTTCGGGCTTTTTTAAAATAGCTGCAATAACTCTATTAATTTGCGCTTTAGTTTCTGGCGGCATCAATTTATAATTTAATCGTCCATGTGCAGGGAGCATATTTACAAGGCTTTGTAAAGTATTTGCAATTTCTGTTAATTGCGCATTGCTTATTTTTCCACAAAGTCCGCTCTGTGCTGTATCATAGATATTTTTGGTTAATGCCGTGACTTCTTCTTCAGTTATTTTTTTTCCAAGTTCAGTCATTACGGCACGTAGCTGGTTTTTCTGTAAAACCTCTTGCTCTCGTTGTGCCGCAGTTATTTTGCCAGAAAGGATTGTACGAATACGGTTTTGAGTTGATGGATGGATATATGGGGATTGTATCTTGTGATCATTGCGCCAAAGCATCAGATGAACGTGAGGATGCCCTGGTTCCTGATGGTAGGCCGCGCACCATTGTAAATGCTGGTTGGTTGGCAGGCGAAGCTCTGAGGCTATATCGTATATATTTTGCTCGACGAATGTTTTCCATGCCTCTTTTGTTGAATACCCCAGTTCCAGCGCATCATCTTCGCGCAAGGAAATAATACCCCTGAAAATAGGGGTATTTTTTGATAATTGATATATTGTTTTGGACGTTTTTTCTAAATCATGGATGCTCTCCAGGTTTCCAAAAAGTCCATGGCTTCTGGGGCGTTCCGCTATGTACTGAGCATATGCATGATTATCTGACATCTCCAGTTCGTATTTTTCTTCCGGAAACAACGAAAGATCCGTTCCTTCACGTGTGGCTATATATATTACTGCATTTCGGTTATGTGAAGCGGTACCTTTTTTATTAGGCGGTGCACAACGAAATTTTGACATTAGAATACTTTGCATAAATACTTATTTTCCCCCTTTGCTATTCCGGGAAAAGGCTAATGCTTTTTTGCGGGCCATTTCGTAAGCAAATTTTGCCTCCACTTGCTGATCTGCAGGCAGCAGACGATCTAAAACTTCAAGCTGCAGATAAAGAGAGGTCCCGGCCTGTAAACCATTTGTTGATGAAACTGAAATCATACGTTCCATGTAGGGATTCAATACTATTTGTAGCTGTTCTCGCAATACTCGTGTTATCAGTTCGAGATTCTTTTCACACAGAGTACCAGACAACCCCTCCTCGGTCCACTGTCTGATACAATTATTCATTTCACCGGGTCCGGCATACTTTTTTAGTCTATCATATAGTTCGTCGTCAAACCATACTGTAATACCGTGTCGATTGATTGACTTGGAAGTTCTTTGACGTTTCTTGTCCATGATTTCTCCTTTATGCCAGACCGTCATGAATGACGGCCTGGCGAGTATGTATTATTTACTTGTATTATGAGCAACACCGTATTGATCCATCTGGTATAGATCCCCTTCCCATATTGTAGATACCATTTCAAGGCGCCCATCTGGATTCATAAAATACCACTTGTTATCGACTTCATTCCATTGATCTTTTAAAATCCATCCTGTATTGCCCGAATAGTACCAGGCATTATTATTTTCAACCCAACACCCGGCCTGCACCCGTTTGCGATCATCTACATAATAGGTATATATTCCAACATCGATAAAGTTGCCTTTAGACAGGCCGGTATATATTAATTCCTGATCAACCAAACGGAAGCCGTCATGCGCTGTATTCTGTGTTGGGGTGCCATTTGAATCAAAGTACAGCCAGCCACCATCTACGTAGGCCCAACTGCTGGACACCATAGAACCATTATCGCTTAGATAATATTGTAACCCGTTTTCTTCATACCATTGATTGTTGAGCATAATACCATCTGCACCGAGCTGATACCACTGATTGCGATATAGTACCCAGTTATTTTTTACCATTTGACCATCAGGAGAGTAATAGTACCAGTTATTATCTCTCAGGTACCAGTAGGTTGTAATTTCGGTAGTGCTTTGGCTATTGATTGTACTATGGGCGTGTTGGCTATCAGGATCGGGCCTGGGTTCCGGAGCTGGTTTCGAATCAGGAGATTGTGCAGCCACGACATATATAGTAATGGAATCACTACAAGAGGGATTATCCAATGGCGTGGCCGTTAATAATACAGTCCCCGGCTTTTGTGCAAGAAATATGTTGCTCTCGACTGTGCCAACTGTCAAATCGGACACAGTGATATTATATTCCTGATTATTTGCGTTTGATGGTAATATGGTAACTGTGATCGGTGCCTGATCACCAACAACTAATTGAGTCTTGCAGTTGATTTTAATAGAGGATACGGGAACAATCTGGCCTGATACCATAATAGTGCAGTTTTGCGAAATGATCTCATTTCCGTCTGCATCAACAATGCTGCACTGTACTGTTACAGGCCCGTTTTTAGTACCGTTTGCAGTAAGGTGGCCTTGCTGATCAATGACTGCAATATCATTGCCGCTTTGTATTGACCACACTGCTTGATCACTCGATTCAAGATCAGGTGTCAATTTATATTCCAATTCTTTACTTCCTCCTCGCGATGTGATTCGATAATCCCCATCTTTCGGCCATACGGTTAAGTAGGTATAACGTGCCACCTGCAATACTGCTATAGGAGCTGCATCCTGTATTGTAACACCTGCCACTTGACGGCTAACATTGATTGCATAGTCTCCAGCTTGTAGGCCGTGTACAGCACCTGAAGAATCAATAGCAAGGCCGACACGATTGGGGATCAGGTCGATCTGATACTGGTTGGCATTGACATAGGATTTTGTCGCTCTATGTTTATCAATATATAAGTATGCTGGATCGGAAGAGTGGTAAATTTCATTTTTGGGTTCTCCGCTATCATCCAGTATTTCCACATATAGCTTAGGAAGCACTTGTCCGATAACTATTTCATGTTCAGCGGAAATATTTGTTCCATCAATAGTAGCCTTAATGCTTATTATTCCGGCTTCGCTGCCACATGATACTTGTCCGGCCGAAGATATGGTTGCATAATCAGAGCCAGATGTAATTTCCCAACTGATACCGGTATATGCTGCATCCTCTGGAAAGACAATGCCGCTTAATTGAATGACTGTGTTCGGTTCAGCACAGTTTAGCCCATCTATGCGTAAAAATTCCGGAAGGACGGATACATGTACAGTTGCAGTGTCAAAAATCTCTGAATTAGATGCCAGATAACATTTTACTGTATAATCACCTGCACGCAGCCCATGAAATTCGCCAGCCTGATCAATTATAGCTCTGTGGTTAGCATCTATAACGTCCCAAATCACTGCTTGTTCATCGGCATTTTCGGGCAATAATTCTGCGTTATATTTGATGGACTCAGAGTTGGTAATATTGGCGTTTTGGGGCGTGATGCGGATCTCCGTTATCTGTACTGGTGGGTCTATCACCTGAAACGCATATTCTGCTGTCAAACTTTTATTTGGAAGATCCTGCAATATTGCTGTATAATAACCGGCCCTCTGGGTTGTTACCACGCCATTCTGATCAATCTGTGCTCCAGCGCCACCTTTAATAGACCATATATAGCCATCAACATTATCCGCATCAAGCGGACTATAGCTGGGGACGAGATATAGAGATTCGCCGGTATTGCATACGTTACGATAATTACGCTCAGTGATTGTCAAAATGTTGGCCGGATTTTTTATTGTTACTTTAAACTGACAGAGAATATTGCGTATACCATGTAAATTAAACTGCACGTTTGCACTGACAAGCCATGTCCCAGCTTCTAATGCCTGTACTTTTGTAGCATCACATTTTAATGGTGTGCTTCCATCTGGAGCATTCAGAATCTCATAGCTTGTTACGCGACCGTTCGCTGCTGTAGAACCTAGACCACAATTGATATTTAATTCTTCTTCATCCAGTATATTGATGATCATATCTTTAATCGACGCATACACGCTGCCTTGGCTTTTCAAATTGCAGGAAGATTGACCGAGTTGTTTGCCTCTATTGGAGGAATCACCGGTAAGCTGTTCTGCAACAGATCCATCTATATATGCGAAAAGCTTTGCTGTTTCGGCCTGATCGCTACGGCAGATAATACCAAGAGCGCCATCCTTTACATATGTAATTGTAAAATTACCATAAACACCAGGATCGGTAACAACTTGACCGTTTAATTCCAGCTTGATTAAGCCACTTTTCAGGTCGTCCAATAGGATATTTTTTGCGCCATAATATGGCATAAACTGCAAGGGTATTTCATATTCTGTTCCTGATTCCATATCGACACTAGAGGGTAGGGCTATAGAGGGCATTTGATTATAGGCTTTGTAACTGCCATAAACATATGCTATGATGTTATCGGCTTGTCGCACTGTCGCTTTAATGTTCTCGACTATAAACGGGGTGTCCTGCGTATATCCTTTTGCCATTATTAGGTGGTCGGAATAAAGTGCTCGAGTGACACCATCAGAATCAGGAAGTAATTCATAATCAATATCATAGTTGGAATCATCTAAGCAAATTAGGCCATCATTGGCAACTGGTATAGCGTAGACCCTGACATCGGAATTTCCCTGAAAAACGTTGATGTTATTCTCTTGCATATTTGATTGGGCTATGTACATATTCAGAAAGTCCGTTTCGTTGATTGCCGTTAGCTGACGTTGCGTCCCGATATGGTTCTCACGATCCATCACGTTAATTGTATAGTTGCCCTCACGGCTGAGCTCCACGCAAGGCTGTCCTTTTTGGTTTACTCGCTGTAATACATGGCTTGTTACATTTTCCTGTCCTAGATAGATGGATATGTTGTAACGCCGTAAACATGCCTCTAAAGATACAAATGCTTCTCCGTTAATGTCTAAAAATGCAACTCCTTGTTCCTGGTTTAGTGCAACATTTCCAACACCTGTATTGTGAAATTCGGGTATATCGTCCGTATATAAGCTCAAATCGTATGTGTAGCGCTCATTGCCGGATTGATCTAAGCATTTTAAACTAATTTCCGTAGGATCTTGTTGATCAGAAATAATGTGGTATGTTTTTACGGCTAGTTTCTGATCATTGAAGTTTTCACTTATAAACGGAATATCGCAGTTCATATCTAACGCATTTAGCGTTAGCTCCGTTCCTACTTTCAACTGAAGAATACCATTTTGCTCTTTTAAAATGCCAATGTCCCATACATTGAGTAATGATTGGCTTTTGGGGAGAAAGGAACTTATCCAATGAATACCAGTCCGATCACCGGTACTCAAATATCGGTTCTGCTGTGTATCATAAATACGTAGTTCAAATTGATTATTAGCGTCTAAATCGGTCACGAAAATTGTGTATGGCATATCATCGTGCATACTTCGCAGTTCATAACGGCCATCGGATTGTCCATAGTTTAAATGTACGGTTTTACTATAATCTTCAATAGAAGGTGATCCGGTACATGTGCTCAGTTCTACACTCCCCATAGAGCAGGGAAAGCCCTGGGCCGTGATCTCCTCGTAGGTACTATCTGCATTTATATTTAAACGGCCATATATTTTTTCCGGGCTGGCATCATCTGGATATTTTTGTGCCGTTAGAATATACTGATAATTGCTCTGCTTTACGGCAGTATATTTAATATCCGTCACAACAGTCCTGATCTCCATCTGATAGGAGGCCACCACATCGGGATAAGAATTACTGTTAGCGGTCACGACCACTATACCATTGTGTTTAGGAGTTAGAACTCCATTCTCATCGATTGACGCTAGATCCGGTTGATCCACATTCCATGTTATCGTCCTATCTATGGAGTCTGTAATAATCTCATGACCGAATTGTATTTGGCTTCCACCTGGAAGATTTTTATATACAATGGGTTTTCCATCACGTTCCCACAATTTTGTTTCGGGGTATATTTTTAACAATGCAGAATTATTTGGCACCACCATCACAGATACTTCGTCACGTGCAGCCGGATTACCTTCAGGATCTTCTGTTTCCTGAGCGTATAAAACTACGAGGCCCGGGGCGTTTGCTTTAACGGTTCCATTTTCTACGGACAATATAGAGGTATCCGTGGAAACTACATCGTAGCGTCCAGATGTGTATGCTGGTTCGGTTATGACCTGATAATTACAGGATTCACCAACTGTTAATACATCTTTTTCTACGCTAAGCTTGATTCCGGTAATATCTCGGTTTTCCGGTTCTATTACCTGTATTATAATTCCGTCGGTTGCGCCGCCATGACTGGCCGTAACGGTGATCGTGGCCTCCCCTTCTTTTTTTGCATATAGTTTACCATTTTGATCTACCTGCAAAATATCTGAATTTGATGAGGTGTAGATTAGCGACTCGTCCGATACCACATCCGTTTTGACGGATGTTTCTGCATGATTTCCGGCCGGAATTTGTGCAGGACCCTGCAAAGCGATTTCATGTATGTAGGGTTTCCAGGTTATTTTACAAGTATCAAACACAGAGGGGGTAGAATGTGCCGATAAAGATATATTAGTTTTACCAGTTGCTTTGTTATTCTGTGCTGTAACTTGTATTCGGTTCCATCCCTGTCCCCCATCGATTACTTGCAATTTTACAGGAACACCATCTTGCTTATACAACGGATCTGTCACCTGATATGGTTGCCAGTTGCCGTTTAAAAGCAGAGTTTCGTCGCTGTAAAGCTCAGCAGAAAGAGGAGATAGGGATACTGCATATGGATCTCCCAGAACTTGAATATCTAAGCTATCTGAAATTGTTGGATCAACAGTTGATGTAGCTGTTAATTTTGTATAGCCTGCGTGGATTCCTGTTATAGTCCCTGTCGTTGAGTCTAAAGCAAGAATGGAGGGATTTGTTACGGACAAAACATATCCCTTCTGATGGGATGGCATAATGGTTACGAGTGCCTTGTCTGTTTCTCCGATATCTAAAATGTTGTCTGCGTTTTTTTCTAGTGCCAGATTTATACTTTGAACGTTGCTCGTAAAATTAAAAGTCTTTTCAGCGGTCACACCACTTCCATCAGAAGCTGAAACTTGAATAGTTGCTTCCCCATATCCCGTATTTCGTATGTTCCAGCCAGTTTCATCATTTTGTAATTCTAGTATACCTGATGAATTTTCTTTAATGCTAACTTGATATGTACGATCACCAGCTGTTTCTTCAAAAATATTACAAACAATGGGTATTTTATCGTTCAAGCCAATATATGTTGAAGGATTTACTACCTCGATGCGTTTCACATAGTCAGGCAATCGCAGCATTGTTATTTCTGATGCCGCTCCCCAGTCTGCATAGGCATATATTGTATCCTCGCAGTGTGCCGTAATATGCCCGAGGTTGGCAATATCCATCCATTCCCCATCATTGACTTTATATTTCAGTTCCACATGGCTTATACTCCTCAGATATGGCCGATACATAATTGTGACATCGTATATTCCACCGCCTTTATAGGCGTAAGAAAATTGAGGCGTATCAGGTTGTTGCACACTAACCTGTTTTGTACGTACGTCAGTTATAATTTCTTCCATGCCGTTATAGGTTTTGACTCTACGTAGTTTTCTTGCCTCCAGTAACGTATCTTCATATAAATATAAAATTGTTCCATCCCAATCTTTAAAATCTCCGGAACCTCCAAGTCGGTATTGGATTACATCATTCGGATAGTAATCTGGAGCTACTCCATATTCTCCCATGACACCTCGAAATGTAACTTCAATAGCTCGTTTTCCTTCATTAATTGTTAAGCCCGTATCGATATAAGGAGCTGTACTTAGTAACTCCATTGCGGACAAACCGACCGGCTGTACGGAAAGAATGTAATCTCCATGTGCATCCCTGAAAGTATCGTTTAAACCAGTATGATATGCACTCTGGTTGATCGCCTCCCATTGTTCTTCATTCCATAAATATAATAACTCACTGTCGCGTCCATAGTGGTCAACTTGACCGGCCGTATGGTAAGCATGATAGAACATATTTTGAGCATTGATAAGTCCCTTTGGCGCTATTACGTATATGTTATCCGCATCTCCAAATTGCAAGCTGCTACAATAGGCAAATGCGCGTTCGGCTGACTCGATGCTGTCCGGCATAAGTGGGATATCTAAAAGTTGTGTACAGCTTTCGAAACAGCGGTCAATATTTTTTACATTCGGTGGAAAATGTGGGGCAATTTGAATGCCAGAACGGAAAAAGGTGTCTTGCATCTCCGTCACCGTGTCCGGAATGTATAGATCTCTTAAATCGGCCCCATCAAAGGCACACCAAAATGTCGCTTCAAGACGTTCCACTACATTGGGGAGGTTTCGTACCGTCTGAAGCTGCTGGCAGTTGTCAAATGTATGGTTTAATTCCTGAATAATACTGTCTGGCAGAAATTCGGGTGTTTCCTTAATTCCAGAACTTGCAAATGCATAATCCATTTGTTTGACTAGGGCAGGGATTGGTGTCATGTCCACCAATTCTTGACAATCAGCAAACATATAATTCATGTTTACTAGCCCGTCCGGCAATTCTGGCATGGCAGTGATTTCAGACCCTTTATAGCAACGCGCAGCACTTATAATTGTGCTAGGTAATTCACCAGGATCAGTTAAAGGCATAGACCAAGATGAAAAGCAATCGTCCATAGACACCACTGGTAATCCATTTATTAATGCTGGAATCTGTGTTGTCAACACACCGTTATCATCTAATAAAAAGTAAGAGTAATTTTCTCCATCAAAGGAATATTGTGTCGGTTTTGCCTGTATGTGCCAACCGTCAAGGGATTCATCCCACCAGTAATTCCACCAGGTTTGATCTATCTGGTCCCCGCTCTGATCCAGCACCTCATAAGCGTAGCTTTTATCGTTAGTATCTTTTACATAATTTAGGTACCAGACGGTGTTTCCATCTAAAGAAAATTGACCAGCTCCTTTTTGAATGGGATTTTCTATAAAAAATAATGCGATTTCGTCTATATCAATGTCTACTAATTCATCAACAGAGCGTTGAGCCTCACTTGGAGAACTGTACTCTGTATCAAACAGAACATCATCTTCAATAAAATCTGCTTCGCTGGGAGTAGCGCGTGAGGCTTCGGCAGGGGTTGCTTCCGATAGTCGAATAGGGGAAGTTCCCTCATCAGCATAGGATACAATCGGTGGCCACTGAATCGCTGTAAAAAAGATTGTGATGGCAAGTAACAGGGAATATTTGCTTTTCATTGATATTTTACCTCCTAATTATTAACCCAATCCTTCATAGCGTGCCAGCTTTTGGAATAATTCGGCTTTTGCCTCAGCTGTATATTCCAAATATATCATGGTATTTGCAATGTTCTTATGGCCTAGCCACCATTGCACGTCCATTAGCTCCATGTAATTAATCAGCTCCATGGCTCTTGTGTGCTTTAAAACATGGAAATGCTGTTTATCCATGGGAATTGAGGTGTTATTGCAATAATTTTGAAAAATTATATGTAAAGTTTTACGGCTTATAGGTTTATTTTGTTGAGACAAAAATAAGTACGGGGACTTGACGTACATATGCCGCCGTTCCGCATAATAAATGTCCACAACCCTATAAACCCGAGGGTCTACAATTTTTAATGTATTGTTGCGACTGCCTTTTAAACGTTGGCAAAATAGTGTGTGTTTGTCCTGATCGTAGTCATAGAGCCGTATAAGTCCTATTTCGGATGCCCTTAACGCACAATATTTCGCTAGGTAAATAATTGCACGATTACGAGTAGCCAGGCGTCTACGGTCTTGATCAAGGTTTCGAAACAATTCTGCTGTTTCTGCAGGAGTTAAAAATTTTAGAGTTGACTGGTTACGCATTTTACTACATCCTCCGAATTATGTTGTATTTTGTAACCAGACAATCATATA
Source organism: Enterocloster asparagiformis (assembly GCA_018380885.1). GTDB lineage: Bacteria > Bacillota > Clostridia > Lachnospirales > Lachnospiraceae > Enterocloster. The sequence continues at coordinate 15,659 of JAGZSY010000009.1, forward strand.
CCATTTTGGTCCAAAGCAGGCTTTAAAATTAGACATTATAACTATTTTGTCTAAAATAGCAAAAAAGATCAGGAGGATGGAAAATGCATACAATTATGGGTACGGCAAGACTTTGCGAAGAACCGATTATTCGTAAGAAAGAAGAGAAGGTATTTGCTAATTTCCGCATTGCCTTATCGCGGCGATTTGCCAGGGACGGAGACCCTCAATCAGATTTTTTTTCTGCAAGTTGTTTTGGTTCCACGGCTGAATTTGCAGAGCGTTATTTGCATAAAGGTATGAAGGTGGAATTTAGAGGAGAGTTGCGTACTGGAAATTACGAGAAGAATGGAGTAAAAATTACCACTACTAGCATTTATATTTTTGATTTAGAATTTGCTGAATCAAAAGCGGCCAATGAAAAATATTTAAAACCAGATGAAGAAGTACCTATTTTTGAAGAAGCTGCCGAAGGATTTCCGGGCGAGGGAAAATAATGGCAACGCTTGACAGAAATATATTACATGGTCGTAACGTCCATCGGTTTTGTATTGCAATTGTATTTCTGATAATACAGTTACCAGTCGCCCCATTAGTGGCAAGTCTTATTGACCAGTTGTTTTCATTCCTTTTTACATTTGATAATCGATATAAGGCATTGCATTTTAATTATAGCTATGACGTAGCAATACGAGGGATTTTTCAACGTACAGGAATTTGCCTTTGGTTTTTAATCATTGAAGTGTTGGTAATAGCTTTTATTGTTTGGGTTTGGTTAGATCCACACGCGACAATTTCCCGAACAAGGGAAATAAAAGTAACCGACAAAATATCAATACCAGTAGCAGTAGGAAATGGGCAGCATGGAAATGCCCGTTTTACAACACAAAACGAAAAAAAGAAGTTATTCTCCGAATTTTATTTCAATGGTTCTAATACTCCGGTGGGTAAGGGAGGATTGGTCGTTGGCATGGACACGGAAACAAAGGGGGATCGAATCCAATATGTAGGAAAAGATGTTCATTCCATTATTATCGGTACTACTGGTGCAGGAAAGACTAGGCGCATATTGCTAGAAACAGTATGCCTACAGCTTCTTGCCGGCAACTGTATTGTTGTATCTGATGTTAAAGGTGAAATTTTTTACTACACACATAAATTTGCCGAAAGTAAAGGGTATCAATCGGTTGTAATTGACCTTTGTAACCCAGCTAAATCTATGCATTACAACTATTTAGAGCCAATCATTGCATCGATAGAAGAGGGGCAGAAAGCGTGGGGAGCAAAGCTTGAAGCGCTGGAAATTCAATTAAATATTGCGACGCAAGAATTAAACCATATAAAGGACTCCATTATTGATTTGGAAGATACGTCGGATCGGCAAATGAAAGAATACACAGATTGTCGTAAAAACGTAAAGCAAATTGAAAATGATATCCAAGCATTGAAAAAAGACTATTCGTGGACTAAAGAGGCCCAATCCCGCGTGTGGGATCTCGTTTCCGTTTTGGTGAAGGAGCAGAAGGGGGAGCCACTGTGGTATAACGGGGAAACGGCTACATTAGCAGCGTGTATATTGGTCATTTGCATCGAGGCCCCTACTGAGTATCGAAATCTTTATAATGTTTACTTGTTTTTGGCCTACATGGGACGGGTGGATGAAGAAACTGGAATTTCCCCGCTATCTGCCTATTTGGAGACATTGGATGATCAGCATCCGGCCAAATTCGTATTTATGCAATCCCAAGCTGCTGCCGAAAGAACACGGTCAAGTTTTTATACGTCAGTATTGGGAGATTTGAGATTGTTTACCGATCCTGCGATTGCCGAAATGACCTCGATTAGCGATTTTAACTTATCTGATGTAGGGACAAAAAAGATTGCACTTTATCTAATTGTACCGGATGAGAAGAAAACATATTATCCATTGGCGGCGGCGCTGATTAATCAACTATATATTGCCCAAGTTGCGGAAGCAAGAAAACAGGGCGGATCATTGCCAATAGCAACGGATTATGATCTCGATGAAATAGGGAACTTCCCGGCAATTCCCGTACTTGGTGGAATGCTAAGTGCTGGAAGGTCAAGAAAAATCAGAGCAAATTTAGTAGTTCAAGATTACCAACAGTTGGAAAGTAAATACAAAGAAGAGGTACAAACAATTAAAACCTGCTGTGCAGTAAAGGCATATTTAAAATCAGATAATTTGAAAACCTTGGAAGAGTTAAGCAAGAATCTTGGAAAATATACGGTGGAAGTAACTGGCGCATCCACTAGCGCGAATACGGCCACAAGGAGTTCCGGTTCCAGTATTTCAAATTCATCGAATATGGCAGCAAGGGAACTCTTGATGCCTGCTGAGATTGGACAGATTTCGTATCCCTATGCTTTGGTACTCGTGTCCGGGGAATTACCATCAATTACGAGACTGCCGGATCTAAGTGAATATAGATTTAACGATATGCTAGGTATGGGAGACGAGGAGCATAACCGCCAGTTATTGGAAGAGCGAGAGGCCGAACGTCCCGAGCACGAGGTGTTTTATCCGCCACAGTGGGGAATGTGGATTGAATTTAAGAGGAAACTAGAGCAAGAAGCAATGAACAACCTAAATAGGGCCGGTGTGGGACTGGGATTTACAAATTTATAAAGTAGAGAGGACATCATGAAAAAGATAAATCATAAAATATTGGTGCTTGTAATGGCTTTTGGAATAATTATGGTTACCCCGATGCTGGCATATGCAAGCGGCCTAGAAAGCACAACACTTTTCACAGGAACAAAAAGTCTGTTACAAGATGCATCAAAAGCAATAACAGGAATTAGCGCAGCAATTACGGTACTATTCACACTTATGCGTTGCGTGCAGTGGCAAATGGCTGATGAGCACGAGAAGCCCCAGAAAAAAAAGGCTGTCTTGAACACCTTAGCAATTGGCGTCCTGGTTGTGTGTTTATCGGGATTAATAACTGTGGTACTTGGATATTATGGTGGATCAACACCGTAAGGAGAAATATGAATTTTATTACAAAAAATTTCCAAAAATTTATCGCGAATATCATTGAGAGTATGCTCAAATTTTTTAGTGGATCAATTAACGGAGTTTTTGATGCCGTGGCGGATGTTAATATTAAAAGCCCGGCAGTCGTGTCGGCACAAAAATTTACGATATCATTTGCGATTACGTTTGTAGTGGCCTTGGCAGTAAAAAAATATTTTACGACCTATGTCATGGAGACAGAAGGTGATCCTGATAGCGATCCGCTAGACATACTTGTGAGGTGCGCCCAAGCAATCGCAATTATATGCTGCAATTCTACTATTTTTAGGCTGTTTTTAATTTTCAGCAAAAAATTTTGTAAGGATACAATATCAACGATTAGTATAACGACGGGTTCACAGTATGACGGCCTTGTTGGCGCAATTGACCAAGCAGTAGGAACGCTGGTTTCCCAAATATCTGCATTTACCTTTATATATATAGTTATTCTACTGGCTATAGTAATTGGTCTATTAGCTTTTAGCGTAACTGCGGGGATACGGGGAGCTGAGTTGTCGCTAATGTGCGTTATGTGCCCGTTGTGGGCGTGTGATCTGATTAACACCTCGCATGAACGATGGAGCAATTTTTTTACAAAATATGTTTCCACATTTTTGTACTATTGTTTACAGCTTTTTGCTTACAACATGTTTTTGGTTGATTGTGCGGACGCGGTAACGGGTTTTGCGGGATTATCCGGTTTTTCCATGGCTCTCGTCCGCGCTATTGGCTGGTTTGTACTGATGTTGCGCGGTCCTAAGTGGATGGAGGCATTTATCTATACAACTGGCGTTGGAACAAAAGCTTCAGGGGCGATTGGAAGTGCAGTGAGATATGCTGGAATGGTGGCAATGCGGCGATGAAAAATACGATTAAAGGTATACGGGTTATATGCTTGGTAGCTTTTCTTCTTGGTGCATTCCCATTGACGGCTTATGCCTACGAATCAATCACGATGGTAGAAGAAGCGACAAGAGCTTTCTTGGGTCTAATTATTGCAGGTGGCATATTTAGAATGACGTATGTAGCGGTTCGTATGCTGTATGCAGGAGAGCCATTACAAACTGTGATACATAAGACGCTGCACTATATTGCGTTTATGATTTTGGCAATCACATTCGCCGCAATGATCAGAATAATCATGAGATATTATTAGGGGGAAGCATGGAAACAAAAATGTATATCCCCATCAACACGCCCGATTCGGAGGATTATGTTTCTGGAATTGGGGCGTTCGAAGTGGGGGCCATATCAATAGGGACATTGGCAGCTATTATTTTATGCATTGCATATTATACGCTGACCGAGAACGTAATAGAAACTGTTTTAATTGGTGCGGTAATCATTGCTGTCACGATCATTATATTTAGGCGGAACCAATACAACGAGAATCTGATCAAACAGCTTAGGGTAATAATCCACTATATCAAAGCCCAAAAGCGCTATATCTACGAGTATTACGATATGTATAAGGATATCTCGGAGGATGAATTAGATGAGGAATAAAAAAAACAAAAAAGCAGAAATTCCCAAAACAGAATTATCTGCCAATGAGTTAACCAATGTTAAAGACATAAAAGGTAACTTTTTGTATAGCAAGGATGGCTATATTTTCAGCTATCTTAAAGTCCATTATTTTAATCTGGAACTTCTTAGCGCGGATGAGCGCAGAACATTGATCGAAAAAATGGCATTAAGTTTTCAAGCGGATCACAAAAATTTTGATTATCTCACCCTTCCAAGAGAAATCGATTTGGACGATTACAAACAGTATTTAAAAAAATTACACCAGGGTGAGGATAACATTGGTAAACGGCGAATTTTAGCTATCATGCTTCAAGAAGCAGCGGATTTATCTTTATCGGGTGAAAATTATGAGCATCAGCATTTTATAAAAATCTGGGAGCCGATTGGTGGAAACGAAAAAGACGCAAAGAGAGAGCTGATGAGCCGATTAGAGGATTTTAAAATCCGTTATGAAGCCTGTGGAATCCGTACAGATATATTGGATGAAGCAGAAATTATTAAATTGTGTAATCTTTTTGGCAACTCGCAGCAGGTTGCGTATATGTCGGCAGAGAACACAGTTTACACAGTAATACCGCAAATGCGGGAGGATACATAAATGTCAAAAAAAGTAACGCAAGAAGTCGAAGTGAATAAAAATATTCTAAACATCATAACGCCATCAGGAATTGACTATGATTCATCCTATACCAATATTGGTGAAAATGTGGGGCAAATCTACTGCATCAGTAAATACCCCCAAAATGTGGAGAGCGGATGGCTTGCACCGATTTGTAATCTGGAAGGGACGGCAACGACAATCGAATATCGTTGTACGGCACCTGATTATATGGCCCGAGTATTGAATAACAAAATCAAGGAGCTGAAAGGCAACCTGGAAACTTTAAAGGAAGAGTCTGAAAAGCAAAAAACAGTTAGGGCCATAAAGGATCTAACAGAGATGATCAATCGAATTTCTGTTCGTGGGGAACCGGTTGGCTATGTCAATATTATGTTATTGATACAAGCTGCCAATAAAGAGGATCTTAAAGCGCGGCTAAAGCGAGTCAGTTCAGCGGTATCGTTATGCGAATGCAATATGCGGAATTTAAAATACCGGCAGTTTCTTGCGTTAAAGGCAATTTCTCCGTATGGCCTGCCGAACGTTGAATCGGTAAGCAACATGGGAGAACGAAATATGCCGATCAGTACATTTTTTGGTGGCTTTCCTATGGCTGCAGCCGGATTAAACGATAAAGAAGGTTATTACTTGGGAAAAACAGCGAATAATCGAATTGTACGTTTGAACCAATGGCTGAGAGACAAGGATCGGACAAATTCTAACTGGATTGTTACGGGAGTTCCAGGGGTTGGAAAGTCAACAGCTTTGAAGTCAATATTCACCCGGGAATATGCATGTGGTACGAAAATCATTGTTTTTGACCCAGAGAGAGAGTATATCGATCTGGCTAGGAGCCCGGAAATCCAAGGGGATATTATCGATTGTGCTTCAGGAACCACAGGACGAATTAATCCCTTACAAATTCGCGTTGCCCCTCGGGTTAAGCCGGATGAGCTGGATGATAACGAGTTGATGGACGATTACTACGTATATGACGAACTATATGGCGAATCAGACATGGCGCTTTACATCCAACAATTACGTCTTTTCTTTCAGCTTTATTTTGGAAAAGATAATTGGAATGTAGAAATTAAGTCAGTTCTGGAAACGGCCCTGATCGATTTATATGAGAAATTCGGTATAACGTGGAATACAAACGTTTCGCTGTTAAAAAATGACGAATTTCCGATTATGAGTGATCTATATAATCTTGTCACACAACATGCCAATGAAGAGAAGAACGAGTATCTAAGAGGGATATATCTGAAACTATCTATGCTGCTACAAAGTGTTGGTAGTGGTGCAGACCAATACATCTGGAACGGACATACAACAATGAATCCTAAGTCAAAAGTTGTTGTGCTAGATGTATCGAAATTGCTAGAGGCTGATGATAACGTCAAGAGGGCCCAGTTTTACAATCTAACTATGTGGGGCTGGCAGCAAATGTCAATTAATCGCAACGAGCGTGTTTTGTTCGGCGTAGATGAAGGATATTTGTTTGTAGATCCAGAGTATCCAGATTTGATGAAGTTTATGCGTAATATTAGTAAACGCGCCAGAAAATACGAAGGCGGTTTAATGTACATTACCCACTCATGTGTTGATATTACGGACGATTCTGTTAAACGTTACGGTCAAGCAATCATTGATAATTCTTGCTACAAATTACTGATGGGTTGTGATGGAAAAAATCTCCGAGAAACCAAAGAGCTATTCAATTTATCAGAAAAAGAGGAGTCGATTTTGGCAAGCAAGAATCGTGGGCAAGCGGTATTTATGGCCGGTAGCATTCGGATCAATTTACAAATTGACGTTCGGGACGAATTTTTGCGGATATTCGGATCGGCGGGAGGAAGATAATGGTTTCCCTTCTGTCAAAGATTGGTATTTCCGTAGTTACAAATCCCAAATTATTAAAAAAGATTGTATCGATAGTCGCTGGCTTTTTTGCGGGTATTTTAATACTGTTTGCGGTAATGTTTTTACCAATCGCTTCACTTTTCGGACCAGCCATAGAAACGGTAGACATTATCGTAACGACGGCTGGAGAGGTGATTGATAATTTGGCAAATGTTGTGGGTACCTCTGTGTCTAACCTGGGCAAATGGCTTGGTATAGAACCGTTGGAATCGGCCGGAGAATCGATTAAGGATTCTGGTTCAAATATTAATGGCTCGTTGTCTGAAATTCCAGATCAATTGTGGGATGCGGCTATGGATAATTCACCGGCGCTGGATGATGATTATGATATTACCCAATCCAATTTATATATTGCAATTTATCCGGTTTATCTGGAAGAGTGCCAAAAGATAAATAAGCAGGTCGATGCAGAATGTCAGAGAATCCATAGTGAGCACCAAGAATTTGACTGGGAATCGATGGAATGGGAATGTACAGAACCAGAACCTAACTACACTAAAATTAATTCCGACATGCCAGAACATATAGCTATCCTTATGACATATCTGAGCGATAACGAAAATCTTTTAGACCGTGCTTTCGGATTTATATGGTCAAAAGCAAAAGTGCGAAGGTTTTTTGAAAAATATGCAACGGTCACTGTTTACTGGGACACGGATCGCTATAATGTAGAGTTTCAGTATCCCTACATATTAGACGATAATGGGAATTTGACAGACAGCCATTTTAAATATCCATACAACAAACATTGGGAAAACGATATTAATGGAGGTGGTAAAGCACGAAACGGGACGGAATTATTTGAACTTTTGGGCCTGGATAATAAAGATGGGTATGGTGAAACGTCATATGCGATATTTCTCGATTTCCTGAAAACAGCACAGGCAGCGAAAAAGAGCTATACGGGTACGCCTAGTGGGCATATATCAAATTCGGAAGTAGCAAAGCAAGTATGGGATTTTTTCAAAGGAAAAGGCTGGACCGATTATGCTTGTGCGGCGCTTCTGGGAAATATAGAACAAGAATCAAGTTTCAACTTGAATGCCCGGACGAGTAAAGACATTGGGCTGTTCCAGTGGACGGACAATAAAGATACCAAGCGTATGTCCAACTTTTTAAACTGGTGCAACAAAAATGGTAAAACATGGAATACAGTCGAAGCCCAGTGTGAATACCTAATTGTTGAGAATACATGGTATACCGCAATGTATCGCAGCGGAACTTTTTCTCACAGCAGCCGGGCAACCGGACTACAAGACTTTGGAACACGAACCTATGATCAATTAAAGGATGCAGTATCGGACTTTTTGTGGCATTGGGAGAGTCCAAGCTATAAATCCGCAAACGAAGATCGCAGGCAGGGCGCAGCTCAGGATGCACTAGATAAATTTGGGACATATCTAAGTGTTAATGTTGCTTTTCATGGCACAAAGGCCCAAAAGCTTGCAGCGATATACCCAAATGGTATTCCTACTAACGAATGGGAAGCCCAGGCATCCTGTGTGACCATTCCTGTGGTAACAACAACCGGAGAGAAAAATGTCACGGTAAACAAAGCAGTTGCAAAATCTGTACAGGCCATTTTTGCAGATATAAAGGATTCTGGTTTTGAAATTACAGATGTACAGGGGTATGCATACCGGGAAAAATCGGAAGCGAGTGGGCTATCGACGCATAGTTACGGGTTAGCATTAGATATTAATGTTGCACATAACGGTCAATATGCAATAAAAGATGGAATACGTGATGAGCTGCCAAATGTAGGGGGGCCTTGGGACCCAATAAACGATCCTCTGTCGATTGCTTCGGACGGACCAGTAGTAAAAGCATTTGAGCTATACGGATGGACTTGGGGTGGAAAATGGACATCGAAAAAAGATTATATGCATTTCTCACTTTTGGGAGACTGATTATGAAAAAAATGATAGCCGTAGTTTTGATTTTTATATGCAGCACTATTATGTCATGGCCTATCTACGGCGAAGTGTACGATCCGGATGGAGACAATGGGCAGGAAACAATGGAAGAGGAAGCTATTTCCAATTTTGCAATAACTTTGTACACTAGCGGCATCGATTATTTCGATGAAGTAATTGAGGTTTATTGCACAAAAGACGGGCAATTTTATGGTGACTTTGATTTGAGTCCAATCAATGATTACACATACCGGCAATTATTGTTACCAGGGCGATATGTAATGAAATGCCGGGTTCGATACGATAGGTACCAGTTGTATTGCTTGGATCGCACAGAATTATATTTCGAGATCGATGAGGCCAACATACGGGAACATATGCAGCAGGTTGTAAATGTAACCCAAAATCCAAATTTTATCAATACCGGTAACAAAGATGCAAATGAAGAGGATTTGGAATCGGCATTTTACGACATTGAAAAATGGGATCGCGAACATAGCTTTCTTGCTCTATATCAGCCGCAAACGGAAATAGAGGATGTATCGCTTGGGGAAGTTACCATTAATCCAGAGCCTACCCGGTTGGCTACAGAAAAAGAGGAAAAACATTCACAAAGGATATACTTTTTCCTGGTTATGGCTGGACTCCTGCTAGGCATGGCTGTATACCTAATGCATTTAGCCGCATTGGGAAAGGAAAGGAAGTGGCACAATGAATAGGGTTTACAAAATCTTCATCCTCGCATTTTGCATCCTTATTTCCATTATAAGTTTAATTGTCAATTATACAAAATTATAAAGGCGGTCAGAAAAAATGGATAAACAGAAATTGATCACAGTAAATTTACCGTCGTCAATCATCAAGTTAGTGTGTCGGGGATGGCCTGAAGGCCATGACAATATTAAAAAACAGCAGTCGGAAGCTTGCAAAAGAGCTTTATATAAGGCCCTGGAAAAAATATATCCGAATGACGAACTAGAGCTTAGAAATATTCAATTGGTATTTTCAGAAAAAATGAATACAAAAAACAGAAGCAGTGTTAATTTGCGGATTACGGAGGAGGCAGATGCCAAATTGGAAGAAATTAGATCATATGCGCTTCTCTCGAAAAAGAATCTGGCAGAAATTTTAATTTGCCAGGAAGTTATGCCGTAGCAAGGGGGCAGACAAGATGGTAGTAACGTACATAGCAAGCAAGACATTCCGGCAAATCATTGATCACACAATTAATGAACAGGGGCACATTGTAATCAATGGGCAGGTGTCAAATAACTTTGATTTCACCAGATACGTCAAGAATAACATTTCCGTGGGATTTTCCGGGATCGATTACATCGTAATTGATTTGTCGGCACTGGTAGACGATGAAGAGCAGATTATTGATAGCCTTAAAGCGTTCCGAACGCTGCACGAGAAGATCCGCTGCATTATAGTTGCACCATATTATCAGGCTGGAGATCCCTTGCTGGCAGAACTATTTGCTTTAGGCATATACAATCTAATCGCAAGCAATGACTTCCTGGAATTAAAACAGCGTCTTGAAACTTGTCTGTCTAACGAGGGAATGAGCTTTAAGGATGCGGTAGATTTTAAAGAGATAAAGGATAAAAATGGCCAAACGGAGAAAAAAATCCGTGAGGTGAATAAAGTTATGATTGGACTTGTTGGTAGCCAGGCTCGCATTGGAGTTACCCACAATGCATTGATATTGGGAAACACGTTGCGAAAAAAGGGGTACATAGTCGGTGTGATTGAAATGAATAATACCGGCGCCTTTGAACAATTTATGGACGATTTTGGGGTAAAGCTTCACGATCATCTATATTTCAATCTTAACGGCATTGACTATTATCCAGGGGCAGACCGGTTGATCATGAAAACAGTAATGGAAAAAAGCTACAACTTTCTGATTTTAGATTTTGGAAATTATCGGGATTGTGATATTGAATATTTCCATCGTCATTGCCATGTGAAGATTGTCATATCAGGCTCAAAAGCTTGGGAGCTTCCGTATTTGGTCGATTTCCTTAGCAAATATGGGGATGATGCAAAACGCCATATGTCGGTATATTTTAATTTTACAGACGCGGCCTACACAAAAGCCTTAAAAAAGAGTTTTAAAATATCAAGCGGCCATCCGATTGATACGCATTTTATCCCATACATCAGTGATCCGTTTAACGCATTTGATTATCCGGATGTGAACGAGTTGCTGGTAGATTATCTACCAGAAATAGAGGGACGGAAAAAGGGCTTTTTGGGATTTGGTTGGAAGAAAAATGTAAATAAGGCAGCTATTTTTTAAAAGCCTTTAAAAATCGCACCTTGACAATAGAATAAAGAAAATGCCATAGTAAAAAGAGTAGTATTTAAATTGGAGCAGCCGTGGCCTTTGCAGGCTATTCTCTATCTGCATTGGGCGGTTGTTCCTTCAGAACGGAACTGAGTTCCGTTCAGTTGGGTTTCCACTTGAAAATAAGCTACATGATTTGGTATACTATAAAGGGAGGGAAGCCCATGATAGCCTACGATATGTTTAATGATGTTTTACAGATCAATGATGAGGTAAGATTTATTATTGATCATGATGAATATGTTGGTACGATAAACCATATCTCAGACAACTTTCTAAAGGTAAATTCGCTGAAAGGAGAATACCGGCGAAAGGCAAGTAATGTTGTCAAAGTTAAGAAGGGGTAAGGATGAAGTATATTGTAGAAAATGGGGCCAGGGTATTGCCGGTAGAGGTGATCGCCCGATCATATAATTTAATTATGGTGCGGTTGCCATCTGGACAGGTAATCAGGATTCCGAGCCATCGGTTGTTTGACAGCCCGGAGGAGGCGGATAAATCAATACATAAGCCACAGATCAAACGGACACCATACGATTTCGGTTCTTAGGGAGAGGAAAGCATGAAGCAGACGGTCCACACAACAAAAGAGGCCATGGAGTTCTTGCGGGAACTGGGTGAATTTCTCAGAATAAACAACAAGAACTTAAAAGTTGGTATTGCCGGATCATTTGCACGAGGTGAACAAACCTCCAGCAGTGATTTGGATATCGTTTTAGATACCTATGATGATACAGTATTTAGTCTGCAGGCGCATATTGCGGTAGATGAATATTGCAGTAAGCATTTGGCGGTTCCTTACGATATTCTGTGGATCAAGGATCTTGAAGAGCAGGATAAAGTATATGATAATCTGTTAATGGATAATGGTCTTGCAATTAATACAGGTAGCGCATATAAAAATATCGTGCGTGAAACCCGATGGGCCGATTTGGAACCGTAGTGAGAACATAATATACAACGGAACTGAGTTCCGTTCTGATAGAGCTATTGGCATAGAATGTCAGTAGCTCTTTTTTTGCGTAAGGGAGATAAAACGAACATGAATCGAAATATCAACCGCGATCAGCAGTTGCTAGTACGTATTAGGTCGAACCAGGAGAAAATTGCTTCCTATCTGGCACGATTTAGCTGCAAAAGAGAAGCCGATTTATTCAAGCCCGAGAATGAGATTTGCTTGGAGGCTTGCAGCTTTAATATGCTTAATCTCTACGAGGATTACAAAAATTTAACCATGGCAAGTCAAGAGGCGTTATGCTTTATCGATGGCCCAATTTTACGGACATTGCGTAATATGATAGGCCATACCTATCAGACGGCAGATAAGCGGGTACTCACCGCTTACATATTTTTAATCACCAAAAAAGAATGTATGGATATGGTTACTAATCGTATTCGTGTTTGCCAGCGATTGCGAACGCAGGAGTTGGATCTATAGAGCGGAACTGAGTTCTGTTCAGGAGGTAAGTCAGTGAGATATTATGAGCTATACTATATATACAACAGAGAGTTGTGTGGATCAACATATGTTGAAACAGACCGAGCATACTCCCATCCGGAAGAAGATGAGTTCCTAAAAGAGCTTGTGCAAGATGGGAAAATTTCAAAGGGATTTTCACAACACATCTTTGAAGTGACCGAAATATCCGAAAAAGATTATCGGTCCTTTAATTACCAAACGTCAGATGAAGCAGTAAAGGCTCCGCGTGAACCGCTAATATGTGAAAACATGCGGCTGACAGAAGAAAATCGACAGTTGAGAGCACAAATTAATATTCTTACCAGAGGGAGATTTGAACGGCGCAGAAATGATCTGGATCTGGAATAGGAGTGAGGATTGAAAATCAACTTTAGAACGGAACTGAGTTCTATTCTAAAAAATTATTATGTAGATTAATTTGCGAATTAGTTGTTGAACCGAAACGATTATGATATACTGAAACACGGAACAACCGTGTCAATGCAAGGTGTTGGCCTTCTTATCATACATATGATGGGAGGTGTTGCGTATGAATTACAGTTTTCAGGATCTAATGTCCTTTGGGCTGCTACTCATCGCATTGCTTACCTTTATTTTCAATAATCGTAGGTAACGTTTTTCTACAGTTCCCGTAAGGGAAACCGAAAGTTCCAGAAATGGGCATAGAAAAACCACCCTTGTAAACTTGGCGGTCGATAGGGTGGAATTTCTATCTCATAGATGGCCAACCCCTTGTATGGGGCGGTTGTTCCTCTTAATTATTATAACAATATATTACCAAAAATTCAATGGGAATTTTTGAATGAAAAAATGTGAAAAAGCATGTGAATTCAAAGCTATTAGGGCCTGTAAAGTTAAGAAAATTTTATAAAAAATTTCCAAATTTAATATAGAAACATTAAAAGCTATTGGCGAGTCGAAAGACGATAAACCGATAGCTTTTTTATTAAAAACACGGTAACATATCCGTAATAAAAATGAAAGTAATATCTTAATTGTAACCGGCGCGATTGTGTTGTATAATGAGATTATGTAGATTATGTAGAACAGAACTCAGTTCCGTTCTATCAAAATAAAGACGAAATAAATTTGAGAAATTCAACCTATAAAGGAGGACGGGTTTATGAAAAAGATGTTTAAAGCATTATTGGCAACGGCGGCGTTCACCGTAGTTACTGCGTTTACCTCATTTGCCGGGCAGTGGCAGCAGGACGGTAATGGCTGGTGGTGGCAGAACGATGATGGGACGTATCCGGAATGGACATGGGCCTGGATCGACGGTGATCACGATGGGATCGCTGAGAACTACTATTTTGATGAGAATGGATACTTGTGTACGACGACGGACATTCCGGGAGTGGTGGTAAACCAGGATGGGGCAATGATGGAGAATGGTGCTGTAGTTACTGCACAGCTTCCGGCAGGTCGTGACTGGTATCCTGGTGCAGCAATCAATGGAAAGCTGTTTATCGCAGAATTTGATCGCTCGGAAGTGGATGCACAAGATGCAGCCGCGGAGGCAGAACGTGAAGCACGCCGACAGGCTATGGAGCCCATAGATGAAGAGATCGATCCGTATGAGGTGGCAGATCGGATTGTAGAGTTAGTGAACGAGGAACGAGCAAAAAAAGGAAAAGATGCTTTGGCGATCAATGACGAGTTGATGGAAAATGCCATGCTGCGAGCTGAGGAAGCGATGCACGCGAAGGATGGAGAAGAGCATACAAGACCTGATGGAAGTGCCTGTTTTACGGCCATTACTGTCAATTATATAACAGCTGCTGAAAATATTGCATATGTACCCGGTCATACGGTTGAGCAACTTGCCGAATATGCAGTGGAAGGTTGGATCAAATCGCCCGGTCACCATGTCAATATGATTCAGTCGAAATGGGAAGAAACTGGTGTAGGTGTATGGGTTGAGGAGTCTGCAACTGGGCCAGTAATATGTGCGGTACAGTTATTTATTAAATAATAATCATAGAAATCGAAATAAAAAAATTAGAGCTATTGGCGAGTCGAAAAGACGATAAACCAATAGCTCTTTTTATTTTTGCAAAAAGGAGAGAATCATGAAAATTTTAAAACGCTTAAAACGTTCAGTGTGCTTCTTGCTTGCACTTATGTTAGCGTTGTCTACGTTGAACGTTCCTTCGTATGCGGAGGAATCAACGCTTATAAACCCCAGGAATATCATTTTTAAAGATAAAAATCTTACTATATTTGGGAAAACGCACCATCAAATGACATATTATCAAGAAGGCAACACACTAGGATCACAACCCACATTTTGTTTACAACCAGGTAAAAAATTACCTGATAACATACATGCAACTTACCGGAAGTATTCAGCAACGATAGGCGAAACAATCCCAGGAGTAGGTTCGGCTGATAAATTTGTTCCGATAACACTTGCATATGAATGGATTCAACATGGCCCCAATTTACGAGATGGAACGAGGTATGCGGTTGTGCAGACGTATATTTGGGGGTGTATAGCTGGATATGCGGAGGATTGGGCCGCCCAACGAGTCGCCCAACAAGAGTTGGCCAAAATTTTAGGCCCCAGTGTTATGAGTGAGTTTGCTGATCTGCAAGATTTTGTTCAGGCAGGTTTAGAAGAATATACCGGAGCTGCCAGCACAGGTCTGCCAGCCTGGAACGGGACTCAACAAAAAATGGCTTTGGATAATGGGACGTATACATTGACATTAGATATTAGCGGGTATCCCCAGTTAAAGAATACCACTTGGACTTTTCCTAATGCTGATTGGAGTTATCAAATAGCAGGGGATTCAATCACGTTTATGTATCGTGGTGCAGAGAAACCTAATGGGGAAATACGTACATCAGACCTTACTGGGATGGGTGAAGCAAAATTTTATGCATATATATTTACGCCGGGAGCAAACGGAGAATACCAGTATCAGGTAGGGCGTTTTGCAAATGAAGTAGTGCCTACTTGTGTTTCATTTTTTGTGGGGGGATATGTTCCACAGAGGAAAGATGTAGACTTTGAAACTTTCCGTCATTCCGAAACTTTCGACGCTCATTATAGCATCGATCTGGAAAAATATTGTGCCGAAACAAACCAACGATTAGAGGGGACAACCTTTAATGTATGGGAGGATTTTGACAAAGCGCAACTAAGCGGCCGTAACTATCATGAGGGTTCGCCCGATGGCCGCAGTGGCTGTCTGTATGATAATGCGTTTGAGCCGCTTCCTTCCTCTATGCATATCTGCGACACAATTACAACGGATAGTAATGGATATGCTGCGCATAAAGACATACGATCCTACAATTATAGCAAAACATATTGTACCGGCCATCCGGCACCAGAGTGGGTAGAAGTCCCTGAACCGGAGTACGACGAAGAAACAGGGGAATGCACCAATGAAGGAGAAATTGAAGCGGCCGAGGCGGAAAATGAGCGTTTGCGTGAACTATGGACCTCGCAACAGGAAATATGTGCAGAAACCTGTGATTTCCATGTAGGTAATATGGACGACGACAACCATAATTATGACTATACTGCGCAGGAAGAAATGCTGGCGGATCGAGACGAAACCTATGAGAATTTTGCTGCCCTTGAATATACCTATCATTTGGAAGAAAAGACAGCCAGGGTTGGATATATTCTGCACAACCGTCACAGCGACGATCCCGAAATTGAGACAGTTACAGTATCATCAGCGGAAAATGGCGGGAATGCCCGGAGTGCAGCATCCCGCACATTGAAACTCGAAGAAGAGGAAGAGTGTGAACTACCAATAGCAGAAGAAAAACTTCTAAAACGATTGGCCTTTACGGTGGCAGCGCCCGATTTGGAAATTTCAGACCTGCGAGAAGTTGAGTATGTGCAAACTGTAGCGATAGAGCATAGGGCAACAGCCAGCGAAGCGGATCGAACTGGCCGTGTTGCCAGCGAAAGCGAAGCGGATCGGGTGTGGCCTGTTGCAAGTCCCAGCGAAATTGATACAGGATTTTTCGTAGATGAAGAGGGCTGGAGCGAATATGAAGCAGACGAAGTGGTTGAGGGTTATTACCGTTACACCTGGAAAGGGGTGGAGCAGCCACGAATGAAGTCGGCAACTGGGAGCGGGGCGGAGCCGGTGGATAGCGCTGAAACGGAAGAACTAGAAAGCCAGGGACCGGGGGTGTTCATGCGAATGGCAGCGGTGCTATTTGACACAGCGGTTCCGTTGGCAGAACCATTTCCGGATTTTATGGATGATGATTTGGACGTGATTGGCTCCGATGGGTATGGAGATTCTACAAATATTCTGTACACCTTTAAGGTTTGGGATCACCGAACTGAGGGAGAGATTCACATAAATAAGCGCGACCTGGAGTTGGACAAGGCCGATCCGGATAACAGCTACGGCCAGACACAGGGCGATGCAACCCTGCAAGGCGCGGTATATGGCCTGTTTGCAGCCCAGGATTTGATTCACCCGGATGGAAAAACGGGGATCATCTATAATCAGAATGATCTTGTGGCTGTAGCTACTACAGATCAAAATGGCGATGCATCATTTTGGGCCTATACTGAAAAACCGGGAACGCGCCTGGATTCTGATGGAAATATACTTTCACCAGAGGGCACAACCGGGGCCGCGAACCTATACAATGGATCGACGCTAACCTCTGGAGACTTAGGCTTTGGAACTATTTCGTACCCCAATTATGAAGGAGAAAATGGGAATCAGTGGATAGGCCGACCGTTGTTGATGGGGAATTATTATGTAATGGAGCTAAGCCGATCAGAAGGTTATGAATTGTCGGTAAACGGCATCAAGGCGAGTGAGACAAATCGTGATACGACAGGAATTACAACCGTAAAGGAAGCTGGACAGGTAACGATCAGCTCTGGCTTGTCAGATTATAACGATATGGACGCAGATGGTTCCTGGAACGATTTTATTGTTGAGAGCTATAAAACCGAAAATGGCTACGACGTTGTAGTGACAGGATACCCAGCCGGAACGAAATTTTACCGAATGACCGTAGAAAGCGTGACCCAAACAATTCAAACAATAACAGGAAGTACGTTGCAGCCGAAAAAAGACGAATATGGAAATACTGTCTATCAGACGGCCAAGGGTGGAGAATACAAAATCGATTCAGACGGCAACCCTATCATCAAAGAAGAGGCAGATCCTTCAAAGCCCCAGGCAGAAACGGTAAGGTATCGGTTCCGAATGAGTGGGTATCCAAAAGGGGACGTTGAACCGGCAGATATTAACCGATGGGAAGAACCGGTAGGGGATCATGAATATCTCCGGGATGAAGTAAACGGAATGTTGGCGAAAGCCGATTATAAAGCACTTACGGATGATGATGGAGCACCATGGCACAACCTGGAATTGACCGGAACAACCAATGCAGATGCCGGAACGGAGATTTTAGACTGGTTTACAGTACATAATGCATGGGATAGCGCAGCAGTCCAGGAAATCTATGAGGATGGGGGACGGCTATATGCGCGCCTGTTCTACGACTACTCCAAGGCTGACGATAGCTATCCAGCATTTTATGATGCGATCAATCAGGATCTTTACATTCGTAAATCAATGATTGTGGATGGAGCCGCTGCGGATACCCATTATTGGGTTCAATATGCAAAAGGGGACTATACCTTGGGCGGAACTACGGCCACAGTCGCCTTACGGCGGGAAATCCCGGCAGATGTAACAGTAACATTTGGTGAAGAGTTTGAGTCATTGATCGAGGGGGTGTACCAACCGTCTTACGAAACATATTCTGCTGGCGAAATATTAGTAGGGATAGACGGTCAGCCAATACCGATACTAGAGCGTGTATACAATTATGCTGATGTTGAGCAGACAATAGATCAGGAGCATCAGGAGGCCGTAGCAGCTGTCTATGATCCCACAGCGGGTACCTATACAATCCATATAGCCAACGAAACGGATTGGACTGGCATAAGTACACCGGAGTACACGCGTTTTCGAGCTGTGACTCAGGAAAAGACAATAGAGCATGAGGGAGAGACGTTGTATTACAACCAATATCTGGTAGATAAGGCTGGAGCAGGTGTATCAGCATATGCGGCTATCCCGGAGTTTGACGCTGGAAGCTATATTGTCTCAAAGGCGTTGGTATACCCTGGGCAGTTGACCGTATTTCAGGATGGCGGCACACGGGAGAAGCCTTTGAAAGTATTGCAACGTGTAATCAAACAGTCAATACGAATTACCAAGGACATTTCTCAGGCTTCCTACGACAATGTGAACACATATGGCTCTATCCATAATGATCCATTGACTGTTCTTTTAGGACTATTTGGGGGAGGCCAGGGTACCAAGTTAATCAATCAGTTTAAGTTTAAAGCGTACCTGAAAGAAAATCTGGAGGCGATCTATGTGGATGAGTCAGGAACAATCCTATCTACAGAGATTTATAATCCGGATTTTAAGGGGGATGTACAAAAGGTATTCGTAGCACCGGAGCCGGTTGCCGGTCGTCAGTTATTGGAAAAGAAAGAGAACGGCACATACGACTATCCAAAATTTTTCGATGCTATGTATGCTGCGGATCAACTAAATAGCTTGGAGGCTGATTTTGTAACAGAGCAGTTTGCAGTCAAATATTTTGATGTAGCGGCATACAAAGCGGCGATTGTTGCTGCCGATCCAGAGCTGAACAGCGATATTGCCTATGAACAAGCATTGAAACAGGCCAAGAGTGAGGCCGCAGCCTATTTGGATATTTTTGTGGGTCTGGACGAAAAGTTGGCGATTCGCTGGGATAGCGATAAAGGCGGCGGAGCTGATGGCGACGAAACAACGTTGCAGTGCAACACAAAGAATGGCAAGGATGATTATTACAACAGTTCCATCATGCTGCCTTACGGCACGTATGTAATTGCGGAGCAGGTCCCGGCGCAGTTGGACAAGGAATTGGCTAACCGACATTATGAGCGTGATTATCCCAAGGAAATTATCCTACCGTTTGCACCAGATATAAGTGAAGATCAAAATACTGGGGAAACAACGGTGAACAGTGATGTTGGAAATCCATTTTTCTTCTACAGCAGTGCAGATAAGCCGGAAGATCTTATTCGTAAGTATAAGATTCGATTTAACGAAGAAACCCATATGATGCAAGCTCACCGGGATGATGGCGATTTTGTAATTTATAAATATGGCCTGGAACCGGATCAGGAGCCGGAGACAATTCGAGACAAGCAGGTATCCCGCAGCGAGAACGCGGGAACCATGGATGGGGTTGTCTACAATGGAAATGAGACGGCCAGCGGGGAGTTAGAGATTCGAGATGATGTACCGACCATGACCGGCGTAAACACCGCAATAGACGGGAAGTATGCGGCGCTGCTGGTGCCGTGGACAATATTGGAACCGGCCACAGACCGTATTAATCCTGATACGGGCAACGTTGAGACATTAACACCGACCGGAAGCGGCAAAGACTTTAACTACGTTGCTTATGCAACGGAAGATTTTGAAAACAAATACTATTCCTCCAAGCTGCGTATCGAAAAAATCGATGCTGAAACCGGTGAAAACATAATTCATTCCGGAGCGCTGTTTAAAATATATGCAGCCAAACGGGAGGTGGAAAAGAACGGAACCAATGCAGCAGTCGGTACCGGCAAGGTACTGTTCGGTGAAGCTGTAGACGTCAATGGTCAACCGGTGGTTGATGCAAACGGTAATAAAGTCTTGTATCCCCGTGTGGGAAAATCCAATAGTAGTACAGACGATTTGCCGATCCGATTGGATAAGGATGGGATACCGAAATATGATGAATCGCAGTTAATCCGGCAGCGGGACATAGACGGCAACGAGACTGGGATTTTCGAAGCATACTCTACGGTCAGGGAGGTTGTTGTGGATGGGACGATTCGCAAGGAGATTGTCGGATACATTGAGACATACCAGCCTTTGGGCGCTGGCGCATACGTACTTGTGGAAGTCCAGGCTCCAGAGGGCTATACAAAGAGTCGGCCGGTGGCATTTGAAATCTATGCGGATGGAGCAAACTACTATGAAGATCAGCGTCACATGGATGGAACTACTGATGGATGGCAATCTGTACCGGCCTTGCAGTATCGGTACGAAGTTCCAGTAAATGGTTCAACAAACAAGTTTCAGACCGAAACCGTCAGTCAAATCAAGGTACAGGACTACCCCTCCCGCTTGGAGATTTATAAGGTGGAAGATGGTGATTCCATGGTTGGCAACAGGAATGGCCTGCAGGGAACCGATGAGCAGGGGAAAACCGAAGCCAGTGGCGGATTTGATGAAAATCTGCTTGTAAATGATTCGGGTGATGCACTGCTATATAAAGTCCATGGCCGAAAAGAATATTTGGAAGAGCGCGGGGACGTTAGGGACATTGCCTATGATCCACAGACCAAGGAATGGTACGGCTATGTAACCAAAGAATTTGATGTGTTTTCGGAGAACATCATCGATGGAAAAGAAAACGAACTGAAAGCTATGGGAAATGTCAAGCTAATCTACAAGCTGGATGGAAGCTACACCGGAAAGGGCATCCGTTTTGATATTTCAATTTCGGGTGCGAAACTGGCGCTATACAAAGGCATAGAGATTGAAAAGACCGCAGAGCATACCTATAAAGGAATAACGGCTATCTATGAGGCAGATCAGGTTGTAAGGATCGAGAATACCAACACGGGCTTCCATAAAGAGATTCAAATTGTTGGGAAGGATTCAGGAGCCGCGGGCCTAGACGTATGGGACACGGTAAACGTTCCGAATGATCCTGTTAATCTGTATTTCTATAACCTGGAACAGGTAAAAACTCGTGAAACGGAGGCCGGAGAGCTGGTAATCCTGGATCAACGCGGAAATGATATCTGCTATGCGGATTCTGTTACAGGCATGGCCTACGTCTACGATGATTATGGCCGAATGATCGGATATACGGTCAATGACAAAGGTGAAAAAGAGCTGGTTCAGTCTATACAGATCAACCGCGATGGAACGACAGAAACGCTTTACCCGGGCAAAACGACGGTGGATGATGAAAATGGCCTACCAGTTTATTACCAAAGTGGCGTTGTTAAATGGAAGGATGAGTGCTGGACAAGTGACTCCAGTACAGGCCCGGACGGAACTGAGGAATCATCGGGCGGAAAGCATGAAATCACAAGGCTGCCTTTAGGCGCATATATCTTGCAAGAAGAGAAGGTGCCGCACAGCCAGGGCTATGTTCAGGCTATGTATTTGGGCTTGGTTTTGCGCGATACCGAGGAGACACAGAAGATCTTCCTGCAAAATGAATTTACCAAGACCGCATTTGGAAAGATCGATGTGCGAACTCAGCGGGAAATACAAGGGGCTGAAATGACACTGTATTCAGCCAAAAAGGATGAGTCGGGAGAGCCGATCAGAGATAAGGACGGCAATTACATCAAAGATACGGTATTTGCTAGTTGGATCAGCGGTTACGAGTACGATGATGATGGGAATTTGAAGCAGGATGAGAAGGGAAATGTAATCCCGACGACCGAACCGCACTGGATTGATCATATACCAGTTGGGCCATATGTCCTTGAAGAAACGATTTGCCCTTACGAGCAAGGTTATACAAAGACGGCCGCTGCCTCAATTGATGTGCGTGAGACCGGCCATGTACAAAACTTTGTCATGGAGGATGATTTTACATCCATAGACATTTTGAAATTTGACACAAA
The DNA here is from genome assembly GCA_018380885.1 of Enterocloster asparagiformis. Lineage (GTDB taxonomy): Bacteria > Bacillota > Clostridia > Lachnospirales > Lachnospiraceae > Enterocloster. Next base: position 38,187 of record JAGZSY010000009.1, read on the forward strand.
GAATCAGGATGTAATTTACGAAGAGAGTGAGGCCTATTTGACTCTGTACCCGGCACTACTGGATGAAAACGGAGTGCCTAAAACCGAAGCCGACGGAACGCCTGTTTACAATTCGGAAGATGAGATCATAACCTTCCGGGCGGCGACTTGGCAGGACGGAGTAGAGGTTGCGGCAACGGGCCGATTGGTATCGGATGCGGCTGGAAATAACCCGATTATGAAATATGACTATGCGTATAGACCGATTCCGAATACCCTGCAGGGCCGGTACTACTATACGGAGAACGGCACAACCAGATTTGAATATTTGCCAGTAGGGAAATATGTGCTAGTTGAGCAGGAAAACCCGATAGGTTATGCGACGGCCACGCCGCAGTTGGTTACGATTAAGGATACTGGGCATTTGGTTGAAATACAGAAATATACCATGGGAGATCAGCCACTAAGGTTAGAGGTATCAAAAGTCAATATAACCGGTGGAATAGAAGTGGGCGGCGCGAAACTGGCGATCTATCCAGTCCTGGAAGATGGAACGGTGTCTGATACACCGCTTGTAATTCACCGGCCGACAGAAAACGGAGAGTATGAAGATATAATTGCTCACTGGGTATCCGGAGCCGATGGGAAATATACTGAAGCCGATAAAGCGACCGGCAAAATCCCGCAAGGCTTTGCTGTAGGAGATTTAAAGCCTCATACGATCGATTATATTCCAGAAGGGAATTATGTACTCGTGGAAGAGACAACGCCATACGGTTTTCTACAGTCTGTGGAGGTACCCTTTACCATTCGCGATACATTAGAAACCCAGAAAATTGAAATGATCGATGAGATCCCAGATGGTGTTTTGCAGATCATTAAGTCCGATACCGATAATCCCGAACAGAAATTGGCCGGAGCCGAATTTAGGCTAACAAACAAGACGCTATCGATTGACTGTGAAACGGTTGCAACTGACGACAATGGACAAGCCATATTTCAACCGCAGCCCATCGGTTATCTAAATAAAGATGGCAATTTTGCCCCGTACACCTATGTATGCACGGAAACCAAGGCAGCACCCGATCATATGTTGACTCTAGCTCCCTGGGAGTTCCAGTTTCAATATGTTGATGATCAGACCCCGATTATATCAGTGAAATACAACCCAACCAATGATTCCAACCGGATCAAGGTGGATAAGGTAATCGGTGATACGCAAGAACTGTTAGAAGGGGCGGCGCTGCAAATCGAGCGTTTGATCCACTCAGCGGATCAGGGGACGGTTACATGGGAGATCGTGGATCAGTGGATTAGTACGAAGCAGCCGCATTATAGCAAGGGTCTGAAAGCTGGGAAATACCGTCTGGTAGAAACCAGAACACCAGGAGAGGGCTACAAAATCCTGGCGGAACCAGTCGAGTTTGATATCCAAGATGGAATGACAGAAATTCCATATTTGGTGATGAGAAACTATACAATTGCAACAGATATTGAAAAGACGATAGGAGAGTCCAATACATTACTACCCGGTGCTAAATTGCAACTGATCAACTCGGACGGTCAGATCATAGACGAGTGGACTACAGACAATACGGCTCATCGGATTTATGGCTTAGCCGCTGGAACCTACATCATCCATGAGCTTGAAGCACCGAGTGGTTATAAAACTGCTGCGGATAAAGAAATCGTAGTTCTGGAGGATGGCGATGATCTTCAAGTATTTAAATTTGCAAACTATAAAAAGTCCAGCAGCGGCGGCGGTGGTGGCAATACGCCCAAGCCAGTCACAGAATACATTTCCTTCCGGAAAATAAATACTGCTGGAGGAGCTGTACCAGGGGCAGAGTATACGTTTTACACGCAAGACGGATCAGTGATGGGTACATCAGTAAGCGGGCCCGACGGGACATTTCGGATTAAAAAACCGGCAGATGGGACTTACACATTCCGGGAAACAAAGGCACCTGCTGGGTATGCATTAGATCCAGAAGTACATAGCTTTACTGTGTCGGGAGCTAACGTTATCAAGGGAACCTATGAAGTGGTGGATTATCCGCTTCAAGTGACTTTGAAAAAGCTCGATGGGGATACTGGCGCAGCACTTCAGGGAGCAAAATTAAAAGTGACGGATGAGACTGGAAAGCAGGTATTTGAGGGAATAACTGGCGATGATGGAACGCTAGATTGGCAACCAGCTAGGCCCGGGAAATACTGGGTTACAGAGTTGGAAGCGCCGGTTGGATATCAACTGTCACAGGCCACTTATGAAATTCTGGTCGGTGAGGACGGGAAGATATCCGGAAATGTGACGATTTACAACTATAAGGAGGTGAAAAAAATTGGAAGGATAACGGCTGTGTACGGCGGTGGCCGAACAGGAGAAGGAATATACCGATTCGGATCGAGAACACCTAAAACCGGTGATAATACGCCATTAGCCCAGTTGATAATTTGCGTATTGATATGTCTTATTGGCTTTATTCTTTCAGCCATCATGATCATTAAAAATAAACACAATAAGCCGGGAGGTGGGGCCGGTAACGGCCCCTCCCCAAAGCGTATTTTGGGAATGCTGGTTGTGTTCATTGCGTCGCTGAACTTAAGTCAAACTTCTTATGCAGCTTCGGCCGAGATTACGGTGACAAAGAGCTATACGACCTCAGATCCGAAAAGGATCCCCGAATTAGAAGCTTTTCCGGAGGAAAAAATAGTGGATGGTAAGGTATACCATCTGCAATCGGTAACACAAACGGAATTGAGCGAACATCCTATTATGGACGAGGGGATGATCCACACAGTCATATCGGAAGCATTTGTAGACGAGGCCGAGAACCATATGCCTGAAAATCATTTTATAGAAAATGGTATTACATATTACTTGAAAAGTTTCGAAGTAGTACCAGCGGAGCTTGAAGCTAGAACCGTACCAGTTACATCTACGATTCAGTATCCGAACATGGAGGCAGTAGAAGCTGTTCCACCAACAGCAAAAGTTACCGTGACAGATGAGGTGTCGGGTCAGCAGCAGGAGGTAATTATACCGTTGCAGCGCTATACATTTTCAAATGCGCGGTGGATCAATGGTTTTGAATTTACAATTACTGTCTCAGACTATGATGCAGATGCTTACCTGCTGGGGAATATTACGGTTCCTTTGCAGGAGGAGTATCCACTAGCGGGTTACGAAAATGAGTTGCTGGATCTAGTAGGAGTGGATCGACAAGCATACCGAATCGATAATATCGAATGGCTTGGGCAAGCATATGAAAAAGACGGGAGAATATACCGGGAAATGAGGGCAACGGGTCAAAAAGAGGTAGCGGATTGTACCGCCGTATATGGCGGGGAAGCGGCATTAGAAGCAGTGCAGGCCCAGGCGATCCAGGCAATCTACACATACACGAAGCCCAAAACAAATGCCAACGGAACAGTGGCAACGGAATATGAAATGCAGGCAACTGCTACGTATGTGCAGCAAAAATCATTATGGGATAATTTTATTGATTTTATAACCAATCCAATCACAATCAGTATCATCCTCGTCTTACTATTTGTCGTACTAAGCTTATACATTATCAGCAGACGAAAAAAGAGAGTTACCAAGCAACTGATGATTGAAGTATTGGAAGATGATGAGGAGGAGTCATGAAGGTTTTAACCCGAACAATCGGTGTGGCCGGTGCGCTTACGCGCATCGGCACCACCACCCAGGCCATACAGATCGTAAAATATCTTGATCTTGTGGGCTATCCTGCAGCCTACATTGAGCTTTGCAATCATGCATTTATCAATAGTTGCGTAGAAACATATGCAGACATTAAAAAAACTAGAGGGAGGTTCAGTCTTTGCGACGTGAATATGTACCATTCCGTCCGGGAAGTTGAAGAGGAGTATGCATTTTTGGTGAAAGATTACGGCAATTTCAATGACCGAGATTTTAACCGCATATCATTCTTGGAGCAAGACATCAAAGTTATTGTTTGCGGGGCAAAATCAGACGAACTTCCCCATACGGAAGAAATTTTACGGACACAGGAATTTCCAGAAGCGAGCTATATTTTTACTTTTGTTCCGGATGATGTAAGGAAATCGATCATTGAGAGCATGAATGGATACGCAACGTATTTCGTGGAATACACACCAGATCCATTTTGTTACCCGGCGACACAAAACAAATTGTATAAGTCGGCCCTGGGCTTATAGGAGGGGGAGGAATGCAGTACAAGAAAATGCTGGTTGAAAAAGTCGAAGAGGAGAATGCATTTAAAGCCCAGCAAGAGCAACTGCGGAAAAAATATAATATACAAAAAGATGTAGTGGTAGTTGAAAAAACAAATATGGGAAAGTTCCTAATACAGAAATTAGGCGGATTAATCCGTTTGATTGCTACCATTGGATTAATCGGACTGGCGTTGGTCGGTTCTGCGGCGCTTGTGTACCCAAATTCGCGTGATGAGATCATAGCAATTTTTTTTGATACGTTACAGCAGATTCACACTTTTTTGGGGGTATAGGGAGGCATATGAAAAGAACAATCTTCTTATTTTTTGCAGCATTCGCCTTTTTGGCAGGTACAATCTACTTTTCGATTAAGCTTTTAAGCGTACACAACATCTACCAAATGGGGCAGGAGGAATATAAACACATAAAAACCATTGCATATGCGCAGCGTGAGCGCAAAAAGGTATCGAGTGAACAGAACTCAGTTCCGTTCATGCGCGAGGAGTGGCCGAAAATCGATGAGAAAAGGTTGTCGGAACTGAATGCGGATTATCGTTTTTGGGTATGTATCCCGGATACCAATATCGATTATCCAGTATTACAACACCAGGATGATATATATTATTTGGATCATACCTTCGAAAATCGCGTCAATATTTGTGGAAGCCTCTTTACCAGTGCTGCTTGTTGGCCGTTAAGTGGTGATAATACCATAATTTACGGACATAACATGAAAAATGGTTCAATGTTTGCAGACCTGAAAGCCTACACAGAAAAAAGCTATTTTGAGGAGCATCCAGAGATATGGATCTATAACGGTGATTGGATTCAATGCCCAATTTTCACTTGTCAGTTGATTGGTGAAAATGAAAGCACCCCATATATCATGCAGTTTTTGACTTCTAAAGAAAAAGGAGATTATATTGATCGAATGGTAAAAGGGGCGTTATATGATACGGGTATTGTTCCGGAGATAACGGATCGCATTATAACGCTGTCAACGTGTTATGGCAAAAGTCAACGTTGTATTGTACAGGCAATTATAAATAATCAATCAGGAGGAGACTATGGATACGTTGAAAATTAAGTTTGATATCGAAGTTAAGACCGAGAAAAACAATCAGCAGGTTCAGCGCTTGCTGGAATATCAAGCGGTGGCACAGGAAATGAATAAAAGTGTAAAGGAAAAGGAGGAACAGGACAATGGATGATATGTTTTTCGAGGCATTTTGCCAATATGTAAAGAATAATATTGAGCGTTATCTGCCAGGGCATAAAGAATATACCATCGAGTATCATGATGTTGCAAAACATAACGAGCACTTAAAGGGGTTGTCAATATGTGGCATTTTAGATAATGATTCTGCGGGAGTTGTGATATATGTAAATGACTTCTACAAAGATTTTAAGGCCGGACGCGATCTGGAAGATATTCTCCAGGAAATAGCCCAGGTAGCTATTGGAGCATCCAGAGAAATGTTAAATACGAATGAAATTACGAAAAAATTCGAAAGCTTCGACCAGATAAAAGATACGCTGGTTTTCGAATTGACAAATAAAGAGAACAAAGATTACCTTAGAGACCATGTTCACATTGAATCTGCGGCACTGGGGGATATGGCAATTACATTCCGCGCATACTTAGGCGGTGCATTTTCGGTACCTATTGTAAACCAGTTCTTGGACGTATGGAAAGTTGATGCGGCAACATTATATCGTCATGCAAATCAAAATATGCCCAAGCTCTTTCCTGCAACATTAACAACGATTGAATCAACGTTATTAGAATTATCGAATAAAGCAGGAATCGATCCTATTAGTAAAATGATGGTTGAGAAAATGAAACATGAGCGGCCCCAAATGCTGGTATTGTCCAATGGCGGTAAGGATTCGACAAGTTATTGGGGAGCAGCGGCCCTGTATTATGAGGGTACACAACGTATGATATCTGAAACTCTGGAGGGGATCGGGGCAGCGAAAGATTATTATATTTTGCCATCATCAACGGAGGAAATGTTGATTGTACCAATATATCCAGACACAAGGCAGATATATATACCGAAAGATATGCAAAGAGTGGTGCAGAACATAAATAAAATTGTTGATGAAAAAGTGCGATTGACCAATAGCGTATATCAGTACGTACATACAAAGGGTCACATTGTAATGGCTGCAGCGGAGCCTAAAAGTCTGGCAGAGCAGGAAATGAAACGGATTAATAGAGCTGAACAAGAATTTCAAATGAATGGCTATGAGAATCCAAGTATTCAGCAGCTTGATGGGTTTCTGCGGTTAAATGTGATCGCCAAAGACAAGCAGGGGATGTGGTATACATTGAAAAATATATATGATATGTGTTCTGGAAAGCAGACATGCCCGGCAGAGATCCGCGACGCAGTAAATGAGGTGGCTGCTGCATGTAAGGCGTATGAACAGAAGCACAACCAGGGCCCACAGCATTTTAATGAGCACACACCGGAGGAGTGATCATGAGAAACTGGAAAGGAACAGTTGTTATATTACTGGCTATGATCCTTCTGATAGCAAGTGGCGGACAGGCACAGGCTGAAACGCGAAAGAAGATATCAAGCATTAATTTGAAGCTAAGGGTAGAGCACATAGAGACAGGCGCATCGCCAGATTTGACTGCTGAATCAAATAGCCAAAAGTACTATGTGGTTGACCTAAATTGTCTGGAGGACAGCATATTTGATACAGATGATGAGTGGAGTGATGAGTCAGATGTGTTTATTCCAACGCGTGAAGCGGGGGTACTTAAATACGATATCGAGCTATCCGCGAATGATGGTTACTATTTTTCCGCGATACAGTCGGGAGACATAAAACTAAACGGATGCGGGGCCATTTGTAAAAAGGCAGCTCGGTCAAATAATGGAACGACGTTGACGCTGACTTGTGAAATTACAGATTTGACCGACTTTGTAGGTGAAATTAGTCGGGCTACCTGGCTTGGGGAAATTGCCAACTGGGAGCCAGCAGACAATGCAGCGACATACAGCGTTCGTTTGCAAAGAGAAGGGAAAAATATTGGAAAAATACAAATAACAGCCGGAAACACTCTGGACTTCCGCCCCCTCATGCTGCGAAGTGGATCGTATACTTATATGGTCACTCCAAACGCTCAGAATGGCGATAAAGGGCTTAAAACAATATCAGACAATATAATTGTGGATGATACAACTGCAACGCAAAATAAGGCCATCTACGGCCTCCAGTACGCCGTAGATACACTTAGTAATGGTAGTGAACCTTCAAGCGACCGCTTACCTGTCAATATAGGATGGCAGGTAAGTGGTGATGGTAGATATTGGTATAGGCAATCAGATGGTATGTATCCGCAGGACTCATGGTTGGATATAAATGGAATATGGTACTACTTTGACGGACAAGGATATTTGTGTCAAAATCGCTGGATACCATGGTCAGGGAACTATTATTATGTGGGGGCGGATGGTGCATTGCTGATCAACACAACAACGCCCGATGGATATAAAGTAGATGCAGAAGGTAAATGCGTATGAGTTATGCATATTATTCTCTTATAAGGCCGATTAGTATTGGGACATACCCCCAAAATGGATTGGTTGAAGGTGAAATACCCAATGTTCAAAATTACGAGATAATTTATATTTCCACTATTGACGCATCGATGAGAGAAGCCAATCTGGAAACGATCTTCCAAAACTTTAACATGACACAGCTAGAAAAATTTTATGGACATTCTCTGAGTGTTAGCGACATAGTCGTTATTAGCAGCTCACGATCTTCATATTTTGTGGATACGTTTGGTTTTAAAAATTTACCGGGGTTTCTTGATGAGCGAACGGCCGCAAAAATAGCTTATGGTGTAGATGTAAGGGAAGAATTTAAAGCGTGTAAGATGATTACGAAGATGGGACTAAAGAGTCCGGAAATTGAGCGGCTTGGTGATCGTATGGAAAAAATTAATAAGAGTTACGGTAAAATTTTCAAGTTTGTAGATCGGCGCAATAGGCGTAGAAAAGAACGCCAGGTATTGCCGGAGTAAGGAGGGTATTTATGAAGTTATTGGAAGAACCTGTAGTTGCTAATAATGTCTGCATTAGCTATATCGGAGGATATGCGATTTTTATGAATGAATTCGACGATATTTTGGTAGAAAAAATACCGCAAGAGGCTATTTTTCTTGGTGAAGTCAAGCGAACAGAAGAATTGACACCGCTGGAGTGCCTGGATGATCAGCTTCAGCGCAGAATTTTGCAGGCAATCAGTTAGGAGTGACATATGGAATACACAGAGGAGCAAAAAGAACGGTGGGTCAAAGAAAAGGAGAGGGCCAAACAAAAGGCCGAACAGATCATTACAGATATCACAGAAACATATGAAACAGATCCGAGATTATTAGTTGAGTTGCTTGAATTTTCAAGCCGATTTTATCAGTACAGCTACAGAAATAAGGTATTAATACAAAATCAAAATCCTGGTGCGACATATGTCCAGAGTTTTGCCGCATGGAAAAAAGCTGGATACCCTGTAAAGGCAAATGAAAAGGGTATTAGAATTTTTGTGTATACGCCATTAACCTATTTGGATATATCAGAAACCAAGAGTGTATTGCTATCCAAAGCAACAAAAGAGCAAAAGCAGGCTTACAAAGCAGGTAAGATAAAATCCCATGTAGTACCCAATTATGATCTTGGATCGGTTTTCGATATTAGTCAAACAATATGCCCGCCTGAAAAGTATCCGGAATACTATTATATGGGGTACGAAAATATAGAGGCACATGAATTGATGAAGGGGTTAGAAGCATACGCTGAAAAGCACCTAAACACACGGGTAGTTGACAACGATTTACATTCGATTGCGTTGCGTGGACAAGCATTTGTACAGCCTACAATGAAAGACGGATCATACCTGATTGAGTTGAATGAGAAATTAAAAGATTCAGAAAGATTCTCTACTCTTACGCATGAGATTGCTCATCAAGTTCTGCACCGACACCTACAGAATAAGCTTCCGGAATTAATCGAAGTTGAGGCGGATTGTTTTTCGATCATGCTAAGTAGCCGGTTAAATATTACCATTGCGGAGACTAGAAAGAGGCATCTAGCGGATAACTTTAATAGCTTGAAAGCTGCTGTCGCTGCCAGCGATCCGGAAGCGGGTAAGACGCTGGTTGAAAAAATTATAACGGATATATATAAAGTATATGCTTCTGAAGGACCTAAAATTGATGCGGAAATCAAGAAAATCAATCAGGGCAAAGAGGCCGAAAAAGGCACTCTGAAGGTTGGGGATGCAATTGCACCGAAGGAAGTGATTAATGACCTTATTGCTCCAGGACCTATTGTGTCTCCTGAGCGTATAGAAGCATTAAAGCACGTTGCAGAGAATGACGAAGCTGTTGCATTTTTCAATTATTCGGAAGATGACCAGATTGTACATACCTGGTGTAATCTCTACGAGGCCAACATATTAATCAAGCACTTAGAATTGGGAAAGAAAATTGGGGTGCCAGGGGAATATGATTGGACAGAATTTGAAATTATCTACAAGAGTAATAACCAGTGTCAAACTATTTCCGGACGTTATGATATAGGTTACGATCATTGCGCAATAGAAGATGTATTATTTGCATCCCCTACACAAGATCAGGAAAGATTGGTGGAGTATTTCAAACTGCAATGTACTTATTCCCATCTTTTCTGCATGGCCGATGATATTCTTCATGACCCGATCAGCTGCGAAGGCTATCGAAAATATGCCGAAAATATTAAGCAATATGTTGTTGATGAGCGTCGAGTATTGGCAACGAAGAATATTCTTACGTTGTCGAAGCTGCCAATTCCATATTTTCCGCAATTTGAAGAGTGCTATGACCTAGCTAAGCAATCGGTAAAAGAGTTGATATCAGATGGTGTGCAGCCAACGATGGAGACAGTCAACTTGTTGACCAGGTTTAAAGAGATTTCAAAACAGCAAGGTAAAACGCTAGGATTGAAGGATGTAGTGAAACTGCATCAATCAAAAACAAATATGCAGGGAGAAATGGGGATGTGTGTATCAGCATTAGGTGAATTTTTACATAAAAATATAACTTTTAATAGGGGGTTAGAGATCGGCAAAAGCTGACATGTTTATGCAGTAAAATCAAAAGGAGCAGTGAAAATATGTTAATACCTGTCGAAAATGTGTATCCGGAGTACGAAAGTCCTAAAAAAGAACAGGATTCGATCCAAGAGATATATACAGCATTACAATTACAATTTTATAATAATAAAAAAACTATTGAGAAGGAGTTGATCAGGAATGATAAAAACAGATAATAATCGGGTTCATATCCGAGTAGGAGAGGAGGATATAGAAAGTATTTTATAAAGCGTGGATTATTTATAAGGCTGAATCGCTTTATTATTTGCAGGTTTGGAAATTAACTCATTTCTTTTGGAGATAACTTAATGAAAAAAAATGATAGCAGTAGAAGATAATCGAATTGATGCAATATACGCAAGGCAATCAAAGTTTAAAGAAGAGAGCTTGTCCATTGATACACAAATTGAATGTGCAAAGAGATATGCAAGTAAGGATGCCAAAATATACATAGATCGGGTATCCGGAAAAGACATAGTACATAGAGACAATTTTGTGTTGTTGTTAAATGACATAAAAATGAATAAAATAAAGCGTGTAATTATTTATAAGCTGGATCGCTTTAGTCGATCTTTTCTCGATTTTGTAAACACATGGGAAATGCTGAATAAATATAACGTTAAATTCTTTTCAACATATGAACAATTTGACACGGACACGCCATTTGGTGAAACAATGCTAAGAATTTGCGCTTCATTTGCAGAAATGGAGCGCAAACAACTCATATCCCGGCTGGTTGACAATTCTCGGAGGCGGGTAGAATTAGGCGGATGGGTTGGCCAAGTGCCCTTTGGAATGTCAATAGAAAACATAGTGCTACCAATGGGGAGAGTACAGTCGTTGTTTCCGAATGAAAATATGCATTTAGTTGATGAAATATGTGAGACTTATGCCTATACCGCAACGAGCATCAACGGTATAAGACGATCTCTAAATGCAAAAGGAATACCAGCGCCTAACAATGGCCCTTGGAATGGAAAAACTATACGAGGGATATTGCGGTCTTTGGCGTATGTTGCTACTGATGCAGATATATATAGATACTTGAAAAGCAATAACATACAAGTGGATAGCCCGGTAGAAGATTTTTGCGGAAATGGTGCAATGATTTTGGGAGAAAAAAAGAAAAACGTCCATGTGAAGGTAGGGGTGTGGAAAGGCGTTATATCATCAGAGGTATGGATCAGGAATCAAGAGCGTATGAAAAATACAAGAAAAGGAAAATATGCAGGTTATAGCAAAATTTGTTGGCTTACGGGGCTTTTAATTTGTGGTTATTGCGAAAGAGCAGTTAATGTACGAGCGAAAAAATGTTATTTATATTGCAAGGGACATGATTACGATATATGCTCTCATAAATTTGAACTTAGGGGGGGAGATATTGAGAAAACGGTTATAAAAGAGCTGAAAGAGAGGATTAAACACTGTGCGACCCAGGAAAAAAATATGCCATCCCAAGAGGAAATGGAGCTAAAAATAGAGATAGCCAAATTAGATGATAAAATCGATAATTTGATTAAAACCATATCATCAGGAGAGGCCAGCGCACTTACGATACAGTATATAAATAAAGAGATTGAAAGTGCGGATCAGAAAAAGGATGATTTGTATGTGCAATGTCAAAAATTGCAGCAGATACAAAATAAGAAGAAGGAGATGGAGAAAATTATTGTTGATGATTTGAACTTTGATGAAAAACGTTCATTAGCATTTGCATACATCAAAAAAATTACCGTATACGAAGAAAACATAAAAATAGAGTGGAACGTGTGAATAGTACTTGAATTAAAGCGGTTAATATCTTAAAATTAAGATGAAGTGAGGTAATATAATGGAGAATATTGGTTATATCTTTTCGGAACCCCAAAAAGATATAATAGATAAAAAAGAAGCACTGGAAAAATACTGTGCTAAAGAAGGATTAGACTGCCATTATCATATTGGCAGTGGAAATAAGATAATAAGTCTATTAAATTGTGTAAAAAATGATACTAAAAGGATTTATATCTCTACTGCCAAAGATATAACTAGGTCAATTGAAGAATATAAGAAGATCGAAAAATTTTTAAATGGCCAAGGTATCCAATTAATTAATATTGATCATAATGAAGCCTTTGTATTAAATAAGGCTTGTATTCTATCTGTAGATTACCCTATTAATTGTAAAAAGAACTACGAAGAGGTTGAAGATCAGTATATTCAGTATAGGGGACATGATTTTCCGAGAATTAGATATGGGAGTGAGAGAACACACTGGGTAGATGAATATTGTCATGATTGTGGAGCTGCTATTGGGGAGTGCCATAGAATGGGGTGTGATGTTGAAGAGTGTCCAATATGTCACCGACAACTTATTGGATGTGAATGTTATTAAAAAAAGTACACGAAAGTGATTTACTTTTAGGCAAATATATGATATAATAGTCTTAGTTGAAGGAGGAAAAAATATGGGAGAATCCTCATTAAAGAATGAATTCAACAAAGCATATATGCAGATTCTTGCTGAAAAAAAAATAAAAAACTCCGAAGCAGCCCGAAGGTTGGGGATATCAAAGCAGGCATTTCAAAATCGTTTGCAGCCGAGTAGAAATATAACGGAAAAGTCAATGCGTGAAATGGCGAACAGCCTTGGGTATGATATGATTATTACCTGTCAACTTGTTCCAAAGGAAGAAAACAAATAAGTTCTCCCTTTTCGTCGACATTTTCAAACCGTGACGTTGGATAATGCCAGCGTAGAGAATCGTTTAGGCCCCAGCCTATAACCGCCTGCCCGGAATTATATCCGGGCGGGCTTTTTGCATCAATTAAAACTGAGAAGGAGAAAACATTATGAATGCGAGTGTAGCGATCCAATCTTTACCGAAAGCCGAAAACAACGAGGAACTGATCCGTATTGTAGACGAGGTTATTGCCTATATTAAGAGCACGGGCCTGAATTACTATGTGGGACCCTTTGAGACTACCATCGAGGGCGATTACGACCAGCTGATGGATATTGTGAAGGAGTGCCAGCACATTGCCGTGCGGGCCGGCGCGCCGTCCGTGGCCGCCTACATTAAGGTATCCTATCATCCGGAGGGAGATGTGCTGACCATTGAAAAGAAAGTCACCAAGCATCACAAGTAAGCTGTGGTCCTGTTCCGCAATCCTTGGCATCCTGCTCCTTTGGCAAGCCGTGACGGGGTTGGGGCTGGTGGAGGGCTTTATGCTGCCGTCGCCGTCGGCTGTGGCGGCGGCCTTTGTGCAGGAATTTCCCACCCTGATGGAGCACGCGAAAATCACCTTGTCGGAGGCGTTCCTGGGTCTGATCCTGGGAATCCTGACCGGCTTTGTGACGGCGGTGCTGATGGACCGGTTTGAGCGGCTCTACCAGGCCTTTTATCCGCTGATCGTGCTGACCCAGACCGTGCCTGCGGTGGCCATCGCGCCCCTGCTGGTGCTGTGGTTCGGCTATGAGATGGCGCCCAAGGTGATCCTGATCGTGATTACCACCTTTTTCCCCATCACAGTGGGATTACTGACCGGTTTTCGGTCTGCGGATCCGGATGCGGTGAATCTTCTGCGGGCCATGGGCGCGGGGCGCGGACAGGTTTTCTTCTATATTAAACTCCCCGGCGCCCTGGGGCAGTTTTTTTCCAGCCTGCGCATCTCCGCCTCCTATGCGGTGGTGGGAGCCGTGATCGCGGAGTGGCTGGGAGGCTTCGGCGGACTGGGCGTCTATATGACGCGGGTGAAAAAGGCGTTTGCCTTTGACAAAATGTTTGCCGTCATTATTTTGATTTCCGGCATCAGCCTGCTGCTCATGTGGGCGGTGGAGCTACTGCAGAAAAAATGTATGCCCTGGGAAAATGCCAAGCGGGATTGAAGGCCGGGGATGTGGGATTGAGGAGGAAGAGGATGATGAAAAAATACTGGCTGGCCGCGGCGGCAGCTTTGGCCGCCTGCGCGGTGTTAAGCGGCTGCCGGAACAGCGGCCCGGCAGAGCAGGGCCAGGTCCAGGCGGACGGCGGTCTGAAGAAAATTACCTTTGTGTTGGACTGGACGCCCAATACCAACCACACAGGCCTCTATGTGGCCCAGGAAAAGGGGTATTTTGCGGAGGAGGGCCTGGAAGTGGACATTGTCCAGCCGCCGGAGGACGGAGCGGTGGTGCTGGTGGCCTCGGGTAAGGCTCAGATGGGCATTTCCTTTCAGGACAGCATGGCCCCCGCCGTGGCCGGGGAGAACGCCTTGCCGGTGACCGCTGTGGCGGCAGTGATTCAACACAACACCTCAGGCATTGTCTCCCGAAAGGGGGAAGGGATGGAACGCCCGTTGGGCATGGAGGGAAAGACCTACGCCACCTGGGACCTTCCCATTGAGAAGGCGATGGTGAAAAATGTGGTTGAGCTGGACGGCGGCGATTTTGACAAGGTCAAGCTGATCCCCAGCACGGTGACGGACGAGGTGTCGGCGCTGAGAACGAAAAACGTGGACTCTATCTGGATTTTTTATGCCTGGGCGGGCATCAAAATGGAACTGGAGGGGCTGGACACAGACTATTTCGCGTTTGCCGACCTGAACCCTGTGTTTGACTACTATACGCCCGTGATCATCGCGGGGGATGCATTTCTGGAGCAGGATGCCGGGACGGCCAAAGCGTTCCTGCGGGCAGCGGCCCGGGGCTATGAGGATGCGATCAAAGATCCCCGGGAGGCAGCCGGTATTCTCTGCGCGGCCGCACCGGAGCTGGACTCTGAGCTGGTGGAGGCCAGCCAGGAGTATCTGGCGGGCCGGTACCAGGCTGACGCCGGGCAGTGGGGCTATATCGATCCCGCCCGCTGGAACGCGTTTTACGGCTGGCTGAACGAGAATCAACTGCTGGAGGCGGAGATTCCGGAGAACGCGGGCTTCTCCAACGATTATCTGCCGCAGTGAGGGAGGAAATCCATGGAAAAGCTGAAAGTTCTGGGCGTGAGCAAATCCTTTGACGGGGAGGCTGTGATCCAGGATATCCATATCCGGCTGCAGGAGGGGGAGCTGGTCTCCCTTCTGGGCATCAGCGGCGGCGGAAAGACCACGCTGTTCAATGTAATTGCGGGTCTAAGCCAGCCGGATGAAGGCCGTGTGCTTTTGGACGGGCGGGACATTACCGGCCGCCCGGGCAATGTGAGCTATATGCTCCAGAAGGATCTTCTGCTGCCGTACCGGACCATTGTGGACAACGTGGCGCTGCCGCTTCTGGTCAAGGGCGTGGGCAAGCGGGAGGCCAGGGAGCGGGCGGCCGCCCAGTTCGCCCAGTTCGGACTGGAGGGCACGGAGAAAAAATATCCCAGCCAGCTCTCGGGCGGTATGCGCCAGCGGGCGGCGCTGCTGAGGACATACCTGTTTTCCGCAGATGTGGCGCTGTTGGATGAGCCGTTTTCCGCGCTGGATATGCTGACCAAGGGGGCGGTGCACAGCTGGTACCTGGATGTGATGGAGCGAATCCGCCTGTCGACCCTGTTTATCACCCACGATATCGACGAGGCGATTCTGCTGTCGGACAGGATTTATCTGCTGACCGGCCGTCCGGGGCGGATCACCGGTGAGCTAGAGATCACAGAGCCCAGGCCCAGGCGGAAGGATTTTAATTTGACCGGGGGATTTCTCGATTATAAGCGGGAGATTCTGCGGAGGTTGGGAGGAGAAAATGGGAAATCATAATTTAAAGAGCCTCAGCGTTTTTATCAGCCTTGTGCTGCGGCACAAGCCGGAGGCCGCCGGAATCGAGCTGGATGAGCGCGGCTGGGCCGATGTGGAAAAGCTGTTGGCAGGTATCAACGCCACCGGGCGCAGCATCGACCGGAATATTCTGGAAAAGATCGTGGAAACCGACGAGAAGGGCCGATACAGCCTGAGCGGGGACGGAAGGAAGATCAGGGCAAACCAGGGGCACAGCATCCCTGTGGATGTGGAGTTAGAAAACGCCGAACCGCCTGAAATTCTTTATCACGGCACAGCGGACCGCTTTCTGCACGCCATCCGCGAGGGCGGCCTGCTGCCAATGAACCGCCTGTACGTCCACCTGTCAAAGGATGTGGAGACTGCCGTCAAGGTGGGCAGCCGCCACGGACGGCCTGTGGTGTTCGAGGTGGAGGCAGGGCGGATGTACCGGGAGGGGATCCCGTTTTATCTCTCCAGCAACGGCGTATGGCTGACCAAGTCGGTGAAGCCGCAGTACCTCAGGCTGAGAGAGTGAGAGGCTTGGGAGACGGAACAAGATGATGAGAACCAAAAAGGACCTGATCGCCCACTGTCTGACCTACCCGGAGGTGTACGAGGACTACCCCTTCCGCGACCACGAGTGGGCGGTGATCCGGCACCGGTCAAACAGGCGGGTGTTCGCCTGGATCTACTGCCGGGAGGGGCAGGTCTGCGTCAATGTGAAATGCGATCCCCAGTGGGTGGAATTCTGGCGCAGCGCCTACACGGGCGTGCTTCCGGGCTATCACCTGAATAAAAAATACTGGAACACCGTTTTACTGGACGGCACTGTGCCAGACCGTGAGATTCGCCGCATGATCGCGGAGAGCTATGATCTGACCGCCGCGGGCAAAGCAGCAGGAGGGTCCTGAACTGCCGGAGAGCAGCCTTGGCAGCGGGTTTTGCGCGGGGCGGACGGGCATCAATTGAAAACAGCAAGGGGCGCAGCCAGTGTGACACCTGGCGCAGCCCCTTGTTTTTGTATACAATAATTGGAATAGCAAAATGTACAAAAGAAAAAGCCCCGCATCCCGGAAATTCCGGTTCGCGAAGCTTTCGCCCCTGCCAAGGTAGTGCCGGCAGTGGGACTTGAACCCACACGGCGTTGCCGCCAACGGATTTTGAGTCCGCATCGTCTGCCATTCCGACATGCCGGCTTACATTGGATACGATATTCTACCGGCAGAGCCCGCAGAAAACCGTTTGCAACGCTAATTATTCTATCACAGGATAATCACTTTGGCAAGTATTTTTTGCATTGAAAAAGAAGATAATTTATTGTATGATGGAGAGAGATTTGAGACAGAGCAAGGAGGAAGGCTTATGACCTGCAGAGAGGCGGAGCGCCTGGTGATGCCCTACATCAACGGGGAACTCACGGACGCAGAGCTGGCGGAATTTTTAAAACATATCGATACCTGTGACGACTGCAGGGAGGAGCTGGAGATCTATTTTACCGTGGACGTGGGCATCCGGCAGCTGGACGAGGGCACCGGCACCTACAATATCAAGGGCGCTCTGGAGACGGCCCTGGAGATTTCGCGGCAGCGGATTCACAGCCTTTACCTGCTGCAGACGGCCAGGTACGCGGTGAACACCCTGTGCTTTTGGGCGGTTCTGGTGGTGCTCATACTGCAGCTGCGCATCTGGGGGCAGCTGGGCTTTTTAGGTTTATAATCCGCGGGTCCGCCCCGCGCAAGGCAGAAAGGAAATCAAGATGGACAAACTTGTTTTAATCGACGGACACAGTATCTTAAACCGGGCATTTTACGGGGTACCGGACCTGACCAATTCCGAGGGTCTGCATACCAACGCAGTGTACGGTTTTTTAAATATTATGTTTAAAATCCTCGAGGAGGAGAAGGCGGACCACCTGGCGGTGGCCTTTGATTTGAAGGATCCCACCTTCCGCCATGAGATGTTTGAGGCGTACAAGGGTACGCGCAAGCCCATGCCCGAGGAGCTGCACCAGCAGGTGGCGCTGATGAAGGAGGTGCTTGCGGCCATGGGCGTGCCGATTCTGACGCTTCCCGGCTACGAGGCGGACGACATCCTGGGCACAGTGGCCAAGCGCAGCCAGCGGGAGGGCATAGAGGTGTCCGTGGTCTCCGGAGACCGCGACCTTTTGCAGCTGGCGGATGAGCACATCAAGATACGCATCCCCAAGACGAGCAGGGGCGGCACGGAGGTGCACGACTATTTCCCCGAGGACGTGAAGCGGGAGTACCAGGTCACGCCCGAGGAGTTCATCGACGTCAAGGCGCTGATGGGGGACGCCTCGGACAATATCCCGGGCGTGCCCTCCATCGGCGAAAAGACGGCCACCGCCATTATCAGCGCTTACGGCAGCATCGAAAATGCCTACGCCCACCTGGAGGAGATTCGTCCGCCCAGAGCCAAAAAGGCGCTGGAGGAGCATTACGATATGGCGCAGATGAGCAAGGAATTGGCCACCATCCGCCTGGACTGCCCGGTGGAGTTTCAGTACGGGGAAGCGCAGATCGGCAACCTCTATACACCGGAGGCATATCAGTACATGAAGCGGCTGGAGTTCAAATCCATTCTCACCCGCTTTGACGCCGCCGCCATGGGCGACGGGGAGACCACCAGCATCGAGGACAGCTTCCGTCTGGTGACGGAGCGCGGGGAGGCGGAGAAGCTGTTTCAGACGGCAGGCAGGCAGCCGGTGGTGGGCGTGCAGCTGATCACGGCCAGCCGCAGCGCCGTCAAGGCAGGCGGGATGGAACAGCTCTCTTTTTCCTTCGACGAGGGCGGGGAGCTCCAGTCCGGCGAGAAGGCCAGGGAGGGCCTGCTGCCTGTGGCCGCTGCGGCTCTGTGCTGCGGCGACGGGGACATCTGCTGTGTCGTCACCGGAGGAGAGCTGACGGAGGAGTGGCTGCTGTCAAAGCTTTCCGCCCTGCTTTGCGGACGGACGGACGGCGCCCAGGCCTGGGTGCTGGACTTAAAGGAGCAGCTTCCCTATCTGGACATTCCCTACGACGGCCCGGTGTTCGACGCGGGCGTGGCCGGGTATCTGTTAAACCCCCTGAAGGATTCCTACGGATACGATGATCTGGCCCGGGACTACCTGGGGCTTACCGTGCCCTCCAAGGCGGACCTGCTGGGCAAGCAGCCGTTGGGCGACGCTCTGTGGATGAAGGATCCCAAGGCGGTCAGCTGCGCCTGCTACATGGGTTATGTGGCGATGAAAGCGGCCGCGCCCCTGGAGAAACGCCTGAAAGACACCGGTATGTACCAGCTGTTCACCGACATTGAGATGCCGCTCATCTACAGCCTGTCCAGCATGGAGCAGGCTGGAGTGAAGGTGGAGCGCGAGGCGCTCAAGGAGTACGGGAGCCGCCTGAAGGTGCAGATCGACGTGCTGGAGCAGGAGATTTACCGCGACACGGGTAAGGAGTTCAACATTAACTCCCCCAAACAGCTGGGGGAAATCCTCTTCGGCGATATGGAGCTGCCCGGCGGCAAAAAGACCAAGACCGGCTACTCCACCGCCGCGGACGTGCTGGAGAAGCTGGCCCCGGATTACCCGGTGGTGCAAAAGATTCTGGATTACCGCCAGCTGACCAAGCTCTATTCCACCTACGCCGAGGGCCTGGCCGCGTTTATCGGTTCGGACGGCCGCATCCACGGCAAATTCAACCAGACCATCACGGCCACCGGACGCATCAGCAGCACGGAGCCGAACTTGCAGAATATTCCGGTGCGCATGGAGCTGGGCCGTGAGATACGCAAGGTATTCGTGCCAAGGGAGGGCAGCGTGTTCGTGGACGCGGACTACTCTCAGATCGAGCTGCGCATCCTGGCCCACATGTCCGGGGACAACCGGCTGATCGGGGCCTACCGCTCGGCTCAGGATATCCACGCCATCACGGCCTCCGAGGTGTTCCACATCCCCTTAGATCAAGTGACGCCCCTGCAGCGCCGCAACGCCAAGGCGGTGAACTTCGGCATCGTCTACGGCATCAGCGCCTTCGGGCTCAGCGAGGATTTGAGCATCTCCCGCAAGGAGGCGGTGGAGTACATCAACAAGTATTTCGAGACCTACCCGGGCGTTAAGACATTTCTGGACGGCCTGGTGACCCAGGGCAAGGAGCAGGGCTATGTGACCACCCTCTACGGCCGCAGGCGTCCTATCCCGGAGCTGAAATCCGCCAACTTCATGCAGCGCCAGTTCGGCGAGCGGGTGGCTATGAACTCGCCGATTCAGGGAACGGCCGCGGACGTGATGAAGATCGCCATGATCCGGGTGGACCGGGAGCTGAAAAAGCGCAATATGAAGTCCAGGATCGTCCTGCAGATTCACGATGAACTTCTGGTGGAGACCGACCACAGCGAGGTGGAGGCGGTGAAAGCCCTGCTGGAGGAGCAGATGAAGGGGGCGGCGGATTTGAAGGTGGCCCTGGAGGTAGATGCCAAGGTGGGCGATTCCTGGTTTGCGGCAAAATAAAAATACAGCGAAAGCGGGGCCGCGGCCGTTGGCCGGGGTCCTGCGGACGGACAGGTGTGAGAAAATGGAAAAACGGATTATCGGCGTCACAGGCGGCGTGGGCGCGGGCAAGAGCCGGGTGCTGAGGATTCTGAAGGAGGATTTCGGGGCCCACGTGATTTTGGCGGATGACGTGGCCAGGGCCCTGATGGAGCCGGGACAGGAGTGCTACCGCCGGGTGGTCGCGTACCTGGGGGACTCCATTGTGCGGGAGGACGGGACCATCGACCGCGCGGCTATGGCAGCGCTGATCTTCGGGGATGAGCGGAAGCGCCTGCAGGTGAACCGGCTGACCCATCCGGCGGTATGGCAGGCTGTGCGGGAGGAGGCCGAGCGCTCATCCGCCTCCGTTGTGGTGATCGAGGCGGCAATTTTAGGCCAAGAATTTCGTGACAACTGCCAGGAAATGTGGTATGTTTATACATCGAGGGAGAAGCGGCTGCAGCGCCTGGCGGAGAACAGGGGCTACAGCGCCGGAAAATCCCGGTCGATCATGGACAGCCAGGCCACAGAGGCTGAATTTGAGGCCTTTTGCGACCGCAAGATCGACAACAACGGCACTTTGGGGGAGACCAGGCGGCAGATTCACAGTCTCCTCACGGAATGAAAAGCAGAGGAACCTACAATATGAGAATGGTAAGCATTGCAAGCGGCAGCAGCGGCAACTGCATTTACATAGGGTCTGAACAGACCCATATCCTGGTGGACGCCGGGATCAGCAACAAGCGCATCCAGCAGGGATTGAACGATATCGGGCTCAAGGGGACGGATGTGGACGGCATCCTGATCACCCACGAGCACTCGGACCACATCAAGGGCCTGGGCGTGCTGGCGCGCAAATATCAGGTGCCCATCTACGCCACCCGGGAGACGCTGGCCGAGATTCAGAACAAGTCCAGCCTGGGCAACTACGACCGGGAGCTTTTGCACCCGGTGTGCCCGGACGTGGATTTTCTCGTGGGGGATTTGAGGGTCAAGCCCTTCAGCATTGACCATGACGCGGCCAACCCTGTGGCCTACCGGGTGCAGTGCGGCGAGCGCTCTGTGGCGGTGGCCACGGACATGGGCCATTACGACCAGTATATTATCGACCATTTACAGGGGCTGGACGCCCTTTTGCTGGAATCCAACCACGACGTGCGGATGCTGGAGAGCGGCCCTTACCCCTATTACCTGAAGCGCAGGATTCTGGGAGATCACGGCCATCTGTCCAACGAGAACGCGGGCAGGCTGTTAAATTGCATCCTCCACGACCGGATGAAGAAGATTCTTCTGGGCCATCTGAGCAAGGAAAACAACTACGAGGAGCTGGCCTACGAGACGGTGCGCCTGGAGATCGACGAGGGGGACTGCCCTTACGGCGCGGCGGATTTTTCTATCTCGGTGGCGGGCCGGGACCAGATGAGCGAGATCGTCAACCTGTAGTCCCGCGCTTTGCGGCAGGGCTGTAAATTGCAGTAATTTGTAAGCTGAGACAGCGTTTACATAGATTATACTAAAAAGAGTAAAAGAGGAGAGCTGGAATGAGCAAAGCAATTATCACCGTAGTAGGAAAAGACACCGTAGGAATTATCGCAAGGGTATGCACCTATCTGGCTGAGAACAGGATCAACATCCTGGACATTTCCCAGACTATTGTGCAGGATTATTTCAACATGATGATGATCGTGGACGTGTCCTCCATAACAAAGTCCTTCGGCGATGTGGCGGAGGAGCTGGAGCGTGTGGGCGAGGCCATCGGCGTGAAGGTGAAAATCCAGCGGGAGGATATTTTCACCAAGATGCACCGAATCTGACCGCCGCGGTTAACCGGCCTACACTCAGGATAGAAAGGGACATATGAGCATGATTAACATATACGAGGTAAACGAGACCAACAACATGATCGAGCACGAAAAGCTGGACGTGCGCACCATCACGCTGGGCATCAGCCTGCTGGACTGCGTGGACGGCGACCTGGACGCGGTCAATGAGAAGATTTACAGGAAAATCACCACCATGGCAAAGGATTTGGTTGCCACGGGAAACGACATTGAGCGGGATTTCGGCATCCCCATCGTGAACAAGCGCATCTCCGTCACCCCGATCGCCCTGGTGGGTGGCGCGGCCTGCAAAAAGCCGGAGGACTTCGTGACCATCGCCCAGACGCTGGACCGGGCTGCAAAGGAGGTGGGCGTGAACTTTATCGGCGGATACTCCGCCCTCGTCAGCAAGGGCATGACCACCGCGGACCGCAACCTGATCCTCTCCATTCCCCAGGCCCTGGCGAGGACCGAGCGGGTGTGCAGCTCCGTGAACGTGGGCTCCACCAAAACCGGCCTCAATATGGACGCGGTGGAGATCATGGGCCGAATCGTGAAGGAGACCGCTGAGGCTACCGGGGACAACGACAGTCTGGGCTGCGCAAAGCTGGTGATATTCTGCAACGCGCCGGACGACAACCCCTTTATGGCGGGCGCGTTCCACGGCGTGACCGAGGCGGACGCTATCATCAACGTGGGCGTCAGCGGCCCCGGCGTGGTGAAGGTGGCCCTCGAGAAGGCCAGGGGAGCCAACTTCGAGGTGCTCTGCGAGACCATCAAAAAGACGGCCTTCAAGATCACCCGTGTGGGGCAGTTGGTGGCTCAGGAGGCCTCCAAGCGCCTGGGAATCCCCTTCGGCATCATCGACCTGTCCCTGGCGCCCACGCCGGCGGTGGGAGACAGCGTGGCGGAGATTCTGGAGGAGATCGGCTTAGAGCGCGTAGGCGCCCCCGGAACCACAGCGGCCCTGGCCATGCTCAACGACCAGGTTAAAAAGGGCGGCGTGATGGCTTCCTCCTACGTGGGCGGTTTAAGCGGCGCGTTTATCCCGGTCAGTGAGGACCAGGGGATGATCGATGCGGTGAGCCTGGGCGCCCTGACCATGGAAAAGCTGGAGGCCATGACCTGCGTCTGCTCCGTGGGCCTGGATATGATCGCCATTCCCGGCGACACTCCGGCGTCCACCATTTCCGGTATCATCGCCGATGAGGCGGCCATCGGAATGGTGAACCAGAAAACCACCGCTGTGCGCCTGATCCCCGTGATCGGCAAGAGCGTGGGCGACACGGCTCAGTTCGGCGGACTTTTGGGTTACGCGCCCATCATTCCGGTGAACACCTTCTCCTGCGAGAAGTTCGTCACCCGCGGCGGGCGTATTCCGGCGCCGATTCACAGCTTTAAGAATTAGGGGAGAGCGCCATGAAGTTATATCTGATCCGCCATGGGCGGCAGAGCAGCAAGCTCTGCAACGTGGACGTGGATTTGAGCGAGGCGGGCTTTCGCCAGGCGGCCCTGGTGGGGGAACGGCTGGTGCCGGCAAAGATCGACGCCGTGTATTCCAGCGACCTGCTGCGCGCCGTGCAGACCGCCCAGTCGGCTAATATTTACTGGAATGTGGAGCATTTCGTGCGCCCGGGCCTGCGGGAGATTTCCTTTGGCGACATGGAGGGCATGTCCGACGAGGCCATCGCGGTGGACTTCAAGGATTTCAAGCTGGAGCAGCAGAAGATGGAGCGGGACCTGGCTTATCCGGGCGGCGAGTGCGCCGGGGACGTGGTGGCCAGGGCGCTGCCGGTGTTTGAGGAGATGGCGGGAAGCGGCTACCAGCGCATCGCGGTGGTGACCCACGGCGGCGTGATCCGCTCCATGATCGCCCATTTCCTGGGCATGGATCTGGCAAAGTGGCGTATGCTCTCGGTGGATCTGGAAAATTGCAGCATCTCCGAGCTGGATTACCACGAGGATACGGGGCGGTTTTACGTGGAGCGCCTGAACGATTATGCGCACCTGGAGCGTTTTCCCGAACTTCTTCGGCGCGGCTGGGTGGATAAGGAGAACTAGATGAAAAAGGGAATTCTGTTTGACGTGGATGGCACCCTGTGGGACTCAGCGCCCCAAGTGACGGAGGCCTGGAATGAAATCCTGGCCTCCCGGTTGGAGGCAGGGCGGATCATCACGGTGGAGGATATGTACCGCTACATGGGGCGGCCAATGGATGAGATCGGCCGGATGATGCTGCCCTCCCTGGGGGAGAAGCTGCGCGGGGAGATCATGGAGCGCTGCATGGAATACGAGAACGAGTATCTTTTGACCCATCCGGGAACGCTCTATCCGGGCGTGCGCGAGACGCTGGAACAGTTGGCGCAGGATTACGGGCTTTATATTGTCAGCAACTGCCAGGACGGCTACATCCAGGTAATGATGAAGGTGTGCGGCATCGAAAGCCTGATCCGGGACGTGGAGTGCTTCGGCCGCACCGGCAGACCCAAGGGGGACAACATCCGTCTGGTGGCGGACCGCAACCGGCTGGACGCCGCGTTCTATGTGGGCGACACGGCCATGGACGAGGAGGCCGCCAGTGCGGCGGGAATCCCCTTCGTCCACGCAGCCTACGGATTCGGACGGGCTGTAAAGCCCGTGGGCGTGATCGGGAGTATGCCGGAGCTGCCGGCGCTGGCAAAGCGGCTGTTCGGGTAGCGCATTGACGGATAATTTAGAGTTTTATGGAAACGGACAGGCGCAAAGCTCCTGCGGCCCCACGGTTTACGGCCGCGGCCGCGGTTTGCGCCTGATTGAGATTGAACGTCAGGAGAATGCTTCATGAATCAGACAGAGCGCGAGGAGACCACCCGGGCGGTGGAACAGTTTTTAAATGAGTCCCTGGAACGGATTCTTTTGAGCAATCCGGTGAATCCGGACCAGCTTTCACGGGCCAGGCTGCGCCCGCTGTTGATCAAGGGGGAGCTGCGCTTCCAGGTGGAGGAGCAGGCCGGCAAGCAGGCGTTCCACCGGAATCTGGACGCTGTCCAGGCCGCCGCTTACGTGGCGGATCACATGGATGGACAGTTCCGGCAGGCTGAGATCACGTCCGCTCTGGGCACCGGCCTGATCCTGGTCAGCAAAAAGGGCCGGGTCACGGTCAAGGTGAAGCGCCGTGGAGGCGCATTGGCCGCGCCGGCGCGGATCACGCCCATGTCCCACAACCGGAAGAAGCGCTATATCCTGGAGGAGGGGATCGCGGTTCCCTTTCTGGTGGATTTGGGTGTGATGACCAGGGAGGGCAAGGTGGTGAACAGCAGGTACGACAAGTTCCGGCAGATCAACCGCTTCCTGGAAATGATCGAGGACGTGCTGCCCGGCCTGGACAAGGGCAGGGAGAACACGATCATCGATTTCGGCTGCGGAAAATCGTATCTGACCTTTGCCATGTACTACTATCTGCGGGAGCTGAAGGGTTACCAGGTGCGGATCATCGGCCTGGATTTAAAGGAGGATGTGATCCGCCGCTGCGGCCGTCTGGCCCAGGAGTACGGCTATGCGGGGCTGACCTTCTGCTGCGGCGACATCGCCTCCTACGAGGGCGTGAGCGGCGTGGACATGGTGGTTACCCTGCACGCCTGCGATACGGCCACGGATTACGCCCTGGCCAAGGCGGTGGAATGGGGCGCGAAGGTGATTTTATCCGTGCCCTGCTGCCAGCACGAGCTGAACGGGCAGATGGAAAATGAGCTGATGGCCCCGGTGCTCCAGTACGGGTTGATCAAGGAGCGCATGGCCGCGCTCTACACGGATGCGCTGCGGGCGCAGGTGCTGGAGCATATGGGCTATCGAACCCAGATTTTGGAATTTATCGACATGGAGCACACGCCTAAGAATATTTTGATCAGGGTGCTGCGCCAGGGACCGCCCAGAGACAATGTGGATGAGCTGAGAAGGATCGCCGGGTTTTGGCAGGTGCGCCCCACGCTCATGCGGCTTCTGGCGCCGGAGGCCTGCGAAGCCGGGGATGAGGCCGGCCAGAATAAATGAATACGGATGTTAAAAAGGTACCCAGTGCTCTGAAAACCGGCGTTTTTGCCGGCGTCCAGGCACGAGGTGCCTTTTTTTATCCGAGGGAGGGGAATCACAAGACTGCGATCTCCTGGTTAAACTCATTTTTGAGCGCTTCCCCGTATTTCCCAAAATACACGGACTGCCAGAGGTGGGAGCTGTAGAAATCCTGCTCCAGCATCTCCAGGGCTGTTCCTGAAAGCTGCTTAACGGCATCGGCGGTTTTTGTGACCAGGGGGAGCGAACCCCGGCGTTTGATTGCGCTCAAGAGCGGGGCCGCTTCCCGGCGAAATCCCAGGACTCTGGCGTAGGGGCAGTAACCGGCGGCGCGGCCTGCCGCGGCCTGCCCGGCGGTGATTCCCAGAAGCACATGGGCCAGAGCGCGGCTTATGCGGGTGTAGGTGTACTGGCGGGTTTTCAACTGCCGGATGCGCCCTTCCCAGTCCGCGGGGGTAATGAGCAGCCGGGACAGCCGCTGTTCCAGATCGGCATTCATTCCCTCGCAGCACGCCAGCCCGCGGCCGTCCCGCAGCCGCTCCGCCAGAGCGAAGTTGAGCAGGCCGGAAAAGTCCTGGGCAAATATGGGGCGGGAACAGGAAAGGGCAGGGAGCGCCTCGGCGGGGATATGGCGCCGGAGAGCCTCGTCCGCCGGAGGAGTCCCGGCTTCCCCGGCCATGGCCTTGCGCAGCGCGGTCGCGGACGCCAGTCCGCCGTCCAGGCGGTCGTCGTGGTATCCCTGCCCCTTGCGCAGGATCGTCACGGGCTTTAAGGGGCTGCTTTGCCGCAGAATCGCCCGGCAGTATTCGATGCCCAGCAGGTTGTTGGGGCTTTCCAGGGCCGCCAGAGCCTCCCGGTCCAGAGGGCTTACCCGGCCCAGCGCCCGGCTTCTGGCCTGGGGCCAGGTGAGGCCGCTTTTTACGCCCTCCTGCAAAACGGCCCTGTAATCCTCTGGCTCCCGGTTCAGATAGCGTGCCGCCTCCATCAGCGGCACAGCGTCGCCGCACTCGCTGCCAAAGCAGAGATCGTCCACCACCCCCAGGCCGGATAACAGCGCCACGCCGCAGGAGGCGAAATCCTCCGCGCTGCCCGTGGCGAACACGGAGGGGATCTCAAACACCAGGTCCGCGCCGCAGGCTAAGGCGGCTCTGGCCCTGGCGTATTTGGAGCAGACCGCCGGCTCGCCTCTCTGGACAAAATCGCCGCTCATCGCCACCGCGCAGAAATCCGCCCCGGAAATTTTCTTTGCCCGGGCAAGGTGATATTTGTGGCCGTTGTGAAATGGATTGTACTCTGCAATAATGCCCGTCACGCGCATAGCGGGTCCTCCTGAATTTGGAATTGGTTTCTGCCGTCTATTATACCCGCTGCGGGGCGGCGCGTCCAGCCCCGGCAGCGGTTTCCCGGCAGACTCATTTTAAAATCCGGATGTGATAGCGCTCCAGCCAGAAGTTGACCTGGAGGATATAGGCCAGCATCTGGGGACCGGCCATGAGCTGGCCGTACCAGGGCCGTCCGTAGTCCGAGGGGCTTTTGAGAAACTGCTCCAGCTTCTTTTTATCCAGGAACTGCATGACCGGGGATGAGGAGTCCGCGGCAATTTCCCGCACCCGTCCCACCAGCAGGGCCTCGTAGCGGGTGTCGTAGGTCTTGGGATAGGGGGACTTGCGGCGGAATAGGATTTCCTCGGGCAGATGGCCGCGGCCCGCCTGGCGCAGCAGGTTTTTCACCACGCCGCCTCTGGTTTTCATATCCCAGGGCACGTTCCAAACATACTCGATAATCCGGTGGTCGGCAAAGGGGACGCGGGCCTCCAGGCCGGAGTACATGCTGTCGCGGTCCATGCGGTTTAACAGGGTCTGCATGAACCAGCGCAGATTCAAATAGGCGATCTCCCGTCTGCGCGCTTCATCGGGGGTGTCCCCGGCCAGGCGGGGCGTCTCGGCCACCGAGCGCTCGTAGGTCTCGCATACATAGTCGTCCATTCCTAAAAACTGGATAAAATCGTCGGCCAGCAGCACCTTGCGGGCGTTTAAATCCATGGTCCAGGGGAAGGTGTGGGCTTCAAAGCATTCCTTGCGGTGGAACCAGGGGTAGCCGCCGAAAATCTCATCCGCGCACTCCCCGGTCAGCGCCACCTTGTTGTGCTCCTTCACCAGGGAACAGAAATGGAGCATGGAGGAGTCTATATCCCCCATGGCGGGCAGGTCGTGGGCTATTACGGAGTCGCAGAGGCGGTCCGCCTGGGTCAGGTTATCACACTCCAGATAGCGGTGGTTGCTGCCCAGAAATTCCACCATTTTGTCCACAAAGGGACGGTCCTGGGAGGGCTGGAAGGAGCTGGCCTTGAAGTAGCGGTCGTTGTCCACAAAATCAAAGGAGAAGGTGTTTAACACCTCTCCGCGTTTTTTCAGCTCCGCCGCGCAGACCGCAGAGACCAGGCTGGAGTCCACGCCGCCGGACAGGAAGGTGCAGATGGGCACATCCGACACCATCTGACGGCGGATGGCATCCGTCACCAGGAAGGCGGTGCGCTCCACCGTGCGCTCATAGCTGTCCGTGTGTGGGCGGCTCTCCAGCTGCCAGTAGCAGCGGTCCCCGATGCCTTCCGGCGAGCAGCACAGGAAATGGCCCGGCAGCACCTCCTCCATGCCCTTAAAGACGCCGCAGCCGTATGTTCTGGCCGGCCCGATGGAGAACACCTCGTTTAATCCCCTGCGGTCCAGCTCCGGCTCGATGCCCGGAAAGGCGAATATCCCCTTGAGCTCGGAGGCGAACACCACCTCGCCGTCCCGGACCGTATAGAACAGGGGTTTGACCCCGGAGCGGTCGCGGAACAGGAACAGGCTGTCCTTTACCGGGTCCAGTATGGCAAAGGCGAAGATTCCATTCAGGCGTTTGACAAATTCAGGCCCGTATTCCATATACCCGGCCAGGATCACCTCCGTGTCGCTGGAGGTGAGAAAGGTGCGGCCGCAGGCCCTTAAATCCTCACGCAGCTCCCCGGTGTTGTACAGTTCTCCGTTGTAGACGATGGCAAAGGTCCGTCCGGCGTCGGTTTTGGTCATAGGCTGTCTGCCTCCGGCCAGATCGATGACCGACAGGCGGGCGTGGGACAGCCCCGCGTGTTCCCACAGCCAGATTCCGTCGTCGTCCGGCCCCCGGTGGCGTTGCACCGAGGCCATGGACGACAGGATGGATTCAAAGCGTGCAGGTTCTTTCAGGTATTGTTTTTTCGCACAGTAAAAGCCAGCGATTCCGCACATGGCGATTCCTCCTTGTCAAGAAACAGTTTACAGCAGCAGGCAGGCGATAAAAAAGGCGCAGACAAAGCCGATGAATACGGGGAGCAGGTTTTTCCTGGCCAGCTCCAGAGGGCTTACGTCGCAGATGGCCGCAACGGGGATCAGGCCCCAGGGAACGATGGTGCCGCCGCCCACAAAAATAGCGGTGATCTGTCCAAGGGCAGCCAGCACGGGAACGGAGGCGCCTACCGCCAGACCGAAGGTGCGGGCCAGGGAGCCGGTCAGAGGGAGACCGGAGAAGCCGGAGCCGTCCAAGCCGGTCAGCGCGCCCACAACCATTTGGATAAACGCGGCCATATATTTGTTTAACGGCGCATTGTGAGCCAGCCAGACCGCCCAGTCGTTCATGATACCGCTCTGGAACTGGCTGCCCATGATGGTGGTGATTCCGCTGCCGCCCAAAAAGAAAAAGGCGCCGATGATAATCACCGGTGCAAAGATACGGATGGCGAACAGGAAGCCGTCGGTCACGTAGTCCGTGACCTTCTCCAGGAAGCGTCCTTTAAAGCCCAGCACCGCGCCGACTGCCATCACGATTGCGGCTGTTCCGGAGACCAGGCTGGTGGCGTCCCCGCCCTTTAAGTTGAAGGCGAACATCATCAGAATATCGGCCAAAAAGGCCAGCGGGGTGAGAACGGCCAGAATCAGCGCCGCCTTGCGGGAAGGAGCGGGAGCGGCCTGACCGGACCCGCCGGGCAGGGACCCGCCCAAAACAGGCGCGTTTGCCGCGGGCGGACGGCGTTGGGCGGAGACCGGGACAGCCTGTGTGCTCATGGTGCGGCGGTTTAAGAGAAATGCGCTGACCACGGTCGCGATGCCCATCACCCAGAATACCGGTGCGGCGGTTGTGAGAATGTCGGTGGAGCTAAGGCCTGCGGCGCCGGCCGAGACGCCGGGCGCGCCCTGGATCACAAAGTCATAGCTTAAGGCAAAGCCGTGGCCGAACAGGTTCATGGCCATGGCCGCGGCCAGCGGGTTCAAACCGGCCTTCACCGCAAAGGGGAGCATGATGGCTCCCACCAGAGCCACGGAGGGCGAGG
The DNA here is from genome assembly GCA_018380885.1 of Enterocloster asparagiformis. Taxonomy (GTDB): domain Bacteria; phylum Bacillota; class Clostridia; order Lachnospirales; family Lachnospiraceae; genus Enterocloster. Next base: position 68,971 of record JAGZSY010000009.1, read on the forward strand.
GCCACAGAAACAGGGAGAACAAAAACATGGTCAGCCCCAGAATCCACCAGGTGACGGAAGGCGTTTTCATCACCCTGGACATGGGAACCATCATCAGGTAATCGCTGCCCAGGTCCTTCAGGCATTTGGAGAGCGCCGTGACCAGCGCGATGGTGGCGATCACCTCCATAAATTCCCGGGCCGCATAGAGTACGGCGTTGAAAACGGTCATGATGCCTCCCGCCACAGAGCCCAGGCCCACGGCCCCCAGTATAAACAGAAAGGCGATGCAGACCGCCGGTGTATCCCGCCGTCTGACCATGACCGCCAGAATCGCGATCACTCCGATCAGATAGACGTAATGCAGCGGGGTCAGCATTACCGGTGTATCGAACATATGAATCACTCCTTGGAATTGAACTATAATCTATGGTATGCGTCAGTCCGCGGGCCAGTGTGAAGAATCCGCAAAAAAAACGGTCGTCCCCATGCCGCGCGCAGTTTATAATTCTATAATAATTCGAACACAAATTCTCCATAATCGCTTCACAATTCCACCACAATTCCTGGGTATATTGTTAAATATCAAAAGGAAATCCAGCCGGAAGGCGGAACTAAAATAGAGAAAAAGCGAAAGGAGATATGAATTATGTATGATCATGAGATGAACAATTTTGAACATATGGAGCAGGGAAATGAAAACGGAAGCAACGGCGGTATGAACATGAACAACAACGGGTATTATCCGGGAGGTCCGTCTGGCCAGCCTAAAAAGAAAGGCAAAATGGCCAAGAAGGTGGCCGGAATCACAGCGGCGGCCGTGCTGTTCGGCACCGTGTCCGGCGGCGTGATGACGGGCGTCAACCTTATCGGCAGCAGGATGATGAACCTCTACGCGGCCGGCGATACCCAGACCGCGGCGGCGGATACCCAGGCCGCGGCCCCGGCTCTGACGACTGCCAACAACAATTCCAGCCAGGCGGGCGCCACGCCGGTCTCCTCGGTAAACGACGTGTCCGGCATCGTCGAGGCCGCCATGCCCTCCGTGGTGGCCATCAACGACACCATGACGGTTCAGCAGCAGGACTTCTTCGGAAGGTCCCAGACCTACGAGGCGAAATCCAGCGGCTCCGGCATCATCGTGGCCCAGAGCGACAGCGAGCTTCTGATCGCAACCAACAACCACGTGGTTGAGGGAGCCAGCGACCTGAAGGTGACCTTTGCGGACAACAAGGACGTAAAAGCCGCGGTGAAGGGCACCGACTCGGCCACCGATCTGGCCATTGTGGCGGTTCAGCTCTCCGATATCCCGGCGGACACCATGAGCAAGATCAAGGTGGCCACCATGGGCGACTCCGACCAGATCAAGGTGGGGCAGCAGGTCATCGCCATCGGCAACGCGCTGGGCTACGGACAGTCCGTGACAGTGGGTTATGTCAGCGCCCTGGACCGGGAGATTGAGGACGAGAAGGGCATAAGCCGCACCTTTATCCAGACCGACGCGGCCATCAACCCCGGCAACAGCGGCGGCGCGCTTCTGGACTTAAACGGGAATGTTATCGGCATCAACGCGGCCAAGACGGCTTCCACCGAGGTGGAAGGCATGGGCTTTGCCATCCCCATCTCCAAGGCCCAGGATATCTTAAACACCCTGATGACCAAGAAAACCCGTGTGGCCGTGTCTGAGGACGCCCAGGGAACGCTGGGAATCCGCGTGACCAACATCGATGCCGCCACCTCCAAGGAATTCGGCATGCCGGTGGGCGTTTACGTGTACCAGATTATGGAGGACGGCGCGGCTGCCAAGTCCGATCTGAAGGAAAAGGACATCATCACCAAATTTGACGGCCAGTCCGTCACCAGCATGGAAGAGCTGACCCGGATGCTGACCTATTATGAGAGCGGCTCCACCGTCACATTAACAGTCCAGTCCCTGGTAAACGGCGCTTACGTGGAGCACGAGGTACAGGTCACCCTGGGCGCAAGACAGAGTACAAATTCATAAATTGTAAATATTTAAGAAAAATTAACACTTTTATTCACTGAATTGTGGTATAATAAAGCATAATTCTTATGATCCTTCTGCACTCCATGGCAGGCGGCAGAGGGATCATAAGCCCAATCAGAGAGTAGAGGAGGTCATCCATATGAAGTTAGTATATGCGATCGTGAGAAACGACAACGAGGATGATGTTGTTAGCCAGCTGACCCAGCACCACTACAGCATTACACGTCTGTCCACCACCGGCGGATTCCTGAAGAAGGGGAACACCACGCTGATGATCGGCGCTGAAGATGACAAGGTTCAGGAAGTGATTGACATTATCAAGCAGGAGTGCGGCCAGCATCAGAAGATCACCGTGAACATGCCCTATATTTCCGGCACCACCATGGTCAACTATGCGACCATGCCTATGACTGTGGAGGTGGGCGGCGCCACCATTTTCGTGATCAACGTGGAGCACTACGAGAAAATCTGATCTTGAATTTAATATGACACGCGCAGAGCTTACTGGTTCTGTGACAAATTCGGAAGCTGTCCACGCCGGCAGCTTCCGTTTTTTCAAATACAGGGCTCCCTGGCGCGGCCGCGGAGCGATTGGCGCGGAATAACCGGCAATTTTGCCGATATATGCCAGCGTATTAAAAAAAATGCAAGATATTTCCCGGCCAGGGCTTGCAAAATCCTGGACAAACCAATAGAATAGTATACAGAATACAGAGCTGCGCCATATCGCAGAGGCTGTGGGTCATTTTAAAATTTACAAGGATAAAAGGAGAGCGTTAATTATGAAATTTTTAGTCGAGACATCCGCACGTCACGTACACCTGAGCCAGGAGCATCTGGAGATCCTTTTCGGCGCCGGATATGAGCTGACCAGGAAGAAAGATCTTTCCCAGCCCGGCCAGTATGCCTGTGAGGAGAGAGTAACCATCGTCGGCACCAAGAAGGAGATGCCCGGCGTATCCATTTTAGGCCCTGTGAGAAAGGCCACCCAGGTGGAGCTGTCCCTGACGGACGCACGTTCCATCGGCGTTGCCGCTCCCATCAGAGAGTCCGGCGACATTGCCGGAAGCGGCGCATGTAAGATCATCGGACCCAAGGGCGAGATCGAGATTACCGAGGGCGTGATCGCCGCAAAGCGCCACATCCATGCCACTCCCGCGGATGCCAAGGATCTGGGCGTTGAGAACGGCGAGATCGTAAACGTAAAGATCGACACCGACGGCAGAAGCCTGGTATTCGGCGATGTGGTAGTCCGCGTGAGCGACAGCTACGCGCTGGCGATGCACATTGACACCGACGAGTCCAACGCGGCCGGCTGCGGAAGAGAAGTATACGGCGAGATCGTTAAATAGTAAGTTTAAAGGAGAAGGACATATTATGAAGATTTTAGTTATCAACTGCGGAAGTTCCTCTTTAAAGTATCAGCTGATTGATATGGACAATGAGAGCGTACTGGCAAAGGGCCTGTGCGAGCGCATCGGCATCGACGGTTCCAAGCTGACCCATCAGCCGGCCGGCAAGGACAAGTTCGTGATCGAGAACCCCATGCCCACCCACAAGACAGCCATTGAGATGGTGATGGAAGCCCTGCAGGATCCGGAGCACGGCGTGATCAAGGACACCTCCGAGATCTCCGCGATCGGACACCGCGTGCTGCACGGCGGCACGGTTTACAGCGACTCCATCGTTGTGAACGAGGATGTGAAGCGCGTGATCCGCGAGTGCTTTGACTTGGGACCGCTGCACAACCCGGCCAACCTGATGGGAATCGAGGCCTGCGAGGCCGCTATGCCCGGCACCCCCAACGTAGCTGTGTTCGACACCGCATTTGGTATGTCCATGCCGGAAAAAGCGTATACTTACGCCATTCCCCACGAATACTATGAGAAATACGGCATCCGCCGCTACGGCTTCCACGGAACCAGCCACAAGTTCGTATCCGCTGAGGCCATCCGGTTCGGCGGCTTAGATCCCGAGACCGCCAAAGTGATCGTCTGCCACCTGGGCAACGGCGCCAGCGTATCCGCTTCCATCGGCGGCAAGTGCGTGGACACCAGCATGGGCTTAACCCCACTTGAGGGCCTGATCATGGGTACCAGAAGCGGCGACGTGGATCCGGCCGTGCTGCAGTTCATCATGAACAAAGAGGGGCTGGACATCAACCAGATGCTGGATATCCTGAACAAGAAGTCCGGCGTATACGGCATGACAAACGGCATCTCCAGCGACTTCCGCGATATCGAGAACGCCAAGGCCGAGGGCAACCACCTGGCTGAGGTAGCGCTGGATGCGTTCATTTACCGCGTTGTGAAGTACATCGGCGCTTACGCGGCAGCCATGAACGGCGTGGACGCAATCGCGTTCACCGCAGGCGTGGGTGAGAACGACAAGACCGGAAGAAAGAACATCTGCTCCAGCCTGGCGTTTATGGGCGTTGAGATCGACGACGAGGCCAACAATGTGCGCGGCGAGGAGCGTGTGATTTCCTCCGCAAACTCCAAGGTGAAGGTGATGCTGATCCCCACCAACGAGGAGCTGGCCATTGCAAGAGAGACCCTGGCGCTGGTTTAATTCAAAACTTGTCTTAATTGCCGGAAAAGTTCGTTAAACTGGAAAAATTATGTTGACAAACCACATGCCTCTATGTATAATATTATAGGTGCATATGGAGGAATAATCGTATGCTGATTAATTTAACAGAGCTGTTTTCCGTAGAGGGAAAAGTGAAGCACTATATCTGTGAGCTGGAGTTTTCCGAGTTTCGTGTGCCGGAAGGCACCTACGAGGTGGTGGAGAAAACACCGGTGAGTCTGGACATTACCAACAAGGGAAACAAGGTATTCACGGTGACGGGACATGGGGATGTATCCCTTGAGATGCCCTGCAGCCGGTGCCTGGATCCCGTGAAGGTGGATTTCCATCTGGAGATTGACGATGAGATCGACATGAAGCAGACGGACAAAGAGCGGATGGAAGCGCTTGACGAGCAGTTCTATGTAAATGGTTACAATCTGGATGTAGACCAAATGGTTCGCAATGAGTTGACCTTGAGCCTGCCTATGAAAGTTCTCTGCGATGAAAATTGCAAGGGGATCTGTAATAGATGTGGTACAAATCTCAACCGTGGGACTTGTGACTGCGATACCAGGTCACTTGACCCGAGAATGTCAGTTATCCAGGATATTTTTAAACAGTTGAAGGAGGTGTAAACCATGTCTATCTGTCCTAAGAATAAATCTTCCAAAGCGAGAAGAGACAGCCGCAGAGCAAACTGGAAGATGAGCGCTCCGAATCTGGTAAAGTGCTCCAAGTGCGGTGCTTTAATGATGCCTCACAGAGTGTGCAAGGCTTGCGGATCTTATAACAAGAAAGAGATCATCAGCGTTGAGGATTAATTTTCAACAAGTTGAAAATCTGTGAAAAGCCAGTCAAGATGCGGCCTTTGGGAATTTCCAAAGGCCGCATTTTTTGTGTGGCAGGAGGGCCTCCGGACGGGATGGCAGGGCACGCCCCGATGAGCGTTTGCCTCCGGTTCCGCCGCGGTGAAAAGCTCTGGGCTCCCAGCGGACAGAGGGCGGATTCGCAGATGGAAAAGCATAGAAAGGATTTTGGAAATAAACTCCAAAATCCTTTTTTGCGTTTGAGGCAAAATAGGAGATGCCCCGGCGTATTTTTACTATTGACAAATATATATAACAGAGTTAATATTGTACGAAATAAATAATTAACATTGATAACTAAATTGGAGCCAGAAGGGGATGAAACGCTATGACAAATGAGAAGTACGGGAAGTATCTTCAGTCGGAACTGATTAAGGTGATGCGCAGAATCAAGAAAATCAAATCAAATGTTTCACTGGAACCGCTCATCTACACGGAGTACAACGCGCTGGAGCTGATCAGCCGGTACACCCGGGAGCATCCCGGCGCGCCGGGGATCTATGTGTCGGAATTGGCCGGCAATATGGGTATCGCGCCGTCGGCGGCCTCCCGCCTGTTAAACGCCATGGAGGGGAAAGGCTTTATCGCCAGAGAGGTGGACGCCGGGGACCGCAGAAATACCTTCGTCCGCCTGACGCCGGAGGGAAAGGAAATCTTCGGGAGAGTCGCCGGCGAGATGGAGTTCTTAAGAGAGCGCTACGTGGAGCGAATGGGATACGAGGATATCGCGGAACTGATCAAGCTGTGGAATAGGCTGGCCGACATCATGGAGGAGGAACTGGACTTACTTGCGCAGAGCCGGGAGCGGGAAGAGGAGGAGCGGCAATGAGACGCAGATGCATCACAATCGACAGGCAGTACGGAAGCGGAGGGCGGGAGGTTGGCAGGATATTGTCGAAAAAGCTGGATATCCCCTTTTACGACGGGGAGCTTTTGCTGCTGGCCGCGGAGCGGTTTGGGCTGAATCCCGGTTTGCTGAAAGAGAAGGATGAGAAGCGCAGCGGCAGCCTGCTCCACGATATTGCCATATTTGCCAACAGCTTCCAGAATTACGAAAAGATGTTCGAGCCCTACAAGCTGTTTGAGGCCGTGAGCACAACCATCTGCAAGCTGGCGATGGAGGGACCTGCCATCTTTATGGGAAGATGCGCGGACACGGTCCTGAAGGACGTGTGCGGTTCCCTGAATATTTTCATCTACGCTTCCTCCATGGAGGAGCGGATCAGCCGCATCCACAATACGGACCATATCGCGATGAAAAATATTGAAGCTTCCATCAGGAAGAAAGATCAGCAGCGGAGAGAATATTATAAAATGTTCGCCGAGAAAGAGTGGGGGAAGATGGAAAACTACGACATTTGTCTGAACACGTCCTCTTTCGGGTACGAGGGCTGCGCGGACGTGATCGCTGCAATGGCCGGCCGCTCTGACGGCGGCGGGAAGAAGGAATGAGCTTGACCGTACTGTTTCGATATTTTAAACCTTATGTATTTTATATCTTACTCGCCATCGTGCTCCTGTTCGGCCAGGCATCCTGCGACCTCGCTCTGCCGGACTTTATGTCCGATATTGTAAACGACGGGATCACGTCGGGTAACAGCGGTTACATAGTGGAGACGGGGATGAAGATGCTGGGAGTGGCGCTGCTCAGCGCGGCCTGCACGGTCACCGTGGGATTTCTGGGGGCCAGGGTGGCGGCGGGGGTCAGCCGCGGTCTGAGGCAGGATGTGTTTATCTCGGTGGAAGGTTTTTCCAACGCGGAGCTGGATAAGTTTTCCACCTCCTCCCTTATCACCAGAACCACCAATGACATCACCCAGATCCAGATGCTGATTGTCATGATGATCCGCATGGTATTCTACGCGCCGATCATGGCGGTGGGAGGTATCCTCCACGCCCTGTCAAAGGATACCTCCATGTCGTGGATCATCGCGCTGGCGGTGGCTCTGCTTTTTACCGTGGTGTTCTCCATGTTCGGCCTTGTCATGCCAAAATTCCAGATTGTCCAGAGACTGATCGACCGCTTGAACCTGGTGGTCCGCGAAAACCTGGAGGGCATGCTGGTGGTCCGGGCATTTGACACGCAGAAATTCGAGGAGGACCGGTTTGACCGGGTGAACCGGGATCTGACAAGGACGAACCTGTTCGTCAACCGCACCATGTCCGCCATGATGCCAGCCATGATGCTGATCATGAACCTGATCACCCTGCTTGTGGTGTGGGTGGGTTCCAACCAGGTGTCCGGCTTCCACATGGAGGTGGGCGACATGATGGCCTATATGCAGTATGTGATGCAGATCATCATGGCCTTCCTGATGATGTCCATGATGTTCATCATGATTCCACGGGCCATCGTGTCGATCAACCGCGTGGTGGAGGTGCTGCAGACGAAATCCACCATTGTGGACCGGGAGGAGCCGGCCCGGATTCCTCAGCCCTGTAAAGGCGTGGTGGAGTACCGCCACGTATCCTTCCACTATCCCAATGCGGACGAGGACGTGTTGACCGACATTCATTTTACGGCGCTGCCGGGGCAGGTCACCGCTTTTATAGGAGCGACGGGCAGCGGCAAGAGCACATTGGTCAATCTGCTTCCGCGGTTCTACGATGTGACGGGCGGCGAAATCCTGATCGACGGAGTTGACATCCGGGATTGGCCGATCCATGAGCTGCGCCGGAATCTGGGATTTGTCCCGCAGAAGGGAATCCTGTTTTCCGGCACCATCGGGACCAATCTGGCCTACGGCGACAGGACGGCGGGGGAGGAACGGATCAAGTGGGCGGCAACCATCGCCCAGGCAATGGAATTTATCGAATCCAAGCCGGACTTGTTTGACACGCTCATCGCCCAGGGCGGCGGCAACGTGTCCGGGGGACAGAAACAGCGCCTTTCCATCGCCAGGGCCCTGGTGAAGAACGCCCCCATCAATGTGTTTGACGACAGCTTTTCCGCCCTGGATTTTAAGACGGATGCCAGGCTGAGGGCCGCCTTGAAAGCGGAAACCAAAAATTCCACCCAGTTTCTGGTCGCCCAGCGCATCAGCACTATCATGAACGCGGACCAGATCATTGTGCTGGATCACGGAAAAATGGTGGGCAAGGGAACGCACCGGGAGCTGATGGAAGGCTGTACGGTCTACCGTGAGATCGCTCTGTCCCAGCTCAGTGAGGAGGAATTGAAATGACAGAACAAAAACAAGCGCCTCCCCCGCGTATGGGCGGCGGCCGCGGAATTAAGGCGGCCGGGGAGAAGGCGAAGGATTTTAAGGGAACCATGGTCCATCTGATTCAGTATCTCATGGTGTATAAAACCTCCGTGTGTATTGTCATCCTGTTTGCCGGCTGCTCCTCCGTGTTCTCCATCGTGGGGCCGAAGATTCTCGGAAAGGCCACCACCAAGTTGTTCGAGGGCATGATTGCCTGGATGATGGGCACCGGGCTTTTAACGGATTTCCGCTACATAAGGAACTGCCTTTTGCTGCTGGTGGTGCTGTACCTGATATCGGCCGCATTTTCCTACCTGCAGAGCTATATCATGTCGGGCGTAAGTATGAAGGTGACCTACCAGTTCCGAAAGAATATATCGGAGAAGATGAACCGGCTGCCTCTCAGCTACTATGACACCAGAACCCACGGCGAGGTGCTGTCCCGCATCACCAACGATGTGGATACGGTCAGCCAGACCTTAAACCAGAGCCTGACCCAGATCATCACCTCGGTGACCACCCTCATCGGCGTTCTGGCGATGATGATCTCCATCAGCATACGCATGACGCTGGTGGCCGTCATGGTCCTTCCCCTCTCCATGGGCCTGATCATGGGGGTGGTTAAAAAATCCCAGCGCTATTTCAAGGGGCAGCAGAGGAGCCTGGGCCGCCTCAACGGCCATATCGAGGAGATTTACGGCGGCCACAACGTGGTGCAGGTCTTTAACGGCGAGGCGGAGGCCATTGAGACCTTCAAGGAGATCAACGACGAGCTGTATCAATCTGCCTGGAAATCACAGTTCCTCTCCGGCATGATGATGCCCATCATGTCCTTTGTGGGAAATCTGGGCTATGTGTTCGTCTGCCTTTTGGGCGGTTATCTGACCGTCCAGAAGGTCATTGACATCGGCGATATCCAGGCGTTTATCCAATACATGCGCTCCTTCACCCAGCCCATCACCCAGATCGCCAATATCTCAAACACCCTGCAGTCCACGGCTGCGGCTGCGGAGCGGGTGTTCGAGTTCCTGGACGAGAGGGAGGAGGTGCCTGAGACAGGCAACCCCATCCATTTGGAGCAGGTGCGGGGCGACGTGGAGTTTCGGCATGTGCATTTCGGCTACCGGCCGGATAAAATGATCATCCATGATTTTTCCTCCATGATTCAATCCGGCCAGACCATTGCCATCGTAGGGCCCACGGGAGCCGGAAAGACAACGATTGTAAAGCTTTTGATGCGGTTTTATGAGCTGAATTCCGGGAGCATCCTGATTGACGGCCACGACTCCCTGGATTTCACGAGAAACGAGCTGCGGTCCATGTTCGGCATGGTGCTTCAGGATACCTGGCTGTACAGCGCCAGCATCATGGAGAATATCCGGTACGGCAATTTTGACAAGACCGACGAGGAAGTGATCGAGGCCGCAAAGACCGCCCACTGCGACGAGTTCATCCGGGCCATGCCGGGCGGTTACCAGATGATGATCAACGAGGAGGCCAGCAATCTGTCCCAGGGACAGAAACAGCTGTTGACCATAGCCAGAACCATTTTGGCGGACCCCAGAATCCTGATTCTGGATGAGGCTACCAGTTCCATTGACACGAGGACCGAGGTGTTGATCCAGAAGGCTATGAACAACCTCATGCAGAACCGCACCAGCTTCGTGATCGCGCATCGCCTGTCCACCATCCGGGATGCCGATTTAATCCTTGTGATGAAGGACGGGGATATCATCGAGCAGGGCAATCATAAAGAGCTGCTGGAGAAGAAGGGCTTTTACGCCGATTTATATCAGAGCCAGTTTGCGGATCATGAAAGGAGCGCAAGTTGAAGAAAATGAACGAGAAAACGCAAAACAATATAGAGGAGAAAGAGGCCAAAGGCGGCAAAGGAAAAATTAAAAAAATCCTGTATCCCCTGCTTTTCGCCGTCGTCATCATCGGATGCTGCGTGGGCTATTACCTGTTCAGCGTGAGCAGGAATTATTTCAGCACGGACAACGCCAAGGTCACGGCAAAGCTGTATTCCGTCATGCCGGTGACGAGCGGGAAGCTCATCTCCTGGGATGTGGAGAACGGTGATCTGGTGGAGCAGGACCAGGTGCTGGGCCGCCAGGAGGTTCTTCCCTACATCACCTCCCCCATAACCGGCACCGTGGTCAAGAACGAAGGAGCGGTTAACCAGGTGGTGTCCGCCGGCACGCAGCTGGCCGTTATCGCCGACACCTCCAATCTCTATATCGGGGTCAACGTGGAGGAGACGGATATCATGAAAATCCGCCTGGGCCAGATCGTGGACATCAAGATCGACGCGTATCCGCACAGGACCTTCAAGGGACAGGTGACTGAGATCGACCCGGCCACCCAGACTTATTTCTCCAATACCACCAGCTTTTCCACCAGCGGCACATACACCAAGGTGACGCAGCTGATTCCCATCAAGGTAACCATCGAGAATCAAGAGGAGCTTCCCCTGGTATTTGGTATGAACGCAACCGTCAAGATACATCTGAAATAGGGAAAATGGGAGGTTAAATCAATGAAAAAAATGATATATGGCTGTGCGCTGGCCGTTCTGTCCGCCGTTCTTCTGTCAGGCTGCTCCGGCGGCAGCGGCCAGACGGAAGTGACCACGGCAGTGGCAAAGTCCGGGAGGGATCTGTCCGCCATGGTCTGGCAGGGGACGGTGGAGGCGCTCAGCACCATTGATGTCCTGCCCAACGGCAGCGGCAAGGTGGTGGAGATTCCGGCCTCGGAGGGGCAGCACGTCGGCGCCGGGGATGTGATTTTTCAGGTGGACAACACGGATGCCGCCCTGTCCCTGGCCCAGGCAAAGGCCGGTTACGACGCGGCCTCGGCGGCGTTTGCCAGCGCGCAGAAGGCCAGCGAGCAGAACACCGGCGTGGGCCCGGCTCAGATCGAGTACACGGATGCAAAAAACAATTTTGCCCGTATGCAGGAGCTTTTCGCCGCCAACGCGATCTCGCAGGTGGACTATGAGAACGCGAAATCCAGGATGGATACGGCGCAGGTGAAGCTCCAGGCCGCGATCAACGGGCAGGAGAGCAATTACGATGCAGCAAAGGCCCAGATGGACAGCGCCAAGGCGGCCCTTGACATCGCGCAGAAAAAATTCGACGACTGCTCCGTAACGTCCCCGATCACAGGAATGATCACGAAAATCAACGTGGAAGTCGGCCAGACGGTATCACCCCAGATCGTGGGGGCCACGGTGATCGACGACAGCGGTGAAAAGATCGAGATAAAGGTGGCCGACACGGATATCGACCAGCTAAAGCAGGGGATGGCCATGAATATAGGGCTTCAGTCGGCCGGGAAAACCTGCGCGGGCAGCGTGTCTGAAATTTCCGCTGTGTGCGATGCCAAGACGGGCATGTTCACAGTTAAAATCATGCTGGAGGACAGCGGCGCGGTGCGCTATACCGGGCTGATGGCGGACGTCCGGGCCGCGGAAAACGAGGGCTCCGGCTCCGTTTACATACCGGCCAAATGCATTCTGTCGGAGGACGGACAGGACTATGTGTACGTGGTGGCCGGCGACGGGAGCGCGGTGAAAACACCCGTCACCCAGGGCAGGAAGAAGAACGCCTACATGGAAATCACCGAAGGGCTGGCCGAGGGCAGCGAGGTGGTTCTGCAGAGCAGCAAAAGCCTGGCCGACGGCATGAAGGTGAGGGTGCTCACCGTAAAGTAACAGGACGATTAAAAATGGTGCGGCGTCAAGCCCACGGGGATTTTCCCGGTGGGTTTGACGGATAGGGCGTTTGTTGAAAACCATTTTTTGGATTTAGGTCTGTAAAAAAATCCAAAAAATATTGATAAATTATTGACTATTTCGATTGAATGTACTAAAGTTAGTAATGACATTTAAATTTTCAAAGAAAAGAGAGGTTGAATGAAAGATGGCAAAAATCGATTTAAGTCAGTACGGAATCACCGGAACCACAGAAATTGTCTACAATCCTTCTTATGAGACTCTGTTTGAGGAAGAAACCAAACCGAGCCTGGAGGGTTATGAAAAGGGGCAGGTCAGTGAGCTGGGTGCGGTGAATGTTATGACCGGCATCTACACAGGCCGTTCTCCTAAGGACAAGTTCATTGTCATGGATGAGAATTCAAAGGATACCGTATGGTGGACCTCTGATGAATATAAGAATGACAATCATCCGGCCAGCCAGGAAGCATGGGACACAGTGAAGAAAATCGCGTTGGAAGAACTTTCCGGCAAGAGACTGTTCGTTGTCGACGCGTTCTGCGGAGCCAACAAGGACACCCGCATGGCGATCCGCTTTATCGTAGAGGTGGCATGGCAGGCTCATTTTGTTAAGAACATGTTCATCCAGCCCACCGCTGAGGAGCTCGAGGACTTCACCCCGGATTTTGTTGTATACAACGCATCCAAGGCAAAAGTGGAAAATTACAAAGAGTTGGGCCTGAATTCCGAGACTGCCGCTATGTTTAACATCACCAGCCGCGAGCAGGTTATTGTGAACACATGGTACGGCGGTGAGATGAAGAAGGGTATGTTCTCCATGATGAACTACTACCTGCCGTTAAAGGGCATCGCTTCCATGCACTGCTCCGCCAACACGGACATGAACGGAGAGAACACCGCGATCTTCTTCGGCCTTTCCGGAACCGGAAAAACCACCCTGTCCACCGACCCGAAGCGTCTGCTGATCGGCGACGACGAGCACGGCTGGGACGACAACGGCATTTTCAACTTCGAGGGCGGCTGCTACGCGAAGGTAATCAATCTGGACAAGGATTCCGAGCCGGACATCTACAACGCCATCAAGCGCAACGCCCTGTTAGAGAACGTTACCCTGGATGCGGACGGCAAGATCGATTTCGACGACAAGAGCGTGACCGAGAATACCCGCGTATCCTATCCCATCGACCATATTGAGAAGATTGTGCGCCCGATCTCCGCAGCTCCCGCAGCGAAGGATGTGATTTTCCTGTCCGCGGATGCCTTCGGCGTTCTTCCTCCCGTATCCATCCTGACCCCGGAGCAGACACAGTACTACTTCCTGTCCGGATTTACGGCAAAGCTGGCCGGTACGGAGCGCGGAATCACCGAGCCCACCCCCACCTTCTCCGCTTGCTTTGGCCAGGCTTTCTTAGAGCTGCATCCCACCAAGTATGCAGAAGAGCTGGTTAAGAGAATGCAGAAGAGCGGCGCCAAGGCTTACCTTGTAAACACCGGCTGGAACGGCACCGGCAAGCGCATCTCCATCCGCGACACCCGCGGCATCATCGATGCGATTCTGGACGGCTCCATCGCAAACGCCCCCACCAAGCAGCTGCCGTTCTTCAACTTTGAGATTCCGACCGAGCTTCCGGGCGTGGATCCGAAGATTCTTGATCCCCGCGACACCTACGCCACCGCTTCCGAGTGGGAGGAGAAGGCCAAGGATCTGGCACAGCGTTTTGTGAAGAACTTCGCAAAATACGAGGGCAACGAGGCTGGAAAAGCTCTGGTCAGCGCAGGTCCCCAGCTGTAAATTTCATAGGATTGTATACATATCCCCGGCAAACCGCCGGGGATATTTTGATTGAACTTTGCAGGCAATGATGATACAATGATGGCAAAATGCGGGAAGCTTTGACAGTGGGGGTGATGACGTGAGTATTTCACAGCTTAAATATTTTATCGAGATCAGCAAGCACGGCAGCATCACGGAGGCCAGCAGGCAGCTGCACATCGCGCAGCCCACCATCTCCATTGCCATCAGGAATCTGGAGGAGGAATTGGGGGTGAAGCTGTTTTACCGGAGGAAAGGGCATATTCAGCTCACGGACGAGGGACGGCATTTTCTGGAGGGCGCCACAAAGATACTGGGCGATATCGACCAGCTGGAGGCGGATATGATTGAGCTCTCCAACAAGCGGAAAAACTTGAAAATAGGAGCTTCCATGACCGCCTCCTACATGTTCCGCGACGCGTTCGACCAATTTACAAAGTCCAACCCCGACATAAAGCTTGAAATCTGTGAGTACAACTCCACGGAGATGGAAAAGCTGATTCTGGACGACGAGCTGGACATCGGCATCGGCATGATTACGGAGCGGACGTCCGACCGGTTCAGCTCCACGGAGATCGCCTCCGGGTCCATCGTGTTCTGCATCAACCGGGACAGCCCTCTGGCCCAGTATGAGAAAATCACGGTGGAGGATTTAAAAAATCAGCCCCTGATTCTGGCCAGGAATGATATCTACCACACAGGGGAGATCGTGCTCGAGCGGTTTCACAAGGCAAATATTGTTCCGGAGATCAGGCTGTGGACGCCGCAGTTTGTCACAAGCTCCCGGTATGTCATCGAACAGGGGCTGGGTTCCTTTGAGGTAAAAATATTTGCCGAGGCGGTTCCTGAAATCGCCTGCATCCCTTTGGATCCCCCCATTGTCCTGAAAATCGGGCTGATCTGGAAAAAAGGATTGTATCTGGGAAGCACGGTACTGAAATTCATCAATTTTATATCGCGGAATCAAAAATCCTTCTGAAGGGCAGTTAAATTGTCTCTTTAGGAGGCTTTTTTTGCACAAATCGAAATATTGTTTTTTTCAATGGAATCATAAAAAAGCAATATTTCCCAAATAGTTTACCGCATGGTAGACTGAGAAAAAAGGGGGTAAGGCATATGGATCAAATGAACCGATGGATCAAGGAATGGTATGACAACAATGAGGACAGGGTGCAAAAATTGATGCACGATATCTGGTCTCATCCCGAGGTTGCGCTGAACGAGTATTATGCCTGCGGCGCTGTGAAGGAGTTTGTGGCCGGGGAGGGCTTTGCGCAGATTGAAACCCATGCCGCGGAGGATTTTAACAATCCGCAGGCAAAGCCCAACTGCCTGATCGCAGTCTACGGCAGCGGACGGCCGGTGATCGGAATCGTGGGGGAACTGGACGGATTGCCGGGGCTGGGGCAGGCGCAGACGCCTGAGCAGAACAAAATACCGGGACCCGGCCACGGGTGCGGGCACAACCTGATGGCCGGCGGCGCGGTGTCCGCGGCCTGTGCGCTGCGCTATGCCATGGAGAAGGAGGGCATTCCCGGCACAATCAAGCTCATCGAGGCACCGGCGGAGGAGATCGGCGTCGGAAAGGCGTACCTGGCCAAAAACGGCGTATTCTCAGACCTCGACCTGGCGCTCATGTGGCATCCAAAATGCGGGGATCTGGACTTTTCACCTGTCCCGCAGCAGGTGGCCTTCCGGGTGCAATTTGAATTTCACGGAAAAACCACCCACGCGGCGGGTGACGTGTGGAACGGCAGAAGCGCGCTGGATGCGCTGCAATTGATGAATATCGGCTGCGAATTTCTGCGTGAGCACAAACGGCCGGACACCTGGATGCACTACTGTATCACCAACGGCGGGGCGGCGCCCAACATCGTGCCGGACTATGCCTCGGCCCTGTATATGTTCCGTGCCCTGGACGATTACGCCTCGGCGGAGGACTTATTTAACCGGGCGGTAAAATGCGCGGAGGGGGCCGCCATTATGACGGAGACCACCATGAATTACAAGGTGCAGTCGGTTATGCCGCAGTTCTGGTACAACCTGCCCCTGTGCCGGTTCCTGCAGCAGGAGGCCAAGAAGGTGCCGCCCCTCACCTACACAGAGGAGGAATACAAGCTCGCAAGAGAGCACTACCGCAGTCTGTTCGGTGAGGAGCCGCCAAAGGACAGCGAGCTGATTCCAAGCGGCATCCGCCCGTTTACGGAGGACAAAAGCCACGGGGAGGCGGGCTGCACGGATGCCGCCGATATGACGTACTTCTGCCCGTCCGCGCATATCTACGGGCTGGGATATATCAAGAACGCCCCAGGGCATTCCTGGAGCGTCACCTTTACCGCCGGGACCAGCCTGGGGGAGAAGGCGGGGGTTTACGCGTATAAGATCCTTGCCCAGGCGGCCTGGGACGCCATGAACAATCCGGAGATCATCGAGGAGCTGCAAAAGGCCCACCGGGAGATGAAGATACCGAAACACAAAGACTGGGTATAAGAATGAGACAGGGGGAATAAAAATGGGATTTATTGAACAGTTGGGAGTGCTGGACAGCGTGGTAGTGGTGATAATGATGGCGGGCCTGATCTTCGTCAGCATCTTTTTCACCAAAAATAACAAGTCGGCCGAGGAGTACAACAATGCGGGTAAGAGCCTTACCATCTGGCTGGTTGTGGGCAGCACGATCGCGACCTTTATGGGCAGCTACTCAGGTCTGGGAGCGCCCCAGCTCATACTGGCAGCCGGGCTTTCGGGCCTGACGGCCGGGCTGATGTTCCACGTGGGCTGGATCGCGCTGTGCTTTATGGCCAAACCGCTGCGGGCCTCGGGCGTTAATACGCTATCGGAGTTTCTGGCGGTCAAATACGGCGGCCAGTCCACCCGCACGGTGGGCGCCATTGTCACGGTAGTATTCGTGTTTTCCAGTATCGCGGGGCAGTTCATCGCCTGCGGGACCATGGCCCAGGTGCTGGGCATCAGCACGCTGAGGGACGGCATCATCTACGGCGGGCTTATGATCATTCTCCTGTCCATGTTCGGAGGGCTGAAGGGCGTCGCCATAACGAACACGATTCAGTCCGTATTTATCGCAATCGTGTGCGTGATCGCAATCCCCGTCATGTCCTTTGTCAAGGCGGGCGGGTTTATGACGGTGATGAACGACATCAAGACCACGTCCCCCCAGACCCTGAACTTTTTCGCGGGGATGGCGCCCATGACGCTGATCGGATATGTGCTCTCAAACCTGCTTTCCGCCGGCTCCTCGCCGTCCTACACCCAGCGTATCCTTGTGGCAAAGGATGTGAAAACAGGAGTGCGCGGCAGTATTATCTCCAACCTGCTGGGCGTGTGCTTTACCATTCCCATCGCCTTAGGCGTGCTCTGTGTGCCGTATATTCTTCCCAATGTGACGGACGGCTCCCACTACATGCCCCAGATGATCCTGACATTTTTCCCGCCGGTGCTCAAGGGGATCGCTGTCTTTTCATTTGCCAGCCTGTTTTTAACCACCGGGGACGCCAACCTGATGCTGGCCTCATCTGTGGTGGCCAACGACCTGATCAAGGTGGCCAAGCCGGACATCGACGACAGGAAGCTGTACCATATAAGCCGCATCTCAGTGGTGGTGATCGGGCTTATCTCCATCGCCGTGGCCGTCAACAGCGGCACCATCTATGAGATTATGATGCTGGGCTCGGCAGTATACGGCGCGGCTATCTTTATTCCGCTGTTTTTGGGCTGCTTTTTCTCGAAAAACAGAACCTATAATTATAAGTTCGTCAACGCCGGCATGCTGTGCGGCTGCTTTGTGACATTGATCTGGAACTGGCTGCTGGTGGGTGTGACGGGGATCGCAGGCGTGATCGTAGGCGCGCTGGCCTGTCTGTTTCTGTGTCTGGCAGGCTCAAAAAAGATCACCGGGAAGGAGACGCAATGAACCGCGAGGGGAAAATTCAGATTTCAGAATTTTACCGGGACAAAATCCTGGCGCCGGCGGCCCAAAAAAGCTATCGGGGACAGTGGCACGAGCTGGTTTTGCTGAACAAGGCGTACGCCCTGATGCTGAAGCGCTCGGGATATCTGGATGAAAAGCAGTGCGGCCTGATCATGCAGGGACTTGACCGGGTGGAAAAAAATATGACCGGGGAATCCATAAAAGGGGAGACTGAGGACGTGTTTTTTGCCCTTCAGGAGGGGCTGTACCGTGAAATAGGCCAGGAGACGGGGGGGCTACTCCACACAGGCAGGAGCAGAAATGACATTTTCGCCGCCACCGGCAGGATGGAGGTGAGAAAATCCATCTGGCGCATAGGGGAAATGCTGATCCGCCTCATGGAGAAGCTGCTGGAGGAGGCCGGGCGCTCAAAGTCCGAGCCGTTTATATACTACACCTTCGGACAGCCGTCGCAGCCCGGCAAGCTGGGGCACTATTACCTGTATCTGTTCCAGGGCTTTGCGAGAGATTTCAGGAGGCTCAGGCACGCATACGGGAATACGAACCGCTGTCCCATGGGAGCGGCTGCCGGAATCGGAACCTCCTTTGACGTGGACCGGGAGCTGATGTGCGGACTTTTGGGATTCGACGAGGTGATCGTCAATACCCTGGAGGCGGTTAGCTCCTGCGACTACATTCTGGAGACGCAGATGGCCGTTTCCCTGCTTATGGGAAATGTGAGCAGGGTATTGACCGACTTGTACACATGGTGCTCCTGGGAGTCTGGCCTGTGGGATTGCAGCTATGGAATATGCGCCGGCAGCAGCATCATGCCCCAGAAGAAAAATCCGGCTGCCGTGGAGTACGCCAGGTCCCGCGCAGCCCATACGGCGGGAAATCTGATCGACATGACCATCCTCTATCAGAAATCCTCCACCTTCCCCAACATAGACAACATGGAGCTGCTTTACAACTATGAGGAGGGCATGGAGCAGGCGGCCCAGGCCCTGGGGGAATTGACGGAAATACTGTACAATTCGGAGCCCAGGCGCGGGATGATCGCCCGCAATATGGAGGAAAGCCTGATCGGGGCAACCGCCCTGGCGGAGCATCTGTCGCAAAAATTCGACATCCCCTTTACCAAGGGCCACGACATTGTGACCGGCATGGTCCGCGCCCTGGCGCAGAGGGGGCGGATATCCCAGGCCGCCATGACCTCGGAGCTGATGCGGGAGATTTCAGAGCAGGTGCTGGGAGCGGCCCGCTGGATCGACGACGATGAAATCCGCAAGACGCTGGATGCCCGCTCCTGCACGGACAACATCATCACCGAGGGGGCGCCCACGGAGGCACAGATTGACAAAATGCTCGAGAGCGGTAAGGGAGAGCTGGCGCGCTGCCAGGCTTGGCTGGAGGAATCAATGGCCAGGGTGGAGAACGCCTACGCCGCGATCATAAACTGAACCGGTTAGAGAAAAGAGGGCTGTCCGCATAGGCGGGCGGCCTTTTTCTGCGTCCTATATCCGGAACCGCCTTTGTATACAACCCGATGAAATTCCAGGTGGTAGTGACTTCGGCGCTTCCCTGTGGTATGATGTTTCTGAGCGGCCCACGCGGTTTATGCAGCGGGCAGTTTCGCGGGGTATATGACATTTGACACGAGGAGTAGAGACTATGACGCCGTTATCACTGTTGATCAAGCCGTTGTGCGGGGGCGGCTGTTCCCGCCGGTGCCGCCGGCATTTTTGGGGCTGCGCGCCGGGCCATATACAAAAAATCCGCGTTGGCGAGAGAGGGGGATTGTGATGAAAAGCAACAAGAATCTTGTTTTGGACCTGCTGCGCCAGTGCGCGGGCGAGGAGAACGGAGGCGTCACCACCCAGTACCTTTCACACCGTCTGGACATGCAGAGAACCAATCTCAGCGCAATTTTAAATGCCCTGGTAAGGGAGGGCGTGGTGGAGAAAAGCTCCGGCAGGCCGGTTCTCTATCGCATGGCTGGGAGTGAGTCAAAGCAGGGGGACCAGTCCTGCTTTTCAGAGCTTGCAGGCAGCGACGGGAGCCTGAGGCAGAGTGTGCAGCTGGCCAAGGCGGCCATGCTGTATCCCCAGCACAGCCTTCACTGCCTCCTGACAGGACCGGGAGGAAGCGGTAAAAGCTGTTTTGCCCGGATGATCTACCGCTTTGCCGCGGAAAATTACGTGCTGAAAGCGGATGCGCCTTTTGTGAAAATCAACTGCGCCCATTTTGCGGACCGGCCGGAGCAGCTGACAGCCGAGATTTTCGGCTCCGCTCCGGGGAAGGCGTCCTGCCTGGACCAGGCCGAGGACGGGATTCTGTTCATCGACCACGGAGAACTGCTGCCGCCGGCGGCCAGAAGCTCCCTGCTGGATCTGGTGGAGAACAATTACCGGATCTGCCAGGGACAGAGGCGCAATCTGGGGACCGTTGTCTTGTGCGCAGTGGAGGGGACGGAGCCGGCCGGCGTTCTGGAGACGTTTAAGAGCCGCTTTTCCGTGGGAATCTCCCTGCCGCCGCTGGAGGAACGGCCCCTCAAGGAGCGGTTCGGCCTTATCCGCCGCTTTCTGGTGAAGGAAGCCGCCCGCAGCAGCCATGCGCTCAGCCTGACCTCGGAAATCCTGGTGGCGCTGCTTCTGTACCGCTGCCCGCACCAGGTGAAGCAGTTGAGAAACGACATACGGATTGCCTGCGCTAACGCTTATGTCCGGGGGCTGAGCGTGGATCAGAAGGAGATCAGGCTGGCCATGTCGGATTTTCCCAACGAGGTCCGGTCCGGGCTTTTGGAGTATGGGAGGCGCAAAGGCGAGCTGAAGGATATCATCAAAGAAAATGTCAGCTATGTGTTCTCGGAGAACCAGGACGTGCGCACAAAGGCGGAGGAGGTGCACAGCCCGGAGAGCTTTTCCATTTACCAGTGGATTGAGGAGCGGATGGAGGAGTTAAAGGGGCGGGGACTTGCCTGGGAGGATATCCACACCATCATCGGCATTGACATTGAAAACGAGTTCAAAAAATATAACAACAGCCTGGTGGCAAAGGTGGCGGACAAGGAACAGCTGGCCAAGATGGTCAGCCCAAGGATCATGGAGCTGGTGACCGGATTCCTGGACCAGGCCTCCCGTGATTTCAAGCGTGTTTACCCGGTATCTGTCTTTTACGGGCTGTGCCTGCACTTAAATGCCGCTCTGTGCGAGGGCGAGAAACGGCAGGAGCTCTCCTCCGACCGGATTATGGAGATTATTGAAAAGTACAAGGAGGAGTATGCGCTGGCCGTCAAATTCGCCGGCAGCCTGGAAAAAGAGTTTTCCACCCGCCTGCCCATCGACGAGGTGGTGTTTCTGACCATGTTCATCTGCGAGCGGAACAGCCGGACCAACGCCGAAGCCCATCCTGTTTTGTTCATCGCAATGCACGGAGAGCATGTGGCCTCGTCCATGGCGCAGGTGATCCAAAGTCTTGGCGGCACGGAGGTGGGGTATTACGATATGCCGTTGAGCCGGAGCACCAGGGAGGCGTACCCGGAGCTGAAGCAGGCGCTGCTGGAATGTAACAGGGGAGCGGGGATCCTGGCTCTCTACGATATGGGATCCATGCGCCAGATGTTTGAGATGATCTGCGCGGAGACGAAAATCCCCATCCGCGCCATCGCCTTTCCCTTCACCGCCCTGGCATTGGACTGCTGCCGCAAGGTGATGATGGAGCGGGACCTGGATGCCGCCTACTCCTCGCTGCTGGAGCGCTATCACACGCTGCCCATGCTGCGGGACGACGTGTATTACCGCCCGCGGTCCGGGAACGTGATCATCACCCTGTGTATGAGTGGGGAGGGCGGTGCGGTTCAGATCAAGCGTTATCTGGAGAAAAAGGTTCATCTGGACAATGTGTCCATTGTGCCGCTGGCGATCTCCGACCGGGACGAGCTGTTGGGCGAGATCAACCGGATTCACGAACAGCACCACATTCTCTGCACCATCGGCGCCTTTGACCCTCAACTGCTGGAGATTCCCTTTGTGCCAATTACCAGGGTTTTGGAGTGCCCTCAGGAAAAGCTGAAAGCGCTTCTGCAGGCGGATATCCCGGAGGAGACGGACGGCGAGGAGAACGAGCGGATCATCATGGAGCTGGCGGAGGGGCTGCAGTATTTCGGACCGGATCAGGTGAAGCGCTGGATTCCCGTGCTGGTATCTGAGATGGAGAGCGCGCTGGGCAGTTCCCTGCCGCCGGAAAAACGGGTGGGCCTGAGCGTTCACCTGGCATGCGGTATCAACCGGATGATCGGCGGGGAGGAAACGCCTGAAAATCTTCACAAGGCGGAGCTGCTCCGGGACAACGCCGATTTGTACCAAAGGCTGAAGCAGTGCGTAAAGCCCCTGGAGGACGCATACCACATCCGCGTGGACGACAACGAGTACGCCCACATCCTGTATATCCTGAAGGGCAGAAAAAGTGAACATTAAACTGAGTTCATAGATTGTATGAGAAAACCGCGTTCCCCCGACAAGGAGGAGCGCGGTTTTTTGGCCATGGAAAGCTGCGCCCGGCGGGCCAAAAAGGCTGTGCAGGCTATTTTAAAAAAATTATAAATTTTTTTGCGTATCACTTTTTTCTTATTTTCCGGCTAGTGTATAATGATTCGGCTGCATTTAAGGCGATTATTTGGCGTTTAAGAGAAAAAGCATAAAGTGTATAAGTGTATATGACAAAAACTCTGGAATCCATTTAATACACAGAGGATTTTCCTTTATACGCAAGGAAAAATCGAGGGTTTTCCGCAGGATTGACATTAAAACAGAGGTATGCTATTGTTAGGACATGAGAAATAAAGTATAAAAATTATACAGAAAAGAATGGAGTGTGAGCGCATGAGTATGGAAGAAACCATCATGACCCTGGTTGTAAAATCAGGCCAGGCCCGCAGCGCAGCCTATGAAGCGCTGGGGGAGGCCAAGCAGGGGAGGTTCGGGGAAGCGGAGCGCAAGATGAAGGAGTCGGCGCAGTGGGTGATGGAAGCCCACGACCTTCAAACGGAGCTTCTGGTGATGGAAGCCAGGGGGGAGATGGACCAGATTTCACTGATCGGAGTGCACGCCCAGGATCACCTGATGGACTGTATGCTGGCCAGGGAACTGATCACGGAGATGATCGAGCTTTATAAGGCATTAGCCGGAAAAGAAGATAAGAAGGAGGAAGAACGATGAACATTTTGCTGATGTGTATGGCGGGCGCGTCCACCAGCCTGGTTATGAACAAGATGAAGGCAGCCCTTGCGGATGACCAGAAGGATTGGAGGATCGAAGCCCATCCCTTTGACCGCATGGACGAGGTGGTGGAGGATTTTGACGTGATCCTGATCGGGCCGCAGATCGCCTACAAGAAAAAGGAACTGCTGAGAAAGGCGGCTGAGATCGGCAAGCCGCTGGATTCCATCGCGCCTGTGGATTACGCCATGGGCAACGGGGCGAAGATTTTAAAGCAGGCGCAGGCGCTCTACGAGGGCGGGGTCAAATAGAGACGGGGAGGTAAGAAGGTATGGCAAAGCAGGGGGCAATGCAAAAATTTATGGACTGGATGCAGGATCACATCATGCCTGTGGCCGGAAAAATAGCGGAGGAGAAGCATATCACCGCTATCACAAAGGGAATGATGGCAACCATTCCCCTCACAATTATCGGCGGTATCTCTCTGATCCTGGCGTATCCGCCGGTGGATGAGAACACACTGGAGGCGACCAGCGGCATTTTAAAAACGTTCCTGTCCGCCTGGTACAACTGGGCAGGCAAATACGCCTCCCTTCTGGAGCTGCCCAACAATGTGACGCTGGGGCTTTTGGGAATCTATGTGGTGATAGCGATTACATACCATCTCTGTAAGAATTACAAGATGGAGGCGCTCTCCTGTATGATCACCTCGGCCATGTCCTTTTTGATCATCGCCGCTCCTCCGGCAGCGGTGGAGGGGGCCAGCGGGCTGTTCCTGAACAGCCGCTATCTGGGGTCAAGAGGACTGTTCGCGGCCATGGTGGTGGCGATTGTGACCGTGGAGGTAACGCGGTTTTTGCTGAACAAGAATATCAAGATCAAGCTTCCGGACACCGTGCCGCCCATGGTGACGGCCCCGTTTGAAGCGCTGATCCCCTCCATTCTCGTTCTGTTGATGTTCCTGCTGGTGGACCAGGGCATCACAGCCGCATTCGGAGTCAACCTTCCCCAGGCAATTATGAATCTGTTCACACCCTTTGCCAGGGCGGTTGACAGCGTGGGCGGCATGATGGCGATCCAGTTCCTGATCAATTTCCTCTGGTTCTTCGGAATCTACGGCAGCGCGGTGCCGGACAGCGTTACGGCGGGATTTTTCATGACCAATATTACGGCTAACGCAGCCGCCTACGCGGCGGGAGAGCCTCTTCCGGCCATTGCCACAGCTCCGTTTCGTGTGGCGTTCGGCAACATAGGCGGCTGCGGGTCCGCCCTTCCGCTGGCAATCTGCATATTGCTGGTATGTAAGTCCACCCAGATGAAAACAGTGGGCAAGATCGGTATTATCCCGTCAATTTTCGGAATTGCGGAGCCGTTAACCTTCGGCGTGCCGCTGGTGTTTAACCCAATGCTTGTGGTGCCCATGATTCTGGGCTCCGTGCTGAACACTATGATCACGTTTCTGATGATGCAGTGGAATGTAATCGGCAGGATTTTTGTGAACGTGCCCTGGACCACGCCCAAGGTGCTGGACGCCATCCTGTGCACGATGGATTTCAAGGCGGGCATACTGGCCGCGGCCCTGATCGTGATGGATGTGCTCATCTATATGCCCTTTGTAAAGGTGTACGACAAGTCCCTGTTGGAGAAAGAAAAGCTTGGAGTGGAGTAAATTGGAGAGAACAAACAGACCGAATTTTGTGTTTTTTGTGGCGGATCAGCTGCGCGCCGACGCTCTGGGGCATTTAAATCCCCGGGGCGCGGCCACTCCCTGGGCGGATGCGCTGGCCGGGGAGGGCGTTTCCTTTCAGAATGCCTACTGTCAGAACCCGGTGTGCGTGCCCAGCCGGTGCAGTATGCTGACCGGATGGTATCCCCATACAAAAGGCCACAGAACCATGCATTTCCTGCTGGACGAGGACGATCCCACCATGCTGGAACAGTTGAAAAGCAACGGTTACGAAGTGATCTGGGCCGGCAAGGACGAGGTGATTCCGCTAAGCCGGGATTTCGGCAAATACTGCGACCGCTATGATCCGGGCGCATATCCCTGGGACCGTGATAAAAGCAGGCAGTTTGAAGCGCAGTTCAGAGGAGACCCCTCGGGCGGCAACTACTATTCCTTTTACGCGGGGGAGGTAAAACCGGAGCTGCTGGACGACAATGACCGCAGCTGCGTGGACTACTCCCTGCGGTATCTCGGGGAGTGGGGCAAAAAAGCGGCCGGGGAGAGAAGGCCCTTCTGCCTGTTTCTCTGTCTGAGCAATCCCCATCCTCCCTACGGCTGCGTCCGGCCCTGGTACGGGCGCACGGACCGGAGCGGTCTGCCGCCCAGGAGGCCGGCCCCGGAGAATTGGGATGAGATGCCTGCCATGCTGAAGGGGATATACGAAAAGCAGGGCCTGCAAGGGTGGAGCGAGGAGCAATTTGCCGAGCTGAAGGGAACCTACTACGATATGGTCAGCCAGCTGGATGACCGGCTGGGTCAGATAATTGCGGCGCTGAAAAACAGCGGAGCCTACGATGAAACCGCTCTGTTCTATTTCAGCGACCACGGGGATTTCACCGGGGACTACGGGCTGGTAGAGAAGGCGCAGAACACATTTTACGATTGCCAGTGCAATGTTCCGTTGATTATAAAGCCGCCCAGGAGCCAGGCCTGCCGGCCGCGCGTCACAGCCGCCCTGGCGGAGCTGGTGGACATTCCGGCCACTGTGGCGGAAATGGCGGGATTCTCCCTGGATTATACGCAGTTCGGGCGTTCCCTCTGTCCGGTGCTGGCCGGCGATAATGTCCACCGCGACGCGGTGTTCTGCGAGGGCGGACGGATACACGGGGAGCAGCAGGCCATGGAACGGGGCCACGGGCCGGATTCCCTCTACTGGCCGCGGCTGAGCACCCAGTGCCTGGAGGGGCCGGAGCACACCAAGGCCGTCATGGCCAGGGAGCAGCGATATAAATATGTGTACCGGCTGTATGAGGACGATCAGCTCTTTGATCTGGAGGAGGACCCGCAGGAGCTGGTTAACCTGGCAAAGCTGCCGGAATACAGGGAAACGGCGCTGCGGCTGCAGCAGCGGATTCTGCGATTCCTGGTGGAGACAGGGGATTTTGTGCCCAACCGCAAGGATAAAGGCTATTGACGGGGAGGTTTCAGATATGGATTTGAACAGAACATTTCTCTGGGGCGGCAGCATTGCGGCCCATCAGTGCGAGGGGGCCTGGAGGGAGGGCGGCAAGGGGCCGGGCATCATGGATCTGGTCACCGGCGGAGCCTGCGGCCGTCCCAGGGAGATTTGCCGCTGTCTGGAGGAGGGAAAGCACTATCCGTCCCACGAGGGAATCGATTTTTACCACCGGTACCGGGAGGATATCGGGCTGTTCGCCGAGATGGGATTTAACGCGCTGCGGATATCCGTGGACTGGTCCAGGATCTATCCCAACGGGGACGATGAGAAGCCAAACCAGGCCGGGATCGATTTTTACCGGGATGTGGTGGATGAGCTGCTTGGCCGGAATATTGAACCGATCGTGACGCTGTACCACTTTGAGCTGCCCCTTCATCTGGCAGAGGCCTACGGTGGATGGAGCAGCCGGAAAACCGTGGACTTTTATCTGAAATACTGCGAGACCATGTTCCGGGCGCTGAAGGGTAAGGTGCGCTGGTGGATCACCTTCAACGAGATGAACCACCTGGATCCCCGCACAGAGGCCTCGGATATTTTCACGTATATGATTTCCGGGTTAAAGTACAGCGAGATGGAGCAGCCGGCGCAGACGCTGGCTCAGACCGGGTACCTGATGACCCTGGCCGGGGTGAAGGCGGCCAGGCTGGCCAGAGAGATCGACCGCGAAAACCGGGTGGGCTGCGTGTTTGGCCTGACGCCCGTGTATCCTGTGGATTGCAGGCCGGATCACGTTATGGCCGCGTTTCTGGAGATGGAGCGGGAGCTCTTCCAGGCAGACGCCATGTGCAGGGGCGCATTCCCGGCCTGCCGTGAGCAGGAATATCTGGAGGCGGGAATCCGTCTGGAGAAAGAGGAGGGGGATGAAGAGGACTTCCGGCAAGGGGTGTTGAATTTTATCGGGGTAAATTATTACAGCTCCAGCGTGGCCCGCCACGAGGGAGATGACGACGAGGAGGAGACGCTGTTCGGCGGCGTCCAGAATCCTTATCTGGAGCAGAGTAAATGGGGCTGGGCCGTCGATCCGGTGGGGCTGCGCTATATTCTGAACGTCGTTTACAAGCGCTACGGGCTGCCGGTTATGGTGACAGAGAACGGCCTGGGAGCGGAGGATCAGGTGGAGGCGGACGGGACCGTCGCGGACGACTACAGGATCGATTACCTGAAACGTCACATCGTGGAGCTTAAAAAGGCGGTGCGGACAGATGGGGTTGACTGTCTGGGTTATCTGACCTGGGCGCCCATTGATCTGGTCAGCGCCACCACGGGGGAAATGAAAAAGCGGTATGGTTTTATATATGTGGACCGGCAGGATGACGGGAGCGGGAGCTTTGCCCGGACCAGAAAGAAGTCCTTTGCGTGGTACAAAAAGGCAATAGAGGAAGGTATTTGAGCAAAAACGGCGTCTGCTGATACGGGCAGATGCCGTTTTTTCATGTGCTTTTCCCTTTTGAAATCGGAAGTTTTTACCAGGAGAAATACCGTAACATCTTGCCTTTTGCCTCAATATGGACTATATTTAAAGAGATTAATATGAATAAGGTGCGACATTAGACAGGGGTCTTTTAAATCAGGGTCGGCTTACGGTTTGAGAGGCGGGAAGGGATGAAAAAGTGGCGAAGCAGGAAACTATTTTAATAGCAGATGATGCACAAATCAACCGCGCCATACTGCGAAACCTTTTCGAGGACGATTACAATTTGCTGGAAGCGGAGAACGGTGAGACTGCGCTTCTGCTGCTCAGGCAGTACCAGGAGTCCATCGCGGCCGTGCTTCTGGATCTGATCATGCCGGTTAAAAACGGTTATGAGGTTCTGGAGGAGATGCGCCGGGAGCGGCGTCTGTACCATGTGCCGGTGGTGGTGATAACCGCGGAGGACAGCACGGACAACCGTGTAAAGGTGTTTGAGATGGGGGCTTCCGATATCATCGCCAAGCCCTTTGAGCCTGCGGTCGTCAGGAGCAGGGTCAACAATATCATAGAGCTGGGGCGCTACCGCCGGAATCTGGAGGCGCTGGTAGAGGAAAAGTCCGCCCAGGTGCGGGAGTCCAACGCGGCTGTCATCGACATGCTCTCGTCGGTGATTGAGTACAGGAGCCTGGAATCCGGTCAGCATATCAGGCGCATCCGCATGTTCACCAAAATCCTGCTGGAGGATGTGGCCAGGAACTACCAGGAGTACAATCTGACGCCCCACAAGATACGCCTGATCACGGAGTCCTCGTCCATGCACGATATTGGAAAGATCGCCATCCCGGACAGCATTCTGAATAAGCCAGGCAAGCTGACAAAAGAAGAATTTGAGGTCATGAAAACGCACACGCTGAAGGGCTGTGAGATTCTCTCCGGACTGGACCGCCTGCAGGATCGGGAGTATCTTCAGTACGCTTATGAGATTTGCCGGTATCACCATGAGCGGTGGGACGGAAGGGGTTATCCGGACGGTCTGAAGGGAAACAGCATACCGCTCTGCGCCCAGGTTGTGGCGATCGCCGACTGCTTTGATGCGCTGACCACAGACCGCGTATACAAAAAGGCCATACCGCCTGACAAGGCGTTCAGCATGATCCTGAACGGCGAGTGCGGGACATTTTCGCCCAAACTCCTGGAGTGCTTTAAAAATGTGCGGATTCCCTTTGCGCGGCTGTCCGAGGAGTACGCGGACGGGCTGGCTGCCGAGGTCAGCCGGAATCCGGAACCGGCTGCGGCCCCGGATTGGGAAAACGGAGAGAACATGCTGGAGCAGAGCCAGCAGCGGTATTTCGCACTGCTCTCATATCTGGATTCCACCGTGATGGAGGCGGACCTGCAAACGGGCGTTTATCACCTGGTCTATCTCCAGGACCAGGACTTTTCCTCCCTCCGCTGTGGAAGCAGCTTCCGGGAGTCTGTCCACAGCTTTGCAAAAACCGCCGTGCACCCGGATGACCGCGCGGATGTGCTGGAGCTGCCGGACCGCTGCATACAGGAATTTTTTGATGAGGGGCAGGCCAGCCGGGAGTGGCGCTACCGGATCCTTGACCGTGAAAACGCCGCCTATGTCTGGTGCCGGTGCACGCTGCTGCGCGTGAACCTTGAAAATCCGCGGCTGCGCAGGGTGCTGCTCATCTGGCACAAGGAGGACGCCGCTTTGGACGCGGACGGCCTTGACGGCAGGAAAATGGCCGCGGACCCTGTTGTGGACCAGCTGTTTGGCGGCCTTCTGAAGAGCCGCTGCGACCGGTATTTGACAATTCTTCAGGCCAGCCGCAGCCTTACGGATATGCTGGGCTATACCCGCAAGGAGATCGCGGAGCGCTTTCAGGACCGCCTGATCAATATGATCTGTCCCGACGACAGAGGACAGGTTATCCGCCGGTTACAGGAACAGCGGGCCGCCGGCAGACAGATCAATTTGGAGTGCAGGATGGCGGCAAAGGATGGGCACATTGTATGGGTTTCCAGCCGCGGCGCCGTTGAAAACGAGAACGGGGACGAGGTCATGTACGGCATACTGCTGGACGTCACGCAGCCGCGGCAGGAGGAGCTAAACCAGCAGGCGCAGGAGCAGCAACGGCAGGCGCAGGAGCAGCAACGGCAGGCGCAGCAGTATGACCAGCTGTTTCAGTCCATGATCTGCGGCATCGTCCACTACCGGATGGAGGGACAGCGGGTCGTATTCAAAAGAGCCAACCGAGAGGCCATCCGCATTTTCGGCTACGAGCCGGAGGCGTTCTGGGCAAAGCAGGACTGGGATTTGGCCGCGCTGGCCGCAGAGGAGGACCGCGGGCGCGTGATCAGGGAGGCTGCCCGCCTTTGCCGGCCGGGGGACCAGACAAATTACGAATACCGGTTTCTGCGCAGGGACGGAACGCCGCTATGGATCGTCGGCAGCGCCGAGGTGGTGGAGGACGGGGGAGAGACGGTGATCCAGAGCGTATTTCTGGATGTGGATGCCCGTAAAAAGGCGGAACTGCGAAGCCAAAAGCTGGCGGCGCAGGTGGAAGCCAGCAATGAAATCCTCCACCTCGCCCTGGAGCACACGACTACCTGCGAATTCTACTATAATCCCAAAACCAGGGAGTGCACGGTGCCGGAGCGGACCTGCGAGATTTATCACTGCCGGGACCGCTATACAAATATGCCCCAGAGCTTTGCCATGGAGCAGGTGGATCAGGAATACCGCCCTGCTTTCTATGAGATGTACCAGCGCATCCAACGTGGGGAAAAAACGGCCGCCTGCGTATTCCACGGGATATCCGGCCGGTTCTGGTGCCGGGAGACGCTCTCCGTGGTTATCAGCGACGACGACGGATCCCCGCGCTTTGTGGTGGGTATCATCGAGGATATCACCCAGCAAAAGGAGATGGAGGCCGCCCTGGAGGCCGCCCGCTCAAAGGACAGCTTAACCGGACTGTACAAAATGGAGAGCGGCATCCGCCTGATTCAGGAGTATCTGGACCGCCGGAGGGAGGAGAACTGCGCCCTGATGCTGCTGGCAATAGATGATTTTGAGGAGATCAGCCGGAGGGAGGGGGAGGCGTTCGCCGGGGCCGTTCTCCAGGAGGCGGCGGATATTCTGAGGGCTGAGACCGGGGAGGAGAATATACAGATTCGCCTGGGCCGCGACTCATTTATGGTTTTTATCAAACACTGCGGCAGGGAGCAGGCCATGACCGTCGGTCAGCGGATTGCCGGACTGGTCGGAGGGATCGTCGAAAATCCGGACCAGGATATCAGAATTTCCGCCAGCATCGGAGTGTGCAGCACCGGGCCGGCGGGAGAATACCAGGCCCTTTACCAGGGCGCAGAGCGCGCTTTGGAGTTTGCGCGGGGGAACGGCGGGGACTGTGCAGCCTGTTTCATGGGCCCATCCGCCCAGCCGGAGGCGTTCCCGGCGTGGAGCCGTGAGCGCGCCTATGCCGCCGGCGCCACGCAAAGCCGTGAGTGTGGGGGACGCGGGGAGGAGCTGGTTTCCTTTGCCCTGGATTTGCTGGGAAAAGCAAAGAACATAAAGGACGCCGTACACCTTTTGCTGGCGCGCATCGGCAGAACCTATCATTTTGACCGGGTGTCGATCATCGAGGCGGACCGGGCGTTCCTGACCTACCGTTTTTCCTACCAGTGGGCGCGAAATAATGCGGATTTGCAGATGGGGGAGGATTTTTATGTCTCCGAGGAAGATTTTGAAATCTGCGCTGCCATGTACGATGAGGACGGCTTGGCGGACCACAACGTGAGGGAGGGAATTTCACATATCTCCTCCTGCCTGCACGCCGGCATCTGGGACTACGGCGAGTACGCCGGTTCCATGAGCTTTGAGGTCGACCGTGAGAACTACCGCTGGTCAAAGGAGGAGCGAAAGCTGCTGAGAGAATTGGTGAAAATCGTGCCGTCGTTTATCATGAAATCCAAGGCGGATGCGGTGAGCCAGGCGAAAACGGATTTTCTCTCCCGCATGTCCCATGAGATTCGCACCCCGATGAATGCGATCAGCGGCATGACCACCATTGCCAAATCCGTGCTGGATGACCGGGATAAGACGCTGGAATGCCTGGAGAAGATCGAAGCCTCCAACCGCTATCTGCTGGGCCTGATCAACGATATTCTGGATATGTCGCGCATCGAGAGCGGGAAGCTGGAGCTCAATTATGAACCGGTAAACCTTTCGCAGCAGCTAAAAAGCCTGGAGTCCATGTTCCGCGTCCAGGCGGCGCAAAAGCACCTGTCCCTGGTGTTCCAGAACGGCTACCGGGAGGGCAGGCTCCTTGAGGCGGACAGCTTAAGGCTCAATCAGGTGCTGGTCAATATCATCGGCAATGCCGTCAAATTCACCGACTACGGCGGCGTCACCGTGCTGGTTGAGGAGCTGGAGGCCAGCCCCAGGGCGGTGCTGCGGTTCTCTGTCTCAGATACCGGGATTGGCATAGATCCCTCAGCCGCAGAGCGCATCTTCAACGCGTTTGAGCAGGCGGGCACCGACACGGCCGCCCAGCGGGGCGGCACGGGGCTGGGATTGTCCATTTCCCGGCGGCTGGTCCAGATGATGGGCGGCACCCTGGAGGTGCGCAGCCAGGCCGGCGCTGGTTCCGAGTTTTCTTTTGTGCTGACGCTGGAATATGCGGACGGGGAGGAGGAGCCTGAGCAGGCCCGCGGGGAATCGGAACCTCTGGTGGACTTTCGGGGCCGCCGCGTCCTGCTGGCCGAGGACAATGAGATCAACAGGGAGATCGCCCAGACGATCCTGGAGATGTACGGCTTTGACGTGATCTGCGCAGCCGACGGCAGGGAAGCCCTGGAGCTGTTTTGCGCCGGGGAGCCGGGCCGGTTTGACGCGATCCTCATGGATATCCGCATGCCGGTCATGGACGGCCTGGAGTCTACCAGGCGGATTCGCACCAGCGGCCGGCCGGATGCCCGCAGCATTCCGATCATCGCCCTCACGGCCAACGCCTTTGACGAGGACACAAGGAAATCTATGGAAAGCGGAATGAACGGCCACTTATCCAAGCCCGTCCAGATCGACCGACTGCTGGAGCTGCTGGGCAAATGCCTGCGGCCGCAAAAGCGGGGCGGGAACCGGCCGCCTGACGGCAGCCGCGGCCGATGAGGCCATATGGGCCCGCTACGGGACGGGGGAGGTAAAATGATCAGACATTGCACTTTTAGTGTCCCCGGACTATAATAAAACAAATCAGTTTGAAGCGGTGCAAGGGGAGAGGACGGAAGCCTGATGAAAAAATATGTGATACTGAAAACCAATCTATTTGTCTGCATGGTCATTATAATTGGTTTTATCATAACCTCGCTGATCAGCTACCACTCAAATCAGGGGTTGTTTCAGCGGGAGACTGAAAATGTGTCGGGGCTGACCTCCGAGGGAATCTGTCACAGGATCGATACCATTTTTGCCAAACCCATCAATGTATCGCTGACCATGGCCAACGACAGCCTGCTGAAGGACTTCCTGGCCGGGGAGGAGGAGAACCAGGGAAACCGGGGATTTATCAAAACCATGCAGGATTACCTTCTCGCATATAAAGAGAAGTACGGCTACGACTCCGTATTCCTGGTTTCCACAAAGACCAACCGCTATTATACGTTCAACGGAGTGGATCGGACGCTGTTCCCGGATAATCCTGAAAATGTATGGTATTTCACCCAGCTGGATTCCCCGCTGGAGTATTCGCTGAACATCGACAACGACGAGGTGGCGACAGCCGACAACGATATCACGATTTTTATCAACTGTAAAATAAGGGACGCCTCGGGCGAGCTTTTGGGAATTGTGGGCGTGGGCTTTCGCGTCAACTACATACAGGCGATTTTCCGGGAATATGAAGAAAAGTACAAAATAAAGGCATATCTGACGGATCAGGACGGAACCATCCAAATCTCCACGGACCGGACCGGCTATGAGCGGCAGGAGCTGTTCGCCGGGTCCGCGTACCCGCAGCTGAAGGATGAGACGCTGGGATATGAGGAGGGAACGCGTTCCTTCTGGTATGGGGACCAGGGCAGGAAAGGATATCTGGTCAGCCAGTATATCCCCAATCTGGACTGGTATCTGATTGTGGAAAACGATATCACCGCGGCGCAGGCCAGGCTGCGGCAGGAGCTTCTGATCGGGATTGTGGTGATCATCCTGGTAATCCTGGCTGTGCTGGTCACGATCACGAACATTATCCGCAAATACAACCGGCAGATCGTCAGGCTGACCATGGAGGAGGAAGAAAAGCATCGCATCATCTTCCGCCAGGAGACGGAAAAAATCTATGAAAATATCTATGAGGTGGACATCACCCACAACCGCGCGGCCAGCGAGGAGACGGAGGCGTATTTTAAAAGCCTGGGTGTGCCGGAGGATACGCCCTTTGACAAGGCGCTGTCCATCATCGCCGAGAAGCAGATCAAAGAGGAGTTCCGCCAGAGCTATATCAGCACGTTCTCCCCGGAAAACATTTTGAGCGCATATGAGAGGGGGCAGGAGAGCCTGCGCTGCGATTTTATGATATCCAACGACGGCGGGGAGAGCTATTACTGGATGCGCATAACGGCGCGGATCTTTTTCTGGGATGAGGACAAATCCGTGCGCATATTTGTGTACCGTCAGAATGTGAGCGAGGAGAAAAACCGGGAAAAGGGGCTTTTGGAGAAGATGGAGCAGGATTCCTTAACCGGCCTTTACAACAAAGCGTCCACCCAGTACCACATCCAGAATGCCCTGATGAAGGGCGCTGGGAATTCCTACGCCTTTCTGATTCTGGACATCGACAATTTTAAACAGGTCAACGACAACTGCGGCCATGATTTTGGCGACAAGGTGATTGCCGATTTCGCCCGGCGGCTGAGGGCCCAGTTCCGGCAGGATGACATCGTGGGCCGCATCGGGGGCGACGAGTTCGTTGTGTTCGTCCAGTCGGTTTCCCGCGAATGGCTGGCCTGCAAAATTCAGAGTCTGGTTCAGAATCTGCACTATGAATTTGCCGATGACACCAAGAAATGGGAGATTTCCGCCAGCCTCGGGGCCGCCCTTGCCCCGGAGGACGGGACAACATTTGAGGAGCTCTACCGCAACGCGGACGGCGCCCTCTACGACATCAAGCAGAAGGGTAAAAACGGGTATACATTTTTTCAGGGCGGCGCAGGCGGTTGAAGTTCCTGACGCCGGGTTCTTGAAGGCGGAGGTAAAATATGGTATGATTACAGGATGTATGATTTAGAAATTTATGATTACGGGGATCAATCGGATGATGGGACAGAGTGGGAACAAAGGCGAACAGGGCTTTACATTGGCAGAACTGTTGGTGGTGGTGGCGATTATCGCCGTGCTGGTGGCTATTTCCGTACCGATTTTTATGAAGAAAATGGACCGCACAAAGAGCACGGTATGCGAGGCGAACCGCAAAATCCTGCTCAGGGAGATGCTTCTCACACAGATGGAGGACGATGGCTTTACCCAGACGGATGCCGAAGCGATTCTGGCGAAATCGGACGCGTACTGTCCGGCCGGCGGGAACTACACGGTGACCTGGGACGAATCCTATATAAAGGTCAGCTGTGATCTGCACGGAGCTTCCGTGGGCGGAGCGCAGGAGGACCGGAATACAAAGGTGACGGATCAATTTATCGATGATTACCGGAGCTTTACCATACAGTACCTAAAGGACAACCCCCACAAGAGCAACGACGATATCCGAAAAGCGTTTCTCGAAAAATATAACGGGAAATGGCCTACCCTGACCACAAACGGCAAATCCTATTCCATCCAGCCGTTTTACCAGGGGAGCGACAGGACCAAGCCGGTGGAGAAATGCGTGTGGCTGTTTGCCAGGACGGACGAAAGCTCCTCCGCGGGGTGGAGCGTGCCCTATGTCTATAACGTGGTGGACAACAAGTGGTACGGGGCCACCAAATGGGACGGCACGCCGGGAGGCTCCGCCAACATATCTTACAGCGACATCGACAGCCTCGACGAGGCGATCCGCAACGGCACGCATAAAAATGGGAAGAAGCAGTGGGTTGAGGTGAAGGATTATAAGGAATCTGAATAATCATTATTTTGTCTACACTACGAGAGCGGCCCGCCGGGATATCCCCGGCGGGCCGCTGCTTCAATATCAGTTGAACAAACCGCGGATTACGGTAAAGATCCCGGCCGATTCCAGGAACAGAACGGCCATCATCACCGGCGTCACATAGCGGATCATGAACGCATACATTTTCTTGCGCTTAAACACATTTCCGTTCACCTCCATCTCCTCGTCGATCCAGGCGGGCCCTATGATCCAGCCCACAAAGATGCAGGTCAGCAGGGAGATAAAGGGCATCAGGAAGCTGTTGCTGATGTAGTCCATCAGATCCAGAAGCTGAGCGGTCTGCCCGTTGGGCAGCGGCAGCTCAAAGTAGAAGATATTATAGCCCATACAGATCACAGCGGCGGCCGCGGCGAACAGCAGGCCGATGATCAGGCTCATCCTTTGCCTGGATACGTGGAACATCTCCATGCAGTTGGCGACCAGGGTTTCCATAATGGAGATGCAGGAGGTCAGGGCAGCAAAGGCCACCATGACGAAAAACACCAGACCGATCAGGGAACCGGCCTTTCCCATGGCGTCGAATACCTTGGGCAGGGATACGAACATCAGGCTGGGGCCCGAGGCCATGCCCTCGGTGCCGGAAAACACGAACACCGCGGGAATTATCATCATTCCGGCCAGGAAGGCCACGCCGGTGTCGAAAAATTCAATCTGGCTCAGGGACTTGTTGAGATTGACGTCTTTCTTAACGTAGGAGCCGTAGGTGATCATGATGCCCATGGAAACGCTCAGGGAAAAGAACAGCTGGCTCATGGCATCTAACAGAATCGCCAGAAAGCGCTTGCCCGTGATGCCGTCCAGATTCGGAACAATGTATACGCCCAGCCCCTGGAGACCAGTGCGGGTGACGCCGTTCCCATCCGTGTATTTCAGGGTGAGCGAGAAAAGCGCGATGCCCACGATCATAAAAATCAGTCCGGGCATGATGATTTTGGAAAACTTCTCAATCCCTTTCTCCACGCCGCGGTATACAATGAAAGCCGTGGCGGCCAGGAAAATCAGCATGAAGAAGATGGGCGACGCCTTGGAGGTGATAAAGGAGGTAAAGTAGCCGTCCCGGGCAGCGTCCTTGCCCCCGGCCGTCACGTAGGTGACGATGTATTTTGTGACCCAGCCGCCGATCACGGAATAGTAGGTCATGATCAGCGCCGGCACCAGAAAGGTCAGATACCCCAGGAAGTTCCACTTCCGATTGATCACGCCGAAGGCCTTCAGCGCGTTCTGCTTTGTCTTTCTCCCGATGGCCACGTCCGTGGTCAGAAGGGTGAAGCCGAAGGTCAGCACCAGCAGGAGATAGACGATGAGAAACAGGCCGCCGCCGTCCTTGGCCGCCAGATAGGGAAAGCGCCATATATTGCCTACGCCCACGGCGCTGCCGGCCGCCGACAGGACAAATCCGATTGATCCGCTGAAACTGCTTTTCTTTTTGGTATCCATAAAAATCCCCCGTTTTTTCATATGCTGTCAGGCTTACGCCAAAGGCGAAAACCTCAAATAGTTTAACAGAAACGCGCCATAAATCAAATGGCCAATAGTTTCACTAAAATAAACTTTTCTGCAAAAAGTTTATTCACAGTAGATTATTTCCCGCAGATCGTGTATGATAGGGAATTGATGGAATTAACAGTGGGGGAGAGTATATTTTAAAGAAACTTTCAGGAGGATTTATGAGCAAGGTAAACCAACATATCGGCGGGCGGATCCGCATGTACCGGAAAACCAGGGGTATGACCCTGCAGCAGCTGGCGGACCTGATCCACAAGAGCCGGGCCAGCGTCAGCAAATATGAAAACGGGGAGATTACGCTGGATGTGGAGACCCTGTTTGAGATCGCCCAGGCGCTGATGGTCAGCCCCAGCCAGCTGATGGACCTGCGTCCGCCCGTGCAGGGAAGCGCTGAAAAGCCGCTGAACCAATCCGCCACCAGCCCGTTTTTCCAGGCCAGGCGGCTCTACTTTTATTTTTATGACGGGCGCTACAAGCGGCTGAAGGATGGGATTATCGATATCTATGAGCGGGAAAACGCGCCGGGAAGCTATGAAGCCACCCTGTCCATCAGCGCCGTGACGCCCACGGGCAGGAGCAGCGAAATCTACTACACGGGAAAGGTGGTCTACAGCGACATGCTGATCCGATTTTCCTTTGTCAACCAGTGCAACGCCCTGGAGGAGGATTTGCTCTACATCTTTAATCCCCTGGAAATCCGCGATTCCACGGACGGGCTGCTGTGCGGAATCTCCAGCGCCGACCTGATGCCCTGCGCCTTCAAGTGCCTGGTGACCCTGACGCCCCAGGAACACACGGAGTCCTTTAAACAGCAGCTTCTGATCACGAAAAAGGAGCTGCAGAAGTGGCAGAAGCTGAATATGCTGATTGTGGATAACAGAGGGTTGTAGGCCCTCTGTTTTTAGATGACAGGAAACCCCTTCTGTAATACCGGCGCTCCCGCAGCTCAAAAGGCCTGCTTTTTGATCTCGCGCCGAAAGGTTCTGCTCTTGGGATACGGCGCCTTTTCGTCGGTCAGCCCCACCAGGTAATCGATTGAAACATCAAACAGGCTGGCCAGACGGATCAGCTGGCGGCTGGAAAAGTCGTATTCCCCGGATTCCAGATGGCTGTAGTTGCGCTGGCTCATCCCCAGAATCCTGGCCAAATCCGCCTGCCGGAAGCCCCTGTCTTTGCGCAGCTCTGCGATGCGCTCAAAATTTTTAATCCATTTAGTCGTTGGTTGTTCCATACTTATCCTGCCCTTTTTTGAAACAGTATAAAACAAAAACAGGAGACGTTATGATTTTAGCCCAGTATAGGCTATGCGGAGGGGCGATATTTCATACACA
Organism: Enterocloster asparagiformis; assembly: GCA_018380885.1. GTDB lineage: Bacteria > Bacillota > Clostridia > Lachnospirales > Lachnospiraceae > Enterocloster. The sequence continues at coordinate 107,898 of JAGZSY010000009.1, forward strand.
GGCGGACCGGTCCGCCGGCCCCGACGCCCGCGCGGCCGGCCTTTTACCTGAACAATCCGTTGGTATTATCGGACGGATATGGTAAAATAGACATATCATTTCCCGGAAATACCGGAACAGCCACAGTAAAAAGCCGCCGGGCTTGTGAAGCGGCGGCTACGGAAAGGGCGGTAGTGCATGGTTAGGTTAAAACTTATAGCGATATTGGTGGGAATGGCGGCGGCCGGTCTCCAGGGCGCTTACGGCGGAGAAAGCGGCAGCCCGGAGCCTGAGGCATGGTCCGAGGCCGGCTACGACCTCCTGGACGACGGCGCTTACGGCCTCAATATAGAAGGGCAGTGGACCGTAGGTCCCGGGCCTGACAGCATTCCCTGGGGAATCTGGTTCATGGATTCTCAGGCTATTCTGCTGGCGGATATACAGCCCACGGACCCTGGCAGCGGCGAATTCAGGGAGGAATGGGGGACTGAGACCGCGCCCCTTTTGGAACGGCTGGCAAAGGAGAGCCTGGGCGACGAACTTATTTCCTTTTCCCCCCTGAAAGAGGCGGCGGGCAGCGCGTCCCCTGTCTATGGGATAGAGTACACCTACAGCCGCAGGGATACCACGTTCTATGTGACGGTCTGTTACCGCTTCTGTGATACGTATACGCTGGAGCTGATCGGCATCGATCCGGATTCCAGGGAACGCGGCCGCAGGGTGGCCGTGAACGCGGCGGACTCCTTCGCGGATATGGGCGGACCGCAGCACGCCGTGACCCTGCGCCCTGAGGAGATGATGGGCAGTGAGAGCTGGCCCTGGAAATACCTGCACAACCCCTTTGCCGTCTCGGCCTACTATATGGACATCGAGTCCCCTCCGCCTCCCTCGCAGGAGCGCAGGCTGACGGACTATGAGATTCGCTGGAAGGACCAGGGGATGGAGACGCTGGTACGGGCGGTGATCGGCAAGCCGGAGGGGGCGGTGATGTCCAGCGATCTGGACCGCGTGGAGGAGTTCGCCCTGATCGGATGGCTGGGCGACTTTTACCGGGTCCGGACCAACGACCGGACGGTGGAGATTCCCCGGGAGGGCCTCGCCATCAATACCATTGCGGATATCGAGAAGTTTAAAAATCTCCGGGTTCTGGACATAGAACTGACGGATTTGGAGGACGTGAGCCCCATCGCTTCCATGACGCAGTTGGAGAGCCTGTCGCTGATGGCCGGCTCTGATCTCGCCGATCTGGAATTTCTGCGCCCGCTTGAAAACTTGAAAACGTTGATGATGTGGGGAGCGTCCTACCCCAATGTGACGGATACCAGCGTATTCCGGGGGCTGACACAGCTGGAAAGCGTGATGATCATTCTGCCCAACGTCAAGGACCTCACCGTGTTCGCGCAGCTGCCCAACCTGGAATCCCTCTGGATCAACTGCCATCAGGATGCGGACCCGGTGATTAAAGCGGAGCACATCCGGGAGCTGATGGTGAACGCGCAGACCATCCGCTGACGAGGCGCTGGGCGGAAAGCAATGTGATAAAACCGGCGGACCGCGCAAAAAGGCGCTCCCAAGGGAAACGTGATCCGTTTCCGGGAGCGCCTTTTTTGCGCAGGCTGCGCTGATTCGTCAGATCGGTTGTTCCGGCGCCATACGCCGGTAAAAATCTTCAAGCTCAATGGGGCGGTAGAAGTAAAAGCCCTGGATCATATCGCAGTCGGTCTGGCGCACTGCGGACAGCTCATACTCCGTCTCCACGCCCTCCACGCACACCTGCTTGCCGGAGCGGTGGCAGGCGTAGACGATGCTCATGATGAAGTCCAGATTTTCCGGGGAGCGGGTAATCTGGTTCATCAGCGTGCGGTCCAGCTTGATCACGTTGACCGGATATTTGAACAGCATTTGCAGGGAGGAAAAGCCGTTTCCAAAGTCGTCCAGGGCGAATTTGATCCCCATAGTGTGACACTGGTCCACAAACTCGCTGAGCCGTTTGGGCATCTCGTCGAAATGGGTTTCCGTGAGCTCCAGCATCAGATGGCAGCCCGGCAGGCCGCTCTCCTCCAGGGTCTGCCGCATGAAGGGCAGAAAGGTGTCGTCCAGGACTTGCAGGTAGCTGACGTTAAAGGACAGCAAAAAATCAGGACGGACAGGGATGACGCTGCTGCAGATGCGCACTGCCTGCTCGAACACCCATTTCCCCACGCTCTTGATCATCTGCGTCTCCTCCAGCAGAGGGATAAACACGGCCGGTGAGATGTCCTGTCCCAGATAGTTCCAGCGCAGCAGCGTTTCCCCGCCGATCACCGCGCCGCTCTCACGGGACACAATGGGCTGCACCACCACCCGGAAGCCCTCAAAGCCCTTTTCCACGCTCTCGCTGAGACCCATGGCCATGTTGGAGCGCTCCCGCTGCTTGGCGATCAGGTCAGAGGAAAATTCGCTGTATTCCAGATCGGAGTTGAGCTTGGCCACGTTGATCAGGGTGATGGCGTTCTCCAGAATCTCCTGGGGAGGACGGCCGCTCTGGGGGAAGGACTGGACGCCGAAGCAGGCAGCCCGCTTGGCGGAAATCCGCTCCCGGGAGTAGACCATATTGATGATGCCGCGGATGTTGCTCACCGACTCGCCGGGGTCCCATCCGTTTGCGCGTTTGGAGATGGCCATAAACCGGATTCCGTCCAGCCGGTAGAAGGTAAAGCGGCTTCCCAGCTCGTCCACCAGGGTGTTGGCAATGTCCCGCAGAATCCGGTCGCCCTCCATCCGCCCTCTGGACTCGTTGATGTAGGTAAAATGGTTCAGGCCGAAGCTGATCACCAGGGCGGGCGTCTTTTTGGCGCCCAAGGTCACCAGCTCGTTCAAGGCCGCCCGCTCCCGCAGGAAGCCGGTGGCCGCATCCATCGCGAAATTGCTCTCCAGGCGCGAGACGCAGCCGGAAAAGAACAGAGGCTTGGTTCTGTCCTCGGACCACTTGATAATACCGCGGCAGTGAACCCAGGCGGAGTAACCACGCCGGTCGGTGATGCGGTAGCGCAGGCTGTGGATATCCTTTTTCTGCTCCATCATCTGGCGCAGATCCTGCTGGTACAAGATCCGGTCCTGAGGATCGCCGATCATAGCCCCCCATTTTTCAATGAGGTCGTAGACCACGTTGCTGGGGAAACCGAAATCGTCCCGCATATTGTCGGAGATATAGTACAGGTTCTTCTGCAGGTCCCCGAAATAGAGATAGTAGGGCGCCTCGGGTATGGCCACGGACTGGAAAAATGCTTCCGCGTCGTAATAATTATTCCGGATAAAGGCTTGAAAGGGCGTCTCGCCGGCGCGGTCCGTTTTCTGCCCGTCGGCGCCGGGCAGAGCGGGGCAGGCGGGATTTGTATCCTCCGGCCGGCAGGTGCAGTGGTGACGCTTGTCCTGGTACATCTCATTTTCCGCCTGCTGGATCAGAGACTTGATCCGGGTGCTTCCGTCGGGCGCCCAGGCGGAACCCACCGCCAGGTCGGTGTTGCTCTTTTGCATCTGCGTCAGAAGCTGGTCCACCTGCTCTTGGAACCTGGACTGGCTGTCGTTAAAGCACAGGGCGATGAATTCGTCGCCGCCGATGCGGTATACCAGCCCCTTGGGGAAATGCTCCGCCAAAAGCTGGCTGGCGCTGAGAATCAGCTGATCGCCCTGGGCGTGGCCCTGGCTGTCGTTGATCCGTTTCAGACCGGAGATATCGCAGTAGACTACGCCGAGAGCGCGCGGCGCGGTCTGCTTGGCGATCAACTCCTCCATGGCGTAACGGTTCAGCACGCCGGTGAGCTGATCGTGGTAACTCATATAGCGCAGGTGGCGGACCATATCCCGTCGTTTCATGACGGTGACGATGAAATGTCCCAGCACCTGGAGCATGTTGGAGATGTGGCGGACCCGCTCCCTGGGAGGATTGACCACGCCGTAGTACCCGATGAGGTTTCCCTTGTAAAACAGGGGGCAGGCGACCATGGACCTGGTCCCCTGGGCTTTGAGCCAGCTGTACTCCTGAGGATTGACTTCCTTTAACTCCTCCACGTCCTCCACCACGACGCACTGTTCCCGCTGGAATACCGGCAGCCATTGGGCCACCGTATTCCAGGTGGCGTACTGGAAGTTCGCCTTTTCAGGGGAAACGCCCGGCGCGCACCACTCGTAGGTGTTGCAGAGGCGTCCGGCCCTGATCTCCTCGAAGATATAGGCGCGTTCGCTCTCCAGCTTAAGGCCCAGACAGGCGAGCAGATACTCCAGGGATTCCACGGCCTCCTCCGCCGTCAGGGTACAGCGCAGGCACTCGTTGATAATGGCCTCATTCTCCATAAACGCCCGGAGCTCTTTTTCCTGTTCCTCCTGTACCGTGATGTCGATGGCCATCTCCAGCCGGTAGGTCCGCCCATCCTGAACGACCAAGGTGTCCTTCAGCGCGTAGGGCCGCTTTAACAGCGGATTGGTGTAATTCCATTCGTAATAGATTCCAGGCTTCAGCAGTTCGTTATTGCAGAACGGGCACGGGGCGTTAAGGCCCTGTAAAAGCTCATAGCATTTCCGTCCGCAGTAATCCTCCGGCTCCGGACAGCCGAAAGCGGTTCTGGCGAAGCGGTTCATATAGATCAGCGCGTGCGTTTCATAATCGACAACATAAACAAGTTCCTGTAGATTCTCAAATATTTCCCAGAATTTATCCATAATGACCGTCTTTTCTCATGGGGAAATAAACGCCGGCGGGTGAAAATCCTCTTGATTTACGCGGATTTTCCAGCTTTGAGGTTCTGCTTATCTCCGATCCATGTCCTAAGTGATATAGGCTATTCTACCATACATTTTTGTAAATGATCAATGAAATTTGCGAATAAACGAAATTTCCCCCTGCGGGGGCCCTTATGACCGCCTTTTGCGGAATTCCCCCGGCGTCATGCCGGTGGCGTTGCGGAAGCGCTGGATATAGAGGCTGGTGGTGCTGAATCCGTAGTCGTAGGCGATCTGACTGACGGTCGACTCCTGCCGCTCCAGAAGCGCCTCGGCGCTTTGGGAAATCCGCACGTTATTGATATATTCGAACAGGGTGCAGCCCATATGCTTTTTAAAGTACCGGCAGCACTCGCTGGGGCACAGGCCGACCTGGCGGGCCAGCCGGGAAAGGGTCAGCTTTTCCCTATAATGGCCGTGAATGTAGGAGGTAAGCTCAATGAGCCGGGAGGACTCCCGCGACTTCTGCTGGTAATCCTCGGGAACGGTGCGAAACAGCAGAATCCACATGCAATAGAGAAGATGGCTGGTTATAGACAGCTCGTAGCCGGCCTTCTTTTTGGCGTAATCATCGTATATGTCCTTAAGCCGCTTGAGAATCGTGCTCTGCCAGGGGATGCCGGAGGACAGGACCAGACAGGCGCGGGACTTGTCGGAGAGCAGCGGCGTGATATAGGACCGCTCCACCGCGCTCCCCGGAAAGGAGGACACCAGGGCGGGATTGACGTCAATGCAGCAGTAGGAGGCGCCGGGCGTCAGGGGTTTGGCCGTGTGCAAAATACCGGCATTGACAAAGATCCCCATGCCTACCGTGAGCAGATGGAGGCTGCGGTCCACCGTGATCTGGACCCGGCCGTTGGTGACAAAGCAGAATTGCAGTTCGCCGTGCCAATGCCAGTCGATAAAGCCCAGCACATTTTTCTCCAGAACAGTGTCGTAGATGGCCAGGGGAAACTCTTCGGTGCCGTGCCTGGTGGTTTCCATCAGGTCAGGATTGATGCCGAGATCGTAAATCTGCATGGCGTTCTCCTTAAATCTCAATATTTTGATATGATTAAGCTATATTATAGTATCTTCAACTCAATAATTCAATCTATAATATCAATGACAAGGCTATGGGCGGTTTCATCTACACGGTCCGCCCCGGGGTGCTTAAAGGCAGGCGCGGTTTTGCGCCGGACTGGCAACGCCATGATTATCAGATCAGGAGGAGTAAAAAAATGGAAAATTTAAGGGAGAGATTGATCAAATCGGCACAGAGGGCAGTGCGGACCAGAAGCTATTCGGATCAGGAGGGGGAGATGGCCAACCTGATCGCAGAGACTATGCGGGAGTTAAACTACGATGAGGTGCGCATAGACTCCGTGGGAAATGTGGCCGGCAGGATCGGTTCCGGCGAAAGGATCATCCACTTTGACGGACACATGGACACCGTGCAGGTCAACGACGCGGAGGAATGGCAGGTCCCGCCGTTTTCAGGGCAGCTTGTAGACGGCGCGCTCTGGGGGCGCGGGTCCGTGGACATGAAATCCGCGCTGTGCGCCGCCATATACGGCGCGGCGGCGGCCCGGGACGCCGGCTATCTGGAGGGAAAGACCGTGTATGTCACCGGAACGGTCTGCGAGGAGTACTGCGACGGTGAGAACCTGAAGCATTTCTACGAGGAGTTTCACTTGAAGCCGGATTACTGCATCATCTGCGAGCCCAGCGACAATGTGATCACGCTGGGACACAAGGGAAAGGCCCAGATCCGCATCGTCACCCACGGCGTATCGGCCCACGGCTCCGCGCCGGAGAAGGGGAAAAACGCGGTGTACGAGATGGCGGAGATTATCGGCAGGGTGGAGCAGCTTAATGCCCGGCTGTGCGCCGGGGAGGGGCCCCACGGAACCATGGTGCTGTCCGATATTTCCTGCGTCAGCGCCTCCCTGAATGCGGTTCCCAGCCAGTGCAGCATCTATCTGGACAGACGGCTGGCCCTGGGGGAATCTCTCGCCCAGGTAGAGCAGGAGATGGACCTGCTCATCGCCGGCAAGGACGCCCACTGGGAGGTGGGCGCGCTTTCCCACACCTCCTGGAACGGAGGCAGGCTGGACTATGAGCCGATGCACGAGCCGTGGGGCATCGAAAAGGACAGTGAATTGGCCCTGGCCCTGGGGCGGGCGTACAGCCATGTATATGGAAGGGAGTGCGGGAGGTACGACTTCTGGGACTTCGGGACAAATGCCATCACACCGGTGTCCATGGGCGTTGCGACCATCGGCTTCGGCCCCGGCGAGTACAAGCTGGCCCACATGCGGGATGAGCACTGCAGCGTGGAAAAAATCGTGGAGGCCTGCCAGGTGTACGCCAGGCTCATAGGGGAGCTGTAGGGAGAGGGCGGGATGGAAAACAGGGGAAGCTTCCCACCAACACCGCGGAAAAAACGGCGTGGAGCACAGGCGTCCACGCCGTTTTTTTACGTTATCCCGCTGTTTTTAAAGCGCAGCACCTGGTCCAGGCGAGCCTTGGCCGCGGCCTCGTCTCCATTTTCCGTGGGCATATAGTACCGTGTTCCCTTCAGAGACTCCGGCAGGCACTCCATATGGGCGATCTTTTCCTCCGTGTCGTGGGCGTACACATAGCCTTCGCCGTAGCGCAGCTGCTTCATCAGCCCGGTGGGCGCGTTGCGGATCACCAGGGGCACCGGTTCGGACAGCATGTTCATGGCATCCTCCTTGGCGTGCTCGTAGGCCATGTAGACGGCGTTGGAACGAGGCGCCAGGGACAGGTAGATCACTGTCTGGGCCAGGTTCAGGTTGCACTCGGGCATTCCCAGAAAATGGCAGGCCTGATAGGCGGAGACCGCCAGGGTCAGGGCGTTGCTGTCCGCGATGCCGATATCCTCGCTGGCGAAGCGGATCAGCCGCCTGGCGATATAGAGCGGATCCTCGCCCGCCTCCAGCATCCGGGACAGCCAGTACACGGCAGCGTCCGGGTCGCTGTTTCGCATGGACTTATGCAGGGCGGAGATCAGGTTGTAGTGTTCCTCGCCGTTCTTGTCGTAGAGCAGGGATTTGCGGCTCATACACTGCTCCAGAATCTCCGGGGTCACGGTAGTCTTTTCAGCGCTGATCTCGCCGTTGGACACCGCCATCTCCAGAATGTTCAGGGCCGTGCGGGCATCCCCGCCTGCAAACCTGGCGATGGCCCCCAGCATGGCGTCGGTGATATCCACGTTCAGATAGCCGAAGCCCCGGGGATTGTGCAGGGCGTTTTTCAGCAGCTTTGTCAGGTCCTCCTCCCCCAGGCCTTGGAGCACGAACACCCGGCAGCGGGAGAGCAGCGCGGCGTTGATCTCAAAGGAGGGATTCTCCGTGGTGGCGCCGATCAGGATGATGCTCCCTTTCTCCACGTAGGGCAGAAACGCGTCCTGCTGCGCCTTGTTGAAACGGTGTATCTCGTCCACAAAGACCACGGTCCGCTTGCCCATGCGGCGCCCCTGCTCGGCCCGGGCCATCACCTCCTTGATCTCCTTGATTCCGCTGGTAACGGCGCTGAAATTGATGAATTCCGCGTGCGTGCGCTTGGCAATGATGCTGGCCAGCGTGGTCTTGCCCACGCCGGGCGGGCCCCAGAAAATCATGGAGGGGATGTTGTCCTGGTCGATGATCTGGCGCAGAATTTTCCCCTCGCCCAAGAGCTGGCTCTGGCCCACGAACTGGTCCAGCGTTTCCGGCCGCAGACGGCTGGCCAGGGGCGCGGCTGTCTTTCGGTCGTCAAAAAGGGAGAGCTGTTCCATTTCCATATATTACGTCATTCCTTTCGCGGTTGAATTTCAATACATCGGCTGCCTTCCAGTTTACCACGGCGCAGGCGCTCCTTCAACTGTTTTGGCCATGTTTTACGGGCGCGGCCGGCACATTTTGAGGCGGCTGGAAAGATATTCAAAAACTATTGATTTATAGATTGATATCTAGTATATTATATTTTGGACACGGGGGAAAGCCCGGTCCGGAAGGAGAAGCGCTATGATTAAGGTAGCAGTAGACGCCATGGGCGGCGACAACGCTCCCGGTGAAATTGTCGCGGGCGCGGTGGACGCGGTCAAGGAGAATTCCGGCATAACGGTCGCACTGGTCGGACGTGAGGAATTGGTGAAGGCCGAATTAGCCAAATACACCTACAATCAGGAGCAGATCCAGGTGGTAAACGCCGCCGAGGTGATCGCCACCGAGGAGTCTCCGGTGAACGCGATCCGCCGGAAAAAAGATTCTTCCATTGTAATCGGAATGAACATGGTCAAACAGAAGGAGGCAGATGCCTTTGTCTCCGCCGGAAGCTCGGGAGCGATCCTGGTTGGCGGTCAGGTGATCGTGGGCCGGATCAAGGGCGTGGAACGTCCCCCGCTGGCGCCGCTGATTCCCACGGAGCGCGGCGTGTCCCTGCTGATCGACTGCGGAGCCAATGTGGACGCCCGCCCCTCCCATCTCGTCCAGTTCGCGCAGATGGGGTCCATTTACATGGAGCACGTGATGGGGATCAAGTCCCCCACGGTAGCTATTGTCAATATCGGAGCCGAGGAGGAGAAGGGCAATGCCCTGGTCAAGGAGACCTTCCCCCTTCTAAAGGAGTGCCCGGGAATCAATTTCATCGGCAGCATCGAGGCGCGCGAAATTCCCCACGGCGGCGCGGACGTGATCGTCAGCGAGGCGTTTGTGGGCAACGTGATACTCAAGCTGTACGAGGGTTTGGGCGATACATTATTAAAAAAGATAAAGGGCAGTATGATGGTGAGCCTGCGCAGCAAGATCGGAGCGCTTCTGGTGAAGCCCGCGCTGAAGGAAACCCTCAAGTCCTTTGATGCAAGCAAGTACGGCGGCGCGCCCCTTCTGGGCTTAAACGGCCTGGTGGTAAAAACCCATGGCAACGCCAAGCGCACGGAGGTGCGCAATTCAATCATTCAGTGTGTGACGTTCAAGGAGCAGGGGATCAATGAAAAGATCCGGGAAAGCCTTGGCGTTCAGTCAACTCCCGCGCAATAAGCCGGGGATAAGCAATACCAGACAAAGCAAGAAAATAAAAAGAGGAGTGTAAAAGAAAGATGGAGTTTGAAAAATTGCAGACAATTATTGCGGAGGTACTGAACATTGAGCCGGAGGAAATCGGTATGCAGTCCACCTTTGTGGATGATTTGGGCGCTGATTCCCTGGATATTTTCCAGATCATCATGGGAATTGAGGAGGAGTTCGACATCGAGATTCCCAACGAGGCAGCTGAACAGATTGTGACCGTGGGCGACGCCATCGAGCAGATCAAAAACGCATTGAATTGAGGAACACCAACGGGCCATTACATCCGGCAATCGCCCGATGGCTGTGCCGGTTAGCTATTACATCCAGGCAAAAGGGGCTGTCGGAGGCAGCTCCTTTGTGCGTTAGAAAGAGAGTGTGAAAACCATGAACCGAAACCTGCAGGAACTGGAAAAGACCATCTGTTACCAGTTTAAGGAGCACGGATTATTTGTCCAGGCGCTGACCCACAGCTCCTACGCCAACGAGCATCGCTGGAACCACAGCCGCTGCAATGAACGCCTGGAATTTCTAGGGGATGCAGTGCTGGAGATTGTGACCAGCGACTTTTTATACCACAAATACGAGGACCTGCCCGAGGGCGATCTGACCAAGATACGCGCCAGCATCGTCTGTGAGCCGACCCTGGCCTACTGCGCCGGCGACATCAGCCTGGGGGAATACCTGCTGTTGGGCAAGGGCGAGGAGGCGACCGGAGGGCGCAGCCGCAATTCCGTTGTCAGCGACGCTCTGGAGGCCCTGATCGGCGCGATTTATCTGGACGGTGGTTTTGCTAATGCAAAAGAGTTTATACATCGGTTTATCTTAAACGATATCGAACACAAGCAGCTCTTTTATGATAGCAAGACTATCTTACAGGAGATGGTCCAGAGCCGGTTTTCGGAAGGGCTCTGCTATGAGATTCTCCGCGAGGAGGGACCGGACCACAACAAAAGCTTCGAGGTCTGCGCCCGAATCGGCGCCGCTGAAATCGGCCGGGGCACGGGCCGGACGAAGAAAGCGGCGGAACAGGTGGCGGCCTACAACGGGATTTTAAAGCTCAAGGCGGAAGAAGAAAAACAGTAAAGCGACGGTGAATTATGTATTTAAAGAGTATCGAAATCCAGGGTTTTAAATCCTTTGCAAACAAGCTGGTGTTTGAATTCCACAACGGCATCACCGGCATTGTAGGCCCCAACGGCAGCGGAAAGAGCAACGTGGCCGACGCGGTGCGCTGGGTGTTGGGAGAGCAGCGCATCAAACAGCTGCGCGGCGCCAGCATGCAGGACGTGATTTTCTCCGGTACGGAGCTGCGCAAGCCCCAGGGCTTCGCCTATGTGGCCATCACCCTGGACAACGGAGATCACCAGCTGGCCATTGACTATGACCAGGTGACGGTCTCCCGCCGTCTGTACCGCTCCGGCGAGAGCGAATATATGATCAACGGCAGCGCCTGCCGCCTGAAGGATATCAATGAGCTGTTCTACGACACAGGCATCGGCAAGGAGGGCTACTCCATCATCGGCCAGGGCCAGATCGACAAGATCCTGAGCGGCAAGCCTGAGGAGCGCAGGGAGCTGTTCGACGAGGCCGCGGGCATCGTAAAGTTCAAACGGCGCAAGGCCATCGCCCAGAAAAAGCTGGAGGACGAGCAGGCCAGCCTGATCCGCGTAAGCGACATCCTCGCCGAGCTGGAGAAGCAGGTGGGTCCCCTGGAACGCCAATCCAAGGCGGCCAGGGAGTATTTACAGCTAAAGGAGACGCTGAAGGTCTGCGATGCCAACCAGTTCCTGCTGGAGACGGAGGGGATTCGCGGGCAGCTGGACGAGGTGGAGAAAAAACAGAAGATTCTCACCGGCGATCTGGAGCAGACCCGGCGGGAGTCCGACTCCTTAAAAGAAGAGTACGACCGCCTGGAGGCAGCCCTGGCGCAGGAGGACGCCCGTATGGCCGAGAACCGGGACGAGCTGAACCGCTGCACGGTAGAGAACAGCAGTCTGGAGGGCCGCATCGGCGTGCTCAACGAGCAGATTCGCACTGAGGAGATGAACGAGGCCCATATCAACAGCAGGCGGGAGGCCATTTCCGGCGACCTGGAATCCAGAAAAACCCAGCTGGCAGGTTATGAAGAGCAGAAGGGGCAGATGGACGGCCAGACCACAGAAATGGCCGGGCGTCTGGACGGCGCTTCCCGCCGCCTGGAGGAGCAGGACGGCCTGATCCGCCGGCTGGAGCAGGAGATTGAGGCGGAGAAGTCCGCGATCATCGGCGCCTTAAACGAGCGGGCCAACTTAACCGCCCGGAGCCAGCGCTACGAGACCATGATGGAGCAGGTGGACTTACGCCGCAGCGAGGTGACCCAGAAGCTCCTCAAGTTCAAGAGCGATGAATCCGTGCAGGACGAGCAGATTCGCCAGGAGGAGGAAGCCCTAAGCGCTGTGGAGCAGCGCATCGGCGAGGGGCAGGAGAAGTCCGCCCGGACCGAGGAGGAGCTAAACCAGGCCGATCAGGAGCTGCGCCGCTTAAACCGCAATCTAAACGACACCCAGCAAAAATACCACATGGCCTACACCAAGCTGGAATCCCTGCGCAACCTGGCCGAGCGCTACGACGGCTACGGCGGAAGCATACGCCGGGTCATGGAGGTGCGGGACCGCATCCGCGGCATCCACGGCGTGGTGGCGGACTTGATCTCCGTGCCCCAAAAGTACGAGGTGGCCATCGAGACGGCCCTGGGCGGCAGCATCCAGAACATTGTCACGGATTCTGAGGAGACGGCCAAGCGCCTGATCGAATACTTAAAAAAGAACAAATACGGCCGGGCGACCTTTCTGCCCCTGACCGCCATCGGCGGAAAGCAGACCTTTTCCCAGGAGAACGCCCTCAGGGAACCGGGGGTTCTGGGGCTGGCCAGCCAGCTGGTGGAGGCGGAAAAGCAGTACGACGGCCTGGTCCGCTACCTGCTGGGCCGGGTGGTGGTGACGGACACCATTGAGCACGCCATTGCCCTGGCCAGAAAATACAGGTACAGCCTGCGCATCGTCACCCTGGAGGGCGAGCTCTTAAGCGCGGGCGGCTCCATGACGGGCGGCGCGTTCAAGAATACCAGCAACCTGCTGGGACGCCGCCGTGAAATCGAAGAGCTGGAGGAATCCTGCAAAAAAGCCCTCATTCAGGTGGAGTCCATCCAGGGCGACATCAATATCCAGGAGGGCATACTGCAGGAGAAGAAGGAGGAGCTGGAGGCGGTCCGCGGAGCGGTCCAGAAGCTTTACCTGGAACAGAACACCCTGCGTTTGAATCTGGCCCAGCTGGAGGAGAAGAAGGCGGAGATCGCCGGCTCCTACGTGGATCTGGAGCGGGAGCGGGGGCAACTGGACGAACAGGTCCGGGAAATCTCCGCCAGCCAGGAAACCTTAAAGCAGGAGACCGCCGTACTGGAGGAGAAGCACACCCTCTCCGGGCAGGCGGTGGAGGAAAAGACCGCCGCACTGGAGGAGGCCCGGGAGAGCCGGGAGACCTACGCCGCAGAGCTGGCGCAGATTCAGATGGAGGCGGCCGGACTGAAACAGAAGCTGGACTTCCTCCAGGAGAACATGGACCGCGTCCGCGGCGAGATGCGGCGGCTCCAGGCCGAGTACCGGGAGCTGGAGGACGGGGACCGCAGCTCCCAGGACGTCATTGCGGCCCGGCGGCAGGAGATCGCTTCCCTGAAGGAAAGGATCGCCGCAATCGCCGTACATACAGAGGAGCTGGAAGCGCATCTGACCGCCAGGACGGCCAAAAAAGAGGAGATGAGCGGGCGCCAGAAGGGCTTTTTCATCCGGCGGGAGGAGCTTTCCGCCCGCATGTCCGATTTGGACAAGGACATGTTCCGCCTGCAGTCCCAGCAGGAGAAGCTGGAGGAGCGGCTGGAGCACTCCACCACCTATATGTGGAACGAGTACGAGATGACCTTCTCCAGCGCCGAGGCCCTGCGCGACCAAAACTGCGGTTCCCTTGCCGAGATCCGCAGGCAGATCGACGACCTCAAGGGCCGCATCAAGGCTCTGGGGAATGTCAACGTCAACGCCATCGAGGACTACCGCGAGGTGTCCGAGCGCTATGAGTTCATGAAAACACAGCACGGTGATCTGGTGGCCGCCCAGGCGGAGCTGGAAAAAATCATCGTTGAGCTGGACACCGGAATGCGCCGTCAGTTCCAGGAGAAGTTCGGTGAGATCCGGGCCGAGTTCGACAAGGTGTTTAAGGAGCTCTTCGGCGGCGGGCGCGGCGCGCTGGAGCTGATGGAGGACGAGGATATCCTGGAGGCGGGTATCCAGATTATCGCCCAGCCCCCGGGGAAAAAGCTGCAGAACATGATGCAGCTGTCCGGCGGCGAGAAGGCGCTGACCGCCATCTCCCTGCTGTTCGCCATTCAGAATTTGAAGCCCTCTCCCTTCTGTCTCCTGGACGAGATCGAGGCGGCTCTGGACGACTCCAACGTGGACCGTTTCGCGGGCTATCTGCACAAGCTGACGCGAAACACCCAGTTTATTGTGATCACCCACCGGCGCGGCACCATGGTCAGCGCCGACCGCCTTTACGGAATTACCATGCAGGAGAAGGGCGTATCCACCCTGGTGAGCGTAAACCTGATCGAGGATGATCTGGACAAATAAATGGCTTTTGTGCTATGATAAAAAGAAATCAGGTTTAAGAGGAGAAAAAGTTTATGTCAGAAGGAAAAAAGGGATTTTTCGGGCGTTTGGTGGAGGGCCTCACCAAGACCCGCAACAATATCGTTTCCGGCATCGATTCCATTTTCAGCGGCTTCTCCGCCATTGACGACGATTTCTATGAGGAGATCGAGGAGACGCTGATCATGGGCGACATCGGTATCCAAACCACCATGTCCATTGTGGAGGACCTGCGCCAGAAGGTGAAGGAGCTGCACATCAAGGAGCCGGAGGAGTGCAAGGAGCTGCTGATCAACAGCATCAAGGCCCAGATGGATTTGGGCGAGAACGCCTACGAGTTCGAGCACAAAAAATCCGTGGTTCTGGTGATCGGCGTCAACGGCGTGGGCAAGACCACGTCCGTGGGCAAGCTGGCCGGCCAGCTCAAGGATCAGGGCCGCAAGGTGATCTTAGCCGCCGCGGACACCTTCCGGGCAGCGGCCATCGAGCAGCTCACCGAGTGGTCCAACCGGGCGGGCGTGGAGATCATCGCCCAGCAGGAGGGATCAGACCCGGCGGCCGTGATCTACGATGCGGTGGCGGCAGCCAAGTCCCGCCGCGCGGACGTGCTGATCTGCGACACGGCCGGCCGGCTTCACAACAAGAAGAACCTGATGGAGGAGCTGCGCAAGATCAACAGGATCATTGACAAAGAGTATTCCGACGCCTACCGGGAGACCCTGGTAGTGCTGGACGGCACCACGGGGCAGAACGCCTTAGCCCAGGCCAGGCAATTTATGGAGGTGGCGGACATCACCGGCATCATCCTGACCAAGCTGGACGGCACCGCCAAGGGCGGCATCGCCGTGGCGATCCAGTCCGAGCTGGGACTGCCGGTTAAATACATTGGAATCGGCGAGAAGATCGACGATCTTCAGAAGTTCAACGCGGACGACTTTGTGAACGCGCTGTTCAACGTGCGCAGACCTGAAGGAGAGTAACACGCCCGGCCTTTTAAGCCCCGCGAAATAGTCATTGAAAAGAAGGGATAGGGTATTATGGAAGAATTAACATTGGAACAATTTGAGGAGGCCTCGGACCTGGTCAAGGAAGTGACCCTGGAGACCAAGCTGGTGTACAGCGAATATTTTTCAGCGCAGACGGGCAACAAGGTGTATTTCAAACCGGAGAACCTGCAGTACACCGGCGCTTACAAGGTGCGGGGCGCTTACTATAAGATCAGCACCCTGACCGACGACGAGAAAGCCAAAGGCCTGATCACCGCATCCGCGGGCAACCACGCCCAGGGCGTGGCTTACGCCGCCAAGCTGGCGGGCGTGAAGGCCGTGGTGGTGATGCCCACCACCACGCCGCTTATGAAGGTGAACCGCACCAAGGGCTACGGCGCCGAGGTGGTTCTGGCCGGCGACGTGTTCGACGAGGCCTGCGATTACGCCTACAAGCTGGCGGAGGAGAAGGGCTACACCTTTGTCCATCCCTTTAACGACCTGGCGGTGGCCACCGGACAAGGCACAATTTCCATGGAGATCATCAAGGAGCTGCCCACCGTGGACTACATCCTGGTGCCCATCGGCGGCGGCGGGCTGGCCACCGGCGTATCCACGCTGGCCAAGCTGCTCAATCCCAAGATCAAGGTGATCGGCGTGGAGCCGGCCGGAGCCAACTGCATGCAGGAATCCCTGCGCCAGGGCGAGGTCGTCACCCTGCCGAATATCAACACCATCGCCGACGGCACTGCGGTGAAGCGCCCGGGCGAGCTATTGTTCCCCTACATCCAGCAGAATATCGACGATATTATCACCATTGAGGACAGCGAGCTGATCGTGGCCTTCCTGGACATGGTGGAGAACCACAAGATGATCGTGGAGAATTCCGGCCTTCTGACCGTGGCGGCCTTAAAGCACATGAACGTGCAGAAGAAGAAAATCGTCTCCATCCTCAGCGGCGGCAACATGGATGTGATCACCATGTCCTCCATCGTACAGCACGGCCTGATTCAGAGGGACCGCGTGTTCACGGTTTCCGTCCTGCTTCCGGACAAACCCGGCGAGCTGGCGAAGATTTCCGCCCTGCTGGCCGAGGAGCACGGCAACATCATCAAGCTGGAGCACAACCAGTTTATCAGCATCAACCGCAACGCCGCGGTGGAGCTGCGCATCACCCTGGAGGCTTACGGCACCGACCACAAAAATCAGATTGTGTCCGCCCTGACCAACGCGGGATACCGCCCCAAGCTGGTGAAATTCAAGGGAACCTACAGCGATTCATAAAGCGCGCTTGATTCATACTGCCTGCCGTCAGCCGCGGCAGGCGATTTGTTACGGTTTACCGCGGCGCGTTTTACATATGAACATTGAGAAACTGAAATTCAGGGGGAATAAAGAGTATGAAACCGGAAGAACGTACGGTTCGCAATACAATTACCCGTTATCGGAGTTTTCGCTATGCGCTTGTGCTGGAGGGAGTGGCGGTGGGTGCCATCTCCGGGGCGGTGGTGGTGGCCTTCCGCTACCTGATCGGCCGTACGGACACGCTCCTGCACGCGATTCTGGCCTACGGCCAGGCCAACCGCTGGTTTATCCCGGTGTGGTTTGCCATCCTGGCCCTGGCTGCGCTGATCGTCACACTGCTGCTAAAATGGGAGCCGTTGATCTCAGGCAGCGGTATCCCGCAGATTGAGGGCGAGATCATGGGCGAGCTGGACCAGCGCTGGTGGCGGGTGCTGGCGGCCAAGCTGGGCGGAGGCATCCTGTCCCTGGGCTGCGGCCTGTCTCTCGGCCGGGAGGGCCCCAGCATCCAGCTGGGAGCCATGGCGGCCAAAGGCTTTTCACGGCTGACGCACCGCGTCAAGACCGAGGAGAAGGTGCTCATCACCTGCGGAGCCAGCGCCGGCCTGTCGGCGGCTTTTAACGCCCCCATCGCGGGCATCCTGTTCTCCCTGGAGGAGGTGCACAAGCACATCTCCCCGGAGCTGGTGCTGTCCTCCATGGCCGCGTCCATCACCTCGGACTTTGTCTCCCGGAACGTGTTCGGTTTGAAACCGGTGTTTACCTTCAACATCACCCACATGATGCCCCTGTCCACCTACGGACATGTGCTGGTCCTGGGCGCTCTCATCGGCCTGATGGGCGTTCTCTACAATACCTGTATCGGCAAATCCCAGGATCTGTACGGTATGATCCCCAAGCAGCTGGTCCGCATCCTGATCCCCTTTCTGCTGGCAGGGGTGTTCGGCTTTCTGTACCCTGCGGTTCTGGGCGGCGGCCACTCCCTGGTGGAGGAGCTGACGGCGGGAGAGCTGATGCTCGGCGGACTGTTCCTGCTCTTTGCGCTGAAATTTGCCTTTTCCATGATCAGCTTCGGCTCCGGGGCTCCGGGCGGCATTTTCCTGCCCCTTCTGGTCCTGGGCGCCATCATCGGCAGCATCTACTACAACCTGGCGGCCGCTGTGAGCCCGGGCATAAACGGGCTTTTGAGCAACTTTATTATTCTGGGCATGGCCGGATATTTTTCCGCCATCGTGCGCGCGCCGATCACGGGCATCATCCTGATCAGCGAGATGACCGGCTCCTTCTCCCATCTGTTAACCCTGTCCATGGTGTCCCTGGCCGCATACATCGTGCCCGACATCCTGCACTGCGCGCCTGTCTACGACCAGTTGCTCCACCGCCTGCTGGCCAAGCAGAACCCGGACAAACAGGTAACGCTGACCGGCGAGAAGGTTCTGGTGGAAGGAATGATCTACCACGGCAGCGCGGCGGAAGGCCAGAAGATCGCCGCCATCGCCTGGCCGTCCACCTGCCTGGTGGTATCCCTGATGCGCGGCGAAGCGGAGTTTGTGCCCAGAGGAGACACGGTGCTGATGGCGGGAGACCGCATCGTGACCCTGTGTGATGAGACGGCTGAGGGAGAATTGCATAGGACGCTGCAGGAATACTGCGAGACGGTGACCAGCCCGCGTTAAGGGCTCCCCGCCAGAAAGAGAGGCTAGATATGAAATATACAAACGGTATCAAAAAACATCCGGCGGCACGGACCCGCGTTTTTTACCGGCGGTTCCTCACCTTGGCTGCGTCGGCAGCCCTGACCGCGGCCGCAGTGACAGGCTGTTCGGGCGGCAAAACCGAGGAGACAGCGGCGACGGAGCAGACCGTCACCCAGACCCAGACTGAGACCGCCACGGCGGCGCTGCCCAATCCCATGCGGGAGGTTTCGGACGTGCTGGCCTTTGAGGTCTTGGGCGTCCACATGGTCGCGCCTGCCAAGGGGGAGAACGTCAAGTATTTCATTATCAACGACGAGGTGGCGGACATCCAGTTTGACTTGGACGGCGTAAGCTATACATGGCGCGCCTCCAACACGGCGGAGGATTTTGCCGGGATTTTCGAGCGCTTTAAAGAAGGCACGGACCTCACCATCACCTACGATGCCCCGGACGCCAGCTCTGAGGCGGTGATCAGAACCACAGAGAGCGGAGGGCGGCTGGCCAGCTGGAAATGGGGCGGGACCAACTATACGCTGCACACCTCCTCCGAAATAAGCGACGAGGCCATCACGGAGGTCACGCGTCAGCTCATGGAACTGAGCCTTCACGAGAACTAGAAAAGGGGCGTAAGCTTTGCTGGAATTGAAAGATTTTATGCCGGTAAACTATCTGAAAAAGGAGCGGTTTACCGGCAGCTACAACGGAATGCGATTTTGCATGGAAAAGTCGGACCACGAGGGCGGGGACACGAGGCTGTCTGTGGCCGTGTGGCCGGAGCCATACGGGTATGACGCCACTGCCGAGGAGCAAAAGACGAGAATTGAATTCACATTCGACGCGGAAGGTATCGCCAAGGGGGTGGACTGGCTGAACCAACAGTATGCCGGGCAGGCGGAGCGCTGGAAAAAGGCCGGTCTGCGGTGAGATTGGCCGCAAATACTTAATGGTTGGAGGACGGGGTGCAAAAGAAGTATCTGGATATCAAGACGTATCTGCTGGAACAGATCAAATCCGGGGCCTACCGGGAGGACGAGCCCATACCGCCGGAGCGCGATCTGGCCGCCATGCTGGGCGTCAGCCGCATGACGGTTCGCAAGGCGATTGAGGAACTGATGTATGAGGGTCTGCTCATGCGCAAAAAGGGCAGCGGCACCTTTCTCACCAAGGTGAAGGTGAGCAAGCAGGAGCTGATCTCCGCTCCCCACGGGGACGGCAAATCGGCAATCAAGGTGATCAGCTGCCGTCTCTGTACAGAGGGCAATTACGGCTTAAAGGCGCTGAACCTGGAACCGGGCCAGCCCTTCTGGCGGCTGAGGAGGATCCGCCTGATGGAGCTGGTGCCCTACGCCTACGAGGATATTTACCTGCGCAAAGAGATCTTCGCCCAGGTGGACGCCACCTACTACAATCTGGGACTACAGCAGATTGTGAAGGAGAAGGGCGGGGTTGACCCGGTTTATTTGAGCACCACCGTGGAAGCGCTGCTGTGCCTGCACAACACGGCGGTGCTGTTAAATGTCAAGGCAGGCTCACCGATCCTGCAAATCAAGAGTACCTTTGAGGCAAACCGAAAGCCTGTGCTGTTCTGCCGCAGCTACCATCCCGGCGACAGCTACAGCTATCAGAGCCTAAAACACAGCATCTGAGCTATATCCGGCTGAAATAAAGAGCAGAGAAGAGAAGCGGTCCCGTTGCGGGGGCCGCTTTTTCTGCGGTGGGGAACAACGCTTGCTAGGCCAAGCGGATTCCCTTTCCTGCGGAGGTTTCCGCGATTCTCAAAATAGTTTAATATAGACCAAAATTAAATCAAAATAGACCAATCTGTGTTTTGTACTCCTTTTTAAATATACCAATTACTTTTTTATCAAAATGGTATGCATGAATGTAAGGAGATACATATGAGGTACGTTGGCGAGAGCTGTCCCATTCACGATGCGGTTAACAAAGAACCCAAAGAGCCCGGCCCGCTTTTAACCTCAGGGGATGATCGGTCACACGTAAAAGAGCAGCTTCCCGTAGCTTGGGTAGGGCAGCAGATTTTCCGGCAAATACCGTTCCGCGGCATCAGCGGCGGAACGCAGCGCCTCCATATCCGCGATGACGGTGCTGTGGTAGAAAAAGGCCGCATCCTGCATGTCGCCGATTCCCTCCGCAGTTTTTGTATCCGACTCCAGCTGTTCCTCGGCTCCGCAGATGCGCTCGTAGCAGTCGGAGAGCGTGGCCAGCAGCTTTTCCTGGGCCGCGCAGGGCAGTGAGGCCGAAACCGCCTTTTTTCCCCGGATGGAGCCGGAGACCTGGTCCGTGTAGGCCATCAGCGCGGGCAGAAACTGGCTGCGCACCATGTCCTGCATGGTTCTCGCCTCAATATGAAGGGTCTTGCAGTAGTTCTCCAGCAGAATCTCATACCGGGAAACGATCTCCTGATCCGTGAAAATGTGGTGCTTGTTGAAGAGCTTCATATTTTTTTCGCTGGTAAAGCAGGCCAGCGCCTCCGGCGTGGACCGCAGGTTGTAGAGCCCGCGTTTTTTCGCCTCCTGCACCCATCCGTCCGTGTAGCCGTTGCCGTTGAAGATAATCCGGCGGTGCTTTGCGATGGCGCGCTTTACCAGGGCGTGGACAGCCTCCTCCATCTGCCCTTCCGGGGTGTCCTTGAGCTCGTCATAAAACTGGCTTAGGGCCTCAGCCACCGCCGTGTTCAGCACAATATTCGGTCCGGCCACGGACAGGGAGGAACCGGGCATGCGGAACTCGAATTTATTGCCTGTGAAGGCAAAGGGGGAGGTGCGGTTGCGGTCCGTGTTGTCCTTGAAAAAGTGGGGGAGCACCGTCGCCCCGGTTTCCATCTGGATTTTCTGCTGCTTGCCGAAAAAGGTGTCGTTCTCGATGGAATCCAGCACAGCGGTGAGTTCGTCGCCCAGGAAGATGGAGACAATGGCGGGCGGGGCCTCGTTGGCGCCCAGGCGGTGATCGTTCCCGGCGCTGGCCACGGAGATGCGCATGAGATCCGCGTACTCATCCACAGCCTTGATCACCGCCATCAGAAATACCAGAAACTGGGTGTTGGCCGCCGGGGTGCGGCCGGGATTTAACAGGTTCACGCCGGTGTTGGTGGTGAGGGACCAGTTGTTGTGCTTACCCGAGCCGTTGATGCCCTCGAAGGGCTTCTCGTGGAGCAGGCAGGTAAGCCCATGCTTGTCGGCCACCTTTTTCATCATCTCCATAGTCAGCTGGTTGTGGTCCACGGCCACGTTGGCCGTGTCAAAGACCGGGGCCAGCTCGTGCTGGGCCGGAGCCACCTCGTTGTGCTTTGTCTTGGCCGGGATGCCTAACCTCCAGAGCGCCTCGTCCAGATCGTGCATAAAGGCGGAGACACGGGGCTTTAGAGCGCCGAAGTAGTGGTCCTCCATCTCCTGGCCCTTGGGCGGCATGGCGCCCAAAAGCGTTCTGCCGGTGAAAATCAGATCCTTCCTCTGTCTGTAGAGCGCTTTGTCCACCAGGAAATATTCCTGCTCAGTCCCAATGGTGGCGGAGACGCCCTGCACATCGCGCTGCCCCAGCAGGTGAAGAATTTTCACCGCCTCCCGGTCCAGCGTTTCCATAGAGCGCAGCAGGGGCGTTTTCTTGTCCAGGGCCTCGCCGCTGTAGGAACAGAAGGCGGTGGGGATATACAGGGTGCGGTCCTTGATAAACGCGGGGGATGTGGGGTCCCACGCAGTGTAGCCCCTGGCCTCGAAGGTGGCCCGGAGGCCCCCCGAGGGGAAGCTGGAGGCATCCGGCTCACCCTTCACCAGCTCGCGGCCGGAAAAGTCCATGACCACCTGTCCGTCGCCGGTGGGGGAGATGAAGCTATCGTGCTTCTCGGCGGTGAAGCCGGTCATGGGCTGGAACCAGTGGGTAAAATGGGTGGCGCCGTTCTCCACGGCCCACTCCTTCATGGCTACTGCCACGGAATTGGCCACATCCAGCTCCAGGTGGGTGTGGCTTTCGATGGTCTTTCTCAGTGCTTGGTAGACATCTTTGGGCAGCTTGTCGCGCATCACGCTGTCGTTAAAAACCAGGCTGCCGTATAATTCGGGGATACCACTTGCCATCATTCAATTCTCCTTTCGATTGTGCTGAATCAAAAAGTTAAGGCGCCTTGGAAGTCTGCCCTCCAAAGCGCCTTTGCTTTTCATGGTACGTAGTATACACACATTTTTTGGGAAATGTCAAGAAAAATTTTTGCCAAATATTGACCAGAAATTTTTTCAAAAAAAGCTTTACAAATCACCGCAAATCGTTTATATTTTAACGCATAAAAAATATTGCGGTCAGTTTTTGGCAAGGGCGTCAAGGCAGCGCGTGTGCGGCAGCTTTGGCGCCCTCTCTGCATCTTTGGCCCGCAGTATACAGAAATTACGAGGAGGAACAGGCATGGATCAGAGCCAGGTACGGCCTGGGCTTTACAGCCCGGCTTTTGAACACGACAACTGCGGAATCGGAGCAATCGTCAATATAAATGGTGAGAAGAGCCACGGGATCGTGGCGGACGCGTTAAAGATTGTGGAAAACCTGGAGCACCGGGCAGGCAAGGATGCTGAGGGCAGGACCGGGGACGGTGTGGGAATCCTGACCCAGGTGAGCCACCGCTTTTTCTCCCGCGTCTGTGAGGAGTGCGGCATCGCTGTGGGCGGGCCCGGGGAGTATGGGGTGGGTATGTTTTTCTTTCCCCAGAACGAGCTGAAGCGCAGCCGGGCCAAGAAGATGTTCGAGATCATTGTGGAAAAGGAAGGCATGGAGTTTCTGGGCTGGCGTCAGGTGCCCACCGCGCCCCAGGTGCTGGGGCACAAGGCCAGGCAGTGTATGCCGGTGATCTGCCAGGGCTTTGTGAAAAAGCCGGAGCGGGTTGCCCCGGGCCTGGACTTTGACCGCCGGCTCTACGTGGTGCGCCGGGTGTTTGAGCAGAGCAACGACAACACCTACGTGCCCTCCCTGTCCAGCCGGACCATCGTCTACAAGGGCATGTTCCTGGTGGGGCAGCTGCGGACCTTTTTTCCGGATCTTCAGGATGCGGATTACCAGTCCGCCATCGCGGTGGTGCACTCCCGCTTTTCCACCAACACCAACCCCAGCTGGGAGCGGGCCCATCCCAACCGCCTGATCGTGCACAACGGCGAGATCAACACCATCCGCGGCAATGCGGATAAGATGCTGGCCAGGGAGGAGACTATGCGCGCCCTGAAATTTTCGGCGGACGACCTGACCAAGGTGCTGCCGGTGATCAACGTGGCCGGTTCCGACTCCGCTATGCTGGACAATACCCTGGAATTCCTCGTGATGAGCGGGATGGAGCTGCCCCTGGCCGTCATGGCCGCGATCCCCGAGCCCTGGGACGGCAACGACACCCTGTCCAGGGAGGTGCAGGATTTCTACCAATACTACGCCACCATGATGGAGCCCTGGGACGGGCCTGCCGCCATTGTGTTCTCCGACGGCGATCAGATGGGCGCGGTGCTGGACCGCAACGGCCTGCGGCCCTCGCGCTACTATATCACGGACGACGGGCGTTTGATTCTCTCATCCGAGGTGGGGGTGCTCGACATACCGGCTGAGCACATCCTGAAAAAGGAGCGCCTGCATCCTGGCAAGATGCTCCTGGTGGACACTGTGAAGGGCCAGGTGATCGACGACGACCGGATCAAGGCCAGGTACGCCAGGCAGGAGCCCTACGGGGAGTGGCTGGACAGCAATTTAGTCAGCCTAAAGGAGCTGAAAATTCCCAACGAGAAGATTCCCTCCTACAGCCGCAAGGAGCGGGCGAGACTGCAAAAGGCCTTTGGCTACACCTACGAGGAGTACCGGGAGGGAATCTGCTCCATGGCCTTAAACGGGACGGAGCGGATCGGGGCCATGGGCGTGGATACGCCGCTGGCCGTGCTGTCCAAAGAGTACCAGCCCCTGTTTTACTACTTTAAACAGCTCTTTGCCCAGGTGACCAACCCACCCATCGACGCGGTGCGGGAGCGGATTGTCACCTCCACCGCTGTGTATGTGGGAAAAAATGGAAATCTTTTGGAGGAAAAGCCGGAGAACTGCCACATGCTGAAGATTGAGAACCCGATCCTGACGGACCTGGACCTGCTGCGGATCAAGGCCATGAACAAGCCGGGATTTGAGGTGGCGGTGGTGCCGATTCTGTTTTACAAGAGCACGCCCATGGACCGGGTGCTGGAGCACCTGTTTGTGGAGGTGGATAAGGCCTACCGCGAGGGCGCCAACATCCTGATTCTCTCGGACCGGGGGGTGGATGAAAACCATGTGGCGATCCCGTCCCTGCTGGCCGTCTCCGCGGTGCACAAGCATCTGGTCAAGACTAAGAAGTGCACGGCCCTCTCCATCATCCTGGAATCCGGCGAGCCCAGGGAGGTCCACGATTTTGCGGCGCTTCTGGGCTACGGCGCCAGCGCGGTGAACCCCTATCTGGCGCACCTAACCATCGCCGAGCTGGTGGAGGACGGCATACTGGAGAAGGATTACTATGCGGCGGTGGAGGACTACGGTCAGGCGATTCTCCAGGGAATTGTCAAGATCGCCTCCAAGATGGGTATCTCCACCATCCAGTCCTACCAGGGCAGCCAGATCTTTGAGGCCATCGGCATCTCCCGGGAGGTGATCGACCGCTATTTCACCGGCACGGTAAGCCGTGTGGGCGGCATCACCCTGGAGGATATTGCGGACCAGACCGATGCCCAGCACTCCAAGGCCTTTGATCCCCTGGGGCTGCAGACGGATCTGACCCTGTCCTCCATGGGGCGGCACAAGCTGCGCAGCCAGGGAGAGACACACCGCTACAATCCCCAGACCATCCATCTGCTGCAGCAATCCGCCAGGGAGGGAAGCTATGAAACGTTCTGCCAATACACCGAACTGGCGGACAGCGAACGCACCGGCTACCTGCGCTGTCTGATGGATTTCAACTATCCCTCAGAGGGCGTGCCCCTGGAGGAGGTGGAGAGCGTGGAGTCCCTGGTAAAGCGGTTTAAAACCGGCGCAATGTCCTACGGCTCCATCTCTCAGGAGGCTCACGAGGCTCTGGCGGTGGCCATGAACCGTCTCCACGGCAAATCCAACAGCGGCGAGGGAGGAGAGAGCGACGAGCGCCTTGACTCCGCGGGCACAGACCAGGACAGAAGCTCCGCCATCAAGCAGGTGGCCAGCGGCCGTTTCGGAGTGACCAGCCGCTATCTGGTCAGCGCAAAGGAAATCCAGATCAAGATGGCCCAGGGCGCCAAGCCCGGGGAAGGCGGTCATCTGCCGGCCAAAAAGGTGTACCCCTGGGTGGCGAAAACCCGCCATTCCACCCCGGGCGTGAGCCTGATCTCCCCGCCTCCCCACCACGATATTTACTCCATCGAGGATTTGGCCCAGCTGATCTACGACCTGAAAAACGCCAACAAATACGCCCGCATCTCCGTGAAGCTGGTGTCCGAGGCAGGCGTGGGAACCGTGGCGGCAGGCGTGGCCAAGGCCGGGGCCCAGGTGATCCTGATCTCCGGCTATGACGGTGGAACGGGCGCCGCTCCGGTCAGCTCCATCCACAACGCAGGGCTGCCCTGGGAGCTGGGGCTGGCGGAGACCCACCAGACCCTGCTGATGAACGGGCTGCGCAGCCAGGTTGTGATCGAGACGGACGGAAAGCTGATGACCGGCCGCGACGTGGCTGTGGCAGCGCTGCTGGGCGCCGAGGAATTCGGCTTTGCCACCGCGCCCCTGGTGACTTTGGGATGCGTGATGATGCGCGTCTGCAACCAGGACACCTGCCCCGTGGGCATCGCCACCCAGAACCCCGAGCTGCGCAGGCGTTTTGAGGGCAAGCCGGAGTATGTGATGAACTTCATGCGCTTTGTGGCCCGCCAGCTGCGGGAGTACATGGCCCGGCTGGGCGTGCGCACCCTTGACGAGATGGTGGGGCGTACCGACCTCTTAAAGAAAAAGGAACACCTGTCTGAGCGGGAGCGCAAGGTGGATTTGAGCTGCATCCTGGGCGGCGGGCAGCGGGCGGAACGGGATTCCTGCGTGTTCAATCCTGCCCGCGCCTACGATTTCAAGCTGGAACGGACCAAGGATGAGGCGGTGCTGCTGAAGAAAAAGGAGCTTAAGTCCGCTATCTCCCTGGGCGCAAAATGGAGCGGCAGCGTAAAGCTCACCAACACGGACAGGACCTTCGGCACGCTTCTGGGCGCGGAGATCACAAGAGCGCACCCCCAGGGGCTGCCCGAGGACACCATCACCATCCGCTGCCAGGGGGCAGGGGGACAGAGCTTCGGCGCGTTTTTGCCCCAGGGCCTCACCCTCGTCCTGTGCGGCGACAGCAACGACTATTTCGGCAAGGGCTTGTCGGGCGGCAAGCTGGCCGTCTTTGCGCCTGAGAACGCCAAGTTTGTGCCCGAGGAGAACATTATCATCGGAAATGTGGCCCTTTACGGCGCCACCGGCGGGGAAGCGTACATCGCCGGCGTGGCGGGGGAGCGGTTCTGCGTCCGAAATTCCGGCGCCGTGGCGGTGGTCGAGGGCGTGGGTGAACACGGCTGTGAGTACATGACCGGCGGCCGGGTGGCTGTGCTGGGCCCCACGGGCAAGAACTTTGCCGCGGGCATGAGCGGCGGCATCGTCTATGTGCTGGACGAGGAAAACAGGCTTTACCAGAACCTGAACCGGGAGATGGTGTCCATGGAAAAGGTGGATACCCGCTATGACCGCGACGAATTACGCGGAATGCTCGCGGCCCACGTAAAGCACACCAGCTCCCGCAAGGGCAGGGAGGTGCTGGAACATTTTGAGGAATACCTGCCCAGGTTTAAAAAGATTATTCCCGGCGACTATAAGCGTCTGACCCAGCTATCCGCACAGTTTGAGGAGCAGGGCATGAGCCGCCAGGACGCCCAGATCGAAGCATTTTACGCCAGCATCGGCGGCAGATAGAGGAGGAGCATCATGGGAAAACCCACAGGTTTTTTGGAATACCAGCGCAGATGCGGGCAGACAGACCTGCCCGCCGACAGAATTAAGCACTTTAAAGAATTTCACGGGCTGCTCTCCGAGGAGGAGCAGCGCCTGCAGGGAGCGCGGTGTATGGACTGCGGCGTTCCCTTCTGCCAGGCCGGTGTGATGGTGGGCGGAATGGTTTCCGGCTGCCCGCTGCACAACCTGGTGCCGGAGATCAACGACCTGGTGTTTCACGGCAACTGGGAGCAGGCCTATATCCGTCTGTCCAAAACCCACTGCCTGCCGGAGTTTACCTCCAGGGTGTGTCCGGCCCTGTGTGAAAGCGCCTGCACCTGCGGCCTGCACGCGGATCCTGTGGCGACCAGGGAAAATGAGCGGGCGGTGATCGAATACGCCTTTGCCCACGGCCTGGTAAGGGAAAATCCGCCCCAGGTGCGCACCGGAAAGAGCGTGGCGGTGGTGGGCAGCGGCCCCGCGGGGCTGGCGGCCGCCATACAGTTAAACCGCAGGGGGCACAGCGTCACCGTCTATGAGAGGAGCGACCGGCCCGGGGGGCTTTTGCGCTACGGCATACCCAACATGAAGCTGGACAAAGGGGTTATCGACCGGCGGATCCGCCTGATGGAGGAGTCCGGCATCCGCTTTGTCTGCAACGCCAACGTAGGCCGGGACATCAAAGGCCGGGACCTCCTTAAAAAGCACCACCGGGTGCTTTTGGCCTGCGGGGCCAAAACCCCGCGGGATATCGCCGTTCCAGGCCGGGAGGCCAAGGGAATCTGGTTTGCCGTGGAGTTTCTCACCGCGGTCACCAGGCAGCTGCTGGACAGCAATTTTGCCGACGCGCCTACCCAACTGGTCCGGGACAAACACGTGCTGGTCATCGGCGGCGGGGACACGGGAAACGACTGCGTGGGCACAGCCGTCCGATTGGGCGCCGCCTCGGTCACCCAGCTGGAGATGATGCCGAAACCGCCTGAAAAGAGGGCGGAAAACAACCCCTGGCCTGAATGGCCCAAGGTTTTAAAGACAGACTACGGCCAGGAGGAGGCCATATACGCCTATGGCCGCGACCCGCGGCTTTACCAGACCACGGTGACCGGATTTCGCAAGGATGAGGAGGGAAAGGTCTGCGCCGCCGGCCTGGTGGCTTTAACGCCACAGCGGGATCAGTCCACCGGCCGCGTGACCATGGCGCCTGTGGCGGGCAGCGAAAAAGAAATCCCCGCAGATTTGGTGCTGATCGCAGCCGGCTTCCTGGGCAGCGAGCCCTATGTGGCTGAAACCTTCGGGCTGAAGCTTGACGGGCGGATGAATGTGGCAACGCCGCCCGGCTCCTACGCCGCCGGCTGCGAACGGGTTTTCGCGGCTGGAGATATGCGCCGCGGGCAATCCCTGGTGGTCTGGGCCATAGCCGAGGGCAGGGAGTCGGCCCGGGAGGTAGATGAGTCCCTGATGGGCTACAGCAACCTGATGTGAGCCCGCAGCTTTTCTGCCCCTATTTGCCGCCCAAATCTCCCGGCGCGAGACAGCCCGCCAGAAGCGGCCGCCGGTCAAACCCTTCCTATATAATATTGAAGCTTATAATATTAAAGCTGCGGGGCCAGGCCCGCGGGAGCGAAAACTCGTTTGCCCCCGCGTCTGCCTGTCCCCGTGCTTCCAAGGAGCTCTAGGCAGTCGGCAGCTGCACTGCTTTGCTATTTATTTTGCTGCCGCTGCGCCTGTTTCCTTTGCAGCCTTTCTTTGGCGCCGGCAACGGTTTCGCCGTCTTTGGCGAGATATGCTTCTACAAATCTATCTTCAATTTTTGTGTACTCATCTACTACGCTGTGTTCGATTTTAGAAAAACCTTCTGTGACAGCTTTGGCGATTGTTTCATTTGCTTTTACGAGTTTTGATTTTGCCATAATTTATGATCCTTTCTCTATCATGCCTATTTACTCTTTTATGCCCTTGGTCAATGGGATTAAGCAGAGTAAAACCACAATACCTGCAAGACCGATCACAATTCCTGAAATTATTTTTCCCCATACCATGGTAAAACACATTCCCAAGCCTAAAGCCAGCGCGCCCACAATCACGAACATAATTGTTAAAACGGTTTTTCCGGAAAAGCGAACAGGCTCCTTGTGCTCCATTTTTCTCCATACAAGCAGTGTGATCAGAGCGAGCAGCATACCGGCGCTGCCGAACGCAAGCCCCGGTTTAAAGGCTCCCCACTCCGGGAGAAGCGTCAGACACATGCCGAGAGCGAAGAGTACCCCGCTTACAGTTCCCAACATCATTGCAACAAAACTACTCTTTTTCATGTAATGTACCTCCTGAATTTTTAATTAAATCAACAGTTGTTGTTTTAATCTGTTTATAGTATAATGCTTTTTGTAATCTGAAAACAATCATCAATTTCCAAACAAGTGTTGGGATAAAGGGGATTTTATGAATACACCCAATAACAAACGAAAAAAAGCGTCTGTTGAACGAATTGAACGTGTTTTTATCGACCTGCTTCAAACGAAAGAGTTAGCTGAAATCAGCGTATCGGAGATTTGTAAACAAGCCAAGCTTAACCGTACAACTTTTTATGCAAACTATATGGATATCTATGGTTTGGCCGATTCTATACGGGACAAGCTGGAGCGCAATTTATCCGACTTATATCAAAATGAAATTACGCAGGGATTTAACAGCAACGATTATCTCAAACTATTCTGTCACATAAAGGAGAACCAGATATTCTATAAGACCTATTTCAAACTGGGATACGACGACAATTATAAAATTTTTACTTATGATACTCGCCTCGCAAAGCAGCATTTCCAAAACCGTTTTGTCGAATACCATATGGAATTTTTTAAAAGCGGAATTACAAAAATCATCAAATTGTGGCTTCAAAACGGCTGCAGGGAAAGCCCCGAAGATATGTATGAAATCATAAAAAGCGAATACCGGGGGCGCGATCAGATATTTTCTGAGACAGAATAAATAGGAAGGAGCTTGTGCGCAAAATTACTATTTTTAATATGTCAAGAACTTTTACTTGACAACTGCATTCCTTTCGTGTATGATAACACAGGTGGTTGAAATGGAAAAGATTGTGGAACAAGGTCTGCTGTATGATTTTTACGGTGAGCTGCTGACTGACCATCAGCGGAGCGTATATGAGGACGTGGTGTTCAATGACCTGTCGCCCAGCGAGATCGCGAAGGAGCAGGGAATCAGCCGTCAGGGCGTTCACGATCTGATCCGGCGCTGCAACAAAATACTGGAAGATTACGAGGCCAAGCTTCATCTGGTGGCCAAATTTGTGAAGATCCGCGAGACGGTGGGAGAGATCGAGCGTCAGGCGGACGAATATATGGATACGAGGGATCTGGAGCGGATCGAACAGATTCGCAGGCTCTCGGGCGAGATCACCAACACCCTGTAGGGTTTGAGCGGGTCCGTGAATGGCAACGCATGGCAGGAGGTTAGCCGATGGCTTTTGAAAGTTTAACCGATAAATTACAAAATGTGTTCAAGGGCCTTCGCAGCAAGGGTAAGCTGTCCGAGGCGGAGGTCAAGGCCGCGCTGAAGGAAGTGAAGATGGCCCTGCTGGAGGCGGACGTCAGCTTCAAGGTGGTAAAACAATTTATCAATTCCATTCAGGAGCAGGCGGTGGGCGCCGAGGTGTTCGGCAAGCTGGACGCCGGACAGACGGTCATCAAGATCGTCAACGAAGAGCTGGTAAAGCTCATGGGTTCCGAAACCACGGAAGTGGCTTTGAAGCCGGGCAACGAGATCACGGTCATCATGATGACCGGTTTGCAGGGCGCCGGTAAGACCACGACCACGGCCAAGCTGGCGGCGCAGCTGAAGGCCAAAAAGGGCCGCAAGCCCCTTCTGGTAGCCTGCGACGTGTACCGGCCCGCAGCCATCAAGCAGCTGCAGATCAACGGCGAGAAAGTGGGCATCCCCGTGTTCTCCATGGGGGACAAGCACAAGCCGGTGGACATCGCCAAGGCGGCTATGGAGCATGCGGCAAAGAACGGCATGAACCTGGTCATTCTGGACACGGCCGGACGGCTTCACATCGACGAGGCCATGATGGATGAGCTGGTGGAGATCAAGGACCAGCTGGAGGTTCACCAGACAATTTTGGTGGTAGACGCCATGACGGGTCAGGACGCGGTCAACGTGTCCGAAACCTTTAACAATAAAATCGGTATCGATGGAGTCGTCCTCACGAAGCTGGACGGCGACACCAGAGGCGGCGCGGCCCTTTCCATCCGGGCGGTAACCGGCAAACCGATCCTCTACATCGGTATGGGCGAGAAGCTCTCGGATTTGGAGCAGTTCTATCCGGACCGCATGGCTTCCCGAATCCTGGGAATGGGCGATATCATGAGCCTGATCGAGAAGGCCACGGCCGAGATCGACGAGGAACAGGCCCGGGAGATGAGCCAGAAGCTGCGCAAAGCGGAGTTTGACTACAACGATTTCCTGGCCCAGATGCAGCAGATCAAAAAGATCGGCGGTATGGGCAGTATTCTCTCCATGCTCCCCGGCGTGGGCAATCAGCTCTCCGGCATCGATATGGACGAGGGCGAAAAGTCCATGAAACGTGTGGAATCCATCATCCTCTCCATGACCAAGGAGGAGCGGGCCAATCCGGGCCTGGTGAACCCCTCCCGCAAGAAGCGCATCGCCAGAGGCGCCGGCGTGGACATCAGCGAGGTGAACCGTCTGGTCAAGCAGTTCGATCAGATGAAAAAGATGATGAAGCAGATGCCCGGAATGGCCGGCGGCAAAAAGCGCGGAGGCTTCGGAGGCTTAGGCGGCCTGATGGGCGGCGGCAAATTCAAGATGCCCTTTTAAATGAGCTAGTCAAACAGGTTATCCTGTATGTCTAATAAATGTACCGTTTAGGCGGTGGAATGAAGATATAAGGAGGTGAAATGACATGGCAGTAAAGATGAGACTGAGAAGAATGGGACAGAAGAAGGCTCCTTTCTATAGAATTGTGGTTGCTGATTCCAGATCTCCCAGAGATGGTAGATTCATCGAAGAAATTGGTTACTATGATCCCACCAAGGAACCGAGCGTAATCAAGTTCGACGAGGAAGCGACAAAGAAGTGGTTAGCAACAGGCGCCCAGCCTACCGAGACCGTAGGAAAGCTGTTAAAGACCGCCGGCATTCAGTAATCATGTAGATTGAGGTGGACATATGAAAGAATTGGTTGAAGTGATTGCGAAAGCACTGGTGGACAATCCCGATGATGTTGTGGTGACCGAGTCCATGAAGGGTGAAGATATCCTGATTGAACTGAAGGTGGCCGCCGCCGATATGGGCAAGGTGATCGGCAAACAGGGCCGGATCGCGAAAGCAATTCGTTCTGTTGTGAAAGCTGCTGCATCGAAGGAAGACAAAAAAGTAATCGTTGAGATTCAGTAAGACGGATGACCGCCGACCTTTTGGGGAGGCGGTTCATTTTCTATCTGCCACATTTTTGGAAAGGTGCCTGTGTTATGGAAGATATGCTGAGAGTCGGTGTGATTACCTCCCCCCACGGCGTGCGGGGCGAAGTCAAGGTATTTCCCACCACGGACGATGCCGCCCGCTTCAAGACATTGAAGCAGGTGCTGTTAGATACGGGAAAAGAGACGATACCGCTTGAGATTGAACATGTGAAGTTCTTTAAAAACATGGTGATCCTGAAATTCAGGGGTTACGACAATATCAACGACATCGAAAAATATAGATCAAAAGACCTTCTGATCCGCCGGGAACAGGCGGTAGAGCTGGAGGAGGACGAGTATTTTATCGCAGACCTGATCGGTCTGGCGGTGGCGACGGATGACGGCCGGGAGCTGGGTACGCTGAAGGACGTGATGGAGACCGGCGCCAACGACGTGTATATCGTCCAGATGGAGAACGGCCGCGAGCTTTTGCTCCCCGCCATCGGGGACTGCATCCTGGATGTAAACCTGGATGAGCGCAGGATGACGGTGCATGTTTTGGACGGCCTGATGGATCTATGAAAGCCGGAGCGGGGCTGACCGGGCGCTACTGTCTGCTCCAGGGCAGCTATTACGGCGTAAACTGCGCTGTTATCGGCTACGCCTCGGTCTTTCTTTTAGAGCGGGGAATGAGCCCGGCGGGAATCGGAGCGCTGATCGCGGCCGGAAACGTGCTGTCCGCAGTGTTCCAGCCCCTGGCCGCCGGCATCGCCGACCGGTCCGGGCGCGTCACCTTAAAACAAATGATCAGGCTGGCAGCCGCAGCGGGGGCAATATTGTCCCTGCTTGTTGGCGTTACCGGGAAGCTGCTGTTGATCGCCCCGATGTACATGATGCTGGCGCTGATCGCCAACCTGGAGATGCCCCTGGTCAACGCGGTCAGCGTGTACTTTAACAGCCGCGGACGCAGCATCAATTTCGGCCTGGCACGGGGCATCGGCTCACTGACCTACGCCGCCTTTTCCTACGGCCTGGGACTGCTGGCCGGAATGTTCGGCGCTGGCTTAATCCCCTGGGCAGCCATGGTGCTCTACGCCGCCGTATTCATCTGCTGCGGACTCTTTGTCATGAAGCCGGAGGGGCGGGGGAGCGGGGGAGAGCCTGGTTCCCCAAGCGGACCGGAAGCGTTTGCAAGGGGGATACCGGCCGCGGCACAGAGGAAGAGCAGGCCCGATTTCCCGGGCGGTACGCAAGCGCATACCAGCCCGGAGGAACGGGCGCAGGTCCTGCCGGCGGCTTCATCAGAAATTCCGCAGCGGAAGGGAAACAGCTTCTTTTCCCGCTACCCGGCCTTCACCCTGACCCTGGCCGGCGTGGTGCTGCTCTTTGCCTTCCACAATATTACCTGCACTTACATGATCCGTATGATGGAGCGCTTCGGCGGCGGCAGCGCCGAGATGGGCCTGGCCCTTGCGGTGGCAGCGGTCTGCGAGCTGCCGACCATGCTGCTGTTTTCACGCCTGGCCAGGCGCTTCGGAACCTCGGCCCTGCTGACTGCTTCCGCCGCGGGCTTTGTGGTGAAATCCCTGCTGCTGTTGGCGGCGTGGGACGTAAATATGATTCTGGCCGCCCAGATTTTCCAGGCGTTTTCCTTCGCCCTGTTCATACCGGCTTCCGTGGCCTTTACCGACCAGGTGATGGACAGGGGCGACAAGATCAAGGGGCAGGCTTATATGACGGCCGCCAGCACACTGGGCAGCGTGGCCGGAAACTTGAGCGGCGGCATCGTTCTGGACGCGGCCGGCGTGGGCGCCATGCTGGTACTGGCCTGCGCCTTTGCCCTGGGCGGCCTTATGACCGTAGGGGCCGCGGCTGTCAGACAGCGCCGCAAATGACCGACAAAGGAGAGAAATTCCATGGCAAATATAACGGTACTTGATCAGAACACCATCAACAAAATCGCAGCCGGCGAGGTGATCGAACGCCCGGCCTCCGTGGTAAAGGAGCTGCTGGAGAACGCCATCGACGCCCAGGCCACGGCCGTGACCATCGAGATCAAGGAGGGGGGAACAACCCTGATCCGTGTGACGGACAACGGCTGCGGTATCCCAAAGGACCAGATCAGCCTGGCCTTTCTGCGCCACGCCACCAGCAAGATCAAATCCGTGGAGGACCTGTTTACCGTCTCTTCCCTGGGGTTTCGCGGCGAGGCCCTGGCCAGCATCGCAGCCGTGGCTCAGGTGGAGCTGATCACCAAGACCGGCGACAGCCTGACCGGCTTCCGCTACCAGATCGAAGGCGGAGCGGAGCGCGGCTTAGAGGAGGTGGGAGCGCCGGACGGTACCACCTTTATCGCCAGAAATCTGTTCTACAATACGCCGGCCCGGAAGAAATTTCTCAAACGCCCCGTAACCGAAGGGGCCTATGTGGCGGACTTAGTGGAGAAAATCGCTCTGTCCCACCCGGAAATCTCCATCCGCTTCATCCAGAACAACCAGAACAAGCTCTATACCTCGGGCAATCACAATCTGCGCGATCTGGTGTACACGGTCTACGGCCGCGAGGTAACCGCCAATCTGCTTCCCATCGAGGTCCAGGCTGAGGAGATCAAGGTGACCGGCTTTATCGGCAAGCCCCTGATCGCCCGGGGCAA
The DNA here is from genome assembly GCA_018380885.1 of Enterocloster asparagiformis. Taxonomy (GTDB): domain Bacteria; phylum Bacillota; class Clostridia; order Lachnospirales; family Lachnospiraceae; genus Enterocloster. The sequence goes on from JAGZSY010000009.1 coordinate 143,422, forward strand.
CCGCAACTATGAGAACTATTTTATCAATGGCCGGTACATCAAGAGCAGCATCATCTCCAAGGCCATCGAGGAGGCTTATAAGCCCTATATGATGCAGCACAAATATCCCTTCACCCTGCTGCATTTTTCCATTGAACCGGAATTTTTGGATGTCAACGTCCATCCCACCAAGATGGAACTGCGTTTCCGGGACGGCGAGCTGATGTTCAAGACCGTGCTGCGCGCAGTGGGGGAGGCCCTGGCACACCGGGAGCTGATCCCCCTGGTAAGCCTGGAGGAAAAACGCGCCCGCGAGGAAGCGCAGATCAAGGAGCGCCTGGCCCCCAGGCCGGAACCCTTTGAAGTCCGCAGACGGCAGACTCTGGAGGGCGGTGGGGAATCCGCAAGTACAGATGGAAGGATTTTCCCACCAGCGCAGGATAATACGCCTAACAGCGCCTCCACAGCTCCACTGCCGGCGCAAAAATCTGCAATTGATTACCGTTTAATCCCACATAAGCCGCAAGACCGGCTGCGCGAGGCGGGCGGCGTCCTGGAGACAGCGGGCGGATTGGTGACGAAACCCGACTTTGCGGCCGACCTGGAGCAGGAGCTGTTCGGCGGTTCGCAGGAGGTGGAAGCGCAATCCCCGGCCAGCGAGCTGCCGGCCGATTTGGTTCAGGGGGCTTTGGGCGGGGCCGCCAAAGGTCCGGCTCAGGCCGCTTTTGGAAGTCCGGCCGCCGGCTCGGTTCAGGAGGCTTTGGACAGTTTTTCCGCTGGCCCGGCTCAACGCGCCGATACCGGCCGCGTCGGGGCATTGGGGAACACAAATCCCCAATCGGAGAGCGCCCAGTCCGGGACCGCCGGCCAGGTCCTGCCATCCGGCCCCAATTCAGACGGCCCGGAGCAGTTGGACCTGTTCGACACTAAATTCCTGGATCCCAAGTCCCGGCTTCGCCACAAGCTCATCGGACAGCTGTTCGATACCTACTGGCTGGTGGAGTACGACGGCATGCTGGTGATCATCGACCAGCACGCGGCTCACGAGAAGATTCTCTACGAGAACACCATGAAAACCCTGAAAACCAGGAAATTTGACACCCAGCTGGTGAACCCGCCCATCATTCTGACCCTGAGCATGAACGAGGAGCTGCTGCTGAAAAAATACATGGATTATTTCACCAACCTGGGCTTTGAGATCGAGAACTTCGGCGGCCGGGAATACGCGGTGCGGGGCGTTCCCGCCAACCTGTTCTCCATCGCCAAGCGGGAGCTTCTCATCGAGATGATCGACGGCCTCTCCGACGACGCTACGGTGCGCAATCCCGACATTATCTACGAGAAAGTGGCCTCCATGTCCTGCAAGGCCGCGGTAAAAGGCCATATGTCCATGTCCGCCATGGAGGCCAACGAGCTGATCGACCAGCTGCTGCACCTGGACAACCCCTACAACTGCCCCCACGGCAGGCCGGTGATTATCTCCATGACAAAATATGAGCTGGAAAAGAAATTTAAACGCATTGTATAAAAGGAGCTTTCAATTATGAAACAGCCGCTGATCATTCTCACAGGGCCCACTGCGGTGGGCAAAACAGCCCTCTCTATACGCCTGGCCAAGGCCATCGGCGGGGAGATCATCAGCGCCGACTCCATGCAGGTCTACCGCCACATGGACATCGGTTCCGCCAAGGTGACGGCGGAGGAGATGGACGGGGTGCCCCACCACCTGATCGATGTGCTGGAGCCTGAGGAAGAATTCAACGTGGTGGTATTTAAGCAGATGGCCCAAGAGGCCCTGGCCGGCATCTACAGCCGGGGAAACATCCCCATCGTGGCCGGTGGAACCGGATTTTACATCCAGGCCCTGCTGTACGATATTGACTTTAAGGAGAACGGGGAGGGCGGCGCCATCCGCGCGGAGCTGGAAGCCCTGGCCGGCCGGGAGGGCCATCTGCGGCTTCACGCCATGCTGCGGGAGATCGACCCTGAGTCCGCCGACCAGATCCATCCCAACAACGTCAAGCGGGTCATCCGCGCCATCGAGTATTTCCGCCAGACCGGTGAGCGGATATCCACGCACAACCAGGAGGAGCGCAGGAAGCAGTCCCCCTATCATTTCTTATATTATGCGGTCACCACGGACCGCAGCCAGCTGTACCGGCGCATCGACCTGCGGGTGGACCAGATGATGGAAAACGGCCTGGTGGAGGAAGTGCGCCGCTTAAAGGAGCGGGGCTGCCATCGGGGGCTGACCTCCATGCAGGGCCTGGGCTACAAGGAGATTCTGGACTACTTAAACGGGGAGTGTACCCTGGAGGAGGCCGTCTACGTGCTCAAGCGCGATACGCGGCACTTTGCCAAACGCCAGCTGACCTGGTTCAAGCGCGAGAGGGACGTGCGTTTCCTGAACCTACCAGACTTTGAAAATGACCAGGACCGGGTGCTGCAGTCCATAATAGAGGATTGCATGGCGGAAAAAATTGTGCTACAATAACGATCACCCGCAGGCTTCGCCAGCGGCTCATCGCATTCAAACGATCACCCGCAGGCTTTGCCAGCGGCTCATCGCATTCAAACGATCACCCGCAGGCTTCGCCGGCGGCTCATCGCACGCAACGATCACCCGCAGGCCGTGCCGGCGGACAGGCCGTTGCCTTCTTTTCGGGGCAATGGGTTTTGCTATTACAGAGATAAAGGGAGAATCAACCGATTATGGATATACGGAATGAAATGGATCAGATGTACGGACAGCTGGGAATCAGCGCCCAGGTGCTGGAATACGGACGCCGGGTGGAGAGCGCTCTGAAGGAACGCTTTGAGTCCATCGACCGGGTTGCCGAGTACAACCAGATGAAGGTCATCAAGGGGATGCAGGATAACCGCGTCAGCGATATCCACTTTGCGGCCACCACCGGATACGGCTACAACGACCTGGGGCGCGACACGCTGGAGGATGTTTACGCCAGCGTGTTCCACGGCGAGAGCGCGCTGGTGCGCCCCCAGCTGATCAGCGGCACCCATGCCCTGCACGTGGCTCTGTCCGGCAACCTGCGCCCCGGCGACGAGCTGCTATCGCCGGTGGGCAAGCCCTACGACACCCTGGAGGAGGTTATCGGCATCCGAGAGTCCGTGGGTTCCCTGAAGGAGTACGGCGTGGTTTACCGGCAGGTGGACTTAAAGCCAGACGGCACCTTTGACTACGACAATATCGCCAAAGCCATCAACGAAAAGACCAAGCTGGTCACCATCCAGCGGTCTAAGGGCTACGATCCCAGGCCCACCTTCTCGGTCGGCCAGATCGGCGAGCTGATCGCCTTTGTGAAACGCATCAAGCCGGAGGTGATCTGCATGGTGGACAACTGCTACGGCGAATTTGTGGAGACCGTGGAGCCCACGGATGTGGGCGCGGATATGATCGTGGGCTCCCTGATCAAGAATCCCGGCGGCGGCCTGGCCCCCATCGGCGGCTACATTGTGGGCCGGCAGGACTGCGTGGACCGGGCCTCCTACCGCCTGAGCGCGCCGGGCCTGGGCAAGGAGGTGGGCGCCAGCTTGGGGATCAATCAGCAGCTCTACCAGGGACTGTTTCTGTCCCCCACCGTGGTGGCAGGCGCGTTAAAGGGCGCTATTTTTGCCGCCAATGTGTATGAGCGCCTGGGCTTTGCCGTGGTTCCGAACAGCACGGAAAGCCGTCACGACATCATTCAGGCCATCACCTTCGGCACCCCCGAGGGCGTGATCGGCTTCTGTAAAGGCATCCAGGCGGCCGCCCCGGTGGACAGCTACGTAACCCCGGAGCCCTGGGATATGCCCGGCTACGACAGCCAGGTGATCATGGCGGCCGGCGCCTTTGTGCAGGGCTCCTCCATTGAGCTCTCCGCCGACGGCCCCATCAAGCCGCCCTATGCCGTTTACTTCCAGGGAGGGCTCACCTGGTACCACGCCAAGCTGGGAATTCTCAAATCCCTCCAGGAACTGGTGAATGCGGGCGTGGTAAAAAATCTTCAGTAAAATCACCATTTTTGTATACACGGCTAGAAGATTATGGTAATATGTATGAGAGTTTGTTCCGGAACCGGGACAAGCTCCCGCTTAAAAGATCGGACAGACTGAAGGAGATTTGCCACATATGCGCAACAAAAATTTCTGGATTTTACTTATCATGCTGCTGACCGGAATCGTGCTGGGCGGCTTTATGGGCCAGATGGCGGAAGGGGTGAGCTGGCTGTCCTGGCTGAATTTCGGACAGTCCTTTGGCCTGGATTCCCCCCTTGTGGTCAATTTTGGGATTCTGGTCGTCACCTTTGGCCTGACCATCAAGATCACGATGGCCAGCATCATCGGAGTCGCTGTGGCTCTGATCATTTACCGCTGGATCTGATTTTCCGGCAGTAAAGCCATATCCCTTAACAATGTGCTTGGAGAGGTGCGTAGTTAGGAGAGAGATGGAAAGAATAAGAATGAAAGATTTGCCCGCCGAACAGCGCCCCTACGAGAAATGCCGGAAAAATGGTCCGGAAACCTTGAGCGACGGGGAGCTTTTGTCCGTCATCATCCGCACCGGCAGCAGGGAGGAGAGCTCCCTGGAGCTGGCAGAGCGAATCCTGGAGCTGGAAGGGCCCGGCGACGGCCTGGTGGGACTTTTGCATCATTCCCTGCCCGATCTCATGAAGGTGAAGGGCATCGGGATGGTGAAGGGCGTGCAGCTGGCCTGCGTGGCCGAGCTGTCCAGACGGATCTGGAAACGAAAGACACTGGCCTCCCGCACCCTTTTTTCCAGCCCGCAGGAGATAGCAGATTATTATATGGAAGATATGCGCCACCTGGAAACGGAAGAGATTCGCGCCATGTTCCTGGACACCAAGCAGGCACTGCTGAAGGATGTGCTGCTGTCAAGAGGAACCGTGAACGCGTCGGTGCTCTCGCCCAGGGAGGTGCTGATTGAAGCCCTGCGCTGCCGGGCCGTCACCATGGTGCTGGTGCACAACCATCCCAGCGGGGACCCCGGGCCCAGCCGCGAGGATCTGGCCATGACCAGGCGGATTCGCGACGCCGCCAGCCTGGTGGGCGTCCCTTTAATCGATCACATCATCATCGGAGACCTGCGCTATTTGAGTTTCCGTGAGCAGAATTTATTATAGAGGAAGATGATACATGGAGTCCAAATACAGCAAATATATCTTGATCGTACTTACCGCCCTGTGCGTGCTGCTCATCGGCATCACCTCCCTGCGCGACGGGGTGATGGACCCGTTGCGCACCGGCGTGGGCTATTTCCTGATCCCCATCCAGTCCGGCGTCAACAAGGTGGGAACGGGCATCTACAACGAGCTGACGGATTTTACCAGGCTAAAAGGTGCCCTGGCGGAAAACGAAAAGCTGAAAAATGAGATATCCCGCCTGACCGAGGACAACAGCCGCCTGCAAGCCGAGCGCTCGGAGCTTGAGCGGCTGCGCAGCCTTTATCAGCTGGACCAGGATTACATGCAGTACGACAAGATCGGCGCCAGGGTGATTGCCAGGGACTCGGAAAAATGGTTCCAGGTATTTCGCATCAACAAGGGCTCCGCGGACGGAGTGAAGGTGGATATGAACGTGGTCGCGGACGGCGGCCTGGTGGGCATCGTCACCGACGTGGGCGCCAACTACGCCACGGTGCGTTCCATCATCGACGATTCCAGCCGCGTGTCCGCCATGCCCGTGGATTCCGCCTACACCTGTATTGTTGCCGGTGATCTGACCCAGTACGAGCAGGGGCGTCTGCGGATCACCGACTTTTCCAAGGACGGGGTGGTCCAGGACGGCGACCAGATTATCACCTCCAACATCAGCACCAAGTTTCTGCCCGGCATCCTGATCGGCTACGCTGTGGACGTCACGGTGGACTCCGAGCATCTGACCCAATCCGGCTACCTGATCCCGGTGGTGGATTTCGATAACCTGCAGGAGGTGCTGATCATCACGGATGTCAAAGAGCTGGAGGAGGCGGATCAGTAGATGAACGTTAACACCAACGCCAAAATCAAACAGTTTCTGTTGAACGTGGTGCTGATCCTTCTGGCCTTCACCATCCAGAACTGTGTGTTCCCGCTGCTGCCGTTTCTGGCCGCCACGCCCAATCTGCTGCTGATCCTGACCTTTTCCTTCGGCTTCATCCACGGGAAGGGGGCGGGGATGCTCTACGGCGTGCTGTCCGGCCTGCTGCTGGACTTGTTCTACAGCGGCCCCTTCGGCTTTTACACCCTGGCCTACATCTATATCGGCTACATCAACGGTATTTTTACCCGCTACTACTATGAAGACTACATTACCCTGCCGCTGATTCTCAGCGTATTCAACGAACTGGCCTACAGCATGTACGTGTACGTGTTCCGGTTCCTGATCCGCGGGCGGCTGGACCTGCCGTATTACTTCCGCAACATCATGCTGCCGGAGATCATTTTTACAGTGGTGACCACGCTTTTGGTCTACCGGCTGTTCTTATCCGCCAGCAGACGGCTGGAAGATATGGGAAAAAGGAGAGACTCGACGATTGTTTAGTGAACTGATTGAGATAGTGCAGGAATTTTTAAAGCGGCTGTTCACCTCCCGCCTGTTCGCCCTGGCGCTGATATTCACCGTAATGTTTTCCGGCCTGGTAGTGAAATTATTTCACATGCAGATCTTAAGCGGCGCGGAGTATCAGGACAAATACATGCAGATGACGGAGCGGAGTGTGACCACGCCGGGTACCCGCGGCATCATATATGATAAAAACGGCAATATACTGGCCTACAATAAATTGGCTTACTCCGTCACCATCCGCGATATCGGCGCCTATCCCAAATCCGCAGACCGAAACGCCATGCTCTACCGCCTGGTCAAAATTTTGGAGCGGCGCGGCGAGAACGTGGAAGGCAAATTCGAGGTAGCTTTGGATGCGGACGGGGACATGGTATTCACCTCCACCTCGGATTCCGCCAAGACCCGGTTCATGCTGAACTTTTACGGCCAGTCCTCCTCCGACAAGCTGGATGCCCCGGACGGGAAATATCCCACCAACATAACGGCGAGAGAGGCATTTGAGAAAAAGAAGCAGGCCTACGGCCTGGACCAGATGAAGGACGACAAGGGAAATGCGCTGATCCTCCCGGATCAGACGGCGCTCTCCATGGTCAATATCATTTTCACCATGGAACTGACCCGGTACCAGAAGTACGAGACCACCACCGTGGCTTCCAACATCAATGTGGAAACCATGGCGGAGATCAACGAAAATATCGCGGACCTGCGGGGCGTGGAGGTGGAGCGCTCATCAGTCCGCGTTTACAACGACAGCCTGTATTTTGCCCCCATCATCGGGTACACGGGCAAGGTGCAGGAGGACCAGCTGGCGGAGCTCAACGAGGAGTGGCGCCAGTCCGACGAGGCCAGGGACCTGCCGCCGGACGCGGAGGATAAATACGATCTGAACGACGTGGTGGGCCGGACCGGTATTGAGAAGTCCCTGGAGCTGGAGCTTCAGGGTGAAAAGGGCTTTTCGCGCATGTACGTTGACAACATGGGCCGGCCCCGCGAGGTCATCGAGCAGACCGACCCCAAGGCGGGTAACGACATCTACCTGACCATTGACCGGGACCTGCAGATCGGCATCTACAAGCTGATCGAGCAGCAGCTGGCCGGTATCCTGACCGCCAAGCTGATCAACGAGGACCTGGACCCCAACGTTCGGGTGGATTCCTCCAAGCGTATGATCCCCATCAAGGATGCCTACTACCAGTTGATCAACAACAACGTGTTATCACTGTCCGACATGGCCAAGGAGGATGCCCAGCCCATTGAGAAGGAGATTTACGGCATCTACCAGACATCTAAAAACCAGATTATGGAGAATATCCGCAACCAGCTGATGAGCACCCACCCCCAGCCCATGTCCGATCTGCCGGAAGACATGACCACCTATATGAACTACATCTACACCTACCTGGCGGACACCGCAGGCATTATTCAGCGGGATAAGATCGACCAGAACAGCGAGAGCTACAAAAAGTGGGCCGAGGACTCCATCAGCCTGCGGGAATATATCTACAGCGGAATCGCGGACAACTGGGTGGACACCACAAAGCTGGGCGTGACCGCCAAATATTCCGACGCGGACGACATTTTCGCCCAGCTGGTGGACTATATCATTGAAAGCCTGGAGAACGACGGCAAATTTACCAAGCGCATGTTCCGTTACCTGGTAAACAGCGGCACCATCACCGGCCGCCAGCTGTGCCTGGCGCTGTACGCCCAGGGCGTGCTAACCGACGATCCCGAGGAGATCGCCAGCTTAACCATAGGAGGGGAGGACTACGCCTTCACCTTCCTGCGCAAAAAGATCTCCCAGATCGAAATCACGCCGGCCCAGCTGGCCCTCGACCCCTGCACCGCCGGCGTGGTGGTGACGGACGTCAACACCGGCGAAGTGCGGGCATTGGTCACCTACCCCAGCTACGACAACAACCGGATGTCCGGATACGTGGACGCCACTTACTTTGCCCAGCTAAACGACGACATGTCCAAGCCCCTGTACAACAATGCGACCCAGGCCCGAAAGGCCCCAGGCTCCACCTTTAAACCGATCACGGCTGTGGCGGCCCTGGAAACCGGCGCCATCAGCGCCGGTGAAACCATCACCTGCACGGGACTGTACGACGAGATCGCCCAGCCCATCAAGTGCTGGATCTGGCCGGGACGCCATGGCCCTCAGACCATCGAGGAGGGCATTCAGAATTCCTGCAACTATTTCTTCGCGGATTTGGCCCACCGGATGAGCATGAAGCCGGACAACACCTATTCGCCGGACCAGGGCCTTGCGACCATCCGCGAGTACGCCGGCATGTTCGGCCTGGACCACACCTCCGGTGTGGAAATACCGGAGAACGATCCTCAGCTGTCCGACACGGACCCGGAGCGCTCCGCCATGGGGCAGGGCACCCACCAGTTCACCAACGTGCAGCTTTCCCGCTATGTGGCGGCTCTGGCCAACCGCGGAACCGTGTTTGAGCTGAGCCTTCTCGACAAGCGCACGGATTCCGACGGCAACCTGATCGAGGACTACACGCCGGCCGTTCACTCCCAGATCGATATCCAGGACAGCACCTGGGATGCGGTGCAGAACGGTATGCGCCGGGTGATCACCGACAGCTCTGCCAAATCCATTTTCGCCGACCTGCCCGTACCGGTGGCCGGCAAGACGGGTACCGCCCAGGAGAACTTGAACCGGGCGAACCACGGTTTCTTCATTTCCTTCGCCCCCTTCGGAAACCCCGAAATCTGCGTGACCGTGAACATTCCTTACGGCTACGCCGGAACCAACGCGGCGACCCTGGGCAAGCGGGTATATGAATATTATTATAAATACACCACTCTGGAACAGATTGAGAACTCCGGAGCTTTGGGCGTATCCAATGTAACGATCAATGACTGATAAATGAGGAATGAGGTGATTGTATGCGCAACGCAGTGGTAATCAAGAGCAGTAAGGCTGGTATGACGGTGATTCTGGACGACAGCCTTCCCTTTGACGAGCTGCTGGCCGCCATCGGAACAAAATTCCGGGAGAGCGCCCGTTTTTGGGGCTCTGTTCAAATGACCCTGACCCTGGAGGGCAGGGCGTTGACTCCCGAGGAGGAGTTTCTGATTGTTGATACGATTACGAGAAATTCACAGGTCGAGATTCTCTGTCTGCTGGACACCGACGCAGAGCGGATCGAGCGATGTGAAAAAGCACTGAACGATAAATTGATGGAGCTGAATTCCCAGACCGGCCAATTCTACCGCGGCAGCCTGCGAAAGGGCGACAGCCTGGAGTCTGAGGCCAGCATCGTGGTCATCGGGGATGTGGACCACGGGGCCCGCATCATCGCCAAGGGTAATATCATTGTCCTGGGTGAGCTTAAGGGCACCGCGGCGGCCGGTATGGCCGGCAACCGGGACGCGGTGGTGGTGGCCCTGGAGATGGCCCCCACCCAGATTCGCATCTCCGGCGCCACCAGCCGCTTTAACGAAAAGAACAAACGGCTGGGAAGAGGGCCGATGATCGCCTCTGTGGAACAGGACGAAGTGCTGATCCGGCCAATTAAGAAAACATTTCTTAACAATATGTTAAATTTCACATAAAACCAAAAAAATACTGGTAAATTCATGAAATTTAATGTACAATAATATGGTGGTATAATGCCATCGGTATGATACCGCTTATTATAATATCATTTTTCAGGAGGATTTCAACATGAGTGAAGTCATTGTGATTACTTCTGGAAAAGGCGGGGTAGGCAAGACGACTACTTCTGCCAATGTGGGAACCGGCCTGGCCATCTTGGGCAAGCGCGTGGTGCTGATCGATACAGATATCGGCCTGCGCAACCTGGACGTGGTCATGGGACTGGAGAACCGCATTGTCTACAACCTTGTGGACGTGGTGGAAGGCAACTGCCGTATGAAGCAGGCCCTGATAAGAGACAAAAGATATCCCAATCTTTATCTGCTGCCCTCAGCGCAGACCCGGGATAAGACAAGCGTAACACCGGAACAGATGGTCAAGCTGGTAGATGATTTGCGCTCCGACTTCGACTACATACTGTTAGATTGCCCGGCCGGTATTGAACAGGGCTTCCGCAACGCTATCGCAGGCGCGGACCGCGCCCTGGTGGTGACAACCCCGGAGGTGTCCGCCATCCGCGACGCAGACCGCATCATCGGCCTGTTGGAGCACGCGGAGATGGATGAGATCGACCTGATCGTGAACCGCATCCGTATGGATATGGTCCGGCGGGGCGATATGATGTCCTTAAGCGACGTATCGGACATTCTGGCAGTGAACATTATCGGCGCCGTGCCGGACGATGAGAATATCGTCGTATCCACCAATCAGGGCGAACCGCTGGTTGGAATGGGGTCCCAGTCCGGATCCGCCTATTTAGATATCTGCCGGCGGATTTTGGGGGAGAACATTCCCGTAGTCGGACCTGAGCAGCCCAAGCGGTTCCTCGCCAGACTGTGCGGCATACTAAAGCGCGCTTAGAGGGGACGGTGTAAATGTGGGATGGTTCAACGTGTTTCAGGCAAAGCGCTCCGGGGATATCGCCAAGGCCAGACTGAAGCTTTTGCTGGTGTCGGATAAGGCGGGCTGTTCGCCGGAGATGATACGAATGATTAAAAACGACATGATTTTCGTCATTTCCAAATACATGGAGATAGAAAAGGACAAGGTCCAGATTCGGATGGATACGCCAAACGGTCTGGAGGGGGCGGACAGGCCCCCGACCATGCTCTGTGCCAATATACCCATTCGTTCCATACCGAATAAGGGGCTGTACTGATTATGTTTTATGAATATGATTTCAAACACTATAATATTCGCCTGATTTTGTATATGACGGCGCTCAACATTCTGGGGATCCTGGTGATCCGCAGCGCCACCAACTTAAATGAGACCATGGTGAGCAAGCAGATTCTCGGCGTGCTCATCGGTATGGCGGTGGCGGTTGGGCTGTCTCTGGTGGACTACCATCGGATTTTGAACCTCAGCGCGGTGATCTACATCATCTGCTTTTTGAGCCTGGTGGCGGTGCTGGTCTGGGGCAAGGAAGTCAACAATGCGAAGCGTTGGATTGAAGTTCCGGTAATCGGCCAGCTTCAGCCATCGGAATTTGTCAAAATCGGCCTGATTATTTTCTTCTCCTGGTATTTCATGAAATACCAGGAGCGGATCAATCAGCCGTCGGTGATCGGGGCGGCGGCGCTGCTGTTTGCGCTGCCCGCCTACCTGGTTTTCGACCAGCCAAACCTCTCCACCAGCCTTGTGATGGTGGTTATGGTGGCCGGCATCGTATTTGCCAGCGGTATCAGCTACCGTTGGATTGCGGGTACGCTGGCGGTGGTGCTGCCGGTGACGGGCACATTCGTTTACCTGCTGCTCAACGGTCTGATCCCCTTTATACGTGATTATCAGGCCGGGCGAATCCTGGCGTGGTTTAACCCGGAAAAATACGGGCAGGCTTACTATCAACAGGCCAATTCCATCATCGCCATCGGTTCCGGCCAGTTAAGCGGCAAGGGGCTGTACAACACCACCATCGCTTCCGTTAAAAACGGCAATTTTCTGTCAGAGGAGCAGACGGATTTCATTTTCTCCGTGATCGGGGAAGAATTGGGATTCATAGGCTGCATGGCAGTTATCATATTATTTTTATTGATCATCTACGAGTGCCTGATTATGGCGGCCCGGGCGAGAGACCTGGGCGGGCGTCTCATCTGCGCCGGAATGGCGACTCTGATCGCGTTCCAGGCCTTTGCAAACATCGCCGTCGCCACGGCAATTTTTCCCAACACGGGACTTCCGCTGCCGTTTATCAGTTTTGGCAGCAGTTCCCTCATCAGTATTTTTATCGGGATGGGGTTGGTCCTGAATGTTGGATTACAGCGCGAAACACGACATTAGCCACTGTGCACAAGCAAGTGCTAAAATATAAGGAGGGTATAATAATGAATGTAGGTTTGGTAGCCCATGATTCGAAGAAAAAGCTGATGCAGAACTTCTGTATTGCATACAGAGGCATTCTGAATAAACACGAACTGTACGCCACCGGCACCACCGGACGTCTGATCGAGGAGGTGGCCAACTTGAATATCCACAAGTATCTGGCCGGCCACTTGGGCGGTATGCAGCAGATGGCGGCTCAGATTGAGCACAATGAGATGGATCTGGTGATTTTCCTCCGGGATCCTTTCACCCCCAAGACCCACGAGCCGGATGTCAACAATGTAATCCGTCTCTGCGACAGCTACAACATCCCCCTGGCCTCCAACCTGGCCACCGCGGAGCTGCTGATCAAGGCCCTGGACCGCGGAGATCTGGAGTGGAGAGAGGCTTACAAATAATGCGATCCAAAGTATTCGGCACCGGGCTGGCGCTTCTCTGCGCTGTCTCGCTGGCGGGCTGTTCCGCCGGTCTCTCCGGGAGCTATTCTCTGGAAGAGCGCATGCCCGCATTAAGTGCTCCCACGGTGCTGTCAGAAGATGAAATGTACGCCGCCGCCTTTGCACAGGATCTCTGCGTCATCGGCGACGAGCAGTCATACGAGGATGATTCAGTCACCTCCGAAGCAGCGGCGGTCTTTGATCTGGACGGCCGTGATGTGGTGTACAGCAAAAACGCCTTCGAGCGCCTTTATCCGGCCAGCATCACCAAGGTGATGACGGCTCTTGTTGCGATCAAATACGGCAATCTGGCCGATGAAGTGACAGTGACCGAGGACGCGGTGATCACAGAGGCGGGAGCCACCTTAGCCGGGATCAAGCCTGGGGACAAGCTCACCATGGAGCAGCTCCTGTACGGCCTGATGCTCCCCTCGGGCAACGATGCCGGAGCGGCCATCGCCGTCCACATGGCTGGCAGCATCGACAAATTTGCGGATATGATGAACGAGGAGGCACGGAGCCTGGGCGCCACGGGCACTCATTTTATGAACCCTCACGGCTTAAACGATCCGGACCACTATACCACGGCCTACGACCTGTACCTGATCTTTAACGAGGCGTTAAAGCAGCCCATGTTCCGCAAGATCACCGGCTCCACCGCCTACACGGCAAATTACCGGAACGCTGACGGCGACACGGTCTCCAAGACCTGGAAGGGCGGAAACTGGTTTATGACCGGGGAGCGCAAGACTCCGGACGGCCTCACCGTCTTTGGAGGGAAAACCGGCACCACCAAGGCCGCAGGGTACTGCCTGATCATGGCCAGCCGGGATGAACAGGAGCATGAATACATATCCGTTGTTCTGAAAGCCGGCAGCCGTCCAGGATTATATGACAATATGGCAAATATAATTTCAAAAATAGTCAAATAAGTGATTGCGTTTTATATATATTTATACTATAATTAGATTAATCTCATTTGATTTTTTATACAACATATATAACTCAAGGAGGAGATAGCTATGGTTCAGATTATTGCAGGAAGAAAAGGTAAAGGCAAGACCAAACATCTTTTGGATATGGCGAATTCAGCCATCAAGGGTGCCAACGGCACAGTGGTTTATCTCGATAAAAGTTCTCAGCACATGTATGAGCTGAACAATAAAATTCGTCTGATTACTGTTCAGAATTTCCCCATTACAACCAGTGAAGCATTTGTAGGATTTATCTGCGGTATTATCTCTCAGGATCACGATCTGGAGACTATGTACCTGGATAGCTTTTTAAAGCTGGCTGTTCTGGAGGGTGAGGATATTTCCGACACCTACATAACTTTGAAAAAAATCAGTGATCTGTATCATGTAAACTTTGTCTTAAGCATCTCGCTGGATGCCACCGAGCTTCCGGAATGTGCCAAGGGCGATGTGGTGATTTCCCTGTAATAATAGACCGGCGTCCTGCCTGATTTTGCGGTCAGGAGTGATGGACAGACGGACGAACCTATGATAAAATGACTGACAGGAGTGATAGGCTGCCTGCCGTGCTGTGGCGTAAGTATGCCGGGCCGGAGGGCAGCTTTTCATATGAAGAATTTTCCGGAAAGGAGTTGGTCCGGCCTCATGGCGAAACGAAAGCTAAAAAAGGTCGTCCGGTACCGCAGGCCCCTGAATCTGAACGTGGGCATGATCATCTTTGCGATCATCTTCGTGTACCTTACATTTTCCGTATCCGCCTATCTGCGCAGGGAAAAGGTCCAGTTCTACGAGGTGGTGGAGGGCGGAATCGTCAACGACAAAAGCTACATGGGACTGATCCTGCGGGAGGAGGAGATCCGCTACACCGACCGCCCCGGTTATATTAATTTCTACCTGAGGGAAGGCAAACGCGCATCCGTGGGCACGCGCATCTACTCCATCGACGAGACGGGAGGGCTGAAGGATCTGCTGAAGGACTCCCCGGAGGGGGAGAGCGCGCTCTCGTCCGAGAACCTGGCGGACCTGAAAAAGCAGCTCAATTCCTTTGTCCTCTCCTTTAAGGACGACAATTTTTCCACCCTATACGACAGCCGTTACAACCTGGAGGCAGCTGTGATGGAGTACGCCAGCTTCAGCGCCTTAGACCAGCTGGACAAGCTGGCCAGCCAGGCAGGCGTCAGCTTTGAGCAGGTCACCGCGGATGTGTCCGGCGTTGTGTCCTACGGTTTTGACAACTATGAGGACAAGAGGCCGGAGGACCTGGAGGCCAAGGACTTTGACCGCGCCTCCTACTCAAAGAAGATCAACCAGTCCGGCGCGCGCATCGACAGCGGGGCGCCGGCCTACAAGGTTATCACATCGGAAAGCTGGTCCATTGTATTCCCCCTCACAGACGAGGACCGTGATCTCTACAACGGCAAGAATACCCTGAAAGTCCGTTTTACCGACTACTCCATGACTGTGCCGGGCGCTTACTCCACCTTCACGGGCAAGGACGGCGATACCTACGGGCGGCTGGATTTTTCCAAATACTTAGAGCAGTTTATTTCAGACCGCTTTGTGAACTTTGAGATTGTAACCGACCAGGCTACCGGACTCAAAATCCCCATCAGCTCGGTGACGGAAAAGAACTTTTACCTGATTCCCATCGAGTACATGACCCAGGGCGGGGACAGCACGGACCCGGGATTCAACAAGGAGGTATACGATGCCAACGGCACCTCCGTGGTATTTGTCCCCACGACCATCTACTCATCGGACGATGAATACTATTATGTGGATTTGGGAGACAGCGCGGAATTCAAGGCCGGGGACTATGTGGTGAAACCGGCGTCCACCGAGCGCTATCAGATCGGACGAACCGCTTCCTTAAAGGGAGTTTACAATATTAATAAAGGCTACACCGTATTTAAACAGATTGAGATCAAGGACTCCAACAACGAGTATTACACCGTAACCAGGGGCATGAAATACGGCCTGTCCGTGTACGACCACATCGTTCTGGATGCCTCCCTGGTCCACGAGGGGCAGATTCTTTACCAGTAGCCGTAAAACAAGATTGGAGGAATGTTATGATGATAAAAGAACAGCTGGATGAAGTGAGGGAACGGGTGAGAGAGGCCTGCCTCAGAGCGGGCAGAGCCCCCGAGGACGTCACCCTGATCGCAGTGAGCAAGACAAAACCCGCCCAGGCGGTGCAGGAGGCCTATGACGCCGGCGCCCGGGATTTCGGTGAAAATAAAGTGCAGGAAATTTTACAGAAAAAGCCGGTTCTGCCCCAGGATATCCGCTGGCACATGATCGGCCATCTGCAGCGAAACAAGGTGCATCAGGTCATCGGCAAGGCGGTTCTGATCCACGCCGTGGATTCCCTGCGGCTGGCGGAGCAGATCGAGTCCGAGGCGGCCAAGCGGGATCTGGATGTGGACGTCCTGTTGGAGATCAACGTGGCAAAAGAGGAGAGCAAATACGGTTTCTTTCTGGAGGATGCCGAGGAGGCGATCCGTGCGATCAGCGCCTTTCCCCATGTGCATATCAAGGGGCTCATGACAATTGCGCCTTTTGTAGAAAATCCTGAGGAAAATCGCGGAATTTTTAAAAAATTATATCAATTTTCTGTTGACATCAATGACAAAAACATCGATAATGTTACTATGGGTGTGCTTTCAATGGGTATGAGCGGCGATTTTGAAGTCGCCATTGAGGAAGGCGCAACCATGGTGAGAGTCGGCACCAGCATTTTCGGTGCACGATAAGGGCGCATCAAATTGCCGGAGCGCCCGGATATAGGATTGGAGAGTGTAAAATGAGTCTGTTGGGCAAGTTAATGGATACCATGAGATTAAATGGTGACGAAGAGGATGACGACTACTACCTGGATGAAGACTTTGAGGATGAAGCTCCTGCGAAAAAAGGACTGTTCTCCAAGCGGAATACCGATTACGAAGATGAAGACGAACCGGAAGGAAAAACTAGGTTTTTAGGCAGGCCAAACCCCAAAGTGGTACCTATGAGACGGAGCATGGAAGTGACCATGATCAAGCCGACCTCCATGGAGGATTCCCGTGATATCTGCGACTACCTGCTGGCTGGAAAGGCGGTTGTCCTCAATATGGAAGGGATACATACGGAGACTGCGCAGCGGATCATCGATTTTACGTCGGGGGCCACCTATTCCATGAACGGGAACCTGCAGAAGATATCCAACTATATCTTCATCGCAACGCCTGATTGCGTGGAATTGTCCGGTGATTTTCAGGACATCCTGGCAGCCGGAGGAGCCATTGACAACATCTCCGGGCTGAATATTCGGTTATAAACAGAACAAGATGGACAAGCAGACCGTTTTTAGCTGTGTGGGCCCGCTCCCGCCAAGCCTTCGCGGGCGGGGGCGGACCGGCCGGCAAAGAGATGGTCTGTTTCTTCATGGTCCGATTATGGGGCAGACGAATCCGGTCTGCCCATCTTGATTTTTCAAAGGAGGAAATGTGATGGCACAGAGACTGACCGTCCACAGGGACGGGGAGGCGATTTATGATATTGTGATGGAGCCGGATTTCGGCGGACTGGCGCGCGAAGTGGAAAAGCTGGGGGTGGGGGAGCGCAAAATCTGTCTGGTAACAGATTCCAATGTAGCGGCCCTCTACCTGGACCAGGTGGCAGAGCTTCTGTCCGGCTGCTGCAGAACGGTGGTCACCTTCGTATTTCCGGCCGGCGAGGAGCACAAGAGCCTGGACACGGTGCGTAGCCTGTACGAGCATCTGATCCTGAATCATTTTGACCGCAAGGACTTGATGGCGGCCCTGGGCGGCGGGGTAGTGGGCGACCTGTGCGGCTTTGCCGCAGCCACCTATCTGCGCGGCGTGGACTTTATTCAAATCCCCACCACGTTGCTGTCCCAGGTGGATTCCAGTGTGGGCGGCAAAACAGGCGTGGATTTCGACGCCTACAAAAATATGGTGGGCGCATTTCACATGCCAAAGTTGGTCTATACCAATTTGAGTACCCTGAAAACCCTGGACAACGAGCAGTTTTCCTCCGGTATGGGCGAGGTGATCAAGCATGGGCTGATCAAGAACCGGGAATACTACCGCTGGCTGAAGGAAAACCGGGAGCTCATACTGGCCCGGGATCTGGCTGTCTGCCAGGAGATGGTCCTGGAGAGCAACCGCATAAAACGCGACGTGGTGGAGCAGGACCCAACGGAGTTGGGCCAGCGGGCGCTGCTGAACTTCGGCCACACCCTGGGCCATGCGGTGGAGAAGCTCAAGGATTTCTCCATGTTCCACGGGCACTGCGTGGGAGCCGGCTGCGTTGCGGCGGCGAAGATCAGCGCGCTCCGCGGCCTGATCACCGAGGACGAGGTGAGGGATATCCGCGACACCATGGCGCAGTTTTCAATTCCTGTTTCCGTGGACGGCCTGTCCGCCGATGAGGTGATAACGACCACGCAAAGCGACAAGAAAATGGAGGCGGGCGTGGTGAAATTTGTCCTGCTTCGCGAAATCGGCAGCGCCTATGTGGATCGCACGGTCACCGGCGCGGAGATGAAGGACGGCCTGGAATACATCATGGAGACAAAGGAGTAATCGACATATGAAGAATAAACGTTTATTTTTCACCAGCTTTATCATCGGGTTTGTGATCCTGGTGAGCCTGGACCAGTGGACAAAAGGTCTGGCCGTCAAGCATTTGATGAATCAGCCGCCCTTTGAAGTGTGGCCCGGAGTGTTCGAGCTGCTGTACTCGGAGAACCGCGGGGCGGCCTTCGGCATGATGCAGGGAAAGCAGTTCTTCTTTTTCCTGATTGCGCTGGCGGTGTTGGCGGCGGTGGTCTATCTGCTCATCAAGATGCCTGTCACAAAACGGTATATGCCCATGGCGGTCTGCCTGATGATGGTTTCCTCCGGCGCGGTGGGAAATATGATCGACCGCATCGGACAGGGATATGTGGTGGACTTCCTGTATTTTAAGCTGATCAATTTCCCGATTTTTAACGTGGCGGACTGCTATGTGACCATCGCCGCGTTTCTGCTGATTTTGCTGGTGTTCTTTTACTACCGCGAGGAGGAGATGGCCTGTTTTTCCTTCCGCAAAAAGGAGGAGAAGCCTGAGTGACGGAGCGATTCCAGGCAGCCGGCGAGGACAGCGGCATGCGCATTGACAAATATCTGTCTCTGGCCTGTGAGGGGCTGAGCCGTTCTTATTTACAGAAGCTGCTGAAATCCGGCCAGGTGCTGGTTGGCGGCCAGAGCGTGAAGGCCAGCTATGTGGTGCAGGAGGGCGATCTGATCGAGCTGGAGGTGCCGGAGGCCGTGGAGCCGGAGATTCTGGCCGAGCCAATGGAGCTGGACGTGCTCTATGAGGACGAGGACATAATTCTCATCAATAAGCCCAAGGGCATGGTGGTCCACCCCGCGGCCGGGCATTACACCCACACGCTGGTCAACGGGCTCCTATATCACTGCCGCGGGCAGCTCTCGGGCATCAACGGTGTGATGCGCCCTGGCATCGTCCACCGCATCGACATGGACACCACCGGGGTGATCATTGCCTGCAAAAACGACCTGGCCCACAACTGCCTGGCCGAACAGCTGAAGGAGCACTCCATCACGCGGCGCTATCAGGCCATTGTCCACGGCGTGATCAAGGAGGACGAGGGCACTGTTGACGCGCCCATCGGACGCCATCCGGTGGAGCGCAAGAAGATGAGCATCAATTACAGCAACGGCCGGGAGGCGGTAACCCACTACAAGGTGCTGCGCCGCTACCGGCAGTACACCCATGTGGAGTGCCGCCTGGAGACGGGCAGGACGCACCAAATCCGCGTGCACATGGCCAGCATCCATCATCCGCTTCTGGGCGATGCCGTATACGGCCCGGCCCGGTGCCCGGTGCCCGGGCTTCAGGGGCAGACCCTGCACGCCGGGATACTGGGCATCCGCCACCCCCGGACCGGTGCTTATATGGAATTTACCGCGCCGCTGCCGGAGTACTTTGCCAAGCTGCTGCGCACGCTGCCGGAGTAGTGATTTCCGCCGCTTTGGCGGCTATTGTCGGACCCGGCGGAGCAACAGGCCCTAATTTAGCGGAATCCCTTGTATTTACGGGAAAATCCGCTAAATTAGGGCTTATCTTGTATGTTTTATGGAAATACATTTGTAATAATTTGATTTTTTTATTCATTTCTCTATACTTTTCTGAAATTTTGCGCTATAATAAGATTATAGATGGAAGACATCACATGAATCAAACATAAATGGCAGAGCGGAAAGGGGAATGTGCAATGAACGGAAATCTGATTATTACAATCGGCAGACAAAGTGGAAGCGGCGGCAAGGTGATCGGCCAGAAGCTGGCTGAGCGCATGGGCGTGGAGTGCTACGACAAGGAGCTTTTATCTCTGGCGGCGAAAAACAGCGGGCTGTGTGAGGAGTTGTTCGAGAAACATGACGAGCGTCCCACCAGCAGCTTTTTATACTCTCTGGTGATGGACTCTTACTCTATGGGATACACGGCATCCGGTTACTCCGATATGCCCATCAATCACAAAATCTTTTTGGCGCAGTTCGACGCCATCAAAAAGCTGGCCACTGAAAAATCCTGCGTGATCGTAGGCCGCTGTGCGGACTATGCGCTGGCGGATTTCCCCAACGTAGTTTCCGTTTTTATCACCGGCAACGAGGAAGATAAACTGGCAAGAATGCAGGAGACCTACAAGGTTGACCTCTCCAAGGCCAAGGATATCATGATCAAGACCGACAAGAAGCGCTCCAGCTACTACAATTACTATTCCAACAAGAAGTGGGGCGATCCCCGAAGCTACGATCTCTGCCTGAACAGCAGCTCTACCGGACTGGACGGCGCGGTGGACGTAATCCTGAGCTTTGCGGAAGTGAAGCAGAGATGGAACAAGGAGAAAAAACAGTAACACCCGGCACACCAAAAAGTCAGGGGCTGTTGCAAAAGTAGATAAATAATCTACTGGAGCAGCGGCTCCTTTTCTGCATCAAAAAACAGAAAAGCGGGCTCCGAAGAGTCCGCCATCCG
>JAGZSY010000042.1 GCA_018380885.1 Enterocloster asparagiformis
GGTTTGCAGACCTACATCTATTTTAGCACAGGAGTTGCTTTAATCTGAAGATATTCCCTCCACCTGCAGAGCAGGTGGTTTATTTTTACTGTGACACAACCACAGACGCCGCGCCGGAGCATTACCTGCTCCTGCGCGGCGTTTTTAGCGAAATTCTACGGACAACGGCCTTTTATCACGCCAGGCGACGTCCCCGTGCCGTGGATCGATATTTAATTTCCCATCACCTGCCCGTCGGTGGCCCGTATGGAGGCCAAAAGATTCCTCTCCTGCGCGGCGAAATCCCTCTGCACCGCCCCGGCCATGGCCTCCTCCCAGTTCCGGTCCATGACCACAACGCTGCCGTAGAAATTCCAGACCGGCTCCAGCCGTCCCCGGTCTCCTGTTTCGCCCATCTCCGTCTCATAGGTCAGGCGGTATTCCAGCCGCACCTTTGTCACCTCCGCAAAAGCCCAGGGGGTAAGAGCCACCGGCTCAGTCGGTTCTTTAATTTTGGTCTTTTCCCCAGTCCCGGCCACTGCGGTGTTTCCCGCCGGCCGGCCGCTGTCCAGATATGTTTTGATATACTGTTCGAATATCTGGGCGACGGCGGAAAAGGGCAGCAAAAATCCCTCCTCCTCCTGTTCCAGCACCCGGGTCCTGCGGTCGATATCCTTGAGCTCCACCAGTTCCCCGTCCTGGGCATAGACGAACTCCACGTACTGCCCCGGCCCGGACGCGGTTCCCCACACGGCCCCGTCCCCGGCCGGCTCTGTGATCTTGTTCACAGTCCGGCAGTAGCGCAGCCGCAACCCATACCGCCCGTCCCGGACCCACCTGTAATCCGTTGACCTGGACAGGGCCCGCCACCGACAGTCCGTCAACTCAAAGTCCCCAAGGCCAAGCTGGCTTAAAATGGTCTCCGCCTTTTGGCAGAGCGTCTCCTGAAGCTGCTTCTGTTCCCCGGCGCTTAACTCCATGCCCGTGAGATCGGCGGAATCAAAGCCGTCCCCGCTGCCGTGGGTGAGCTTGCGCTGGTTCAGCCATATGAGCGGCGTCTCGCCGCCCGTTCCCTTGTTGAAGCTCACATAGTAGGCCTTATCCGTTGACGTACAGCTGTTGAAATCGCTGTCCCTGTCCGGCGGGTATTCATTCTCCTCCCACCGGATTCCCTCCGCCTTTCCCACCACCTCCTTAAAGCGGACAAAGTCCTCCTCTGTGTAAGCGCTCTCCCGCTCCACCCGCAAAACGGGGGCGGCGTTCACATCCGGCACCTCTATGTCCGCGTCCGCCCGCAGCGTCATCTGCTCACCGTCCAAATCCGCCCGGTAGCGCTCGGGCACCTCCATTTGCTCCGCCAGACGTTTTTCCTCTTGCTCCCCGCGCTCAGCCTCTGCGCCCGAGGCCGCGCTCAGGCCGCTTTCGTCCTCCCCCGGCCGGGTTGTGCGCTCCGCGATCACAGGCTCCTCCCTGCCCGCGGCGCAGCCCCACTGCGCCGCCACCGCCGCGATGCACAGGGCCAGCCCCAGGGGCAGGCAGATGCGCTTGCGTTTTTCCTCTCTCATATCGCTCTAGCTCCTTTCCCGGAGACAGTGGTCTGTCCCCTTTCCTGATGATCCCATGATAACAGACATGGCCGGCAAAGAGATCACCGGCATGTAAAATAGTTGTAAACACAGGACCGGCTAGGGAAAGGTAACCCTCACCCTGGTCCCCTCCCCCACCCGGCTGGCGATCTCCATGGTCCCCCCGTGGAGCTGAACGATCCGCAGGCTCAGGGCCAGTCCCAGGCCGGAACCGCCCTCGCCGCGGCTGCGGGATTTATCCGCCATATAAAACGCCTCCGTCACATGAGGCAGGTCCTCCTCCGGGATTCCGCAGCCATGGTCCGCCACGGTTACGGTCCGCCCACGGCAGCTCACCACGACCTCCCCGCCCGGCTCCGAGGCCTTGCAGCCATTGTGCACCAGATTGATAAACAGGCTGCACAGCAGCTCCCTGTCCCCCCTCACGCTCACGTCCTCCGCCAAATCCACCAGAAGCTTCACGCCCCTGGCCGCCAGAAGGGCCTGGGTCTCCTGATCCACCTGTCCCAGCAGCTCCCTCATGGACAGCGGCTCCATCCGGATGGCCTCATTCTCGTACATCCCCACCAGAGCCAGCAGCTTGGCGGACATCTGTTCCATCCGCACGCCGGCGCTGTGGATGTTCCGGAGGGCCTGCTCCCTCTGCGCTTGGGAGAGGCGCACGTGCAGCAGGCTGTCCGAGTAGCCCATAATGGAAGTCACCGGGGTTTTCATCTCGTGGGCCAGCGCTCCCAGCAGCAGCTCAAGGTTCTCCACCTGCGCCTCCACCTGCTCCGACATCCGGTTGAACGCCTCCCCCACCTGGGCGATCTCGTCCTTTCCCCGCACCGCCACCTTGCTGCCCAATTTCCCGCAGCTGATGGCCGCGGCCGCCCGCCGCAGGTCCTCCAGGGACTTTAAGGCTTGCCCCAGTCCCAGGGCAAGGAGCGCGGCCGCGCTCAGGGAAACGCCGCCGAACACCGCCAGATACAGCTCCGCCTGCCGCTGTAACAGCTCCCAGGAGTCCGATATATCCCGCGCCGCCAGCACCTCGAAGCCGTCCGGGTATTCCAGGGCCTGGCGCAGCAGCAGAATGTGCTTTCCGTTCAGCTCCTGCACCATATACTCCCCCTTCAGCCCGGCCAGGTTGACGATCTCGTAATCGGTCCTGTTGGCAATGGCCGCGCCGTCCCTGATCAGGGCGTAGCCGCTCTGGTAGCAGCGGCCGAACTGGTATTTCAAGTAGGCGTCCCGGGCGATCTCGCCCATCTGCTCGAAATCCTCCCGTGTGCCCACCTGCCGGAAGGCGCGGCCTGCGATCCGCAGCTTTTCCCGCTCGCTCTCCACCTGCACCGACAGGCTGTAGGCTTTAAGCCGCGCGATGGAAAAGGCCGCGCAGCCGCCCATGGAGACCGCCAGGATCAAAAATACCAGCAGCACCAGCTTTGTTTTCAATTTCATAGGCCGTCATCCTCAAACATATACCCCGCCTTGGGGATCGTGCGGATCGCCTCCGCGGCCTTCAGCTTTTTGCGCAGCTTGGCCACGTGGACATCCACGGTCCTCGTTTCGCCGTAGAAATCGCTGCCCCACACCAGGTCCAGCAGCCGGTCCCTGCCCAGCACCACGTTCCTGTTTTTCAGGAACACGGTCAGCAGGCCGAACTCCATGGGCTTGAGCGTAACCTCCGCTCCGTCCTCCCAGACCTTGTGCATATTTAAATCCACCACCAGGCCGCGGCAGCAGAGCTGGGGCCGCATTTTCCCGGTCCGCTCCAGCACCTTCTCCATGCGCACCAGAAGCTCCAGCACCTCAAAGGGCTTGACGATGTAATCCTCAGCCCCCAGCTTTAAGCCACGCACCTTGGAGGCCACGTCGGCCTTGGCCGTCAGATAGATCACCGGGATATGCCGCTCCTGAAACAGCTCCATCAGCGCAAAGCCGTCCATGCCCGGAAGCATAATGTCCACCAGGGCCAAATCCGCGGCCTCCCGCCCTTTATCCCGCAGCAGCCCGGCCGCCGCACCGCCGTCGTACACAGCCTCGGTCCCGTACCCCGCCGCCTCCAGGTTCATACAGATCAAATCGGAAATGATCCGCTCATCCTCCACCACCAGTATCTTGTTCTTCACCCGTTTCCTCCCTGTAACGATTTTACCAAAACCATATCTGCCGACATTATAGCATCCATACTGCGAAAAAATCTTTACCAAAATGTAAAATGCGGGCATCCGGCCGCTGACGCGATCCGGATGCCCGCAAAAATGGGGGAGCTTAGATTATTCTGCAAATAAAACGATCTTCTGTGCCACGCCCTGGTCGTCGGACCAGATCAGGCAGGTTCTTCCCTGAGCCAGATCATCCAGAGTTACGATATTCTTCGTCAGGTACGGAAGAATGGTGCAGTCTGAGGGAATCTCAAAGGTTGCGCCGTCCGTGGTCGTCAGCACGGATTTGGAGGAAGCCGCATCCGTCACCACGGAATCCACAGTTACGTAATCCGGGACCTTGAAATCGGCCGGGATGTTGCAGATGATCAGCTGGGCATTGGTCTGGGGCGGCAGGCTCATGGTCATGGCCTGACCGATGTAAACGTAGATCATATCCCCGTCCTTGATGTCCTCCGCAGATACGGGCAGTCCGTCAACAGCGTCCAGAATCAGCGTATCCTGATCGGAGACATTCAGCACGATCTCGCCGCTGTAGCTCTGGCCGGACTGGTTGTCAATGGTCAGGCGGCCGCTCTCATCCCTGGATACGGTGCCGTAGATGCGAACCGGCTGAAGCGCCTCCGGCTGGGTCTCCTCCATGCTCTCGATGGTTCCGTCCACTGTCTCGATCACGTCTGTGGTGGTCTCCACCTTCTGAGCCTCCGTTGTGGCGGCTGCCTCCGTCTTGGCCGCACAGCCTCCGATTCCCAGCGCGACTGCCGCGCATGCACTGATTGCGAATAACTGATATTTTCTCAATTTAATTTTCTCCTTGCATTCATTTTTGTTTCATTTACTGTATCAGGAGTATACAATACTTTCCAAGGGATTCCAATAACATTTTTCTTAACAATTCATAAGAAAAACAAAACTGATTTTCATGATTTTACTTGGCAAAAAAAATATCTCCGGCCGCAAATCCGCGCCCGGAGATCAAAATATGACCCGTGTATGGGTTAAATATCCCGCCCTTGGATCAGGGACCGCACCGCGTCCACCATGGCCTGGTAGCCGGTGCAGCGGCACAGGTTGCCGGACAGGCCCCGGCGAATCTGGGCCTCCGTGGGGTTGGGAATCTCCCGCAGCAGCGCGCAGGCCGCCAGGATCATCCCCGGCGAGCAGAAGCCGCACTGCACGGCCCCGTGATCCACAAAGGCCTTCTGGATTGCGGCCAGCTCCGGGTCCTTCTCCACGCCCTCGATGGTCATCACCTGGCGGCCGTTGGCCTGGATGGCCGGATAGATGCAGGAGTTCACGGTCTCGCCGTCCACCAGCACGGTGCAGGCGCCGCAGTCCCCCTCGCCGCAGCCCTCCTTGGTTCCCGTCATGCCGAGCACCTCCCTGATCACGTACAGAAGGGTGTCGTCCGGGTGAATCTGCACCTGCCGCTCCTCACCGTTCACACAAAGCGTTATCTCTTCCATCACTGAAAACACCTCCACAATTCCACCGTGTTGTGCAGCAGCATGCGCAGGGCGATGCGCCGCCTGTACTCCGCTGTGGCGCGGATGTCGTCGATGGGGGCGATGTCCTCCATCAGAGCCGCCCGCAGCCGCTCCTTAAACGCCCCGTCTCTCAGGTCCTCCAAAGCGCTCCCCGCAAGCACTGCCTCCGCAAGCACCGCCCGCACGGCCGTGGGCGCCACCGAGCCCAGGGCCACGGCGGCCTCCGATATGACGCCGTCCCGGACATTTAAATACACCGCGCAGCTGCACAGGGATATGGCCAGGGCGTTGCGCTTTCCCGCCTTGTAAAATATGGATTTGCCGGACTTCTCCGGCAGGATCACCTCGGTCAGCAGCTCGCCATGTTCAAGGTCCGTGCGGCCAGGGCCGGTCATAAAGTCCCGCAGCGGGATTTCCCGCTCCTGCCCCCCGTCCTTCACCAGGCGCAGGCGGGCGTCCAGCGCCATAAGCGGCGGCACCGAATCCGCGGCCGGCGAGGCTGAGACGATATTTCCGCCCACGGTCCCACGGTTGCGGATCTGAGGCCCGCCCACCATGGAGGCCGACTGGGCCAGGGCCCCTGCAAAGGGAATCTCACAGCGCTCCAGTTGAGAAAAGCTTGCCATGCTGCCGATATGCCAGCCGTCGTCCTCACGGCGAATCTGCCGCAGCTGCGGCAAACGGTCCAGGCTCACATAGTCCCGGTCCAGGTATTTTCCGTGCCTGCGGTCCACATACAGATTGGTCGCCCCGGCGCAGGCCATGGCCCGCTCCCCGGAAAGCGCCCTCAGGGCTTCCTCCAGCGTCTCAGGCTGGATCATCTTCGACACACTCATTGTTCTCCCTCCCCCACGTTGTCAAAATAGCTGTCCAAGGAATACGTCAGCTTGTCAAATTTTTCCAGATAGCTGCCGTCCGGAAAATTTTCAAAGGCAATCACCCGGTACGCTCCGTTCTCGTACACAAAGGGCAGCTCGTAAACCATCCCCGGAAGCCTGGCGGCCTGGGAAAAGACGGCCGTCCCGCTCCTGGCATCCTCCGCCAGCTCCACGGACTCATAGTTGATAAACAGAGGCGTCAGATAGGGATAGGAGCGCTCCTTGTTGAAGGCCCGGACAAACTCCTCCCTGCTCATTTCCGCCTGAAACTCCTCCGTCAGATAATCGTACAGCCGTTCCGGCTCCTTGTAATGGTAATTCAAGTCCTCCGCAAAGGCGCACACGGTCCGCACCGCCTCCTCCTCGGAGGGCTTCACCCGGCCCCGTGACGCCAGGCGAAGGCCGGATACCAGGCAGATGCAGACTATGGCCGCAGCGCAGAGGCAAAAGGCCAGCCGCCTGTTTTTCTTCATGTTCATCGCTCCAATCTCGAGTAGGGCACCGTGTAAGCGCTGGGGAATTCCGCCTTGCGGGATGCAGTCACCAGCGCCAGAATGGTCAGCACGTAGGGCAGCATCAGCATCAGCTGGTTGGCAATGTTGATTCCCAGGGCCTGCAAGCGCATCTGCAGCGCCGTGGCAAAGCCGAACAGCAGGGCGCCCCAGATGGCCCGAAAAGGCATAAACCGCGCAAAGATGACCACGGAGACCGCGATGAAGCCCCGGCCGCTGATGATGTCCTCAGTGAACAGGTTCATATATGCGATGGACATGAAAGCCCCCGCAGCCCCCGCGTAGGCGCCGCCGATGAGTATGGCTGCGTAGCGGGTTTTCGCCACGCTGATGCCCTTGGAGTCCGTGGCCCTGGGGTTCTCGCCCACCGCCTTGATCTTCAGGCCGAAGGTGGTTTTCTCCAGTACGAACCAGGTGACAACCGCCATCAGATAGCTCAAATATACGAGAATATTGTGCTGGAAGAAAATGGGCCCTATGACAGGGATGGACGACAGCACCGGCACGTTCACAGCCGCAAAGGGCGTCACCTGGGGCGGCAGGCTCTGGATGCCGAAGATCACGCGGTAGAGATAGACCGCCGCGCCTCCGCCCAGGATGTTCAGCGCGGTTCCCGCGATCACCTGGTTTGCCCGCATGGTGACGGACAGCCAGGCCATGACCGTGCTCCAGAGCACCCCGGTTATGATTCCGGCCAGCACGCCGGCCCAAAGGCTGCCCGTCATAAAGGCCGCCGCAAAGCCGGTGACAGCACCCATGGTCATGGTGCCCTCCACGCCCAGGTTTAAGACTCCCGCCCGCTGGGTGTAAATCTGTCCCAGAGCGGGGAGCAGAATGGGCGTCGCCAGGCGCACGGTGCTGGCGAACAGGCTCACCAGAAAGCCTACGGTAAAGATATTGCTAAGCATGGCGCAGCCTCCTTCCAATCCAGTTTTTCACCCCGGTCAGGTTCAGGGTGGTGCGGGCGATGATGAACACGATCACCAGGCCCTGTATTATGTCCACAATGGAGTAGGGGACGTCGGTCATGCGCTGCATGGTGGCGCCGCCCACCATCAGGGCGGAGAAGAAAAAGCCTGCGATCACGATGCCCACCGGGTTTAAGCTGCCCAGCAAGGCGATCACCACCGCGATATCCCCGTAGCCGCTGGCAACGCCCTCCAACAGGCGGTACTGCACACCGTAAATCTCGTTCCAGCCCGCCAGGCCGGTCAGGGCGCCGGAGATCATCATGGTGATGAGCACTGTGCGCTTCACGCTCATGCCGGAGTAGGTGGCGACCTTCTCCCCCTGGCCCGCCAGATCGATGCGGTAGCCCAGCACGGTTTTCCAGAAGAACAGCATCGCGATCACCAGCAGAATGCCCACAAAGATGCCGCCGTGGATGCGCAGCCGCTCCGAGAACAGGGGCAGGCGCAGGGCCTCCGCAATGTTGGGCGACTGTGGGAAGTCCCCGCCCACCGGGTCCTTCATGGGCCCGTGGACCAGAAACGCCAGGAAATAGGTGGCGATATAGTTGAGCATCAGCGTGGTGATCACCTCGTTGGCGCTGAAGCGAATTTTCAGGACAGCGGCCACTCCCGCCCACAGTGCCCCGCCGATCATGCCGCAGATCAGGGACAGGGGCAGCAGAATCACCGGCGGCAGGTTTAAGTACAGCCCGGGAATGATAGCCGCCACGGCTCCCAGGATAAACTGGCCGTTGCCGCCGATGTTCCACAGCTGGGCCCTGAAGGCCACGCTGGTTCCAAAGGCCATCATGCACAGGGGAACCATTTTCACGAACACCTCGGAGATGCGCTGCTTGGAGCCGAAGGCGCCGCGAAACAGCGTCTGGTACGCCTCCACCGGATCATTTCCGGAAACGCTCACCAACACCGCGCCGATGGCCAGCGCGATGGCGATGGTGAGGACGGCGGCGCAGACCTCCCCGGCCGCTGCTTTCAGTTTATTTTCCATGTTCGTTCGCCTCCTTCTGCTTTCCCATCATCAGGCTGCCGATCTCGTCCACCGACGCGCCCCTGGGCAGCACGCCCATCAGGCGGCCGTCGTAAATCACCGCGATGCGGTCCGACAGCTGCAGGATTTCCTCCAAATCCGCGCTGACAAGCAGCACGGCGCAGCCCTCGTTTCTGGCGTCCAGAAGCTTCTGGCGCACGTACTCGGACGCCCCGATGTCCAGTCCCCTGGTGGGCTGGTTGGCCACCACCACCCTGGGGTGCTCCGCCAGCTCCCGGGCCAGAATCACCTTTTGCTGGTTGCCGCCGGACAGGCTTCTGGCCTGCTCCTCCCCCGAGACGGCCTTGATCTGATACTCTTTCCTGGCCTTCTCCCAGAACGCATCGATGGTTTTCTCGCTGATAAAGCCGCGGCGGGAAAAGGGCTCCCGGCCAAAGGCCTTTAACACCAGATTCTTTTTTAGGCTCCATTTGAGGGCCAGGCCCGTGGTATGCCGGTCCTCCGGAATGTGGGCGATGCCCTTTTTGATGTAGAATACCGGCGGGCGGTTGGTGATGGCCTCGCCGTCCATTTTCAACACGCCCTTGTCCGCGGTCCGAAGTCCTGTGATCACCTCGCACAGCTCCTTCTGGCCGTTGCCGTCCACCCCGGCCAGGCCCACCACCTCCCCCTCGCGGATATCCAGGGAAAAGTCCGTCAGCGCCGGGTAGTCCTTGTCGTTTTTCGCACAGACGCCCTCCAGACAGAGCAGCACCTGCCCCGGCTCCCGCTCCGGCTCCGTGAAATTAAACAGCACGTCCCGGCCCACCATCATGCGGGTCAGCTCCTCCTTGGTCATGTCCGGCCCCGCCAGGCGGGTTCCGATCAGCTTGCCGTCCCGAAGGACCGTCACTTCATCGACAATCGAAATAATTTCTTCCAATTTATGGGTAATCAGGATGATGGACTTTCCGTCCTCCTTCATGTGCCGCAGGGTCTCGAAGAGCACCTCGGTCTCCTGAGGCGTCAGCACGGCGGTGGGCTCGTCCAGGATCAGAATCTCGGCCCCCTGGTAGATGGCGGTGAGAATCTCCACCCGCTGCTGCTCTCCCACGGACAGCTGCCAGACCTTTGCGTAGGGGTCCACCTTCATCTTATACCGCTCGGCCAGGGCGGACAACTCGTCCGCCGTCTCCCTGGTGTCCAGCAGGATGCCCCTCCGGGACTTGCGCCCCAGCATCACATTCTCCACCACGGTCAGGGAGCGGGCCAGCATAAAGTGCTGGTGCACCATACCGATGCCCAAAGAAATTGCTTTGATTGGCGATGAAATCTCCTGCTTCTGCCCGCGGATGAGGATTTCCCCCTCCTCCTGGCGGTACAGACCGTACAGAATATTCATCAGTGTCGTCTTGCCCGCTCCGTTTTCACCCAGCAGGCCGTGTATGGAGCCGGCTCGCAGGCAAAACTGAATGCTGTCGTTGGCCTTCACCCCTCCGAATATTTTGGTTATGTCACGCATCTCAACTGCTAATTCTTCCATCTATACAGACCTCCTGAATCGAAACGCCGGAAACCGCGGCGGCTCTGCGAGCTCGCCGCTCAAAATTTGCATCCGGTCCCGCGGCGGCGGCCAAAACCAGCCGGGCTTTGCCCCGGTTGGCGGCCGCCGCATGGCGGGAGTAAACGCTTGTCCTACTTCGTTGCTTCGCCCTGCGTGAACTCGGGAATCTCGATCTCACCGGCCTGAAGCTTCTTGAAGGTGTCCTCGATCTGCGCCTTGTCCTCGTCGGTCAGCCATCCCTTGGGATCGTTGATCGGC
The DNA here is from genome assembly GCA_018380885.1 of Enterocloster asparagiformis. Lineage (GTDB taxonomy): Bacteria > Bacillota > Clostridia > Lachnospirales > Lachnospiraceae > Enterocloster. The sequence continues at coordinate 10,350 of JAGZSY010000042.1, forward strand.
GCGTAGTTGAGGCCCTCGTTCTCAGCGTTAATCCAGTAGAAGCGGTCCGCCTCCTGGCGTCCGGTAAAGCTGCCGCTGCGGATATCGTCAAAAATTCCGGAGATCACGGCCTCCCACTGGTAAACCACGCCGCTGAGCACATTGTCGGGAGCCAGGGAATTCTGGTCCGCCACGTTGCCCAGGCAGTACATGTCCTTCTCCTTGGCAGCCTGCACCACGCCCAGGCCGATGCCGTCGCCAGAGTGCCAGATTACGTCCACGCCGGAATCGTACATACCCACGGCCGCTTCCTTGGCACCCGCGGTGTCGGTCCAGTCGCCGGTGTAGACTTCCTGAATCTCAATGTTCGGGTTCACGGACTTGGCGCCCATCTTGAAGCCCTCGTGTCCGCGGTAAATCTCGGAGGCATCCGCTCCGCCTACCACGCCGATCTTGTCGGACTGGGTGGACAGGGCCGCGATCACGCCCATCAGGTAGCCGCCGCTCTCCAGCGCCACGTCGTAGATCGCGGAGTTGTCCACAGACTTATATCCGGTGCCCAGCAGGAAATCGGTATCCGGATAGTTGGGGGCGACCTTGACGATGGGCTCCATGAACTGGAAGCCGTGGCCGAACACCACGTCGTAGCCCTGGTCCGCAAAATCCATCAGCGCGGGCTCGATGTCCGCCACCTCGTAAACATTCTCCACAACCTTTAATTCAATCTCGCCTGTATGGGCATCCGCATACTTCTGCATGCCCTGGAACATGGCCTGGTTAAAGGACACGTCGTCCTTCTTGCCGGGAAGGATCAGCGCTACCTTTAAAACGCCGTCCTTGCCAGCTTTTTCGCCTTCCGCAGCGCTGCTCTCCTCCTTGGCCCCGGCATCCGCCTGGGTGTCGGCCGCTTTGCTGTCCCCTGCGGGAGCCGCGGTGGCGGAACCGGCGCTTCCGGAACCACAGGCTGTGAGCATCATCACCGCAGCCATGGCGGCCGCCAGCATTCTTGCACTCTTTTTCATTGTTTCTCCTCCTTTTTCTCCATTGCTTGTAAGATTTTATCTATATCGAAGGGCAGGCGGTTGAGCGCCGCCCCGGATACCTGCTCGATGGCCCCGCCGATGGCTGGGGCGATGGAAACGGTGGAAACCTCCGCCGCGCCCTTGACGCCCATGGGGCCGGCCGCCTCGTAGGCGTCCACGTGATAGCTGGCGATGTGGGGCACATCGGCGGACGTGGGCATGAGATACGTGGAAAAATCCGCGTTCCGGAGCTGTCCGTCCTGAAAAATACAGTTTTCTCCCAGGGCAAAGCCGATGGACATGGCCACGCCGCCCTGAATCTGACCGGCCATGGACAGCGGGTTGATGATGCGCCCCGCCTCGGTGGCGGCGGCCACGTCCAGCAAGACCACGCTTCCCGTCACCGGATCAATCCTCAGCTTCACCGCCTGGGCGATGAAGGTGTACATTGCGTGGGGGAATCCGGCTGTGGCAAAGGACTTGGAGGACTCGGGAAACGCCGCCTGACCGGTGACCGGTTGGGCCGCCTCCCCCCTCTCCCTGCGCCCCTTAAATTCTTGGATCGCCGCCAGCAGGGCATTGCCCGCGATAAAGGTGGAACGGGAGCCCGCGGTGGAACCGCAGTCCAGGGTCCTGTCCGTGTCGGACATGATCAGCTCGATGTGATCCGGGTCCGTCCCCAGCGCGTCGGCCGCCATGGCCCTCAGGGCGGTGCGGCTGCCCTGGCCGATGTCCACGAAGCCCACGCGGATGCGGAAACTTCCCGCCTGGGGCTCCTCCACCACCACGCTGGCCGTGTCGGGAATATTCTTGCCCAGGCCACAGCTCAGATGACCGCCGGCGATGCCGTAGCCCACACAGGGGTCCCTGTTCTCCTCCCGGCTCTTCCACAAATCGGAGCAGCGGATCAGCTCCAGCGCGCCCTTAAAGTCCACGCAGTGCTCCATCTTCTGACCCAGCGCGCCGTATTTCCCTGTCTCCAGAGCGTTTTTCAGGCGAATCTCAATGGGGTCCAGCCCCAGCTTCACCGCCGCCCTGTTGATTAACGTCTCCGTGGCGAACGCCCCCTGGGGCGCCCCGAAGCCGCGCATGGCGTGGGCCACCGGCTTGTTGGTGTACCACAGCCTGGTTTTGATATGTACGTTGGGAATCTCGTAGGGGCCGGCAAAATGCTCTGTGAACAGCCCCAGCACCGCCGGTCCCAGCCCGGCGTAAGCCCCGGTGTCCAGATCCCCCGTCCCGTCAAAGGCCAGGATGCGCCCGTCCCGGGAGAAGCCCATTTTCACGTGCATGCGCACCCCATGGCGCTTGTAGCTGGTCTCCAGGGACTCCCTGCGGTCGAACACCAGTCTGGCCGGCCGCTTGGTGAGCCATGCCACGGCCGCGGCAAAAATCTGCGCCGTGTTGCCGTCCTTACCGCCGAAGCCGCCGCCCACCGTGGCCGCCTTCACCCGCACCTGATCCCCCGAAAGGCCCAACGCCCGGCAGATCATCCGGTGGTCGTGGAACACGTTCTGGGTGGAGGTGTAGGCCTCCAGCCTGCCCTCGCCGTCGATCCTGGCGAAGCACGCCTCAGGCTCCATGTAGCCGTGGTCCTGAACCGGGGTCTCAAAGTCCTGCTCCAGAATCAGGTCGCTGGCCTCAAAACCGCTGGCCGCAGAACCCTTCTCATTTTCAAAATCCACCAGCAGATTCCCCTGCTCGTGAAGCGCCGGGAATTGGGGATTGGCCGCATCCGCAGTGTCCCGCACCACCGGCAGTTCCCGGCAGACTACTCCGGCCAGCGCCGCGGCCGCCCGGGCCTTCTGCCTGGTGTCCGCGGCCACAATGGCCACCGGCTCGCCCTTAAAGCGCACCCGTTTGTCCGCCAGCACCGGCTGGTCCTCGATCACGTCCTCCACCACGTTGGCCGCCAGATCGCCGGCCGTAAACACCAGCACGTCCTCAGGCAGCGCGGAAAAATCCAGCCGCTCCACAATCCCGTGGCTGACGGGAGAGCGCACCAGCTCCAGCTCCAGCATCCCCTCCTCGCGGTAGTCGCCCGCGTACATGGCCCGGCCCGTCGCCTTGTCCATCCCCTCGCTCCGGCCCAGACTCCTGCCCACATAGTTCTCCGCCATCTCCATCCGCTCCCTCCCGGCGGCTTTTTCCGCCATTGTATTCAGGTAATCCCCCGTCGCCTGCACCGGCGGGGCATTATAATCAAACAATCCCCCGTCGCCTGCACCGGCGGGGCATTATAATCAAACAAAAGAAGTTTTCAGCGAAATTGCATGTTCCCTGCGCCGTTGCCGGGAGAATGAAATTGTTCACTAAAAACTTCCAATCGCCGGCGATCGCCGGCCTATATTTTTTTGCGCATCACAGTATGCTTTAAAATTCCATCCATGTAGTATTCTTTCGACATCAGTACGGGTTCTCCTCCAAAATTGTATCCCACCTCGTCCATGTGGAGCAGCGGCGTGCCCTCCGCGGTGGAAAAGATGGCGGCCATGCCGCTGTCGGCAGCCACGGCCCTAACCTCCGTCAGATCCATGTATACCGTCTCTTTGCAGTACTGCTCCAGAAACCAGAAAATCGGTTTTTCCAGCTCAGCCACGTCATAGTCCTCTGTTTTGAGATGGCGCAGGCCGATGTGGTCCACACAGTAGATCGCCGGCTTGTCGTCCGCCGTGATCAGTCGCGCCACCCGAAAGATCGGTTCCCCGGACTCCAGCTTCAGCTTGACGGCCGTCTCCGGGTCGCAGTCCGTCTGCTCCACCTTCACGCTGGCAATCCTGGCTTCGTACCCCGCATCCCTCACCATGTCCAGAAATTCCTTTTCCAGGTCCATCCTGGTCTGCACGTCCAGCACGTGCTTGTTGATCACAGTGCCCACGCCGTGCTTGCGGCTGATAAAGCCCTCCCGCTCCAGTATGGCCAGACAGTCCCGAAGCAGCGTCCTGCTGACCCCCAGCTGGCCGGCCAGCTCCACCTCCGGCGGAAGCTTTTTCATGTCCGCGTAACGGCCGAAGCGTATCTCCTCCAGCAGCCTGCGGGTTACTCCCTCTGATAACTGTAATCCCTGATCCATTTCCCCTCCATTTTCCCCGCCGTTTAAAACCGCCTGCCGCCGGGCTGTATCCCGCCCGCAGCCGCGGCCCGGCCGGTTTATGTTCCCCGGCGCACACGGCAAAAAGCAAAATAGGTAGTACCTATATTGGTATTACCTATTTATACTATATCATTCCCTGATTTCTGTCAATCTGAAGATCAGGAAACCGTTCATCTATTTTGAGAATAACGTTTTATTCCATCACAATACCACCGGAATCAGCTTGTGTTCCAGCACATCCACCAGGCCCTTGTCCGTCAGCCCCAGCTGGGGCACGGTGGGCAGGGAGATAAAGCTCAGCGCCATAAAGGGGGCAGCCACGTCGCAGCCCAGGCCCGCCGCGGCGCTGTTCAGCTCGTCCAGCCTGGCCTCCACTTCCTTCGGCCCCTCCTCGCTCATCAGACCGCCGATGGGCAGCTCCATGGAGGCCAGCACCCGGCCGCCGCAGGCCACCGCCAGGCCGCCGTGGAGGCGCGCCACCTCGTTCACGGCCACGGCCATATCGCCGTCATCCACCCCCGCCACCACGATGTTGTGGTGGTCGTGGGACATGGAGTAGGCCATGGCTCCCTCTCTCAGGTGGAAGCCCCGCACAAAGCCGGTGCCCACATTTCCGTTCTTCCCGTAGCGCTCCACCACCGACAGCTTCGCCACATCCTGCTCAGGGTCCGCCTGCACGGCTCCGTCCGCCACCGGAAGCAGGGCCCGGTCCTCCTCGTTGATGATCTGGCGGTTTACCAGGCGGATCACCCGCACCGGCGCAGTAGGGCCGTCCCCGTGACCGCCTGCCGGCACCGCGAAGCTGCCGGCCTCTATGGGCTTTTTAAGCTTGACCGTGTCCTTGATCCAGTCCGGGTAGATGCGCACGCCGGTTTCCTGCAGCATGGCGCCCTTCGCCGCAGCCGGTTTGCCCTCAAACCACACCTCCTCGGGCTGGATATCCCGGATATCCCTTGCCAGGATGATGTCCGCCATGCGGCCGGGGGTGATGCTGCCGATCTCCTCCTCCATGCGGAAATGCTTGGCCGCGTGGACCGTCGCCATGCGGATCGCCTCCATGGGCTCCATACCCAGGGCGATGGAGCGGTTCACATTATAGTTGATATGGCCCTCCCGCCGGATATCGCCGATATGCTTGTCGTCGGTGCAAAACATGAGGTTTTCCGTGTCTAAGCCGTGCTCCACCACCGCACGCACCAGGCTGTCCACATTCCGCTCCGTGCTTCCCTCCCGGATAAAGACCTTCATCCCCACCCGCAGGCGCTGGACCATCTCCTCCTCGGTGACGCACTCGTGGTCGTCGGAGATGCCGGAGGAAGCGTAGATATTCAGCTCCTGGCCCAAGCGCCCGATGGCGTGGCCGTTGGCAGGCTTGCTCCGGTTCAGGGCCGAGCAGATCTTCTCCAGATACTCATCCTCCCTGGACAAAAGAATCTTGGAGGAGTCCATCTCCCCCAGGCTGACGCTCTCCTTCCACGCCATCAGCGCGTCCACCTCCGCCGCGCCCAGCACCGCTCCGGTGGTCTCCAGGCCCGGAGCCGTGGGCACCCGGGAGGATACCTCGATCAGCATACGGCAGGGCAGCCGCTCCAGGGATTTTAACATTTCCTTCAGCCCTGCTTCCCCCGCCACGTTGGCAATCTCCATCAGGTCCGCCATCAGGGTGGTGGTTCCCTTGGGCACCACCACGTCTGCCAGCGCCTCCGGCGACAGCATGGTGGACTCAAAATGCATATGGGAATCGATCATACCCGGAATGGCGTACATTCCGCCGCAATCCTTCACCTGCCTGGCCTCCAAACAGATGCCCGGCTCAATAGAGACGATGCGCTTTCCCTTTATATAGATGTCCGTGGGATAGATTTCCCGGGAGTACACATTCACCAGCCGCACATTGGCCAGCTTCCAGTCGCAGGCCGCCTCGCCCTTGCCGCAGGCGATCAGCTCCTTTAATTCCTCTAATGTCCTCATTTTCCTAGCTCTCCTTCTCTCTGACGATTTCACGCTCACCGGCCGGCTCTGGAGAGACATTCCCTCAGCCTGCGGCCCGCCTCCAAAATCTGATCGCGGTCGCGGCCATCCAGCGCGGCCTCAAAGGCCCGCATACGCTGCTCGATCCGCTCCCGCAGCTCCCCGGTGCTCTCCTCGTAGCACTGTTCCCCCTGCAACAGCAGCAGGCGGTTCTCCTCCTGGTCCCTGGGCGGGATTTTCAGGTAGGAGAATTCCTCCATCCGGTCGCGTATCTCCTCGTCCGTCATGGTATTGTACTTGCCCTTGATGATCTGTTTTTTTATCTTCCCGGTGGAGAGCACCTTCACCTCCACCTCCAGGATGGAGTTGATATCGTAGGTGTAGGTCACCTCCACCGCCTCCTTGCCGGCCCGGTTTTTCGGCACCTGAATCTCCAGGCCTCCCAGCAGCAGGTTGTTGGCCGTCAGGCGGCTCTCGCCCTGATACACGCTGATGCGGATCCGGTCCTGGTTGTTGTATACCGTGTAAAAGCGCTCTGTTCTGCTGGCCGGGATAACCGTGTTGCGCTCGATGATCGGGCAGAAATGCCCGGGCTCATAGACGCCTTCCCGCCGTTCCATCACCACCTCGATGCCCAGTGTAAACGCGCACACATCGGTGAGAATCATCTCCCTGACTTCCTTCTCCCGGCTCTTCATTGCGCCCTGGATGGCAGCGCCCAGGGCAACCACCTCGTCCGGGTGAACGGACACATCGGGGAATTTGTGGAACAGCTTCACCACAAAGTCGCGCACCACCGGCATCCGCGTGGCTCCGCCCACCAGCACCACCTCGTCGATATCCGACAATTTCACATGGGCGTCGGAGATGCTTCTCTGGAGCGGCTTCTGTATGCGCTCCAGCAGCGGCCGGCACAGCTCCCCATACTCCTTCAGGCTCAGGCTCAGGCGCTTCTCCTCCCCGCCCACCCGGCAGCACATCTCCACCGGATCCTCACGTCCGAACCGCTTTTTGCAGCTCTCCGCAGCCTCGTGGACAGCGGCAAGGGTTTTCCGGTCCAGTTTTTCCTCGTCGAGCTCATTGCGCTGAAAAAACTCTTTTTCCAGCACCCTGGTAAAATTCTCCCCGCCCAGGTAGTTGTCCCCGGCCACGGCCCTGACCTCCAGAATGGGCCCGGCCAGCTCCAGAATGGACACGTCAAAGGTTCCGCCGCCTAAGTCGAATACCAGGAAACGCGTGTTGCACCGCTTCTCGTAGAGCCCGTAGGCAATGGCCGCCGCCGTCGGCTCGCTGATAATCCGCTCCACCTTCAGGCCCGCCAGCTCCCCCGCCGCCTTGGTGGCCCTTCTGCGCTTGTCGTCAAAGTAGGCGGGAACGCTGATGACCGCCTCGGTCACCGGTTCCCCCAGAAAGCTCTCCGCATCCTCCTTTAAAGACCTAAGCACCATGGCGGACAAATCCTCCGCCCGGAATTTATGTCCGCCCAGATCGTACTGCCGCTCGCTGCCCATAAACCGCTTAAAGACCTCCGCCGTCTGCTCCGGGTGCAGCAGGCCGTACTCCCTGGCGGTCTCGCCCACCAGAATCTGCGCTTTTTCGTCCACCGCCACCACCGACGGCGTCAGGTTTTTCATCAAACGGTTGGGAATCATCACCGCTTTGCCGTCCTTAAAGCAGGCCGCCAGGCTGTTGGTGGTTCCCAGATCAATTCCGATTATCATGCTTCACTGCTCTCCTTCATCAGCATTTCTCTGGCCGTGCAGGCGTCCTTGTTGATTCCCATCCAGATCACCCGGTTGGCCTGCTCAAAGGCGGCCAGGGCCGTCTCACGCTGCCCGTCCATCATGGCCAAAAGGCCCTTGGCCTCCCACAGCTCCGTGCAGCCGTCCTCATCGCACCACCAGCACATTCCCCGCCCCTGCTCCATCAGACGCACGTACTCCCGGGCCCGGTCGCCCCGGCCGGTATAGTAAGCCCAGCAGAACAGGTTGTAGAGTATCTGTCTGGATTCCGTGCTGTCCCTGGTCATCAGCTCCTCCACAGGCAGCCCCAGGTCGGAGCACTCGTCGTAATCCGACTCCAGGCGTTTCCGGTACAGGTCCCCGAACCGGCAGGCCTCCCCGGCGTTCCCCAGCCAATGGTGGGTTTCCATGATCTGGCGGACCAGGCTGCGGTAATAACCGTACTTTTCTACCCTGCCGGCCAGCTCCCAGGCCCTGTTTAAAAAGTCGAGGGCAGCGGCAAAGTCTCCCAGACGGCAGTACGCCTCCCCCACGTTCTGGCAGGCCAAAGCCCTGCCCTCGGGCTCTCCCGTCTGGTCGTCAAAGGCTTCCTGCGCCAGCTTGGCGGCCTGCCGGCATTTCTCCCAAATTCCCGGTCCGGGGTCCGCCTGGAACCGGAGCCAGATATCTAAAATCTCATCGATGCGGTCCGCCTCCCGCTCCCAATCGTCGCAGCAGCGGCGTTCCAGATCCGAGCTGCCGTAGCGGCGGGCAATCCACTCCAGGGCGCGGTCAAAATGACCGGCCGAGGCCTCCAGCTGCATCAGGCTCTCCAGGCATTTTTCCCGGGCATCCTTTTCCTGCTTGCCCTCCAGCGCCTTCTCCAGGTAGGCGGCTCCCCGATCCAGCTGCCCCATGCGCAGGAAACACTGGAATATCCGCTTATAGCAGTCCTCGTCGTCCGCGCCGAACCTGTCCTGCGCGGTCAGGCTCTTCTCGCAGCTCTCAATGGCCTCCTCGTAGCGCCCCATGGCCCGCAGTATTCTTCCCTGCAGCAACAGCATATCGCTGTCGCCGTCCAGCTCCACGCCCTGTTCCACTTCCTTTAACGCCTTGTCGAACTCCTTCATCCGCAGGTAAATATCCGCCCGCCTGCGGCAGCTCTCCGCCGACGCTCCAAATTTCTCGTCGTAAAGGTTGGTGTAGTACAGAGCTTTCTGCGCGTACTCCGGCTGGCTGGTGCGGCGGTATTTCTGCTTGTACAGAAGGCCCAGACGCCAGTAGCAGCTGGAATACTCCGGATTATTCTCCAGGGCCTTCTGGTAGTAGTCCACGGCTTTATTCCACTGCCGGAAGCGCTCGTGGCACCTGGCAATGTAGAAATACAGGCGGTCGTAATCCATCCCCCGCTTTTCGCAGATTTTCAAGTGCAGATACGCCTGCCTGGGCCTTCCTCCGTGCTCAATCCAGTATCTGCCCAGAGCGTATCTGGCGGACAGGGTGTCGTTTAAGCGCAGGGAAATCTCCGCATAACGGCAGTCCAGTCCCAGTTTTTTCCGTTTATTGTGCTTGTTTCCGCTGTCGTTTAAAAAGGAGCGCTTGAGATATGCCTGGGCCAGCAGCTCCCTGGGAGCTTTTTTCTCCTCCAGCAGCCGGATCACCTGGGCCGCATAGCGGTCCGTCCTGCTCCAGTCCTCCCCGTTCTCCGCCAGCTGGTCCAGCACGCCGATTTTCTCCACCAAAAGCTGGTCGCTCTCCACCCCCGCCTGCTCGGCCTGGCGGATGATTCCCAGGGCGTCGTCGTACTGTCCGCAGCGCTTGAATACCCGGAAGGCGCGCAGATAGATTTCCTGGTGGCCGTCGTAAAGCCCCTTCATCCGGTAGAATAAGTCCACCACCTCCTGGTCACGCCCCAGCTCCTCGCACAGCTCCTGCAAATAATAGTAAGCCCAGTAAGCCCCTGGGTCCATCTCAATGACTTTACGGCACTGCTCGGCCGCGGCCTCGTACTCCAGCCTGTCCCTCAGGACCATCACCCGGTGAATCCGGTAGTCCGTGTCCTCCGGCTCCAGCTCCACGGCGCGGTCGTATGCGGCCAGAGCCCGACCGGACAGCTCCCCGGCCTTCTCGTCGCTCCACCCGCCAGCCCGCCGCTCCTGATAGTAGATGTCCCGCCAGAGCCTTCCCTCCATGTAAAAGCTTCGGGCCAGGCTGGCGGACTCCTGGCGCCCCTCCTGTTCAAGGCAGCGGCGCCAGCCCGCCACCTCCTCCATGGCTTCCCGGTACAAATTCTCCCCGCGGTCCATCAGGGCCATCTGCTCATGGAAATCCGCCGTGTCCTGCCGGTACTCCGGATGGCTTTCAAAGAACCTCCGGCCCTCCTCTGTCCGTTCCCCGTGGACAAAACACCTGGCCAGCAGCAGCGCTTGTTCCGAAGTGAGGCGGTCCGCCCCGGAGTAGCGCTCAATCAGCTCCCCGTCCGCCCGGCTCATCAGTTCCCGGACCGCATCCGTGCTCCGCAGGTCCTCTGCCATCTGGGCCAGCTCCCTGGCCTTCTCCCAGCTGTCCCGGTCCGCCTCCAGCCTGGCCATGTTCAACAGCGCGGTGTATGTGCCGGGAATCGTCTGCTGCTCCCGTTTCAGGTAATCCACATAGAGCTGTCCGGCTTCATCACGGCAGCCGCATCTCATGAGAATGGAGGCGCCGCTCATATAAACCCGCTCGTCCTCCTGATTCTCCCGGACCAGGGACCGGGCCAGCCCGGCAGCCGCCTCCCTTTCCCCGGTGCTGCACAGATACTCGGCCTGCTCCAGACTGTACCAGGGATGGCCGATGCTAAACTTTTCCAGCTCCCCCAGAATCTCTCCCCGCTCTTGCATCTGCTCCGGGGTATTGTCCGGCTCCCGGTTGGTCAGGTCGAAAAAAATACGCAGAAAGCCGTCGTAATCGGCCTGTGGTTCCCCGGTAAGTTTTTCCATGGGAAACTCTCCGGCATCGCTCTCCCGAATCCTGCGCACCATATAATCCACAAAGCCCTCCGGCAGATGCTCCTTGAACTCCTCCTCATCCGCCTCGATGGAAAATGCTTTACCCAATATTTTCCATATTCGTCCAGGCAGCCGGAAATGCTCGGCCAGATATGAGAACATCCCCCACTTGGCCTGCTCCCCGCTGTCCAGAGACAGGAGCACCGGCTCCCGCATCAGGCTGTCCCACTCCGCTTCGTCCAGACGCCGGGGAAGGGTTTCGTAAATATCCGCCAGGCGCTTTAAAAACTCCGCCTCCGGGCCGCTCTCCTCCAGCCACCTGGCGCTGCTGACTTCCTCCCCGTCCGGTGTCTGGGCGTATTCCAGGGCCGCCTCATAGGCTGCGCGCAGCCGTTTAAATCCCTCCGGGTCGTCCTCCGGATTGACGGACGCCAAAATCCTGCGGTAAGCCGCCCGGATCGCCTCCTGGTCGCGGGTAGCATCGATTTCCAGAATTGCAAATATTTCCTCAACGTTCACAGTGCTCCTCCTCTGATCCGTATTAGGCCGCTTTCCGCCGGCCCGGCCGGCCGCAGTCCCTCTGTCCCCTGCGCCGGCCTGACATCTCCCGAACAACGCGCCCTCATCCGGGCTGCTCGTCATGAATTTGTGCCCGGTCCATTTTACTCAAATTGGTAATACCTATTGTATCATATCTTATAAAAAATGTCTCCCCCGGATTTGATATTCGCCACATTCATTTCCCCGCGGCGCCCCTGTCCGGAGGCCCTTTCACTGCGCCACCTCCGGAGGACCCTTCAGATTTGGGTCCCCTCGTCCGCAACGCAAAAAAGCACCCCCGAAAAGGTGCTTTTAAACGGCAACTGCCCTGTGTTCTGAAATATTCTTCTCAGTAGCCCCTGATCCGCTCCAGCCCCATGCGCAGAATCCCGGCCTCGAAATCAGGCCGGATATCCCTGCAGAACTCCAGCTCTGGCATCATGATCCGCCCCAGCGCCGGGCCCAGGGCCTCCTGAAGCATGTCCGGCAGACCGTTTTCCTCCACGTCCCCGTAGATCACCAGCCGGTGGGGATTGTACATCAGGATGCACACCTGGGCCACCCGCGCGGCGTTTACCTGACGCTGGGCCGTCTCCATGGGCTGTCTCCAGTTCACACCCAGAGGGAGGGCCTCCACCTCCCCCACCATCCCGTCCCGGCCGCACATCAGGCTGCCGTTAATCCACACGCCCACGCCGGGGCCGTATTTTCTGGGAACATAGATGCCCACCGCAATCTCCCCATCCGGCACCTGATTCCGCGCGCAGTATCCGGCCACCGCTGCGTTGACATCATTCTGCACAAAGGCCCCAATCCCGAAAGCCTGCCGCACATGGCCGCAGATATCCGCTCCGGCCAGGCCCTCATAATCGCTGGTCACCAGGCGGCCGTCCACCGCCTCGCCCGGGATTCCGAAGCCCACGGCTGCGATGGCGGGGTAAGCTGCCAGGAAAGAGGCGATCTCGGAGTCAAAGCTGTCAAGCCCCGGCTGCGCAAGCCGCAGCTCCCTGGTCTCCACCACGTCCCCCCAGAGGTCGCAGGCGGACAGAACCGCCGTGTCCTGCCCGTCCTTCTCGTACATGCACACGGACAGGGCCATCCGGGCCCTCTCCTCATAGCGGTAAATTGCGGCCGGCCGGCCGTGCTCGGGCCGGAACATGCCTTCCCGGCGGATTTCCCCGCGCTCCTCCAGGGCTTGCAGGAGCGATTGAAGCGCCACCACGCTGAGGCCGGACGCCCTGGCCAGCTCGGCCTTGGTGCTGCTGCGGCGCTCATTGAGCAGGCGTCGGACGGTCTTTAGGTTCTGTTCCCGGATGGGATTGATCCCCCTCTCCATCAGCGCGCCCCGCCCCGGCCGCCAAAAATACCCGCCGCTTCCGCCGCAGCGATCACGGCCCTCTCCTGCTCCGGACCGCAGCCGGTATCCCCGGGCATGAGGCCTGGTTTGGATTTTCCGTGAAAATCGCTGCCCGCCGTGGCCGCAATGTCCAGACGCCGGGCCAGGTCGGCGTAGTAGGCGCGCTGTTCAGCCGAATGATAGCTGGAAAATACTTCCAACCCGCTGACGCCGCAGCCCACCATGTGTAAGATGGCCTCCTCATTTCTGCCCACCGTGGCCCCGGGATGGGCGATCACCGTCACCCCGCCCATATCCAGCATGGCTTTGTTCAGCTCCTCAAAGCTGCGGTATCTCACCTCCAAATAAGCCGGTTTTCCCTGGGAGGCGAAATCCCAGTAAAAGTTCACGTAGGGGTTGTCGCTGCGCTCCCCGCCCGGCCGGTACGGTCTCAAAAGCTCACAGCCCTGGTTGGCCGGCTCGTTTAAGGCCTCCCTGGCGATGTCCTCCGCCACGGCCAGTCCGTAGGGATTGGAGGCGCATACCCGGCTGTCGTCGAATTTCAGGCCCATCTGATGGAAAATCTCCATCCTCCGCCCGGAGCACCTCCGCTCCTGATCCAGAATCTCCTCCTCGATCTGCGCGAATATGGGCGCGTTCTCGTCGATGTTGTAGGCCAGGAGATGGAGGTTGCGGCTGCCCAGGCAGCAGTCCAGCTCCACGCCCTTTGCCATGAGAAGCCCCAGCTTCTCCGCCTGGGCACAGGCGCGGGCCACGCCGCGGACAGAGTTGTGATCCGTCAGCGCAACCGCCTGAAGCCCCCGCTGCGCCGCCAGCACAATCACCTGCTCCGGCTCCAGCTCCCCGTCAGTGCTGATGATGGAATGCATGTGAAGATCGATCATTGCCATGTTTACCTCTCTTTCCTATGATGGTTTATAAGCGATATAGCTCTCAAGCAGTCACAGCTGGGCGGCCGGCGCCTCCTTCCCCGCCCCTCCGCGCTTTCCGGCGCGGCTCAGGCACAGAATGAGCATCACCGGAAACACGATGGCGGCCAAAAGCCCGGACCGGATGCTGCCCCCGGCCGCGTTGGAGACCAGGCCCACCACCGTGGGCCCAAGGGAACAGCCCACGTCCCCGCCCAGGGCCAGCAGAGCCGCCATGGCCGTGCCGCCCTTAGGCAGGCGGGCGCAGGACAAGCTGAAGGTGCCGGGCCAGAGGATACCCACGGACAGGCCGCACAGCCCGCAGCCCAACAGCGCCAGCAGCGGAGCCGCAGAGCAGGCGGCCAAAAGATAACCGGCGATACACAGCGCGCCGCTGCCCGCCATAAAAGGAATCAGGGGCATCCAGTGGGAAAACTTGGCGTACACTGCCCTGGAAGTCCCCATCAGCAGGGCGAACAGGCAGGGCCCCATGAGATCTCCCACGGTCTTGCCCACCTGCAGGGCCGACTCCGCAAAGGCCGAGGCCCACTGGCTCATGGCCTGCTCCGCCGCGCCCGAGCACACCATCAGCAGCACAAACAGCCAGAACACCGAGCTGCCCGCCAGCTGCTTCATGCTCATCCCCTGCCCCTCCCCGGTCATGCTGCGGATGGGCACCCGGGAAAAGTAAAAGCAGTTGAAAAACGGCACCAGCGCCCAGACAAAGGCCAGTATGCGCCAATTTCCAATCCCGGCCAGACGGAAAAACACCGTGGACACTATCACCACCAGCACATGACCCCAGCAGTAAAAGGAGTGCAGCAGGCTCATGGCCGCTTCCTTGCGCTCCGTCGGGCAGGCCTCCACAATCGGGCTGATCATCACCTCGATCAGGCCGCCCCCCGCGGCGTAGAGAAACACCGCCGCCAGCAAGCCCGGATAGGGATCGGCCATAAGGTCCGGCAGGATTCCCAGCCCTGCCACCCCAGCGGCGCAGAGCAGGTGGGCCATCACTATGGCCTTGCGGTAGCCGATCCGGTCCACGAACCCGGCGGCCAGCAGGTCCACCACCAGCTGGATGCCGAAATTCAGGGTCACAAGCAGGGTGATCTTATCCAGAGAGATGCCGTAGGTTTTCTGGAACGTCAGAAACAGCAGGGGCGCGAAATTGTTCACAATGGCCTGGGATATGTATCCGATGTAGCTGGCCCTCAGCGTGTGGTTGTAATTCTCCCGGATTGTCATGGGATTGTCACCTCAGTCTTTCCTTGTTATTAATTAAAGTATCTTTATTAAATATACTTTAATTAATTCTCTTTGTCAATCCGTTTCTATTTATTTTTATTCGCCCGCCCCAGCCGTTTTCCACCCGTCACAAAAACCCCCTTCTCCAATTTTACCCGTCTGCTCCATTCCCTGATACCGGTAATCAACGTACAGCGCGCTTTCCGCCGGGGAACTTCACATTTTTGGAAAATTGAAAAAGGGGGGTAAGGTTTCACTGCTTTTACCGGGCCATCTCGCTCTGGTATCCGGTGGAATTGTGGGCCTGGATGATCGTCTCGATCTCGTCCAGATTGGAGGAGGGCAGGTCGCCGGGGATGGTGTTCTTCACCGCCGCTGTGGCATTTCCGTAGGCCACCGCCTTGGCGCAGTCGCCGCCGGAGGACAGAAGGCCGTAGAGCGCGCCGGAAATATAGGCGTCGCCGCTGCCGATGCGGTCCACAACCTCGATGTTGCGGTAGGGCTCCTCCTCGTAGTATTCTCCCCGCGCTGCGTCATAGATCACGGAGCCGAAGGTGTGCAGCTTGGGGCTGTGCACGATGCGCTGGGTGGAGGCCACGATGGAGATGGGGTACTCCTCGGTAAAGCTCTTCATCATCTCCTTAGCCGTGCCGGTCTTTAAGAAGGTCAGCCTTGCCGTGTCCTCGGAGCAGAAGAAAATGTCCACATAGGGCAGGATTTTTAAGATCGTCTCCCGGGCCTGGTCGCCGCTCCAGAGATTGCCGCGGAAGTTCACGTCAAAGCTCACCAGGGTTCCGGCCGCCTTGAAGCGCTTGACCATCTCAATGGTGGTCTCCCGCACCTTCTCGCTGAGCGCCAGGGTGATTCCCGTGGTGTGGAAGCACTTGGAAGCCGTGTACACCGCCTCGGGTATCTCGTCGATATCCAGTGAGAAGAAGGAGCTGTTGTTCCGGTCGTAGATCACCTTTGGCTTTCTGGGGTACGCCCCGTTCTCATAGTAGTAGATCCCCAGACGGGCGCCAGGGGAATTGTCGTACATAAAGAAATCGTCGCTGACACCGAAGGAGCGGATCTTGCCCTTCATAAAGCTGCCGATGTCGTGGGCCGGAAGCTTGGAAATGACGCCCGTGTGCAAGCCCAGCAGGGAGGCGCCCACGGCCACATTCAGCTCCGCGCCGCCCACCTGCTTCACAAAGGTGTCGCCGCGGCTCAGGCGCTCATTGTCCGGCGGCGAAAGGCGCAACAATACCTGTCCCAGTGTGAGGAGGTCAAAATTTCTACTGCTCTTCTCTTCCATACTCTCTCTCCTTTACTTTCATGAAGGCGCAGGCCCTGAATCAGGCGGACCCCGGGGCCGGGGACATCGCTCCGGCTCTGCCGCGCCCTAAAACTTCGCGCCCGGCGGCCTGTTCTCCGGCGCCGGACTATGAGAAACGGCTAATGCCTGGTAGAGGATTAGCCGTTTTGATGTCATGTTTGATTATGCCGCAATTACCGCTGAACGCGTCCGGAAGCGTCGCCGCCGGCCAGGTTCTCCACCTCCGCGCGGGTAACCAGGTTTAAGTCGCCCGGGATGGTGTGCTTCAGAGCGGAGGCAGCCACTGCAAATTCCAGGGCAGCCTTCATGTCCTTGTTGTCCAGCAGTCCGCAGATCAGGCCTGCAGCGAAGGAGTCGCCGCCGCCCACGCGGTCCACGATGGGGGTGACGCGGTACTTTCTGGAATGGTAGAACTCGCGGGTCTGGCCGTCCATGATGCAGGCGGACCAGCCGTTGTCGGAAGCGCTGTGGCTCTCGCGCAGGGAGCTGACAATGTACTTAAAGCCGAATTTGTCCGCCATCTGGTTGAAGATGTCCACGTAGCCGGCCAGCTCCAGCTCGCCGGAGGTAACGTCGGTGTTGCCCGGCTTGAAGCCCAGAACCTTCTCCGCATCCTCCTCGTTGCCGATGCAAACGTCAACGTACTGCATGAAGTTGGTCATAACCTTCTGAGCCTTCTCGGAGCTCCAGAGCTTCTTGCGGAAGTTCAAGTCAACGGACACGGTAACGCCGTGGGCCTTGGCTGCCTTTAAAGCGGCCTCGGTCAGGGCGATGGCTGCGTCGCTGATGGCGGGGGTGATGCCGGTAAAGTGGAACCAGTCGCAGTCGGAGAAGATCGCGTCAAAGTCAAACTGGTCGGGAGTTGCGGTGGAAATGGAGCTGTGAGCGCGGTCATACACCACGTTGGAAGCTCTCATAGCGGAACCGGTCTCCAGATAGTAGATTCCCAGTCTCTCACCGCTTCTGGAAATGTACTTGGTGCCTACGTTGTATTTTCTCATGGTGGCAACTGCGCACTCGCCGATGGGGTTGGCGGGAACCGCTGTTACGAACTGGGTCTCATGTCCGTAATTTGCCAGGGATACGGCTACGTTCGCCTCGCCGCCGCCGTAAACTACGTCGAACTCGTCTGCCTGAATGAATTTCTCATTGTTCGGGGTAGATAATCTTAACATGATCTCGCCCATGGTCACTACTTTTGCCATTGTTCTTCTCTCCTCTTAAAAAATGGTGGTGTTTCTCCGGCTTCCGCCCGGAGCGCTTTCTGCTTCCTGAAATCAATCATGCGCCTGCCGGCTCCCCTGGTCGCAAAGGAACCGGCGGGGCGCAAATTCCAACGTTTTAAATTATGCTCTCGCCGCAGCTACTGCCGCCACGAATTCCTGAGCCTTGGCGGTAACGGCCTCAAAGTCGCCGGTCTTGGCGCCCTTGGTCAGGCTGCTTCCAGTGCCCACCGCGTACGCGCCGGCCTTGATCCACTTGTCAACGTTGTCCACGTCAACGCCGCCGGAGGGCATAAACTCGCCCTGGGGCAGGGGCCCCTTGAAGCTGCTGATGGCAGCCGGTCCCACGATGTTGCCGGGGAAGATCTTGATGATATCGCAGCCGGCTTCCATGGCGGTCACAGCCTCGGTGGGAGTCATAACGCCGGGCAGCATGGGAACTCTGTAGCGGTTGCACAGCTTCACGGTATCCAGGTTTAAAGCCGGGCTCACGATGTAGTTGGCTCCGGCCAGGATGCAGGCTCTTGCGGTCTCGGGATCCAGAACGGTGCCGGCGCCGATCACTACCTTGCCGTTGTCTTTATACTTTTCAGCCATCAATTTGATGAATCCAACCGGATCCCCGTCATCCATGGTCATGGTCAGCTCGATGAAGTTGATTCCGCCAGCGATGATTGCATCCACAACCTTCTCACCCTGCTCGTAGTTCTTCGCACGAACAACAGCAACCAGACAATCCTCTTTCATTCTCGCTAAAACTTGTTCTTTTTTCATTTCGCTTCTCCTTTTTTCTTTGATTCGTATATGCGAATCAATTTCATAAATACGATTTATACTTAAATATTAATCGCTGCCACACCATTTGTCAACAGGAAAACCGCTAAAAAATCACGAATTTTTCCCATTTTCATCGGCAGTTTCAGAATTTCCCCAGAAATCCCAGAAGCTTGGACAATTCCAGGGCCTTTTTGTGGACCAGGCGGCCCAGGGCCTCGTAATCCTCCGCCGGCTTGTACAGGCTGGAAACGCTGATGGCGCCGATCACCGTGCCGTCCTGGCCGAACACCGGCGAGCCCACGCACTCCATATGCTCCTCCAGCTCCCGCGCGTCCAGGGCATACCCCTTCTCCCGCACGGTCAGAAGCTCCGCCTCCAGCTCCTGCCTGCTGACAATCGTCCGGCCCGTCTTGCGCTCAAACTTCAGGCGGTCCAGCACCGGCCCTGTGACCTCGTCCTCCTCAAAGGCCAGAATCGCTTTGCCCAGGGAGGTGCAGTAGAGCGGATTCTTGGTGCCCACAGTGGCGGTGGTGATGATGGGGTTCTCCGGCTCAAACTTGCAGATGTAAATGATCTCCCCCTCCGAGCGGACGCCGAAGAACACGGTCTTTCCCACCTCCCGGGCAAAGGCCCGCAGCACCGGCTCGATCACGCTGATAAAGTCCAGGTTGTTGGTGTAGTTGATGCCGATGCGGTACGCGGTCAGGCCGATATGGTATCTCTGCTTCTGCTCCCTGGCCACATGGATCATCCCGGTCTGGACAAGGGTGGTCACAATGTCGTAGGCGCTGGTCTTGGGCAGGTCCAGCCGCTCGCATATCTCGTCCAGGGTGATGCCGTCCGGCCGCTTGGAGACCAGCTTTAAAATGTCCACCGTGCGTTGGGTGGTTCGGTTCAGTTTCATGTTTCCCCTCCTGAGTCTGTGCTGTCATTTTCCAATATATTCGTATATCCATTTCAAATCCGTATATACGATAATTTCTGTTTTCAGTATACACCCGCCGGGGATATCGCGCAACTGTAATTTTCCGGGATTTCCTGGCCGGAGGCCGGGGAAAATACGTCCATCCGCTACAGCGTCACGCCCTGCTTAAAGATCGCCATATCGTGGAATCCCGCCTCCTCGGCCTTCACCTTGCGGCCGCTGGCCACCTCCAGCACGTAGTCAAACAGAGCCTGGGCCATCTCCTCCTTGGTCTTGTCCTCCACCATACGGCCTGCGTTGAAGTCGATCCAGTTGTCCTTGTGGCCGGCCAGTTTGCTGTTGCTGGAAATCTTCACGGTGGGCACAGGGGAGGCAAAGGGCGTTCCCCGGCCTGTGGTGAACAGCACGATGTGGGCGCCGGACACTGCCAGTGCGGTGGAAGCCACCAGGTCGTTTCCGGGGGCGGAAAGCAGGTTGAGGCCCTTCACCTTCACCGGCTCCGCGTACTCCAGCACGCCCTTTACCAGGGAACTGCCGGACTTCTGGGTGCAGCCCAGGGACTTGTCCTCCAGTGTGCTAATGCCGCCCTTTTTATTGCCCGGGGAGGGGTTCTCGTAGATGGTCTGGTTGTGGCTGGTAAAATAATTTTTGAAGTCGTTGATCAGGTCCACGGTTTTCTCAAACAGCTCCGGCGTCTCGCAGCGGTTCATGAGAATAGTCTCAGCGCCGAACATCTCCGGCACCTCCGTGAGAATGGTGGTTCCGCCCTTGCTCACCAGAAGGTCGGAAAACGCGCCCACCACCGGGTTGGCCGTGATGCCGGACAGGCCGTCCGAGCCGCCGCACTTCATGCCGATGACCAGCTCGCTGGCATCGATCTGCTCCCGTGAGAAGGCTCCCGCGTAGGCGGCCAGCTCCTCCAGCAGCCCCATGGCGGTTTCCATCTCATCCTCCACATCCTGGCACTGGAGGAATTTCACCCGCTGCTCGTCGTACTCGCCGATATAATCCATCAGCACCGGAATGTTGCTGTTCTCACAGCCCAGGCCCAGCACCAGCACGCCGCCGGCATTGGGGTGATGGATCATGTCCGCCAGCACCTTGCGGGTGTTTTCCTGGTCGTCGCCCATCTGGGAACAGCCGTAGGGGTGCGGGAAGGCGATAATATCCTCCACCGTGCCCTTCACCAGGCTTCTGGCCCTGGCCTCCAGAGCCTTGGCGATGGAGTTGACGCAGCCCACTGTGGGAATGATCCAGATTTCATTGCGAACGCCCACCTTTCCGTCCGCCCGGCGGTAGCCGCTAAAGTACGCGTGCTCCGTGGGCTCCACGTCAATTTTGGCCGGCTCATAAGTATAGGAAAGAACATCTCCCAGCGCGGTCTTTACGTTGTGCACGTGCACCCACTGGCCCGCCTGGATATCCTCCTTGGCATAGCCGATGCGAAAGCCGTACTTGATTACCTCTTCCCCCGCCTTGATCGGCTTCAAGGCGAACTTGTGGCCCTGGGGAATCTCCTCTGCGGTGGTCACCGCCGCATTGCCAACCTGCAAAGCCTCTCCCGCCGCGATGGGGCGAAGCGCTACCGCTACGTTGTCATTCTGATTGATTTTCACAATGTCCTGCATGATCTCTTCTCCTACTATATTATAATGGTTTGCCGCGTTGTTCCCACAAACAGGTGCGGACGGAATCAGCCCCGCCTGCCGGACCTATTTATGTAAGTGCTTACAATTATTCTACAAAAGTTCCCCAGATAAGTCAATAAAAAAATAGAAAAGTATTGCAATAATGCCTGGAAATATGTATAATAAGCTTAGCGTGTAAGCGCTTACAGAATGTGAGGTTGATAGCATGAACATATACGATGTTTCCAAACATGCCGGTGTTTCCATCGCCACGGTCTCCCGTGTCTTGAACGGCAACCCCAATGTCAGCGAAAAGACGAGAAATAAGGTTATGAACGTGATGGCGGAGCTGGGCTACACCCCCAACGTTTTCGCCCGGGGACTGGGCTTAAACACCATGCAGACCATTGGCATCATGTGCTCAGACTCTTCCGACCCCTATCTGGCCAACGCCATTTACTATCTGGAGCGCGCCCTGCGCAGCTTTGAGTACGATGCGATCCTGTGCTGCACCGGCTACGATCTGGACGCCAAGCAGAAATATTTCAATCTGCTCCGCTCCAAGCGGGTTGACGCCATTGTGCTGGCCGGTTCCAAATTCGTGGAGATGCGGCCCAGGGACAACTCATACCTGATCGAGGCGGCCAGGGAGCTTCCCATCATGCTGGTCAACGGCTATCTGGAGGGGGAAAATATCTACAGCACCCTCTGCGACGACCACGCCGCCATGCACCACGCGGCCAGCGGGTTGCTAAAATCCGGGCGCAGGCGTATACTCTATCTGTACACCAGCTATTCCTTCAGCGGTGTGAACAAGATGGAGGGCTACAAGGATGCCCACCGGGACTTAGGCCTGTCGGTGGACGAGTCCCTGATCTGCCAGTGCGCCAAGGATATCTCCGTGGCCCGGGACACGCTTCTGGGACTGCGCGGGCAGGGACTGGAATTTGACGCCGTCATCACCTCCGACGACTCCCTGGCGGTGGGCGCCGTCAAATACGCCCACGAAGCCGGTATCTCCATACCGGACGAGCTCTCGATCATCGGCTACAACAACAGCCTGCTCTCCCGCTGCACCGACCCGGAGATCACCTCCATCGACAGCAAGGTGGAAGCGCTGTGCACCACCACCATCAATACGCTTATGGGTGTGTTCAGTGGCATGAACGTCCCCAGCCGGACCACCATCGCCTCTGATCTTATAAAAAGGCAAACAACCAATTTTTAAAATTCAAGGAGGAATACCCACATGAAACAGTTTATGGACAAGGATTTCTTATTATCCACCGATATGGCAAAAACGCTGTACCACGAATGCGCTGAGAAGATGCCGATCCTGGACTACCACTGCCATATCAATCCCCAGGAAATCTACGAGGACCGCAAGTTTGACAATATCACACAGGTTTGGCTGGGCGGCGACCACTACAAGTGGCGTCAGATGCGCACCAACGGCGTGGACGAGAAGTATGTGACCGGCGACAGCAGCGACCGCGAGAAATTCCAGGCTTGGGCCGAGACCATGCCCAAGCTCATCGGCAACCCGCTGTATCACTGGAGCCACCTGGAGCTGAGACGGTATTTCGGCTACGAGGGCTACTTAAACGGCGACACCGCCGAGGAGGTTTGGAACCTGTGCAACGCCAAGCTGCAGGAGGATTCCATGACCGTCCGCAACCTGATCCGCCAGTCCGGCGTCACCCTGATCTGCACCACCGACGATCCTGTGGACACCCTGGAATGGCATCAGAAGATCGCTGCCGACGATTCCTTCGACGTACAGGTGCTGCCCGCCTGGAGACCGGACAAGGCCATGAACGTTGAGAAGCCCACCTTCGTCTCCTACATCGCCCAGCTCTCCCAGGTCAGCGGTATCGCCATCACCGATCTGGCTTCCCTGAAGGAAGCCCTGAAAAACCGCATGGCTTACTTTGCCGCCAACGGCTGCTCCGTATCCGACCACGCTCTGGAATACGTGATGTACGCTCCCGCCTCCGACGAGGAAGTGGATGCGATCCTGAAGAAGGGCCTCAAGGGGGAGGCGATCTCCAAGGAAGAGGAGTTAAAGTACAAGACTGCGTTCATGCTGTTCGTAGCCAGGGAGTACAACAGGTTAAACTGGGTGATGCAGATTCACTACGGCTGTAAGCGCGACAACAACGCCTACATGTTTGAAAAGCTGGGCCCAGACACCGGTTACGACTGCATCAACAACTACGCACCCAGCGCACAGATGGCGGACTTCCTCAACGCGCTGAGCGCCACCAACGATATCCCCAAGACCATCCTCTACTCCTTAAACCCCAACGACAACGCCTCCATCGCCTCCATCATCGGCTGCTTCCAGGGCGATATTCCCGGCAAGATTCAGCAGGGTTCCGCCTGGTGGTTCAATGATCACAAGCTGGGCATGATCGAGCAGATGAGCGAGCTGGCAAACCTGGGCTGCCTGGGCAACTTTGTGGGCATGCTGACCGACTCCAGAAGCTTCCTGTCCTACACCCGACACGAGTATTTCCGCCGCATCCTCTGCGAGATGTTCGGCAGCTGGGTGGAGAACGGCGAGTATCCGGCCGATATGAAAGCGCTGGAGAGCATGGTGCGCGGCATCTCCTACAACAATGCGGTGAAGTATTTTGGGTTTAAGTTGGATGAAGTGAACTAAATTTTTCCGGCATCATCTAAATTTTATAAAGCGGCCCAAACGGAGCGATCTAACTCCATTTGGGCCGCTTTTGTGCGGTAAATCGGCGTATAATATGAGATCCCCAGACTAGTTGGAAGAACGGGTACACCGCTCCCCGGTGATTCGGTCACATGCACGCCGTCAGGCCTTCCTCCGTTCGCTCTGCCGCCGCCCGGATACAGCGGGAGATTTCCAGCACAAACCGCAGCTCGGGAAGCTGGTCCTCCCACAAATCCTGCTCCGACAGGTTCCGCTTGTAGGACGGCGCCCTGCCCGCCAAAAAACGCCGCTCGATCAGACAGCTGAGCTGCCCTCCCTGAAGCTTCACGCGAACCGGCCCTGTGGTGTACTCCGTCAGCCGTTTGACAGCCTCCGCCGCCTCGGGAGGGAGCTCCCCCTCCTTCAGACGCGTTTTTACCTCCTCCGCTAATCCGCCCGCGGGCTCCCAAAGCGTTATCACGATCAGGCAGCCGCTTACAAAACGCCTGGCCTCCCGCCCGTTTTTGCCGGCGGACGGGACCGGGAACGTGACATCCACAGCCGTTGCAGCCATGCCGTCCACATTTCCCGCCACCTGATTGCGGGCCAGAAAGCCGCGGCTCCCCTCCAGCCTGGCCAGCCCCAGACGCGAAAACTGCTGGGCCGTCATTTGGCCGCGCTCCACAAATTCCACCGTCCCAAAATATTTTTGCAGGTAATGCTCAATATTCTCTTTCCGGTAGTGCGCCTCGTAGGACTTCGCCCCTCCCCGCACGGCGCCGATATAGAGCAGCAGCGCCAGGGCGGCCATAAGGATTGCCGCCCCGTATCGGTCCAACAGCATAAATCCCAGAAACGCCAGCATCAGCACACCGTAGACCAGATACAAAAAGCGGGCTTTTCTTCGCTCCTCATTGAGCTGACGCAACAATTCGTTCATCTATTTCACAGCCTTCTTTTTTGAGAAAATGGGTTTCAGGATCGGATACACAAACAGGGTGATGCACACGGCCAGCAAGACAACCGTGATGGGCTTTTGCAAAAATGCCGCAGAGTAGCTGCCCTTTGCCAGAGTGACGGCGTTTCGGAAATTCTTCTCGCACATCGGCCCCAGCACCAGGCCCAGAATCAGCGCCGCGCTGTTGAATTTTGCTTTGATGAAACAGTACCCGATGATGGCCGCGATCACCATCAGCAGCACATCGTTTGTTGCCTTTGAGGAGCTAAACGCTCCCAGCACGGACAGCATGAGTATGATCGTCCCCAGCATATAATACGGAATGGAGAGGATCTTAGCAAAAATCTTGGCAATCCCGACGGCCACGATCACCATGATAATGTTGACCAGTATCATGGAGGCAAATACAGTATACATATATACCGGCTGTGTGGTCAGAAGCAGCGGACCCATGTTGACGCCCTTGATCGCCAGGGCCGTGGCCATAACCGCGGCCGCATTGCCCCCGGGGATACCCAGCGCTAAAAGCGGAACCATGGCGCCGCCGGTCGCGGCATTATTAGCCGTCTCTGAGGCCGCGACGCCGCGCGGCTCGCCCTTGCCGTACCGCTCCGGGTTCTTGGAACAGCGCACCTCAATGGCATAGCTCAAAAAGCTGGCAATGGTGGCCCCAGCGCCCGGCAGGATTCCCACAACCGTTCCGATCACCGCGCTGCGGATTACGGTAACTTTCATATCCCATATTTCTTTCAAGCCCATCAGCTTTGTGCTGACTGACTCTATTTTGCCTCCCTCAACGCTGTTGCGTTTGACCAGCTGCTTGAGCACCTCCGTGACAGCGAACAAACCGATCAGCACGGGAATCAGCGCTACGCCTTTGACCAGCTTCACATTTCCCCAGGTAAATCGGGCCACGCCCTTGATGGGGTCCAGGCCGATGCACGCCAGCCACAGGCCAATAAGCCCGGAAGCGATGGTTCGGATTACATTCCCCTCCTCCAGGCAGGTCAGGATTGACAAACCCAAAAACGATACCGCAAACAACTCGGAAGGGCCGAATTTCAGAGCTGCCGAGGCCAGCTGCGGCGTCAGCAAAAACATACAGAGCGCGGAAAAAAAGCCGCCGATTGCAGATGTGACCAGGGAGATACCCAAAGCCTTTCCGGCCTCTCCCCGCATAGACATCGGATATCCGTCAAATGTGGTGGTCGCGCTGGACGGCGTGCCCGGAATACTGAACAAAATCGCCGTGATACCGCCTCCTGTGATCGCCGCGCAGTACACGGCCACCAGAAATGCGATGGAGGGCAGCGGAGCCATCGAATAGCTGAACGTCATGGCCAGAACCACCGCCATAGTCGCCGAGACTCCCGGCATCGCGCCGAAAATAACGCCCACAATGGTCCCAATAAAGATGTACGCAAATGTAACCGGTGTAAAAACCACCTGAAATCCTTGTATCAACAAATCCATAGGTCATTTCCCCTTCCTAGAAAATATGCCGCAGCAGCGCTTCCACCGAAAGGGCGAAGGTACGCAAAAATCCTTTTCCCCTGGGAAGCATAATGCCAAATCCCTTATAAAAAATAAGATACAGCACAATCACCGCCACAAACGAGAAAACAACTCTGGAAACGATCTTTTTCTCGCCCAAAAGGTAGGTAAAGATCATGCAGAAAATGAACGATCCCAGCAAAAATCCGATATAATCCAGCGTCAGGGAGTACACAATCAGCACTGCCATGCCCCAGAACAGCTTCGATTTAAAAATCTTGTCCGGCCGTAAATCTGTGATGGATTTTAAATTCCGCTTTTCCTGCGGCGTGCTGCGGTAGATCTGAATCATATTGGCGATCAGGACAATGACCAGCAGCACCAGCAGCACTGTCGACCACTGACGGCCGCTGACCTCCCCGGTTACGTTAGGCGGAGTCGATCCCTGAATATAAAAAATGCAGTATGCAAAAAACACGGTCAAAACTGCGTTTAACAATAGTTCCAGCGCCATAAAAACCTCCTTAATCCACAAGGCGGCTTTGCCTTCATAGTAATATACAAAAGCAAAACCGCCCTGAATATTGTCCGATCGCTTACTACTGGCCGGCTTTTAACACTTCCCCGATGGTGTCATAGTACTCATACCAGATTTTCTTGAATTCCTCCTGGGTCGCATACCCCTCGCGGTCGTTGAGTCCGTTGGCTTCCTTCCATGCCTCCCACTCCGGATCGTTCTGGCAGACATCTGCAAACGCCGCTTCCAGAGAGTCAATCGCCGCCTGGGGCGTTCCCTTCATCGCAACAATACCTCTCCAGGGGCCGATGGTGCAGTCATATCCGCACTCCACGGTGGTCTGGATGTCGGGTAACACGCTGCTGCGCTCATCTGCCATCAGCACAATACCTTTCAGCTGCTTTGCCGCGCAGTATTCCATTCCGTCGCAAGGGCTTCCCAAAGTCAGATCCGCATGGCCGCCGATTACCATTGCGTACGCCTCGGAACCGTCCGCCGCAACAAGGGTAACGTCGATTCCCGCAGTATTGAACAGGTCCTGACAGCTGACGGCGTCGATGCCGGAAATGGACTGAAGGCTCAGGGTCAGCTCACCCGGATGCGCTTTTGCATACTCCACCATGCCCGGGAAATCGTCAAAGGGCAGGTCCATATTCCCGTAAATCACGTTGGAATCCTGGACCAGGCGAATCACCGGCTCTGTCTCGTTGAGAATATCAAAGGACGTGGTGCCGTTCTGCGCCGCAATCAGATGGGACGGCGTGTACATAGAATAGGTGTAGCCGTCCGCCGGCTGCTGAGCGAAATACTCGGCTCCGTTAACGCCTGAGGCGCCGGATACGTTGTTGATCACGATATTGACGCCCAGCTTTTTCTCAACCAATGGGAGAATTGCGCGGAGGGTGGTATCTGTTCCCGATCCCACATCGAACGTGCATACCATCTCGATGTCGCGCTCCCACTCCCAGTCGCCTGCCGCTTCGCTTTCCGCCGCCGTGGTATCTGCCGCCTCTGTTTTCTCCTGGGCTGCCTCTGTGGCCGCAGGAGCCGCAGTTGTGGTTTCCGTATTGGAGCCACCGCATGCACTCAATGCCACCGTCGCCGCTGCGCATAAAAGAATTAAGCTTTTTCTTCTCATAATACATCTCCTTATAAGTTTATTTTTTTACGTTCGCACTTGTCGGACGTTAAAATACAGGTTTATTTTTTTATTTCCGGTATAATGTTAACCGCCTTTGGAAGCACGACCACCTTCCTGGGC
Organism: Enterocloster asparagiformis; assembly: GCA_018380885.1. GTDB lineage: Bacteria > Bacillota > Clostridia > Lachnospirales > Lachnospiraceae > Enterocloster. The sequence continues at coordinate 37,940 of JAGZSY010000042.1, forward strand.
CGCCCCTGCGCGCAGATCATGTCTACCGCCTCCTGCAGCGTGGATACGCCGTCCAGCATCATCCGCTTCAAATCCTCCCGCTTAACATTTTCGCTGACAATCAAAACCTTTCCCTTGGTCAGCGCCCTGGCATACATAAATGCTTTGTTGTTGCCAACGTTAAAGCCTTCTCTGCGGAACCGCTCAATAACCTCCTCCGGAGTCTTTGCCTCCTCCAGCCATGTTCTGAACAGCCCTTCCCCGATGCCGTCCTCCGCCCTGGCGCAGAGAACAAACGTACAGTTACCCTTCTCGCCGAAGATCTCACCCACGGACAGCGCCTTCTGGGCCTGGTATAGGTTGCAGTCCCTCGGGGAACCGCCGGGACTGACGATTACCACGTCGGCCAGTCCGTCGACGGGTACTGTGCTGACGCTTCTGCAAATCGCCACGCCGGCCTGATGCGCTTTTTCCAAATCCCCCGCCACACAGGCGATGTTTTGTTTGTGCGGGTCCTGAATCACGTTGAGTATGAAGCGGACCTTTGTCTTTTTCGCCGCCTCCAGTGCTGCCTGGTGAAACGGATTTTCCTCGAAAAATCCCATGGCCGGCTCAAAGGGCCGGATCGGCAGGGAGTGATGGATGCGCAGCGTCTCGATTCCGGCCACCCCAGGTACAATGCTCTTGCGGCCGCCGCTGAATCCCGCGGCCGCATGAGGCGCGATCAGCCCCGTGGTGATGATGAAGCTGGCCTCAGCCACCCGCTTATCCACCCAAACCGGCAATCCGGACTTTGTCTCACCGATCAGAACATGTTCCCCATCCCGGCAGTCGTGATTGTAAACGCGGATCCGTTTTCGGTATTCGGCTCCCAGTATCTTGTCCAGCTCTTCCCCGGTGGAGCCCCGGTGACTCCCGGTAGCGATCACAAAACAGATGTGATCGTCCGATACCCCTGCTCCGTTCAGACGCTTTACCAGGGCGTCCACCAGCTGAGCGTTGGGCCCCGGCCTGGTGTGATCGTTCACAATAATGGTCACATGATCTCCCTGGGTCACCATCTCCTCCAGCCTGGGGGTTCCGATCGGATTGTCCAGCGCTTCCCCAATCAGCTCCTCCACCGGCCGCTCCGCCGGCTTACAGGGCGGATCGATGATCTGAAGCGGTATATCGTCCCCGATCTCGGCCTCCTGCCATGTTTCCCCGTATGGTACTCTTATTTTTGCCATCCTGCACCTCCTTAAATCGTAGGCATTTTGCGTTTTTCCCGCAGCGTCAGGATGGAGGCCACAATCTCTTCGGTCTGCATCCCACAGCTCTCGCGGATAAGCGCCGTCACCTTTTCCCTCACCTGCTCTTCGTCCAGCGGATTGTAGATACTGCCCGAAGCGTCCTCAATCTCCTGCTCCAGCACCCGCCCATCCGCACATCTCACAATCACCCGGCAGCCCCAATGAGCAGGGTATTTCTCCGTAAACCGCTCATCCGTCACAACCGATATACGGCGCAGCAGCTCCTGCGTCTCTACATCCGCAATGCGGGCTTCATCGAAGTATTCCAGCGTCACCTCACCGTACCGCAGCGCCACCGCGCAGGTGTACGGAATGGAAAATCTTGCATCCACCGGTGTTTTGGGATTCCTGCTCCCCTCGCTCATACCGCACTGCTTGTTTCCCACCAGATAGGTTCTCACCTCAATGGACTCTACATCTTCGGCCCGCAGTCCGTTTTTTCGCAGTCTGAGGATTCCGTCTATGGCGCAGTGCGTGCTCCGGCAGCAGGGATAGGGCTTATTATCCATTTCCAATATATACCATTTTTCTCCCAAATGGTCGCACACCAAATCCGGGCTGGGCTGGTTGGTCATGGAGTGAAATAGTCCGCCGTCCTTTGACGTCAGAATGTACTCGGGGCCGGTCATCCCTGATTTTGCCAGCAGCGCAGCCTCGCAGCCGCTGGCGGCCGCTCTGGCCGGGTGCAGCACCTTGCTGGTAGCTCCGTCCTCCAGAAACGCCCACACGCCGAAGGATTGCGTTCCCGCCAGGCCTAACGCGCTGACAGTCTGATCCTCGTCGAGCTCCAGAAGCTTGGCGCAGGCCGCCGCCGCCCCGAAGGTTCCGGCCGTGGAGGTCACATGCCAGCCCAGGTTCCTGTGGGCCGATACGCCCAGGGCCATGCCGATCCGCGCCATGGTCTCATAGCCGCAGATCACGGCCAGAAGAAATTCCTCTCCGGACTTTCCCAGGTATTGGGCCATACTCCAGGCCGCCGGGACCACCACCGTGCCGATGTGGGTTTTGGAATCCGTGTGCACGTCGTCCAACTCCAAGGTGTGCCCCATCATCGCATTGATAAAGCTGGCGGTCAACAGCGGAACCTTCTTCTCCGTTCCCCAGATATTGGCACTTTTCTTCTCGCCGGAAATCTCCAGATATGTTTTTGTGACGCTCTGTACCTGCTGATTTTTGATGGCTCCGATAGCCACTCCCATGGAATCAAGCACGCACAAGTTTGCCGCCTTTTTAACATGTTCCGGCACACTTTCTGATGTTAAATTTGTCAAAAATTGTGCTAATATCCTCAAGTTTCCCATTTTTTCCTCCAAAAATGACGATATTTTTTGTTTTTTCGCTTGTTTATTGGTTGTTTTTATTATATAATTGTTCTGGCTTATAAGCAAATATTAAAAAAGTATCGCCATGATAGGATAAACCTATCGATTATCACAACTCATTACGCAGCGGCACCGTATAAAATGTGCAAGTTGTCTACTTTACAGTATAATAATGGGGGATTTATGACAGGAAAAGAATTACTCTACGTCAAGACAATCGCAGAAGTGGGGAATATGTCCAAGGCGGCAAAAAAACTCTTTATCGCTCAGCCTTCTCTGAGCCAGTCGCTTCAGCGCCTGGAGGACACGCTGGGCGCTCCGCTGTTCAACCGGACTCCGGGAGGCCTGACTCTAACCTACATCGGGGAAAAATACTACCAGGCGGCTAATCAGATTTTGAAGATATACGGAGATTTAGAAGTTGCGGTCAGCGATCTGAACAACTTAAAAACCGGACGCATCCACTTAGGAATTACCACCCATCTGGGTTCCATTGTGCTGCCCAAGGTTCTGCCGCTCTTCCACGAACAATGTCCGTCCATTGAAATCTATATCACAGAGGCTAATTCCACCATTCTGGAGGAAAAGCTGGTATCCGGAGATCTGGATTTTGCCATCATCCACATCTCGCCGGTCTGCCAAAAACCGATCTTTAAATACAGCACCCTCCGGCGCGACCCGTTCATCGTGATCGCCTCAGCGGACAGCCACTTGAACAGCCTGGCCGAGGTGTTGCCGGGTTATCCGTACCCGGTTTTGGACTTGAATTACCTGAAGGAAGAACCTCTGCTGGTGCTGCAAAAGCAGCAGCGCATCCGCCAGGTATCCGAAGGCATACTGAACAATGCCGGCTTACACCAGCTGAACACGGTGTTGACTCTGGGAAATTACCGGACGGCCCAGCTGCTGGCGACCGAGGGCTATGGGGTCACTCTGGTGCCCACCTCCTACTCCGTCGCCGTATCTTACGACAAGAAGCCCTCCATCTTCTCAATCCATGACAAGTACGACCCGTACTGGAACATGTGCATAACGACAGTGCCGGAGGGCTATTTATCCAAGGCCGACCTGCGTTTCATCGAGACGATGAAGGCAGCGCTGACGTGCTGAGACGGCGCAGACGGGAACTCCCCGGGATGGGATTCTTTTAGGTTGGTAACAGCGAGCCCCAGGCGCGGCCAGCGGCAAAAGGGAGTTTTGCCTGCGCGATTTAACGCCGTCCGCACCCGCGGCGAAAGGGACTGGCAAACAAAAAAAGGCCCCGGATCTCTCCGAAACCTTTTAGATTGTGAGCAGGACGATAAGCCGGGTTATGTCGTTGAATGGCCATCTATCTAGGACTGCCGTCGCCGGCAGTCTCGAGCAACCTACCCGGAAGCTGACGGGCCGCCATATGCTTCCTGTTCGGTCTTGCTTCGAGTGGGGTTTACATATGCCCCGCCTGTTACCAGGCGGGCGGTAGTCTCTTACACTGCCCTTCCACCCTTACCGTCCGCGGACAGGCCGCGGGCGGCGGTACATTTCTGTTGCACTGTCCCTGGAGTCGCCTCCGCCAGACGTTATCTGGCACCCTGCCCTGTGAAGCCCGGACTTTCCTCTCCTGCAGCCTTTCGGTATTGCAGCAGCGGCCATTTGTCCTACTCACAACTGTTCCAGTTTAGCACAGCGCGGGGAATTTGTCCAGCTAAAACGGCCGCGGTTTGATCTGGCCGCAGCTTCGCTCAGAAAAGGAAGATCAAGCCTCAACCTTCCTCCCAAATTTTTCCATCTATTCTGCGGTCAGATTACGCCGCCGGCAATCAGGCTGCGCAGCTTCTGATTGAGCTTTGTGTAAACACGCTCCTGAAACCACCGCTCCGTGGAGGCCCCGACGGCCTCATCCAGCCCAAACCAGCCCACTCCGCTGTTCTCATCGGGCTTCATTGAGAGGGAATCCCCCTCCTGGGCTTCCAGCAGATAGGTGACGTTCAGGTGAAGGTGGGATGGCACGTATTCCCCGCGCTTCTCGTGGCCGTCCACCGTGAGAATCTCCAGAGAAAAGATGTCCCGGGACAACGGCCGCACGTGGGCGGTTCCGCTCTCCTCCTCCACCTCCCGCAGCGCGACGGCCAGCAGGTCCCGCTCCCCGTCCGCGTGCCCGCCCAGCCAGGACCAGGAATTGTAGATATTGTGGTATGCCATCAGCACCTTGTCGCGTCCCTCGTTCACCACCCAGGCCGAGGCCGTCATGTGGGCTGTCAGATTTTCCCTGGTAAACAGGTCCTCCGGCCCTGCCAGCAGCTTTAAAAGCACCGCCCGGTCCCGCTCCTCCTGCTCGTTAAACGGCCTGTACGCTTCGATCTCTTTTGCAATCTCCTCTATCATGCTGTGTCTCCCCTCCATACCGGCCGCTGTCCGAGGCCGGTTTTTAAACCTGTTCCGACTATTGTAACACGCCCCGGATGCCCCGTCAACGTGCGCGGGCTTTTGTCGCAAAAAGCGCAATTAAGGCGCAGAAAAGGGCCGGGCATTACGGCTGCCCGGCCCTGTCGTTTCCCGCGTTTTACAGTCC
>JAGZSY010000010.1 GCA_018380885.1 Enterocloster asparagiformis
CACTTGCTACACCACCCGCGAAGCAGGTGGTTTTCTGTTTCGCACGTCTCCGTTCCTGACTTCAGGAACTCCAACGTACTCAACTGGCTAAAGCCAGAACAACAGGCCACAGGCTCCGCCCGTGGCCCATTGCATTCAATCCATATTTGGGCCCCCGGGACAAACCCGGGCGCCCAAATCCTTTAATAACCAACCAGCCAATCGTAGAGCTCCTGATACTTTCCTGCCGAAACGCTCCAGGAGAAGTCGGTCGCCATGGCCCGGTCAATAATCTTATTCCACTCTCTTCGCTTATCGTAATATATGTGCTTTGCGTATCGAACGCTGCCCAGCATCTCGTGGGCGTTGTAGTTTGCAAAGGAAAAACCGGTGCCGCTGCTCTCGTATTCGTTGTACGGCTCCACCGTATCCTTGAGTCCGCCGGTCTCGCGCACAATGGGCACCGTGCCGTAGCGCAGCGCCATCAGCTGGCTCAGGCCGCAGGGCTCGAACAGGGACGGCATCAGGAACGCATCGCAGCCAGCATAGATTTTGCGCGACAGGGCGTCGGAGTAGTAAATCTGGGCCGACACACGGTCCTGGTACTTCCAGGCGTAGTGGCGGAACATATTCTCGTAGCGCTCGTCGCCGGTTCCCAGCACCACCAGCTGCATATCGTCGCTGCACAGCTCATCCATCACGCACTGGATCAGGTCCAGTCCCTTCTGGTCCGTGAGCCTGGATACAATACCCACCATGAACTTCTTCTCGTCCACAGGCAGGCCCAGCTCCTGCTGAAGCGCCTTTTTATTCTTTACCTTCTCCTTGCGGAAGTTTTTCGCATTGTAGTGCTGCACGATGCTCTTGTCTGTCTCCGGGTTGAAATCATCGTAGTCGATGCCGTTGACAATGCCCCGCAGGCTGCCTGCCCGCGCGCGCATCAGGCCGTCCAATCCCTCGCCGTAAAACGGCAGCTTGATCTCCTCGGCGTAAGTGTTGCTGACCGTGGTGATGGCGTCCGCAAAGACGATGCCGCCCTTTAACAGGTTGCCGTCCTTGTAGGCCTCCAGCTTGTCGGGCGTAAAGTAGTAGTCCGGAAGCATGGTCAGGCGCTTGATCGTCTTGACGTCCCAGATACCCTGGAACTTCAGATTGTGTATGGTGATGACGGACTTTATGTCGCGGAAGAAATCGCCTCCGTGGAAGCGGTCCTTGAGCAGCACCGGCACCAGGCCTGTCTGCCAGTCATGGCAGTGGATCACATCCGGCTGGAAACCGATCACCGGCAACGCGGAAAGACCGGCCCAGCAGAAGAAGCAAAACTTCTCCAAATCCCAGAACCAGTCGCCGTAGGGCTTCGGTCCGCTGAAATAGCTTTCATTATCAATAAAATAGAAGGTGATTCCCTGATATTCATACTGTAAAATGCCCACATAGCGGCTCTGCCCCAGGTAATCCATATAAAAATGGTTTACATACTGCATCTTCTCCAGCCACTCGGGCTTAATGCACAGGTACTTGGGAATCATCACCCTCACGTCAAAATACTCTTTATCGCAATATTTCGGCAGAGAACCGACGACGTCCGCCAAACCACCGGTCTTAATAAACGGTACCGCCTCCGAAGCCATGAACAATATCTTCTTCATTCAAACCTCCCTCTCCTGTAAAACAGGCGCCATTACGGCTGCTATTGTATAGTATACATTATTTTTCCGTAATTAGGAAGTTCTTTTAAGTTTTTCTCTTAAATTTTTTTGTACTCCAGGGTAATTTTATCCGAAATCAGTGCGATAAATTCAGAATTTGTAGGTTTGCCTTTTCCGGTGCTGACGGTGTAGCCGAATACCTCGTCAATGGTTTCCATCTTGCCTCTTCCCCACGCAACTTCGATGGCGTGCCGGATGGCCCGTTCCACACGGCTGGACGTGGTCTGGTGCTTCTTGGCAATGGTGGGATACAATATTTTCGTCACCGAGGTCATCATTTCGGAATCCTGAACCGCCATGGAAATGGCATCCCTCAAATACTGGTATCCTTTGATGTGCGCCGGAATCCCCAGCTCGTGAAGCATACGGGTAATATCCGTTTCCAGATGCTCCTCCATGTACTCCTCCCTGCTCAGGCGCGGCTGTTCCTTCACGGAACAGGGCTTCACCTCCCTGGCATGGCCGCTTCTGGGCTGGCCGCCGATGTGGCGTATCTTGTTTACCAGAACCTCCCGGTCAAAGGGCTTCATCAGGTAATAATTGGCGCCCGCCTGAAACGCCTCCTCGGCCATCTGCTCACCGCCTACCGCACTCAGGATAATAAATGCGGGATTCTTGATCGCAGGGTGTTCGCTTTTCACCCGCTCCACCACGGATATCCCGTCGATCTTGGGCATAATCAAGTCCAACAGCACCACATCCGGCGTCTTATCCTTGATCATATTGATCGCATCCTCTCCGTTCTCTGCTTTTCCTATTACGGACAAACCGTCTTCGTTTTTCAATATCTCATCCAGTGTATTCAGAATTATTGGATTGTCGTCTACAATCGCCACGCTTAACTCTGTCAATGCTCAATTCCTCCCCTTCATTTTTTTAGCGGCAGTCACATTTTGTCGAATTTACAGTTTTTTCCTGCCATAGGGTTTTTATTTACATAATTGTCGGTTTTTCATCTTTAATTCCCGACAAATTACATTATAAGCAGCGCCACTCCCAATCTGCAACAAATTATGACCGCAACATTTGACACGTGATGGTTTGAGATTCTACCATCAAACCCAGAGAAAAGCAATCAATTCGAATTGGTTTTAACAAAATTTTAGCAACTTTTCGTCAAATTCATTGATTGTTGTCCGTTATTAACGCTTTTTTTGCAACATTTTCCACTATTTAGTAATTTTCCATCCCGTCAACTCTGTCAAGGGGGGCATATTTGCCAAAAATCAAACCGCCCTGAGGCTCTCCCCCCGCAAACTGCTGCAATCCGTGTCAAGCCGCCAATGGTTTGCAAGAAATTTTCCGCGGTAAAAATCCTCGCTCCCCATCTGTCTGTCGCATATTTCTGTTATTTAATGGCGTTATAATGTATTTTCCCGTCCCTGTGTGCCTTGCACCGTAAATTTCACCATGTACTTCCTCCCATACCAGGACCGCCGTATGCGTCACAAGCCAGGGCGTCCCCCGCGTCACACAACCGGACGGTCCGGTCCATAACCATAAACGCGCGCGTTTTGTTTTCTCCCCTCCCTATAATCAACAAAATTATTTATAAAGCCTAAAAAATTTTGTTGATTATCTTTTACACCTCTGCTACAATAGTGTTAGGATCATTCACACGGTAGAATGTAAATTAAAGGAGGGTATTATGCAATACTTGAATTGGATCGTCCCGGTCGTCGGTCTGGTTGGCTTTATGTTCGCTGTCGTCACGCGGGCTCAGGTCATCCGGCAGGACCCGGGCACAGAAAAAATGAGGACCATCGCCGACGCGATCGCTGAGGGCGCCAGGGCCTTTTTGGCCGCGGAGTACCGCGTCCTCGTCATCTTTGTCGCCGTACTGTTTGTGGTAATCGGGCTGGGAACCCGCAGCTGGATCACGGCGGGCTGCTTCCTGGTGGGAAGCGCCTTCTCCACCGCGGCAGGTTACCTGGGCATGAGCGCCGCTATCCGCGCCAACTGCCGCACCGCCAACGCGGCCAGGGTCTCCGGCATGAACCGCGCCCTGTCCATCGCCTTCTCCGGCGGCAGCGTCATGGGCATGGCGGTGGTGGGCCTGGGCCTCATGGGCGTGGGAACGCTCTACATTGTCACCGGCGACGTGGGCGTGCTCTCCGGCTTCAGCCTGGGCGCCTCCTCCATCGCGCTGTTCGCCCGCGTGGGCGGCGGCATCTACACCAAGGCGGCCGATGTGGGCGCCGATCTGGTGGGCAAGGTGGAGGCCGGCATCCCCGAGGACGACCCCCGCAACCCGGCCGTGATCGCGGACAATGTGGGCGACAACGTAGGCGACGTGGCCGGCATGGGCGCCGACCTGTTCGAATCCTACGTGGGTTCTCTGATCTCGGCTCTGACGCTGGGAGTGGTGGCCTACCAGACGGCGGGCGTGCTGTTCCCGCTGCTGCTGTCCTCTGCCGGCATCCTGGCCTCCGTTGTGGGCGCCCTGATCATCCGGACCGGAAAAAACAGCGATCCCCACAAGGCGCTGAAAACCGGCGAGTACAGCGCCACCGCTCTGGTGGTGATCTGTGCGTTCTTCTTAAGCCGCACATTCTTCGGCAGCTTCAACGCGGCCCTGGCCGTGATCGTGGGCTTGTTTGTGGGCGTGCTCATCGGCTTTGTGACCGAGGTCTACACCTCCGGGGACTACCGCTTTGTGAAGCGGGTGGCCCAGCAGTCTGAGACCGGCTCCGCCACCACCGTAATCAGCGGTATCGCCCTGGGCATGCAGTCCACCGCCATTCCCATTCTGTTGGTCTGCGTGGGCATTTTCCTGTCCTATAAGCTGATGGGGCTCTACGGTATCGCCCTGGCGGCCGTGGGCATGCTCTCCACCACCGGCATCACCGTGGCCATCGACGCCTACGGACCCATCGCGGACAATGCCGGCGGCATCGCGGAAATGGCCGGGCTGGACAGTTCGGTCCGCGAGATCACCGACAAGCTGGATTCCGTGGGCAACACCACTGCCGCCATCGGCAAGGGATTCGCCATCGGCTCCGCCGCCCTGACGGCTCTGGCGCTTTTTGTCTCCTACGCGGAGGCGGTTAAGCTGACCACCATCGATATTCTCAACGCCAACGTGATCATCGGCCTTTTCATCGGCGGCATGCTGACCTTCCTGTTCTCCGCCATGACCATGGAATCCGTGTCCAAAGCGGCCTACCAGATGATCGAGGAGGTGCGCAGACAGTTCCGCGAAAAGCCGGGCATCCTGGCGGGAACGGACAAACCGGATTACGCCTCCTGTGTATCCATCTCCACCTCGGCGGCCCTGCGGGAAATGTTTCTGCCCGGCATGATGGCGGTGTGCGCTCCCCTGGCCATCGGCCTGCTCCTGGGCCCGGCGGCTCTGGGCGGCCTTTTAACCGGCTCCCTGGTGACCGGCGTGCTGACCGCGATCTTTATGTCCAACTCCGGCGGCGCCTGGGACAACGCAAAGAAATATATTGAGGAAGGCCACCACGGCGGCAAGGGAAGCTCCGCCCACAAGGCGGCTGTGGTGGGAGATACCGTAGGCGATCCCTTTAAGGATACCTCCGGCCCGTCCATCAATATTCTGATCAAGCTGATGACCATTGTATCTTTGGTTTTTGCACCGCTGTTCCTGCAATTCGGCGGACTGCTGTAATAGAAGCGCAAAATGAAAAAAGCTGTCCCGCGGACGATCAAAGGATTGTCTGTGGGCAGCTTTTTTTCGTAATCCCCAGGCAGCTCCCCTGTGCCGGACCGCTCAGGCCGCCGGGCGTCAAGGCGGGCGAAGGGGGATGGGGAATCGGCCGAAGAAAAGCGCTGCCTGGAAAATGGCGGGCAGCGCTTTTTAACATAGAAGTATTTGAAGTTTTACAGGCCGATCTATTTTACGGCCATTGCCTCGATCTCGCAGAGCACGCCCTTGGGCAGGGTCTTGACGGCTACGCAGCTTCTGGCGGGTTTGGAGCTGAAGTAAGCGGCGTAGACTTCGTTGAAGGCCGCAAAGTTCGCCATATCCGCTAGGAAGCAGGTGGTCTTGAACACGTGTTCAAAGCCGCTGCCAGCCGCCTCCAGGATGGCTCCCACGTTCCGGCAGCTCTGCTCCGCCTGGGCGGCAATCCCCTCCGGCACTTCCCCGCTCTCCGGGTTCACCGGAATCTGGCCCGATGTGATGATAAGGCCGTTCACCTCAAAGCCCTGGGAGTACGGCCCGATGGCCCCCGGCGCTTTCTCTGTGCTGATCACATTCATTGCAATTTACCTCCTTGATATTTTGATTTTTGATACATTTTCACACGGTAATGTTATCGCGTTCACATTCAACTGATTTCATTATAGCAGATGTTATGAAAAGTTGCAAGAGCGATTGAAAATACGTTGTTTTCTTGCCGTTTGCTATCGACAACGGCGCGGGAATTTGCTATAATAAAGCTTGTTTCCGCAGCTTCACATTCAACTAAAATATGACCAATCCGAGGTGCAGAAATGACAAATACAAACCAGATGCCGGAGGAACTTCCGGCCTTTCATATTGACCACACCCTGTACGACGGACGCCCGGAGCAGACTGCCGGACGCCCGGACAAGGAAATCAGGGCCTACGACCTGCTGGACTCCCTGGGCGTGTCCTACAAGCGCGTTGACCACGACGCCCTGCCTACCATCGAAGCCTGCCAGGAGGTGGACCGCCTGCTGGGCGCGGATATCTGCAAGAATCTCTTCCTGCGCAACGCCCAGAAAACGGACTTTTACCTGCTGCTCATGCCCGGCGACAAGAAGTTTAAAACCGCGGCCCTGTCCAAGCAGATCGGCAGCGCCCGCCTGTCCTTTGCGGAGCCCGAGTTCCTGGAAGCCCTGATGGACCTCACGCCTGGCTCCGTCACCGTGCTGGGCCTGATGAACGACCCGGATCAGCGGATCCGGCTGCTGATCGACAAGGACGTGCTGGCAAGCGCGGATTTCGCCTGCCACCCCTGCATCAACACCTCCAGCCTCAAGTTCAAAACAAAAGACCTGTTGGAAAAGGTTCTGCCAGCTCTGGGCCATCCCCACGCTTTGGTGGACCTGCCCAGGCCGGAATAAATATGCCAATCACAAATCGGTATACCATCAAACGGTATACCGATTTCTTCTATATAAATAGAATCTTCCACACACATCCGGCGGCGCTCCGCCTATATCACATATTCCCCCAGGCTCTCATAGCGAAGCCCGGCGCAGCCGATAACCGTCAGAACCCGCTCCCGCCAGTCCACTGGCATACTCCAGGACAGGCCGCAGTCCGCGGATATCTGCCGCGGCACGGGAATCAGCCGCCCCGGAATCTGCTCATCCCGGCAGGCCCGCTCTAATGCCATAGCCTCCGCCGTGGTGTGGAATGTAATCACCAATTTCAATTCCGCTTTCCTCATAGTTCCAAATCCTCTCCTGCCGGACACGCCGGCCGCGCCTGGGCATTCAGGACGCCAGCTCCCGGACCGCCGCGGCCGCCGTCTCCATTTCCTCCTCCGTGTTAAAATAGGACATGGAGAAACGGACCGCCCCCTGGTTCTCAGTGCCCAGCGCCCTGTGCAGCAGGGGCGCGCAGTGGGCTCCCGCCCTGGTGCAGATGTGGTACCGTTCCATCAGCTCATCCGCCACCTCCCCGGAGTCGTAGTCCCGGATATTCAGCGTCACGATGGGCGCGTGATGGTCCATGTCTGAAAAATCCCCGTACACCTTCACCCCTGGCGCATAGCGTACGCCCTCGTAAAAGCGCTCCATGAGCATGAGCTCCCGGTACCAGATGCGCTCCATCCCCGTCTCCTCGATAAAGGTCAGGGCCGCGTGGAGGCCGGCCAGGCCGTGGCTGTTGAGCGTGCCCGCTTCCAGGGCTGTCGGCATCTGGCTCGGGTGGGACGTGGAGTAGGTCTGGATGCCGCTTCCTCCCACCACCAGTGGCCGCACCTCAACTCCTTCCCGCACGCAGATGCCGCCCGTACCCTGGGGCCCCATAAGGCTCTTGTGTCCGGTGAAGCACAGCACGTGAATCCCCATGGCCTCCATGTCGATGTCAAACACTCCCGCCGTCTGGGAGGCGTCCACCACCAGCAGGATGCCCGCCTCCGCGCAGATTTTCCCCACCTGGGCGATATCCACCAGGTTTCCCGTCAGATTGGAGCCGTGGGTGCACACCACGCCCTTTGTGCCGGGCCGGATGGCTTCCCGGATGTCGTCATAACGTATATTTCCCATCTGGTCCGCCTTGACGATGGTTAAGTCCACGCCCCGCTCCCGCATAAGGTACAGGGGGCGCAGCACGGAATTGTGCTCCAGCTCCGTGGTGATCACGTGGTCGCCGGGGGAAAAGATCCCCTGGATCGCCATATTCAGGCTCTCCGTGGAATTGGCCGTGAAGGCCACCCGGGAAGGGTCCCGCAGGCCGAACATGGCCGCCAGCATGGCCCTGGTGTCGTAAATGATCCGGGACGCCTTCAGGGATGCCTCGTGGCTGCCCCTGCCGGAATTTCCCATACTGCACATGGCGTCCGCAACCGCCCGGATCACGGGCTCGGGCTTGTGGAACGTGGTCGCTCCGTTGTCGAGATAAATCATTTCTCATCCTCCTTGTCCTTTGACGCATCCGCAAATCATATTTTATCAGGCGGCAAAACGCAGTTTCCCGGCCGGTCTCACAGCAAAACCCGCTTGTCTCCCACCAGCTTTGTGATTTTCTTTTTGTCCATGTATTCCAACAGCTGCACCGCATATTTGCGCGAGGTGCCGCACATGTCCCGGAACTGCGCCAGCGTGATCTCCCCGTTTGCCTCCATATAGGCCCGCAGGTCCTTTACAACCTGCTCAAAGGCCCGGCTGTCCATGTAGGAGGCGGGGTTTAGCTTGACCAGGCTTCCGTTCTTGTGCATATCCGCGATGATCTGTTTCGCCCGGTTTTTATCCTTAAACAGGTTCAAAACATCCGCTGTCAGCGGCGCCTCCAGGCCCGCTCCGGCGTACTTTTCCCTGATCTGCTCCAGCATCCCCCGCAGCTCCTGGGAATACTCGGCCGAGAAATCCCTGCCCGCCACAGACGTGCCCTGGGTCTTTACCACCATGCGCTTGACCAGCTCGGCCAAAAGCACGGCGGACCTGCGGATATCTCCCAGCCGGAACTGCTCGTTGAGCCTGGATTTAAATTCCTCTTTGTCCATGCCCTCGCTGATGGGGTTTTCCCGATGGTATACCGCCAGCAGCTCCTCCGCATAGGAAGCGATCGCCTTCCAGTAGTCCATGTGGATCACCGAGTCGTCGGCCAGAACAAGAATGCGCTTCGCCTCCTTCAGCTTTCCAGACATAAACTCGGCCTGGGCCCGGGAAATGTTCATGGCGGTGGCGATGCGGCTCTTGGAGGGGAAATTCCTGCTGTCCTCCCGGATCATCAGCTCCATCACCTCCCGCTCCTCCCCGCACTCCTTCACCTTCAGGGCCGCCAGCGCCCCCTCGTCCCCCCGCTTGTGGCGCACAGGCGCGGCGTCCAGCACGATGCCGCCGCCAAAGGTCTCCACCGGCGATAAAAAACGGATAATAAAACGGTCGCCGCGCTTCGTGACAATGGGCTCGTCAAACCGCAGCTGGGCGTAAGCGCTCTCCCCGGGTCCCAGGCGGTCTGTGTCCAGCAGCACCACCTTGGCGATGGACTGGGCGGAACCGTAGTTGAAATGGACCCGGTCCCCGGTTTTCAGCTCCCGCTCGCTGGTCTTGAAGATGGAAAGCTTCACATCGACCAGGATGGACCTGACCAGGGAGCCGGGATAAGCCAGCACGTCCCCTCTGCCGATCTCCTCCTTCTTAATCCCCTGCAGGTTTAAGGCAGTGCGCTGTCCCGCGGCCGCGGACTCCTCCCGCTGTCCGTGGGACTGGATGCCCCGAATCCTCACCAGGCGTTCCTGGGGATAGAGCATAACCTCCTGCCCGGCCGTCACCATGCCCTCCTGAAGCGTGCCGGTGACAACGGTGCCGAAACCTTCCATGGAGAACACCCGGTCCACCGGCAGGCGGAACAGCTCCGCCTCCTCCCGCCTGGCTCCCAGGTCCGAGACCATGCCGATGATCATGTCGCAGAGCCGGGAGATATTCTCCCCTGTGTAGGAGGAAACCCGAATGACGGGCGCTCCCTCCAGAAAGCTGCCCTTTACCATGTCCTCCACGTCCGCCTCCACCAGCTGGGCCCACTCCTCGTCCACAAGGTCGCACTTGGTCAGCACCAGGATTCCCCGGCGGATGTGCAGCATCTTAAGAATCTCAAAATGCTCCGTGGTCTGGGGCATCACGCCCTCGTCCAGGGCAACGACCATCAGCACCAGGTCGATTCCCCCGATGCCGGCCAGCATGTTTTTCACAAACTTTTCATGGCCCGGCACGTCGATGATGCCGATGTGGAGGCCCGCCTCGTTGGGCAGGTTGGCGAAGCCCAGGTCAATGGTAATCCCCCGCTTCTTCTCCTCCTTCAGCCGGTCCGTGTCAAATCCCGACAGCGCCTTGATCAGGCAGGTCTTGCCGTGATCCACATGCCCCGCTGTTCCCACTATAATATTCTGCATCACCCTTCACCCCCGTTCGCCCAGACAAATGCCTCCACCGCCAGAGGAAACTCCTCGTCCTCCAGCGTCCTCACATCCACCAGTACCCGGTCATGGCAGATCCGCACGATCAGTGGAACCGGTGCCCCCCGCAGCCTGCGCTCCAGCTTCTGGGCGGACATGCCGGCGCGCTCCACGGACACCCCGTAGCCCTCCAGACAGCAGGTAGGCGCGCTGCCGCCTCCCACCTGGTCCGTGCACGCCTTCACCTCCATCTGAAGCTCCGGGCAGGCGGCCGCCAGCATTTCCCCCAGGCGCTCCGCCCGCGCCCGCAGCTCCTCCGCTCCGGCGCAGATCATGCGCAGCACGGGGATATCCTTCAGAGCCTGCTCCCGGTCAATGTACCGGGTAAAGGTGGCCTCCAGGGCCGCCAGCGTCATCTTGTCCACCCGGAACGCCCTGGCCAGCGGATGGCGCTTCATCCTGTCGATGTACGCCTTTTTGCCCACAATGATTCCGGCCTGCGGACCGCCTAAGAGCTTATCCCCTGAGAACAGCACCACATCGGCCCCCGCCTTCAGCGCATCCATCACCGTGGGCTCTTCCAGCCCGTACCGGGACAGGTCGGCCATCAGCCCGTTGCCCATGTCGTAGATCACCGGCACGGACAATTCCCGCCCCAGCCCGGAAAGTCCGGCCAGCGGCGCGTCCTCGGTGAAGCCGACGATGCGGTAGTTGCTGGTGTGGACCTTCATAAATGCCCCGGTCATTCCCGGAACAAAGGCGCTGCGGTAGTCGGACAACCGCGTTTTGTTGGTGGTCCCCACCTCCCGCAGAACGGCTCCGGACTCGCTCATCACGTCGGGAATCCTGAAGGAACCGCCGATCTCCACCAGCTCTCCCCTGGAGACCACCACCTCCTGCCCCCGGGCCATGGCCGCCAGCACCAGCATGGTGGCGGCCGCGTTGTTGTTCACCGCCATGGCGGCCTCCGCCCCTGTCACCTTGCGCACGATACCCTCCACAATGTCGTGGCGGCTGCCCCGGGTCCCGGCCTTTAAGTCATACTCCAACGTGCAGTAGGAGCCGGCGATCTCCTGAACCGCCCTGGAAGCCTGGGCGCCCAGCCGCGCCCGGCCCAGGTTGGTGTGCAGCACCACGCCGGTGGCGTTGAGGACCCGCCGCAGAACCGGCCTGCCCTTCTCCGCCAGGGCCCCGGTGATCCATTCCATGATCTCGTCCCGGGACAAAACCCGCTCGATCCCCCCCTGCATGATGGCGTTGCGCATATTTGCCACCGCCTCCCGCACAGTCTCCACAATCAACGCCCGCGGCGTGTTCCCGAAAAACAAAAAGAGGCGCTCGTCCTGCAGCACCTCATCTACTTTGGGAAGCCCGCGCAGCAGCGCCTGCTTATTTTCCATTATAATACCCCCTCACAGCTGCTACATAATTGAAGAAAACGGAGGTGGTGGGAATCGAACCCACCCGTGAAGCTCCTAACTCCACACAACGGTTTTGAAGACCGCGGGGCGCACCAGCTACCCAACTTCCTCCCAATTACAAAGCTAAAATACGGCCTGATCTCCATGGCCCGCCGCCCGTCCGGAAGCTTCCGGCCGCAGCGGCAAACGGAGGTGGTGGGAATCGAACCCACCCGTGAAGCTCTTAACTCCACACAACGGTTTTGAAGACCGCGGGGCGCACCAGCTACCCAACTTCCTCCCCGGCGGGAGGCCGCGCAAAGGCGGTCTCCCTGTTTCCCGGCCCGTTTCCATCTCACCCGATGTATCCGGCCTGGGTCAATATCGCAACTGCTTTCTCCTTATTGGCCTCGGAAATCTGCACAATTGGTCCGGTACAGCCCATACCGCTCTCCGCGTAGATTCCCTCCTTCCACAGCGCCCTCACCGCATCCTCCAGGTCCATGACCTCGATTCCGGGGACCGCCGCCGTCACAATCTCCTTGGGCGGGCAGGCCACCTGCTCCTGGTCCTGCTCTTTACCGGCCGGGGCGCTCTTTGCCAGCAGCTCTTCCAGCCCGGCAGCGCGGGCAGCCCCGTACTCCGCCGCCGCGATCTCCTTCCATCCCCCGGCGATCAGGCTGGCGGCGTACTCCATGGCCCCGGCGATCACCGGCGCTCCTGAGGCTCTGGACACGATCATCACCAGCTTGTCATAGCCCTCGCCGATACCCGGTCCGTATCCGTATCCCATGGCCTCGTACTGCCCCCCGGTGGTGTAGGATGAAAACATCTTCATCATCAGGTTTCCGGTCAGGGAATCCATCACCATCACGTCGGCGGTGCCCATCAACAGGTCGTTTCCCCGCATCTCCACGCCGCCGTCGGCCCTGGCGGACTGGGCGAAGCGGATGTCGTAGCCGTTCTCCTTCAGGCTTCTGAGAATCTTCTCACAGGCCCTGGCGCCGTCGATGTTGGCGATTCCCACCGTAGGCTGCTTCACGCCGTCGGCCTTGGCCGCGATGATGCCGGCGATAGCGTTTTTCACCAGCGCGCTCACCCGGTCCGTGTCGGAGGTGCCCGTGGTGTTGGCGATATACATGGCCCTGCCTCTGGCCGGTGTGATCACCTTACCCACGGTGGATACGCCGATGGGGAAGGGATAATGCATGGTCACGGCAGCCTGGGCGTTCCCTGCCGCCAGCTCCGCCTCCATGGTACAATGGGCATCCGGCCCGCTGCACACAACGGTCTCAATGCCTTTGGCCGCGGCCAGCTCCAAAGCCCTGTCCGCTTCCTCAGCGCCGTGCTCGCTGCCCTCCAGGGCAAGCACCACCCTGGCTCCGCCGCAAGGGGCGTTCCCCGCCAGGGACGGCGCTGCCGCCATGGCTGCGGATGCATTTGCGCCCTGCGCGGCCGCGGCCTGCGCCGCTCCTTCTTTGGCCTCGGACGTCTCCTTCTCCTGCTGCGCCTTCCCGTTGGCCTGGATTACAAAGGATACGCCGTCGAACAGGTTGGTCATGCGGCCCAGGAACAGGGAGCCCTTGCCGATGATCATGGCCCGCTTCGTGGTTCCCTCCAGGCACTCCTTTAACAGCGGCCCCAAATAGGGAACTCCAGAGGGGATGTGGCCCTGGGTGGGCGCCCAGCCGACCATTCCGTGCTTTTTCACAAAATCCGCAATCTCCGCACGCTCAATCTGCTTTTTCATCACAGCCAGGGCCGCGATCATCTTGTAGTTGGACTCCGGCACGTCCCCGGCCCCCGCGGGCTTGGTGATGTCGGGATTCTGCAGCTCAGGCGCGTACTTGTCGATGTCCGTAAAACGCAGCCCCGCCTTGGAGAGGGGTTCCGCCACCAGGGAGCTGATCACCATCTGCGGCGCCGAGCCGGTGGAAATCTTGTGGCAGCCCACAATATCCGTGCGAATCTGCGGGTGGATGCCGTCGTCCGCGGATATCAATACGGAGAAGCCCGCGATACAGTCCTCCAGCACGGGAAGCCCCTTCTTTACGTGGTCCTTGGCGTTCATGCCCAGCTTGGCCGTACAGCCGCCCGCGGTCACCACCACGTTCTTAAAGGTGCCGGCCTTTACCAGGGCCGCCGCGTGAAGCATGGCGTGGGCAGGCCCGGCGCAGAAGCCGCGCACGTCGGAGCCGGTGGCGTTGCGATAACCCGCAATCTCGGCCGAGGCCTTGGCAAAGTTGCCGCCGCCCCTCTGGTTCATATCCCCGCACGCCTCCTCGCAGCAGTCGATCACATATTCCACCTCGTCCGGGTTGAACGCGTTTTTCATCTTCAACTGGATCAGGGAAATGACGTTGGACGCCTTGGAGGCCAGGTTTTCCAGCATCACGTGAGCCGACAGGTTCACGTCCACGTCGTGCGCGCGCTTGACCACGCCCACCAGCTTGTCGCCGGAGAGGTAGAGGCCCTCGGAGTGTTCCTCCTCCACCAGGCGCTTTAGCTCCTGCGCCTCCCCGTTATGTTTAAGGAGCCCCTCCAGCTGTTCCGGGGTGAACATGCCGCGCTTTTCCAGCTTTTCCTTCACCGTCCCGGCAAAACCATGTTCCAGCATCACCAGCTCGAACACGTCGCAGATGTGCATGACTCCGTAAAATTCGTCCTCAGGGATGATCAGGCCAAAGGGCCCGTCCTCCTTGGCTTCGCCCCACGGCTTGTCGTAGTACGGAAATTCCGTGCCGCGCAAATCCTCGCAGGAAGCGTTGCCTATGTATACCTGGTTGGGAATGTAGGAGAGCACGTCCCCGTATTCCCGCAGGTACTTGGGCAGTTCCTCCAGGTACTCGGAGCCGGGATTCACAATCCGCTCCGTGGTCTGGGTGGTGCCGTTATATAAAACCATGTCTGGCGCAGCCGCCAGGGTATAGCTGGTTCCTCTGATAACCGGATAATCGTTCATCTAATAATCCCCCAACATTTATCTGAGATCCGGGCGCCCGCCCCGGGAAGGAGTCCTTAAGGGAACCGCTGTTCCCCAAGGACGCTCTCCCCAAAGCTTCGGGGCTGGATTCGGATCAATACTTGCCGAACTCCTTGCGGATCTTTCCCACTTCCTCATGGATCGCGGGAACATCCATCACCATCTCCATCATGCCCACCTGCTCGTCGTACACAGACGGATCTGCCTCTGATTTCACTTCATCTTCGCAAATGTGATATACATTTAGTCCCAACTGGACTCCTGCCAAAGGACCTGCGTAAGTAGGATCGCCTGCGGTAACGGTTTCTGCGGCCAGGCCGGCAGCTTCCGCTTCAGCAGCTCCCAGGAGAACCACAACGTTCTCCGGTCCGTATTCCTCACTTAACTTTAAAACCCTCTTCTGGTTTTCCAGATCCATGGCACCCGCGGACGTTCAGACGAAGCATTCCGTCGAGGAGTATGCAATCTTTGCGCCGGCTGTCTTGGCGCACTCTTCGATGGCAGGTCCCGGCACGCCGTCTCGGTCACCGATGATGATGGCGTACTTGTCTTTTAAAATTGCCATGCGTTTACCTCCTATTTTCTTTTTTTATACATAAGCCGCCTTGCGGCCATGCAGCGCATTCAGTCCCGCTCTCAGGCGTACTTTTTGATCATTTCCTCGCAGGCCTCCGGCGTGGCGTCGTCCTTCACCCTGGAATCGATCATCACCCCGTCCTTGTAGACGGCGATCACGGGCAGGCCCAGCACCTTCTGAGAGATCGCAAGCCGTCTGGCCTTGGTTGTGTTCAGGGAGCAGAACTTGATGGTCTCCCCGTAAACCGTCTCAAAGCCGTGGATGTGAGGCATGAGCGCCGCACAGGGCACGCACCCGTCGCCGTAAAAGTCCACCAGCACATATCCCTCCGCCTTCAGCACTTCCTCATCAAAGTTTTCCTTCGTCAAATCGACCACTTTGCCATCCTCCTTCTGAAATCGCATATCGTTTTATGTAATCGCGATTACTTTCGTGTGTATTATACAATAGAACCCATACTAAATCAAGGCTTTTTGCACTTTTTATCACATGCGGCCCTACTCCATGTCGGCCACATAGCGCTCCGCCTGGCAGGCCGCAATGGCGCCGTCAGCCGCCGCCGTAACCACCTGGCGCAGGGACTTCACCCGCAGGTCCCCCGCCGCGTAGACGCCGGGAATATTGGTGCGCATATCCTCATCCGTGGGGATATAGCCGTTCTCCATCCGCAGGCCCGTGTCCTCAAACAGTCCGGTGTTGGGCAGGTAGCCGATAAAGCCGAAGAGGCCGAACATCCCGTCCTCCGGGTCCGCCTTCACCTCGGTCAGCTCCCCGGTTTTCACATTTCGCACCACCATGCGGTCCAGGATTCCGTCGCCGCTCACCTCGTCCACCACACTGTCCCACATAAAGTGGAGCTTTTCGTTGCGGAACGCCTTCTCCTGGATGGATACCGCGGCCCGCAGCTGGTCCCTGCGGTGGATCACCGTAACCTTTCTGGCAAACTTGGTCAGATACATGGCCTCCTCCACCGCCGAGTCGCCGCCGCCCACCACAAAAACCTCCATGTCCTCGTAGAAGTTGGCGTCACAGGTGGCGCAGAAGGATATGCCCTTGCCGAGAAATTCCCGCTCGTTTTTGCAGCCGATGGGCCTGGGGTGGGCTCCTGTGGCCAGGATCACTGTCTTTCCCTCGTACACATTACCCTTGGTGTCCGTCAGCCGCTTCACCGGCCCTGTAAGCTCCGCCTTGACGATGGACGCGCTCACACGCTTTACGCCGAACTTCTCCACCTGCTTTGTCATGCGGGCGGTCAGCGTGGCGCCTGATTCCTCATCATCCACCAGCTGTCCCGGATAATTCTCGATCTCCGAGGTGATGGCGATCTGTCCGCCGTCCTGTCCCCGCTCGATCAAAAGGGTATTCAGGCGGTATCTTCCGCCGTAAAGTCCCGCTGCCAGGCCCGCCGGACCGGCACCCAGGATTATCAAATCATATATCGTTTCCATTTTAATGCCTCCACAAAAACAGATCGGCCCTTCCGATCCCTATTCCTCTCTGCAGCACTCCAACAGTCCTCCCAGGAACCGGCGCACCCGCACGTTTCCGTGCTGCTCGCTCCTGCCCCGGATATAATTCATCTCCCGGCGAATCTGCTCGGAGCTGTACAGCCGGACCGCGTACTCGTTGAACACCGGGTCCGCGTAATCCTCCATTCCCCGGGCGGCCAGGTTGGCCATCCCGGCCGCGGCTGTCCGGCGGATGCGCTGCTCCACGCTTTTGGGATTTTCTCCCATTTTTCCGCACAGCTCCCGGAGCGTGATATCCTGCAGTTCAATGTCCTCCTCGATCATATAGCGGACGATTCCCAGTATATCCCTGCTCCCGCAGTCGCTTAGCACTCCGATTTCCTGGAGTATTCCCCGCAGCCGCCTGATGGGCGGCCCGGAGTCGGCGGCCGGGGCTTTGGGAGCGCCGCGGTCCCGGTCCCCGGACTCCTCGCGGCCCGCTCCCGGCCCGGCCTTGCTCAGTAGCCACTTCATGGCCCTGGCCATCTCCAGGTTGTACAGCACATTGCGCACCTCGGTCTGGTTGAGGGGCTTGTGAAGCACCAGCTCAGCGCCCTTCTCATAGGCCTGACGGAGCGTTTCCGGGTGGGCGGCCTGGGATAGGACCACCACCGCGGTCTCCGGCATCACGGCCTTCACCTTGCCGATGTAGACCATGGACTTGAGCGTGCTGAACTCCAGGTCGGCCAGAACCACGTCCGGCCCCACCTCCTGCAATCTCAGGTAAGCCTCCTCCCACCGCGGCGAAGCGCCCACGATTGTTCCCAGGTTTCCAACCTCAATCATGTTTTTTAATTCCGACCGCGACGTTCTGTCGCAGTCCACAATGTAGATCTTCATCTTATTTTTTCTTCCGGCAAACGTCTTTGATATTTTTCCACAGCATAAACAAGATGAGCACGGCTCCAACGTATCCGTTGAGCACGTAAATCACATTGACCAGCACCCGGAAGGGGAGGAAGAGCCCCACAAAGAGTCCCAGAAGCCCCAGAGCGACGGTCAGAAGCCTGAACCGGCTCGTCCCCTCCTTGGCGAACCGGGCGCAGGGGTTATAGAGAAGCGGTACCGCGGTGGTGTAAATTCCCGCAAACACCACCAGTGCGAAAATGGAGGCGAAGGGCCGCCAGATCCGCTCGGCCAGGATCAGGTTGGGAATGTTCGCGTTCCACACGAAAATGCCCTGGTTGCCCAAGCCCGGCGTGTTGATATTGGCAATCTGCGCAAACATAATCAGGATAATGGCCGCGCACACCGCCACGGTTCCGCCGTAAATGCCGTATTCTACGTCTTTCTTTTTGTTGCCCGCTCCCAGGGCGGCCGTGAAGCTGGCAAACCACAGGAGCACGAAGCCCGCATAGGACAGCGCTGAAATCACCCAGTTGGGACCCGCGTTCTTGATCGTCTCGCCGCCGGCCTCAGCGTAAGCCGCCGTGCGGATGACTTCAAGCCCGGCTCCCACATTGCCCGCGTCCCGCACCAGCGTGACGGCGCCGATGCCGATGCAGAGCACCACAATAATCGGACCCACGATGCCGATCTTATCCACCATGGAGTTCAGTCCTCCCACCACGGTCAGGATGGTCAGCGTGGTCAGAATCGTTCCGCCCACCCACAGGGGAAGGCCGTACTGCTGATTGAAGGTGGAGGCCGCGCCTCCTACCATGACGAAAAACGACATGTAGCAGAACACTGTGGAATAATAATCCATAAAGGTTCCGATGTATTTTCCGCAGTAAAACTTGTAGACATCGTTTCCCCGTTCAAAATGTTCCTCCGCCCCGGCCTTGGCGAAATTGTAGTTGTAGTAAATGAAGCAGACCGCGAACAAAAGGACCGTCAAAATTCCCTGCACCCCATATGCAGTGAAATATTGGACAATTTCCTGTCCTGTGGCAAAGCCGGAACCGATGGTGAATGCAATAACCGCCCCCGCCAGTATCAGCGCCCGGTTCCAGTTGACTTTTTTATCTTGATCCATACGCCTTCTCCTATCCATGAGTTCGGTTTTGGTTCCGGCGCAGCGGACAAAATCCGCCGCGCCGGCCGGTCACTGCCGCAGTTATTTCTCAAACACGGTTTGACCGTCCACCGGAGTCTGAAGGGCTTTGAGCGCTCTTCTCACCATGGATAGACGCAGTTTGTAGCTGTCTTTCTCACCCTGGGGCGGATCGCCAAGTGGGTAGGGTATGCCGACGCCCGGGATGATACGGTTGGCACCGATTGTCAGGGAGATAGGAACAACGGTTGCCATGTGGACTACAGGAAGTCCGTACTTCTCGATACCTTTAACCATCGTTGCACCGCAACGAGTACAGGTCCCTCAGGTGGAGACGAGGATAACCCCGTCCACATGTTCGTCCACGAACATTTTTCCAATCTCGGCGCCGAACTTGGCCGCGGATGCGGTGGCGGTTCCGGTTCCGGTAGTAGAGCAGAAGTAGTTGACGAGCTCACCGAACTCGCCCTCCCGCTCCAGCTCTCTCAGAGCGTCCAGGGGGACCACCACATTGGGGTCCGCGATGGCGAACTGGCGGTCATAGCCGCCGTGAATGGATGTGAAATCATTCGGTGATAGCCGGTCCATGCCGGTGATGTCGTACTTGCCCCATTTGGTGGCGTTGGACGATTCGATATGGTCGGGATTCCCCACCGGAATGATACCGCCGGAGGTAACCACGGCTATCTTGGCCTTCTTGATATCCGCAATGGGAGCGGCGGGTTCCACGCGGTCGAACTTTGGCATGGGCAGATCCGTCTCAAAGGGCTGGCCGGCCAGTTTTTTCACCAGCATCTCCACCGCCCGCTCGGAACCTCTCTTCTCCGCAAAATAGTTGACGCGGATGCCCCGCTCAATGTAGCCTTCCTCCTTGGGTCCGGCGATCTCCTGGCCCTGGGCCAGCTTCTTCGTCAGAGCCGCCATCACGGGCAGCACCTTGGGCATACCTGCCGCGGAGTTGGGCGTTTCCACAATCAGCAGATCCTTGCGGAACATATCCACGCCCGGGTTCTCCAGGTACATGCCGGTGAGCACCGGAATCTCCAGGCGCTCTTCAACCGCCTTACAGATGGTTCCGCAGGCCACTCCGTAGCGTCCGGCGTTAAATGCCGGGCCGGCGATAAATACGTCCGGCTCATACGCTTTCACCATCCCGATGATGGTCTCAGCGGCCTCTTCCAGATTTTCACCGAAATAGTTGTCGCCGCAGATCACGGTGGCGGCGATCTCATAATCGCTTCCCAGCGCAGCGCTCAGCCCTCTGCCCGGGCCCACGGCTCCGTCCCGGACTTCCGGCTTGTAATCGGCTTTTTCCTCTCCGCCTATGCCGGCGAAGAACTGGTTAATATAATGTACTACTTTATATTTCGCCATTTTTCCTCTCCTTTACAGTTGTTTAGTATCCCTTGGCCGCCAGCTTGTTAAAGCCGTTGGCAATGGTGGAGGCAATGATAATCTGAAGCTCCGCCTCAAAGCTGCCGTCCGGATTCTTACATCCGTCCCAGCCGCCGATCTGCATCTCGATGAAATCCTGGGTGCCGATCACCTTCTCCATGGCCGGGAATATCAGCGTGGCGTTACCCTGTCCGCAGGAGGACAGCGCATCCGCTTCCTCGCACACGTCCGCCAGGGACTGGCTCTTTCCGTCCTTGCCCGGGAACTCGTCGGTAATCAGAACCACCTTGGTCCCCGCCCGCTCCACCTTGCGGCAGTTCATCATCAGGTCCGTGTCCGGATTGCCGTAGCCCTCCTCGGTGATCAGCACACCGTCCAGGCCCATCCAGCTGCAGAGCTTGGCCACCATGTCGGAGTGGCGCTCCTTGTCCGCCAGGAACACGTTCTCATTGGTCAGGATCACTCCCATGAAATTGATGTCCTTGCCGTGGTGCTTGTAGCAATCCTCAATAACCGGGTTATGCAGATGATGGTAGGTGGTCACCTTATCGCAGGGTGCCACGCAGTTGCCGGAGACAATGGCGCCGTCCATGATTTCCGTGGGGTACATGAAGGTGGGGACGAACTGCTTGGCGTCCACGCCGTAGTAGTAGGTGTCGTGGAGCAGTCCCTGGGACTGGAGCATGTGGATGTAGCCCACCTTGGGCAGGTCCGGATACTGGGCCGCCTGCTCAAAGATCGGCTTTGTCTCGAACTCCACCAGCTCATCCGGCTCCAGGCTGCGGGCGGTCTCGCCCAGATAAGCAGCCACCTTCAGTCCGGCCATGCGGGCCGCCTTCTCGTACACATGGGTCTCCAGCTCTCCCGCCGGCTCCACCACCACGCAGAGGTTACAGGTTTTGGAGAACGGGCAGTAGTCCGCCGCCGGGCCGCTCATGTCGATGACTCCCTCCTGGAAGCCCACGATTTTTCCCGCGGTCACAACGCAGCAGCCTTCCAGCGCATGGGTCCTTCCGCTTCCCACCGCAGGGCTTACCTTTCCGATCACGCCCGGAAAAATCTCCCCGCCGCTCACCTTGACCCTGGGCTCGATCACGTCCTTCACCGGCGTGATCCGCACCGACTCGCCGGGCCTGGCAATGTCCACATGGCAGCCGGCCAGCTTTTCGTCCTGCAGCACAAGAGCTTCCACTTCCTCTTTGCTGACATGGAGGACTCCGTCTTTCACGTAAGTCTTGTCGTCGAATCGGATATCTTTGATAAAGATTTTGCCCAATTCAAGCTTCATTTGAAATACCTCCCACTTCTTAAAATTTGCCGTCGGGCCGCCCCTTTCATTCCACCCACTTGGACGGTCCCGACAGCATTGTTTGCTGCAAAGTTATGCGTTTTGTAATAATTTCACAGAAATAATAAGTAATCGCGATAACTTATATGCAGAATATACCATATGTTATCGCGATTATCAATAGGGATTATGAAGTTTTTTGTTACTTTTCGTAGTTTTAATGATTTTCGTCAAATTGTTATATTTTTATCATTACTTTTGTACATTTTCACCAGCAGACAGTCCGGGGAAGCGCCGGGCAGATTCCGGCGGCTTCCCCGGACAGGCGGCAGAATCATGGCCGCACGCTCTCCGGCCGGAAGTCCCGGGCATAAATCCGGGCGATCTCCTTGCTCTCGTTGATGTACTGGTCCACCAGCCCCTGTATTTTGTCCGGCTCTATGCCGTTCTCCTGCACGAATTTGAAATATCCCAGAAACAGCGTGCAGAGCACGTGGTTCAGCTTTTTGGCGTTCTCCTCCGTGATCTCGTTCTCCGCCACCAGGCGCTTGCAGATGAGAAAGTCGCGGTCATAATAGCCCGGTATCTCCAGCATCTCCTTGATCAGCGGGCTTACCAGCACAATGGTGTCCGGGAACATTTCATAGTATTCCTTCAGCGCCTCCCCCAGGTCCTTGTTGATATTGCGGTAGAAAATGCACTCAAAGGCCTCCGGCTTTTGAAACGCCTCCGTGGCGTAGGACTCCCAGATGCCAAAGTACATGTCCCAGATTCCCTTCCACTGCTTCTCCCTGCCGGACAGGTCCAGAATGTACTCATTCAGCGCATCCAACTGGGCGTAAAACAACAGCTCGTCCAGGTTTTTAAAATACCGGTACATGCTGGCCGAGGAGCAGCCCAGCTCCGTGGCGATCCGTCGGATGCTGATGGCGCCCACGCCCTCCGATTCGATGATGCGGCTGGCCATGGCCACGTAATCCTTCCTGCTTAAGTCTTTAAAATAAGATGTTCCGCTGTTTTTCTTCATCATATATCCCTCGTCTCATATTTTTGCCGGGGCAGAGCGCCGGAGCCGTACCCGTCTGACTTCGGCGGCCGTCTGCGGATTATTCCCCTCCCCGGCCGTGCTTTGAAAATTCGTTTCCGCCATCCGGCCGTAGGGATGAACGGGACCTTGCCCGGTCTCTCTTACGCCCCGCTCATCGGGGCCCTCCCCCGCAAAGCGTGACTAACGTCCGGCGGAAAGCAGCGCTCAAACGCGACTCAGGCAGTGTTTGAAAGCTGCTTTCCGTCAGATGTGCGCACCACACGGCGGGAAATTTGATCCCCATGTGGCGGCGCGGCGGGCTGCGCTGACCGAATTAGAACCGGTTATGCCGCGGAGTTCGGCGCGCAGCCGGCAGGAATAAATTTTCAAACGCTCCCTAGAGCCTGGGGATGACGTTCTCAATCATGGACAAATCGATGGTCTTATAATCGTAGGCGACGGCTTCGTCGTACTCCGGCACCTTGTGGATCCTGTTCCACTTCTCAAAGGTCTCCAGGGCGTCCTCGATCAGGCACACGTCCCCCGTGTTGTCCCCGTCCACGGCCTCGTAGAGCAAAATGGTACGGTAGGGCGTCTGGTTGGGCTTCAGGCTGGAGGCCTGGGGATGGGTCAGAAGCTTATGCTTTGTGTGGATCAGGTCCCTGGCTTTTTTCAGCACCTCCCCGTAGGTGCCCAGCAGTATAACCTCCCCCACTGAATTTTTCCATTTTTCCGCCGCCCGGTCGTTGTTTGTGACCAGGATGCACTTTGACAAATCATACATCGTATCCCCTCCTGTCAATGTTATTAAGATAACTTCTCCGCTTATCTTACACCAAAATTTGGATTCCGTCAATTTGGAAGGTCGGAATCAGGGCCAGGCGCGAAGCTTCCCGCAATGGCGGCCCGCGCGCCAACAGAACCGGCGGACCCTGGCGCGCAAAAAGCTGCCGGCGGACGTTTGATCCACCGGCAGCAAGCTGCTGTTTTTATTGCATTTCAGTCTGGCACTATGCGTTTGCCCGCGGGCCGGCCGCCTTCCCTTCCCTGATGAAGCGGGCGACCGCGTCCAAATCCAGCCCCAGCTCTCCGGCGCCGATCCGTCCGGACAGCTCAACCACACAGGGCTGCTTCAGCTTTGCTTTCTCCATAATGTCCTTGTAGTAGAACACCTCCTCGGTCCTTCCGTCGGCCACGATCTTCTTGTTGCACATGATGATCAGGCGCTCAAAATTCTCCGCCACAAACTCCATGTCGTGGGTGATGGTGATCAGTGCCTTCCCCCTGGCAGTCAGCTCTTTAATCAGCCGCGACAGGCGCTCCAAGCCATCCAGATCCTGGCCTGCGGTGGGCTCGTCGAAAATCAGCACCTCGCAGCCGGAGGCGATCACGGAGGCGATGGTCACAAACTTGCGGACGGACAGCGGGAAATCGTAGGGGTTCTGGTCCAGGAATTTCTCCATGCCCGTGAGGGAGGCGGCGTCCATAATCCTCCGCTCCCGCTCCTCCTTGGACAGCTTCATGCGCTTGAGACCGTACTCGATTTCCTTATATACGCTGTTGTTGAAAATCTGGTCGTCCGGGTTCTGGAACACATAGCCCACGGTTCTGGCGATCTGCGCCGTGGTGTAATCCCTGGTGTTCTTTCCGTCCACAATGATGTCGCCGGAGGTGGGTTTGGTCAGACCGTTGAGCATTTTCACCGTGGTGGTCTTGCCCGCCCCGTTCTGCCCCACAATGGCGATGTTCTCCCCCTTTTCCAGATTAAAGGATACCCCGTCCACGGCCACAAAGCCGTTCGGGTATGTAAATGACACATTTTTCACTTCAACTAAAGACATAACAATCCCCTCTCCGGCTCAACGGCCCATATAATTGCGAATCTGCGCCACCGCCTCATCGTTGGTGATAGGAAGCCCGCCTAAATCCACGCCCCGCTCCTTTAGTCCCAGACCGATGTTGGTGCACTGGGGCAGCCTGGTGTGGTATTTGGCGCAGTCCGGGTTGGTGATCACATCCCGCGGAGCGCCCTCCAGCACCACGCGCCCCTGGTCCAGCACAACAATGTGGTCGGAATACCGGGCGATCTGCTCCATCTTGTGCTCCACCAGCACGATCGTCCTGCCCATATCCTTCATCAGCTTGATCACCTCAAACACGTCGTCCGTGCTCTGGGGGTCCAACTGCGACGTGGGCTCGTCGATCACCATGATGTCCTGCTCCATGATCAGGATGGCCGCCAGCGCGATGCGCTGCTGCTGGCCGCCGGACAGCTGATAGGGATTGCGGTCCCTGAACTCCTCCGTCTTGGTCAGGCGCAGCACATCCTCCACCCGGCGCCGGATCACGTCGGGCTCCACGCCCATGTTCTCCAGGCCAAAGGCCAGCTCCTCAAACACCGTGTTGGCAATGCCGCTGATCTGGGTAAAGGGGTTCTGAAACACAAAGCCCACCTCAGTGGCCAGGCTTCCCAGATCCACCTCCGCGATATCCCTGCCGTTGATCAGCACCTGGCCCTCCAGATCGCCCTGGTAAAACTTGGGAATAAATCCGCGGATCACATTGCAAAGCGTGGTCTTTCCGCTGCCGTTTGCCCCGATGATGGAACAGAATTCTCCCTCCTTGATGCGCAGGGAAACGTCGTTCAGCGCGTTCTCCTCAGCGATCGGATAACGATATGTCACATGATTGAGCACTACACGATCCATGTTATAATCCTCCCTCCTACGGCGGCCGCCAGCATAATCATCAATACAACCCGGAGCGCTTTATCGGTTTTGGTGTCCGCCACCGTGTGCAGCCTGGTCTTTTTTCCCACTGCGGAAAATGCCCTCGCCTCCAGCGTGATGGCGCGCTCCTCAGCGCTGACAATGGAATTTAAAATCAGCGGGCCGATGGTGGGGAAAAACGCCTTGGCGCGCACAAACAGATTGCTCTCCGTCTCAACGCCCCTGGAGCGCTGGGCGTCCATAATCACCGTCATTTTCTTGGACATCTGCGGAATAATGTTGACCGTGGACATGATCACATAGGTGGCGGAAGGGGATACGCCCCTGTCCTCCAAGGCCACCACCAGCTTTCCCACGTCCACCAGCTTAATCCCCAGCACAGCCGCCGTGCCCACGCCCATGATGCGGGTGCACAGGGTAATCGCGTTGTCGATCCCCTCCTGCTTGACGGAGAAAATCCAGAATTTCCAGAGCACCGTGTCCCCGGGCAAAAAAAGCGCCTGCATGACAAAGACCACCACGGAGATGAACACAATGGATTTCAGCCACATACCCACAAAGGCTCCTGCCTTACCCGCCATGGCCGCGATCACAATCATCGCTACGATCAGGACCGCCGTGTACCGGTAATCATAAAACAGGGAGGAGACCGCGATAAACAGGCACAGATACAGCTGTGTAATCGGATTCAGATCCCGGATAAAATTCGTTCCTTCCATTATTTTGCCACCTCCCCGCGCCTGGCCGCTTTGCGCCGTCTCGCGTCAATAAACACCCGTCCGTTGATAAACTTGTAGAGATACCTGCCCGACATGCCGCGGATCACCAGAAACGGGACCAGCACGGAGATAAACTTATCCGGCAGTTCGCCCACCATCTGGGCCGCAAACTGGCCCACCCAGAAGGGCTGGCCGCTGGCAATGATCGTGGCCGCCAGAATGGACACGCCGCTGGTGCCGAAGCCGCCGAAGAATATGTACTTGATGACCACGGTGCCCACCACGGAGCAGAGCGCCACCACCAGGCCGGAAAGCACCATGCCGGGTACCGAGGTGAACAGGCCCTTTTTGGAAAAGAAGCCCACCACCATGCCCATCAGCCCGGCTAACAGCGCGTAGGGAAACAGCGTGGGGTCGCTGACCGCATTGATGGTGATGCTCAGAAAGCCCGTCACCAGGGCCACCCACGGCCCGGCCAGCATACCCACCAGATACGTGCCGATGCTGTCCAGATAGAGCGGCAGCTTCAAGGCCAGCGCCAGGTTGCCGCAAATGAAATTAATCGCAATCGCTATGGGGATCAACAGGATCGCCAGCAGCGTAAAATCGTCTTTTATCTTTTTCTTAGCCATAACCTATACCCTCTCCTAATTTTGATTCCCGCGGCGGGCCGGAGCCTGATTCTCCCGGCTCAGACAGCCACCCGCGAAAAGCCCTCTCCCAGCGGGGCCTGCCCTGTGATCTCAGGCGTACCGCCGCGGAGTATGTGATATCACCGGAATTCCCGGTCCAGCATCGCCTTGATCTCCTGCCCGTACTCAGGGAACTGCGTCAGGTAAAACACGTCGAAAAACCGTCTGGCGTCTGCGTCCACCGCCACCTTGCAGTTCACCGGCATATCCGGATACCGCTTGGAGCGGTACACCACGGACATGCCCTCGCATCTGCCCTCCGTCTCGATCTCCACGTGGGCGTCCTCCAGGGTGAGTATCTCCGGGTCGATCAGGTAGCCCGCCACCAGCGGATCGCAGAGCTGGCAGCCCATCACCCGGTTGATCTCCCAGCGCCGGTCCGTGTACCTGCGGGTGATCTTGTGGATGAACCGTGAAACAGGCGTCCCGATCAGGTAGAGCAGCTCCCGCATGGCCGGCGTCATGTAGACCTTGCCGGTGGCGTCCAGCCCCACCATCACAATCTCCTTAAAACCGGCCCGGAACACCTCCTTGGCCGCCTGGGGATCGTGGAAAAAATTAAATTCCGCCACCGGGGACATGTTCCCGCCGTGCTCCGCTCCGCCCATGATGACCAGCCGCCGGATATTCCCGGCAAACTCCGGGTCCCTGCGCACCGCCAGGGCCGCGTTGGTCAGAGGGCCGATGAGCACCAGGGTCAGCTCCCCGGGCTGCTGGGCGGCCCTGCGAACCAGAAAGTCCACCGCCGGCTCCCGCTCTGCGGTCCGCCTCTGCGGCCGCACGTCCACTTCGCCCAGCCCGTCGCTGCCGTGGAAATCGTCGCTGTAGGCGGTTTCCTTTCCCAGCGGGGCGTCCGCCCCCCGGTAAACCGGAATGTCCTCGGCCCGGCACAGCTCCAGAATGGAAAGCGCGTTGTCCGTCACCCGGTCAATGCCCACGTTTCCGTCCACCGTGGTCAGGGCTTCAATCTGCAGCCGGTCCGCTGCCTTCACCGCCAGCAGAATGGCCATGGCGTCGTCCACGCCAGGGTCTGTGTCAATGATAATTCGCTCCATCGCTTACCTCCTGTTCTCTACCGCTGCGCCTGAGCGCGATTAAAAATCCCTTCCAGCTCCTCCCGCGACGGGATAGAACTCTGCGCGCCTTTTTTTGTCACCGCAATGGACGACGCTGTGTTGGCAAACCGGATCGCCTCGTCCTCGCCCCTGCCCTCCGCCAGCGCCACGGCGAAAGCGCCGTTAAAACAGTCGCCTGCCGCGGTGGTGTCCACAGCTTCCGCCTTTCTGGCCGGGTACGTCCTGAATCCGTTTCTGTCCGCCAGCAGAGCGCCCTCCTCGCCCAGCGTAACCACAGCGCAGCGCAGCCCCTTTTCCATGAGCGCCAGCGCGCCCCGCCGGACGGCTTCCATCCCGGAGCCAGGGACGCCGCTGAGCTTCATCAGCTCCGTCTCATTGGGCGTCAGGTAATCCACGCTGGAGAGCAGCTCAGGGGACAGCGCCTCCGGGGCCGGGGCAGGATTTAAAATCACCGTCTTTCCCAGCTCCTTGGCCCTTGCCGCCGCGTACTCGATGGCCTCCAGGGGAATCTCCATCTGCATCAGCAGGTAGTCGCACCACCGCAGCAGCTCGTCGTTTTCCTCCAGGTAGGCTGTGTCGCAGGCCTGATTGGCTCCCGCCACCACCACGATACTGTTGTTCCCCTGCGCGTCCACGCAGATCACGGCGGTCCCGGTGGGCAGTTCCCCGGACACCTTCAGGGCCGACACATCCACGCCGCAGGCCGACAGGCTCTCCTTCTGTCCCTCTCCAAACTGATCCCTGCCCACGCAGCCCAGCATCTTCACTCTTCCGCCCAGCCGCCCGGCCGCGTACGCCTGATTGGCGCCCTTTCCGCCCAGGTTATATGTAAGCTCTTCACCCAGAACCGTCTCGCCCACCGCGGGCATTCGGTCCATGGCAATGGACAGATCCATATTCAGGCTGCCGATCACCAATATATTCTTTCTCATTTTCTCCTCCTTGCCAGCACATTGTTGATGAAAATGTTTTCGTAAAGTATTTTCATAGTTATATCTTAGCACGCATTTTTGATTTGTCAACAGTTTATTTATATTTTCTAATAAAAATGTTTTCTGAAATTGTTTTTTTATTTACATTTTTCACCTATTTGTTTTATCGACAGCATTGTTCCTGGTTTGTTGTGTCATAATGGAGAGAGGCAAGCGCTGTTGCGGGGGAGGATTTTAGGGCGGGAAATGGCGATTGGGATGGGAATGGCGGGTGGGTGGGATTAAAAATGGCGGGTGTATGCTTATGGTTACGTGAAGGCTTTTTGGGATGGGATAATTAGGGCTTTTTTTTTGGGGGGTGGCAGGGGGGGGGGGGAATCAGGGGATATGGCAGTTCGGACGGAGTTCGCGGGTGGGTGAGGTTGTCGTTTATGTATAAGGATGAGAATATCAATTATGAAATGTGCATGCGGGTTTTGAGGCCGTAAAAAATATAAGTACATTGTTTTCAGAGCCGCAAAACGCGCCTAAAGCCAACTTGCCGCCAGACGGGATTATAAATCGTGGGGTAAAAACAATTGAGATGTCACAGTTTGCAGCTTTCTGCCTGGCGAGGAGTAGAATCAAAAAGTACCATCACACTGTGCCGTTCCGTGGGAGACAGGGGACTTCAAAAGCATGTCAACACAGAGGCGGCAGGTATGGCAGATATTTTTTTGGACGGAAAATTCACTTTTTCTATAAACAGTTCAAAGGAGATATCTTTTGTTACGCGTGCGCATGGGGATACCTAAGTCCTGGCCGGCTGCTGCCATATGGGGAGGGGCTGCGCTGCCAAAAAAACGGCAGCGCCCGCTCACATATATCGTTTCTGGGCTTCAAAGGATGTTTGTCCGGTCACCGGATCGCTTTCACTGGTGCTGCACAACTGTCTCCCTCCGGCCGGAGCCGGTATCTGGACTTTTCATTCGCGGAGTCGGCGGTATTTTCTGCTTCTATTATAGCCTCCGCTGACTGCGTAAAAAGCGGCAATAGCGGCACTGTCAACTGCTCTGCGAACTGTTGCCGGTCATATTATGGGGTGACGGAAGAGATTTCCTGCGGATTCCTCCTGTCTTAAAATGTAAGATTTTCTGATGGGAGTGGAATGGCTTTCTCTGCCGTCGTCTGTTCGTCAAAGGCGGGAATCATGGGCTTGTTTTTCCATACTTTAAGGCAACCTGGCGGGTACTGAACTTGCCTGGGCCATTTTGCGGTCTAGCTGGGACAAGTGGATCATGATTGTGGGAAAAGCAGCAGAGGCACGATATTTAGTGTGAAAGGACACGGCTGAAATTCCTATGAGCATTGATATACATAGGGTAATCTCACAAGGATGCGGCGATATCAGGCGTTGGAAGGCGGCAAAGCTATGGGGATTTTCCGGTCGGGAGGGAGGGGAAATGTTTATGGTAATCGCAACGTGATTTAGGTACAGCCAGACGGCGGAGGCTGTCAGGCCGGAGACAACTTGATTTTGATCAGACGGGAGAGCAGGAATGTATATGGCAGGTATTACGGGGTTAGGGCACAACCTGTCGTCGGATGCGGGCAAGCTTGAGAATGGTTTTATTGGGCGGGCAAGCGGGTTAGGGCTGTTATATTTCCATGATCTACGCGGCCATGAAAGAATATGGAGTCGCTTGTGGCAGAATCGTCCTGAAGTTCTCCTTGGCGGCCGGCAAACCTTAACTCAGCAAACCAGCCGTCCCTGCCCCCAGATCGTTAATCTCGCCAATTACTGCCTATGCCATGCGGGAGACTAATAAATCTTCTGGAAATGTAAGGCATAGGTGCATTTTAAACCAACGGTTGTGAAGCTGGTTAGCAGTTCAATAGTATGATTGGTATTTTTGCACTAACTGAACGGAAGGCTGCGGGCGAAAACACAACTTGGTAGAGATTCTTCAGATTACTATTATAGTTACTTTGTGTTTTCTATCTTAAACAGACTTTTCAGAGGCGTATAATTTATAGAACACGCTTTAGTATGGATATGATTGAATAGATTTAATTTTGCATGCTCTCATTTCTACCGAATTTTTACAGCATTGATTTAAAAGCGTATATTTTTTAGTATGAAGGCAGAACAATGCCGGCAAAAAAATAACACCATGCAAGTCTACTCGCACATCCATTGATAGACCCTCGCGCTCTGCCGTTTCTGTTCTACCAAATTTGCGGCTTACATACTTATTGCAGAGCTCGGCCAAAAGGTGGATTTCAATTCTGATTATATGAGCTGATTTTGCTCTCGCGTTCTACGCAGGGCGTAACCGGGACAATTGCTAATAGTAACAATCACCAGGGATTTCTACTCCTACATCCCTCACGGGGCGTGACCCTTTCAGCTCCTCAAAGCTCGTTTCCTCGATGATTTCTACTCCCACGCCCCTCGCGGGGCGTGACGCAACAATTAGTACTTCATCCCCACGCCACCGCAAAATATCGGGCGGACTTTATTTTTTTAGTGTATTTTTTCCCTACCAGGCAAAGAAAATCCCCATACTATCCCCATTTTTCAGGCGAACCTCCCCCGCATTTTAGCATCACCACACCTTCGCCTATCCTCAGATAATAATAACCCCTTCCGGATTATAACCGCGTTTTGCGCCCACATGCTCCACTCTTTTGCTCCAGTTATTTCCAAGATAATAGAACCGCAGGCTGTCCTTCTCCTCGTCGATCAGGCGGATCAATGCATCCTTTAACTTCAAAAAAGTAGAATAATCCAAATCCGCTTCGAACACCGAATTTTGAACTCGCTGCGCATGATTCTGGCATTCTTTCGCCACCTTTCGCAGCCTTGTCTGCCCCGATTTATCCACCGTACTGACATCATAGCTGATAATCACCATCATAAAATCACCTACTTCATCAAATAGCACGGATATTCCGCGATATCCCCACGCACATATTTTGCTAAAAGATTGCTTTGCACATAAGGCAGCAGGCCCAGAGGGATCTTCTGCTTGAGATAAGGGTGTACCATATCCGTGCGCTTCTTTTCCTGCCAGCGAGCGAGCACCTTTTTCCGGCCTTCCTCATTAAGCCAGACTGCCCCGGAAATCTGCTGCTCAAAATCATCGGCTCCCACTATCTGCAGGTTTAGCAGCGTGAGCACAAATCGCTCCGCAATACACCTTGCCTCCTCCACCAAATCACAGGCCAGTGAACTTCTGCCGCTTTGCAGCGCATGGCAAAACCCAATATAGCTATCCAGGCCCACAGTCTCCAGCGCCGCTGCAAACTCATTTGTAAACAGCGTGTACACAAAGGACAGCAGCGCGTTTACCGGGTCCAAAGGCGGGTGCTTTGTTCGCAATTCAAAGGTAAACGGAACTTTGGGATTGGTGATCAGTTTATCGAATATGGAAAAATAACGTTTGGCACAATTCCCCTCAATTCCCAAAACGCTTTCTAAATTCTGGGCCTGGAATATCTTTTCCACACCCTCCTCCAGCGCTGACAGCGTCTCCTGAATATCCGTATCGTCCCGCAAACCGGCATTGTCGTGCAGCGTCCTTTTAATCACCTGCCTGGTATTGCAGAACTTAGCCGCCATGGTATTTTGTGACAGCGCAAGCCCGCGTTCGCGGAAGCAGTCGATCTGCGCCACCCGCAAGAACACGTTCCCCTTCGTTTCTCCGCAAACCTTTGCCAAAAACTTGCCCTGGGGCGAAATGAAATTAATGGGAATACTTTTCTCAACGCACTTTCCCATCAGAGCGGGGGAACATCCGATATAATTGAAGCAGACGACATTTTCCACATTGTCAAATGGTATCCTGAGCTTATTTTCATTCTCAATTCTGCACACCAGATTTTCCCCATCCAGCCACAAATACGCCAATTCATTTGTGACATAAATCGTATTTAAAAGCTTTCGCATAGTCACCTCCATTCTAAAAATTTTCCTGTTCTCAGTCCTCTGCCGCGGCCATTCTGATCGTCTTTCTGATATCAACGGATTTCTTTGCCGACGGCATACATAGATCTTTCATTGAACAGCCGCTGCAATTCTGCTTTTTTTCAATAGGCGGAATCCTGCCTGTTTCCAAAAAGCTTCTCATCTCATTTAAAATCTGCTTCAGGCGCTGATCATATTCTGAAAAATGCTCTTTTAGCGGCAATGAAACCCGTTTTTTTACATCCGCATAATACAGAACTCCCTCGCAATCACCGCCAAATATGTAATCCACGCAGAGCTTTTGGGCAAATACCTGCATCAGATCCTCCTCGTGGTATTCCCCGTGTTTCGGCTTGGTCGGTTTATACTCCACAATGCAGAGCTTGTATTTACCGTCCATGCCCGCCATGGGCACGCCGTCCTTTGATTCCCTCGCCTCAATACAATCCGTTTTTCCATAAAGATTGTATTCCTCCCGGTCATTATATACCGACACAGATGTGAACACACGCCTGCCGCGCATTGCGTAGTCCCCGTCCGCTGCGTGGACCCGGCTGTGCAGCAGGTTTGCTTTTGTGACAAATGCATTCTCCGCCCATGCCTGGTCAATTTCCAGTAATCCCCATCTATGCGGACAATATAGATAATGCTGGATTGACCGGATCGTTATCGCGGTACTGCTCATAGCTTGCTGATGAATTCCACACCGGCCGGCATCGTCTCGTCCACCTCAATTTGGTAATCGCTGAAGC
This sequence comes from Enterocloster asparagiformis, assembly GCA_018380885.1. Lineage (GTDB taxonomy): Bacteria > Bacillota > Clostridia > Lachnospirales > Lachnospiraceae > Enterocloster. The sequence goes on from JAGZSY010000010.1 coordinate 33,267, forward strand.
TGCGGGGCGGCACATGGTCCGTCTCAGACACCGTAATCTTGTCAAACAGCAGCTGTGACGGGCAATTTCCCAGAATACTGTCATGTTTAAATACATACAGCCTCCGCATGGACATCTTGCCCCTGGCCGCGCTGTGATCGTGTTCAAACATATTGATGATGGCGCTCCACAAAAGCTCCACGTCGTATTCATTTAAATCCGTCACCTTATTGGCCAGCGCCGCGGAAATGTATCCTTCCGCCCGATATAACGCATACGGAATCATGCTCTTCTTTCCCATTTCCGTCTCCCCGCTCCCCTGGCGGTCCTCGGTGGTGCGGGCCTGCCGCGTAATGGTGACATCCTGTATATTGACCGGGGAAATACTTCTGGCAAAATTGATCTGCACCGGTCCGCGGACGATTCCGCACGGGTCGTCTCCTGTGGACATTACCGCCCCAAAGGTGCGGACGTCAAAATAATGTTTGCACATAAAATCCCTGGCCCGCTTAACGTCATCTGCGGTTTTCCCCTTCTGCTTCTTGGCAAGCCCCTCCGCCTCATAAGCCTCGGAAAACTTTGCGTTCAGCCAGCGGTCCGGCTTGATCAGAATCTCGTATCCCTCCTCGCCGTTTTTGCACAGATCAACGTAATTCCGGATTTTCCGCTTCAGACAAACATCCGTGATAAAACCATAGCCGGTTTCCGCGTCCACCCGCGGGCTGTTTCCCGCGTCCGGGTCTCCGTTGGGATTTCCATTTTCCACATCAAAAAGCATTACGAACTCGTATCTGTTTTGGATTGCCATATTATTTCTCCCCCTGTTCTTTATTGGACTTATCTGTTGCAAAGAAACTCTGATACTGCTGATAATACCCGATCATAAACCGTCCCTGGTCCTGGATCAGCAGGGTCTCCGGAAATTCTCCGGGCAGTTTATCCATAATCTCCTGTATCATTTTATTGTAATAAACCGGAAATTTCACTTTTCCCAGGTGATTCTGCGCCAGGCGGAGCAGCTTTGGAAAAATCAGCGCCGGTTTAGAAGATGCCGAGGCAAAATATGCATCCTTGATGGTTCGATTCAGGGAATTGTTCGACGCTTCCTGCTGTAAACGCTCCAGCACGGCAAACAGCCGTCCGCATAAATACGCAGGCCTTTCATTTTCTTTGTTCAGTGACAATGTAATTTCCTCCTTTTCTCCTTGCAGCCGTTTTCTCCGGTTGATACACGCTTTTATGATTCCCGCGTGGACATAGCTCATAGTTCCCTCGCTGTCCGTTTTGACTCTGCGGATGGCCGCGGCCATCAACGCATTCGGATACCACGAACCGTAAACCACCGCTTCCAGAATTTTGGCCATCAGAGCCACGTCCACCGTTTCATTATTACTTTTCGGAGAGATCAGGCTTTTCCCGATCCGCCAGAGGGAGATCGGCTTGCCGTCCTCCGACATTTGCAAATCCAGCTGATGGCGCGCTATATTCTGCAAAATCTCGCCAAACCGTTTGTGATACAGGAATTTCATAGCCAGGCGCGAGGAATTGGGCTTCATTCCAATGATGTAGAAATCTACGTTCGGATCAATATTTTCCAAATCGGCAATCTGCTCTGCCCTCACAATCCCGTTCCTGGCATCCTTCATCATATTCCGCAGCATCTCTTCTGTCCGCTGCCCGTCCATACTGTCCGGATTGTCGAACAGCAGAGCCGCCATCAGGTCATTACATGTATCGTTATCATCCGAGGCCCAGAACACCACCGTCATATCGTCCAGCATCACCTTATGCTTTCTGGAGCTCAGCAGATAATTCAACGCCTCCGCGTATCTTCTCATGGCGTTTTCTGAAATATTGCTGTTGTAGGACTGGTCGTTGCCATAGGAACTTTCCGAGGGATTATTGAACCCGATCAGGACGGAACCTGTTGCCAATCCACCGTATACCCCTTTGATTTTGCTGTGAATCCGGGCAATGGGAGCGTTTTCCCCGGTGATTGCGCACTGCGCCACCACAGCCGGTTCGCCCTCCGCGCTCTTGACCCGTCTATAGACCTCCCACTTTTCCAACAGCTTCTGATCCCTGTGCAGCAGTATGTCCGGACGCCCTGAAAGGCAGAACGCAAACCCTGCGGTACTGTAGGCTTTTCCCAGATTCACCAAATAATGATTTTCCGTTTCCGCCTCCGGATTCCATCGTGACAGAAAGGCACGGTACGCATTGACCACAGGCGAATCCAGTCCCTCCAGAAACGCCAGATTCTTCTCGCAAAGCGCCTCATGGGATTTCTTCGCTTTTCCGGTCCGATCCATTGGCGTAAAAATGTCCTTGTCAAAATTCAGACCGAAAATGTAAAGCGCGCGGTGCTCCACTATATTTGCCTCAATCCCCGGTTTCTCTGTCCGCTCCGGCAGCACAACGGTCCGCGGTACAGACTGCTCCTTTATCTTTCCTTTTGCCGCTTCCCTTTGCACGGTCTCCTGCCAATTGATGATATCATCGATGGTTCCGTCCAATGTCAGGCTGACCAGATAATGGATCTTCACATTGGAATATCCTTCCGAGAGGACATTTCCGTTTCTTGCCAGGGCATCGTAATAATCGCATAGCGCCTTAATCAGCATTTTAATCCCTCCCTGTATTTTGCCACATCGATTACGCCTCGCACCATATGCGGCCGGTAATATACAGTGGAGGCCTTGTCTGAGAATTCCGGGTTCTCCCAATCTCCATTGACCGGCACTCCGCCGTCCCGGAACTGTACCCGGTAGCTCATAAATCCAAGATCCACATCCCCCTGCTCCAAAATACTGCTGCTGATCAGGTTCATGTCAAACTCCTCGACCAGCCGGATATCCCTTACCGGGAATTCGCTGCAGCCCAGGCATGGCGTGCGAAAATGCTGCCCGCGCTCCAATCTCCGCTTGATGATATTGTAATGCTTATTTTCAGCGTCAGCCTCCCCATCACTTTTTAATCCGGTCAGCTCAAAATGAAATTCCACACCGTACATGACATTTTTTAAAACCATTGCCGCCCGCTGGCTCCGGCTTTCCGACGTATAAATACACGGATCGCCTCCCGCGCCGTTCATCCTGCTCTTCACCGCGCTGTAAAGTACCTTGTCCTTCACCTCATTGCGGCGGATGTTCATAAAATCAATGGGCTGGAACACAATGATCTTGTCAATCACATACCGGATCGCCGGTTTCCAATATATGGATTTTAGCATCCCTTCCATGGCGCCCGGCGTCGGCACATCGTAGCTGACCCGCTCAACCTTCAGCTCAGGCCGCGTAAAACACGCGTAATCGCCGGTTACCATAATCTTAAATCCGTAGCTCATCTCACCCCTCCTCCTGAATTTATAAAATGTAATCCTGCGCCTCAAAAATCACTCCCGTTTCCTCATTGTAGTAGTCGGGATTTGTAAGGCACCAGATTCCACTTCCGTAATCGTTCAAAACATGCTGCTTCATCAAATCATCAAACTCATATTGATAGACGGAAAATGTATAATTCTGCAGCTTCCTTGCATTTCCGTAACCGGTGTTTCTCAGCTGTTCCACCAGGCCCCGGCTGTAGTCGTCGCGGGCGGCTACAATCGAAATTGTCTTTGACTCAATCAGCTCAAACCGGTCCGCATATTCCCGAAAGGGAATCGCGTAGATGCTGTTACAATCGCGGCTCAGCGCGTTTCGCCCCAGAAACTCGCTCTTCACATAAAACAACCGCTCATAATAGGTCTGAATACACTCAGGCGACGATATGTCACTGTACTCGGCCAGCAGACCTTTGGTGAGCGATGGACGTTCATCCTGGGCCGGTTTTCCCTGTTCGCTCTCAAGCCGGAATATAAACACGTCCGCATGCGTCCGCTTACCCTCCCGGTTGCATCTGCCTCCCGCCTGCAAAATACTGTCCAAACCGGACAATTCCCGAAAAACCGTGTAAAAGTCGAGGTCAACTCCCGCCTCAATCAGGGACGTGGAAATCACGGTGATTTTCCGCTCCTCCGGCACATCGCACAAACCGGGATAGTCCGCTTCCAGCCTGGCAAGCTCTGATTTTATTTCCTCAATCACCCGCTTTCGGTCAAAGGATGTCATATACGTGGAAAGGTGATATTTTTTTCCTCCGCATAATCCGTACAGCCGCACCGCTGTGGCCCGTTTGTTCACCACAATCAGGCTGGTGGGCGCCTGTCCGGCCTTTTGCAGCAAGGCCGCATCGCTTAACAGCCCCGCATCCTGATAGGTACATTTCTGAAATACGGGAAACATGGAGGTATCATCAATCAAATCTTTGATTTTGCTGTTTGAAAGCCCATACTCTATTGCCAATTTCCGGAAATCCGGCATGGTCGCGGTCAAAAACACAGCCTCACTTCTCAGATACCGCGTAATATATCCGATGGCCTTTAAACACGGCTGCAGATAATTCTGCGGCATCAAATGGGCCTCATCAAAAATGATCACGCTGTCCGCCATGTTGTGCAGCTTCCGCAGCTTCCCCCTTTTATTTGCATAGATTGATTCGAAGAATTGCACCGCCGTGGTGATAATCAACTGCGCATCCCAGTTTTCAGCCGCAAGCTTGGCGGTCCGGCGGTAATCCTCACTGCAATCCTCCCGGTCGTCATAGGAGAATGTGGACTGATGCCGGAGAATTTCTGCAGCCTCCCCCAGCACGTCCTCAAATGTGTCCGCCGTCTGGTCAATGATGCTGTTGTAGGGAATCACATAGATAATCCGCTTCTTTCCGCTGCCAATTACCCGCTCCAGCGCAAATTTTAAGCTGCACAGCGTTTTTCCGCTTCCGGTGGGCATATTCATCAGGTAAATCTCCGACTCTGCCGCCGCTTTGTCGAACACCTGCTTTTGCAGCAAGGCTCTGGTTTTCTGCAAGGTTGTCCTGCACTGGAAATTCGCCAGACGCCGGTCTACCCGCTCCAGGCATTTCTTAAAATCCGCTTTTAGGGAGCGGGGCTGGGGTCCGCCGCAGAATTCTGCGGTATCCAGGGAGTCCGCATCCGTCAGACAGGAGAAGCAATAGCGTGTTAAAAAAGCGAACTTCTCCACCAATTCTGCCTTGTGATTGCCGCAGTCGGAAACCAGAAATTCCATAAACGCTTTCTCGTCAATTTCTGGAATCTCCAGTTCGTCTTTGTATGCGCTGTAATTTTCCACACTCTTCTGTAATCTGCCGCTTAAAGTGGGCATATCGGAGGCGTCCTTGGCGCCGCCTCCATCCGGAAGGCCGGTATGGTGCCCGCTGATGCAATATTGCATGATATAGCTTAGTGGCAGGCAGTATCTTTCTTTCGCCACCAGCGCGCCGCAGGTGGAATGTTCCACCCGGATAGCCGCTCCATTTATCCTGCGCACAAAGGACGGCTGATATTTCCCGACGTCATGGAGCAGGCACATTATGTATACTGCTGTTTTTAATTCCGGGATGGCAAACTCCCGTCCCAGTTCAGCCGTGTTCTCGGAATGCGCCTTGACTGTTTGAATTTCGTTTGTGGAATCGTTGATGTGAGCTATGTACATAGGTTGGCTCCTTTGCGGTGGGTTACAAGTTATAATACCTATGATACCAAAAATAGGAAAATATTACAATATGCCCTTGGCAAAAATGACGGAATTTTGTCGGAATTGATGAAGTATATTGTAGGATTAGTTGAGATGGAGGGGAATGAGGGCGGATGGGGTAATGCAAGAAAGGCCAGAAATGTGAGTAAACTCTCTTTCTGGCCTTTCTCTCTGCGTAACAATACGATCAAAATATATTTTCTACTCACATACTACGCTATTGTATGACCCAAACCACTAAGTTCGTATGTATTGAATCATTTCTTTTTTGCATATGCAGACGGATAGCACTTAGTATCAAAGTCGTATAGTTTTCACTAAAGCACGTTTTATTATAGGCCATTAATTGCGTTATCATACTTTGTCATACATTCTCTTTCTTTATATATTGTAGTTGTGTGTTAATTTTATATATAAGTCATTGACATTCTCTTTTCCTACTTAATTTTATCGTTCTCTTGCACGCTATTGAAAATATATTTCTTAAACATTAGTATTCAATCTTGCTATCCTAACCTTATTTCCTCTTAGATTGTGTTATTTTCAACAATATCAGATAAGAGGTACGGGGAACTACTGCATTTTTCCTTTTAGAGGGCATTCTACTGAAAAGCGAGTGATTGTGTGGCTTTCGCCGAATAACATACCACAGCCAAGGCCACAAATATAGCCTCGCTCTCTATCCCCTGGTCGAATCCTGCAAAAACACATGCGTCACCGCCCCGGCCAGCTTCCCATCCTGTATAATCGGGCTCCCGCTCACGATTGAGTCAATATAGGGACAACATTTTTTTATTTTCTTATGTACACAGTTCTTCTTACCTTGACAGGCCCAGCAGGCTTTACAATGCTCTATAATCTGACTTGCGAACTGTACTAGCTCTGTTTCAATACCAGCTTTGTTTAATTCCTTAAACACAAGTTCAATGAGAATTGCCGTCTTTTATGGCACTGCTGTTACTTACTAAAACTTTCATGGTCATCTCCTGCTCTTCATTCACACCGTTCTACCTGGAATCTGGCATTACTGCTTTTGAATTAACCGCTTCCAGTATAATCCGTAACTACTGTGCAAATGCGTCATGAAAGAATGTTTCCAATTTATCAAATGGGATGATATCCATCTGATCGTATAAATCTGTATGAGAAGCGCCGGGGATAATCATCAACTCTTTATTATCTCCCTGTAACAGCTTATATGCTTCCTGGCTATACATAAGAGAATGTGCTTCTTCCCCGTGTACAAGCAGAACAGCACTGCGGATTTCCGGAGCATATTCAAACAGTCGCATATTCATCAGAGAACCGCTGGCAGTTGCCGCCCAGCCATTATTTGCATTGACGGAACGGGGATGATAACCACGCTCGGTCTTGTAATATGCAACATAATCTTTCACATATTGAGGCGCTTCTTCCGGAGCCTCTTCGGGAAGTCCTCCGCCCATTGTATAAAAACCATTTTTATAGTCCTCGGTTCTTTGATGATTGTAAGCTACACGGGCCTCGTATCTTCCTTCTTCATCCACAGAATCAAAATATCCCAGCGCCGTATTTCTGCTCATATCATACATCGTCATTGCTGCCGTTGCTTTTATTCTTGTATCAAGTGCTGCAGTCTGCACTGCCATGCCACCCCAGCCGCAGATACCGATAATTCCAATTTTTTCAGAATCAACATTTTCCTGTGTGGAAAGAAAATCAACAGCCGCCTGGTAATCTTCAACATTAATATCCGGAGAATTGAAATCCCTTGGATATCCAGCACTCTCTCCTGTAAAAGAGGGGTCAAATGAAATAGCCAGAAATCCTCTTCTTGCCAGCTCCTGTGCATAAAGCCCGGAACTCTGTTCCTTCACTGCGCCAAAAGGACCACAGACCGCAATGGCCGGAAGCTTTCCCGTATATTCTTTCGGTTCGTAAAGATCCGCAGCCAGAGTAATACCGAAATGATTAACAAATGTTACCTTTCTGTGGTTTACTTCATCACTGAGTGGAAAAACCTTATCCCATTCATCCGTGAGTTCGATTGGCTCCATTTTTATGCTAACATCCTTCATGTTCCCATAATTCATTGTCATCGCATCTCCTTCCTTTTCTGCCTGTGCAGATGTTTCTGTTGGTTCCGTTGTTTCTGCCTGTGCTGCCGCTTCCGTCTGTGCTGATTCTGTCTGTGTCCCAGGCTTCGCACCGCATGCTGCCATAGATGCCATCATGGCTACACAGCCTGTAACTGCTAAGGTTCTCTTCCATAAATTTTTCATTTCTTCCTCCAACTGTTTTTAGCTTTTATTGAATAATCGGCATTCGCCAAAATTCCGTTTACATATTCTCCATCCACTGACGCAATGCAGTCTCTGACTCGCGGCCATTCAGCAGCTTTCCGTTTTTAATGGCAGCGCCGGGGCAGCTGTGCGACAGCTCTGATGCTGTTCTCCCCAGTCCACTTCCGCCTGATGTGGCAAAAAGGATAATAGTCTTGCCAGCAAAATCGTAACTCTCCAGAAAGGTCTGAATGATGGTTGGCGCAGTATACCACCAGATAGGAAAACCCAAAAGAATTGTATCATACTCCGAAATAGGAGCAGCGTGATCAGCCAACTCCGGACGGTGGGCTTTATCATTCATTTCCACCGAACTGCGGGATTTCTTATCGTTCCAGTTTAAGTCTGCCGAAGTGTAGGGAACGGCAGGTTTGATTTCGTACAAATCCGCCATTACAGCTTTGGCGAGATTAGCCGCCGCTTTGGCAGTAACGCCGCTGGCAGAGAAATAGGCTACTAAAATCTTGCTCATTAAAAATCCTCCCTTATTCCATTTTCTTTTTCCAATAATGAATTACATTCAATCCATCCCGGTCTCCCAGAGTTTCCAGAGCCTGAATCTCATCATCAGACAGTCCAGATTGGCAGCGCTGGCGGCATCTTCCACCTGTGAAACCGTTGTGACGCCAATGGCGTCTGCTTCCTCATTCCTAAATCCTATATCGTGGAGTGTCATAATCATACTCAGCCGCTGCAAATCCTGGTCATTATACTGCCATAGCCCATGATCTTTTTTACCTCACCGCACAGTCCCCAGCTTTCATATGCCTTCAAAACCTCAACCGGAATATGATATTTTTCACTTGCTTCATAGACTGTCACTTTTTCATCACCTCCATTTACAGAAAAAATAAGGCTGTTCCCTGTCTGGAACACTTTTATTGTAATCATAGAATACCATAATGTCTAATGCTTATAATTTATCATTAGATATTACTTTTTCGTATGGCAAATTCTACCGCCTCCTCCCAACCGCTTCCCAACCCTTCCCCCTGTTTTTCACCACAATAATCTTAAAATATAATCACATACTACCTTTGAAGAGGTCGTAAAAAGTTTATCAGGGGACAGTGGGCTATGCTTCGTCCACTATCCCCTGCGCTTACGACAGACTTCTATATAGTTTGAGCCGCTAAAAGATATTCGAAATAACATCAGACAAAGCTGACTTCCCATCTATATCATCCGCCTTATTTGAGGTTCTACAGTTTGTTGTACTCTTCGTCACTGACCGCCCTTATGATGGATATTTATTAAAGCCCAAGCTGATTAAGCCATGTCTGTATCTCACTGGTATTTCCAATACGCTTTCCCTGAAGTACTGTGGAATCAGGACACAAGCCACGTATTGTCTGCATACTTGTACCAATCCCGCTTCCACCACTGGTGCAAAACGGTACAATTGTCTTACCTGTAAAATCATAAGACTCCAGAAATGTATCGATCACCATAGGCGCATCTCCATGCCAGATGGGATATCCCACAAATATCGTATCATAAGTTTCCATCTGCTCTATCCGGGTAATCAGTGCCGGTCTTGCATTGGAATTAAGTTCCCGTTCTGCACGGTCAAGGGTTGTTTCGTAAGAACCGCTATATGGGGCTTCTGCCTCTAATTCCACAAGCCTCCCGCCCGTCAGTTGTTGAATCTGTTGTGCCGCCTGCTCTGTGGTTCCTGTCCTTGTGAAATAGACAATTAACACCTTTTCTCCTTTTGCAGTAGTTTCTGAACTGGCAGGCGTATTTTGCACAGCCCTGGTTTCCACACCGTTTGCCGAAATCCAGGCACCATTCTCATTAACACGGTATCCATCCGGAGTCGTGGTATTGGAAAGCATCCAACCATTACCGTCAAAATAATAACATTCCGCAATTCCGTCCTGATTTCCATCCAGCCACTGCCAGCCATTCTGCACATAGGTACCATCTTCGTTATCATACCACCATTGATTTTGATTTGCTCCCTCTCCGGTTTTCCAAACACCTGCAAACGCAGTCACAGACATTGTCATGCTTATGAGAAGCGTAAGCAGTAGCAGCCATGCTCTTTTCATTATTTTCTTTCTCCTCTCATCTTATTTTTCCAAAGGTCATGCATTTTGCAATCACATTTCAGCAATTTCTCCCCAGCTCGTATGCCATCTTTGGGTAGCCGGTAATGTTTGTCATGGAAGGACTTCCACAGCCTTTGCCCAATACCATTCCGGCGTCCTGGAAATTGAGATACTTTACAAGTGTGCGGTAGTGGGCCTCCAATGCATCAAATGTCCAGTCATCCGCATTCCACGCAACCGTAAGTAAAGCAGATTTCATGTTCTTCCTGTTAATACTGCTATTGTAAGCACAGAATCGGTCTACCACCGTTTTTAACTGCGCCGACATTCCGAAGTAATATAAAGGCGTGGCCAGAACAATCATATCGGCACTCAGGACCGCCTCCTTAATCTGCTCGTTATCATCCTTCTGAACGCAAGGGCCGTTGTACCCACAAGAGACACAGCCTGCGCAAGCCTTTACCTTCTTATCCCTTAGATCAATCCTCTCAACAACGTGTCCGGCCTCCGTTGCGCCCTGTGTAAAGCGCTCTGTCAAAATACTGGTAGAACCGCTTTTATTGGGACTTCCCTGTAAAACTACAATCTTCATGTTCCCTTTACCTCCTTCCATCTTTCATTTCACCTTATTATCTTCAAGCCATGTACTCACATCCGATGACAGGGACGAGCCGCCTGAATAGCTAACCGCCAGTCCCTCGCCAATCATTGCGTCCGGTGTCAGCTTTGCAATCACTGTCAGGCTCTGCCCAAATCTGCCGCCGCCATGGCTGCAAAATGGGATGATTGTCTTCCCTTTAAAGTCATATTCTTCCAGGAACGAAGCGACTGGCATTGGAATGGACGCCCACCAGTTGGGATATCCAAGCAGAATGGTATCATACTGCTCCATGTTTTCCACCTGAGCCGCCAGCTCCGGCCGTGCCTGTACATTTTGATCCCTCTGCGCTTCTTCCAGCACTGTATTGTAATCCTTGGAATAGGGTTCCACACAGGTAATTTCAAAGAGATTCGCTCCTGTCTGTACCGCAATTTCTTCCGCAATTCCTCTGGTATTTCCTCCCCAGCTAAAATAAGCGATTAAAATCCTTCCGGCATTCGTCTCTTTTTGCATCGACTGGCCGCTTACAAGAATACCTCCCTCTGGCACTGCTCCTCTCACAAGGCGAACGCCGACATTATAAGCACCGCGTCCTCCCTGGGCTGTTGCACGGTAAGCAGAACGCACATTCTTTGCAAAGTCATTCCAGCCTCCCCCTCTGCTGATATGGAGGTTTCCAGTATCTGCTCCTGCAGGATTTGTCTGCTGGCTGCTGCCATACGCTCCATATAAATCCCAAACCCATTCCCCAACATTGCCATGCATATTATAGAGCCCATAGCTATTTGGTTCAAAGCTGTCCACTGGAACGGTTTCATACCTGGACGTTCCGGGGCGTGTTTCTAAGTTGCTCTGGTTAAAATAGTTATCCTCAATCATATAGGGGTAGTTCCCCCAATAGTTGCATTCCTCTGAACTGATGGAGTCCTCTGTATGAAAAGGTGTTATTGTCCCCGCGCGGCAGGCATACTCCCACTCTGCTTCTGTTGGGAGACGGTAACCGTCAGCACTACGGTTCCAGAAAATCTCATTTCCGTCTATCTGATATGCCGGCATCAATCCCGCCTTTTCGCTCATCAGATTGCAGAAAGTAATGGCATCCACCCATGAAATGCTATCTACCGGCAGTTTAGAACCTTCAAAACTGCTGGGATTATTTCCAGTCAGCGCTTCATAGTCCTCCTGTGTCACTTCATAGGGACTCATATAGAAATCGCTGACAGTAACCGTATGCTGCTGTTCATCATCCCCTCTCCACGCTTCACTCTCCGGACTTCCCATCAAAAACGTTCCACCGGAAATCAAGACAAAACCATCGTTTATTTCTGTCTGACTTTCCTTTTCCTCCTGTTTCTGATTTACTGATTGTGAGAGATTTTCTTCCGCTTCCACAGGGGGCATGGCTTCCCATGAATCGGCCGGGGGCATACGGTTTCCTCTCATCAACCAGAAAATAACCCCTATACAGACCAGGATTGGAATTAAAAAAGTAAGATATTTTGCCATTTTATGTTTCATGCCGTTCCCTTTTAATCCTTTCATTTGTTTCTGTCCATAGTAACCGGCTGTTATAAACAATCCCATAATGGAAAGTGTTTCTAAAAAAAACATAGCAGCCGGCTTCGTTTCATCCCAAAAGACAAAGGCCGTTTTTAAGAACAGATAGTCTGGCATGTTCTGCTGTATAAACGCATAGATACCAAATATGGAAATTGCGGCTGCCAAGCCTCTGGCAAGCCAGGTCAGTCCGTCTTCTGATTCTGATTTCTTCTGAAACTTTGTTCCCAGTCTTACCACCATCCCCCAATGCATCCCGGTATGCAGGGACATCAGGATCAGCCCCCAATGGGAAGCAGACAGGTGAAGTCTGCGGGACAGAATCATGCTTCCTGAAACAGGCAGCCACTCAAATACAAATCCACTCATCATTATGCCGCTGATTATTAAAACAGACATATCTGCAAAAAGGAGCAAATTCATAACCGTGCCAAGGCTGCGGAGCGGTGTGTAGTTCCCTTTCCCGATATTTTTTAACCAATTTATGTTTAACAGATGATGGAGCAGCAGTACAACGGTCATCGCCGTCCCAAGCCATTCATGAAATTCCTGACCGGTCAATATTTCTGCCATCAAAACAGGAAGCATGACAAGCAGGCATACATCCACCATCCTCTTTAATTTTGCCGTCTTCACTGGACCATCACATCCAGTGAAAGACCATCAATCCAGCTCACCATTTCCTCATGTGAGATATCACTGCTAAGCCGTTCCCCATCCAGCCAGGTTACATCCGAGGCTGCAAGGTCATGCAGATTTCGCGCGCTGGAGCCAATCCCGCTGCCTCCGGAAGTGCAGAATGGAACAATCGTCTTTCCGCCGAAATCGTAAGATTCCATGAAGGTATCGATGATACGCGGCGCTTCTCCCCACCAGATGGGATAGCCCAGAAAGATTGTTTGGTACTGGTCCATATTCTCCACACTGCCGGAGATTACAGGGCGGGTGCCTTCATCATTCTGTTCTCGGGTGCTCCGGCTGTTGTCGTCACTATAATTCAAATCCTCCGATGAATACGGGATTTCCGGTACGATTTCATATAAATCTCCCCCGGTAACTTCAGAGATGTATCCTGCCAGGGTCTTAGTAGTTCCCGTTGCGGAAAAATATGCGACCAGAATATCAGAACCCGCTTCGTTGCTGGTTTCCTCCATAACGGAGGCGTTCTCCCCGCTGCCGCTCTGCAGAGGTTCCGTTTGCTGTACCTCGTTGCCGGTTTCCTGTGAAGAAGTTGGTGCCGTCGTGCCAGGAGCAGGCACACTGTCCTGACTGCCGCAGGCGGTCACAGCAAACGCCATGGAACAGGCCCAGATGAACGATAGTATTCTTTTCATTGTAGAGTCCTCCTTCTCTTTGAACCTTACTTATGCGCTTTTTGAATTTTGTACCGCAAATAGTCCACGCGGTCTAACTGTTTCTGTTTAAAATGGAGTTCGTCAAGAGTCGCTCCCCGTTTTTTGTTTAACATATCCAGCCGTTCTTTTTCAGTTGAATCCCCTTCCAGAAGAAGGCGCATATAGGACTCAACCTCGCTGTTGTCAAACCCAACGTCATGGAGCGTCATAATCATACTAAGCCTTTGTATATCCTGGTCATCGTACTGCCATACCCCCATCACTTTCTTTACTTCATCACACAGCCCCCAGCTTTCATATTCCTTTAAAACTTCAACCGGAATATGATACCGTTCACTTGCTTCATTGATTGTCATAGTTCCACCTCGCTTTTTACTCATGAAAATAAGGGTGCTCCATTCAGGAACACCCTCATCTTAATCCTTTTATGTTGTAATGTCTAATGCCTATATTTTATCATCAGATATTACTTTTTCGTATTGCTTTAAAAACTTTATAAAGCTGCTGGCGGCAGGGGAAAAGACCTGCTCTTTTTTCCAGGCCAGGGCTGTACTGCTTTCAAGAGAAGGGTACAGAGGAATAAAGCGCAGATGTTCAAACGTACAGTTCAGCTTAATTCCAAGCACGATACCCAAGCGATTCTCCGCAAGCATCGCTTCATTGTATAGCAGATTACCGGTCGCAACAATTTTCACCTGGGTGTTTAAATCACCAAGCCATTTTCCAATACTGTTTTTCATAAATTCCCCTTTGGCAATGATTAACCGTCTGTCGATCAGATCCTCCGGCTGAATCCATTCCTTTTGTGCCAGGTCAGAATCCGCACATACCCAGGCTCCCCAACGTTCCTTTACCGGCATGGAAACAAAATCATATTTACGGATGTCAATCGGTTCTGCCATCAATCCTATGTCCAAAAGCCCTCTTTCAATATGGTCATGGACATTTTCCGCATTTCCACTGTAAATTTCATACTGGACCAGAGGATGCTTCTCCGAAAAAGAAGAAATAATCTGAGCCAGTAATCTGGTGGCCTGAAACTCTCCGCTGCCAATACAAATTTTTCCAGTAAGTTCCTCGTCTCTCTGCAGCAGCTCCTGACGTGTTTTCTCTGCCATGGACAGCATTTCCTGCGCCCGGTGCTTCAGTATCATGCCAGATTCCGTTAGAATGATATTATGATTACTTCTGGTAAAAAGCTCTACCCCCAGTTCTTCCTCTAACTGTGCAATCTGACGCGATAAGGTGGGCTGAGTAACATGGAGCATCTGTGCCGCCCTTGTAAAATTCTCCTCTCTGGCTACCGCCAGGAAATAATTCAACACCCGAAGTTCCATGTTCCCGCCCTCCTTTTCATGTCATTATATCAGAATACAAAGCCTCTATCAATATTAACGCAAGTCGCTCCCATTGGTGGCAATCACTTTCTGATACCAGTAAAAACTGTCTTTGCGTTCCCTGCTTAAGTCACCGGTTCCGTCGTCAAATTTATTGACATAAATAAAACCATATCGTTTCGCCATCTCGCCAGTGGACAGGGAGACAAGGTCAATGCAGCCCCATGGGGTATAGCCGATTAAGTCAACCCCATCGGCAATCGCTTCGCCCATCTGCTCGATGTGCTGACGCAGATAGTCAATGCGGTACTCATCATGTATCCTTCCATCCTCAGCCTTCACGTCATGTGCTCCCAAACCGTTTTCGACCACCATTAACGGAATCTGGTACCGGTCATAAATCTCGTTTAACGTCCAGCGCAAACCTTTGGGGTCAATCTGCCATCCCCAGTCAGAAGCTTTCAAATAGGGATTTTTCGCCCCTCCCAACAGATTTCCGGCGGCGCACTCTACAGAAGGGTCGGTGGAAACACAGAACGTCATGTAATAGCTGAATGTGTAAAAATCAACCGTCCCCTTTTTCAGTTCTTCCAAATCCCCCGGCTCCATCTGAATCTCCACATTATTTTCTGCGAAGAAACGTCTGGAATAGCTGGGATAGCTGCCTCGTACCTGAACATCAGAGCAGAACCAGTTCACCATCCTCATATGGCTTTGGACTGCCAACACGTCATCCGGATTACAGGTATAGGGATAGTCCGGTAAAAATGCAATCATGTTTCCCATCTTAAATTGAGGATAGTTTTCATGGGCATAGTTCACAGCACGGGCCGACGCCACAAACTGATGGTGCAGCGCCTGATAACGTGTCTGCATTGTGACGGGAGCTTCCAGGGAAGGACCTGTATATCCCTGAACGGTGCTGATTGCAATCGTTGTTCCAGTGAACAGCGTGCCGCAGTTAATCTCATTGAATGTCAGCCAATACTTCACCTTATCCTTATAACGCTCGAAGATGACCTTGCAATAATTCATATATAAATCGATCAGACGGCGGTCAGCCCAGCCGTTGTATTTCTCTACCAGCGCATACGGGAGTTCATAGTGGGAAATTGTCACCAAAGGCTCAATATGATGCTTCCTGCAGCAGTCAAACACCTTATCATAATAAGCCAGCCCTTTCTCATTCGCTTTTTCTTCTTCACCGGTAGGAAAAATCCGGGTCCAGTTGAGGGACAGACGAAATACCTTAAATCCCATTTCAGCAAATAGAGCGATGTCCTCTTCGTAATGGTGATAAAAATCTATGGCTTCATGGGTAGGATAAAACAGTTCCGGATCCAGGCTGGAATCAACTCTCCGCGGGACCGTATGACTCCCATTGGTGATAATATCAGGAACACCGATCCCCTTTTCATCTTCATTCCAGCCACCTTCACACTGATGGGCAGCAACTGCGCCGCCCCACAAGAAATTTTCAGGAAATTTCATATTCTTATCCTCCAATCACAATTTTATCATTTTCTATCGCAACTCTGCCAACTTCGCTTTCATTGGCAACTAATACTGGTGTAATAACCGGGCAGCCGGCAGCCTTAATCTCATCTATATCAAACTCCAAAAGCAGCTGTCCCTTTTTAATTTTATCTCCATTACTGACATGGGTCTTAAATGGTTTCCCATTCAGTCCAACCGTTTCAAGTCCCACATGGATCAGCAGACTGACCCCATTGCTCGATTCCAGGCCCATGGCATGTAAGGTTTCAAATATGGTTACGCAGGTACCGTCAAACGGCGCGTACACTTTTCCTTCTGAAGGTTCAACCGCAAATCCCTTACCAAGTATACCGCTGGAGAATGTTTCATCAGGTACCTGGCTGATTGAAACAACCTTTCCCGGTACAGGAGACTCGATTACAAGTTTCCCATCGGCTGCTGTTTCGCTGCCTGACGTTATCTGTGCAGAGTCAGAAGCAGGGACTGCCTCATCTTTATGTAAAATGTAAGCAAGCATAAATGATACCGCAAACGGAACTACAACGGCCAGAAGCGGAGGGATAAAATTTGGAGCTTCCGGATTCACCATTCCAAGGACAGCAAATACGCCAAGACCGAAACTATACATTTTCGTACCTGTCAGCATAATGATAGCCCCGGTAATACCAGCTCCGGCACAGGACAAAGCAAACATTTTAATGCGCGGAAGAGTCACTCCATAAATGGCTGGTTCTGTAATCCCGAACAGACCGGAAATAAACGCCGGGAGTGCAATGGATTTCAGCTTCCTGTCCCTGGTTTTGCAGTAAATCCCCAATACAACACCAGTCTGGGCGAAGCAGACCAGGCAGGACATTGCCATAACTGCGTCCGGATTTCCTTCCAGAAGACTCATGAAAGAAAATGATGTCAGCGCAGTATGGATACCAAATAAAACCATAACCTGGTACAATGCGGAAAATATAATACCGGCAAGCAGCGGAACTGTATCCAGCAAGGCGGTAATCCCCGTGTTCACCAGACTGCCCGCCATATTGACGGCCGGTCCAATCAGGGTAAATCCAAACGGGATAACAACCGCCAGGGTAATCACCGGTGTCACGAAATTGGCAACCACTTTGGGTATGTATTTGTTTAACCATCTTGCCAGTGGAATCGCAACGGCCGTAACTGCGATAACCGGCAGAAAGGAACTGGTATATGTGGCGTTAATTGTATGTCCAAACAATTCCAGGTTCACACCGTTAATCGTGGGATAGCAGAGGATTGCGCCAATGAGGGCGCCCAAAAATCCGTCCCCCTTTAACGTCTTTGCCAGATTCATTCCCAGGAAAACCGGAAGGAAGAAAAATATCGCATCTCCCATTGCGCTGATGATTAAATCCAGTCCGCTTCCGGACGGAATCATACCAGTCATTTGAAGTACTGTCTGCAATCCTTTTATGATACCGCCTGCACAGATCATATTCAGACAGGGAAGAACAGCGCCGACAATCATATTCAGTACACGCATGGCCGGATTCACTTTCTTTTCTTCCTCTGCTTCCGTCTCGCTTCCTGCTCCATTCTGCATTCCCAGCTGCACACAGACCGCATCATACACATCTTCCACCGCATCGCCGATGACCGTCATATATTCACCGCCTCCATGAACAACGGAAAGCACCCCTTCCAGACTCTTCACAATCTCATCGTCGGCCTTACTTTCATCTTTAAGTCGGAAACGAACACGGGTAATACAATGACGGACGCTGTTGATATTCTTTTTACCGCCTATATTAGCGATAATATTTTTTGCTACTTCATCATAATTCAGATTTTTCTTCTTTACCATATGACCCTCTCCCATCAATATAAGTATGAATCTCTCCTATAATTTGTCTTTGTTTGCTGTTTCAGACTGCTGCTTTAACTGATAAATCAGATAATCCAGGCAATCCAAGTTCCCTTGTCGCTCATGAATCTTATTTAGAAGAGCGCTCCGGTGTGCAGACAAAACTGATATTAATTCCTTCCTTTGTCCGTTATCATACGCCTCCAGAAATTGCTGTATCTTTTCAGGCGGATAACAGGAATCGGTTAGTGTCTGCGCCAAGTCCCTTCTATTAAGCGGTAAATATGACATATCCATCACCTCTGAAATCATTGTAATAGAAAATTGTTGATATATCAAATACTTGTATTTTATATCCAGATATACTTGATAAGTATATCTTTTTTTGATACTATCATACTATAATCACTATAGCTTCAGGATATTTCGTGGAAGGAGCATACAAAATTATGGAATTACGCACATTGAGCTACTTTTTGGCTGTTGCACGGGAAGGAAGTATTCTGGGAGCAGCCAATACTCTGCATTTGACACAGCCAAACTTATCCAGGCAGATGAAAGAGCTGGAGCTTGAAGTCGGCAAGCAGCTGTTTATCCGCAGTAATCGGAATATTACCCTCACGGAAGACGGTATTTTACTGCGAAAACGCGCAGATGAGATTTTAACATTAGTCAGGAAAACGGAATCTGAATTGGCAAAAAGAGAGGAGGCCGTCAGCGGAGAGGTATATATTGGTTCCGGAGAATTCGACTCATTCCATTATTTCTCTACAGCCGCCAGACATCTGACAGAAAAACATCCCGACATCTGTTTTCATATCTATAGCGGCAACAGCATGGAAATATTGGAACGGCTGGAAGCAGGGCTTCTTGATTTTGGTCTTCTGATTGAGCCGGTGGATGTGAATCAATACGATTTTCTCTATCAGCCTGCTGCGGAATCTTGTGGAGTCATTATGAGGAAAGACGATCCTCTTGCACAAAAAGATGCAATCTGCCCTGAGGATTTACGGGGTCTTCCGCTCATAATGCCAAGACAGTTTATGGAATATGGATTCTTAACCAGATGGATTGGCGAAATGCCAGAGAAACTGAATATCATAGCCACAACAGATTTGCCCTATAATGCTACGATTATGGTTGCAGACGGAATGGGGTATTCTATCTGTATTGATTTTGATTTGTTTACTGGTACTTCTGACAGCAAATTGTGCTTTCGTCCTTTTAAGCCAGGACTAAACGCCGGGGTCTATATTGTCTGGAAAAAATACCAACCATTTTCAAAAGCAGCCCAGGCGTTTTTGGAACAGTTGAAAGAGGATATTGCCATATCAACTGATTTGGCAGGCAGTTAAAAATAGAACAGGAAATATTATCAATTTTACCTTCCTTCAAATCGCCTGAACCCACAAATGGCATTCCCGCATAAGAATCCTCCTCAAAAAATCCTGTAAAAACATTTGTAGCTTTTTACAGGATTTCCTATTAAAAAGAGAGCTCAATGCTCCAGCATATTTTCCACAAATATCCCATACCCCCTGGTCGAGTCCTGTATAAACACATGAGTCACCGCCCCAATCAGCTTCCCATCCTGTATAATCGGACTTCTACTCACGATTGAGTCAAGTAAAGGACAACATTTTTATAGTTCATCATTGAAAATATAATAACTCCCCTTCAATTTTCCCTTTTTAACTAATAGTCCAGCAATGACCAAACTATTTAATACTTTTAAAGCACGTGAATCTTTCACCTGCAATAAAGTTTGAACATCTTTATTTGTTATCCGTCCTGTTTCCTCCACAAAATTGAGGATTTTATTTTGTGTATCACTTAAATTATCCGTACTTTTCCGTACTCTTTCCCACTCTTGTTTTATCCTGAAAACGATACAGATTAATACGAAAATTTCCGCCCACCTCTAATAATTCAGGTTCTTTAAGTCCTTCTTCTTTACATCGCCTGATGATTCTTCGAATTCCGCTTCCCCAGTGCTCCATAATATTCATATACGTAAACGCATACACCAATGCGCGATTTCTGGGTATAGAAATACCTTTCTTAATATCTTCAATTTTTAAGCTGCCAAAAAGCATTCCGGGAGAAGTCACTTCTACGCGGTCATCGTAAACAGCCACCTGGATACTGGACGGGTGAAGATAGCTACGATGAACGACAGCATTGCAAATCATCTCCCTGATGCAATCTGTCGGTAATTCATAAACATCGTTCCTGTACAGTCCCTTAATCTCAGCTCCCATATTAATATTACGAAGTACATATTCATATGCTTCATTCAGTTGGTGGACAATATCTCCCCCATATTCTTTTCTGTCTATAAATACAGCACGATCAGAGCCTTTGAATACTCCACACTGGATTGTAACCTGAGGCATCAATTCCCCAGACATCAACAAGTAAGCATACTACATGTTTGTTGTTTCGTATATACGTTTTGTTGTAATGTAGAACGTCCTTTTCTGTGAATCGCATCTAGCTTTTATTCAATCTTATTTACTTGTTCATTTCTTACTCACTATGATCAAGAACTTCACAAATAACCTCTTTGATCTCTGCTTCTTGACTTTTCTGGAATTGTTATCTTCAACGTCTCCTTTTCAAACATTACAATTTCATATGCCATATCCCGCCACTCCGTCCGGGCTGCAACCGCTGGCACGCTTCGCGCACCATCGGTTGCGCGGCTTTCGCCGCATAGGACATAGCAAAAAGGAAGGCTTATGTGAGCAAGCTCCCAACGCCTTCCTTTTCACTATGTCCTGCCCGGACTCAGTGCTCCAGCATATTCTCAATCAATATCCCATACCCTCTTGTACTATCCTGCAAAAACACATGCGTCACCGCCCCGGCCAGCTTCCCATCCTGTATAATCGGGCTACCGCTCATCCCCTGCACTATCCCCCCAGTCAGGGCGATCAGGTCTGGGTCGGTGACTTTGATTACCATGCTTTTGTTCTTATGTCCGGAGTTGTAGTCCACCTTCTGAATCTCAATGTCGTAATCCCGCAATTCTCCGGAGACGCTGCTGCGGATTACGGCGGGGCCGGGTTTTACGTCCTGGCGGCAGGCGATCTCTATGGCGCCTTCCGGAAGCGCGGAGCCTTCCGCGTGCTCCTTTACCAGGGCCTCCATGCCGGTCTGACGCAGAAACGCTTCGTTTACATTTCCAAAAATGCCCTCTTCTGTGTTCTGCTTGATCTCGCCCATCAGGGAACCGGGGCCGTAGTAGATTACGCCGGAGAGCAGGCCCGGTTTGCCGATGGTTCCTTTCTCGATGCCCATAATCTGCGTGGTGTACAGCTCCCCCTTGCTGGTCTCCACCAGGTCCCCGGTGTCGCTGTCGCTGATGCCGTGGCCCAGGGCGCCGAAGTTTCCGTTTAAATCCACATATGTGACGGTGCCGATTCCCTGAGTGTCGTCCCGCACCCAGGCGCCCAGCTTGTACTGCCCGTCCTCGGTCTTTACCGGGCTCACGCTGACGTCCACCTGCTCGCCGCCCCGCCGGACCGAGACCACGGCCGGGTCGCCGCCCGCCTTGTTCACCGCGTCCATCAGATCCTCCTTGGTGTTCATGGGCTTTCCGTTGAACGCTTCAATGTAATCGCCAGACTTCAAAATACCATAGGCCGGCTCCACCTCCATGCCGTCCGCCGCCGTCAGCTTTCCTGTGCCGATGACCATGATTCCGTCTGACTTCAGATAGATTCCGATGGGACAGCCGCAGGGCACCGCGTACCGGGTATCTACCACATCCACCTGTATGTCCTTGAATTTGATCAGACCGAAGAGCTTGAGTCCCACCTGATAGGAGCCCTGGTTCTCGGCATACATGGAAAATGGCTGCCTCCCGTTCACCGTAATCTGGTCTGCGGGTATGTTGCTCTTGTTTCCCAGCACCACCTCCTCGCTCTCGCTGGATAAGGTCGTGTTGATGGGAAGCGGGAAGGAAAACTGCTCCTTCTCATCCTGAACAATGCTGATCCGGTCCGGAATTGCGGTGTCCAGGTAGTACCAGGAATATCCCACGGTGACGGTAAGGGCCGCCCAGAAGATGCGGTTCAGCCACCGGTAAAAGGTCTTGTTTCCTCTCAATGTTCTTACCTCCTCGTCTTGTATTTTGTTGATTTTTTACACGGCGAGGCACTCTTTCGGCTCCTGAAAGGCAAAAAAGAAAGAAGCGGGTGTTTCGTGCCTCTTTCTTAGTATTATCCGATCTTCTGTTTTCAATCTGTTTTATTTTGTTCTGTCTGCCAAATCCTTCATCTCCTGCGCGTTTTTTAAAACTGCGTCCGTGATCCTGGCTCCTCCCAAAAGGCGGGCCAGCTCCTGCACCGATTCCTCCCGCTCCAGGGCCCGGATGGTGGTGGCTGTGCGTCCCTCCGCGGCGGATTTTGCGATTTCAAAATGGCAGTCGGCCATGGCCGCGATCTGGGGCAAATGGGTGATGCAGATAACCTGGTGGGTCCTTCCGATATAGGAAAGCTTCTCCGACACCTTCTGGGCAGTGCGGCCGCTGATTCCGGTGTCAATCTCGTCGAAAATCAGGGTGGGAATGTCGTCGGTATCGGCCAGCACTGTCTTGATGGCCAGCATGATCCTGGAAAGCTCGCCCCCGGACGCCACGTCGCTCAGCGGCTTTACCGGCTCGCCCGGGTTGGTGGAGATCAAAAACTGGGCCTCGTCAAAGCCCTGGGCCGTATAGTGGTCCAGCCTGGTAAACTCCATGGAAAAGGTCACATCCAGAAAATTCAAATCCAGCAGTCCCTTGCGTATGCTCTCCGTCAGCTTCCGGGACGCGGATTTTCTCACCTGGGATAATTGTGCGCAGAATTCCTCCAGATCATGCTTGGTTTTTTGCAATTTCCGCTCTGTCTCGGCTTTGCGCTCCTCAAAATTTTCCAGTTCGTCCAGTTTGCGCTTTTTTTCTTCCAATTTTAGGTAGATCGCTTCCACCGTGTTGCCGTACTTGGCCTGAAGCCCGTGGATTAAGTCCAGGCGCTCCTCCACCTCCCGGAATCGCTCCTCGTCGAACTCCATGCCCTCCAGATAGGAGGCTGTCTCCCGGCCCGCGTCGCTTAAAATGGACTCCGCGTCGTAGAGCTGGTCCCGGATACCGTTTAAGGTCTCATCGTAGGCGCAGGCCTGGTCCACCTCCTGGAGCGCTCTGGACAGCCAGTCGCCCTCCAGGGCCTGCTGTACGGCGGACAGGTTCTCCGCGATGCGGCGGCTGTGGCTGAAACGGCGGTATTGGGCCGTCAGCTCCTCCTCCTCTCCCTCCTTGAGGCCCGCGGACTCAATCTCCTCGATCTCAAAGCGCAGAAAATCTTTCTCCCTGATTCGGCTCTCCTCGTCAGCGCCAAATTTTTCCAGTTTTTCTCTGAGCTCCCGGTAGGCCTCGTAGGTTTTGGCCGTCTTTTCTTTTAAAGGCTGGGTTTTTCCCCTAACATAGGCGTCCAGAATTGCAAGATGCTTTGATTTATACAGAAGGGACTGGTGTTCATGCTGGCCGTGGATATCGATCAGCAGACCGGTGATCTGCCTCAGCCGGGCGGTGGTCACGGTCTCGTCGTTGATCCGGCTTACGCTGCGCGCCGGCATGATTTTCCGGGAAATGATAAACAGGCCGTTCTCATCCGGAACAGCGTCAAGGGCGGCCAGCGCTTTTAGCTTCTCCGGGGAATCCACGGAGAACACCAGCTCCACATACGCGTAGGGCGCGCCCTGGCGGATGCTGTCACGGGGCGCTTTGCCGCCCAAGGCCATGCCTACGGAGCCGATGATGATGGATTTTCCGGCGCCCGTCTCACCGGTGAGGATGTTTAAGCCCTGGCGGAACTCCACATCCGCTTTTTCGATCAGAGCCAGGTTCTTTACATGCAGTTCCAGTAACATTCAGATCCCCCTTTTTTGCGGGCCGGAGGTTTTTGGTTAACCCTCCACCATCTTCTTGATCTTTTCCATTACAATAATGGTGTCGTCCACGCTGCGGATGGCGCACATGATCGTGTCGTCCCCGGCGATACAGCCCACGATCTCATGGAAGTGAATGGCATCCAGGGCGGCGGCCACTGCCATGGCCATTCCGGACACGGTCTTGATCACCAGCATGTTCTGGGCCATATCCATGGACATAAAGCCGTCCTTTAAAATGCGGATGAATTTGGCGGCCGATGTCCCCTTGGGGCCCTCCAGCACCACATAGCGCTGGCGGCCGCTGTCCGCCTGGATCTTCGTCAGCTTCAGCTCCCTGATATCCCTGGACACGGTGGCCTGGGTCACGTTAAAGCCCGCCTCGTTCAGCTTTTCCGCCAGCTCCTCCTGGGTCTCAATCTCATACTTGCCGATCAGCTCCACGATTTTGCTGTGCCGTTCTACTTTCATAATGTTTGTCTCCTCCTATATTCTTCCGGCCAGGTGGTTGCTCAGATTCTGCATAAAGGATATCTGCTTCAGCTTCACCATCACCGTGTGCATCTCCGACCGTTTGATACGGATGCTGTCCCCTTTTTCCAGTTCAATGAATGTATCCCCGTCAAAGGCAGCCACCTGGCCGCCTCCGCCAAAGTCGATGCGGATTGTGTCCTCGGGCGCCAGGACGATGCTCCTGGCGTTGAGCGCGTGGGAGCAGATGGGCGTGAGCACCATCATCCTGGCTCCCGGCGCGATCACCGGCCCGCCTGCCGATAAATTGTACGCGGTGGAGCCGGTGGGCGTGGCCACCAGGATTCCGTCCGCAGAGTACTCGTTCAAATAATCGTCGTTCACATAGACCTTAAAGCGCAGCGCCTTCAGGGCGTCCTTGCGGGTGACGGCGATCTCGTTCAGCGCGATATCGCACATCAGCGCCTTCCCGTCCCGCACAGCCTCCCCCTGGATCATCATGCGCTTCTCCAACTGGTAACGGTCCTCCAGCAGCGCGTCCATCACCGGAGCAATGTCCTCCTGGCGGCTGATCTGATTTAAAAATCCCAGATGTCCCCGGTTCACCCCCACCATGGGGATATTGCGGCCCGCCAGGTCTCTGGCCGCCTGGATCAGGGTGCCGTCCCCGCCGATGGTGATCACGCACTGCGTGTCCTCCGGAACCGCGGCGCTGTCGGTGTGGCGGTTTCCTCCTCCCTGGGAAAATGCAGGCTGCACCGTGCACTCAGCCCCCTTTTCCTCCAAATAGGAACGGATGAAAGTCTCCGCCTCCCGCACATATTCTTTGCCGTAATTGGCAATTATATAAAAGCGTCTCATACCTTCCCCCGTCCTCAATCCAGCTGGCCGTGGGCCGCTTCCACCACGCCGGCCGGATCCACGGGAACCGTCTCCGCCGTCTGGGGTTCCTCCCCCGGGGAGAGCTTTTGTATGTGCAGCAGATACTCGATGTTCCCCTCCGGTCCCTTGATCGGAGAGTATTCCAGGTTCAGCACCTTGAATCCGTTGGCTACCGCAAAGCTTATCACCATGCGGATTACCTCCAGATGCACGGACTTGTCCCGCACAACGCCCTTTTTGCCCACCTTCTCCCGCCCGGCCTCAAACTGGGGCTTGATCAGGCAGACCACCTGGCCGTCCCCGGTCAAAAGCTCCCGCACCGGCCCCAGCACCTTGGTCAGGGAAATGAAGGAGACGTCGATGCTGGCGAACGCCGCCGGCTCTGCGATATCGCCCGGCGTCACATAGCGGATGTTGGTCTTTTCCATGCACACCACCCGCTGGTCATTGCGCAGCTTCCAGTCCAGCTGCCCGTGGCCCACGTCCACGGAGTAGACCTTCACGGCTCCGTTTTGCAGCATGCAGTCCGTAAAGCCGCCGGTGGATGCGCCCACATCCATGCAGACCTTCCCCTCCAGCGCCACCCCGAAATGGGTCATGGCTTTCTCCAGCTTGAGGCCGCCCCTGCTCACATATTTCAGCGTGCTTCCGCGCACCTCGATGGCGGCCGCCTCGTCAAACTGCGTGCCCGCCTTGTCCTCCTTCTGCCCATCCACATAGACGATGCCCGACATGATCAGCGCCTTCGCCTTCTCCCTGGAGGGCGCCAGGTTTCTCTGTACCAGGAGTACGTCCAACCGTTCTTTCATCCTGCAAAAGTTCCTCTCTCTTTTTCTTCAGAAATTTCAACTGCTCGCCTGGGAAACGCCGGGCGCGCCCTAATTCAAAAATCCCCTGCTCTTCATGGTCTTGATAACGGAATCGCTGTCGATCCCCAGGCCCTCCCGCAGCACGGAAACATTTCCGTGCTCCACATACGCGTCGGGCAGGCCGATATTGAGCACCCTCCGGTGGGGATAGCGCTCATGGATATACGCGGTGACAGGCAGGCCGTAACCGCCCTGCAGCACGTTTTCCTCCAAGGTGACGATCACCCGGTGGCGCTGCGCCAGCCGGTCCACCAGCTCCCGGTCAAAGGGCTTGACAAAGCGCCCGTTGGCCAGGGTGCATGGATATCCCTCCGCTTTCAGCTTGTTGCGGATGTGCTCTCCGGTGCTGACCATGCTTCCCACAGCCAGGAGGGCGATTTCCTCCTCCTCGTAGAGCATCTCCCCCTTGCCGTAGACAATGGGTTCCCGGAAATCCCGCAGGCCCCGGTACGCCTCGCCCCGGGGATAGCGGATAGCCAGCGGGCGGTTGTAATCCATGGAAAATTCCAGCATGGCCCGCAGCTCCCACAGGTTCTTGGGCGCCATAACGCTCATGTTGGGGATGGAGGTCAGATAGGAATAGTCGAATATCCCCTGGTGAGTCTCCCCGTCGCTGCCCACCAGCCCGGCCCGGTCCACGGCGAATACCACCGGCAGATCCTGAATACAGACATCGTGCAGGACCTGGTCGTAGGCGCGCTGGAGGAACGACGAATAGACCGCTACCACCGGCTTTAAACCGGCTGCGGCCATCCCCGCCGCCGAAGTAACCGCGTGGGCTTCGGCGATCCCCACGTCGAAAAACCGGTTAGGGTACTGCCTGGCAAAGGCGGAAAGTCCCGTGCCGTCCGGCATGGCGGCGGTCAGCGCCACCACGTTGGGGCGGTCCTTCGCCAGCTGGCAGAGCTTGCGTGAAAATACCTCGGTATAGCTGGGATACTGTTTCTCCTTCAGGGATTTTCCGGTGGCGACGTCAAAGGGATCCACCCCGTGGAAGCGGGAGGGATTCTTCTCCGCCGGCTTATAGCCCTTGCCCTTTTTTGTCAGCACATGCACCAGCACGGCGTGATCCAGCTTTTTCGCCTCCCGGAACACCTTGCAGAGCTGGGCGATATTGTGCCCGTCCACCGGCCCCAGGTAGGTGATGCCCATGTTTTCAAAGAGCATCCCCGGGATGAACAGCTGCTTGATGCTGTTCTTGGTGCGCTTGATCTTATCGATCATAGGCGCTCCCACCACGGGAATCCTGTCCAGGGCATAGGCCACGTTCTTCTTCAGATCATTGTAACCGCTGCCCGTGCGCAGGCCGTTTAAATAGCGGGACATGCCGCCCACGTTCTCGGAGATGGACATTTTGTTGTCGTTGAGCACAATGATAAAATTTTTCTTCATGCGGGCCGCGTTGTTGAGGGCCTCGTAGGCCATCCCGCCGGTCAGGGCGCCGTCCCCGATCACGGAGACAACCTCATAGTCCTTCCCCAGAATATCCCGCCCCTGGGCGATGCCCAGCCCGGCGGAGATGGAGGTGGAGCTGTGGCCGGTGTCAAAACAGTCATAGGGGCTCTCCTTGCGCTTGGGAAAGCCGGAGAGCCCTCCGTACTGGCGCAGCTCGTCAAATTCCGCCATACGCCCGCTCAATATTTTGTGGGTGTAGGACTGGTGCCCCACATCCCAAATGACCTTGTCTTCCGGCAGGTCAAAGGCCCGGTACATCGCAATGGTAAGCTCCACCACCCCCAAATTGGAGGCCAGGTGGCCTCCCGTGTGGCTGATCTTCTCAATTAAAAATCCCCTTATCTCCTGCGCAAGCTGCCCAAGTTCTTCCAAGGACATCTGTTTGATGTCTTGCGGACCTTTTATTTGCTCCAATATCATGTTTGAAATCCTTCTTACTATTTAATCTCACAAGGGCAGTACGCCAAAACGCCATTTATAATCGGCTTTTCGGCGTCTGCCCCGGGAGGCGGATGATCCGGTTTATTTTTTGCGATCCATCAACATGCGGATCAGGTTCTCCAGAAATTCGTTGTTGCCCGGAAGCTGTTCCAAATCCTCGATGGCCTGTGCGGACAGCTGTTCCACATCCTTCTTCGCCTTCTCTAAGCCTTCCAGAATTACATAAGTGGTCTTGCCGTTGCGCTGGTCGCTTCCCGCGGGCTTGCCAAGCTCCTCCTCGCTGCCGGTTACGTCCAGGATATCGTCCTGAATCTGGAAAGCCATACCGATGTGGGCCGCCAGGCGCTCCACGATCTTGCAGTCCTCCTCCGCAGCGCCGCCCAGCACCGCTCCGATCAGCATGGAAGCCTCCAGAAGCGCGCCGGTCTTTAAGCGGTAGATGAAATCCAGCTTGTCCTTGGGAATATCGCTGCCCGCCAGCTCCACGTCCACAGTCTGGCCTCCGATCATGCCGTACACGCCTGTCTTGTGGGCCAAAATGCCAATGGCGCGCCCGATAGCGGAGATTTCATCGGGATCGATGCTGGTCTCAAACGCTCTGGCCGCAGTCTCAAAGGCGTACATCATCAGCGCGTCCCCGGTCAGCACGCCGATATCCTCGCCGTACTCCGCCCAGGTGCTGGGCTTGCCCCGGCGCAGCCTGTCGTCGTCCATACAGGGCAGGTCGTCGTGGACCAGCGAGGATGTGTGAATCATCTCCACCGCCGCCATAAACGGGATCACGCAGTCCAGCACATCCCCGGTGAACAGGCGGCAAACCTCCTGCATGAGCATGGGACGCAGGCGCTTTCCGCCGGCCTTCATGCTGTAATTCATGGCCTCAAGCACCGTTTTCTGGTGTCCGGTCTCCTCCGGAAGATACGGATCGATGATCTGATCGATCTCTTTTGTCCTGCGCTCCAGTTCCGCTTTAAACTGTTCCATATCACTCATGTTCATCACCCTCGCTCAATATCAGAATTTGTTTTTCCACTTTGTCTATCTGGGCGTTCAGCGACTTTACCAGCTTCATCCCCTGCTCGTAGCAGGCAAAGGATTCCTCCAGCGTATTCTCGCCGTCCTCCAGTTTTTTAACCATTTCTTCCAGCGACTCAAAGGTTTCCTCGATGCCCGGCTCCTTGCCGGCCGTCTCCTGCCCTTCGGCGCTTTTCACGTTTTTCGTCATGTCAGCTCCCCGCCTTTCATGTCATCTAAGGTTTCCGTCCCCTCCACACGGGCGACGGCCCTTCCGTCCCTGACCCGCACTTCAATCCGGTCCCCGGGCTTTACCTGCGAAACGGACTCCAGGCGTTTTCCCCGGCCGTCCGTGACAAAGCCGTAGCCCCGGCTGATCTGCTCCAACGGCGACAGGGACTGAAGGCGTCCCGCCAGCAGCGCCAGGCGGTGGCGTCCGGCAGTGACCCGCCGCTCCATGATCCGCCCCATGCGCTCCTCCAGGTCCGCAAGACGCTGGCGTTTCTCATTGAGCCGCCGCTCCGGATGGTGCATTTTCAGGCGCAGCACATCCTGGTTTAAGCGGTATCTCACCCGCTCCAGCCTGCGCTCCATGCCCCGGTTTAAGGTCCGCCGGTACAGGTCCGCCTGGGCCTCGAACTGGCTGTAGTCAAATACCGCCAGCTCCGCCGCGGCCGAGGGCGTGGGCGCGCGCATGTCCGCCACATAGTCCGCGATGGTCACATCCGTCTCATGGCCCACCGCCGAGATCACCGGGGTGCTGCACTCGAAAATAGCTCTCGCCACCATCTCCTCGTTGAAGGCCCACAAATCCTCGATGGAACCGCCGCCTCTGCCCACAATGAGCACGTCCAGGTTCATGCGGTCCAGGGTCTGTATGCCCTTCACGATGCTGTACTTGGCCTCAGCCCCCTGGACCACGGCCGGATACAGGATCAGCTGTACGTAGGGGTTGCGCCGGGCGGATATGTTCATGATGTCCCGGATAGCCGCCCCTGTGCTGGCCGTCACCACACCCACGCGCTTGGCGTATTTGGGAATGGGCTGCTTGTAGCAGCCGTCGAACATCCCCATCTCCTCCAGCTCGTTTCTCAGCTTTTCAAATTTGCGGAAGAGATCGCCGGTACCGTCCAGGGTGATGGACTTGGCGTAGAGCTGGTATTTGCCGTCCCGCTCGTACACGTCCACGGTCCCCTGCGCCACCACCTGCTGGCCTTCCTCCATCTTAAATTCCAGATTTTTCCTCTGAGAGGCAAACATCACGGCTCCAATCTGGGAGCCGCCGTCCTTCAATGTGAAATATATATGGCCCGATGGGTGGTATTTGCAGTTGGAAACCTCTCCCTTGACGGAGATTCTATTTAAGGCGAAGTCCTGGGTAAACATATTTTTAATGTAGGAATTCACCTGTGATACAGTATAAATACTCCCCATGTTTCCGCCGCCTTATGCTTCTGCCGCTTCGGTCTTTTCCGGTTCTGCGGATGAGGCCGTGGACGTTTGGGCAGACGGCGCTTCGTCCTCGGCAGCCGCTGCGGTCTCCGCGGACGCGGCAGCCGGGGACTGATCGGTCGCAGCTTCGGAACCAGGCTTGTCCGCTTCCGGTGCGGCTGCGGTTATAGCTTGCTGTTCTGTCGGGTTGGAAGCCTCCGGGTCCGCCGCTTCCACCGGCTTCGGTGACTCCGGTTTGGCTGCCTCCACCGGCTTAGCCGCTTCCTGCTCCGCTGCCTCCACCGACTTAGCCGCCTCTTCCACCGGCTTCGCTGACTCCGATTTCGCCGCCATCTTCGCTTCAGCCGGCTTCGCTGACTCCGGTTTCGCCGCTATCTTCGCTTCAGCCGGCTTAGCCGCCGCTTCCTTAACCGCCCCCGCCGCTGCGCCCTTGCGGCCTTCCTTTCCGGCGAATTTTGCCAGTATGCCGTTGACAAAAGACGGGGATTCGTCGCCGCCGAACTTCTTCGCCAGCTCCACAGCCTCGTTGATGGCCACCTTCTCCGGGATGGCATCGTCGTGCTTCATCTCAAACAACGCCAGGCGCAGGATCGTCAGCTCCACCTTGCCCATGCGCTTTGTCCGCCAGCCGGCGGCCACTTCATTGATGCGCTCGTCGATCTCCGGAATCTTGTCCATCATATCGGCCACGCGCTTCTCCAGATAGCGTCTGTCCTCCTCCTTTATCTCTACCTTATGCAGGATCGTCACATCCCCCTTGGGGTCCACATCCTCCTCCTCGGGCGCGTTGAAATACTGCCCCAGCTGCTCCTTCACTTCCTCCGCCGAAGGGTAGAAGTCAGCGGAAAACAGCATCTTAAAGCAGTGCTCCCGCAGTTCTCTTCTGGTCATCTCGTTGGTTTCCTTTCTTCAGTCCATAGTGGATACCCGGCAAAGGCGGTCTCGCCCGGGCCGGGTGTTTGGATTTATTATATCAAATTCAATGCATAAAAACAATTAAAAATGTATAAAACTCCCCGGCGCCCATGTCCGGGGAGTCTGGTTTCAAGCCGTTGCGGCCATATATTTACCGGTTTTCATCCATGCTGACTCCGGCAATCTTGATGTTCACGTCCAGCACAGTGAGCCCGGTCATATTCTCAATCGCCGTGCGCACCTTATCCTGCACCTTCTCGCTGACCTCGGGAATGTTGTATCCAAACCGGATGTACAGGGACAGGTCCACGGAAACGTGCTCCTCCGTCACCTCCACCTTCACGCCCTTGCTCAGATTCTTCATGCCCAGCTTGCCCACCAGCTCGTTGGTGATATTGCCCGCCATGGACGCAACGCCTTCCACCTCCGTGGCCGCCAGCCCGGCGATGATGGCCACCACCTCGTCCGCTATCTGGACCTCTCCGATCTTGTCTTTCTCATATACTTTATGGGTACTGCGATTCTCCGCTTCTGCCACAACAAATACCTCCTGTCTGATATAATGCGCCCCGCCGCGCGAAAGACCGCGGCTCCGGCGAAAAGCCGCCGGAATATGGCCCTAATTGGTTTTATTATAACAAATATCCGTGATTTTGCATAGGCTTAATTCTGATTTATCGCCTCCGCCCGCGTCCTTCCTCCGCCGCCTGACCGCGCGCTGCCGGACGGCAGGGCCTTTGCCGTCCGCCTTAATTTTCCGGCCCGTCCGCCTCCAGGCGGCCGCAGGCCGCGCAAAGCATGTCCACCCCCACCGTCAAAACGCCTTCCTCAAGGCCGCCGCTCTCCCCGAACGCGATCCGGTCCGCAAGGACATTGATAAAATCCACGATCACCGCAATCCCGGGCCTGAGCGTCTCCGCTTTGACACTCTCCTCATTCTGAAGCAGGAGAGACTCCACCATATTTTGCACCCTGGCGGCCTGCCTGTGCACCACCGCGGCGACCTCCGGCCTGGCGTAGCATAGCTGCTTTAGCAGGCGGTCAAAGGGCGCGTCCGACTGGCGCTGCTGCGCCAGCCGCGCTACCAGACAGCTAAGCCGCTCATGCAGATCCTCCCGGCAAGCGCGGCGGTTCAGCTCTGTTTCCAGATCGGCGAACACCGCGTCGAACTGCTGATTGTGCTGTTCCAGCAGCAGAGCCAGTATGGTTTCCTTATCCGAAAAATAAGAATACAGGCTGCCGATTGAGATTCCCGCCGTCCTGGCGATCTCATTGGTCGTCGTGTTGTAATACCCTTTTTCGCAGAACAGCAGCCTGGCCGTGTCCAGAATCCGTTGGGCCGTCTGCCTGCTCCGCGCCTGTTTGGGCGTCCTCGTCTCCCTGCCGCACGTGCGCATATCGTTCCCCGCCTTTCATCCCTCCATTTTATCGGAAACCGGCGGTAATGTCAACAAAATGAGCAAACGCTCAGTTTTAAAAGCCGGCATTTTCCCGGAACCGGGCCGTCTGCCTGCCCTCATGGTCTTTGATATCAAAAAACTCTGGTCCACCCCTGCGCGCAGGCGTGTAGACCAGAGTTTTCCTATATTTCTTCCGTATTATTCGGCCAGATTCAGCAGGGTGATGATAATCTGATCCGCGGCAACCTCCGCCTTGCGCTTGACGATGTCCTCAATCTGGGCGCGCTGGGGATCCGTGATATTGGCCGCATTGATCACCACATCCACCTTGTCTTTGGTGATGCTGACCACCGGGTCGGAAAAGCCCTTGGCCATGAGCAGGGTCTCGGCCGCGTTTTCCTTCTCCGATACTTCGGTCAGGTCGATCATGTCCTGGATGGCCTGCTGTTTTGCGGCGTCGTCGATGGTGGTGCTGTTGATCAGGCTCATCAGGGTCTCCTTGTTCTTGGCCCGAATCTGCTCACGGTTCAACTGCACGTTGGCTATGTAGTCCGACACGCTCATCCCGCTGGTGAGCACCGCCTCCCCAGGATTCTCCAAACCGGTCTGGGCATCGGCGTCCGCCGTCTGCTGTCCTCCGGCACCTTCCGGGGCCGTGGTCTGTCCGT
Organism: Enterocloster asparagiformis; assembly: GCA_018380885.1. Classification (GTDB taxonomy): domain Bacteria; phylum Bacillota; class Clostridia; order Lachnospirales; family Lachnospiraceae; genus Enterocloster. Next base: position 66,894 of record JAGZSY010000010.1, read on the forward strand.
CCGCTCCGCCCTGGGCCAGCTGTTCGCCGCCGGCCGCATCCTGGGCCGCCAGCTGTCCGTCCGCCCCGTTCTGAGCCACCTGTCCGCTGCCGTCGTCGGGATCGTCCAGGCTGGGAATCTCCATCAACTGTCCGCCGTTCTGGCTGTTTAGCACCGCCTGGTTCTCCGCCAGGATATCCTCGTCCGAGATATCCATAGCGCCGGCTTCATAGACCTGGTTGCTGTCCGCCAGTTCCTTTTTTCCCGCGTAGTTCAGATAACCGGCCGCCGCGATCATCACGGCCAGCGTGGTGATAATGATCTGATTCCGCCGGAACAGGCGCTTCATGTTGATGTCTTTCATATGCTCTTTGACTTGCTTCATCTTCTTCATATTCAACGCTCCTTTTATTCCACCCGCTTTAATACTTTTATTTTATGTGGGGGAAGGCCAAATAATGCTTCCATCGCCGCAGAAATTTCGGCTTTTACCGTTGGACTTCCCCCTCCCGCGGCGCTGATGACGATTCCGGAAATCTCCGGCCGCAGCTCTTTCTCCACAAACGGGGCGCTGCCCTGGCCCGATCCGCCTCCCGAGAGCACGGTGCTCTCCTGGGTCTGGTTGCTCTTGGAACTCCTGGTTCCGCCCTGGGAGTCCTGCTCCTCGGTGTCGCTCACGCTGGTGTTCCGGTCCACCCGCAGCACCTTCTCCTCCGAGGATTTCAGCACGATCATCACATCCACCTGTCCCACTCCGTCCACATGGCGCAGAATCTCCTTTACCCTGGCCTCCATCTGGGCCTCATAATCCGACTCTCCGGCCGCTTTTGCCGATGCGTAGGCGGCGTCCCCGGAAACATCCGCCTCACCGGCGGCCCCGCCTCCGGTCTCCGAATCGTTTCCCCCTGTGCCGGCAGAACCCGGGACCGCCCCGCTTCCGCCGGAGCCGCCGTTTCCCCCTCCCCCGCTCCCGGAGCCTTTGGCGCTGTTCTGCGCCGACAGGGAGGCCGAAGGAATCTGTCCAGAGAGGGCCGACCCGTCGTCCGCTCCCTTGATATTTGAAACCTCCGTCCCGCCCCCCTTCTGCTTTGAAAAAACGGCCAGACCGCCGTTCCCCTCCCTGCCGGACGGAAAGGCGAGAATCATCAACACCCCCCCGATAAACAGCAGAAACAGCCATTTCTCCTTAGTCATTTTCCCATTCCACCTGGACATGTGCTGTCTCAAGTCCATAATATCCCGCCACCTTTCGAATAAATGCATTGATCTTTGTCCGCTCCTCCAGATTCGCCGGAAACGTCCGCGCCAGTATCTGGCTCTGCTCCACCGCGACGGCCGCGGCCTCCTCGCCGGAGAGGGGAGACGGCGGGGAGACGGCGGTTTCATTCCCTTCCGCCGCGCCCGGGTCAGCCGCGCTCCCGGCGTTTTCTGCACCGGCGCCCTCATCCCCGATGCGGACCGGCTCGACTTGGATTTGCTGCTGCTCAATCTGAACGTCCACCGGGCCGCCAAAACCGCTGTCGCCGCCGTCCTCAGGCGCGGAGGGGGGCCTGGGCGCGCCGGCTGCGTTTTCCCCCTTCTGGGGCGCCAGCTTCATGTACAGGTCCGTCACATGGCCGTACAGCGGGTTGCTGCGGTCCGTCTCAATGGTCACCTTCACAGCCCGGACCGCAAAACCCGCGGTGTCGGCCATCCCTCTTATATCCATGGCCACCGCTTCCTCATAGGTGCTCATAACCCGTTCCAGACGCTGGTCCTCCATGCCCCACAGCTTTTCTTTGAAATCGTCGGCTTCCTTCTGAAATGATATAGACTCAAACAGGTACGCGATCCGCTCGTCCAGCCGCAGGCTGCCGGTCAGGGGCTTTAGCACCAGCAGAATCAGGATCATTCCGGCAAAGAACCGCAGGTATTTCTCATATTTTGAGTCCGCCAAAAGATTTCCCACCACGGTGATAAAAATCATGTAATAGGTGATATTGCGCACCCACTCATAGACCGCTGTCATGCCTTTCCCCTTTCCCGGCCTCAGACCGTGTAATAGTTGACGTTGGTGGCCGCGCAGGTGATCGCAATGGCGATGGTGAACAGCAGCAGGGAGGAAACCACGATCTTCAGCAGCAGCTTGTGGCCGCAGGATACCCCGCTGACGCAGGATACCACCCGCTTATCGCACACCGGCTGCATCACCGCGGCCGCCAGCTGATAGAACAGCATCAGCACCGCCAGCTTGGCCACTGGCACCAGGGTCATGATCAGAAGCACCACCACGGCGGCCGCTCCCAGACTGTTCTTGATCAGCACGCCGGAGCCCAGCACCATCTGGGCCACCGCGCCCGCGCCCTGGCCCAGTCCCGGAATGATTTCTATGACCTTGCGCACGCCGGCCTGTCCCGCGCTGTCCGCATAAGGCACCACCATCCCCTGGATCACCTGAAGTCCCAGCACCAGGCCCATCAGGGTTTTCAGGGTCCACCCCACTCCCTGTTCCAACAGCTCCGTCAGCTTGGTGAGCATCTCCTCCTTGGCCACATGGCCTGCCAAAACCAGCAGCACGTAGATGCGCACCACCGGGAGCAGCAGGTTGCAGCACAGCCACTGGACCAGGGTCACGGCAGCCGTCATGGCCTCGTACAGCGCCACCGCTGAGACGCTGCCCCCAGAGAAGGCCACGGTTAAAAAGTAGGCCGGCATCAACAGCTTCACAAAATCCAGCACCTGCCTGAGCACGTCCGAGGCGATCTCGATGCTGGCGAAAAAGCTGGCCGCCAGACAGGTGAACAGCAGCAAGTAGGTGACGAAAAATCCCGTGTCGGAGATATGCCCACCTTTGAATACGGAGGAAAAATTGGTGAACACCGCCCCCACCATCCCGATGACCACCACCTGAGCCAACAGCGTCCCCGCGGAGTGCACCTCGCTGACCAGGCTGCTTTTCAGCCCCATGCCGGCCTGTCCCAAAACAGCTTTCAGGTCTCCGGCCAACAGTGATTTCATCATGGAGGTGAAGGAGAACCCGCTCCCCGGCGCCAGCCGGGTGTCCAGAAATTCCTGGATTCGGTCCAGGTCCTCCCCGATATCCAGCTGCCCCACAGTGCCGTCCACCTGCGCCTCCATCTCCATCCGCTGCTGCGCGTCCCGCTCCTGGGCCGTGGGCTCATTTTCCTCCCCGTAAGCGGTGAAAAAGCAGCCGCCCAGAAGCAGCGCCAGAGCCAGGGCCGGGATGGACCAGATATAGTATCTCCGTCGTTTCGCACCGCGCCCGGTCATGTGAGAAATACCTCCAGTGTTTCCATCAGCGCCAGCAGAATCGGCGTGCTGATCGCCAGTATGGACAGCTTGCCGAATATCTCGATCTGCGTGCCCAGTGAACCGAAGCCCGCGTCCTTGCAGATCCCGGAGGCAAACTCCGCCACATAGGTGATGCCGATCATTTTGACCAGCGTGGCCAGATAGACCTTGTTCACCTTGATATAGCCCTGTATCCGCTCCACCGTGTCCATAATGGACTCCAGCTTGGAAATTCCGTAAAAAAAGATAAAAAAGCCCGCCGCGATGATCAGATAGGTGGCGTACTCGCCCTTCATGCCTTTGAGCTGCACCGCCATCAGCACCGCGGCGATGCCGGCCGCTCCAATGGCTATAACCGTCATATTTCTCCACTCCTTCCCGGCAGCAGTCCACAAGGTCTGTTCTTTCATTTATAAAACGCAGTGTATTGTTTCATCGGCATATGGCCGAAAAAGCCGCGGCGGCGGTATCGCCGCTTGAATCCAGCGCAGCCCCACGGAGCAAGAGCTGCGTATAAAACAAAAGAAGCAGACGCCTTGGGCCGCTAGAGCGCAAACAAGTTCTTAATGGTCTCAAACAGTTCATATATGTACGGTACCATCCAGAAAAGCACCAGCACCAGACCGGCCAGGCTGGTCAAAAACGCCTGCTCCTCCCTGCCGCTGTGCTTTAACACCTGGCAGATGACGGAAACCAGAATCCCCACTGCCGCAATTTTAAATATCAGGTTTACCCCCATGACTGCCTCCAATTCCTCCTAACATTTCCTCAGCACATGACAATGACGAGAAAAATACCGCCCATGACGCCAAGGCTGGTGTACAGACGGCATTTTTCCTGCCGGTGCGCCTGCAGATATTCGATGGACAGGTCCAGTTGCTCCAGGTACAGCAGCAGCGTGCGCTCCTGCATATCCACATCCAGATAGCCCAGGTGCTCCCCCAGAGAGGAAAGCTGTTCCAGGTCCCCTTTTGTCAGGGGCAGATTGACCGTGTCCCGGGCCATGGCGTCCGTCTCGTGGCTCCATATTTCCTGCAGGCTCTCGCCCTCCTGGGTGCAGATGCGCTTTGCGGCCCTGATGAACATATCCCCCAGTGGACCCCCGCTGCGCCTGCCCACCCGCTCCAGGGCCTCGGCCAGTGGCGCGTGGCTGTAGGTGATCTCGCCTTTGAGGAAATAGATCATCTGCCGCAGCTTTTCCAGCTGCCGAAGCCGCTCTTTCCACTGCCCGGCCAGGTACATTCCCAGGCCAGGGGCTGAGAGCAGAATCAGGGCCGCCCCCATATATTTCAGCCACATATGGAATCACCCGGCCTTTCCCACGCCTGTCCCACCGCCGCGGCCCCTGGACGGGGCGGGACTTTGGCCCCGGGGTGGGGCCGCACTGACGGTTTATACCGGATTTGGGGTTCCGGCCCGTCCCATACCTGTGTCAATTCCCGGCCGTCCCGGTCCAGTATGCGCGGACGCCGCCCGTTTTCCGGGGCCGCCTCCAGCAGAATATAGCGGTCGAACGCCCCCTCCGCCACCAGCCTGCCCAGCGCAGGTTTGCTGTAGACGTCCTCCAGGGAGGCGCCGTGGACCGTGGCCGCCAGGGCGCAGCCGCAGCTTCGTATGTAATCGATGGCCTCCACATCCCCGGCGCTGCCGATCTCGTCCACCGCCACCACCTGGGGCGCCATGCTGCGCACCAGCATCATCATGCCCTGGTCCTTGGGACAGCAGTCCAGCACATCCGTGCGGGGGCCCAGATCGTTCTGGGGTACCCCCTGGTAGCAGGCTCCCAGCTCTGACCGCTCATCCACCACCCCCACAGTCATTCCCGGCGCAAAGGCGTTCCCGGCGGAAATCTGCCGGATCACATCCCGCAGCAGCGTGGTTTTCCCGCAGCGCGGAGGCGAGATGATCAGCGTGTTGCAGAAACGCGGCTCCCGCTGTTCCGGCTCCCGCGCGTACAGATATTCCATAACTTTGTCCGCGCACCCCTTGACCTGGTGGGCCACACGCACATTGACAAAGGAGATAAATTTCATCATCCGGACGCCCTGCCGGTCCGCCACCGTCCTGCCCGCCACCCCGATCCGGTGTCCGCCCTGGACGGTGATAAAGCCCTGGCGCAGCTCCTCCTCCGCGGCGTAGAGGGAATAGCTGCTCATGTAATCCACCGCGTCCCGCAGCTCCTCCCTGGTGGCCAGGTAGGGCTGTCCATAGCCAGAGGCCGTCTCTGGGCAAAATGGATCCCCTCCCCCTGTCGGTTCCATAAGCTCCCCGGCCTGTCCCACCATGTACTCCCGGTTCTTGCAGACCATGATCACCGGCTGCCCCGCCCGCAGGCGAATCTCCTGTATATCCTCAAACTCCGCGGGAACCTGTCCCAACAGAGCGCGCAATTCCTTTGGAAACAATTTCAGAATCTCTTCCTTCCTGTTCATCCCGCCTCACTCCTTTTACCTCAGTATATGAGACAGGCTTGGTTTTATGACAATGGATTTGCCGCCCGCTCAAAAGCAAAAAAGACACCGCCGCCGTCTCGCAACAGCAGGATGTCTTTTGCTTTCCCTATAACCTGGTGGTCCCCAGGCGTTTAAGCGCCTCCATGTAAATCTCGCTCCCGCGGAGCAGATTGCTGATCAGCACCGCCTCGTTGGGGGCGTGGGCGCCGCCCTTTCCCGGGCCCGCAGCCCGCTCCAGCTCCGGCTCCGGCCAGCCTCCCATTCCGAAGGATACTGCCTGGGGGAGACGGCCGGCGTAGGTCCCCCCCGCCAGCACAAAGGGGGGCGATGTCCGGCCCATTATCTCTGAATAAGCGGCAGTCAGCGCCGTCACCAGGGGATGGGATTTACAGATTCCGGCAGGCGGAGACGATTTTAAAATCCGGACGGAAAACCCCAGCTCCCGGCAAGAGGACCGCAGGCGTTCCTCCAGTTCAGCCTCAGAGCAGGTGATGGGATAGCGTATATTGGCCCGGAACCGGAGGTCTCCGCCGGGGGATAAATCTCCTCCTGTGACCGCGCAGGTGAGAGGCCCGGAGTCCGCGTCACCGCACCTGAGCCCAAGGGCGGAGCCGTCGCAGCCGGAAGCCACAAAAGCCACCGCCTCCAGGCGTTCCCGCAGCCCAGGCGGAAGCTGCGTAAGCTCCGACAGGGTCTTGGTCAAAAGCCCCAGCGCGTTGAGGGAGCCCTCTGGAAACGCGGCGTGGCGCGAAATCCCCCGGGCCTCCAGGACGTATACGCCCTCCTCTTCCTCCAGCAGTCGGATGTTCTCCGCGCAAACATCGGGGCGCTCTGTCAGCCAGACCCGGGCCTGGCCGCAAACGGCGTTGTCGGCGCTCCCCGCTTCCAGGCGCATGACCGGCGCCCAGTCGTGAAGCCTGGCCGTGAACTCCGCCAAAAGCTGTCCCTTCTCGGCGAATGCCACCGGCCACCGGCCGTCCGCCACGATGGAGTAGTCGGGAAGGCTTCCTCCCTCCTGAAGGTACGCAGGTAAATCTCCCATGCCGTTTTCCTCGCTGGCTCCCAGATACAGGGACAGGCCTTGGGGAAACGGTACCTGTTCCTCCTTAAGCCACCGCATGGCATATAGGGCTGCCATTGCCGGGCCCTTGTTGTCCTTCACCCCGCGGCCCACCAGATATCCCCGGTGCTCTTCCATCTTCCAGGGATCCCTGGTCCAGCCCGGCCCCGGCGGGACCACGTCCAGATGCGCCCAGATACCGATCTCGCTGCCGTCTGGCATATCCGGTGCCTTACAGATAACCCGCAGCACGTGTCCGCTGGGCCGGACGGCGAAACCGCAGCGCCCGGCAATGTCCGCGGCGGTTTCCAGTGCTTTGGCGACCCCCGGGCCGTACGGGCCGCTTGCGCCCCCCGCTTCCGATACGCTGGGACACGCCACCAGGGCCGCTATATCCTGTATCATTTCACTGCGGTGCAGTTCGCTCCACTGTCTGGGTGTCATATCTTCCTCCTAAACGATCATTAAGTCCCGGGGAACCCCGGATATCAGCTCGCAGCCTTTCGTGGTGACGACGGCCAAATCCTCGATGCGCACGCCGAACCGCCCCGGCAGGTAGATTCCCGGCTCCACGCTGATCACATTTCCCGCTGTCAACGGCGTTTCGCACTGCGGTGAGAAACGCGGGTCCTCGTGAACCTCCAGACCGATGCTGTGGCCCAGATTGTGTCCAAAATAGCCGCCGTAACCCGCCTCTGCAATGTGATCCCTGGCCGCCCTGTCCACCTCTCTGCAGAGCGCGCCCGGTCGGATGCAGGCGACCGCCCGCTCCTGGGCCTCCTGCACGATCTTGTATATCTCCCGCTGCCTGCTTCCCGCCTCCCCCACCGCGAAGGTCCGCGTCATATCGGAGCTGTAGCCGTTCACCATGCACCCCATGTCCACCATCACCAGATCCCCCTTCTCAAGGCAGCGGTCCGGGGGCGCGCCGTGGGGCAGGCTGGTCTTGACACCGGAGGTAAATATCATGCCAAAGGAGCGTTTCTCGCAGCCGTGGAGAGCCGCGTACTCCCCCAGCACGATCGCCAGGTCCAGCTCCTTTGCGCCGGGATGCACGTAGTTCAGCATATTGTAAAACGCCTCGTCCGCGATGGACTGAGCCTGGCAGATCGCCTTTAACTCCTCCTCGCTCTTGACCGCGCGCAGGGCCTTCAGGCAGCTGTCCACGCCGGAATCCAGGAGCAGGCGGGCCGGCAGAAGCGTCCGCTGCCAGCGCAGCGCCCGGGAGAGGCTGAGCGTATCCGCCTCAATGCCCACCGTTTTCACGCCGTGGCGCTCCACCAGATCCCTCAGCTGCTGGTCCAAATCCTCCTCCAGCAAGATGCTGCAGCCCCTCACCGTCTGCTCCGCGGCCTCGATATAACGGCCGTCCACAATGCAGTAGGCCGCTTCCCTGGTGATAAACAGCGTACCCGCGGAGGAGGAAAAGCCCGTCAGATATCTGCGGTTGGCGCCTCCCACAATAACCGCCGCGTCACAGGACCTGGGAAGCCGTTCCATAAAACGTTCCAGCTGGGCCTTCATCGTCTCATCACCCCTTTATGCCGGAAGTGGCGATTCCTTCCACAAAATATTTCTGAGCGGAAAAGAATAATACCACCAGCGGAGCCATTGCTACCAGCGCCATAGCCAGAATGCTGGCCCAGCCGATCTGAGCCCCCGCGTCGATGGTCATGCGCAGCGCCAGGCTGAGGGTGTATTTCCCAATAGAGTTGATATAGATCAAAGAGTTGAAGAAATCATTCCAGGTACTCATCAGCTGAAGAAGCCCGGCCGAGAACAACGCCGGCTTCAATATGGGCAGCAAAATTTGGCAAAATACGGTAAATGAATTGCAGCCGTCAATGTACGCCGCCTCGTCCAGTTCCTTTGGAATCCCCCGCAGGAACTGCACCAGCATAAAAATATAGAACGGATAGCAGGCCAGGAGCGCCGGCATATAAAACGGCATGTAGGTGTTCAGCCAGTCCAGCTCCCGGAAAATGATGTAGCGCGGAATGATAATCACCGTGTTGGGAAGCATCATGGTGGAGATCATGAGCGCAAACAGCAGCTTTTTCATGGGAAATTTGAACCGCGAAAATCCGTAGGCCACCAGGGCGCAGGAGACAACGGTAAAGATCACCACGGGGATCACCAGAATCACAGTGTTTTTGAGAAATGTTCCGTAGGTGTACTGCCCCTGCGCCCTCCACCCCTCGATAAAATACTGGAGCGTGAAGTGTTCCGGGAGAAGTCTGGCGGAGCTGAACATCTCCTTGTTGGTTTTAAACGTTCCGAATACCATCCAAATCAGGGGAAATACCATAAACAGCCCAAACAGGATCAGAAATATGTGGGTTCCCACATTTTTGCGCAGCGCCCTGCGCCTTGCTCTCAACTCCATATCCATCAGAAATCCCCTCCATCTTCGTAATATACCCACGCGTCAGAGGACTTGAAAATCAGCGCGGTCAGCACGAGAATCACTGCAAACAACACCCAGCTCTGGGCGCTGGCATAGCCCATTTGAAAGTAGTTGAAGGCGTCCGTGTACAATTTCATTCCCATCACATATGTACTTTTCATAGGACCGCCGTTGGTGACCACAAAGGCCGAGGTAAAATTCTGCAGGGCGTTGATGCTCTGCATGATCAGGTTGAAAAAGATAATGGGGGAGATCATGGGCAGCGTCACCTTGAAGAAAATGCGGATTTTTCCCGCCCCGTCGATGGCCGCCGCTTCCAGAAGCTCGCCCGGTATGTTCTTCAGCGCGGCCAGAAACAGCACCATGGAGGAGCCGAACTGCCAGACCTGGAGCAGGCTGATTGTAAACAGCGCCATCTTCGGCCCCACCCAGTCCACCGGGCCCAGGCCCAGCACATGGATCATGGAGTTTACGATTCCGTTTTTCATGAACATGATCTTCCACAGGGCGGACACAGCCACGCTCCCTCCCAAAATGGAGGGGAGGTAGTAGATGGTGCGGTAAAAATTGATGCCGCGGATTTTCGCGTTCAGAACCATGGCCACCAACAGCGCAAAAGCCAGCTTCGCAGGTACGCTGATCAGCGCGTACAATCCTGTCACCGCCATGGATTTTTTAAATTCCGTGTCCGTGGTGAACAGCCTGATATAATTGTCCAGCCCCACCCAGTTGGGCGTTTTCATCATGGAGTAATCGGTAAATGAGTAAACCAGGGATGACACAAAGGGGTACAGCTGCAGCAGCAGGAACCCCAGCAGCCAGGGCATGATATAGAGCAATCCTCTGCAGTCCTTCATCGTATATTTTTTCATGTTGATTACCTCCTCAAAACCGCGGACCGCAGACTACAGGGCCAGTATCTCCGCCCACACCCGCTCGTCCACCGGGATTCCGTCCTCCAGGTTCTTTGCCCGGGTCGAACCGGACGACTGCCCCGGGTAACGGACCTCAGAGCCGCCGCTTCCAGGCTCCTGGGCCAGGAGATTGTCCAGGGTATCCTTCACCGCCAGCTCCGCCGCCTCAGGATCGTTTAAGGCGCGGTAGTTGATGGCTAAAAACACCTGGCTCAACGCCTGCTCGTCCCCCAGCGCGGAAAGCTGATGCACCGTTTTTCCGCCGCTGGCTCCGGCGGCCACCAGATCCAGCAGGATGGACAGGGACGAGCCTTTCCACATGCCCGTGGGCATGATGCGCTTGCTCTCCATGATTTTCTCCGGGTCCCTGGTGGGATTTCCCTCCAGGTCAAAGCCGCCTTCCATGGGGAGCTGGCGGCCCTCCAGCTTAGCCAGCTCCAGCTTTCCCCAGGCGAACTGGGACATCGCCATGTCCACCGCCACATTGGGCATCCCCTCCGGGCCCGGCACCGCCATACCCACGGGATTGTTGCCGATGCAGCCCGACATGGTTCCCCAGGCCACCGTATTGTTCTTGGTGTTGGTGAACACGATGCCCGCCATGCCGGCGTCGGCGATCATGCCGGTGTACGTGCCGCCGCGCAGCCAGTGGTTGGTGTTGCGCAGGGCCACGCAGCCCACGCCGTGCAGCTTCGCCAGCTCGATCACCCGCCTGGTGCAGAGCACCGCGTTCCAGATTCCAAGGCCCATGTTGCCCTCGTAGACCTCGTAGCCGCCCAGGCCGGCCACCCTGGCCGCCTCCGCCTCCACGTTGACCACACCCGAGTCGATGTTGGCGATCAGCCGCTTAAACCGGTTAATTCCGTGGGTGTACACGCCCACCAGGGAATTTTCCGCCATGATTTCTGCCACCAGCTGCGCTTTCTCACCGCTGCAGCCATGGGCCTTCAGAACAGTTTTCAATTGATTTACTACCGCTTCATAAGGAATACGCATTTAAATTCTCCTTTATCTCATTCACACGGACGATGTTTACCGGGTCATACGTCCCAATATCTCCAGTACGTTGGCATAGCCCTCTTTTGCAATATTTTCTGTGGTGTCCTTGCCGTAGGCCACGTTCTCCACCATGGTGCGCAGCGCCTGCTCCAGTTCCGAGTTGGAGCTGGGGGCGTTCTCCGGAAGTCCGGCGTGGGCCTTGTCGTACTCGTAGGCCTGGTCAAAGGCTTCGATTCCCAGCCCCAGATCACTGGTGGCCTCCAGAGCTGCGCGGCTGGCAGGATAGCTTCTGTCGTAGCCCTGCAGCCTGGCCGCCTCCGGATCGTTTAACAGGAAATCCAGGAACTTGACCGCCTCCTCAACATGCTTGCTGCTCTTGGGGACGGAGTAAATCTGCACGGGACGCACCAGAATACCGGTGTTCTTCGTGCCCTCCACCTGGGGGTACTCGATGGACTTGATATGATCCGGGTACGCCTGGTCGGAGGACATGCTGGTCAGCCAGCAGGCGCTGGCCTTGAAGTCGCCGGAAAGCCACTTGGGGTTGGTGGACGGAGCCTGCAAAAACAGGTCCGCATCCTGGCAGGGCTCCACCACCTTGTCCTCATAGAGGCTTCGGATGTAGGCCAATACCTGGGTGAGCTGCTCCTCTGTAAAGGCGGGCGTGTAATCGTCCCGGATAATGGTGTCGTTGGCAAGCTGGCTCAAATACGGCTTGAACACGTGGGTTACCATAAACATGCTGTCGATCACCACAAAATACTGTTCCGGGTTGGCCGCGTTGACCTTCATGCCCACGTCGTGAAGCTTCTCCCAGGACCAGGGCCCTTCCAGCTCCACGCCGAATTCCTCCGCGATCCTGTCGTCCACCGTGAAGGTCATGGAGTTGACGCCCGCCGGAAGGCCGGTCAGCTTTCCCTCCATTTCCATGTAGTCTGTGAGGAACTGAGGATCAAACTGGTCTAAATCCACCAGCTCCTTGTACTGGTACAGGTCCACAAAGAAATCGCCTTCCTTATAGAACTCCGCCACCCAAGGGGTGTCCACCGTCACGATGTCCGGCGCCATGCCTCCGGCCAGCTGCGTGGCATATTTCTGCCGGTAGCCCTCCTTGCCGCCGTACTCCGCGTCAATCCGGACATTGGGATTTCTCTTCTGGTACTCCTCAATGGCGGCCAGGGTGGCCTTGTGCCGGGAATCATTTCCCCACCAGCACATGCGCAGGGTAATCTGCTCCCCGGAGGCCTCCACCGTATCAGTGCTTCCCTGGGCGCTGCCGCCCGCATCTTTTTCCACGGGCATGCAGCCGTTTAATAACAAAGCGGTCATGACGCCAACCAGCGCCGCCGATGTGATGCGTGTCCATTTCCTCATAATGAATAACCCTCCTGTTTGATTCCCGCAAAGGCGCCGTATTGGGCTTCGCGCCCTGTACTTTGACAGCTGCCTGCGGATATTGAATTTACCGTTTCGTTGCCGCAAACCTTATCTGCTTAAAATTCGGACATAACTTTTGGAATCTTGCGGATATCGTCCTCCAGAACCTTCTTTGCCTCCGCAACCTTCCCCTCCTCCAGAAGAAGCATCATGACCTGGTGGGGATGCTGGCCTTCCAGCTGCATCTGCGTGGCCTGCTTGCGCTTCCACTGCTGGGCGTTGGCCCTCCAGAGGATATTCAGCGTTTTGGACAAGGTTTCATTCATCAGCCGATTCCCTGCAAACGCGTTGAACTGCACGTGAAAGCTTAAGTTCCTGTCCCAATACTGCCATATCTCCATGCTCAGCGTGTGCTTTAACTGAAATGCCCAGTCTTTAAAACGCGCGATGTCCTCCGGCGTCATATTGGCCACCGCCCGCTCAAAGCAGGACAGCTCTAAAAGCATTCTCAGCTCCGTGGCGTCCCGCACATCCCTGTCGCTGACCGTGACCACCTCGTAGCCGCACCGCGGAATCACCCGCAGCACGTCCTGCTGGCACAGCTCAATCAGAGCCTCCCTGACCGACGTTTTGCTCACCTCATAGCGTTCAATCAGTTCCTTCTCGTTCAGAATCCCGGTCAATTCCCCCTTGATGATCTCTTTAAATATCCCCTCTCTGATCTGTTCCTTCAAACTGACTTTCTTCACCATATGTCTGCTCCTTTTCGTTGTTTCAAATATGTAACAGTTCTAATCTCTCCGGGCATAATGCTCGCAGGCCTGAACCGCCAGCTTCAGGCGCTCCCGGGAATAATCCGTGGGCAGCGTACAGTCCGTTCCCAGCACAAACGGCCTGCCCTCCATCCGGGTCAGCAGGGATCCGATCTCCGCTCCGATCTCCACCGCAGTGCCGTCCACCAAAACTCCGGACCGGTCGTCCAGTCCTCCCAGGATCACCTTGTCCCGGAATATCCTGCAGCCCTCCTCCAGCGTGGGATTGTCCTCGTGAATGGCCCAGTTGACCATTGAAACGGGATAGCTGGCGTACCGTGCGATATCCAGCCCGTGCTTGCAGATGTGCAGGGTATTATATTTCCTGCCCTTATCAGCCGCCGCAAACACCAACTTCTCGTAGGGCTCCACATAGCGCTCGTACTCCTCCGCCGTGAAGAGATCCTTTTCCGCTCCCAGCGCCGCGTAGTAGATGCCGTCCGCGCCGGCTTCTATACAGGCCTCCGCCAGCTCCGCAAGGCCCTCGGAAATACGCTTGAAGCCGTCCTTTAGCGCCTCCGGATTTTCTTGCAGGTAAGCGCGGAACCTCTGGCGGTTGTCCACGTACACGCCGGGATTGCCGGACATGTGGTGCGCGGATACGATCACTCCGTGGATGGTGGCCAGCACCACCGCCTGGCCGTCTACCAGCTCTGCGATCCGCTTGACCGTATCCACCTGGTCCTGCATGTATTTGCAGCGCATATTGATGGGGGCGGCCTTCGCGTAATCGCCCACCGTATCGATTTTATACGTGCACGGCAGGGTGTTCTCGTTCATCACCTTGCAGATATCCGTGCCGGATTCCCTGAAAAAATCCATGTGGGCCTTCACCGCCGCCTCGCCGAAGCGGTCCTGTTCATGGAAATGGCACCAAAACGCCACCGGCGTCCTGTCCGCCTCTCTCCCTTCCACCACAGCGGTAACACGTTCTCTTGAATTCATTTTACTCACCAACGTCCTTCCTCTCAACCTTTTCACAGCGTGCTAATCTCCAACAGAGAGCCAGTGCCTGCTGCTTATGATATTGTTGTTGAACATACCGTTAAACATATCGTTGAACATATTCATGAACACATTGCTGATAATATCACATTTTATTTAAAAATACAATACCCTGCTGATCACAATCTTTATTTTTGTCAATTCTTCACAAGTCTCGTGATCATACTTTGTCTAAATAACCGGATTCCTCTGCATTGACAGTCAAAGCTTCTGATCTTATAATTTAAACCAACAGAGAACCAGTGTCTTGCTGCCTCCATAATCAGAAAGGATGCGCAGCAATGAAACCCATTAAATTTAAAGAAAACCGTGTGCGCCGCACCTACCGCGGCGGAAAAATGATTGATCTTTGGCGCAGCGCCGCCGTCTGCGCGGACTGCGGCCGGCCGGAGGAGTGGATCGCCTCCGCTGTCCTCGCCGTCAACAAGGGAAAGGCCCCCATCGACGATGAGGGCTTAAGCCGTACGGAGGACGGAGCACTGCTCCGGGACCTGATCTCCGAAAATCCGGAAAAAATGCTGGGAACTGCCCACACGGCCCGCTTCGGAGCGGAGATGGGCCTGCTCGTGAAGGCGCTGGACGCCTGCGAACGGCTCAGCATCCAGGTTCACCCCGATAAAGAGGCCGCGCGGCGGCTGTTCCGGTCCGATTACGGCAAAACGGAGGCATGGTACATACTGGGAGGCCGTGAGATAAACGGAAATCCTCCCTGCATCTACGCGGGCTTCCTCCCCGGCGTGACCGCAAAAAGGTGGAAGGAGCTGTTCGACCGCCAGGACGTCCAGGGGATGCTGGACTGCCTGGAAAAGATACCGGTCCACCCCGGCCAGGTATACCTATTGCGCGGAGGCGTGCCCCACGCCATCGGCGCCGGATGTTTTATCATTGAAATACAGGAACCCACGGACTACACCATCCGCACCGAGCGCACCACCGCGTCGGGCGAGGCCATTCCTGATTTCCTGTGCCATCAGGGGCTGGGATTTGAGCGCATGTTCGACTGCTTCCACTATGGAGACGGGGAGCCCGCCTGCCGTCTCTCCCCACACCGTCCACTCCAGTCCGGCGGGGCCGTTGTGACGCCGCTGGTCACTTACGGGGATACCACAGCCTTTTCCATGGAAGAGTGGCAGGTGGACGGCAGGGCTATGATGGCCTGCAACGGGACGTTTTATTTGCTGATCTGTGTGAGCGGCGGCGGCAGACTCCTCCTGGACGACGGGTGGGATATGCCGCTGCGCCAGGGCGAGTATGTGTTCGTACCTGCGGACTGCGGGGCCATACAGCTGTGCGGCGAGGGCTTCAAGCTTCTCCGCTGTCTGCCTCCCTGCCGCGGCGGCGTCAACGGCTGACGTGAAACAGCCTGCCGCGGACAGAATACAGACCCCCCGCGGGTTGCCGTGCTCCGCCACTCTTTCGTTTTCCTATAAATATTAATAAGTATAAATAATATGTAAACTGTATTGTCCTATAATACTAATATATGGTATGATGCCAGTGAACTGTTCTTTATGAATCCGCAAACACAAAAAAGCGAGGAAAACAATACATGGGTGGAATATTTGGAGTTGCATCGAAACAGAGCTGCACGCTGGATCTGTTTTTCGGCGTGGACTATCACTCTCATCTCGGGACCAAGAGGGGCGGCATGGCCGTGTACGGCGAGCAGGGCTTCACGCGCTCAATTCACAATATCGAGAACACGCCGTTCCGCACAAAATTTGACGGCGACCTGGACGAGCTGGAGGGCAATTTGGGCATCGGCTGCATTTCCGACAACGAGCCGCAGCCCCTGCTGATCCAGTCCCATCTGGGCAGCTACGCCATCACCACGGTAGGAAAAATCAACAATATGGACGAACTGGTGGCGGACGCTTACAAGAACGGCCATATCCATTTTATGGAAATGAGTCACGGGCGCATCAACGCCACGGAGCTGGTGGCCGCCATCGTCAACCAGAAGCCCACCCTGGTGGAGGGCCTCCTGTACGCCCAGGAAAAGATCGAGGGATCCATGAGCATCCTCATCCTGACCCCGGAGGGAATCTACGCCTCCCGGGACCGCTTCGGGAGAACGCCCATCATGATCGGAAAAAAGGACAACGCCTACTGCGTGTCCTTTGAGAGCTTTGCCTATATCAATCTGGGTTATTCCGACTACAGGGAGCTGGGGCCGGGCGAGATCGACTTCATCACCCCCGAGGGCGTGGAGATGCTCAGCGCGCCCAGGAAGGACATGAAAATCTGCGCCTTCCTCTGGGTCTACTACGGCTACCCCACCTCCTCCTACGAGGGCATCAACGTGGAGCAGATGCGCTATGAGTGCGGCCGCCTGCTGGCCAAACGCGACGAGGGCGGAGACACGCACCCGGACATTGTCGCGGGCGTCCCGGACTCCGGCATCGCCCACGCGGTGGGTTATGCCAACGAGTCGAAGATCCCCTTCGCCCGCCCCTTCATCAAGTACACCCCCACCTGGCCGCGCTCCTTCATGCCCACCAGCCAGGGGCAGCGCAACCTGATCGCCCGGATGAAGCTGATTCCCGTGGACGCGCTGATCCGCGGCAAAAGCCTGCTGCTCATCGACGATTCCATCGTGCGGGGCACCCAATTGGGCGAGACCACGGAGTTTCTCTACCAGAGCGGCGCCAGGGAGGTGCACATCCGCCCCGCCTGCCCGCCGTTAATGTTCGGCTGCCCCTACTTAAACTTCTCCCGCTCCTCCTCGCAGCTGGATCTGATCACCAGACGGATCATCCGCGACCGGGAGGGGGATGGCGTCTCCGACGAAACCCTGCTGGACTACGCCGACCCGGACAGCCAAAACTACCGGGAGATGGTGGAGGAAATCCGCAAGCGCTTAAATTTCACCACCCTGCATTACCACCGCCTGGACGACCTGGTGGAGTCCATCGGCCTGCCGTCCTGCAAGCTGTGCACCTACTGCTGGAGCGGGAAGAAATAGACGGTCCCGCGCAGGCATTTTACCGTACCCAGCCCAAACGGCCCCGCCGGGCAGCTTTTGCTGCGCGCCGGCGGGGCCGTTTTTTCGTCTTATTCCGTATCTGAGCCGCACATTCTGACCTTCCATTGGCACAGACACAGGCGGCGCCAAAACGCCTCCCGCCTTCCGGCATCTTCGATCACGGCCTCGCTCTCCTCTTTCAGATAGACCGTCTGCAAATACGCGCAGGCCTGCTCCTCCAGATTCCCAGCCCCAAAATCCTGCAGAACCGACTCGGCCAAGCTCACCTCAATCTCCGAAGGAAAGCCATACTGCTCCGACCAGGCCGGCAGGGTCAGCGTCGCGTAACAGTTCCTGTCCCCCTCCTCCGTCTCAATCCTGCACAGCACTGTACTCTGCTCCTCCTCCGCCCCTGCGGCGGAAGGCCGCTCTCTCACCCAGCCCTCCTGCGTCAGGCACTCCACTGGTACCCTGATCAGGGAAACCTCCTCCCCGTAATACCCGTTGCTGGTGCCCAGCCACCGCAGCGTCACATAACCCTTTTTGGTGGCAAACTTGTAAAAAGTCCAGGTGTAATGCTCCATGAGGTCCTCGTCCATTCCGGTCTCTCCCCGGGCCTCCTCGGCCAGCAAAATCGGGCTGTCCAACAGGTATTCCAGCTCGCCGCAGATATCCTCGATCCGCACCGACTCGCAGCAGCATTGTTCGTGATACATAAAGTAAGCGGTCCTGTCGGAACAGAACAGGCGCAGCTCCTCCCCGTCCTCCAGCACCTCCATGGAGGTTACCGTCTTGCCCAAAAGCTCCGAGACCGGCACCTCCTCGGCGCCCTCCACTAAAAAGTATGACTCTCCCCGCCTCATAGCGTCCTCCTTTCGCTCCGTCCCCGTTCCGCCTGCGGGAAATCCGGCGCCGTTTCCAGCTCCCGCATTTCCCCCGGCCCCAGGGCCGTCCCGTCCAGATCAAGCGGCGTTTCCCCCACATTGCGCAGGTAAATGTGTTCCCAGAGCGGGAAATGGAATTGGGATCGCTCCTTCTCCCAGTGGTCGATATGGCTCATCCACCTGGCTTCCACCGATGGGTACAGCTTTGCCTCCTGGATTTCCAGGCAGTTTACTCCCCGGATGCAGTAGCGCAGGTAAAATACCGCCTCCTTGGGGGAGGCCCAGTCCTTCCATTTAAACCTGAGGCACACCAAGGGCATTTTGCCGCTCTCCACGCGCCGCGAGCAGTATCCCCACTCCAGATACGCGTCCTTTTGTCCGTTCCCGCTGCAGCCGGAAAAATAATTGTTTCTGAACGCGTTTAGGTCGATGCAGAGCGCGTCGTTTCCCTCGGGCGCTCTCCGGTCCACGGGCCCGCTTTCACAGCGGCCGGCCGCCATCATCCCCATATCGCGAATCCGCCGCCAGTCTCCCGGCTCCAGCCCGTTCCTCCCGGCCCATTCCTCGCACTCCCTTCTGTCCTCCGCCTCATCCTCGCACAGGCAGAGAAAATCCCGCCACATGCCTGCGAAGCATTTCAACTCAAAGGAGGGCAAACCTCGGACCAGCCGGGACCATTCTTCCTTCTCCGACCCGTACAGCGCGGGCCAGACGTTTTCCTCCATGGGCAGCAAAAAGGCGGAACCGTCCTGGGTCTCCACCGCAAATCCCCCCGGCACTGCCGCTGCTGTCCGGACAGGGGCGGTTCTGATTCGCGCTCCGGCTTCTACCGCGCATATCCGCAGAACGGCCGCGCCCGCCTCGTCATCCCAGGACAGTTTTAATTTCCAACTCCCCAGCTTTATCCGATTCTCTCCACACATCGCCGTATTTTCCCCCTTCAATTGTCTGCCTTGCAGGTCTCAGGCCGGATTTTCCGAATCCCGGAAGATTCCCCGCCCTGCCGCGCCGCTCCGGCTTCTCTTTCGTTTCAGTATAGCAAAAAAGCGTTTCCGGCGCAGATGCGGCAGGGCGTAAATATGACGTCCGGGCCCTCCACCCCGGCCCGGCCTCCGGAGAAATGTACATTTTTCCGATAATCTGACAGGGAGGCGGGAAACAGCGGAAAACGGAATCCAATTTTATGTTCCCCATTGCCCGTTTTCATGGTACGATAGACGCAGGAAACAGCCTATGGAACGGCACACTCAGAACCGCCCCGCTCCAAGCAGCGGAATCACCTGATGCGGCCTGGCATGCTGCCTCTGCTCCCGCGGCGGCACATGTCCCGGCTGCCAGGCCGGGGCTGCGACATTCACGCTTGGTGTAAAAGCTGCAACTGCTGCCGCAGACAGGGGTTAAACGGCGGCGGGGAACGCGACCGCTTCCCCTGTCGGGGCGGTATGCCGGACAAGCCGCGGATGCGGGCCCTCGCCCGTTTCGCCGGAGAATATGGCTCGGACCGGCTGACCGACTATTTGCGGCGAAATGAGGCGGGCCACATCATTTACCACTATGAGGGCCAGCTGGTGGGCGACTACGACAATGCGGAAAGCGAGGAGGAGGTCCTGCAAATGATCCTGCAGGGCCGCCCAACGCGCAGCTCCGCCGCCATTTACGGAGAGAACAAATGATCACATTGACCAATCAACAGGCACGGGATTTCATACTGTTAAAGCAGGGGCTGCTGGGCGAACACAGATTTACCGGCAAGCAGGGCGCCCTGGACTTTGTGCGCCAGGCGGGCTGTATCCAGTTCGACCCTGTGGATGCCTGCGGCAAGAACGCGGAGCTCACCTTGCAGTCCCGCGTCAAGGGCTTTACCAAGGAGACGCTTTATGAGCTTCTGTATGCGGACCGCAAGCTGGTGGACTACCCGGACAAAAACATATCCATTATCCCGGCCGAGGACTGGCCGTATTTTGAGCGCTACCGCCGGGCGGCCCGTGAGAGCGGCCTGGGCTTTCCCGGCCTGTCCGGGCTGGAAGAGCGGGCCCGGTCCTACATCCGGGAAAACGGGCCTGTGAGTTCGGACGAGCTGCCCATCCCGGGCAGCATCCGATGGCACTCCTGCATCCACTGGAGCGGAAGCTGGGACGGAGAGACAAAGGCGGCGAGGGCCGTTCTGGAACAGCTCTATTCCACCGGGGAGCTGATCATCCACCACAAGAAGGGAGCCAGAAAATACTATGATCTGGCTGAACGCCATCTTCCGCCCCAGCTGCTGTCCGCGCCGGACCCGCTGCCCGGTGACGATGAGCATCTGAAATGGCGCATCAGAAGGCGCATCGGCGCGGTGGGCCTGCTCTGGAACCGCCCCAGCGACGCGTGGCTGAACAGTTGGGGGGTAAAGACGCCCCAGCGGACCAGGGCCTTTGAGGACCTGTTGGCTGAGGAAAAAATCCAGGAGGTGGCGGTGGATGGTCTGAAGCCTCTCCTGTACTGCCGGGCCGAGGATCTTTTGCTCATGGACCAGGCCCGAAACGGCGGCCCCTTCAAACCGCGGTGCGAGCTGATCGCCCCCCTGGACTGTATGATGTGGGACCGGAACCTGATCCGCGCCCTGTTTGGTTTTGACTATACCTGGGAAATTTACACCCCGGCGGCAAAGCGAAGGTACGGCTTTTACGTGCTGCCCATGATCTGGGGAGGCCGTTTTGCCGGCCGCGTGGAGGCGGTGGCCGAGGCGAAAACCGGAACCCTGATTGTAAAAAACATCTGGTACGAGGAGGGCGTGCGGCAGACTAAAAAACTGGAACGCGCCGTGAACAGCTGCCTGCGGCGCCTGGGAAAGTTAAACCGCTGCGGAAGGATCGTGCTCCCGGGCGGGACGGGGCCGGAGTAAGGCGCCATTGATTCCGCACGCTGCTCCGCTCCGTTCCCTTCCCCAATTTAGCGCCTCCCTCAGCCCGCTGCCCCTAAAAATAAAAATCCGCTTCCAGCAAACGCTTTTTTGCCTCCCCGGGCAGTTCCCAGTCCAAAGCCAGCTCCTCGGCCAATCGCCGCCACAGCCAGGCCTCCTCCAGGCGTTTTCCCGCCGCTATCTTCTGTTGTGTACAGTAGACCGGCATCCCGTTTGCGCTCAACTGCAGCACAATCGTGCGATTCCCGTCTGCCGCCTCTGCGCCCGTCTCCTCTGTGATCTCCAGGCAAAGCCGCCGTCCCGCTTCCTCCTTCTGACCGCGGCACAGCCATTCCCTGAATTCGTTCTGCACTTGATCCAAGCTTATCACCTCCCGCCTCAACTATAGCAGAGACAGAGCGATCCGCGCAAATGCGGCAGGCGCCGAAAATGGCGGCTTTTCCGGGCAGAGGGGGCAGGTGATTCCCCACCCGACGTTCCGGCCGGCAAATGTACATCCGGCCGCCTGGACTGCCTCCGCCCAGGGCCGCACCGCGCTTCCAGCCCGGGAACGCCGGAACAAAGCTACATATTGCCGTTCAGGCCGTATCTCTCAAATACCATTTTCTCCCCATCCTCCAGCGTGCGGATCTCGCTGAAGAGCTGGGCGGCTTTTCTGATGGCGGCGTCCGTATTTCCCTCCTCCTGCAGTATCTTATACAAGAGCTGGGTGTATTGGCCCTCCCGCGTTTTCATCCTGTAGGGGAGACAGGGATCGTAGTCCTTGCATGTATACTCCAAAATCCGGGCGTAGCTATACATGTCGTCGATCAGCTCCTCAAACAAATCCGTCAGCTTTGTATTGGAAAACTCCGACGCCTCCACCTCCCACAGATAATCCGTAATCTGCCCAAGGAGCTGGGAGTCAAAATCCATCTCCTCATCGTCCCTGTCATATCGGAACGGGATCGCGAAATCCAGGCTCTTGTGTATTTCGGTCCCGGTGCCGTCCGGCTTGGGAAGCTCCAGCTCCAGGAGCGGATTCTCCATCCCGAACGCATCGTAAACCCAATCCTCAAAGAGAACGAACGCCTGGTACTCCCCGGCCTCCTCATCCTCCGCATAATAGCCCACCAATATCTCGGGCTTGTACCCTTTATAATAATAGGCGTAGGGATGAAGCTTTTTCACCAGGTGGCCCGCCATGATCTTTCCCAGCGGGCTGGCCGCGGTTAACAGGTAGGTCATGATGTTTTGCACGTCCTCGTCGTGATCGTCCAGGTAAGCGATTATATTATCCATCTTAGCCTTGATATGTCTGGGCTTGCAGACAGCGATTTTGTCCTCAAACCGCCGGAGCTCTGCGGAGATATTGACGATCTTCTCCGGCACCTCCGACAAATCCATATCCTGATCCAGGTCCTCCGGGTCCACATGCAGCGCTTCGGCCAGCATCCGCAGGCGCTTTTCCCCCAGCTTCAGATCACCGTGACAGGCCATGCCCACAGTCTGGCGGGATACCCCGGACTCGTTGGCCAGCTCGGATATGTTCATCCCCCTGAACTCCCGGTAAAAATCCAGCGCGGTCCGGTCGTTGTCCTCCTGCGCTCTTTCATCTGATCTTCCCATACTGAATCCTCCTAAAAAAATAGCGGATTCCACCACCGGGGAATCCGCCTGATTTGATTGCCCTAAGCCAATTTTAACACGGTTTTTCAACAGGGCCCAGTGCTATTTAACTTTTATTTGTATATTTGTACATTTTAATATACTTTTATTTTTTATAATATCTTGTAAACTATACATTTTTTATATTTTTTGTACATTTCAGCATTTTCACCCTACAAAATACGCTCAATATCATGGTAGAGCACCCTGTGCCTGTCATCCACCGCCTCGTCCTCATGGTAATGGCCAAAGAACCATTTCCGGTAATCGCAGCGGTTTTTAACCTCCTCCAGGTAATCCGTCAGGTGGTCCGGGGCGAACCTGCCGCAGGACAGCGCGGCCTGGATGCTGGTGGGCGCGCAGTGGGAAAGGATGTAATCGCATTTCCACTGATTCTGTTCCAGGCAGGCGCGCCCCTCCTCATACTCCTGCTGCGACGGCAGCTCCTCCTTCCACCAGGACAGATGGTTGATGCGGTACAGCGCGCCCGCTCTCTCCAGGCGTTTTACCTTGGCCCTCAGGTCCGGGTCGTCCGGCTCCAGAATCCCGTCGGTCACATCGTGGCTGCTGGCGCCGCCGAAGGAAAAAAACTTCCGCCCCTGAAGGTTGAACATCTGTCCCCGCAGCAGATGGATCACATTTTCACGGATCATCTGCACCCGGCCGCCGTGCCAGAGCCGCACCGGAAGCTGGGCCAGCAGATCGTAATTCTCGTGGTTTCCGTCCACAAACAGCAGCGTAAAATCCTTTTGCGCCAGCCAGTTCAGCCAATACTCCTGTTCCCTGGACCTGTCCCAATAGCCGAAATCGCCGCACACGATCACAAAATCCTGACGGTCCATCTCCTTTTGCTGCCGGAACGCGCGGCTGTCGAATTTCCGGTAATCCCCGTGGCAATCCCCTGTGACAAATATCATTTTCTTCCTCCTGAACAAGCTCTAAAAATAAAATTCCTTCTCATCCTCCAGCCGCAGCACGCCCAGACAGGCCTGAGCGCCGTTGATCGCGCAGCCGCAGTCCAGACCGGTGAAATATTTGTCGCGAAAAATTCTCGCCCGCCCGCTGTCGTCACAGTTGAACCTGCAAAAGCTGGTGGTGATGGTATGGCCGATCAGCGCCCTGCGCCCCATCTCCCAAATGGTTCTCAGGGTGAGGTCGCCCTTCCACTGCTGGTCAGAGGCCCTGCGCCACACCATATCGTAGAGCCGGTCAATCTCATCCTCCCCCATGTCGCACACCCGAACCGGCCCGTCCAGATAATGAAGATCAGGATAGGCGTGGACCAGATAGTAGTGCCGGCCCTCCACGCAGAGGTCTGGGATCGCCGCGTAGGAATTTTCCAGCAAATCCATAATTTCATCCTGTTCCCCGGACGTTAGATTCAAAAAACGCTCCGCCGTGGGCTTTCCTCCGTTGTGCATCCAGCTGTTGACCCAATCCTCCGGCCCTGTGCGGATGCAGATGTACAGAAACAGCTCATGATTTCCCATAAAAAGGGATATATTCCCACGGCCCAGTATGTCCTGCAAAATGCGGACGCCGTCCTCCCCGCGGTCAATCACATCCCCCAGAATATAGAGCCGGTCCTCCGGTCCCATCCTTAGGCCGGCCAGCATGGCCTGATATTTGTCCCATTTCCCGTGAATATCCGCGCAGACGTAATGCATGCCGATCCTCCTTTTGCGATGTCCTCCGGCAAAATTGCTCTGATTATAGTTTAGCAGATTATCGGAAGTTTTCTATTTCAGAATTGAGCTTTTTTGTCTCCGGGAAGAATGCCGCCAGGATAGGGTTTGCAAAAAGACGACATTCCGGTGAAAAAACGTCGGGCAGGCGAAAAAACGACCGCTGCCGTGCCCTCCCTTACCTGTTTATCAATACTTTATGAAAATATTACTGTTTTTTTAACCTCTGTTTTCAACTGTCTGATATACTAACTGTATTTTGATGCAAAGGATGATACCGTGATGATAAAAATACTGGCTTACCTGGTCATACCGGCCTACACCATCGCCTTCACAGGCGGCTACAACTGGTTTACCACCAATTTCTCCGTGATCGGCAACCTCCTGGACAAAAAGCTGGCTTTCCTGATCTGGGGAATCATCGTGGGCCTGTACTTCTATCTGATCCACCGGCAGATCAAACCCATGGTCCGCCTTAACGCCCTGTTTTCCAAGCTGATTCCGGCCGCTCTGGTCCTGCTGTTTTTCGCCATCACCACGCCCTACCTGCCGGATGAGATGCCCCTGAAATCCTTCCTGCACATTGTGTTTGCCTTTGTGTCCACGGTTCTGATGCTGCTGTTTTTGGCCGCGGTGGCGTGGTCGCGCCGGCGGATATCCCCCCGCCTCTGCCGGCTCTATCTGTCCGGCCTGGCCGCCATCGTGTCCGTGTCCATGGTACTGCTGGCAATGGCCGGGATCATCAGCAGCGCGCTGGAAATTTTTATCACCCTCACCACAGTAGCCATGTCGGAGCGCCTGATGAGCCGGCTCAAGCGCGAGGGGCCGTGGAAACGGGCGGCCGTCCTGTGGTCCCGCGCCGACAAACGCGCCGCCTGACCCGGGCCCGCAGGGGCCGCCCGGGATTGGGGCCCGACTGATGCATACCGTACGCGGAAGCGGCGGTCAGGCCAAGGGAAAATATTTCTGCTTTTCCGGTTTCCGGTCAATATCCTCCAGCATATTGTAAAGCAGCAGCACGGTGTTGTCGTTGCTGCCGTCTATGTTCAGGTTTTCGCCGGATAGAATCCGCAGCAGGTACGGCATGGGCGCATTGCTGAAATTGTCCTTGGGCGAGACCACGCTGAACGACGCGTTCCCGGCGCTCTCCCCCAGGGCCTTCCATTTCCACTGCCTGCCAACGCACAGCGCGTGACCGAACAGCACGCCCAGGCACACAGCCGCGTCCTGCGTATCCTCAAATTCCGCCGGCAGCTCATCGCTCTGTAAAATCTTGTCCACCGCCGCGTTGATCGCCTCAGCCAGCCGCGCCCCGTCGGACAGATCGTCAATCCCAAGTATCGCCGCGGTCCTGCGCACCGTCCTGTGGATCTCCTCCATCACGTCGCTTCCGATCTCCCCCACATAGGGAAAGAAACTCTTTCTGCCGAATAAAGCCATGGCGTTCCTCCTCTTGTTTTCGGAAATTTTGTATCTTCATTATACTGTGCGGCGCTCAAAAAGGCAATCCGCGTATATCCGCCGCTCCGCCTCCGCGCAGTCCTGAACGCAGGGTGTTTGTCCGCAAAATTCTCACCCGGTCCGGCAGAATTTATCAAAATTTTAGAATATTTTCAGAATATGATCCTTTATTTTTGAGACCATAGGTGGTATTCTATAACAGTTTACACATAAACTATCTGGTGGCACATCCACTCATGGAAAAATCAAGGGGAATTTTCAAATGGCGTTTATCAATTTCAAGGATCAATGGTTTCAGGAGCTGCGCAAGGTTAACTGGCTTGTGAGGGAGCGCGTGGAGGAAATATGCCGCCCCTTCGGCCTCACCCCGGAGCAGGGCAGGGTTCTCAACTACCTGTATATGGCCGGAGAGCCGGTCAATTTAACCCAACTCAGCCAGGCCCTCCATGTGACTAAGGGGAACTGCTCCATGTTCTTTCGGCGTCTGGAAAAAACTGGGCATATCGCAATGATGAAGAACGACCGGGACGCCCGCTTTATCAATATTGGCCTCACGGAGAGCGGCCGCGCCCTGGTCGAGCGCATGACCCTGCAGATGGGGGATCATTCCGAGCAGGATACCATGAGCCCTGAGGACCTGGAACAAATTTTAAACGGATTGAAATGTCTGGAAAAGTATCTGCAAAGCTGAGAGGCTTTTCCGGATGTTTTTTATTTTCGCAAGATCAAGGAGGTAGAACATGAAAAAAATATTTGCGGAGCTGAAAGAGTTCCGCCTGCAGCTTCTGTTCGTGCTGGTCAGCGTTGCGGCCGGCGTGGGCGCGACCCTGGGGCTTCCCACCTATCTGTCGGACATCATCAACAAGGGCATCGCCGGAAAAGATATGAACTATATCCTGCGCACCGGCGTTATCATGCTGGGGATCGCCGTTCTGGGAATGGTCTGTAACATTACCACCGGCTTCTTTGCCTCCAGGATCGCGCTGGGGCTGGGAAGAAACGTGAGAAGTAAGGTTTTCGCAAAGGTGGAATATTTTTCACAGGCGGAGATCGACACCTTTTCCACCGCTTCCCTGATCACCCGGACCAACAATGATATCACCCAGGTGCAGAACTTTATGGTCATGTTCCTGCGGGTCATTCTGACGGCCCCGATTATGTGTGTGGTGGGAACCCTGCTGGCCTACAGCAAAAATCCCAGGATGTCGGGTATCCTTGTGGTATCAATGCCGGTGATGATCCTGATCATCAGCCTGATCGGCAGGCGGGCCATGCCCCTGTCCCGCAAAATGCAGACCAGAATCGACCGGATTAACCTGATTATGCGGGAAAAGCTCTCCGGAATCCGCGTCATCCGCGCGTTCGGCACCGAGGACTACGAGGAAAAGCGCTTTGACGGAGCCAACAAGGACCTGATGAACAACGCCATAAAAATGATGCACGCCATGTCCCTGCTGGGCCCTTCCCTGATCCTGGTACTGAACCTGACGGTGGTGGGCCTTCTCTGGCGCGCCGGACAGGGCATCGGCACTGAGCCGGTTATGCCGGGCGATATCCTGGCGATCATCCAGTACGTTATGCAGATCATGATGTCGGTGACCATGCTCTCCATGATATTCGTCATGTACCCGCGCTGCGCCGCCTCCGCGGACCGCATCTGCGAAGTGCTGGATACGGAAAATTCCATCCGCAACACCAGCTCGCCCAAGGAGCCCTCCGGTCAGAAAGGCTATCTGACCTTCCGGGACGTGAGCTTTTACTTCCCCGGGGCGAAGGAGCCCGCGGTACGCCATGTCAGCTTTGAAGCCAAGCCGGGCGAGACCACCGCGGTCATCGGGAGCACGGGCAGCGGAAAGACAGCCCTGGTGGGGCTGATTCCACGTTTCTACGACGCCCAGGAGGGCGAGGTCCTGGTGGACGGGATCAACGTGAAGGACTATGATCTGAAAACCCTGCGCCGTAAAATCGGCTACGTCCCCCAGAAAGCGCTGCTGTTCAAGGGCTCCATTATGGACAATATCCGCTTTGGCGACGACTCGGCCAGCGACGAGCGCGTAAAGGAAGCCGCCGCCATCGCCCAGTCCACGGATTTTATCGAGGATAAGCCGTACGGATTCGACTCGGACATCGCCCAGGGCGGGAGCAATGTCTCCGGCGGACAGCGGCAGCGCCTGGCAATCGCCAGGGCCATTGTCCGCAAACCTGAAATCTACGTGTTTGACGACAGCTTTTCCGCCCTGGATTTCAAGACGGATTCCGCCCTGCGCCAGGCTCTGGCCAGTGAGACAGGGGACGCCACGGTGGTGATCGTGGCCCAGCGCGTCAGCACCATCATGAATGCGGACCGGATCATCGTGATGGACGAGGGCAATGTGATGGGGATCGGCACCCACCGGGAGCTGCTCAAAACCTGCGAGACCTATCAGGAGATCGTCCGCAGCCAGTTATCAGAAGAGGAGATGAGCGCATGAAACAAGTGACAGCCAGCAAAACAGCGAAAACAATCAACACCAAAGGCACCCTGCGACGCCTGTTTTGCTTTATGAAACCATACCGTGTGCGAATCGTTTTCATGGTCGTGTGCCTGGTTCTTGGAGCTGTGTTCACAACCCAGGGACCCTATACCCTGGGCCGGGCCATGGATGCCCTGGTGGCGGTGGTCGTTGACGGCACCGGGGCCCTGCAGGGATTTCAAACCTTTCTCACCGTGCTTTTACAGCTGGGCTGCGTCTATTTACTGGCGTTTCTGTTCAACTACACCGGACAGTTTATTGTGGCGGGCGTGGCTGAGCGCACCATGCACGATCTGCGCATGGCGGTGGACAAAAAGATCCGCCGGCTGCCGCTGGCCTATTTTGACGGCAACACCTTCGGCGATGTGCTGAGCCGCGTCACAAATGACGTGGACACCATCGACACCTCGCTCCAGCAGAGCATAAGCCAGGTCATCACGGCTGTCTGTACGATGATTTTCATTTTCGTGATGATGCTGGTGGTCAGCCCGATTCTGACCCTGATCGGTGTTTGTGTGATCCCGCTCTGCGGCTTTGTGAGCATGAAAGTTGTAAAACATTCCCAGAAATATTTTCAGGGCCAGCAGACCGCCCTGGGCGATCTCACCGGATACGTGGAGGAAATGTACAACGGGCAGAACGTCATCGCCGCTTTCGGCAAAGAAGAAGATATCATCGGCAATTTCGAGGTCATTAACCAGCGGCTCTACACCAACGGCTGGCGGGCGCAATTTTCTTCCAGCATCATCATGCCGCTGACCCAGGCCCTGACAAACATCGGCTATGTAGGTGTTGCGGTTGTCAGCGGCTGGCTCTGCATAAACGGAAGGCTGAGCATCGGCATGATTCAGTCCTTTATCCAGTATCTGCGCCAGTTCTCCCAGCCCATTAACCAGATCTCCAACATCGCCAATATCATGCAGGCGACCATGGCCGCGGCCCAGAGGGTATTTGAATTTCTGGACGCCAGGGAGGAGGTACCTGAGGCCCAGGTGCTGCAATTCCCGAAAAAGCCTGAGGGAAATGTGGACTTCAACCACGTGCAGTTCGGCTACTCGGACGACCAGCTGCTGATCCACGATCTGGACCTCCACGTGCAATCAGGAGACAAGATTGCCATCGTCGGCCCCACCGGAGCCGGCAAAACCACGCTGGTCAATCTGATCCTCCGATTTTACGATGTGAAGGGCGGGAGCATCACCATCGACGGCGTGGACGTGCGGGACATGAACCGTGAGGCCCTCCGCTCAATGATCGGCATGGTATTGCAGGACACCTGGCTTTTCTCCGGCACAATCAAGGACAATATCCGCTACGGAAAGCTGTCCGCCACCGACGAGGAAGTGGTCCAGGCGGCAAAAGCGGCCCATGCACATGGGTTTATCATGGCTATGCCGGGCGGATACGATATGCAGCTCCACGAGGGAGCCTCCAACATCGCCCAGGGCCAGAGACAGCTTTTGACCATCGCGAGGGCCTTCCTGTCCGACCCGGAAATCCTGATTCTCGACGAGGCCACCTCGTCCGTGGACACCAGAACCGAGGTGGCGATCCAGAAGGCCACGAACAAGCTGATGGAAGGCCGCACCAGCTTTGTCATCGCCCACCGCCTATCCACCATCAAGGACGCGCAGCTGATCGTCTATATGGAACACGGCGATATCAAGGAGGTGGGAAACCACCGGGAACTTCTTGCCAGGGGCGGTTACTATGCCGCGCTGTATAACAGTCAGTTCGCGGCGGAAAACGCGGGGTAGGGACCCCTTAAACCCAGAAAGCGGGTGGAGGAGATATTTCCTTCACCCGCTTTTATATACCTGTGCTTTTTCGGTCTCCGCCTTATTTCACCATACGGCAAAATGCACTAACCGGCACGTTTTTATTCCCGCCGCCGCAGCCTGCGCTTCATATAGGACCGGCCATGGCTTCACGCTCTATTTTCTCCCTGTGGGAAATGAACCGGCTGTTCACTGTACCCATACGCCTTCATCATTCACCGTATACCCGTCCGGCGTGACCCGGTTCACGTAGAGCAGCCCCTGTTCTCGGCCCTGCCTCGGCTCGAAGTAGTACCACGCGCCGTCGATCATATTCCAGCCTGTGTACATATAGCCCTGATCGCCGTCGTGGTAGGGATGCAGGTAATACCGCTTCCCGTCCTTGTCCGTGTACCAGCCGCTTTCCATGTATCCCTCCCGGTTGAAGTGGTACCATTTCCAGCTGTCCTTCCAGGGCAGGAAATACCAGCCGTCCGACGGCCATGTGCGGTTCACATACTCGTACCACCAGCCCACGTCGTTTTGAATCCAGCGACCTGTTCTGATCTCGCCGGAGCCGGAGCCGCCGCCATGGCCGGACGCTGAACCCGCCGTGTCATAGGCCAGACCGTAGGTGGAGAATTTGCTCACATGGAGAATCATATTGTCGCCGGACACCTCGAAATACTCCTCCCCGTCCGGAAGCTTCTGGACCACGCCCTCGTGTATTCGCAGAACCTGGATATTCACCTTGTCGGAAAGCCCCTCAACCGGTATAACGATCTTGATCAACTGTGGCAGGCTTGTGAGCCGTGTGCTGCTTCCCGATGTCTGACCTGCCTCTGTCACAGTTTTCAACACCTTCAGGTCCAGTATCATCAGCTCGCTTCCGCTTCCCGCGCCGGACTCGATCTTCTCCACATCCTCCTTGACCGACTGATCCTCCCGCTCCTTTTGCTTCGCGGTCAGCTTGATTTCCACGCTTCCCCCGGCCGCCAGTTTGTCTAAATCCTCCTGCGTGATGCCGCTCTCGTCCTCCGTGACCAGGTTCTCCGCCCTGTATAAATCATCCAGATGGTCCGCGGCCACCGGCGGCGTGCCCGCCTGCACCTCCACAATGGTGCTCTTGTCGCCGTCCGGCATATCGATATCGCTGTTCACCATCTCGTCACCGATCTCAACGATTCTGGTGATCACCTGCAGCTTTCCTCCTGGCGGCGTCCGTCTTGCCACCAGGCTGTAGATACCGCAGGGCAGAAATTCAAATTTGTACGCCCCGTCCTCCGCCGTCACCACCGGCTTGCCAACAAGGGTTCCGTCCGTGCCTCCCTGGCGCACCTCCACGGTGACCATTGCGATGGGGTGGCCGTTTTCCCTCACAATACCGCTGATACCGCCTGAAACTTTTACGGTAATCCGGCAGTCGGCGGTCTTGCCTGCGTCCTCCGTCTTAACCGTCACCACCGCGTTCCCTGTTCCCAGCGCAGTCACCACTCCCTGAGCGCTGACCGACGCCACCGCCGGGTCGCTGCTGCTCCAGGTGACATTCTGATAGGTGGCGTCGGATGGTTCCAACACAGCTGTCAAATCTGCCGATCCGCCCACGCCAAGGGTCACCTCGGACGGCTTGATTTTCACGCCCGTGACCGGCTTCACCACGTACTTTTCAACAATGTACGGTCCCGCCTCCGCGCTGGGCAGCATGGTGCCCTCCCCCTTAACGCGGACGTAATAGGCGCCGGGCGCCAGGTCTGAAGCCTCCCGGACGGCCGCGTCCGTCCAACTGGGCTCCGAATCCAGGCGGTACTCCATTTCAGACGTCACATGCTCCAGCTTTCCGTCATTGGAATCCACATAGGTCTCAGATGCTGTCCCGATACCGGATGGGGCCTCTGCCCGCGTGAGGCCGATGATCTGCGCCTCCGAATCCAGGAAGGTCGTGTGATTGCCGTTTTGGATCACCTGGATTCCCCAGGAGATATCCACTTGGTCCTCCGCCAGGACCACTTCCGTTCCATCCTCCACCTCAGTCCATGTATCGCCCCCGTCCAGGGAATACCGCATATTGGATTTCAAATTGGAGAGGGTCATGTCCGAGGCCTCAAATACTGCCTGGGGCGTGTCCATTGGCACCGGCGGGACCGTGCCCACAGCCACCTGGGCTGCCTCTCCCTCCAGATAGTTTTCCGTCTCCTTCTCCCGTATCCAGTAAGCGCCCGCCTCCAGGTTTTCAACAGCAGTACCCGTAAGGGCTACATCGCTCCACAGCGACCCGTCTGTGGAAATCTCGTAAGCAATCCCCTCTGTCAGGCCGGTGATTTTTCCGTCGCCCGCCTCCGGATAAGTCTCGTCCACTCCCTCCGCCTGCGGAGCCGCCGGCCCTTTTGCCTTGCTGATATCCGCCCGCGGGCCGGAGGGCGTCTCTTTCAGCTCATAATAATCCTGATCCGCGCCGTTTATCGTGATGTTGGAGACTGTAACAGTCTTATCCTTCCCAGCGTTGGCGTCTGAAAACGCGCCGTCCGCTGTGAAGCCTACCGTATCCCCGTTTATCCTGCCTTCTGCAATCTGAATTTTCACCACAGCTTCCACGCTGCCGTCGTACACCTTGTCCTCAGCGGCGGCGGTCACCGTGAGCTGCCGTTTACCCACCGCTTTGGTCGCTTCCGAGGAAATACTCCCACCATAGTTTTCCGCCGTCACCGCAGCCTGGATCGCCTTGCCCACATCTGCCTTAACCGCCGTATAGGTATTCCCGGCCGCGCCAACAATCTTTATTCCGTCGCGGTACCATTCATAGGACAGGGCGCCCGGTTCCACCACCGTAAGCTCCGCGGACGCTTCCAGCACGTCCCCGTAGCGCGGCGCGGCGTTGTTTACAATGACCGTGCCCACCAAATCCGGCTTCTGGGTGGTAAAGGAGACTGATGTCCGCCCGCTTTTATTTCCCGCCTTGTCCACCACCGCCAGGTACAGGACGTAATTTGTGCGCGGCGTCAGTCCCTCCACCTGGAAGGTGATCTCACGATTCGCTGTCTCAACGGCGGTAGTATTGCTGCCGACGATGTCCGTCACCGAGGGGGCGGTCTCAGTGGATTTTTTTATCATATAATGATAGGTTCCCGTGTCATTTGAGGTAAACGCAGCTTTAGCGCTTTCCTTCCCGATTTCACTTACCCCCGCCCCGCTGATGGTTGGGGCGGTTTTGTCCAGCTTCACCGTGACCGCGGCGGTCTCGGCGTAATTGCCCGCCGCATCCTGGGCCTTGAATGTATAGGAATGCGCTCCCTCCTGTGTTACGGTGTATTTGTAGGGGGAGGCGCCGAAGCTGTTGATCTCCGAGTATGCTCCCTGATCCATTTTGACAAACAGCTTTGTGACGCCCACATTATCTGAGAATGTCAGCGTGAGCACCACATTCTGGTTCTGCCAGCCGTCCGGCGGGGCGGACACCGAAATCTGGGGCGGGATGTTTTCGACCCACTTGGCGTAGAGCGTCGTATCGCCGTCCAGGGTGCTGTTCTCAAAATCCCACTCCTGTTTCAACGCCGCATCCTTGTACCAGCCCGCAAAGTTGTAACCAGACCGGGTGGGGTCGGCAGGCTTCGTCACCTTGCCGTCCACGTCACCGGTGAAATCCCCCACCGGGCTCCCCCCATTGGAGTTGAACTTGACCGTGACGCTGCTGGCCCTGAATTTCACGGATACTGTGGTATTGGCTCTGATATCCTTGATCGTATATGCGGTCGGATTCTCCGCGAGATCAATCTTAATCCCGTTTACCATGACCTCGCTGACTTCGCATTTTGCCGCCGGAGTGTAGGCGATTGTCAAATCCTCGCCCTGCTGGGCGTAGAATTTTTCGGGATCAAAGGTATCCTTCTCGCCCAAAAGGGCTGTTTTTTTGTAATAATCCTTATAGACAACGTCACTGTCCGTCTTATTCCCGTATTTCCCGCTGTAGGAAACAGTTCCGTCTCCGATTACTGTGGGGGTGACGACGCGCGGTTTGAATACAAGAATTCTATTTGTTTTGGCATCCTCAGCCGTCAGAGTAGTATTTGACAAAGCCGTATAATCATACTTGTTATAGATATAAAGCTTGCTGGCTCCCCACCTTGAATTATAGGTTTTTGTGTTAATTCCCACTTTACAGGATGACAGCATGGACATACAATTGACGCCGCTTTTAAACTCAAAATTGCTGATATCCATCGCCGCCAGATTTGAACAGCCGTTAAACATATTATTCATGTCTGTCACATTCTGAATATTAAACTTATTTGTATTAAACGTCAGGTCCGTAAGGCTGGTACAGGCATTAAACATATATCCCATATTCGTCACGTTCGAGGTTGCAAAGCTACTTAGATCCAGCTCTGTCAGAGATTTGCATCCATAAAACATTTGACTCATGTCTGTTACATTCTGCGTATCAAACGTTGTAATATCTAGGGTCGTTAAACTGGCACATTGACGAAACATACTAGACATACCCGTTACATTTACGGTACGAAGCGGAGTGAGATCCAGCTCTTTTAAATTACTGCAGAAGGAAAACATAGAGCTCATTTTCTGAACGCCGGGGGCATTGATCTGATCAAAGTTCAATGTAGTCAAATTTGTACAACTGTAGAACATAGCTGCCATGTCGGTTACACTGGGAATATCCATACCGCTCAAATTGACGCTGGTCAGGTTCCCACACCCTTCGAACATACTCTTCATGGTTGTAAGCTTGGGGGCTTGGAGACCGCTTAAATTCATGCTCTCCAAATCGGAACAGGAGCTGAACATTTTACTCATATCTGTCACATTGCGTACATTGAGATTTCGTATATCCAGGCTGATCAGACCGCTGCCTTTGAACATTTCGGTCATATTCGTTACGTTTTGGGTATTGAGACGGCTTATATCAAGAGCGGTCAGGGCAGAACATCCCTTGAACATCCACTTCATATTGACTGCCTTATCCGTATTCATATGGCTGATATCTAATTCTGTCATCTTGCAGCTGTCAAAAAAACCCAGAAAACTCTCGGTCGCGCTGGTATCAAGACCGCTAATATCCATTTCCGTACAACTTGTAAGCCCGTAGAATAAATTGGCCGCGTTTTTAGGCGTCTTGACCCCTTGCCTGACAATAACCTTCTTAATATTTTCTTTATACGCATTCCAGCCCTGGCTTACCGCGCTTGCAAGCTCTTCAAGCTCACCGCTGCTTCCGTTGGACGGCGAGATCGTCATTGTCCCATTCGCATCGATCACCCAGCTGCATGTCCCGCTGGTACCGCTTGCCATATCCGCCAACGGGCGCATCTCCTCCAACCGCTCCGCCAAATTCCACAGACCCATCAGCTTGTCCACGGACTCTGCATCGATCTGCTCCCGCTCCTCATCGGCGAGCGCGTCATAGGCCTCCTTTGCCTTTCGGATATCCTTCAACACCTGTTCCATATCTGAAAACCATTTTGCATATTCCGGGTCGCTGTCGCCGGGGACATCCTCGTAAATGCTGTCCACTGTAGGCAGGGCGTCTATGCGGCGCAGCAAGGCCGCCACTGCGTCTGTCTCCCGGTCCGGCACGGGTACGAGGCCGTTTTCATCCATCACATACGCGCCAAGGCATTCCGAGAGGTCGGCGTTCTCCTTAAAACACACCGGGCAGTTTTCATCTATGGAATCCTCCGTACAGAGGACCTGGCAGGTACATTCCGCATCGTCTCCGTCAAGCCCGGTATCCGCGCCGCTATGCGCACCGTTTGATCCGGAGCTGACCGGATATTTACCGGATTCAGAACTGCCAGATTCATTTTCTGCGGTGCCAGTGGTTCCAGATTCATTTTCTCCGGACCCGGGGAGAATTGTTTCGGTATTTCCGCTCTCTCCGCGGCCAGGTTCTCCGTTTCCTACGTCTCCGGGGCGATCGCTTCCTGTGCTTCCAGGACGTTCACTTTCTGTGCTTCCGGGCTGTTCGCTCCCTGCGTCCCCGGGGTGTTCACTTCCTGCGTCTCCAAGGTGTTCGCTTCCTGTGCTTCCAGGATGTTCGCTTCCTGCGCCTCCGGGTTCTCCACTTCCTGCGTCTCCGGCCTGTTCGGTTCCGCCGCCCACGGAGCCTCCGCCTTCTCCGCTCCCTGCGCCTTCATTTTCTTGTGTTCCGGTATTCCTGTCTCCCGTGCTATCGCTTTCGCCATTGCCGGTTCCTTCGTTTTTATCAACTCCAGACTGTTGATTCTCAGAATCGCCATATTCGCT
This sequence comes from Enterocloster asparagiformis, assembly GCA_018380885.1. Taxonomy (GTDB): domain Bacteria; phylum Bacillota; class Clostridia; order Lachnospirales; family Lachnospiraceae; genus Enterocloster. Next base: position 103,260 of record JAGZSY010000010.1, read on the forward strand.
GTTCTCTTCTGAGCCCGAAATTATACCCCCCCCCCCACTGCTCCCGCTTCCGTACTCCCGGCCTCCACACCATTTTTCTGAACTGCTCCGCTCTGGTTCGCCAATACCGTCACGGGAGAGATCCCCAGATTCAGTATCATGACCGCGGTTAACAACACTGCCAGCCCTTTACTCTTTATCTCATTCCATCGCAGCATCTTCTGCACCCCCAAATATTTATTTTCTGAATCAGTCCTGAATTTCTCTTAATATTTCGATTTTAGCATACCAGATTTCAATTTCAATTCATTACACTTAGTTGACATTGTCTTACACTTATTTGACATTTGTGACCCGGCTCCCGACGACAAACTGATCCAAAAAAGCAAGAGCCCCCAGGGGATTTTTCCTCTCTGGGGGCTCGGTTTGCGCCTTGTGGGACGGTATGAATTTTTCTGTTAAATGCCAGTTTTATAAAAAGGGGCGCTATACATGTACTATCCTGCCATACTTACGGTTATCCGCAACTACATTCAATTTTAGAAAAGCAACGTACATCTTATAACTTTACAGATATAATTATTATGCTGTTGACTCTTTCCAGCAGGGAGAAGGTGCGACCAGTGCAATACATAACCGCTTTTCTTATCTCTGTTGTGGCAGGTATAGTTTGCTACTATATTTGCAAATGGTTGGACAGAGATAAATAGCCAACAGTCTGCCTAAGTTATTCCTCTTCAAAAGGAAAAAGAAACCCCAAGGAGGTGCAACTCCTTGGGGTTTCACTTTGCGTCCAGTGGACACAACCGCTTTTCTTTGCTGAGATAATTTTATACCATTAACCATCTTATGTCAATAATGAAATTATCTTAATCGCATTTTGTTCCAAACATAAAAAATTTAAAGTTTTTAAGGAATATCTTAGAACTTCCCTTCTTTAGCCGCTTCCTCAATGCCCACAGCCACAGCCACGGTCGCGCCAACCATCGGGTTATTTCCCATTCCGATCAGACCCATCATCTCAACGTGAGCCGGAACGGAGGAGGAGCCTGCGAACTGAGCGTCGGAGTGCATACGGCCCATGGTGTCGGTCATGCCGTAGGAAGCCGGGCCTGCCGCCATGTTGTCGGGATGCAGGGTACGGCCGGTGCCGCCGCCGGAAGCTACGGAGAAGTACTTCTTGCCCTTCTCAACGCATTCCTTCTTGTAGGTGCCTGCAACCGGATGCTGGAAACGGGTGGGGTTGGTGGAGTTGCCGGTGATGGATACATCCACGCCTTCCTTCCACATGATCGCAACGCCCTCGGTCACATCGTTGGCGCCGTAGCAGTTAACCTTTGCTCTGAGGCCCTCGGAGTAGGACTTTCTCCACAGCTCCTTCACTTCGCCGGTGTAGTAGTCCATCTCGGTCTCAACATATGTAAAGCCGTTGATTCTGGAAATAACCTGTGCGGCATCTTTTCCTAAGCCGTTTAAGATAACGCGCAGGGGTTTCTGGCGAACCTTGTTGGCCTTCTCCGCGATACCGATCGCGCCCTCAGCGGCTGCGAAGGACTCGTGTCCAGCCAGGAAGCAGAAGCAGTCGGTTCCCTCTTCCAGCAGCATCTTGCCCAGGTTTCCGTGTCCCAGACCAACCTTACGCTGATCGGCTACGGAACCGGGGATACAGAACGCCTGAAGGCCCTCGCCGATTGCAGCAGCGGCGTCAGCAGCTTTTCTGCAGCCCTTCTTGATTGCGATGGCCGCGCCTACGGTGTAAGCCCAGCAAGCATTCTCAAAGCAGATCGGCTGGATCTTCTTAACCTGATCGTAAACGTCCAAGCCGGCATCCTTGGTGATCTTCTCAGCCTCCTCAATGGAAGCAATGCCATAGCTATTCAAAACGGAATTGATTTTGTCAATTCTTCTCTCATAAGATTCAAATAATGCCATTTTCTTATCCTCCTAATTGGTCTTCATCATTCTTTACGCGGGTCGATAATCTTAACAGCGTCGGCAACGCGGCCGTACTGGCCTTTTGCTTTCTCCCATGCGGTGTTGGGATCGTCACCCTTCTTGATGAAATCAGTCATCTTGCCAAGGCTTACGAACTGATAACCAATGATCTCGTCGTCTGCATCCAGCGCGATGCCGGTCACATAGCCTTCGGCCATCTCCAAATAGCGAGGACCTTTCTTTAAGGTTCCGTACATGGTACCAACCTGAGAACGAAGTCCCTTGCCCAAATCCTCCAGACCGGCTCCGATGGGAAGTCCGTCCTCGGAGAATGCGCTCTGGGTTCTGCCGTAAGCGATCTGCAGGAACAGCTCTCTCATAGCGGTGTTGATCGCGTCACAGACAAGGTCTGTATTTAAAGCCTCCAGCACAGTGCGGCCGGGAAGAATCTCTGCTGCCATGGCTGCGGAGTGGGTCATTCCGGAACATCCGATGGTCTCCACCAGCGCCTCCTGGATAATTCCTTCCTTAACATTCAGCGTCAGCTTACAGGCACCCTGCTGAGGAGCACACCAGCCTACACCGTGGGTCAGGCCGGAAATGTCTTTGATTTCTTTTGATTTTACCCATTTAGCTTCTTCCGGGATTGGAGCAGCGCCATGATGAACGCCCTGTGCAACTGTGCACATCTCTTCTACTTCCTGTGAATAAATCATGTGTTAAAACTCCTTTCAAAAATGAATTTAATCAAGTACAGTGCCCTTTGTTAATTTTATCACATCATACTTATCTCCATTCTCTCACAAAATCCGCCTTTTTACAAGATATATTTTCTCAATTCGCCAGAAAAAAACAGGGCGGAAAACCACTTCCGCCCCGTCATTTCTAACGAACATTCCACCTGCGCATAATCCGCTGATAGTATATATAGAACACGATCCCCTTGAGGATGCTGGAGATTGTCAGCGCCCACCACACTCCGTCCAACCCCAGGTCCGTGTTGCCCAGGATCATGGCCATGGGAATCCGCAGCGCAGTGAGAATGATGGTGATCACGGAGGCCTCCATGGTCCTACCCAGACCGGACATCGCTCCCACGGTCATCAGCTCGATGCACATGAACATCTCGCAGACGCCCAGAATCCGCAGGTAGCTGGCCCCGGCCGGGATCACCTCCGGCTCGTGGATAAAGATGCTGAAAATGGGCGTTGCGCCGAAGATCAGCAGCAGGGAGGTAAATATTCCCCACACGAACATCAGACCCGCGGCCGTGGTGTAGCCCTTTTTCACCCGCTTTAAATTCCCCGCGCCGTAGTTTTGTCCGGTAAACGCGTTGATCGCCGTGCCAAAGCCCTCAGCCGTCATCCAGGAAATGGCCTCGATCTGACCGCCCACCCGCTGAACCGCCACCGCCGCGTCGCCCCAGCTGGTCACAAACCGGGTGAGGAACATGGAGATGCTGCAATAGATCATATCCTGAATGGCAGTGGGAAAGCCGATGCGCACAATATTCCGGAAGTGTTTACGGGACGTGGGCTTCCAAATCTGAAGCTGCCTCGAGAGGATGGAGTCCCTGCGGGCGGAGATCAGAAGCACCGCCAACACTACCGCCTGCGCCGTCACCGTGGCGATGGCCGCGCCGGCCACACCCAGCCGCGGAAACGGCCCTAAGCCCAGGATCAGCATGGGGTCCAGCACCATGTTCAGCGCCAGGCCCACGCCGTTGGCCAGAAACGGGGTCCGGCTGTTGCCCACGGCTGTGTACAGGCCGGTCATGGTCTGCCCCAGATGGGAGAATAGCAGCATACCGCAGGCGATCCGCAGATAAATCACCGCATTCGCCACAATGGAAGCCGTGTTCAGATGGAAGAATCCCACCAGCTGCCAGGCGAACACATTGGCGAGCACGGCGAAGGCCAGCGCCATGACAATGGCCAGCTGGGCCGCTCCCTTGCCGTACTCCACCGCCTCGTCCATCTTCCCCTCGCCGTAGGACTGGGCCACCCGGACCTGGCCGCCCATCTTCGCCATGGCCACCGCACCGTTTAACAGCCAGGTATACATGCCCGCCGCTCCCACGGCCGCCACGGCATCGCTGCCCACCATGCCGATCCAGGCCATGTCCGTCAGGCTGTAGGCAGTCTGCACCATGGAAGTCGCCATAATGGGCACCGCCAACTCGGTCAGTGAGGTCAAAATATTTCCATGAAGCAAATCGATATTCCGTTTCATCCAAATCACGTCCCACTTTTCAAATTTATCTCATAAGTAAATAGCGCCCTCGTTAAAGGCCGCTATTGTTAGTGTAACATAGAATATTCAAAAAGTGAACCCCGCTCTTGGGTAACTATTTTCCCAACCGCGCAGTGATTTTTAACGACGGCCTTATGCCCTGCCCAAGACCGGTCACTGCCCGCTGCCCTGAACGGTGTTTGCCGGGGCGTTCCATCACGCCCGCAGCAGTTCCCGATTCACGCAATGAAACGGCTCGTTGCCCTTCAGCACATTGACCACTTCCTCCGCCACCTTGCGCTGCAGTGCGGTGATCGCAGTCTCGCTGTACCACGCGCAGTGGGGGGTGGCGATCACGTTGTCCATGTGAAGCAGCGGATTTTCCGGTTTCACCGGCTCCTCCTCGTAGACGTCCACCCCTGCCCCGGCGATCTGCCCGGCCAAAAGCGCCTCCACCAGGGCCTTCTCGTCGATCACGCCGCCCCGGGCCGTGTTCACCACAAAGGCGGTTTTCTTCATCTTCCTAAAGCCCTCCTCGCCGATCAGATGGCGCGTGCTCTCATTTAGCGGGACATGGACAGAGATGAAATCGCTCTCCCTCAGAATCGTGTCCAAATCCGTCGGCGTCACGCCCAGCGCAGCAGCCTTTTCCTGATCGATGAAGGGATCGTAGGCCAGAATCCGCAGCCCGATGCCCCCCATTTTCTTCGCCACCAGCTGGGGAATCCGGCCAAAGCCCACCAGCCCCAGGGTGCAGTCGCACAGCCGGTACAGCGGCATGGTGCTGGAATAGCCCCAGTCCCCCTCCCGGAATGCTTTTTCAAGAATCTTCATTTTCTTGCCCAGGGCGAGCATCATGGTCACCGCGTGGTCCGACACCTCCTCCACGCCGTAGTCCGGCACATTGCAGACGTAAATTCCCCGCTCCGTCGCCGCCTCCGTGTCGATATTGTTCACACCGATGCCGTACTTGATGATCATTTTACAGTGGTCCAGCTGTTCGATCACCCTGCGGGACACATCCGAATACTGGGTCACAATGGCGTCCGCATCCTTCACCAGCGGGATCAGCCCCTCCGGGTCCTTCACCTGGTAGTCCTTCAGCTCAAAGCCGGCCTCCCCGATGATCCTGCGCTCCGCATCGATGTTGTCATACTGGTAATCCGTAATCACAACTTTCACGTCAAAAGCTCCTCCTCTTCTCCGCCTCCCTGCCGGAACGGCAGGCAATTTTTCTTCGCCGCCTCCCGCCGGAGCGGCAGACAGCGATCTCTCCCCCGCCTCCCCCGAAGCGGCAGACATCCATCTCTCCCCGCCGCCCCGGCAAACAGGCGTTCCTTCTTATAAAATACCGTTCTTCTCCGCCACCAGATACGCGCCCAGGGCTGAGAGCGGGATTCCCTCCTCGGGCACATAGGTTGTGACCTTAGCGAAATACCCTTCGTGCTCCAAAATGTCCACAATGGCCTGGCGCAGCGGGTTCTTTCCGCCCACCACCACGGTGGTATCCGGGCTGACCTTCAAAGCGTCCGAGTTCAGCACCGCCGTGACGTCGCCCTGAAGCGCTGCCCCCAGCACAAAGTTGGCAATTTTCTGCGGCGCATCCTCGTAAAACAGCTGAAGGATTCTGGCTGTAAAGCAGGTGCGCCCCAGGCCGGTGCGCTTGGCATTATCATAGCCCTTCAGCAGCCACTCCCGGTCGTAGGTCTCCTCCTCCACAAACTTCCTGCCCACGGACTTGGCGATAATGGTGTCGTTGGTGATGGAAGCCAGCAGCTCCCCGGAAATGGAGGTCAGGCAGCCGGTCATCCTTCCGCCGGCATCCACGGACACAAACTTGTTGTGGGAGCCGGGGAGCACCAGCAAAAGCGGCTGCCCGCTCTGGCAGTGCTCCATGATGGCGATGCTCTCCACCTCCTCGCCCCGCATGATGTCCATGGCCTCGATATTGTCAAAGGAGAAGGGGCCGTCGGCATTTTTGATCCCCGGAATAAAGTAAATGGGAATCGGGCATATCTCCGGCAGTTCGATGGGCACCGTGGCCGCGGCCAGCTCATCCAGGCCGGCCGGGGCGGTCAGGTGAGGCACCACCACAATCCCCACGTCCGACGTGATCATGCCGCTGGCAATAATCCGGCGGATGTGGCCGTAGCTTAAGCCGTTTTTCTCCACCAGAGCGTCCAGACATTCCTTTACCGCCTGTTTCAGCTTCCGGTTGTTGCCGTCTATGGCTGTGTTGCGCACGCCCACCGGCCGTTTTTCCTCCGCGACGCGCTTCCGGTTTTCATCCCACAAAATACAGCGGGTGTTGGTGGTGCCTCCGTCCACCGTAATGATATATTGTTTCATTGCCCTCCGACCTTTCGTCTCAAAATTTCATCAGTCCTTTGTGTACAGGTAGGTGTCCACCACATAGTTGGGTTCCAGGGTCTCGCCGTTGAGCAGGGCCACGGCCTTCATCACGCCCTCGTAGCCCTGGCCGATGCCGTTTTTATCGCAGGTGATTGCCAGCGTTCCGGCGTCCACCGCCGCCTTGGCATCCTCGTTGGCGTCCAGACCGGTGATCAGAATCTGGCCGGATTTTCCCGCCTGGGAGACGGCCTCCAGCGCGCCCATGGCCATCTCGTCGTTGGCCGCGAAAATCGCCGCCACATTGGGATTGGCCTCCAGCAGGTTCAGGGTCACGTTGTACGCCTCGGTGCGGTTCCAGCTGGCGGTCTGGGAAGCCACCACATTGATATCAGGATACTTGGCAAAGGTGTCGTTGGCTCCCGCCACAATGTCCACGGAGCTCTGGGCGCCCGCCTTTCCCTCCAGGATGATCACATCGCCCTTCTGGTCCAGCTTTTCCGCCAGCTTCTCCGCCACGGAGACGGCTGCGGTGTAGTTTTCAACCGCGATAAAGGTCTCGATCTTACATCCGCTGGAGGTGTCGATCTTGGTGTTCACATCGATCAGGGGGATGCCGGCGCTGTTGGCCGCCTCCACCGCCGGGACGATTCCCACGGAATCCGCCGGAATCACCACCAGCGCATCCGTGCCCTTGGCGATAGACTGCTCGATCAGGGAAATCTGCTCCTCATTGCTGTCCGCGGTGGCCGGAGCCAGGACGGTCAGATCGATTCCCGCCTCATCCGCCGCCTTCTGGGCGCCCTCCTGCACGGCAATCCACATGGGGTTGGTCAGGTTCTTCACCACCAGGGTGATCTTATACTTCTCATTGGCCTTGACCGCAGCGCCAGTCTCCCCGGACTGGGCCTGCCCGCCGCCGTCCGCCGTGGTGGACGCCGCCGTGGTCGCCGCCTCAGCGGTCGCAGCCGCCGTCTCCGCCTTGGTGTCCCCGCCGCCTGCTCCTGAGGAACATCCGCCCAGCACCATCGCCGCTGCCACCCATAACGCCGCCCATTTTCTCATTTTCCTCATAATTCCTCTTCTCCTTTTCTTTGATTTTGCTCGCAGCGGCGCTTGCGCCGAACCGCCGCGATTTGTTTTATGCGCCTTACAGCTCCTGGTTCCCCGTCACCTTCTCGCCCAGCTTGTTAATCAGCAGGGACAGCACGATGACCGCGCCAAAAACTGCTTCCTGCCATAACGACGACACTTTGTTCAGGTTCATGCCGTTCGTTAAGAACATCATAATCAAAACGCCCACAATGGTTTTCTCTATTCCTCCCTTTCCCCCGGAGAACGGAGTGCCTCCGATCAGGGTGGCTGCGATCATTTTCAGGGTAAAATCATTTCCGATGGTGGATTCCGCCGCATTCAGCCGGGAAATGTAGAGCAGGCCCGTGATCGCGGCCAGCAGGCCGTTGACCGTGTAGATCCAGATCAGCACCCGGTCCGTATCGATGCCGGACAGAGTGGTTGCGTTGCGGTTAAAGCCCATGGCGTACACATTCCGGCCGAACACCGTGCGCTTTAAGACGAACAGCAGCACGAAAAAAATAGTCATGGAAATGATCAGCAGGTTGGACACCCCGGCGATGCTCCCCGTAGCCAGGCTGCGGAAGCTGTCGCTGAAGCCGTAGTACAGCAGGCCGCCCATGAATAAGTAGGCCAGTCCCCGCACCACCAGGTTCATGCTGTAGGTGGCGATAAAGGGGATCAGGTGCACCTTGGTGATCAGCAGGCCGTTCATCATTCCCAGCACCAGGCCGATGAAAAGGGCCGCTAAAACTCCGGTCAGATCCTGCCCCTTCTGGAGGAAATAAGCCCCCACGCAGGAGGACAGCGCCAGAATGGAGCCGATGGACAGGTCGATGCCCTTGGTGATAATGGCCATGGTCATACCCATGGAGATGATCAGCAAAAAGGGCAGCTGCTGCATGACAACCGTGGTAAAATTGTCCAGCGTGCAGAAATTATCCGTGGTCAGCGAAAAGCCCAGGATGATCACAAGCAGCATCAGCACATGGGAGTATTTAAAAATCGTAGTCAACACTTTTTGTCTCATGATTTATAAACCCTCCTTGCCGCCTGTGTTTTCTTTCGGTACTCGTTGATTCCATCCGCAACGATCACCAGCATGACCACCGCCCCGATGATAAAGGTCTGCCAGTAGGGCGACAGTCCGATCATGGTCAGGCCGTTGCGCAGCGTGCGCATGAGCACAGCGCCGATGATACAGCCGCTGACCTTACCCTTGCCGCCGTCAAAGGGCGTTCCCCCGATCAGCACGGCAGCGATGGCGTCCCACTCGTAGCCCTGGCCGCCGATGGGGCTGGCGGAATTGGACTTGGCCGCCAGCAGGATTCCGCTGACCGCGGCCAGCAGATCCGTGATAATGAAAATGAACAGCAGGTTCTTCCGCACATGAATGCCCGCCAGCCTGGCGCTCTGCTCGGAGCCGCCGATGGAGTATATGTCGTACCCGAATTTTGTCTTGGAGGCCAGCCAGACCATGAGCACGCACAGCAGCGCGGCGATGATGATCATGGTGTAAATCCCGCAGATTTTTCCGGTGGCGATAAAGCGGAACGCGCTGGAAAAGCCGGGGATCGTGTTCCCGTCGGAGGCCACCAGGGCAAGCCCCTGGGCGATGCCCATGAACGCGTATGTAACCACCCAGTCGCTGAAATTCTGATAGGCGATCATGTAGCCGCAGATCAGGCCCAGCGCCAGGCCGGCCAAAAGGCCCAGCAGAATGGACAAGCCGATATTCATGCCCCGCTGGAGCTGTATACCCGTGATCACGCCGCACAGAGACATGACCGCGCCCACAGAGATGTTGATTTTTCCCGACATAATCGCCAGGTTCATGCCCAGAGACACGATAATCAGCAGGCTGCAGTCCTTTAACAGGTTCTGCATGTTGTACATGCTGGCAAAGCCCTCCGCAAATATGGCGAAGAAAGCAAACACCGCAGCCAGTCCGAATAAAATCCCCGGGACTTTATTCCAAATTCCCTTAGCCCTCATAGCTTATGCTTCCTCCTTTCCCACCGCGTAGGACACGATATTCTCAGCCGTTATCTCCTCCCGGCTCAGCTCGCCCACGATCTCGCCGTCCTTCATCACGTACACCCGGTCCGAGATGCCGATCAGCTCCATCTGGTCCGAGGAGACCACCAGGATTGCGTAGCCCTCCCCCGCCAGGCGCCCGATCAGGGCGTAAATCTCCGCCTTGGCGCCCACGTCAATGCCGCGGGTGGGCTCGTCGAAAATCAGAATCTTGTTTTCCGTGCAGAGCCATTTGGCGATTACCACCTTCTGCTGGTTTCCACCGCTGAGGGCGGATACGCGCCTGGTCACATCCGGGGTGGCGATCTTCAGCTCTTTGCGGTAGCGCTCGGCGATCTCCTGCTCCGCCTTTTTGTCCACCAGGCCCCGCCGGAAATACCGCCTCATGCTGGCCTGGAGAATGTTGTTCTTGATCGGGTGCTGCTGGATCAGCCCCTCGCTTTTGCGGTCCTCGGGCAGAAAGCCGATGCCAGCCTCCACGGAGGTCCGGGGAGAGTGCCTTTTCATCTCCCGCCCGTGGACAAACACCTTGCCGCTCTCGATGCGGTCGCAGCCGAAAATGGCCTTCACCAGCTCGGTGCGCCCTGCGCCCACCAGTCCGCCGATGCCCACGATCTCGCCGCAGCGGACCTGGATGTTCACGTTGCGGAAGCGCAGGCCCGTGAGCTCCCTGGTCTCCAGCGCGATCTCTCCCGGCTGCCGGTCCGAGTGTTCATACATCTGGTTGATCTGCCGTCCCACCATCATGGTCACCAGCTGATCCATAGTGGTGTCCTTCACCTCCACGGTGCCCACGTATTTTCCATCCCGCATGACCGTCACCCGGTCCCCGATGCGGAAAATCTCCTCCATGCGGTGGGAGATGTAAATCACGCTGATCCCCTGGGCGCACAAGCTTTCCACAATGGCAAACAGCGCGTCGATCTCCCGCTTGGTCAGGCTGGAGGTCGGCTCATCCATAATGAGAACCTTCGTCTCAACGGACAGCGCCTTCACCACCTCCACCATCTGCTGCTGGGCGATGCTCAAATCCTTAACCATGGCATCCGGCGACAGGTCCACGCCAAGGCGGCTCAAAAGAGCCCTGCTGTCCTCGCGCATCTTCTTCTCGTCTATGCGCTTGGTGTAAGGGTTCTTAAGCGGCTCCCGGCCTAGATAAATATTCTGGGCAATGCTGCGCTCCGCCAGCATGTTCAGCTCCTGGTGAATGATGCTGATTCCCAGTTTCTGGGCATCCTGGATGCTGCGGATTTCCACCGGCTTTCCCTCGTAGACGATCTCTCCCTCATCCTTTGCGTAGACGCCTGAGAGCACCTTCATCAACGTGGATTTTCCGGCCCCGTTCTCCCCCAGGAGCACGTGGACCTCGCCCCGCCGCAGCTCCAGCTGCGCCTCGTCCAGGGCCTTCACGCCGGGAAACGATTTGGATATTCCCCTCATCTGCAATACGATCTCTTGATCCAAACTGTTCCACCTCCCTGTCTAAGGCTTGATAACGACCTTGATGGCGTTGCCGATTCGCTCCTTGTAGGTTCTGACTCCTTCGTTGATATCGTCCAGGGAAAACTCGTGGGTCAGCAGCGGCCTGGTCTTGATCTGCCCGGATTCCATCAAAGGCACCAGCCGGTCCAGGACGTCCTCGCCCTCAGCCTTTCCCCCTGCGATCTGCATATTCCACTGCACCACCTTATTCAAATTCACCGTGACAGGCTCCGAGTAGATGCCCACCAGGGCCACCCGTCCGCTCTTCTTGCAAAGCTCCAGCGCCTGGGCTCCGCCGGCCGCGCTGCCCGAGGTCTCGATCACCATGTCCGCCATCACGCCGCCGGTCAGCCGGCTCACCGCTTCCACCGCGTCCTCGCTGCGGCTGTTGATCAGCACATCCGCGCCCACCTCGCGCCCGATTTCAAGCCGTGTGTCGCGGGTTCCCACCAGGATCACCTTCCCGGCGCCCAGCACCTTGGCCAGCTGCACGGCCATCAGGCCGATAGGCCCGGGGCCGATCACCGCCACCGTCTCGCCCGGCCCGATTCCGCCGGCCCGCTGGATGCCGTACAGCGCAGTGCCAGCCGTGGTCAGCATGGTGGCGTCCTCATAGGAAAGCTTATCCGAGAACTTGTGGCAGCAGTTGATATGACAGACCGCGTACTCCGCGTATCCCCCGTTGACCGTGAAGCCGTAGTGGCGGTGTCCCTCCTCCAGCTTGCCGTAGTTTAAACAGGTGGTGTAATACCCCCTCAGGCAGTTGACGCAGTGGCCGCAGCCCTTGTGGGGCTCGATGGCCACCCGGTCCCCTTCCTTGAATTTCGTAACCCCTTCGCCCACCGCAGCGATCTCTCCGGCGTACTCATGGCCCAGGATGTACTCCCCCATAGGCGGACAGTTCTCCCAGCCGTGCGCGATGATCTTGGGGTCCGTGCCGCAGATAGCGCAGGCCTTCACCTTGATGAGCACCTCGTCCCTCCCGGGGCTGGGCACCGGCTTTTCCACCACCCGCAGGTCGTTGTAGTCAAACAGAACCGCAGCTTTCATTTTTACCGGAATGTTCATGTTTTTCCTCCTCCTTTTTACCTCCCGTCACAGCGCGATGCTGATCTTCATTGCCCGGGAGGCCTCTGTGGCCATGGCGAAGGCCTGATCCGCCTCCGAGGCCGGGAACACGTGGCTAATCAGTTTTTTCACCACATCCCGGTTCTCATGGATAAATGCAATGACGTCCTCAAATTCCTCCGTCCCCCCGATGCTGCCGGTCACGGTCAGGGATTTGGTGACGATCAGCTTCTGGGGAATCTCCGCCTTTCCGATCATCCCAACGCAGCCCAGATATCCGCCCGGCTTCAGCAGGTTTAAGGCGTTGGCAAACACAGGCGCCACCCCTGTTGTCTCAATGATCACATCGTAGCGGGTTTTGTTGTACATATTGGGATAGTCGTTTTCAAGCTTCCATTCAAGCTCCTCCGGCGCAGGGATGCGGGCCCCGAATTCTTCCGCCATCTTCGTCCTGTATTCGATCAAATCGGACAGCTCCACCTGCTCACAGCCATAGTAAAGGCGCAGCAGCAGCAGCGCGGCCTGGCCGATGGCGCCGCCGCCGTAGATCAGGACCCTTTTGCCCTGGAAAACGCCGCCCTGCTTCCGAATCTTTTCCAACAGATGCTTTGCCACCGCAATTGGCTCCGTCAGGGCCAGCACCTCCAGGTCCGCCGACGGGTCTGCCCGGTAAATGTACTGTTGGTCCCGCACAATGTACTCGGCGGAAGCTCCGTCTATGGTAATGCCGAACTTTTCAATGGTACGGCAGAGATTTCTGTCTTGGCTGCAATGATCGCAATGCCCGCAGTACCGGGAGCAGTCACCTGTCACCTTATCCCCGGGCTTCACCTTCGTCACCCTTTCCCCTGTTTTTTCCACAATCCCGGACCACTCATGCCCGAACAGTATGGGATAGTTCTGCGGTCCGTTGTAGGTGCCCTTATACAGGTGGATATCCGACCCGCAGATTCCCACGTTGGTCACTCTGATCAGCACCTCTTCCGGTCCCGGCTGCGAGACCTCCCGCTGTTGCGCCTCCAGCCTGCCCGGCTCCTTTAACACATATGCTTTCACTGAAAAAATCTCCTTTCCCCTCGGTCCCTTGGACCGTTCCCTGCCGACTGCGGCCCGCAAATCCGGTGGGGCCGCAGGGAAAAAACGCTTTGCACGCGGCGGCATCCCCTGTCCGGTTCCGCCCCGGGAAGCGTTAAAAACCGCTCCGCGCCGGATGTGCGTTTCACTTTGTGGGAGATTTGGCCCCGGTCAGGGAGGCGCAGCGGGCTGCGCCCACCAAACCGGGACCAAACATACCGTAAAGCCTGCCACCCATCCGGCGGAAATGAATTTCCAAATATTTCCTAGTAAGCGGCGATGGTATAGATGTGCTTTCCGCCCTTTAACGGCCCCTTCTTCAGATCCTCCAGCGTCTCCTCGGTAAACCGCTGGGTCACCTGATCGCAGTCCGGAAGAACACCTGCCGGCCATTTCTCGTGGATATCGTTTACCAGCTTCTCCAGGTAGTCCAGCAGGGCTTCCGTGGCCGGGATCGCCTTCTCGGCGGTGGCCAGCTTGGCCTTGCCCACAACGCCCTCGGGATTTCCCACCACCTCGATGGTGCCGGCGCCTGCGTGGCAGTACCATTTCACGGCCCTGCCGTAAATATTGCCCGCGTTGTCGATGTGGCCCGGAGGCAGGAAGGTGTGCAGATCCGTGTCCGGCGCATCCTCCATGTGGATCATCTCCGGGAACAGGGCCAGGGAGAAGGAGGTCTCCTGCTCGTCCGCGTGGTTGAAGGGTGTCTCAAATTTGCACTTGGGATCGCCCACCTTCAGATACTCGGGGATCGCATAGTACCAGTTCACGTTCATCATCACGGCCGGAACCTGGTACTTTCTGGCGAACTGATGGATGGCGGTGGGGATCACGTACTCCTGGCCGTGTCCGTTTAACAGGATGATCTTGCGGTAGCCTGCGTTCCAGAATCCTGCCAGAACCTGGGCGATGTAGTCGCAGAAGGTGTTCTCGTTGATCGGAATAGTTCCGGGCATACCCATGTGGTGATAGGGATGGGAGCCGAACCAGATGGGCTGGGACACAGTGCAGCCGGTCTTTTTCGCCACCTGCTCCGCCATGCGGGTCACCAGGAAGGTGTCCTCGCCGTAGCAGGCGTGGGCCCCGTGGCACTCGGTGGAACCGATGGGGAGAATGAGAATGTCGTTCTCCTTTAAGCGCTCCTCGCTCTGCTTCATTGTCATGTTCTGAAAGTAAACGGGTTCATCGGAATCCATGTAACCTGCTACCTTCACTTCCTGTGGATACGGAATCTGCCACTTGCTCATAAAACTACCTCCTCAAAATTTGTTTGTATCGTGATTATCTTAAAGCATCTCTGAGCACCCTTTCCGCGGCGCGCAGCCCGCTGGCCGTATCTCAGCCCGGCCCGGGGCGCATGGCCCGCTTTTTGCAATGCCCAAATACGCTCTAGTTGACAAGCTCTGCCTGTTCATTTCCGGCTCCGGCCGCAAAACGCCTTGCGGCTGCCGTGATGTCCTCAAACCGTTTCTCCCGGACCGCCGCCAGGTCCACCAGGTTGCCTCCGGCTCCCAGGGACACGCAGCCCGCCCTGAGGAAATCCCCCGCGTTTTCAGGGGTAATTCCTCCCACCGCGCAGAAGGGGATGTGGGGCAGCGGCCCCCGCAGCGCCCTGATGTAGGCCGGGCCTAAAAGCCCCGCGGGAAACAGCTTGACGATATCCGCTCCCCACCGCGCAGCCTGCACGGCCTCGGAGGGAGTAAACGCGCCGGGGATTGAAACTTTGCCCAGCTCCCTGGTGCGGCGGACCACCGCCTGGTCCAGGTTGGGGGATATGATGTAATCCGCCCCCGCCTCCACGGCCCGCTCTGTCTCGGTCTCGTCTAAAACCGTGCCTGCTCCCAGGCAGACCGTTTCGCCCAGCCGTTCCCTCAGCCTGGCGATGGATCGGTACGTGTCCTCCCGCCCCTCATCTGTGCGGTGGTCCACCGTGATCTCCATGCAGGAGATTCCCCCTGCCAGGAGCGCCTGCGCCACCGCCTCGATCTCCTCCGTTCCCACGCCGCGGACAATGGCGATGACCTTCTCGCGGCCCAGGCGCTCTAAAACATGTTGTCTGTCCATCTCTACCTCCCCAGATATCCGCCGTCGATGGGGATTACCGCGCCGGACACATAGTCTGAAGCCCGGGAGGCCAGGTACACGACGGTGCCGGTTAAATCCTCAGGCCGCCCCCAGCGGTGGGCCGGTATCCGCAGCGTGATCTCACGGTAGCGCTCCTCATCCGCCATCAGCGACGTGTTGAGGGCAGTGTCCATATAACCTGGCGCGATGGCGTTTACGTTGATCCCCCGGCCGGCCCACTCGTTGGAAAACGCCTTGGTCAGCTGGGCCACCGCGCCCTTTGACGCGGCGTAGGGCGAGCAGTTCAGCCCGCCGAAAAAGCTGAGCATGGAAGCCGCGTTGATGATCTTCCCGTATCCCTTTTTTAACATCTCCCGGGCCGCCAGCTGGCTCATCTCAAACAGGGACGTCACGTTGAGCTCTATCAGCCGGTCCCAGTCGCAGAGCGGGATATCCTCCGCCCTGCCCCGCACCTGCATACCGGCGTTGTTCACCAGAATATCCACCCCGCCCAAAAGCCCCAGGCATTCCTCAAATCCTCTTCTCAAATCTTCCCGGTTCATCAGATCGGCCCGGACTCCCACAAGCTCCATCCCGTCCCGGGACATGCCGGCCGCAATCTCCCCGATATCCGGCCGTATATCGATGAGCGCCACCTTAGCGCCCGCCTCGGCCAGCCCTGCGGCGATGCTGTTTCCCAGGCCAGCGCCGGCTCCGGTGACGATCGCGTTCTTTCCAGTCAGCTTAAACGCCTCCATCCTGCTCCTCCTCTTCTGCCCTCTCATAAATTGCGTTCTGTATTCCGATTGTATTCCATTGGTATACCAACTGTTTGTAATATAGCACATATGCATATAATTATCAAGTATTTTTTTCATATTTTTATATTTTTGATATCTTATTGTTTTTGTATTGACTTTTTTTTGACGAATAATATATACTGTACCTATAAATTGCCAATTTTGTACTCTGTTTGACCAACATTTTTATGATCTATACTTTTCCAAATTTTCCATCTATAATAGAAACATAACGTTGCGGTTGGCAGCGGCCGTACCGCCGGGCGTCTTTTATGCGCACGGCGCGGCAAACGCCGCCAAAAAACAGGACTGCGGCGCCGTGGGGCGTTTTTGGCCGTTCCTGTAAACCGCGGCAACATAAACCATATAAGGTAAGAAAGTGAGTTGTTTATGAGTGCACCGACGACTGCGCATGCAGAAAAATCCAAGAAGCAGATCGCTTATGAGATGCTGAAAGAAAAAATTATCACCAATCAATTAACGCCCGGCACAATGCTGGTGGAGCGGCAGCTGTGCGAGATGCTAAATTCCAGCCGGACCCCCATCCGCGAGGCGATCCAGCAATTGTCCGCGGACGGGCTGGTGACCTCAATCCCGGCGGTTGGAAGCTATGTGTCCGAGGTCCGCTACGAATATGTGATCCAGCTCTACGACGTCCGCGAATACCTGGAGGGCCTGGCCGCAAGGCTCTGCGCCATCAACATCACGGACAGCCAGATCCAGACATTGAACCGTTACTGGCTGAACATGAACGATGATATCCGCACCAAGGAGTACGACAAGCTGTTCCAGGAGGACTCCAACTTTCACCAGGGGATCGTCACCTATTCCAGGAACGAGATTCTCCAGAACCTGTACGCCCCTCTGGCCAGCCAGATTTTCCGCATCACCTTCCTGACCGAGGACCGGGCGGACGGGATCATCCGCTCCCACGACAGCCATTTAAAGATCCTCCAGGCCATCACCCATCACCAGGCCGAGGAAGCCGAGATCCAGATGCGCGAGCACCTGCGCACCAGCAAGATGCACCACCTGAAAAAAATGGCCCCCCATCTGTTCGACACAACCCAGAACGGGGCAGGCCAATCATAACACCAGGGGCGGCCTTCCCGGCCGCCCCTTCGTTCCGCCAAAAAAGCAGGGCCGCCCGTCTCCAGGCAGCCCTGCTTCTATATTTCACACGCCGCGCGCTCTGCGCTTCATGTCCACTGATTTGTTGGATTTATTTACCGCTCAAAAACTCGTCGATTCCGCGGGCTCCTGCTCTTCCGGCCTCCATGGCCAGGATCACGGTGGCGGCTCCTGTCACGGCATCGCCGCCTGCGTACACGCCTTCCTTGGTGGTCTTGCCGTTTGCCTCATCCGCAACGATGCATTTCCACTTGTTGGTCTCCAGGCCCTCGGTGGTTGCGGAGATCAGCGGGTTGGGGGAGGTTCCCAGAGACATGATCACGGTGTCCACCTCAATGGTGTAGTCAGAGCCGGCGATCTCCACCGGTCTGCGGCGTCCGGAGGCATCCGGCTCGCCCAACTCCATCTTGCGCACCACCATGCCCTTGACCCAGTCGTTCTCGTCGGTGAGAATCTCCACAGGGTTTGTCAACAGGTCGAAGATGATGCCCTCCTCCTTGGCGTGGTGAACTTCCTCCACACGGGCGGGAAGCTCGGCTTCGCTTCTTCTGTACACGATATGTACCTCGGCGCCCAGGCGCAGAGCGGTTCTGGCCGCGTCCATGGCCACGTTTCCGCCGCCCACCACGGCCACCTTCTTGCCGATGAAGATCGGGGTGTCGTAGTCGTCGCGGAAGGCCTTCATCAGGTTGCTTCTGGTCAGATACTCGTTGGCTGAGAACACGCCGTTGGCGTTCTCCCCGGGGATGCCCATGAACTTGGGCAGACCGGCGCCGGAACCGATGAACACGGCCTTAAAGCCCTCCTCGTCCATCAGCTCGTCGATTGTCACGGACTTGCCGATGATCACGTTGGTCTCGATCTTAACCCCCAGCTTTTTCACGTTCTCGATCTCCGGGCGCACCACGCCCAGCTTGGGCAGACGGAACTCCGGGATGCCGTAGGTCAGCACGCCGCCCGGCTCGTGTAACGCCTCGAAGATGGTCACCTCGTAGCCCATTTTCGCCAGATCGCCGGCGCAGGTCAGGCCCGCGGGGCCGGAACCGATCACAGCCACCTTCTTGCCGTTGGTAGTCTCAGGCTTGGCGGGCACAAAGCCGTTCTCCCTGGACCAGTCGGCCACAAAGCGCTCCAGCTTGCCGATGGAAACCGGCTCGCCCTTGATGCCGCGGATGCACTTGCCCTCGCACTGGCTCTCCTGGGGGCACACACGGCCGCAGACAGCCGGAAGGGCGCTGGACTTGGCGATGGTGGCGGCCGCATCCGCAAACTGTCCCTCCTTCACCTCGTGGATGAACTTGGGGATGTCGATGGCCACGGGACAGCCCTTCACGCACTGGGCGTTTTTGCAGTTGATGCAGCGGGCGGCCTCCGCCTGGGCCTCCTCCTGATTGTATCCAAGGCAGACCTCCTCAAAATTGGTGGCTCTCACCTTGGGATCCTGTTCTCTAACCGGTACTTTCTTTAAAACGTCCATTATTCCTCACCTCCGCAATGTCCGCATCCGCCGTGATGGGTGTCGCCCTCCCGCAGTCTCAGCAGGGCGCGCCCCTCCTCCGTCTTGTACATCTGCTGGCGCTTCATCGCCTGGTCGAAATCCACCAGATGCCCGTCGAACTCCGGCCCGTCCACGCAGGCGAACTTCACCTTGCCGCCCACGGACACGCGGCAGGCGCCGCACATTCCGGTGCCGTCCACCATGATGGGGTTCAGGCTGACAATGGTGGGAAGTCCCAGCTCCTTGGTCAGCTTGCAGACGAATTTCATCATAATCATCGGCCCAATGGCAACGCAGACGTCGTATTTCTTGCCCTGATTCACCACCAGGTCCTTGATCACCTCGGTGACCATGCCCTTGCGCTCATAGGAACCGTCGTCCGTGGTCACATACAGATTGCCGGCGACCGCCCGCAGCTCGTCCTCCAGAATCAGCAGATTCTTAGTCTTGGAGCCCTCGATCACATCCACATCCACGCCGTGCTCCTTCAGCCATTTTACCTGGGGATACACGGGAGCAGAGCCCACGCCGCCCGCCACAAAGAGATAGCGGCGTTTTTTCACTTCCTCCAGATCATCCTTCACGAACTCGGAAGGCTGGCCCAGGGGGCCGACGAAATCCTGGAAATAATCCCCAGCCTTCATCCCGGCCATGCGCTCGGTGGACGCGCCCACGGTCTGGAACACGATAGTCACCAGGCCCTTCTCGCGGTCATAGTCACAGATGGTCAGGGGAATTCTCTCTCCGATCTCATCCATCTTTACGATTACAAACTCTCCCGGCTGACATGCCTTCGCCACGCGGGGCGCTTCCACGTCCATCAGGTAGATCTTGTCTGCCAGGCATTCCGCCTTAACAATCTTGTACATGGTTTTCCTCCTAATTTATCATCAGACGCGATGCGCGCCTGTTACTCACCAACGATAATGGAATAGCTCTTGTTCCAGCTCTCCCAGGCGGGAAGCGATATTTCACCCTCCCGGTCCTTCAGCTCCCCTGTGTAGCCGTCCGCGTCGCAACGCCCGTACCAGGGCTCCAGACACACAAACGGATGGGTCTTTTCAATGGTCCACACGCCCAGATAGGGGAAATCGTCGCATTGCACGGTCACATAGGGCTTGCCGTCCAGCAGAAGGCTCACGCTTCCCACCTCTGCCTTGTCGAATATGTAGGTCAGCGCCGTGTCGAAAAATCCCTTTGTGAGCGGCACCCTGCCGTCGGTCAGCGCCAGGGTTCCTCCTAACTCCTCCTGTGTGAATCCGTCGTCGCCCGGCGCCTGGTAGTGCAGCCCCTCCTGGCAGGTCCCGGCTCTGGCGCCGGTCTTGTTGAACTCAAAGGTGTAGTCGTAAATGGTACGCCCCTCCGGTACCCTAAACGCAGGATGGCCCCCGATCATGAACAGCATGTCGTCGGAGCCGGTGTTTTTCACCTTCCACATCACCTGAATCTGGCGCCCCTCCAGTCGGTGGCCCACCTCCAGCTCGAAGTGGAAGGGGTATCTGGCAAATGTCTCCGGCGTGTCCGTCAACCGGTACCAGCACTCTTCCATGTCGCAGAGCAGCGGCTCAAAATCCATGTCCCGGGCAAAGCCGTGGGATGTCATCGGATATTCCTTCTCTTCATGGCGGTATTTTCCGTCAAAGCATTTTCCCACAAAGGGAAACAAAATCGGCGCATGCCGGTTCCACACGTCAGGGTCCGCGTTCCAGAGAATATCACGTCCCGCCTTCTTGTCATAAATCCGTGTCAGCTCCGCGCCGTGGCGGTCCACCGTCACCAGCAGGTCGTCATTTTCCAGGGTAAATACCTGTCCGTCGTGTTTCATTCACAAATCCCCCATTCTGCTTTCGCATTGATCTGATCTCGTTACCGCTCACAGAGAGTCTCCGGCGGATAACGGCTGTGAATAGTAATCTTATATTACCATTTTCATTTCAGAGTTACAATAGTTTTTCTGAAGAAACCAAAAAATATTTTAGATTTTTGTCTTATTTTACAATTTTTTTGTTCATCTTGTCCGCTCATACTGCCGGAAATAATAGCAGAGATCAAAGTAGGTCTGCTCATCGCTCTCCTGTACCAGCCGCCAGTCCGGGTCTCTGTCCAGGTTGGGGAACAGCGTGTCCGCGTCGTAGGCGTAATCCACATACGTCACGTGAGCGGTGCCGCAGTACGGCAGGAACTGCTCGTAGATGCTCTGGCCGCCGATGACAAACACATCCTCCTGGTTCTTTCCCCGCAGCAGCTCCAGGGCTTCCTCCACGCTGTGGCAGACCACAGCCCCCTTTACCCGGTAATTCCGATCCCGGGTCAGCACGATATTTTCCCGGTTTCCCAGGGGCTGTCCACCCGGAAGGCTCTCTAAGGTTTTGCGGCCCATAACCACCGTCTTGCCGGTGGTCTCCTTCATAAACAGCTGCCTGTCCGCGGGAATGTTCACCAGCAGGCGGCCGTCCTTTCCGATCGCCCAATTCCTGTCCACCGCCACGATCAGGTTCATACCGATTCCCCCTCTGCCGCGATCAGCTCCCTCCCGTAGGGAAGGGTGAGAATCCAGTCGCAGAAGGCGTGCCACTCGGCCAGCTTGTGGTTCCTTCTGGCGAAATAAATATTGATCAGCGTCTCGTAATTGAAGGTGCAGGTGCGCATCTGATTGTAGCTGGACGGGAGCAGCTGGATCAGATCGTACCAGTCCGCCTTGTTCTTTCCCCCGTTCACGTAGCGCAGGCGAATCTCCTCCAGCCTGGCGATCACGGTCCCGAAAAATGCAAGGGCGTCCTCCGTCATGTGATCGTGGCTGAAATCGTCCAGCTCAAAGGGCTTGCTGTGTATTTTATGCATGGTGCTGGTGGAGTTGGCCACCGTGGCCACCTTGTAGGTGTCGTACTCCTTCCACCAGTACAGCGGGGCCGTGACGTCCACGGAGACGAACACCTGGCGCAGAAACTTGCGGTGATCGCTGCCGGCCTCCCGCAGGCGGCGGGCCAGGTCCAGGTCGTTGGGCCCCAGCACGTACTGTCCGTCCTCGCCGTAGTAGCTGTCCATTCTCCCCCAGCTGTTCATGGGATTGCGCGCGCCCCGGATTGCGTTCTCCAGGTTCATCACGCTGGTTCTCTCTAATCGAATCATGTGTACTCCTTCACTCTGGCAAAATATCAGGTACCGGATTTCATTATACAGTCGGGCTTGTAAAAATGCAATCCGTTCATGCGCAATTTCTGCCGGGCCGGCCTTATCTCACAAAAGCCGCTCCAACATTGTCTGCGGGCGGATTACATCGCCCAATTCCGCTAAATATAAGAAGGAAGCCCACGGCACCCCGGTGCCATGCGCTCCCACTAAAAACTGATTGCAGGTCTTACCGCCGCCCTGTGTCCCTTTTTGTCACCGGTACAGCCGCGTCAGCATCTTCTGCGCCTGTCCCGCCACGCCGAGGGTATTTCCCTGGGCTGCGATCTCCTCCAGCAATTCGGCGGCGCGGTCGTATTTCTCCTCCTTGAACTCGATCTGAGCCAGCCGGAACATCATCTGCAGCCGCTGGGCCTTGTTGTGGCTCATGCGGATTTTTTCCTCCAGCAGCCCGGTCAGCTCCTCCCGGTACTTCCGCTTTTTCTCAGGGTCCCGGGTATAGTCGTAGAAATCCTCCAGCTCGGTCATCCGCTGCATGTCGTGCATCCATTTAAAATTCTGTCTGGCGTCCCGGTAGCCGGCGGCGGCGAATTTCCCCAGCGCGCCGTACTCCTTGTCGATCTCCATGCTGTCCTTTTTCATAAAGTGATAGTCGCACAGCAGCACGGTCCTGCGGTAGTCCCAGGCCCTGGAGTGCAGCTCCAGCTCCTTCATGGCCTGGCGCGCCTCGTCCTCACGGCCCTCCAGCATCATGCAGTTGAGCACCGCGGCCACGGTCTCCACATTGCGGTTCACAAACAGGCCCAGAAGGGGGCCGCGGTCCGCCTCCCGCATCACGCCCAGCGCCAGGCTGGGATCGCACTGGTCGCAGACCAGGCTGACGATCAGCCGGTTGTAACCACGGACCAGCAGGTACATGCAAAAGGCAAACACCGCCGCGATGCCGGCCATGGCCAGAAAGCGCCAGGGCCTCCAAAGATAAAAGATCGACAGCAGGCAGGCCAGGAGGCACAGGATAAACAGCGTCCACGCTTTGACCTGCCATCTCCTGACAATCCGTCTCCCCTGGCTCCTGCTGTGTTGTGAAGCGGCCTGATCCAGAAGCCCTTTCAGTCTCTTTTCCATAGCGTTCACCCTTTCTGTTTTTAAAATGATGTTACCTACTATAATAAGATACTTTCCTGTAATGTCAATGAGTAAATTATGTTCTCTTTGACTTTTTTTCCCGTTAGCTGCTCCAGCGCCTTCCGGTAGTAGGCCACCTGCGGCCGGTAGCGGTCCGCCAGAATCCCGCGGCCCGCAGGCCCCCCGGGCACCCGGTCCGTCTTGTAATCCACCAGCACCAGGCCGTCCTCCTCCTCCATGTAGGCGTCGATCACGCCCTGAACCAGCACCAGCTCCCGGGATTCCCCGCGGCCCATCTCCCGGGCCGGGATGCCGATGATGAACTGCTGCTCGCGGTGGAGGCGGCCAGCCCGCTGGGCCTGGGCCATGCGCTGGCCCAGCGGGCTGTTCAGCATGGCAAAAATAACGCTTTCATCCAGGGCTTCGTAGGCCTCCTGCTCCAGATAGCCGGTTTCCAGCAGGACTTTCAGGGCCGCGCCGATATCCTCCCGGCTGTGAAGGCTGCCCAGATCCAGACACTCCAGCGCCCGGTGGTAGGCCGTGCCGCGGGCTGCGCCTCCGGGTCCGGTCAGGGCTTTGGGGGAAATATCCCTGGCCGGCATATCCTGGGACAATGCGGCCGGGCCGGCTCCTGAGCCGAGGGCCGCTCTGCCGATCTCCTCCTCGTCCTGGCCCACCTGTCCCTGCTTTTTCAGCTCCGACACGGACAGCATGGCGTAGAGGCCGGTATCTCCCCCGTAGGGGTATTGGTAATTCAGCGCTTCCTCCAGCTGCCCCGCGGCCTCCGGATGGTAGGTTATCCCCGTATCCAGGGTCAAAAGCTCCTCCCTGGAGACCTGGCGGGAGGCCTGGCGGCGTATCTCCATGCCCACCAGACCGGCCAGGGGAATCTGTCGCTTCTCAATGGTACCGTCGCAGGCGCTCATGAGCAGCCAGTCCAGAAAGGAGCCCGCAGCCGACAAAATGGTGTAGGGGATCGCCCCGTCCGCCAGGGGCACCTGGGCCCATTTTTCCAGCTTGGCCGCCAGGGAACGGTCCGTGGCCGTCATGATCAGCTTCTCCTTGGCCCTGGTCATGGCCACGTAAAGCACCCGCAGCTCCTCGCCCAGGGACTCCAGCTCCATGCGCCGTTTCAGCGCCTGCTTTTTCAGAGTGGGCATCTTAAGCCTCTGCTTTAAATCCAGATAGTCCGCAGCCAGACCCAGGTCCGCGTCCAGCAGCACGGATCCGTAGGCGTCCTGCTTGTTGAAGCGCTTGCCCATTCCCGCCAGGAACACCACCGGAAATTCCAGGCCCTTGCTCTTGTGAATGCTCATGATGCGCACCGTGTCCGCCTGCTCTCCGGCCACATTGGCCTCCCCGAAATCCGTGTCGTATTTCTTCAGCTTCTCGATATAGCGGATAAAGTGAAACAGCCCCTTGTAGCTGGTGGCCTCGTAGGCGATGGCCTTCTCCACCAGCATGTCCAGGTTGGCCCGCCTGGTCTCCCCGGCCGGCATGGCGGACACGTAATCGTAATAGCCGCTGACCTCAAAGGCCCGGTACAAAAGCTGGTGGACCGGGAGATAGCGGGCCTCCCGGCGCAGGCCCTCCAGCAGCGTTTCCAGGCGTTGAAGCTTATCCTCTATGGCCCCCTTGATTTCCTCCGGCGCCTCCACATCCCCGCCGCCGGTCTCCTTCCAGTACATCCAGGCCCCGTAAACGCCCCGGTCCTGTCCCTTCTCAGGCGCCCGCTTGTAGGCGGCCATCAGCCAGGCCATCTCCTCGTCCGCCATGGCGACCATGGGGGATTTCATCACCGCGGCCAGGGGAATGTCCTGCATGGGGTTGTCCGTCACAGCCAGAAGGCTCAGCACCGTCTCCACCTCCACCGTGTTGAAATACCCTGTTTTTGTCTGGGCGTAGGCGGGAATCCCCTCGTTCATCAGCACGTTGACAAAGACCTCGGACCAGCCGCTCAGGCTTCGCAGCAGGATCACCATGTCCCCCAGCCGGGCCGGGCGGTATTCCTCCGCCGCCTTGTCCCAGACCATCAGGCCGTTCTCCGGGTCCATGAGCTCCCGGATACGGATGGCGATCATGCGGGCCTCCAGCTCCTTGGCCGTGTAGTCCATGGCCTCCTCGTCCAGCTGCTTCAGGGCGTCCGCCCCGGTATCCGCCAGCAGCAGCTCCGTGGGCGTTCCGGTCCGCTCCCCGGGCGCAAACACGGCTCCCGGGTGCAGGGCCGTCTCCTCTGTGTAGCGGATGCCCCCCAGCGCCCTGGTCATGATCTTGTAAAAAACGTCGTTCACGCTGTCCAACACGGTGGCGCGGCTGCGGAAGTTCTGGTGCAGCTCGATCTTCTGGTGAAGGCTCTCGCCGTCGGAATACCGCTCGTATTTGTCCATGAACAGCTCCGGCCGGGCCAGACGGAACCGGTAAATGCTCTGCTTCACATCGCCCACCATAAACACGTTGGGCCTGCCCTGGCGCTCCCGGGATATGCTGGTGATCAGCGTCTCCTGCACGTTGTTGCTGTCCTGGTACTCGTCCACCAAAATCTCCTCGAACTGGCGGGCCAGCTCGTCCGCCACCGCGGTGGGGCGGCGCCTGGCCGGGCGGAAGGCGGCGGGGGCTTGCACTGCACCGGCGGCCTCTGTCCTGCCATCCTCTGATTCTCCCGCTCCGCCCTCCTCCGGCACCTGCTCCATCAGCACTTCCAGTGCCAGATGTTCCAGGTCGTTGAAATCCAGCACGTTCCTGTCCTGCTTTTTCTCCCGGTAGCAGCGGTCGAAATCCTCAGTCAAATCCAGCAGCGTGGAGATAACGCCCGCAGTCCCCCGGACCGCCTCCACCATCTCCTCAGGGCTCTGGGTGCCGTAGTTCTCCCGGCATTTGGCCACCGCCTTCTTGGCCCTGTCCCGGCAGGCGGACACATAGGCCTTCTTCTCCTGGTCCACCTCCTTGCTGCGGATAGCCGCCAGCCGGTCAAAGGAAATATTTTCCAGTCCCTCGTACAGGCCCCGGTAGGTTCCCTGCCCTGCCGCGGCCAGCACCGCCCCGATCTGCCGCCTGTCGTTTATCAGCATGGGCTCATAGGCCAGAGGGCCGTTCTCCTCGCGGCACACGTCGATGGCCTCTCCCAGCTGGACGTGCAGCTCCTCCATCTGCAGCTGCACATCCCGCAGCACAAACTGCATCCAAGGGCTCTGTTCAATCTGCTCCAGCGTCTCCTCTTTAAGCTCCGCCCTGCAGGCAGCCACCCATTCCATGGGCCAGGGGTGGCTCTGGGAGAACTGCCAGGCCTGGAGGATCACATCCTCGATCCCGGCGTCGGACTTCCCGCGGCCAAACTGCTCCACAAAAGCCGCGAAGTCCTCTCCCCCCTCCTGGTAGTGCCTCTCCAGCATCTCCTTCATCACATCCGCCCGCAGCAGGGCCAGCTCCCCCTCGTCTCCGATGCGGAAGGCTGGGTCTATCTTCAGGCTGCCGTAGTGGTTGCGGATCAGGTTCAGGCAGAAGCTGTCGATGGTGGTGATCTGGGCCTGGGGGATCAGGGCCGCCTGAAGCCACAGATGCTCGTCCTCCGGCCGGGCGGCCAAAAGCTTGTCCACCGCCGCGCCAACCCGCTCCCGCATCTCCGCAGCAGCAGCGTTGGTGAAGGTCATCACCAGCAGCTGGTCGATGTTGAGCGGGTGCTCCCCCTCGCTGATCATGCGTATGATCCGCTCCACAAGCACCGCCGTCTTGCCTGAGCCCGCGGCCGCGGATACCAGCAGGTTCCTGTTCCGGCTGTCAATCACCTGCTGCTGTTTTTCAGTCCATTTCACTGCCATTTATCTCGGTCCTTTCTGTCTGAATCTCTCGTCCCACGGGGCCGGCCTACCGCTCCCCGTCAGGCTCATCCGTCCCCAGTTCTTCCCAAATTTCCTCCGGCTTCAGCGCCTTCAGCTTGCGGTAACCGTACCCCGCGGTTTTGGTGTCAAAGCCGCAGACCGCGTGGTAGGGACAGTAGTCGCAGGCCGTGCGGGCGCTCTGCTTGTAGGGCTTCAGGGCGGTGTCCCCCTCTAGGATATCCCGGCCCGCTGTTCTGAGCTTCCGGTTTACATAGGATTTCAGCTGTTCAAAGCGCTTGCCGCTGGCCACGGAGGATCTGCTCTCCTGGATCAGCCCCGCCTTTAAGGCCACGGGGATCACATCCGACTGCGTCTCGATCTCCCGGTCCAGGTGGCGGATCACATCCAGCTCCCGGTTTACCAGGCCGTTCATGCGCAGCTGGCGCAGTATCTGCCGCTCAATCTCCTCCGGCGTCAAGTCCTCCTTCTTCTCCACCAAGGGGTCCTGGATGTTGTAGTAGAAGATGCCCGCAGGCACCACCTCCTTGTCCGGGTGCCTGCGCTCCTCCAGCTCCAGGGCCGCGTCCAGATACACCACCAGCTGTAATTGCAGCCCATAGTACAGGGCCGCCAGGTCAAAGCTGGTGCCGCCCGACTTGTAGTCGATGATCTTCACGTAGAGCTTGTCGCCCTCCTCGCACAGATCCATCCGGTCGATGCGGCCCCTGAGCTGCAATTCCTCATCCGGCGACAGGGCGATGCGCATGGCCTTTAAGTTGTCCACCGCAGAGAAGGATACCTCGAATCCCGCAGGCTCGAAATCGCCCCGTTTCACCTGCTCGGCCAGCGCCCAGATGGTGCGGTCCGTCATCCGCTCCACCCGCCCGGCCAAGTAGGCGTAGCGGGCTGTGCTCATCATAATGGTGTTGCCGTAATCCGCCACCACCTGGGCCACGCTGCCCTGCACCAGCTCCTGCCGCCCCTCCTTTGTCAAATTCCGCCAGTCCCTGCCCTGCTCCTTCATCACCTGGAAACACCGGTCAATGGACTGGTGGAACAGGTTGCCCATGTCCACCGCCTCCAGCTCGTACTCCCGGCGCTCCATGAGCTCTAAGCCGTACCGCAGGAAATGGGCGTAGGCGCAGGAGGCGTACTGCTCCAGGCGGGTGACGCTGCCCTGTAAAATTTTTCCATACAGAGCCCGCGCCGCGGCCCGGCCGATTCCCCGCTCTTCATATGAGTAAAATGCGGCCTGCACCAGCATTTTCACCTCTTCCCGGTAGTCCTCCCGCCCGAAAAACCAGCGGTAAAGCTCCAGAAACTTCCGCTCCCACTCCGAATCCTCCCGGGCCTCGTCCGCAGCGTCCGGCTCCTTCGTGTCCCGGTAGGCCTTCAAGCCCCGGATCAGCATTTCCTTGCCGTCCCCGGGCGTCTGCACCGGCCAGCCCACGGTGGAGCCGTCCTCAGCCGAAAGGCCGGGAAACAGCTTATACACCTCGCCCAAAAGCACGGAGGGGCGCAGGCTCTTGCCGTCCGCGCCGCGGCCGGCGTAGGTGATCACCAGGCGGCGGGAGGGCTTGGAGAGCATCAGGTACAGGTAAAATTTCTGCATGCAGCCGTCCTCCCTGGCCGTTGGAGCCAGCTCCAGGCGATGGGCCTTGAAAAACTCCCGGTCCCGGTCCCCCAGCAGGCTGCCGCCGTTTTTGCGCTGGGGAACCACGCCGTCGTTGACGCCCACAAAGAACAGCACCTGCACCCCGTCCAGACGGGTGCGGGTGATATCGCCCACCATCACCTGGTCGATGGTGGCGGGAATCACGCCCACCTGAATCTCGCCGAAGCCCGCGTCCAGAATCTGGGCGTAGCTTTTGCGCTCCGCCTTCTCGTCGCCCAGCAGGCCGGTGAGGCGCTCAAACAGCTCCTCCACCCGCTGGTAAACCTGACCGTACTCGCGGGCCAGGTTCTCGTCACCGCGCCGGCCACGGACGGCGAAATAATCCTGGTACTCCTCCAGCTTTTCCCTCAGCTCCATGGTTTCCAGGTAAGCCCTCAGGGCCTCGGTCACCGTGGCGATGGTGGCGTTCTTGGCCGCCATGGCCTCCCGCAGAGGGCGCAGAGGCGCGAGGATCCACAGGCGGAACGCGTTCAGCTCCTGCAAATTCAGGTTTTCAGCCCCCCGGTACTGGGCCTCCCACTGGCTGTCCCAGCGCTTCCAGCCGTTGATCCCCAGAGCTCTTACATAATTTTCCAGCCGGTCCGTCATCACCGCGGCCTCCGCCCGGCCATAGCGGCGGGCGCCGCCAGCGCCTCGCCCCTCCAGCAGCACGTCCGCCAGCTCATCCGCGCCGGCTTCCTCCCAGTCGATCTCCTCGGGACTGGTGGGTGCGTTCTCCGGGGCGGTTGCGGTTGTTGCTGCCGCTCCCGACTGCCCCTCCTCAGGGCCCCCATCTTCCGATTCCGCCTCCCGATCGTACACCAACCCGGTTTTCAGATAGCGGAACACATTTTCATAGGAAAAGTCCCTGGTTGCCTCCAGCACCGCGCGAATCAGCTCCACCATGGGATTTTCCAGGATGCTCTTCTTGTCGTCCATGAAAAACGGGATTCCCGCCTGGTCGAACTGCCGGGTCAGCTCCCGCCCGTAGGCCGCCAAATCCCCGGTCACCACGGCCATATCCCGGTAGCGCAGCCCCTGCTCCCGCACCAGACGCTCGATGCGGCTCTTCACATAGCGCACTTCCTCCTCCGGCGTCTGGCCGCAGAAGAGCTTCACCTGGTCCTGCTCCCCCTTCCAGACCTTTCCGTTATACCGGTACAGGTTCTGCTCCAGGAAATCCAGGGCCGGGCTTTTGGCAAACCGCCAGGCCGGGCGCCGGTCCAGGATCACATCCTCCTTTTTCTCCACCTGGTGGGCTTTGGCCATGGCCGCCAGGCGGCAGACCGTGTGTTTGCTCATATAAAACAGGTTCTGAATCCCGCTCTCTCTGTAAGGGTCGGCCCGGTAGTCCACCGTCACCGCGCAGACCACGTCCAGGGCGTGGGTGATCAACAGCTCCACCAGCCGGTGCTGCACCGGCGTAAAGCCCGTGTACCCGTCCAGAAAAATCACGCTGTTCTTGATCATATTGGAGCGCGGCAGTTCCCTGCACAGGATATCCAGAATCTCCTCCGCCGTGATATAGTGGTTTTCAATGTAATCCTTAAATTCCTGGAAGATCAGCCCCAGGTCCCCCAGCTTCTGCTTCAGCAGCGGGTTCTCCGCCTCGCCCTGCAATTTTTCCAAATCCTGGGGTGTAATCCCGTACTGGCAGAGCTCGGAAATCTGGGATTTCAGCTGGTTGATGAATCCGGCCTGGCCCAGGTGGCCGCCGTAGAGAGCCAAGCCGCTCTTTTTCTTGCCGGAAACCCGCCGCAGGACCATGGATTTTCCCATATCGTCCAGCACCACCGGCATTTTCACCGCCAGCTCGTCGAACACCCGGTAGGCCAGGCGCTTGAAGCTGAGCACATCGATGTTCATGATGCCGTGCCTGGGGTGCAGGCGGACGATCTCCTTCTGGGCCTGCATGGTAAACTGCTCGGGCACCACCACCAGGAAACGCCGCCCGGGCTGTTCCTGGGACAGGCGGATGGCCTGCTCATACAGATAGCGGGTCTTGCCGGAACCGGAACCGCCGAAAACAAATTGTAACGCCACGATATTTCCTCCTGTCGCTTCAAATCCAATAGATTGCTGCAATGCCGCTCATATTTCCCCCGATTGTCTCATAAGCTATAACAAATTGTACCGGAGGTTTTATCTATGAGCTCCAAAACCAAAATCGTCGTGCTGCGCATGAAAGAGATTATCTACACCGGGATCTTTGTCGGCCTCGCCATCCTGCTCGTCACCCTGTGCCTGATTATGTTCCGCCCCAAAAAAGATACAGCCGGCAGCGAAGCGGCCAGCTATATCCCCGGCGTCTACAGCGCCTCCCTGAATCTGGGGAATCAGGACGTCAACGTGCAGGTGGCCGTGGATGCCAACCGGATCAGCTCCGTGTCCCTGGTGCCCTTAAGCGAAGCGGTCACCACCATGTACCCGCTCATGCAGCCCACCCTGGATGAACTGGCGGACCAGATCGTGAGCACCCAGTCCCTGGAAAACCTTACATACTCCAGCCAGTCCCGCTACACCTCGGCTGCGCTGTTAAAAGCCATCCAGACCGCTCTGGACAAGGCGAAGGTCCAGTAACATCAGATTCTCATATTCATGCAAAGGCTGCTGCCAATGCCCTATCCGGTCAAGCGCCGGTATTCCCCCGGCAAATTCCCGCAGCGTGCACTGCTCAGCAGCCCTCTCCTGATTATTTTTTCTTTTTTCCGCTCTCCGGGTTCTTCCGGAAACGCCTGCTCTTAAACACATACACATGGGCCACCAGCGTCAGCGCGAATAAGCCCATGCAGGCCCATTCCAGCCTCTCGGAAAAGATGTGGGACGCGATGGCAAAGCTCAGCAGCGCGTCGGCTATGAACAGCCATTTCTCCACCGCGTACACCTTATCCACATCGTAGTCGGTTTTCTTGACGTTTGTCCCCACAAAAATCATAAAATCCTTGCCCATAAACAGGTCGATGCCCTCTGCGATGCACAGGGCCCCCATAAACCAAAAAATCAGATCCATAAATCCTCCTTCGCATGTCCGTTCCCGCCGACCCGAAAAGGCCCTCGTTAAGTGCTCATTATTATACCATATCCCTTTTCAAACCACAAGCGGCCAATTCCGCGCCGGCATTTGGCGCTCAGGCGGACAAAAAGCCGGCGCATGGCTGTTTCCAGCTGCGCCGGCCGTTCACAGGATGAGGCATGCCGCCGGACGGACCCGCGGGCAACCGCCCTCTCCTGAATGATCATTTCCTTTTTATCACACGGAAGCCCGAAGAATCTCCTGGTTCTGTTCCACAAATTTCCTAATATTGGATGCTCCGGCAAACTTCTGCACGATGCCGTCGTTCTCAAAATCCACCACCAGCGTGGGGGCCTGGAGAATGTTGAACTTCTCCGCCAGCTCCGGATGCTCCTCGGCGTCGATCACATGGTAATTCATACCCTTTAAGAACTCCTTGGCCGCCTTGCAGTTGGGGCAGGTCTTGGTGGTGAACAGGAACAGGCCCGTATCCGCCTTCACCTCTCCCTTGGCCGCAGCCTTGTGCTCCCCGGCAGCGCAGCGGCTCTCCGGCTTGATGTGGGAGACGCCGTGTTTCAGCTTGGAGCCGTGGATATCGTAGTTGGTGCGGTTCTTGTACTCCTGTGTCTTGCCCTCGTTCCAGTTCTGCACCGGACGGTAGTAGCCCGTAATCCGGCTGTAAACCTCGGCCTTGGCGCCGCAGACCGGACAGGTGAAATGTTCGCCGGACAGGTAGCCGTGGCTCTTGCAGATGGAGTAGGTGGGCGACATGGTGTAGTAGGGCAGCTTGTAGTTCTCCGCTATGGTGCGCACCAGGTTGGCGGCCGCCTTCCAGTCGGGCAGCTTCTCGCCCAGGAACGCGTGGAACACCGTGCCGGAGGTATACAAAGTCTGCAGCTCGTCCTGGATATCCAGGGCGTCGAACACATCCGCGGTGTAGTCCACCGGCAGATGGGAGCTGTTTGTATAGTAGGGCGTATCTCCCTCTGATCCCGCGGTGATGATATCGGGATAACGCTTCTTGTCGTGCTTGGCCAGACGGTAGGTGGTGGACTCTGCCGGCGTCGCCTCCAGGTTGTACAAATCGCCGTACATCTCCTGGTAATCGGACAGGCGCTCACGCATGTGGTTTAAGACCTCCTTGGTGAACTTCTGGCACTGGGGATCGGTCATATCCTTGCGCACCCACCTGGCGTTCAGTCCGGCCTCGTTCATACCGATCAGGCCGATGGTGGAGAAGTGGTTGGAGAAGGTGCCCAGGTACCGCTTGGTGTAGGGGTACAGGCCCTGATCCAGCAGCTTGGTGATCACTTCACGCTTGGTCTTTAAGGAGCGGGCGGACACGTCCATCATATGGTCCAGGCGCTCGTAGAAATCCTTCTCATCCTTGGCCAGGTATGCGATGCGGGGCATGTTGATGGTCACAACGCCCACGGAGCCGGTGCTCTCGCCGGAGCCGAAGAAGCCGCCGGTTTTCTTGCGCAGCTCCCGCAGGTCCAGGCGCAGGCGGCAGCACATGCTGCGCACGTCGCTGGGCTGCATATCGCTGTTGATATAGTTGGAGAAATACGGGGTGCCGTACTTGGCCGTCATCTCGAACAGAAGGCGGTTGTTCTCCGTATCGGACCAGTCGAAATCGTTGGTAATGGAGTAGGTGGGGATGGGGTACTGGAAGCCGCGCCCGTTGGCGTCGCCCTCGATCATGGTCTCGATAAAGGCCTTGTTGATCAGATCCATCTCCGCCTTGCAGTCCTTGTACTTGAAGTCCATCTCCTTGCCGCCCACGATGGCGTTTAACTCCGCCAGGTCGTTGGGCACGGTCCAGTCCAGGGTAATGTTGGAGAAGGGAGCCTGGGTGCCCCAGCGGCTGGGGGTGTTCACGCCGTAGATAAAGGACTCGATGCACTTCTTGACTTCCGAATAGCTCAAGTTGTCCACCTTCACGAAGGGGGCAAGGTATGTATCAAAGGAAGAGAACGCCTGGGCTCCGGCCCATTCGTTCTGCATGATGCCGAGGAAATTGACCATCTGGTTGCACAGCACGGACAGGTGCTTGGCAGGCGAGGAGGTGATCTTTCCGGTGATTCCGCCCAGTCCCTCCTGCAAAAGCTGCTTTAAGGACCAGCCCGCGCAGTAGCCGGTGAGCATGGACAGGTCGTGAATGTGGATGTCCGCGTTCCGGTGGGCCTCGGCGATCTCGTGGTCGTAAATCTCGCTGAGCCAGTAGTTGGCCGTCACAGCGCCGGAGTTGCTCAGGATCAGTCCGCCAACGGAGTAGGTCACGGTGGAATTCTCCTTCACACGCCAGTCCTCAACCTTCACATAGCTGTTCACCACATCCTTGTAGTCCAGAATGGTGCTGTTCATGTTGCGGATCTTCTCGCGCTGTTTTCTATATAAAATGTACGCCTTCGCCACGTCCGTGTAGCCGGTCTGCTCCAGCACATGCTCTACGCTGTCCTGGATCTCCTCCACGGAAATGCGGCCCTCCTGCATCTTGCCCTGGAAATCCGCGGTTACGCGCAGCGAAAGCAACTCCAAAATCTCATTGTTATAATCTTTCTTTGTGGCCTTAAACGCCTTCTTGATGGCCTCTGTGATCTTGTTCAGGCTGAATTCCGCTATCTCCCCATCACGTTTTACAACTTCAATCATTACAAACTTTACTCCTTTCGACCCTCGTCCGATGATAATGGCCCCCGGCTTTTATCCCATAAGACATAATGGCCCGCCGGCTACGCCGGCAGCCCATCATATTTGATCAGAAGGTCCCCGGATCTGCGATCCGTTGACAATCTGCCGGTATTTCTGTTCTCTGTCAGTCCGCCACTTCACCCATTATAGCAGACCCCAAACAAAAACACAATATCTATGATCAACTTTTTATGCCGATCAAGATATTGTGTTTTATTACCTCTGCTTATAATTCGCGGAAAGCCTTGCGGCTGCGTGGTTTGCGGCCCTCAATCCCCAAACAGGTTCCCAAACATCTCCGCCGGCACGTACGCCTCCACCGCGATCCCGTCCGGCTGGTACTCCTCCTTTAACAGCTGGCCGTACTTGCGGATGGTCTGGATCCGTCCGGCCTGGGAGTAAGGGTAGACCTTCTCCAGATGCACCCGCCGGCTGCGGATGATCTCCTCCAGGATGCCGCACAGCTGATCCAGGCCTTCCCCTGTCTTGGCTGAGATGCGCACCTGATAGTCCGCTGAAAAATCCCTGGGCAGCTGGGCTAAGGCCCCGGCCTCCCCGGAGTCCACCAGGGCTTGCAGGCGGTCCGTCTTGTTGAACACGGTGACCACCGTCTTGTCCACGATCTCCAGGTCCCTCAGGGTCTCCCGCACCACGTGCATCTGCATATCCATCTGCGGGTTGGAGCAGTCCACAACGTGCAGGATAATATCGCTGTACTTGGCCTCCTCCAGCGTACTCTTAAACGCCTCGATCAAATGGTGGGGCAGCTTGCGGATAAAGCCCACCGTGTCGGTCAGCAGAATCTGCTGGCCGCTTTGCAGCATAAAATTCCTGGTGGTGGGATCCAGGGTGGCGAACAGCTTGTCCTCCGCCAGGATATCCGCGTCCGTCAGATGATTGAGCAGGGTGGACTTGCCCGCGTTGGTGTAGCCCACAATCGCCGCGCTCATGGCGTAATTGCGCTCCCGCTGCTGCCTGGTCACCTCGCGGTGGCGCTTCACATCCTCCAGCTCCGCTTTCAGCTGGCCGATGCGCTCGTGAATCAGGCGCCGGTCCACCTCCAGCTTCTTCTCGCCCGGCCCCCTGGTGCCGATACCGCCGCCCAGACGGGACAGGGAGGCCCGCATGCCCACCAGGCGCGCGGCCCGGTATTTTAACTGCGCCAGCTCCACCTGAATCTTGCCCTCCCGGGTGTGGGCCCTGGAGGCGAAGATATCGAGAATCACCATGGTCCGGTCCATCACCTTGGTGTCCAGGGCTGCTTCCAGGTTCTTAAGCTGGGCCGGGCTCAGCTCGTCGTCGCAGACAACGCCTGTTGCTTCCAGCTCCCAGACGCGGTCCTTCACCTCCTCGATCTTGCCCTTTCCCAGATAAGTGCCGGGATGCACCTTCTCGCGGTTCTGGATGATCTGGTCCACGGTCACGGCTCCCGCTGTTTTCACCAGCTCCGCCAGTTCCTTCAGGGAGCCCTCCGCGTCATCCCCGTCCCCGGTGCTGACCGCGATCAAAATCACCCGCTCCTCTACCTCTTTTAAATCGATCAAATCTGCCATACTACCTCTTATTCTCAGTTGACTCAGGCCGCCGCCCACGGTGCGCGGCGGCCCCTTGGCCTCAACGGCTCTTTAAAAATGTGATCTCGTGCTCCGCCCGCTCATCCGGTCCGAAGCTCTTGTTGTACTCCTCAAACAGCTTTAACGCCTCGTCGTACTTATATAAGTATTCGCTGCACACGGCCCGGTTATACGAAAGCTCCTTGAGCAGCTCCCTGTCCTCCTGGGCCTTCACCTTCCCCTTGTCAAACGTATCAGCAGCGTCCTTGTAATTCTCTTCAGCCATCTGGCATAAACCCATCTGGATATAGATTTTCCCATCGTCCAGCCCATCCCTCAAAGCATTTTCATACAAGCTCATGGCCCGGTCGTAGCCGCCCGTCTTCACGCAGGCCGCGCCGGCCGCCAAAAGGGCGTTCAAGCGTCCTTCGGTCTTTTTCTTGGCCTCAGCCTCGGTCCGCTGCACGTAATCGTACAGCTCCACCGCCTGGTCTACGTCGCCCATGGCCGCGCTGCACATGCTGGCCATGTACCAATACTCCAGATTCTTGGCGTCCCGGTCCATCAGAAGCTTGTAGCTGTAATACGCCGCCTCGTAGTCCTCCAGGCGGTACTCCGCCTCGGCCCTGTACCGCAGCACGTCCACCGCCATCTCGCCGGTATCCTTGTCCATCACGGCCAGAGCCTGGTCGAAATCAGCGATCGCACCGGCAAAGTCCCCCGACTCCATCTTCTCAATGCCGGAAGTCCGCAGCTCCCGCTGCTTGGAGGTGGACATGCTGCCCACCACGCGCATGGTCCCGAGGGCCACCGACACCACCAGAAGGATACACACCGCCCAGGCGATCAGCCCCTTTACCAGCCTGTTCCTTCTCCTGCGCTTGCGCGTGGCGCGGCGCTCCCGGTCCAGGCGCGGATTGCGTCCCGAATCGTAGGGCCGCCGCTCGCTGTAGCGGATATTTCCACTGTTTCTGCTCATTTCCTACCTCGCATCCGTGCTGCCGAAGCCGCCGTTGCGCGTGCTTGTGCAATCGTCGTCCACTGTGATACCATAGGGAAGGAAAATGCCCTGGGCAAAAGCCATGCCCGCGGACAGCTCCACGGTTTTCCCCTCCCGCGAATCGTTGGTCATCTTGATAAACATGTGCCCTTCATTGTCGGAGTAAAAATAATCGCTGTCGATAATTCCCACCGTGTTGTTCAGCTGGAGACGGTATTTGAATCCCAGGCTGCTGCGCGGAAAAATGGACAGCACCCAGCCTTCCTCCATCTCCACCCGCACTCCGGTGGGGATCTTCACCGATTCGCCCGGCGCAACGGTCACGGCGATGGGGGTAAAGAAATCGTAACCCGCGGAACCGGCGGTGGCGCGGGCCGGAAGGCGGACCGCATCGTAGACCTCCTGCACCTCGCCGGTGGGAACCTGGCCGAACGCGTCCCGCCAATCCTTAGAAAACTGATCAAAGCTTACTTTGTGAAATTTGGCAATTCTCTGCATGTCTGTAACCTAACCTTTTCTGTATGTTTTGTGCATTTGCTTCAGCTCCGGCCGTAGAGCACCGCCTCGCCGGTCAAAAGAGACCGCTGGACATCGATGACCCGCTGGTTTGAGCTGCCCTTCCAGTGCAGACTGTTGTCCTTGAGAGCGGCCTCAAACTCGCCGTCCACCACCACGTCCACCTTGCGGAGGCAGGGCAGGCCGCAGATTTCCTCCCAGCTGTAGCCGGTGTACAGCCAAATGGTTTTTCCCGGAAAACGGTCGCAGATCTCATCGATCAGCCGGCCCGTGTCCTCGCGGTTGTCCGGGTGCAGCGGGTCCCCGCCGCTGAGCGTGACCCCGGACACATAATCCTTCTCCAGCTCCGCGAACAGTTCGTCCTTTGCCGCCTGGTCAAAAGGGATTCCGCCGCGGATATCCCATGTCACCGGATTGTGGCATTCCGGGCAGTTGTGGTTGCAGCCGGCAACCCACAGCACAACCCGAAGCCCCTCCCCGTTGAGCATATCGTCCTTTGTAATATTGTGATAACGCATCGCTTACTCTCTTTCCTTTTCCTCAGATAATTCCAGAAGGGAGGTACAATGAGGGCAGCGCGCCGCTTTGATGGGGATCATGGTGCGGCAATAAGGGCATTCCTTCTCCGTGGGAACCGCCGGTGCCTCCGGCTTTTTCCCCATATTGCGCAGCTTGCCGATCTGTTTGACTACCAGGAACACAACCAGGGCCATCAGCAGGAAATTGATCGTCTGCGTGATGAAGGAGCCGTAATTGATCGTGGCAACGCCGACCTTTTGCGCTTCCTCCAGCGTGGCGTATGTATTCCCGTCCAGGGCGAAGAACATATTGGAGAAATCCACCTTGCCGGTGATCAGGCTCAAAATGGGCATAAAAATATCGTTGACCAGCGAGTTTACGATGGAGGTAAACGCGCTACCGATAATCATACCGACGGCCAGATCGATCATATTTCCCTTCAACGCGAACGCTTTGAATTCATCCAGAAACTTTTTCATTGTATTTCCCTCCGTATTCATTTGTAGGGGCCAAAGGCCGCTTTTTCTAGTTTACCATACGGAAGAGGATTTTTCCACAAAATTCAGTTATATTCATGTATAAAGCGCTTCAGATTCTTGTGATGTTCCGAAAATCTCGCCAGCAGCGCGTAATATCCCCTTGTCATTAAATCGCGGCTGATGCCGTCGTAAATAGGGTCCGTCATAGACCGAATATTGAAAAATTCATAGAAATACTGATCCGGGATCTCATCCAGATACTGCCTCAGTTCTTTCTTATAAACTGTAATCTCCTCTTGTTCCAGTTGTTCCAATATCGTGTTCATCTCTTCTCCCTTTCATATATACATATTTTATTTCAATCTGTTTCACTATTAGAAGTATGTGGCATTTAATATTTCCTTACAATCTAATAAACGCTTCATCATTAGAAAATTCCATATCACGTGAGGTAAAAATGAAAATATCTTATCATTCGGAAATTAAGAAAAATTTGATTGGCGATACGATCCGCTCATTGCGAAAGCAGCGCGGACTTTCCCAGAGAGCCCTGGCAGCCAAACTGCAATTGAACGGCTATGATTTCAATGATCTTACCATACTCAGAATCGAAAAGGGCACCCGTCTGGTCACGGATATCGAGTTAAGGGCCCTCTGCCGTTTCTTCAATGTGACGCCCAACGAGATGCTCCGATTCGATGATACATCCAGCCATTAATCTCCCCTCCTACTATTTAATTACCCTAGATTATACACTATAAAGTGTGTATTTGTACACGCTTTTTCAGTCTGATAATTTAACGGTTCCTGGGGTACAATATCCACGTATAGCGTCAAATTTGTCATGGTGGTGAAAGAATGAGTTATGAACTGGGCCGGATTGAAGAACTATGCCGGGAGCGTGGATGGAGCCATTACAAGCTGGCAAAGGAAATGAACGATTCCGCAAACAACATAAGCAATCTCTTCCGCCGCACAACTACGCCCAGTATCGCTACCTTGCGGCGTGTCTGCGCGGCCATGGGAATCACCATGGCCGAATTTTATAAAAAGGATGGAGTTGCCCGGATTCTGACGGAAAACCAGAAGGCGCTTTTAGACAGCTACGATGCGCTGGATTCCCGCAGCAAGGATATGGCCATGGCCTATATCAAGGGGCTGGCGGACCGGGGGCACGAGAGATGACGGAGGCTTGAGATTTGCTTCGGGGAAGCGCAAACAATGGACCGCAGGCATAGTCTGCGGCCCATTACAGTCAACGGAAAATGGCATTGGAGCACACCGTTTTAACCGGCCGCTCCAATGCCATTTTCCGTGGTCCCTCCATGGGGATTCTCTCAGTTGTCAGGACAGCCCCAGCAGCGCGCAGGCCAGCTGGAAGTAAATCACCAGGCTCAGGGCGTCCACAATGGTGGTGATCAGCGGCGCCGCCATAATGGCGGGGTCCATGTGCAGGGTCTTAGCTGCCATGGGCAGCATGCAGCCGATGGTTTTCGCCAGGATCACGGTGGCCATCAGGCTGATCACCACAGTGGCGCACACCAGGGGCTGGCCCGGGAAACGGATCAACAGCTGCACAAAGTTCACCGCCGCCAGCACCAGGCCCACCAGAGTGCCCACCCGCAGCTCCTTCCACACCACCTTAAGCACGTCCGCAGGCTCGATCTCGCCCACAGCCATACCGCGGATGATCAGGGTGCTGCTCTGGCTGCCCGCGTTGCCGCCCGTGTCCGTCAGCATGGGGATAAAGGTCACTAGCAACGGCAGCACGGCGAAGGCGTTCTCGTACTTGGCCAGGATCCCGCCGGTGATCAGACTGCTGATCATCAGCACCAGGAGCCAGAAAATACGGTTCTTGGCCAGCTGGAACACGCCGGTCTTTAAATAGGGGCGCTCACTGGGCGCCATGGCCGCCATCTTCTCGAAGTCCTCCGTGGCCTCCTGCTCGATGACGTCCACAATGTCGTCCACGGTCACGATTCCCACCAGACGGTTCTCGTGGTCCACCACCGGAAGGTTTAGGAGACCGTATTTCTGGAAGCAGTCCGCCACCTCCTCCTGGTCGTCCGTGGTCACAGCCTTGATCACGTGGGTGTCCATAATATCGCCG
This sequence comes from Enterocloster asparagiformis, assembly GCA_018380885.1. Classification (GTDB taxonomy): domain Bacteria; phylum Bacillota; class Clostridia; order Lachnospirales; family Lachnospiraceae; genus Enterocloster. The sequence continues at coordinate 143,590 of JAGZSY010000010.1, forward strand.
ATCACAGTCTCGTAGCTATTCATCAGCAGGTCCCGCACCGTGACAACGCCCTCCAGCTGGCGGGCTTCGTTCATCACGTAGGAGGTGTAGATCGTCTCCTTGTCCACGCCGTGGCGGCGGATGTAATCAAAGGCCTCCTTCACGGTCATGGTCTTTTTAAGGCCCACATACTCCGCGGTCATGATGCTGCCCGCGCTGTTATCCGGATATTTTAAAAACTGGTTGATCAGGGCCCTGGTGTCGGGCTTGGCGTTCTGCAGGACCTTCTTCACCACCGTTGCGGGCAGCTCCTCCAGCATATCCACCGCGTCGTCCACGAACAGGTCCTCGATAATGGTCGCCACCTCGCGGTCCGTGATGCTGGTGATGATATGCTGCTGCTTCTCCACGGACAGACAGGCAAACACGTCCGCCGCCAGCTCCTTGGGCAGAATCCTGAACACCACCACGGCCTTCTCCGAATCCAGCTCGTCGATGAACATGGCGATATCCACCTCGTTCATCTCGGCCAGCAGCTCCTTTAACCGGCGGTACTGCTTTTCCTCCGCCAGCTTTAACATCATTTCAATTATTTTCTCCATGTCGTTCTCCTCTCGGCACAATTTTCGTCTTGTCCGATGAAAGCAATCCATGGATTTGCGCACACGCAAAAGGAGAGACTGCTGGTTTCCAAATTATGGTAACAGCCGTCTCTCCATAAACGCCGGATCTCATTCCTCTATACACACGCCGTCAACCCGCTGTGGGCAGCTTCCGGCATGACAGCGCGATCACCTACAGGCCGCGCCGCCGGTCATCGCACTGGGCAATCACCTGCAGCCGCACCGGCAGCTCATCGCGTTCAACAGGGTCCGCCGAACTCGCTCCAGCAGACTACCGCCTGATCCATACGCCTATGCACATATCCAGATTCGTCCGCTTTCATCTTGCAACTTCGACCTTCCACTGAGTGTTCACTTCCTTTTTTCAAAAATTTTCTTCCTCTACTATCCTAACAGACTTTACCGGGAAATGCAACCCCCAAAGCCTGGGCGGGAAAATATTCCTGCCGCGATCACATGCTCTTTCGCTCGGCGATCTCCGCCATCTTGGCCTCGTTCAGCCGCGTGTCGCCCTTCACCCGCGAGTAGCTGAGATACCCGTTCATTCGGTCGATTTTCGTCAGGTTTTTGCTGCCGCACTTGGGGCACACGTCCATATCCAGCTCCTGATGACCGCAGTCGTCGCAGTAGGACAAGGACAGGTTCACGCCCTCGTAAAAGCCCATGGCCATGGCCCGGCGCACCAGGGTGCGGACCGCCTCCTTGTTGTAGCTGACCGGATATTTCACGTACTGGATCTTGCCGCCGTTGGACAGCTCCCAGAAACGGTACTCCAAATCCTGCTTCTGAATAGGCGTAATATCCTCGGTCACGTGGCAGTGAAAACCGTTGCTCACGTACTCGCGGTCCGAAACATTTTCAATAATCCCGTACTTGTTGCGGAACTGCTTCACCTGCAAACCGCAGAGGTTCTCCGCCGGGGTGGCGTAAATGGCGTAGAGATTGCCGTCCTCCTCCTTAAACTGGTTCACCTTCTTGTTGATGTGCTCCAGGGTCTCCAGGGCAAAAGCCCCGTCCTCCACCAGGGACTTCCCGTTGTAGAGCTGCTGCAGCTCGTTGAACGCCGTGATGCCGAAGGAGGCGGTGGCGGTCTTTAGCAGGGGCTTGATCTTGTCGTGGAGGCCCAGATGGCCGCCGTAAAAGCCGCCCTCGCAGTAAGCCAGCGGATTGGTGCTGGCCTTCATCTCGCCCAGATAGGCGTAGGTGCGGATATGGATCTTGCGGATCAGCTCCAGGTAATAGTCCAGCACCTCAAAGAAATCCCGGCTCTCCTGGCGGGCCTTTGCCAGTATCATGGGCAGGTGCAGGCTTACCACGCCGATATTGAAGCGGCCCACGAACACCGGCGCGTCCTTGCTGTCGGCCGGATACATGCCGCCCCGCTCATACCAGGGGGAGAGGAAGGCGCGGCAGCCCATGGGGGAGATGATCTTTCCGTACTGTTTGTACATGCTGGAAATGTAGCCCTTCCCAGTGAGGGACAGCCAATCCGGATACATAGTCCTGCAGGAGCAGTCGATGCCCGCCTCGAACACGTCCTCCAGCGCGCCGCCCGGGCCGTGGAGCTTCTCGTCGTAGAGAAATACGATCTTTGGAAACAGCACCGGCTTTTTGTGGCCCTTTCTGCCCTCGCCGCCCTTGCGGACCTTCAGCATGGTGATGGTGGCCATCTTGGCAAAGCGGCTGGTGCCGGTGCCCGCCGTCATGGTGATAAAGGGGTAATCCCCCCGGCTGGAGGAAACGGAGTTGAACTTGTACTCCCAGCCCTGGAAGCCCTGCTCCATGTCGCGCTGCACATCATTAAAGGCCACCTCCCTGGCCTTCTCGTCGGTCAGGCCCAGGTCCAGATACTTCTCTATGTACTGATCGTAAGACTTCTCCGCGTAGGGTGCCAGGATCTCCTCCACGCTGGGCACGGTGAAGCCGCCGTACTGCTGGCTGGCTGCGCTGAGCACGATGTCGCCGATCACGTCAAAGGCCACGTCCAGCGTCTTGGGCTCGTTGTACCAGAGGTTGCCCATCTCAAAACCGCCGGTGAGCACGGATTTCACGTCGAACAGGCAGCAGTTCATGGTATCCCGCCTGGCGGACATGTCGTGAATGTATATGTAGCCCTCACGGCAGGCCTGCAGCTCCTCCACGGTCATGAAAAATTTCTGGTAGAGGGACTTGTTCAGCTCGTTAAAGATCAGGCTGCGCTTGGTGGAGACCAGCGCGCTGTCCGTGTTGCTGTTCTCCTTGTCCCCGATATACATGATGGACTGGCTCTTCATGTAAACGTCGTCCAGCATCTGTACAAAATCCTGCTTGTAGTTGCGGTAGTCGCGGTAGCTCTTGGCCACCTGGGGATTCACCTTCTCCAGCGCGCCCTCCACCACGTTGTGCATCTGGGAAATGGGAATCTCCGGCACATCCATATCCTCCGCCTTCTCCTCCACGAACTGGCAGATAAAATTGATCTCCGCCTTGGAGAAGCGGATCATGGCGCGCTCCGCGGACTTGCTGACCGCCGCCACCACCTTCTGAACGTTAAATTCCTCTCTGGTACCGTCCTTTTTAATCACCTTGATATTGCTGCACTCCACTGCTATACCTCCTGTCCTGCCCGGCCATTTTCCGTATTCCCGGCCATCTATCACTATATATTGTGTTTGGTTGTCATAAAACCCCACTATATGTATAACGCATATGATATCCTACCATGGAGGAGCATTTTCGTCAAGTGCCAATCCCACAAAAAAAGACATCCTCCCGGACAGGAAAATGTCTCTTTCATCGCCTTTTCCGCCAACGGCCAGGGGCAGACAGGCCTGAGGCGTTTTTATACTGCGGCGTTCACGGTCTGCCAACGCTTTTTTCTCAGCGGCCTTCCCGCTCTTCCTCCGCCTCCCTGGCGGCGGAAGCGGCCTCCAGCTCCGCCGCGTAGGCCGCTTCCTGCTCCAGCAGCGCCAGCTCCTCGTCGTCGAGATCGACGGAGTCATGATCTGAGACGTGTTCCGGCCTGGGATGCGGCAGATGCGGATCGCCGGGCTGTTCCTTGGCTGCGGATTCGCCCTGGGACTGTGGCAGGTTCGCGCCGCCGGGCTGTTCCTGGGCTGCGGATTCGCCCTGGGACTGTGGCAGGGTCGCGCCGCCGGGCTGTTCCCGGGCTGCGGATTCGCCCTGGGACTGTGGCAGGGTCGCGCCGCCGGGCTGTTCCCGGGCTGCGGATTCGCCCTGGGGAGGCGCTGTTTCCGCGCCGGCGGTCAGTTCTCTCCACGCGGCCTCAGACGGGGATTCCGGCAGTCTTTCAGCCGCCGCCTGCTCCCGGCCGGCCGCCTGGGCCGCCGCGGCTTCGGCCCGGGCCAGAGCCACTGGCGTATCTGCCGCTGCATTTCCAGCCACAATCTCCACGCCCGCCATATCCGTCCCCGCGTTTGTATATGAGTCCGCCGTCCCCGCGCCCGGTTCCCCGTCCTGGGCCCTTGCGCGCCCGGACGCGCCTTCTGTCTGCGCGTTCGCCCCGGTCTCCCCGGCCTCCGCCGCGTGTTCATCTTCCGCCCCGTCGGCGCTCTGAACGGCCAGGTCCTCCAGCTTGAGCTGCAGCTCCTCCTCCACCTCGGCCTTAATCTCCTCCGCCTGCTCCGGGTTCATGCTGGGCAGGTCGTCGGTGGAGCCTACGCCGAAGCGGCGCAGAAATTCCTCCGTGGTGGCAAACAGCGCCGGGCGGCCCGGAGCGTCCATCCGGCCCACCTCGTATACCAGGTTGAACTCGATCAGGCGGTTCACCGCGTGGTCGGATTTGACGCCGCGGATCTTCTCGATCTCCAGCTTGGTCACCGGCTGCTTGTAGGCGATGATGGACAGCGTCTCCAGCATCACCTCGGTCAGCACCTGTTTCTTGGGCGTGGCCGCCACCCGGATCAGGTTGTCGTAATATTTCGCCTTGGTGCACATCTGGTAGCTGTCCTCCAGGGCAATGATCTGCATCCCGCAGCTTCTGCTCTTGTCATAGCGGGCCTTCAGGCGCTCCACCGCCCGCTTGGCCGTGTCCCGGTTCTGTCCGATGGCCGCGGCCAGCTGGCGCAGCTCCACGGAACGCCCCATGGTAAACAGGACGGCCTCAATAACCGCCTCCTGCTCCTTCTCATTTTCGGTGGGCGGAAACTCCAGCTCCAGCTGGCCGGCCTGTCCGCCGGTCGGCTCCAGCTTCCCCGCGCCGGCGTCCTTTGTCAGTTTTCCCTCTTCCATCTCAATCCGTCCTTATCCCTCAAATCCTTACTCAGCGAAATCATCCAGGCCTTCCAAGTCCAAATCCGCTTCCTCCCCCTCGGGCTCCAGCGTTTCGATCTCCATATCCCCGAAGGTTTCCTCCTGCACCAGGTGAATCTTACCAATCTTCATCAGCTCCAAAACCGCCAGAAAGGTGACCACCACATCCAGCTTGTCCGCCTGGGCTTCTAAGAGATGGCGAAAGCTGAAATGCCGGTTTTCCCTGGCATAACGCAGCACCGAACCGATCTTCTGCTCCAGGCTCACCGGCTCCCGCCGGATTGTGCCGAAGTTGCTGCGGATCTTGTCGACCTTATCCTCCTTGCGCTTCATCACCTGCTCGAACACGCGCTTCAGCTTGGCCAGGGTCAGCCCATCCAGCAGGCTGTCCAAATCCACCGGCGGCTCATACTTCGCCACCTCCGGCGGTATGGTGGGCAGCTTGTACAAAAGGCGCTCCGCCCCGTCCTCCCGCTTGGCCAATTCATCGGCCATCAGCCTGTAGGTCTTGTACTCCAGCAGGCGCTGAACCAGCTCGGCCCGCGGGTCGATCTCCTCGCCCTCCTCGTCCACTTCCTTGGGAAGCAGCATACGCGCCTTGATGTCCAGCAGGGTGGCCGCCATCACCAGGAACTCGCTGACAAGATTCAAGTCCTCCCGGTCCATATTCCGCACGTAATCCAGATATTGGCTGGTAATCTCCGCGATGGGGATGTCGTATATATTTACCTTATTTTTCTCAATCAGATGCAGGAGCAAATCCAGGGGGCCCTCAAAATGCTCCAGCTTGTACGATATCTGTGCCATAAATCCTCTTTTTCCGGCCGCTCCGGCGCGCCCCGCGCCGCTTTTTCGCCCGTAGTAAGCCGACTTTGCGGGGTTCTCCCGCCTCCGGCCATCAGCATTTATCTTACCACAGAACGCTGCCGCCCGCTACTGCTTTTTCAGGCGCACCACCGCCAGCTGCGGGCGGTTGTTCAGGCGGATATTGATGGAGTGGGTGCCCAGACCGCGGCTGACAATCATCCGCTTTCCGTCCGTCTCAAAATTTCCCGCGCACCAGGGGATAAAAAACTGGTACTGGGGCGTCATCACGCCGCCCAGGCCCGGGATACGGATGGTCCCCCCGTGGAAATGCCCGGCCAGGGTCAGGTCCGCCCCCCAGGCCGCGTACTCCTTAAAATACATGGGCGAATGCGCCAGCAGAATCTGAAATTTTTCCTCCCGCCCGGTTCCGCGCACCCGTCCCAGCCGGCGCATCAGATAATCCCGCGGCATGGGGTCCAGCTTTTGAAACAGCGCCTTGCGATAATACCGCCACTCCAGGTCCACCCCGGAAATCTCCACATCCGGCCCCCAAGCCGCCGTCCCGTCCTCCAGGTAGATCACGCCCATGCGCTTTAGCTGGTCCCGATAGTCCTCGTACAAGCCGCCGTAGGTCTCCCGCTCCCAGACCATGCGGTTCTCGTGGTTGCCGTTGCCGCAGTAAACCGGAAACTCCCGGGTCAGCCGCCGGATCAGCCGGAGGGGCACTTGCACGTCCCTCTTTCCCTTGCACACCATCATATCGCCGCCGATCAGCACCGCCTCGGGTCTCACCTGCCGGATTGCAGCCAGAAGCTGCCGGTTCTCAGGTCCGAACTCATTGTTGTGCAAATCCGACAGAAAGACAAATGTCTTATCCTTCCGAATCTTTTCCGACCGGATGCTGATCTCCTCCACGGAGAAATGCTGTTTCTCATATTCCGACCGGGCCAGGCAGGCCGCGGTCCCCAGCGCTCCGGCTGTAGCTATCCATCTGATCATCCCGTCACCTCCGCAGGTCTCTCATTCCCGTCCAACTCCGTAAAACTGCCGCCAACCGCAAATGCCACCTCAGACCGCAAAAAAGCCCTCCTCAAACAGCCGGATCACGTCCAGAAGGCTTTCGCACTTCGCAGTCAGACGCGCCTCCAGCTCCGGGCCAGGGATGCTTAAATCCGGCACCATCACCGCCAGGAAACCGCCGTTCAGAGCGGCATTGATTCCGTTGAAGCTGTCCTCCAACACGATGCACTCCTCCGGCTTTTCCCCCAGCATATCAGCCGCCAAATAAAAAATCTCCGGGTCCGGCTTGGCATGGGTCACCATCTCCCCAAAGGCGTAAGCGTCAAAAAAGCCGTCGATGCCAGCCCCCCTCACATTCTGCTCCGTCCACTGGCGGCTGCTGGAGGTGGCCACCGCGGTCTTTATCCCCTGCTCTTTTAAATATGTAAGAAGTTCCCTCAGCCCCTTTTTCACCGGCACGCCGTTTTTCTGAATCTGCTCATAGGAAAAACTCCTCTTTTCCTCCAGAAACTGATCCACGTCCAACTCCGGCCCGAACATCTCGCCCAGCAGCAGCCGCACCGTATCCGGCTTGCTGCCCCTCACCATGTCAAAGAAGTCGTCTCCCACCGAGATACCATACTTTCCGCCCACAACACGCCAAGCCTCCACCGACAGCTGTTCCGTGTCAAACATCAACCCATCCTGATCAAAAATCACCGCTTTTACCTTATACGCCATCGCTCTGTATATCCTCCGAACCTTTCATTTTCAGTCTCAGATAGTATCATAGCATAACTGCGGAAATTTTCAAAGTAAAAAGGCGCGGCAGAGCCCAAACCCTGCCGCGCCCACGCCCGGACGGACTATTTGCCCAGATACCAAGGGGCCAGCTCCACACAGACAAAGTAGCCCTGCTCGTGCTTGCAGACCGGACACATCTGCGGCGCCTCCGTACCGAAATGGATATGGCCGCAGTTTAAACATACCCAGCCGGTTTTCACATCGGAGATAAACAATTTCCCGCTGCCCAAACGATCCGCCAGATACTGAAAACGTTCCCCGTGGGTCTTTTCAATCTCCGCGATCATGTGGAACGCATTTCCGATCTGGGTAAAACCCTCTTTCTTGGCGATATCTCCGAAGGATTTGTACACCACGTCGTACTCCTCGAACTCATTATGAGCCGCGGCGTTCAGCTGCGCCAGCGTATTCTGCTCCATATCCACCGGATAGCCTCCATCTATGAATATGGTCTCCTTATCCAGGGGTTCCAGGAATTTGTAGAATATTTCCGCATGCTCCTTCTCCTGGTTTGCCGTGTAGGTAAAAATCTGCTCCACCACCGGCATTTTCTGGAAACGGGCCAATCCCGCCGCAAACGTATAGCGGTTTCTTGCCTGGCTCTCGCCCGCAAATGCGCGCATAAGATTTTTTGCCGTCTCGCTGTCTCTCAAATCTGGCATAATTTATTTCCTCCTTTAATCATCAATATCTCATACCCTTACTATCCCCTGGAAGCATATGGTTTATACCCGTATATTATCCATTTTTATTTCCTTGTGTTTCGTCTTTTTCCGTGTTACAATCCAAATATGGATAATATTCAGAGGAGGAGAGCCTATGATCCGTTATGACCGTCTGTGGAAAACCATGGAAGCCAAAGAGCTTACCCAATACCGTCTGATCAAACAGCACGGCTTCAGCGCCGGCCAGATCGGCCGTCTGAAAAAGAACATGCACGTGTCCACCCACACCATTGATACGCTCTGCACCATTTTACAGTGCGGCATAAACGATATCATGGAGTTCTATCCCGGCGACGCGGACAGCTGGACCGGTCCCCTGCCCGAGGAGGCGGCAGCCCCCGCTCCCCGCAAGCCCAAGGAGAAAAAAGCCGGCAAGGGCAAAGCCGCTGACGAGAAATTGGAAAAAGCCTCCAAAAAAGCCGAAAAGGAAAAGGACGAAAAAGTCGAGAAAACATTAAAAGAAAAGGACGGCAAGGCCGACGAGAAACCGACAAAGGAAAAGGGCGGCAAGGCCGACGAAAAACCGGCAAAGGAAAAGGGCGGCAAGGCCGACGAGAAGCCGGCAAAAGAAAAGGGCGGCAAGGCCGACGAGAAGCCGGTAAAGGAAAAAGCCCCCAAAGAAAAAAAGGCGGGCAAGAGCGAGAAGGCCAAAAAGGAAAAGGGCGACAAGAAGGGAAAGGGCGGGAAGAAAAAATAACCTTCCCGATAAAAAATGCCGGAGGCGGTTTTCATTTTGTGCCTCCGGCGTACCTGTCTCTAATCCATGTATCCGGTGGTTTTATATGTATTGTACTGCTTTTTCAGTCTGACCACCAGAGAGCCGTCCGGCTCTTTTTTCTTGTCTACAATTACGTACTGCGTTTTGTTGCGGTCCATCTTCTGGCAGAAACCCTCAAACTCCTGCTCCGGATTCGCATCATTCATGGTGTCAAATCGCATAGTCTGCAACAGGCAGGCACTCATGATTCTTCTCATCAGGTCATTCCTCCGTATCTTTCTTTTTCTTTATTTTACCATTTCCATCGAAAAAATGTCAGCGTTTTTTATATTTGTCACAATTTTTGTTGAATATTTCGACATATATGCCATCGTTTTTAGTGCAATATGTACATATCATAATTTGTTTAGGACATCCAACTTTCGCCATGTATTTCCAAAAATTGGGTAATTTCGGCTAACAATTTATTACGCCCTAGTCCCTCGGGGTACGGCGTTTCCCGGGATACAGCGGCCGGCGGCGTCCGTCTCGCCGCCGGAGCGTGTCTGCGTCTGTTCGGTGACCTGCGAGCCACGGCTCATAGGCGGGAACCGGAAAACCTCCGCGTGGAGACAGCGGGGACCCGCGCCGAAATCCGTTTTACAGCAGCCCGCTATGCCGTACAGCCACGCCTTGGCCCCCATCGCATTCTCATCATCACCCCGACGGTTATACCCGGAAACTTTCCCCTCACATTATGGGAGACGGAAGCCTCCGGCCAGCCCATTTTCTTTGCCCACAGCTTCACCAGTTCTGTGCCCAGAGACTGGATGAAGCGGGATTTTCTCTTCCCCAGGCCGGTTTTCACCGTACAATCCGAAAATATCTGGAGGCCAAAAAAGCATGGGGCCTGCAAGCTCCATGCTTTTTTATGTTCTATCTTTCCGGCAGGGCGGTCACTTCCACACTCCGTTTTCATCCACCCAGTAGCCGTCGGGCGTCTCAGTATTGGTGAGCATCACCCCGTTGCTTCCCAGATAGAAGTACTGATCATTGGTTTTCACCCAGCAATTCTTCGCCATCGCGCCGCTGGAGTGGAAATAATACCACGCGCCATTGTTGAACTTCCGCCATCCCACTGCCATATAGTCGTTGGGATCGAACCAGTAGTCCTCCCCTGCAATCTTCAACCATTGGTTGGACGCCTTGGCGCCGTCCTCCTTGATGTAATACCAGCCGTTGGAATCCTTATTCCACCCGGCCGCAGTATTTCCTGTTCCGGGACCGCCGCCGTCGTTGTCTGCGCCCTCCTGGCTCTCCTGCTTCGCCAGCTCAAAGCCGTAGTCCAGCAGCGCCTTGGTGTCCGTGTAGTGGGTGGACTTGCTCTTCATCACCACCGCGATCATGCGGACGCCGTCCTTCTCCACAGCCGTCACCAGCGTATTCCCCGCCTTGGAGGTGTATCCTGTCTTGCCGCCGATGATTCCGGAGTAATACCGGGAGTCGTTTGGATACAGCATCTTGTGGCCGATGGAAATGGTCCTGGCTGCGTTTTTCTTCGTCGCCGGCAGCTCATAGGACAGGGTGGACGCCACCGTGCGCACCGTGCTATTTTCAAACGCCGCCTTGGCGATCAGGGCCATGTCGTTGGGCGTCGTGTAATGATTCGTGTCGTTCAGCCCATGGGGATTGGTAAAATGGGTGTTGGTGCAGCCCAACGCCGCCGCCCTGGCGTTCATCATATCCGCAAACTTGGCGTTGCTGCCGGCCACATGCTCTGCCAGGGCGTTGCCCACCTCATTGGCAGACTTTAACAGCAGGGCGTAAAGGCACTGGCGCACCGTCAGCTTGTCCCCCTCCACCAGGTTGAGGGATACGGCTCCCGCCTCCAGATTGGTGGTCGCTGTGGCGGAAAACGTCACGGTGTCGTCCAGATTGCAATTTTCCGCAACCAGAAGAGCGGTCATCAGTTTTGTGATGCTGGCGGGATAATACTTCGTATCCCCATTTTTCGAAAACAAGAGTTTACCCGTGGAAGCATTCAGAAGTGCTGCCCCCTCCGCTGCGATTGAGGGTTCCTCCACAACAGCTGCCTGCCCGGAATCAGCCGCAGGGGCGGAGGGATTCGACGACCCGCCTGGAGAATTGGAACCCGCAGCAGCCCCGGGCGCGGTGCCCTGCCCCTGCGTCTCCCCCTGACCGGGCGCGCTGTTCTGGCCGGGTGCGCTGTTCTGACCTGGCGCACTCCCTGCGGGGCCGCTCTGGTCCGCCTGTCCGCCTCCGGAAACCGGGCCATTCCCCGTCTGGCCAGTACCGCCTGGGCCTGAGCTCTCACCAGAGCCCAAGTTGGCCACAGAGCTCTCCTCCAGCGGCGTGATCACCGGCGTTGAGGCGTAGGCGAACGACGCCGGTCCCAACGCCAGCGCCATACTCAGGCATACGCTTGTCAGTGTCTTATATGCAAATCGTCTTTTCATTCCGTGTTCTCCTGATCCATCGTTTTTTGCCGCCCAATCCTCAGGCGGCTGTTCCGGGCATAGCAATGCGCTCCTCTATTTCCCGATTGTCCTGATTACCGGTAAATTACAAAATCACGTTCACACCTGGAATGCAGCTCATTTCTGATCCCATCCTGCCGCCTTCTGTAAGGGCGACGGCCTATGGTGCGTTTTTTTATTATATCACAACACGGTGGGACTGAAAATCCGATTTTCTGACAATAACCTTACAACTTTTTAAACAGCCGCCGGGAATTGACAATTTTAAAACATCTATTTTCTATGATTCAACTTATCAGACAGCATTTCCAGCTCCTCCGGATAGAAACAGTTGAACAGCGTACCCTCCCGGACCGCCTGCCGGCAGGCTTCCAAATCCATCCACATCACAGATTCCAGCTCCTCCTTCTGGAGTTTCAGTTTATGGATGTCAACGGGCTCCCGGTAAATATAGATAGCGCTGATCTCATTGTCCTTAAATATTTTCCCATTGAATACAGCCTCCCGGCACCCCCGATGGTATCCGATAAACTCCAGTTGTTCCGGCCTGGCCTGGATGCCCAGCTCCTCCTTAAGCTCCCTGAGCGCGGCGGGCAGGAAATCGTCCCCCGCCTGAATATGGCCGGCAGACGAGATGTCGTAACAGCCGGGATTTGAATCCTTATTTTGGCTTCGCTTCTGAAGCAGAACGTCCCAGCCGCCGGAACTGTTGTTCCTGACCACCCAGATATGAGCGGTACCGTGAGGATCGCCATTCGAGTGCACCAGCGCCCGTTCCCTGGCCACGCCGGTGACATTTCCCTCGCTGTCCCGCACGTCGAACAGTTCCAGCTCCCGGCCGTCCAGAGCAGCGTAGATCAGCCGATTCCCCCGGTACGAAAGCTTCAGGGAGAAGAAGGGGCGTTTCTCATTCAAAAGGCGGAAAAAGATCTTGTCGCCCTCCCAGAGATTCAGCCTCAGCACATCCTCCTTATTCACCCATTCCAGCACGCCCTCGTCGCAGACAGTCACATCCCCCTCAAACTTGTCCGCCGTAAACAGACAAATGTACTCATCCTCCCAGCCCTGGGACGAGAAGGTGATGACGCCGCGAAACTGCCACGAAATAAGGGTCAGCCCGGTCTCCTCCTTTACCTCCCGCAGCACGCACTCTTCCGGGCTCTCCCCGGCCTCAAAATGCCCGCCCACGCCGATCCATTTATCCCGATTGACGTCGTGCTCCTTGCTCACCCGGTGCAGCATCAAATAGGCATTTTCCCGTTCAATATAGCAGAGCGTTGTAAGTTTCATATTGCACGTCCTTTCCCGAACTCCAAGCGCTCCTTGGGACGCCTGGTCCATTTTACATTTGTCGCGCCATGGGTAATCAGCGGCGCACCACGGCGGCCTGAACGCTGCTGTCCGCTCCGCTCCATGGCATTTTACAGCCCCGCACACCGTGATTGCGGCCCTTCCCACCGGGCGGAACAATCCCTCCAGACCATTGCACTCAAAAAGTCCGCCGATAAACAGCGGACTTTCGGATCGTCTTATTACTCCTCGATGGAGTAGTTGGGAGCCTCTTTGGTGATATGAATATCGTGGGGATGGCTCTCCTTCAGGGAAGCGGCGGAAATCTTCATAAACTTTCCGGTCTCCTGCAGGGTGGGAATGGTCTGCGCCCCGCAATAGCCCATACCGGAGCGAAGGCCGCCCAGCAGCTGGAATACGGTGTCCTCAACCATTCCCTTGTAGGCAACGCGGCCCTCCACGCCCTCCGGAACCAGTTTCTTGGCATCCGTCTGGAAATAGCGGTCCTTGCTTCCGTTCTCCATGGCGGAAATGGAACCCATGCCACGGTAGACCTTGTATTTACGTCCCTGATACAGCTCGAAGGTGCCCGGGCTCTCGTCGCAGCCTGCAAAGATGCTGCCCATCATACACACGCTTCCGCCTGCCGCAATGGCTTTGGTGATATCACCGGAATACTTGATACCGCCGTCCGCTATAATCGGGATCCCGTACTGCTTTGCCACAGAGTAGCAGTCCATAACCGCGCTAATCTGGGGAACGCCGATTCCCGCAACCACGCGGGTGGTACAGATGGAACCCGGTCCGATTCCAACCTTCACGGCGTCGGCTCCTGCTTCGATCAAGGCCTTCGTCGCCTCGCCGGTAGCCACATTGCCGGCAACTACCTGAACCTCCGGGAACGCGTCCTTGATCATCTTCACGCAGCGGATCACGTTTGCGGAATGGCCGTGGGCGGAGTCCAGCACCACCACATCCACCTTGGCCTTCACCAGAGCCTCCACGCGCTCCAGGACATTGGCCGTGATACCCACGGCCGCGCCGCACAGCAGGCGTCCCTGCTCGTCCTTGGCGGACAGAGGATACTTGATCTGTTTCTCGATATCCTTGATGGTGATTAATCCCTTTAAGTTGAAATCGTCGTCCACGATGGGCAGCTTTTCCACTTTGGCCTTGGACAGAATGGCTTTGGCTTCCTTCAGGGTAACGCCTTCCCTGGCAGTAACCAGATTCTGTGAAGTCATGCACTCTTTGATGGGACGGCTGAAATCCTCCTCGAACTTTAAATCGCGGTTGGTGATGATGCCGACCAGCTTCTTGCCCTCGGTGATCGGAACACCGGAAATACGAAACTTGGACATCAGATCGTTGGCATCTTTCAATGTATGCTCAGGGGACAGATAAAACGGATCCGAGATTACGCCGTTCTCAGATCTCTTTACGCGGTCCACCTCTTCGGCCTGTTCCTCGATGCTCATGTTCTTGTGGATAATACCGATACCGCCCTGGCGAGCCATGGCGATCGCCATGCGGTGCTCCGTCACCGTGTCCATGCCCGCGCTCATCAGCGGAATGTTCAGCTTAATCTTCTTGGTCAGATACGTGGTCAGGTCAACCTGGTTCGGAATCACTTCCGAATAAGCCGGCACCAGAAGCACATCATCAAAGGTAATGCCTTCACCGATAATTGTACCCATGGAAAAATCCTCTCTTTCTGCGTGTTTGAATATTTTAAAAGTGTGAAACAGGAGATTTCACACTTTCAGTTAACTGCTTGTTGTTAGTATTTAATACTAACAAATTTTACAGAGCTTGTCAAACAGAATCGTCCCCCTCTATTCATTGAATTTACTTATAGACGCTCATGAGCGATTCTTATACCGATATAGAGCGGAGGTCCCGGCCAAATGGCCGGAACCCCCGCTTTACTGCTATTACTTTTTAAAGCTCAATTCGGTTGGATCAGGAATTGTCCTCTTCCTTTCGCTTCTTGTTAAGTGCAACGAGTGCAAGGAGGATTCCCGACATCATCATGGTCAGCGTTCCCTTTACGGACGACTGTCCGGTTTTGGGCAGAGCCGCGAAGGGCACTTCACCGTCATCAATCACGGTCAGATCCGCCGATGTCAGATCCGGCATTATTGCCAAAGGTACTTCATCCTGGTTAATGGTGGTCAGTGCGCCGGGGCCGCCGGTCTCAGGCTTCGCGCTGTGAGAGCCGCCTCCGCCACTGGGGCCGCCTCCGCCGCTGCTAGAACCGCCACCTACATACCGGAAGTTCGCTGCAAAGGTTACATCCTCAGTGAATGCTTCCTTCGTCAGATCATCGGTACTGCTGTATTTCTTATCAGCATTGCCTCTGATACTCCAGTAGTCAAACGTGTAGCGACTGTTGGCTGTTGTGGTGACATTGGCGTTCGGGGTGGCCGGTCTAACAGGGCCAACCGTGATGATCTCACCGGTCTGTGCATCCCGCTCAAAATCCTGAATAGTATGCACTTCTACGGTTGTTCCGCCAACGCTTCCGTTTGCATTGGACTCGTATTTGATGGTGATCTGGAACTTATCCGGTATTCCATCGGGCGTGCCGGGCTTTTCGATTCCGGTTGCATCCAGTGTGTAGTAAACCTTCAGCAGGTTCTGCTCGCTGTCAGCTCCCACGGTCTTGGGTCCCTCGGTCTTCTCAAATACATAGTTCTGGTTGTTGTACGTTCTGTCTGTTGTGGTGTACGCAATATCTGTACCAAACTTCACATTGTCCTGCGCTACCGTCTCGCCGAGCTTGCCGTCGAAGTAATACTCAACCTTATAACTCAGGTCGCCGCGCTCGGTGAAGTGTGCGGTATAGGTATCCGACTCGAATACTTCCGTTGCCGGATTCTTCACAGGTGTGTAATGCTTGTTGTTCTCGCCGGTTGCTACGGTTTCTCCATTGGAATTGGTCCAGTGGGTAAATACATAGCCGTCAGCGGGTTTCGCCTCGGAGCCCTTGGGGGCGCCAGTGGCGGGGGCGATGGACTCGTTGTCGAGGGTTACGGTGCCTTTGGTGAGGTCTTCGGACTGGTAGTTTACGATGATGTTCTCGTTCTCAATATAGAAGAATGTAATCTCCTTGTTATACGCATCCAGTACGATACTCTGCTCTCCGCTTCCTACTACACTATAGCCAGAAATTTCCGGTGCTGTCTCTTTATAGCTTTCTCCGAAGGTCTTGTTTGTTCTCGTATCTGCTGCTTTCAGGACCTTGTTCGTATCCTTCTCCAGGTAGTTC
>JAGZSY010000043.1 GCA_018380885.1 Enterocloster asparagiformis
ACTGACTGGCATGAAAGAGGCAATCACGGCAGCATTCCCGAATACAGAATACCAGCGTTGTATCGTACACCAGGTACGAAATACAATGAAATATGTATCGGACAAGGATAAAAAGCTGTTTTGTGCGGATCTTAAAACCATCTATCAGGCGCCAACCGAAGAAAAGGCCTTGGCTGCCCTGGAGCGGGTTACTGAAAAGTGGAGTGAAAAATACCCAAATTCCATGAAGAGCTGGAAACAGAATTGGGATGCCATCTCCCCGATTTTCAAGTTTTCCACAACTGTAAGAAAGGTGATCTACACGACCAATGCGATTGAAAGCCTGAATGCCGCCTACCGCAAGCTGAACCGCCAGAGAAGCGTATTTCCAAGCGATACCGCCCTGCTGAAAGCCCTGTATCTGTCTACGTTTGAAGCCACCAAAAAATGGTCAATGCCAATCAGGGACTGGGGACAGGTATATGGTGAGTTGAGTATCATGTACGAGGGTAGGCTGCCGGAATAAGCCGTGATATACTATTTTTGATAGGCGGATTTTCCGCCTGTACTTGACATACAATGGCATGTACTGTTATATATAAAACAGGGCCGGAAGCCCCAGTAAGGACTTTCGGCCCAGCCATTATCATAGAAAATTCGTATTTACAGACTTTTATTCACACACTCCAAAAAATTTACACGCTACTTTACAAACTCTTATATTCCCAATAATTCTTTATACTCTTCTAATTGCTTAACTTCCCTTTGCGCGATACTTTCAAGGATATCTAATTTTTTTCTTATATTGTTTATATAATTTACTGTTCTTTCTAGTTCTTTTTCTTCCTTGGCATTTCTACATATTTCTGCCAAATTCTGTATTGCATTTTTAATCACATTTATCTCCTGATCTGCTTTCATTCTCCTCATCTCTCCCCTCTCTGATTGAGTTTTCTTGTCGGCCCAATATAAAATATTGAAGAAATATTTTTTACCGTCGATAAACATGATATCTATTTTTTTGTCGATAATCGGTTCATAATCTTTACTCTCTCTTATCTTGATAAATTGATTGATAATTTCAACAAATAAGTCTATTTGTAAGGTAGTTATAATGAATCCCTCTGGACGTTCTTCAAAGCCATTCTCTAATAGAATATTTTTGATGTGGGGATAAAAAGAACTGTAGTGGGCATTTTTCCCTCTGGGGTATTCGATAAATTGTATGGTTTCATTGCTCCCTCTAATATAACCAATTCGCTCGATTCCATCCAAGGAGGTTGCTTTGCTTGTAAGTAAGTGAATATTTGCATATTTACCGTTAACACGGCTTAAACTTAGTATTCCATTTATCCCCCCTAATTTTTTCTTTAAATCGTCGCCTATTGTTTCTGATTTTTGAATAATCTCCATATTATTTTTACGTAAGACAGCGACCTTATCATTTCTGAATATAAGGCTATTTCCTCTTAGTTCGTCCTCTGTCTTGGCACCATAAAAACTATAATTAAATTGCATCATTATGATTCTCCTGCTCTTCTGTTTTGTATAAGTCGTTGTACGATGAGACTCCTAACACCTTGGCTATTTTTATCAAACTACTTATCTTGGGTTCCTGCATATTTTTCTCATATCGTTTAATTGTACTTTCACTAATTCCGGTGCGTTCTGAAAGCTCCTTTCTGCTCATGGATTTGCTATCCCGATATTGTTTTATTAAGCATATCATTACAACAGTTTCTCCTGTCCTGTAGAGGTTATATTACAATTCTAGCACAGCATAATATCAGATTCAATGTGCACTTTTGACCTATTATAGCGGGCAAAATAGAAATACTGTAAGGCCTACGGACATCCAGATAATTTGTTTGCCTATTTAAAGTTAGGGTTATCTTTGAATGAAGCAACTATTAATACTTCATGAAGGACATAACAGAGAGAAACAGAACGTATGTTAGGATATACGAACGTAAAGTTTGATTTAACATTAAAAATTGATGGTCTGCAGATAGAAAAAATTTGCAAAAATACTGAGCGCTGATGCGGTTATCAAGTTCAATAAGTGCATAACATGTAAATGGTAGCAGAGGCGGTAAATAAACAAGTTTGTTCTTGAATGAAAGACTTCCAGATTGGCAATAAGTGTTTGAATGCTGAAGTGTATGTCTGCATATTTTATTTCGGTGTTGTAAGTGAATCGTATAACATTTGGATTTAATTCTATCTGGATATTGAAATTGCATATATTTTCGCTTGAGAAAAGAATTTGGCGAAACAAGATTTAAACATTTAAAGGGAAAAAGATCTGGCAGTGTGTACTTGTAATCTTAGGCCGTAGATACCCTTCGTAAGAATTGGTTGTTTTTAGAAACGGATGAATCCCGTTGCCTTTTATGTCTTTTATCTTAGGCTGCAACGGAAATTTATAAGGCGTATTATGATTATCAACCAGGAACATAGCGATTCCCATACCAAAACAGCGGCCCCATCTTAATGAATGTATGCATGGGAAGGGAGATTCATAAACGGGAGACCCGGATAAGCCAAATCCAGAAGGACTAGGAATGTCTGGAGTTTTACTCCAGGCTCAGGGACTTAAGGACAGGTATAACAAAGAACTTTCGTGGTCGGATACAACATCCAGATTGGAGTACATAGTAAAAATACCATGGCGGCAGAAGTCTTTGTGGACTGGAATGTTACCAATACTTTGACACCAATCCTTAAGAAAACGGCATAGAATTTCTGTTATAAGCATCATAGCATCACAGCGGATGCTGGATCTGAAAATAAAGAAAATTATCTGTGGCTAGAAAAAGAGAAAAAGTTCTGTATACCACACTTTTAACTATGAGAAACGTAAGAAGAGAGGTTTCAGGAAGGAAATATGGAGGAGAGATAATACATTTGACCTCAAAGAGGAGGAGTGCTATGTCTGTGACTATGAACGGATTTTGTGGCACAAAAGTGCGATAAAAAAACAGTACGGCTGGATGTGAGTTCCAGCAGAAGAGTGACCGTTGTGAGAACTGCCGTGGGTGTCCAATTATGGGCGGAATGCATCTGTTCCAAAAACATAAAGAAGTTATATGTCACGAATGTGCGGATAGAGAAGGGGGAAGGTATCCTTGCGAAACATTATCAGCAGAGAGGGACTCCTGTATCGGATATTTCACCTAATATAGATAGTAGGGGATTCTGGAATACTAAAATCGGATTAGAGTGTTCGAAGGTTTCTGATCTGTGGAAAAATCAATGTAAAAACAGAGTTCCAGCTGTTAAATGAGGTTTTAACATTAATAAACTATATGCAAAATTTTAGCGAGAAAGTATACAGAGTTATTTACATGAGTCGAAAACAGCGTAAATGCGAGGGAAAAGAAGTCAATTAAGGTACACCAAAAATGGATAGAAGTTTAGGAATTATTTGATATCTGTTTTTTATATTAAAAAGACACGGACATCACACAATGATAAGAAATCTTGTGGTATCATATCACTATGCGATGTCTACAAAAATTCTGCCCAGTTCCGAGGTAGCCGTGTACATTGCGCAGGAAAGTTGGTGTACAGTATATATAGGTTGGTTCAACTATGATGTACTTTGATTTCCAATATTACGGCATAAATGAAGTGTGGTATTGGAACAAGATATTTGGAAAAGTGGGATATTATTTATAAATTTTTAAATGTGCATTAAGGTTGATTTTGTGTGGGTGAGGGATGATTGAATAGACTTTCACGATTTGAGCGTCTGTGCTATAATGAGGCAAATGAAGAATATGATTTTTTAGAAAGTCGAGGATTAAACTATGAATCATACATCACACCCACTCACATGGCAGATGCTGTCCGAGGAAACTATAATCAAGGACTCTTGGATCGACCTGCGGGCCAGCAAATGCCGGCTTCCCAATGGTATTGAGATAGAGCCATTTTATGTTAATTATATGCCTGATTCTGTTGCGGTGGTTGCGGTGACGGTGGATCACCATGTTATATTGGTGCGGCAGTACCGCCACGGCACGAGAAAGGTACTGCTTGAGATTCCGGCGGGCGGTGTTGAGAAAGGGGAAGATCCGGTTGCTGCGGTTGTGAGGGAGTTGGAGGAGGAGACTGGCTGTAAGGCCGGCAGCATAGAATTTCTCTGCAAAATCGCCCCAAACTCCAGCAACTGCTCCAGCTATGCCCACTGCTACCTGGCCAGGAACGTGGTGCGGGTTGGGGAGCAGCACCTGGATGAGACGGAAAGTCTGGAGGTAGTGGAGATGGAGGCGGAGCAGGTGAAGGAGCTGCTGCGTCAGGGCGGCTTCGAGCAGTCGGTCCATGTGGCTGCACTTTACAGCGCCATGGATCGCGGGGCGCTGTAGTGCCGGCGGCTTGTTGACATGACTCCATAATATTTACAGATCACAGAAAAGACCGGATATTGCGGTGAGATTATCATATCTCGACGCCATATCCGGCCTTAATATTTACTCTTGCTGAAGTAGCAAAGCGAGGCCGTAGCCTATAGCTGCTGGCTTGCCGTCAAATGTCTGGGGACCCGAGATATTGCGGTTTTATCGGATTAGACGTAACGCAGTTCACATCGGGTGCGGGCGTTGCTGACGGCCTTAAAATTGTTTATCCTGCAATCTGCTGCGCAGGAGACACCTCTACTTGTCATGTGAATCGGCCCTGTACAACTGATCAATTATCTCTACCACTCGCTCCAGCCCCAATTTACTGACATTCAGCAGCATCTGGTGCGACTCAATACTTCCCCACTCCTGCTTCGTATAATTCTCATAATATCTCCGCCGCTGGCTGTCCGTGTGCCGGATTGCGCTGGCGGCTTCTTTGCGTGGGATCTGGTAGCGTTCCATGATCCGGTTGATGCGGTCCTCCATGGACGCGCAGAGGAATATGTCGATGAGTCCAGGGTAATCCCGCAGTATGTAGTCGCCGCAGCGGCCTACGATGATGCAGGGGCCTTCTTTGACCAGGGTTTCGATGATCGCGGTCTGGGTCAGGTAGGTGCTGTCGTTTAAGGGCAGTCCGTAGCCGGTCACATCGTTGGGGGTTCTGGGAATCCGGTAGGTGGACAGGAAGGAGTGAAGCGCCGCTTCGTCCACTTCCTCCACACTGATGGGGGAAATTCCCATCTTTTCCGCGGCCATCTCTACCAGGCTCCTGTCATACAGTGGAATCTGAAGAAGTTTTGATAACCGTTCTCCGACTTCGTGCCCGCCGCTGCCAAATTGACGGGCAATGGTGATAATCTTATGGCTCATAAGCGCGCTCCTTTCTGACAAGTGTGGAAATACAGTGAAATATACTTCTATTATAATGCATAACAAGGAGAAAAGATAGTGAAATGTCAGAAAATATATGCGCTATATTCCCCGTTTAGTGGCTCTCGCGGGAGCTCGGGGATTCCAGGGTGGCGGCAGCGGAGTCCAGGCCGGAGCTGGTATCCGGCTGCTCGGCGGCCGGGGAAGGCGCCGGGGACATCAGCTGGTCCACCAGCGCGCCGGGATTCTTGTCCAGGCCTTTCTGGGCGCGCAGCATATCCCAGATGGTGTCGTGCATCCAGCTGACAGTGTCGCTGAGTATTTTGTTCTCCGCATCCAGGTCCATGATGACGTTGCACAGCTCGGCAATAGTCTCACGGCTGTTGAAGCGCTTGTGGGATTCCGTGATTCGGGCCATGATCGAGGGATTGCGCTTTAACATTTCCATTGACAGATAATTGTCCCGCTCCTCACACGTCATATTCATAAATTCGGTATAATACATCTTTAGCATGCACATGGCTGTGCGACCGTCGCCGCATTTTGGGCAGACCGGATGCCGGGATGTCTGGTAGTAAGCGTAATGACCGCAATCCGGGCAATAAAATACCGCTAGTTCGCGCATAGAAAAATCCTCCCTTTCCGTTTCCAGATCCCAGTGCAGATTTGAAATCAATCGTACCGTTGCACAAACAGTTTTCAAACCTGCACTGAGCTTATATATGTAGCGCTGAATGCCGGAGGCAAAGCCCCCCTACATACTATTTATAACGTCTAAATCGCCAAAATATACCACTTGATTGGAGAAAATACAATTTTTTGGCAAAATATACAAAAATGCGGCATGACTTTTAGCAAGTCTGCCGCATTTTCGCCTCCCTTTTTATCGGATGTTGTTTTTTGAATTTTGAACGGATGTGTGTATTAGCAGGGAGATGGTTGGTTTTTCATGGCTGCCATCGCGGCAGCCATGGTGGGTGAGGACCGCAGGCGTTTTACTGCTGGATGATACCCTCGGTGCTTACAACCCAGATTTTATCGTTCTCATCCTTGTAATCCTTAAAGCCGTTGCCCAGCTCAGGCTTGGCGCTGGATTTGGAGGAGGAGCTTGCTTTCTGTACAACGCCGTTGGCATTTACCAGGTACTGGTTGCCGTTCAGCTCTACCGGAACGTAGCGCAGGTCCTTGTCTGCTTCCTGACGCAGTCCGTAGATATACAGCACGTTATCCTTGATACCATGGTAACCCTGGCCCTTTCTGGAGCCGTCGGTGTGGAAGTACCAGTTCTGGTTCTCATCGGTTTTCTCGTCGTAGATTACCTGCTTGCCGGTGCGCATTACGCCGTCCTCGCCGAAGTAGAAGTTGGCTACCTCGCCGTCGCCGGTGTTGACAACCTGCTTGCCGGTCTGCATTTCGCCTTTGGTGTTGAACGCATATTTTTTGGAATCAACGGAGAACAGCTCCAGGCCGCTCTGCGCATAGTAGGGCTTACCGTTCTTAAAGTAGAAGCGGTAGGTCTCACCCTCCTCGCTGATGCCCTCCACGCCCTCGATGCTTCTCCAGTCGGAGGCGCGCTTTCCGTCCTCGTCGTAATACTGGTAGCCTGCCACGCTGTTGTTTGCGGGAGCTGCCTCGGAGGCGCTGGCTGTCTCTTCTACGGGAAGCTTATACCAGCCGGTCTGCATGCGGCCATCCTCGAAGGTGTAGTAGGCGCCGTCAATTTTTTTATCTACCTGATTTTCTACGCGCTTGCCGCTGCGGTCGTAGTAGAACCAGGACTCAGTGTAATCGGAATCTTCGTTTTCATCCTCCAGTTGGATCCAGCCGGTTTTCATCTTGCCGTCGCCTTCTTCGCCCAGGTAATAGTTGAAGCCGTCAATGGTGATTTCGCCGGTAATCATGTGGCCGTCCTCATTGAAGTAGTAAGTGCTTCCCTGGATGGTCATCCAGCGGGATGTGGTCATTTTCGCGTTTTTTCCGTAATAGTACCAGTAATATTCCGGTTCGCTCTCATCGTTGCCGTAATCTTCATTCTCAATGGAGATCCAGCTCTCCGTGACGCGCTTTCCGTCTTCTCCTACGTAATACTCATCTACCTGCGCGTTGACTGCCTGCATTCCCTCGGAATCCAGATAGAACCAATCGTCGCCTCTCTTTTTCCAGGTATCCGTCAGCAGGTCGCCGTCGGAATCGTAGAACACCCAACCCCCATTTTCCTGAGTCCAGCCTGCGCTGGCAGCGTATACGCTGGATACGGGAGCGTTGGATAAGAAGTTCGGGGCAAATGCCGCCATGAACGCGGTAGTGGATAATACAGCCAGTACTTTTGTGTGTTTTTTCATAATATTGATGTCTCTCCTTTTTGATATACTGTTTTGGATTCGTATGTGGCCGAAAATCCGTCGTTGCATTACGATCATGATTATAGCGGACGCGGGGGCATTTGAATAGTGAGGGTTGCTGGAAGTTCTGGAAGCGGCTGGGGAGGGGAGAAAATGAGCGGGGCCGGAAGTCCGGGAGCCCCGGCGGCAGGGGTCTCCCGCCGGGCGCGGGTATACGGGGAAAGACGCGCGCAAAACGAGGTTTAAAGCGCTTTTGCCTGCGGCCGGAAATGAAAAACAGTAGGATTTTGCGGGAAGTTATGCTATACTCACGTTATACAAATTTGACCGAAGAATCAGAGGAGAATATATTTATGAAAAAAAGACTGTCCGACTATATTGCCGACCGGCTGGTGGAGGCGGGGATTTCTCAGGTGTTCACGGTGACCGGCGGGGGAGCCATGCATTTGAATGACGCCCTGGGACATAAGGAAGGGCTTCACTGCCTGTACAATCATCACGAGCAGGCCAGCGCCATGGCGGCCGAGGCCTACGCCAGAATCCATAACCGGATTGCAGCGCTGTGCGTGACCACGGGCCCCGGCGGGACCAACGCGATCACCGGGGTTGTGGGCGGCTGGCTGGACTCCATTCCCATGCTGGTGCTGTCCGGTCAGGTGCGCTACGACACCACAGCCCGATGGTCCGGCCTGGGAATCCGCGCCATGGGGGACCAGGAGTTTGATATCTGCCGGTCTATTGACTGTATGACAAAGTACAGCGAGATGGTGATTGACCCGGGCCGTATCCGGTTCTGCCTGGAAAAGGCCTTGTATCTGTCGCAGTCCGGCCGCCCGGGCCCCTGCTGGCTGGACATCCCCCTGAATGTCCAATCCACCCAGATCGAGGTGGAGGAGCTGGCCGGGTTTAATCCGGAGACTTACGAGGCGGGGGGAACCGGCTGGGATTCGGCTGAGGCGGAGTCGTCTCACGGCATACCCGGGGATTTTGCCGGAAAAGGCGAGAAGCGCCAGAAGCTGCCGCCGCCCGTGTCCAGAGAGACGGCTGAGGCGGTGATTGAAAAGATCCGCGCCGCCGCGCGCCCTGTGATCAACGCAGGCAACGGCATCCGTATCGGCAAGGCTTTTTCAGTGTTTGAGCGGGTGGTGAAGAAGCTGGGGATTCCGGTGATCACGGGCTGGGACAGCGAGGACCTGATGTGCGACGACGATCCGCTGTACGTGGGCCGGGCCGGCAATATGGGCGACCGGCCGGGTAACTTTGCGATTCAGAACAGCGATCTGGTGCTCAGCATCGGCAGCCGCCTGAGTATCCGTCAGGTGGGCTACAACCACGGTACCTGGGCCAGGGCCGCGTACGTGATTGTCAACGATATCGATGAGGAAGAGTTAAAGAAGCCGTCGGTGCACAGCGATATGCGGATCCACGGGGATGCCAGGGACCTTCTGGAGCAGATGGATCAGGTGTTAGATGAAATTGTGGCTGCGGAGAGCGGCAGCCTTGCGGACAGCCTCAGCATTCCCGGTGAAAAACAGCTTTTTGGCGGGGGCCAGGGGCTTCCGGGCATGAGCTGGAGCCAGACCTGCCGGATGTGGAAAGAGAAATATCCGGTTGTGCTGCCGAAGCATTTTGCGCACGGGGATGAGGAGCCAGCCAATGTGTACGCCATGATCAGTGAGATCAGCAGCCGCCTTGACGAGGGGCAGATCACGGTGGTGGGCAATGGCTCCGCTTGTGTGGTGGGCGGCCACGCCTGGGTAATCAAGAAGGGGCAGCGGTTTATTACCAATTCCGCCATAGCGGCCATGGGGTATGATCTGCCGGCGGCCATCGGCGTCTGGGCGGCCAGCAGGGATCAGGAGTGCTACTCCCAGGGCGACAGGGTGAGCGGAAAGGATTTGATTCTGCTTACGGGAGACGGCAGCATTCAGATGAATTTACAGGAATTGCAGACGATTATCCACCATGAGATGAATATCAAGATATTCCTGATTAACAACGGCGGCTACCACTCCATTCGCCAGACCCAGAAGAATTTCTTCGGCGAGCCCCTGGTGGGCATCGGCGTGGACAGCGGCGATTTAAGCTTTCCGTCCATGGAGAAGCTGGCCGCAGCTTACGGCTATCCCTATGTGCGCGTCTGCCACAACAGCCAGCTGCCGGAGGCGGTTGAGCAGACCCTGGCAATTGACGGTCCGGTGATTTGCGAGGTGTTTGTCAGCCGGGATCAGAATTTTGAGCCGAAATCCTCGGCCAAGCGTCTGCCGGACGGGACCATGGTATCGCCGCCCCTGGAGGATTTGTCCCCCTTCCTGCCGGATGAGGAGATGGACGCCAATATGATTATCCCCAGGATCAGGGAATAGGTCGGGGACTGTGGAGGAGTATATGTTATGCGTATCGTTGTGACCGGAGCCACCAGCTTTATCGGCAGGGCCATTGTAGGGGACCTGCTGGAGGGCCGTCATCAGGTGTTTGCGGCGGTGCGCCCGGATTCGGCCGGGCGCGGGGAGTTGGAAGCAATACAGGAGAAGCGGAACGGACAGCTGGCAGTGCTGCCGGTGGATTTGAGCGGCTGCGGGGATTTGGACGCCCATCCGGCCCTGGAGGGCCATGCGGATCTATGGCTCCACCTGGGCTGGGAGGGCTCCGGCAGCGCCAACCGCAAAAACCCGGAGATTCAGGCCCGCAACATCGGTTACGCCCTTGAGGCGTTGGGCGCTGCAGGACGTCTGGGCTGCACCCGCTTTCTGTTCAGCGGTTCCCAGGCGGAATACGGGATTTTGGACGGCGTTATGCGCGAGGATTCCCCCTGCCTGCCGGTGTCGGAGTACGGCAAGGATAAGCTGGAGGTCTGCCGGCGGGCCGGTGAGCGGGCCAGGGAGCTGGGAATCACCTATCTGCATGCCAGGATTTTCAGCGTTTACGGGCCGGGAGACCATCCCTGGTCCCTGGTATCCAGCTGTGTGGATACCTTTTTAAAGGGCAGGCATATGGAGTTCGGGGACTGCACGCAGCAGTGGAATTATCTTTATATTAAAGATGCTGCCAGGGCAATGACCGGCTTGCTGCTTGCAAATTCCCCTTCCGGCGTGTATAATGTGGCGGGTAATGATACCAGACCCCTGCGGAGTTTTATTGAGGAAATCCATCGCCTTTGCGGTGGACGCGGCACCTTTGAGTATGGGAAGCGGCCGCCGAACGCGGAGGGCGTGGTGTCGCTGAACCCGGATACGGGAAAATTGCAAAGGGCCGTAAATTTTTTGCCGCAGATTTCCTTTGAGGAGGGAATCCGGGAAATGATCGCCAGCTGCGATTTTTAGCCTGGCGGAAAAGCGCGTTTTTGTGAATCGCAGGTCGTTTGGCTGCGAAGTGTAACGATTGGCAATCATGAGCTTTATAAGGAGAATGATAAATGAAACGATGCATCGCCTGCGGCGCCCCTCTGTGGGAAACGCCGCTGCTTACGCTTGATAATATGCCCGCTTCGGCTCAGCACATGCCGGATGCAGAGGGCGTTAAGACTGACGAAGGGCTGACTCTGGATCTGTGCCAGTGCGCGGGCTGCGGTCTGGTTCAGTTTGACTGCGAGCCGGTGGACTATTACCGGGATGTGATCCGGGCGGGCGGATTTTCCAAGACCATGGTGGATCTGCGCAGATACCAGTACCGACATCTGATCGACACCTACCATCTGGAGGGAAAGAAGTTTATCGAAGTGGGCTGCGGCCAGGGCGAGTTTCTCAGCGTGCTGTCCGAGTTCCCGGTGGAGGTGTACGGCATCGAGCATGATCCCAAGCTGGTGGCGCTCGCTAAGGAGCGTGGGCTGAATGTGACGGAGGGGTTCACGGAGACGGAGGACACAATTTTTCCGGACGGGCCCTACGACGTGTTTTTGTCCTTTAATTTTTTAGAGCATCAGCCGGACCCGTGCGCCATGCTGCAGGCGATCCACCGCAATCTGGACGATGACGGCATGGGCCTGATCACAGTGCCCAGCTTTGAGTACATTATGGACCACAACAGCTACTACGAGCTGATCCGGGACCACATCGCCTACTATACCTTTGAGACTCTGACTCCGCTGTTGGAGCGCAATGGTTTTGTGGTGGAGGAATGCGAGATCGTCAACCGGGACACCCTGTCAGTAGTGGTCAAAAAGCGCCCGCAGATGGAAGCGGGCAATCTTCTGGATTGTTATGTGAATCTGAGGAAAGAGATGGATACGTATTTAAAGTATCTCAAGGCGTGGAATAAAAAGGTGGCGATCTGGGGCGCCAGCCACCAGGGCTTTACGCTGGCGGCCACCACCAAGCTGGGGAAGAAGGCGGAATATATTATCGACTCCGCACCGTTTAAGCAGGGGAAATTTGCTCCCTCCTCCCACCTGCCCATCGTGGCCCCGGAATACTTTAACGAGCATCCGGTTGACGCCATTGTGATCACAGCCCCAGGCTATACGGATGAGATCGCAGCGTGCATCCGAGAGCGTTTCGGAAAAGATGTAGAAGTCCGGGCCATGCGCTCAAACCATATGGAGACGTTGTGATTCTTTGCCCTAAAGGGGGACTAGATGAGTCTGGTGAGTATTTTGTCATAAGGGGTACCAGGGCGAGGCTGGTGGATTCTTTGTCCTAAGGGGTACCAGGCGAGGCTGGTGGATTCTTTGTCCTAAGGGATACCAGGCGAGGCTGGTGGATTCTTTGTCCTAAGGGGTACCAGGCGAGGCTGGTGGATTCTTTGTCCTAAGGGGTACCAGGCGAAGCCTGGTGGATTCCTTAGGACGGCCAGCGAATTCTTCCGGCCGCCCCAAGCCCCCCAACCCGGAATCCCGCAGCCCGTCGGAATCCCCCCATCAGCCCCTCATAATGGCCCCCAACCAGGTCCAACGATTCCCAAGACTGCCCCCTCACGCCTGCAAGCTCCCCTCACCTGCAACAACAAGCCTCCGGCGGGATTCCCAGGTGCTCCGGCTCCGGCCTCCAGATGATTCCAGGAATCTTCTAACTTGCCCCCGCAAGTACCAAGACCTTCGCCGCCGCCCCACGAATCCCCCGCCGCCTCCCCCAATGCCCCTCGCAGTACCGCAGGCCCCCTCATCCATCCCTCCTTCGTCCCCATAACCCAATTACCAAGAAAGGATTTACCCATGAAAGCATTTGTACTAAAAGAACCGGGAGTGGTAGGGTGGCATGATGCGCCTGAGCCGTCCCTGACGCCTTACGGGGCGATTCTTGAGCCGGTGGCTATGACGCCGTGCTCATCGGATGTGCATACAGTCTACGGAGGCGGTTCCCGCAAGGCGCCGAACCTGATTCTGGGCCATGAGTGCGTGGCGCGGATTTTGGCGGTGGGCGAGCTGGTGACGGATTTTGCGCCCGGCGAGGTGGTGGCTGTGCCGGCGATCACGCCGGACTGGAGGGCCCTGTCCGTTCAGGAGGGTAATGACCGCCATGCAGGGAAGCCGTTTTCCGGCCACCAGCTGGGCAGGACCCAGCCGGGGGTATTTGCGGAGCGCTTCCTGATCCCGGACGCGGATACTACGCTGGCAAAGATACCGGAGGGCGTCACCCTGGAGCAGGCCCTGATGTGCGTGGATGTGATGACCACCGGCTTTACCGGCGCGGAGTACGCCGATATCAAGGCCGGGGACACAGTGGCGGTGCTTGGCATCGGGCCCATCGGCCTTATGGCCGTCGCCGGGGCCGCCCACATGGGCGCTGCGCGGATCATCGGCGTGGGCACCAGGCCGGTCTGCGTCCGTCTGGCCCGGGAGTACGGGGCTACGGACATCATCAGCTACCGGGACGGGGACGTGGCGGAGCAGGTGCTTGGCATGACGGACGGCGTCGGGGCGGACGGCGTGATCATCTGCGGCGGCGGGGACGAGGTGTTCACCCAGGCCGTGGACATGGTGCGATACGGCATCGGCACGGTTTCCAATGTCAATTATTACGGCGGCACGGGCTCCATCGGCTACCCGAAATTTTCCGGCGGCAGAGGCATGGCCGGAAAGACCATTCATATGGAGCTGGCTAAGGGCGGCCGCGCCCGCATCGAGCGCATGCTGAAGATGGTGCAGTACAAGCGGGTGGACCCGGGGAAAATGGTAACCCACCGGCTGAGGGGCCTTGACAAGGTGGAGGAGGCGCTGGAGCTTATGCGCCGCAAGCCCGGTGACCTGGTCAAGGTTATGGTAGTGAACGACTGAACGCAAATACGATATCCTGGAGTAAACGAGAGATAATATGAAAACCATAAGCATTGTAGTACCCTGTTATAATGAGGAAGAAAATGTAATCCCGTTGAGCCGTGCGATCACGGCTCTGTTTGAGCATGAGCTGGCGGATTACCGGTATGAGCTGATTTTTATCGACAACGATTCGCGGGACCGCACCAGAGAGCTGCTGAGGGGGCTCTGCCAGAGCGACCCGGGTATCAAGGCCATTTTCAACGCCAAGAATTTCGGCCAGTTTAATTCGCCCTATTATGCTATGCTGCAGACCAGCGGAGACTGCACGATCCTCATGGCCGCGGACTTTCAGGACCCGGTGGAGATGATTCCCCAGTACGTGCGGGAGTGGGAAGCCGGCTATAAGATTGTCATCGGAGTCAAGAAGAGCAGTCAGGAGAACAAGCTGATGTACTGGCTCAGAGGCTGCTATTACAAGCTGATCAAAAAGCTCTCAGATGTGGAGCAGATCGAGCAGTTCACCGGATTCGGCCTGTACGACGCCAGATTTATCCAGGTCCTGCGGAGCCTGGACGATCCCACGCCTTTCCTGCGCGGAATCGTGGCGGAGCTGGGCTTTAAGCGCAAGGAGATTCCCTACGAGCAGCCCCTGCGCCGGGCCGGTAAGACCAGCAATAATTTCTACCGCCTGTATGACGCGGCCATGCTGAGTATCACCTCCTATACCAAGGTGGGACTGCGGCTTGCCACCATTTTCGGCAGCATCTGCGCTGGAATCAGCATGGTGGTGGCCCTTGTGTATCTGGTGATGAAGCTGATCTGGTGGGACCGTTTCCCGGCAGGCATGGCGCCCATGCTGATCGGCATGCTGTTTCTGGGTTCGATCCAGATTTTCTTTATCGGGCTGCTGGGGGAATATATTATGAGCATCAACCAGCGGGTGATGAAGCGGCCGCTGGTGGTTGAGGAAGAGCGGCTTAATTTCAGCCCGGATGAGGATTCACAGCCGGGGCAGATACAGGATGGTGAGTAAGCGATGAAATACAAAGTTGATGTGGTCCGCATCCGGGAAAATTCCATTACCTTAAACGGATGGGTGATCGGTAAATCACCGGAGAGTAAGGCGACATTCCGGGTGGAGGACGAGCGGCACAACCCGGTGAAATTTAAATATGTCCCCACCAGGCGGGACGATGTGAGCCAGATTTATTATAAAAAATGTTATGACAGGGATTTCGGGTTTGATATCCGGTTTCCCTATGAGCGCGGAAAAAACTATTTCCTGCTGATCCGATGTGAGGGGAAGCAGGCAAAGATTAAATATAATGAGGAGCT
Organism: Enterocloster asparagiformis; assembly: GCA_018380885.1. Classification (GTDB taxonomy): domain Bacteria; phylum Bacillota; class Clostridia; order Lachnospirales; family Lachnospiraceae; genus Enterocloster. The sequence goes on from JAGZSY010000043.1 coordinate 15,126, forward strand.
GATTGCCAAGCGCTCCAGCGTGGCCCACAAGCGGATGGAGAAGCTCCGGGACTTGATGAATATGGAAACGGTCCAGGTGGCCGTGGATTTCTGGAAGGAGCACGGCTTGAAGGCTCTGGTGGTGAAATCCAAGCACAAGCTCCAGGGGCTGGACAACGATTATGATTATGGGGAGTGGTACGATCTGACCAAGCCCACGGAGGAGGAGCTGGAAGCCCAGAGAAAGAAAGTGTTCGACTTCGAGCCCAAGCTGTCCATCGCCATTCCGGCCTTCAAGACGCCGGAGCGGTATTTGAAGGAGATGCTGGACTCCATTCTGGCCCAGACCTATACCAACTGGGAGGTCTGTATAGCAGACGGCAGCCCCAGGGGGGAGAGCCTGGAGCGGGTGCTGCGCAGGTATGCGGAGAAGGACAGCCGGATTCGCTACCAAATTTTGGGAGAAAACAAGGGCATTGCGGGAAATACCAATGCGGCCATGGATATGGCCCGGGGAGATTTTCTGGTGCTGGCGGATCACGACGACACGCTGCCGCCCCATGCGCTGTACGAGGTGGTGAAGGCGGTCAACGAGCAGCCGCGGGCCCAGGTGATTTATTCGGACGAGGACAAGCTGGACATGGACGGCAAGGCGCTGTTCGACCCGCATTTCAAGCCGGATTTCAACCCTGATCTTCTGACCAGCGTCAACTATATCTGCCACCTGTTTGTGGTGCGCATGGATTTGCTGGAGCGGGTGGGACGGTTCCGCCAGGAATTTGACGGGGCTCAGGACTACGATTTTATCTTCCGATGCACGGAGGCGGCGGATGAGGTTTACCACATTCCCAAGGTGCTGTACCACTGGCGGTGCCACCAGAATTCCACGGCCAGCAACCCGGAGAGCAAGCGCTATGCCTTTGAGGCCGGAGCCAGGGCGATCATGGCCCACTACGAGCGGACGGGCATTGAGGCCGAGTCTGTGGTGAAGGGCGTGGATTTCGGAATCTACCGCACCAAGTTCAAAATCCAGGGCGAGCCGCTGGTGTCCGTGGTAATCCCCAACAAGGACCATTATCAGGATCTGGACACCTGTGTGAAGTCCCTGATGGAACGGGCTACCTACCAAAATCTGGAATTTATCGTGGTGGAGAATAACAGCACCCAGAAAGAGACCTTTGATTATTACAGAAAGCTGCAGGCGGAGCACACCAATGTGAAGGTGGTGACATGGGAGCGGGAGTTCAACTACTCGGCCATCAACAATTTCGGCGCTTCCTTTGCCAAAGGCGAATATCTGCTGCTGCTGAACAATGACACGGAGATTATTGAGCCTGACTGTATTCAGGAGATGCTGGGCTTTTGCCAGCGCGAGGACGTGGGGATCGTGGGCGCCAGACTGCTGTATGCGGACGACACGATCCAGCACGCGGGCGTGGTGGTCGGATTCGGCGGCATCGCCGGACATACCTTTATCGGGCTGCACAAGGCTGAGAACAGCTATTTCCACCGCGCCATGTGCGCCCAGGACTACAGCGCGGTGACAGCCGCCTGCATGATGACAAAGAAGGCGGTGTTTGACCAGGTGGGCGGGCTTTCCGAGGAGCTGGCGGTGGCGTTCAACGACATCGACTATTGCATGAAGGTTCGCAGTCTGGGCAAACTGGTGGTATATGCGCCCTACGCGCTGCTGTATCACTATGAATCCAAGTCCAGAGGGCTGGAGGACACGCCGGAGAAGATCGCCAGATTCAACCGGGAGGTGGCTATTTTCATCAAGAAGTGGCCGGATATTATCAAGAACGGCGACCCGTACTACAATCCCAATCTGACGCTGCGCAAGTCCAATTTCGCGCTGCGGGATTTGCTGAAGGAAAAGATCGGGGAGCCCTATGATCTGAGCGTTTACGACCGGTTTGCGCCGGAGGAGAAGGCATGAAACGGACAAAAGTGACGATTGTGATACCGAATTTTAACGGGCTGCGGTTTATGGAGGACTGCTTTGCGGCTCTGGACCTCCAGCTATACCGGCATTTCACGGTGCTGGTGGTGGACAACGGGTCCACGGACGGCAGCGTGGAGTGGCTCAGGGAGCGCGGGATTCCGGCGGTTTTTCTGCCGGAAAATGTGGGCTTTCCCGGAGCGGTGAACGTCGGGATCAAGGCGGCGGATACGCCTTATGTCATTCTGCTGAACAATGACACGGAGCCGGAGCCGGACTATGTGGGGGAGCTGGTGAGGGCCATTGAGCGGTCGGAGCGGATTTTCTCCGTGAGTCCGAAAATGGTGCAGATGTATCACAAGGAATTGATGGACGATGCCGGAGATATGTACAGCGTGCTGGGCTGGGCGTACCAGCGGGGCGTGGGGCGGTCCTCGAAAAAGTACACCAAGGCGTGCCGGGTGTTCTCTGCCAGCGCCGGGGCGGGGATATACCGGAAACGGGTGTTTGAGGAGATCGGGTATTTTGACGAGATGCATTTTGCGTATCTGGAGGATATCGACGTTGGGTACAGGGCGAAGCTGGCCGGGTACGACAATGTGTATTGCCCGGATGCCGTGGTGTACCACGTGGGAAGTGGGACCAGCGGATCGAGGTATAATGAGTTTAAGGTACGTCTGGCTGCGCGGAATAATGTGTACCTGAATTATAAGAACATGCCGGACTGGCAGCTCGCGCTGAATGCGCTCCCGCTGGCCTTGGGAATCTGGGTAAAGTACGGATTTTTTAAGCGTATGGGATTCGGAAAGGTGTACTGGGATGCGGTTAAGGAGGGGTTCCGGAACCGGAAAAAGTGCAAACGCGTGGATTTTCGCCGGGTAAAGAGGGGCGTCTGCTGGAGAATAGAAGGGGAAATGGTTGCGGGCCTGTTTGTGTATATGTGGGAATTTGGCTGTAGACAGGCCGGGAAGGTTGTGAAAAAGCGGCGTGTCTAGCAGCTGCGGAGCTGGTGAAGGGGAAAATGGGAGGTGCGGGGCCGCAGGAGCGCCCTTGTCCGCCTGCTGTCCCGGGCCACGCGGCCGCGCCGGAGGGGCGGGATAAAAAACACCCGGAAGCGTGGATACTTGCCGCGGACGTTTCCCGGGAACCGCCCGCCCGTCCTGTTGATAGAAAAAATTAAGATAAATTTTATAGTCAAGCATTGACAGATCATGTATAATATACAGGATATTCGGAGTTTTTTGAGCAAAATTTGCGGTGTGCGGGGGTTAGCCGGGAATTAGGGTGAGATGAGACAGAATGATTAAAGATAATCAAAAGACATTGAACCGGCTGCACGTGGTGCTGGATGCGCTGTTTATTGTGATAGCGTACAGCCTGGTGTGGCTGATTATGATCAGTGGTAAGGTGCTGCCTGTGACGGAGGGAGTTGTTCCGGCTCAGTACTATTTTGCAGCGCTGCTTTTTATCGTTCCGGTGTATCTGCTGCTGTACGGCGGATTCCACCTTTATGCGCCCAAACGGGTGCAGGGACGGCGGTTGGAGTTTGCTAATATCTGTAAGGCCAATGTGATCGGTTTGATGCTGATCACGTTTGTGCTGTTTGCAGCGCGTAAGAACGGCTATCTGTACCATTTTTCCACCAGAATGATTCTGGCTTTCTTTGCGCTGAATATTGTGATGCAGGCCCTGGAGCGGAATGCAATCCGTCTGTTTTTGCGTTCCATGCGCTCCAACGGTTTCAATTTAAAGCATATTCTGCTGATCGGCTACAGCCGCGCGGCGGAGGGCTTTGTGGACCGCGTGTGCACCAATCCCGAGTGGGGCTATCAGATCAGGGGGATCCTGGACGACCATCAGCCCTCCGGTTACACCTACAAGGGCGTGGAGGTACTGGGGCCCATCGCCAATCTGGAAGTGTTTCTGGCGTCCAACACGCTGGACGAGATCGCCATCACCTTGAGCATCAAGGAGTATATGAATCTGGAAGAGATCGTGGCCGCCTGTGAGAAGTCGGGGGTGCATACCAAGTTTATCCCGGATTACAATAATATGATACCGACTATACCGTTTATGGAGGACCTGCAGGGGCTTCCGATTATCCATATCCGCCACGTGCCGCTGACCAATATGTTCAACGCGACCATGAAACGTCTGGTGGACATTGCAGGGGCTGTGTTTGGCCTGGTTATATTTTCACCGCTCATGCTTCTGACGGCGCTGCTGATCAAGATTACCTCACCGGGACCGGTGCTGTACAGCCAGGAGCGGGTGGGATTGCACAACCATACCTTTAGAATGTATAAATTCCGCTCCATGGAGGTACAGGACCCTAGGAAAGAGCGGAACCAGTGGACCACTCCTCATGATCCCAGAGTGACGCCGGTGGGAAAGTTTATCCGCAGGACGAGCATCGACGAGATGCCGCAGTTTTTCAATATTCTGGTGGGGGACATGAGCCTGGTGGGCCCCAGACCGGAGCGCCCGCTGTTTGTGGAGAAGTTTAAAGAAGAGATTCCGCGCTATATGATCAAGCATCAGGTGCGGCCGGGACTGACCGGATGGGCCCAGGTGAACGGCTACCGGGGAGACACCTCGATCACAAAACGGATTGAACACGACTTATATTATATCGAAAACTGGAGCCTGGGATTTGATTTTAAAATTATGTTTCTGACAATCTTTAAAGGCTTTATTAATAAAAACGCATATTAATTGTATGGGAAAACACATACTATTGATACCCAGTGGTGCGCATTGGCAGGATTGGCGGTGCCCACGTGATGGAATGAGGATGACGCATGAATCGTGAGTTTGAGAGTGGAAATGGATTTGATCAGGATGGCATAAACAGCACGGGTCAGAGCCGGCGCAGGCCCGGGACGGGACAGCAGCCGGAGCCGGCATACGCGGGCAGAACGGCCGGGGCGAGACCGGCAGCCGGTGCAGAGCCCGCGGGGCTGCGCCGTCCCTCCGGAGCCTACAGGACGGCGGGGGAAGGGGAGTACGGCGCAGGCGGCAGCGGTGCGGCCGGGAACCCGGGGCAGCCGGTGAACGGGGCAGCGGCCAGACGCCGTCCGGTTGAGGCGGCCGGTGCTCAGGCGGGAGCTGTCCGTCCCAGGCGTGCTGAGGCGGGAACCGCTGGAGGCCGCAGTGCATCCCAGAACGCAGCGGGGGCCGGCCGGATGACGGCTGCAGCAGCGGCGGACGGACGGACCGGCGGTAACGGGGCCGGAGGCAGGATGGCCGCCGGGACCGGAAGCCGTGGGGCTGGCAGCGCTGCGGCTGGCGTCACCAGGGCTCAGGCGGGTGGTAGAAACGCCGGGACCGGACCGAGAGCGCAGACGGCGGGCGGAAGCGCTGCGGCCGGCGCGAGAGGGCAGGCGGCTGCGGGAAGCGCCGCGGGCAGACCCAGAACGCAGGCGGGAGTCGGAAATGCCGCGGCCGGCGCGAGAGGGCAGGCGGCAGGCGGAAACGCCGCGGTCGGTGCGAGAGGGCAGGCGGCAGGCGGAAACGCCGCGGTCGGCGCCAGAACGCAGAATGGAAACGGAGCTGCCCCGGGCGGAGCCAGGCGGGCGGGCCAGCCGGGAGACATCCCTGGCAGAGGGCCTGCTGCGGGCAGAGCGGCAGGAGCGGCAGCGCCGCGGGGGGCCGGCGGGGAGCGCCCGCGCTTTAGGGGCGAGATGGGCGCTGCGGCCGGAACTCAGTCCGCAGCCGGCGGAAAGGACGGCTGGATCGACCTGGATGGCAGCGGTCGGAATACGGACCGCAAGGGCGCAGGCTCAGGAAACGGTGGAAACGGCGGGAAACGCGGCAATGGAAATGGCCGCGGCAACGGCAATGGCGGAGGAAATGACAAGCAGAGCTCTGAGAGCCGCTACTGGCGCAAGGTCATCATCAGCGTGATCGCCGTGGAGTTGATCTGCCTGGCCGTCATTTTCCTGGTGATCGTGCCCATCAAAAAGAAACTGAACGCGATTCAGCGCAATCCCAACATCAACATGGCCGAGATGACCAACCCGAACCTTTCCTATGAAAAGGTGGAGAGCATGAAGGGCTACTGGACCGTGGCGCTGTTCGGCGTTGACAGCCGCAACAATTCCCTGGGCAAGGGAAACAATGCTGACGTCAATATTATCTGTAACATAAACCAGGATACGGGCGAGATCAAGCTTGTCAGCGTGTTCCGTGATTCGTATCTGAACATAGATGAGGAAGGTACCTACAATAAGATCAACCAGGCGTATTTCAAGGGCGGCCCGGATCAGGCTGTGAAGGCACTGAACCGCAACCTGGATCTGGAGATTGACGACTACGCCGTATTTAACTGGAAGGCGGTTATCGATGCCATCAATATACTTGGCGGCGTGGATATCGAGCTGAGCAAGGCGGAGTTTTACTATATCAACGCCTTCATTACCGAGACGGTACAGGCCACCGGCGTGGGCTCCGTGCAGTTGACCCATGCGGGCATGAACCATATGGACGGCGTCCAGGCGGTGGCTTACGCCAGACTGAGAAAGATGGATACGGATTTTGCCAGAACGGAGCGCCAGAGAAAGGTAATCCAGCTGGCTTTTGACAAGCTGAAAAAAGCTGATTTTGCGGTAGTAAACAATGTAATGGAGGTTGTGCTGGGCCAGATAGAGAGCAGCGTGGATTTGAATGACCTGATTCCCCTGGCCAAGACTGTAACCAAGTTCTACATTGGGGAAACCACGGGATTCCCGCAGGCCAGAGGCGACCTCAATATGGGTAAAAAGGGAGACTGCGTGATCCCGCAGACTCTGGAGAGCAATGTGGTGCTGCTGCACCAGTTCCTGTTCGGGGATGAGAGCTACGAGCCCAGCAGCATGGTCAAGAAGATCAGTTCCAAGATCGCGGCCGACACGGGGCTATACAAGGAAGGGAAGCCCATAGACCACGTGGGTACGGACGGAGGCTATATTCCCAAGCCGACGCAGGCTCCCAAGCCGACAAAGGCTGAGGAAACCGAGGAGACGGAGGAGAAGGAGACCACCGCGTTCCAGACTGAACCAGGAATTATCGACGGTGAATTCCCGGACGGCTTAGAGCTTGAAACGGATGAATTCGGCAATCCCATCGATCCGCCTGAGGACGACTGGATGTTCCCAGGGGAGACGACCAGGTATCCCACCAATGGAACCGGCAATTTCCCTGGCAGTGGGACCAGCGGCTATCCTGGCGGCGGAACGGGCGGTTATCCGGGAGGCGGAACCAGTACTTCTCCTGGCGGCGGTCCGGTGTATCCGGGTCAGACCACGGGCAACGGCAGCGATAAGCCCACATCCGCAAGCACGGCGGCGTACCCTGGTGCGAACAGCACCACATCGCCGGACGACGTATCCGGCCCCGGCGCGACCACAGCGCCCAGCAGATCGCCATATGTGAACGGAACGGTTTCGCCGTCCGCTTCCACGACCAAGGCAGTGGAGCCGGCGGAGGACAACAGCTCCGGAGGCCCCGGGTCGGTGATCGTGGGCCCTGGCGGCAACGGTTGAGCCGGTTATATTGAATATGACACGACGCGATACAGGGCGCCCGCGAAAGCGGGCGTTCTGCTTTTCAACAGACTGAGAAGCTTTCGCGTGAAACGGCTCGGCAGCCATGGGGCTGCGCTTGTTCCGGAGGGGCAACAGACAGCTGCGGACAGGGGACGGGGGCTGCGTGCAGCGATGGGAAAGTGCCGGTCAGCCGGGCGTCGCGGCCATGTAAAGCCGTAGGGGGCTGCCACTGGTAAGCAGCCTTCGGTGCCGCTGGAGCAGCAGCCTTGAGATTTTAGGGTTTCCTAATAAAAATGTCACAATTTTATCACATTTCGCTGATAAACTTATTTCCAGAATCGGAAGTTATGAGAACGTTCAGAGAAAGGGGTGCATGTTCATGTACGAGAATGGACAGCAGTATGAAAACGGGACGAATTACAGCCAGGGTCCGCAGCAGGGCCCGGGTTCTTACAATAGCGCAGAAGTCCAGGCATCGGGAGGACCGTCCAGGCCGCCCCGCAGGAAAAAGGGGTCAGCGGTCAAGAAAGCGGCAGGCCTGATTGCCGGGGCCGTTCTGTTCGGCGGTGTTTCCGGCGCAACGATGGTGGGTGTGAATATGGCGGCGGCCCATCTGCTGCCTCAGACAGTGTCGGCGCCTTTGGGTACTCCGGAACAGGAGGCCCCCAAAACCCAGGAGAGCCAGGCGCCCGCCCAGAGCGGTGGGAACGAGCAGAATATCCAGACGCCATCCGGAAGATATTATGGAAACGGCGGGGGTTCCTACAATGGAGGCGGGGTGGACGTGTCCTCCATCGTGGAGGAGGCTATGCCCTCGGTGGTCGCCATTACCAGCGTGATGGAGTATCAGAGCAATGATCCCTACTCCTGGTTTTTCGGAGGCGGGGGCACGCAGACGTACGAAGTGCCCAGCAGCGGCTCGGGCATTATTGTGGGAGAAAACGATAAGGAACTGTTGATTGTGACCAACAACCACGTGGTGGCGGACTCCAAGGAGCTGAAGGTGGCTTTTATCGACGACGAGGTGGTGGAAGCCGTTGTCAAGGGCACGGACTCCGACTCGGATTTGGCGGTCATCGCGGTTCCGCTGGAGAATATCCCCCAGGAGACCCGCAATCAGGTCCGCGTGGCAAAGCTAGGCGATTCGGATGCCCTGAAAGTGGGCCAGGGCGTGATCGCCATCGGCAACGCCCTCGGTTACGGCCAGTCGGTGACCGTGGGGTATGTGAGCGCCTTAAACCGCGAGGTGCGCACCTCGGAGAACAACACCAGGACGCTCCTGCAGACGGATGCGGCCATCAATCCCGGCAATAGCGGCGGCGCTCTGGTCAATATGAAGGGCGAGGTGATCGGAATTAATGCGGCCAAGTACGCTTCCACCGAGGTGGAGGGAATCGGTTACGCCATCCCTATTTCCAAGGCTGAGGGTATCATCGGCGATCTGATGAGCAAGAAAACACAGACCCAGGTGGCCGAGGAGAAGCGGGGATATCTGGGAATCCAGGGGATCAGCGTGGACACGGATACCGCCAAGGCGCTGGGAATGCCCGAGGGCGTGTACGTGTATAAGATCCTGGAGGATGGGGCGGCGGCCGGCTCCGATCTGTATGAAAAGGATATTATTACCAAATTCGATGGTCAGTCGGTGAAAACCATGGCTGATTTACAGGAGGTGCTTGCCTCCTACGAGGTGGGCGAGCAGGTGGATTTAACGGTCCAGTCGCTGCAGAACGGCCAGTATGTGGAGCACAAGGTGACTGTTACGCTGGCCCCCATGCCTGCCGACGAGCAGTGACGCCGGGAAATTCGGTTTTTCCGGTTTCACCGAACACAGAGGCCGCCCGGGCGCAGCGCCGAAGCTGTTTACGCCGGGCCGATGCCCATAAAAATGAAAATGCTTCCTCTTGTTAGGGGGAGCATTTTGTTATATACTAAGAGGAACGGAGAAGAAGTTTTTGAGTAGCAGAGAGGAGAAGCACTTTGGAAGAGAGCGATAAGAACCAGGATGAGATAAAAGAAAATACCGCCGGCCAGGAGGACAAGGGCCAGGAGCGGGATGACGATAAATATGAGAAAGTATGCTACATATGCCGCAGGCCGGAGAGTAAAGCCGGGACCATGATTTCCATGCCCGGAGGCATGAATCTCTGTCATGACTGCATGCAGAAGGCATTTGATTCGGTGACTAAGAGCGGAATGGATTTCTCCAAGCTGCCCGGTATGCCGTATATGAACATGAATATGAACGAGCTGAACTTAAACCAGCCCGGCATGGAGATTCCCAAAAAGCAGAAAATCCGCAAAAAGGCGGAAAAGCAGCCGGCCATGTCTATGAAGGATATCCCGGCGCCCCATCAGATCAAGGCCAAGCTGGACGAGTACGTGGTGGGCCAGGAAAAAGCCAAGAAGGTGGTTTCCGTGGCCGTCTACAACCACTATAAGCGCGCGTTCCTGGGCGGAAAGCCGGAGGCCCAGAGCCATGGCGCAGGGGACGGTCCGGATGAGGAAGTGACCATCGAGAAGTCAAATATCCTGATGATCGGCCCCACCGGCAGCGGCAAGACGTATCTGGTGAAAACCCTGGCCCGCCTGCTGGACGTGCCACTGGCCATTGCGGATGCCACCTCCCTGACGGAGGCCGGTTATATCGGAGACGACATCGAGAGCGTGGTATCCAAGCTGCTGGCCGCTGCGGACAACGATGTGGAGCGGGCGGAAAAGGGCATTATTTTCATCGATGAGATCGATAAGATCGCCAAGAAAAAGCAGACCAACACCCGGGATGTCAGCGGCGAATCCGTGCAGCAGGAGCTGCTTAAGCTGCTGGAGGGCAGTACGGTGGAGGTGCCGGTGGGCTCCAACCAGAAGAACGCCATGACGCCCATGGCCACAGTGAATACGGACAATATCCTGTTTATCTGCGGCGGCGCGTTTCCGGATCTGGAGGAGATTATCAAGGAGCGGCTGACAAAGAAATCCTCCATGGGCTTCGGCGCGGTGCTGCGCGATACCTTTGACAAGGATCCCAACCTGCTGGACTATGTGACAAATGAGGACCTGCGGGCCTTCGGCATGATCCCGGAGTTTTTGGGCCGCCTGCCCATGACCGTAACCCTTCAGGGACTGGACCGGGAGATGATGGTGCGCATCCTCAAGGAGCCGAGAAACGCCATCACCAAGCAGTACGAAAAGCTGCTGGCCATGGATGAGGTCCGCCTGGTCTTTGAGGACGATGCACTGGATTGGATCGCCGAGGAGGCCATTAAGCGGGGCACCGGGGCCAGAGCGCTGCGGGCGATCCTGGAGGAGTTTATGCTGGATATCATGTATGAGATTCCAAAAGATTCCAACATTGGTTCCGTGGTGGTCACCCGCCCCTATCTGGAAAAGAGCGGCGGCCCGCTGATCCGTATGCGGGGCTGATGTTGTCCCTGATTTATTCCCTTAAATGAAGAAATGTCTGGAACAGATCCAGCGCGCCGTAGCCCCACTCACGATTGGGGTAGGCCAGCGCTGGATTTCGTTTTGCCCCGCGCACCAGATAGGAGCGGATAGCCGCCTCGCTCATGGAGCGGTCGTGGCCCTCCACGAACCCCCAGCTCATCAGGTTGGCCACCGCTCCGGCGGCGTGGGCGGCCGCCACCGAGGTGCCGGTGCGGCGCGTCATGGGAATTGTGCCGGGCGGCCCGGTGAGAGCGGGTCCGTACACATCCACGCCCGGGGCCGCCAGGTCCGGTTTGATCACATTGGTCAGGGTATAGCCCCGGCTGGAATGGATGTATATGCTGTTGTTGACATGGTTGTAGGCTCCGATTGTCAGCGGCGACGGGGAGTTGCCGGGCAGTGTGATGGTGTTGTTGGGGCTGGGGTTGAGAAATACGGTCTGGTCGGAGATAAAGCCGTCTACGGGTAGCCACATGTGAAAGTCTCCTGTAAAATATTGGGAATTATAAACCCTGATACGCCAGATGCCGACAGTGGGTGCCTGAAAGCGCATGAAAATGAGCTGGCGTCCGGTGAGGGGTTCAATGGGCTGGTAATTGACGGTAATCACGGTATCCTCCAGCAAAAAGGGGATGCGGGTTTCATTTCCGGTAATAATGGGGATGCGGCTGATGGTCTCCCCGGTGGGTGATACAAAGCCTACGGAGTAGGTGTCGGCGTTGGTGGCCCACAGCTCTACCACAAAGCCGCGCCGTGATTCCGGTTCCCCTACGCGGATTTCCACGTCCTGATAGTTTTCGCCGGAGGGGATCAGGCCGTCAAAGTGATGAGCCAGGCCGGTCTCATTTCCGGCCGCAATCACGGCGGAAAAGCCCAGAAAGCGGGTTACGTCCTGGATCGAGGTGCTTAAGGGGGAAAGTCCCTCGTGGCTGCCCATGTTGGATCCCAGGGCGATGAGGATAATCAGGGGCATGCGGTAGCGGTGGGCCATGACGCGCAGATATTTGACGCCCATCATGATATCATTTTCCTGAAATGCCGTGGCGCCGTCGGGGATCAGATAGTAGTCGCGGAGGTACTGTTTGGCCTGTTTGAGTTTGACCACCACCAGTCTGCACTCCGGGGCCGCGCCGGTGAAGGAGTCGTCCGGGAGAGGGGAGCCCGCCGCGATACCGGCGATGAAGGTGCCGTGACCATTGGTGTCCCGGGAGGGGACGATGGACAGAGGGTCGTCTGCTGCCAGAGCCTGATTGATCTGCTCTTCAGTGTATTCCGTGCCGTAGGAGGCCCCGCTCATATTAAAATAGTCGGGCACGCCGGGGGGGATTTCTTCGGTGTCCTCAGGCAGGGATTGGTCCCAGATTCCCAGAATCCTGGTGGTTCCGTCCGATTTGCGAAAGAGCGGGTTCGTGTAGTCGATGCCGGTGTCCAGGAAGCCGATGATGGTGCCCGCGCCTTTGTTGGCCAGGGCGGGTGTGTTAAAGGTGGACGTGATGCCGGAAGCGTCCATGCTGGAGGTATCGAGCGTGGTGAATAGATTGGGGATGCTGTAGTAAGCATACTTTTCCAGGGAAAGGGGAAGGATGATGCTTAGGGGAACGTAAAAAATGGCGTAATTTTGCGTGACAAATTCCGTGCAGGCCCCGGAGAGCAGAGGGCCGGTGGGAGAGGGCACATTCTGGCTGCTGTAATTGAATATGAAGTCGGCATAGTTTTCAGAAGCCGGGTTAAATGGACAGAGTGCCATGGAGTACCTCGCAGTCCGGGCGTTTCTACTATTATATGCGAAATTTAAGAAACGTTTCACTGGACGGTGGGTAGAGAACATAGTAAAATAATGACAGAATGATTTTGACGGGAAAGGGAGGCGAGGCGATGTACGGTTGGCTGATCGGAGGTTTGACGGCTCTGGACCTGGGCGTTAAGCAGGTGATTGAGCAGCAGGAGGATGAGACGTTTCCGCGGGATCTGCCCTGCGCCAAAGGGCGGATTATGCTGTATAAGAACCATAACAGTGGTTTTCCCTTTGGGGTGCTGAGGCAGAAGCCTGAGCTGGTGAAGGGGATTCCGCTGATGGTGGTGTCCGCGCTGGTTGGAGGCCTGGTGGCGCTGATGGAGCGGAAGGATTCCACGGTGGAGAAGATCGGGCTGGCGGTGACCATCGGAGGCGCGCTGAGCAATCTGTATGACCGTATTTTCCGGGGGTACGTGGTGGATTATTTTAGCTTCCAGTGGAAAGGTCTTAAGAAGGTGGTGTTTAACCTGGGGGATATGTTTATTTTCCTGGGAGCGGTGTTGATTGCGGGGGCGCAGGTGGTTAGGAGTTTGAGAGAGAGAGAAGATTAGGAAGGGATCCCTGGATGCGGAGGTTTTGGCGTCTGGGGATTTTTTTTGTTTGAGGGGGAGCGCGGGGGTACGCGCCGGATCGGGGCGCAAACGGATGGGCGCTCAGGGGTGGAAAACGAAGCGCAGGGGCTAAAATCCGGGCAGGGAGAAAAACGGGGCACCGGCTCGATTCGCGGAGAAACTCTGATGAGCTTTCTCCGCTCAACTCGCCTGAAATCGTGTTTTGGAGAACACGATTTCTCCCCGCTTTTCTCCCTCCCCTGATTTAAGCCCCTGCGGTCCGTTTTCCAATTCCCCTGAACACCCATCCGTTTGCACCCCGATCCGGCGCTGGGACCAGGCGGGATAGTGGGATGGACGGGAAATGGGGAATGGGCGGAAAAGGGAGATGGGCTTGGAAGGGTGTAGTATATGGAAGAGAGCGGGGCGTGGAAGAAAATTGGCGTGGAATAGAACTGGCGTGGAAGAGGGTGGGGAGAGAGAACTGGCATGGAAGGGGCCGGATGTGGGAGAGAACTTGTATGGAAGAGAGCTGGATGTGGAAGAAAACTGGCGTGAAAGAGGGCCGGCGTGGAGGAGAGCTGGCGTGGAGGAGGAATGAGCGTGGAAGAGAACAGGGGGAATGAGGGCTGGATGTGGGAGAGAACTTGTGTGGAAGAGGGCTGGATGTGGAAGAAAACCGGCGTGGAGGAAAGCTGGGGCGGAGGAGGAATGAGCGTGGAAGAGAACAGGGGGAAAGAGAGTTTGGGGGTAGAGGAGAGCGGGCGGTAAATGGGATGGGGGTAGGCAGGGGGACATCTGGGGGAGGACGTCCAGGGGAAGGACGTCCGGAGGGGGATTGAAACGAGGATATTTGAGGGGTGAGGGGCGCAGCCGGGGTTAGCTTAGCATGCCGCCGAGGGTGCCGCCGGCGGCGCAGAGGGCCATGACGGTGAGGGAGCGGTGGATGTCGATGGCGGAGCCTCGGTTCATGAGCCAGGATACGGCGAAGAGCACCAGGAAGTAGAGCAGGCCGGACAGGAGGCCCCAGAAGAAGCGGCGCTGGCGGATGCCTTTTCCGGCGGTGAGTCCTCCCAAGAGACAGGTGATGAAGTAGATGGCGTATACCATGATGTTTACCTGTCCCTCTTTCAGGCGCAGCTGGTAGAGGGCAAAGGCCAGCACGGCCAGGAGGATGCCGCTGAGCACGTAGGAGACCAGCAGGGAGCGAAGCATAGGTTTGGCAATTCCGTTTTCCATTTTTTTCTCCTTTAAAAGATCTTATGGTCCAATATATTCCCCGGTATTGCGGGATATTCTCATTTTCCCGTTGCACGGTCCGTCAACCTGTGTTATAATTTCAAGGAATTATATTTTGGAGTGAAAAGAGGAGGTGTCGCTATGAAGCGTGTTAAAACATTAAATGCCAATACCCTGAAGGATACCATGAAGAAGGGCGGATGCGGCGAGTGCCAGACTTCCTGCCAGTCCGCATGCAAGACCTCTTGCACCGTTGGCAACCAGAGCTGCGAAAATGCAAATCGCTAATTTGTACTGAATGAGATTCGTACAGGATTTTGATTGGTCAAAGCCCCTGTGGTCCGCCGGATTATGGGGGCTTTCCCATGTGCTTAGGAAAGAGAGTGTGTACTTGTGATTCATCAATTTATTAATAATGGTTACCATATCGTCCTGGATGTAAACAGCGGTTCCGTGCATGTGGTGGATCCGGTGGTTTATGATGCGGTGGCGGCGGTGTCGGAGCTGGTGCCGGAGCTGGATCAGCCGGAAAAGCTGGCGGATGAAGTGAAGGTTGAGGTGAGGAGCCGGCTGGCCGGCCGGTATCCCCTGAACGACGTGGAGGAAGCGCTGGAGGATATCCAGGAGCTGATCGACATGGAACAGCTTCTGACCAAGGATATTTATAAGGATTTTGTTATGGACTTTAAACGGCGCAAGACCGTGGTCAAGGCGCTGTGCCTGCATATCGCCCACGACTGCAATCTTGCCTGCAAATACTGTTTTGCCGAGGAGGGAGAATACCACGGCCGTCGCGCCCTTATGAGCTATGAGGTGGGAAAAAAGGCCCTGGATTTCCTGATCGCCAATTCGGGCAGCCGGGAACACTTGGAGGTGGACTTTTTCGGCGGGGAGCCGCTGATGAACTGGGATGTGGTGAAACGTCTGGTGGAATACGGCCGTTCCCAGGAGGCGGAGCACCATAAGAAGTTCCGTTTTACGCTGACCACAAACGGCGTGCTGCTGAACGATGAGGTGATGGAGTTCTGCAACCGGGAGATGAGCAACGTGGTGCTGAGCCTGGACGGACGTCCTGAGGTCAACGACAAGATGCGTCCGTTTAGGAACGGGAAGGGCAGCTATGAGCTGATTGTGCCCAAGTTCCAGAAGTTTGCCAATCTCCGGGATCAGAACAACTATTATGTGCGGGGGACGTTTACCCGGCACAATCTGGATTTTGCCGAGGATGTGCTTCACTATGCTGACTTGGGCTTTAAACAGATGTCCATGGAGCCGGTGGTGGCTCCGCCTGAGGAGGAGTATGCCATCCGCGAGGAGGATATTCCCCAGATTCTGGAAGAATATGATAAGCTGGCTTTGGAGTACATCAAGCGCAAGAAAGAGGGGAGAGGATTTAATTTCTTCCACTTTATGCTGGACCTGACGGCCGGTCCCTGCGTGGCCAAGCGGCTGGCTGGCTGCGGCTCCGGCACGGAGTATCTGGCCGTGACTCCCTGGGGCGATCTCTATCCCTGCCATCAGTTTGTGGGCAACGAGAAGTTCCTGCTGGGAAATGTGGACACGGGCGTGGTGAACACAGACATCCGCGACGAGTTTAAGATGTGTAATGTGTACGCAAAGGATAAATGTAAGGACTGCTTCGCCCGTTTCTATTGCAGCGGCGGCTGCGCGGCCAATGCCTACAACTTCAGCGACTCAATTACCGGCGCTTACGAGATCGGCTGCGAGATGCAGAAAAAGCGGATCGAGTGCGCC
This sequence comes from Enterocloster asparagiformis, assembly GCA_018380885.1. Lineage (GTDB taxonomy): Bacteria > Bacillota > Clostridia > Lachnospirales > Lachnospiraceae > Enterocloster. The sequence goes on from JAGZSY010000043.1 coordinate 31,356, forward strand.
ATCATGATCAAAGCCGCTCTGGCGGACGAAGAGGCGTGAGATCTATGGAATATAAAGTGATAACAAAGGACGGACGCGCCAAGCGGGCTGAGATGAAAACAGTCCACGGCACCATCCAGACCCCGGTGTTCATGAATGTGGGCACCGTGGGCGCCATCAAGGGCGCGGTTTCCACCGACGACCTGCGCCAGATCGGCACCCAGGTAGAGCTCTCAAACACCTACCATCTGCATGTGCGCACCGGCGACAAGCTGATCCGGGAGTTCGGCGGCCTGCACCGGTTTATGAACTGGGACCGCCCTATTTTGACGGATTCCGGCGGGTTTCAGGTGTTTTCCCTGACCAGTCTGCGAAAAATCAAGGAGGAGGGAGTTTATTTTAACTCCCACATCGACGGGCACAAGATTTTCATGGGACCGGAGGAGAGCATGCAGATCCAGTCTAATCTGGGATCCACCATTGCCATGGCCTTTGACGAATGCCCGCCCAGCCACGCGGATGAACAATACATCCGCAATTCTGTTGAGCGGACCACCCGGTGGCTTACGCGCTGCAAGGCGGAGATGGACAGGCTCAACGGGCTGCCGGACACCATCAACCGGGAGCAGCTGCTCTTTGGCATCAACCAGGGAGGCGTGGTGGACAGCATCCGCACCTGGCACGCGGATGTGATCCGGGAAATGGACCTGGACGGCTATGCGGTGGGCGGTCTGGCGGTGGGCGAAAGCCATGAGGAGATGTACCACGTGCTGGACGTGACGGTTCCGCATCTGCCGGAGGACAAGCCGGTGTACCTCATGGGCGTGGGCACGCCTGCCAATATCCTGGAGGCCGTGGACCGCGGGGTGGACTTCTTCGACTGCGTGTATCCGTCCCGGAACGGCCGCCACGGACATGTTTACACCAACCATGGGAAGCTGAATCTGTTCAACCAGAAATATCAGCTGGACGCCCGTCCCATCGAGGAGGGCTGCGGCTGCCCGGCCTGTAAATCTTACAGCAGGGCTTATATCCGCCATCTGCTGAAGGCAAAAGAAATGCTGGGAATGCGATTATGCACCTTGCATAATTTGTATTTTTATAATACAATGATGGAAGAGATTCGCGACGCCATCGAGGAACACCGCTATGCCGACTATAAGAAGAGGAAGCTAGCCGGTATGGAGGGGTCTCAGGTATAGCAATCGCCCGCAGGCTGCGCCAGCGGCCCATTGCATACAGCAATCGCCCGCAGGTTATGCCGGCGGCTATTGCATACAGCAATCGCCATCAGGCTCTGCCGGCGGCTATTGCATTCAATATAAGCTACCGCGGCGAGGCGGCGGTAGGTGCGTGAAGGAGGAAACAAGCGATGACAAACAGTCCGATTTTCTGGGTTCTCTATGTGGTTCTGTTATTGGGAATGCTGTATTTTATGGCAATCCGGCCGCAGAAAAAAGAGAAGCAGAGACAGCAGGAGCTGTTGAACAGCGTTGCAGTAGGGGATACCATACTGACATCCAGCGGCTTTTACGGTGTGATTATCGACATGACTGATGATACCGTGATCGTAGAGTTCGGCAACAACAAGAACTGCCGGATTCCGATGCAGAAAGCAGCAATCGTCCAGGTTGAGAAGCCTGAAGCGTAGAGGAGAGAGCCTGAGGACCGGACAAGTTTCCGGCTCTCAGGTTTTTATCTTTTTATAAGAAAGGGGAACAAGATGATTCGGAACATTGTATTTGACATGGGCGGCGTTTTGGTGGAGTACCAGCCGGACCGGGTGGTTCGGGAGTTTGCGGAGGACGAAGCTGAGTCCAGGGCGGTATGCACCAGCGTGTTCGTGTCGCCGGAGTGGATTATGCTGGATATGGGCGTGATCTCGGAGGAAGCGGCTCTTGAGCGGATGCAGGCGCGTCTGGAGACAGAGCACGCTAAAGAAGTGGCAGCCAAATGCCTGGCTCACTGGCATGAGTACAATATGTGGCCCAAGGAGGGCGCAGGGGAGCTGGTCCGCTGGATCAAGGACCAGGGCTATGGCCTCTATCTGTGCTCCAACGCCTCGCTGCGCCTGCTGGAATGCTACCGCCAGGTGATTCCGGGGATTGAGCTGTTTGACGGAGTGCTGTTTTCCGCGGAGGAAAAATGCATGAAGCCCCAAAAGGAAATGTACGGCCATCTGTTTGAACGGTTTAATCTGAAGCCCGAAGAGTGCTTTTTCATCGACGATCTTCAGAATAATATCGACGGCGCCAGGGCTGTGGGCATGGACGGCTATTGTCTGGCGGACGGTGACTTAAAAAAGCTGGCCCAGCATCTGAAAACTCTCGGGCAGCCGGTATAAATGCCGATAACGGATAGAAAAAGCTCCATACCTTTCGGCATGGAGCTGTTTTCTTAGGATTTTCGGATTTTCAAAAAGGGTTGAAGGATAGTTGTTATTCGTGCATTTATTATGTTTATAGTATAGCATGCATTTCCCGAGAATGTTTGAATGTTCCTTGAATAGATTATTAAGAAATTCTTAAATTATTTTCTGTAGCCGGACCGAAAGTGGTCAGGAAACTTTAAAAAAACTGGAATTTAACGGAAAAATTACAGGCCAGGCTGTCAAATATCATTTGGCGGCCCGCAGCCCCTCCCTTGCGGAACCAGCAGACTGGAACCGGAATATGCTAATAAAAAAGGGAGAAATTATAATGTGAATCAGGCGAGAAAAGATATTCACTGTGATTCGGTCTGCGAAATGGGGATCACAGGCGCCGGAGTCGGCGTTGCGGTGCTGGACACCGGAATTTATCCCCACGAAGATTTTGGCAACAGAGTAATCGCATTCAAAGATTACGTTCATCATAGAGTCGGGCCATACGACGACAATGGCCACGGAACCCACATTGCCGCCATTATTGGCGGCAGCGGTGTTTCATCGGGAGGCGTATACCGGGGAGTGGCCCCCGGCTGCAGCTTGATCTCGGTAAAGGTTCTGGATCATAAAGGAAATGGATTCGCCTCGGACGTATTGGCCGGACTGGGCTGGATTCGGGAACATAAGGAGGAATACAATATACGGATCGTCAACATCTCCGTGGGCTCTCTTTCGCGGAGGGATATGACGGAAAAATCCGTGCTGGTGCGGGGCGTGGACGCGGCCTGGGACGACGGTCTGGTGGTCGTGGTGGCCGCGGGCAATCACGGCCCGGGGCGCATGACCATCACCACCCCGGGGATCAGCCGCAAGGTGATTACGGTGGGCTGCTCGGACGACTACAAGGAGGTGGATGTGATGGGCAACCGGATGGTGGACTACTCCGGCCGGGGGCCCACGCTGGCCTGCGTGTGCAAACCGGATATCGTGGCGCCCGGCTCCGGCATCGTCAGCTGCTGTAACCAGCCGGCCCGCTATATGACCAAGAGCGGAACCAGCATGTCAACACCGTTGGTCTCCGGCGCGGTGGCCCTGTTGCTGGAGCGGTACCCGGATATGACCAACAAGGACGTGAAAATGCGCCTGATGCAGCGGGCTGTGGACATGGGAATGCCCCACAACCAGCAGGGGTGGGGCATGTTGGACGTGGAGCGGCTGGTGCTGTGAGACACATGGCTGGGCCGTAAAATTCAATTTGGTAAAGACAAAATGCCGATTTCCCCGTGTAAGAGCCTTTGGCTCCGGGAAACCGGCATTTTTACATGGCGGCGGAACTGGATTGCGCTGGTGTGAATTTTGTTTCAGGCTGCTGTCCTTTAGCTCCTACGGCGATTAATAGGCTTTGTCTACACGCCGCTGCGCTGATTGTAAACGCGGTCTTATTTTACTGCCGCCGTTCTGGCGTTACAGAGAATAACCTGGTTTCTTTTTACGGCGAGGCGGATTGGCGCAAGGTTACCCTATTGTATATTAACCTATGATTTTCTGCATATGGGTGAACTTGTACTCCATTATACTGTAAAAAACCCCGGCTGTCATGGGCAACGCTAACGGGGCCGCATTATAGGACCCCGCCGCAAAGCCGATCAAATTGTACCAAACCTTCACGCCTCCCAGCGCCCGGAAGCGCCGCAGGGCAGCGCCAAACCGGTCTGGGTGACGGGCAGGCCGATCTCCTCGGCGCGCACGGTTCCGCCGTGGGAGGCGGCGACCTCCACGCCCAGCATGTAGGAGAGCACGGCGGGAGCCAGGCCGGTGGTGTAGGAGTTGATCAGGAAAAACAGGGGCTGGTCGGAGAGCAGCTGGGCGCACAGCTTGACCAGGGGATGGATGGCATCCTCGATTTTCCAGATTTCCCCTTTTGGACCGCGGCCGTAGGAGGGGGGATCCATGATGACGGCATCGTAGTGATTGCCCCGGCGGATTTCCCGCTCTACGAACTTCACGCAGTCGTCCACGATCCAGCGGATGGGCTTGTCCGCCAGGCCGGAGGAAGCCGCGTTCTCCTTGGCCCAGCCCACCATGCCCTTGGAGGCATCCACGTGGGTGACCGCCGCGCCGGCCTGGGCAGCCGCCAGGGTGGCTCCGCCGGTGTAGGCGAAAAGATTCAGCACCTTTACGGGGCGGCCTGCCTGGCGGATCTTCGCGCCGAACCAGTCCCAGTTGGCCGCCTGCTCCGGAAACAGGCCGGTGTGCTTAAAGCTGAAGGGCTTTAAGTTGAAGGTGAGCTCCTTGTACCCGATGGTCCACTGCTGGGGCAGGTCGAAAAATTCCCACTCGCCGCCGCCCTTGCTGCTGCGGTGATAGTGCCCGTTCATCTGCTTCCATCCTCTGTGCGACCGGGGAGTGTCCCAAATCACCTGAGGGTCCGGCCGGACCAGCAGGTAATTCCCCCAGCGCTCCAGCTTTTCCCCATTTGAACAATCGATTACCTCATAATCCTTCCACTGATCTGCAAGCCACATAGAATCGCTTAACCTCATTTCTCAAAATTATTTCTTCTATAAGATATCGTTCTGTTAAATCTCAGTCTCATAAGTATAGTCCAAGGATGCCCGAAACGTCAAGTATTGCGTCTATTTTCGTGAAAATCAGGGCATTCCTCTAAATTGTAATAGAATTGAAAGATAAATATTGTTGCTTAATTCCGGGTCCCTTGATACAATATATCATAGGATTACCGGATGCTGGCCTGAGGCTTTTCAGGCGGGTCCCGGGTGAGTGCAAATCGGGAATAGGAGTTGAGCTTATGAAGAAGAACACAGTGGCAGTGTGGATGCTGGCATTTATGCTGTCTTTGGGAACTGTCACCCTTACCGCTATGGCGGCCGAGGGATGGGCCCAGTCCGGCAACAGTTGGGTGTATTACGATTCTCACGGAGACCGCGTTTACAACGTGTGGAAAAAGGGCGCTGACAACCTTTGGCGGTATCTGGACGGCGACGGTGTTATGGCCACCAACAGCTGGGTGGACACGGACTATTACGTGGACGGCGACGGCATCATGTACACTGACAAGTGGCTGAAGGTTACCAACGACGAGGGTGAGTACGAGTGGTACTATTTCAGCAGCAGCGGCAAGGCCATCAAGGATACCTGGAAGAAGATCAACGACAAGTGGTATCATTTTGACGACGACGGCAAGCTGGAAGTCGGCTGGATCATGGACGATATGTATTACTGCGGCGAGGATGGGGTCATGCGGACGGGCTGGCAGAAGCTGTATCCGCCGGACGGCGACGATTACGACAGCAACCGCGTGACTCCCAGCTACGACAGTTTAGACGACGATGACGGCCGCAACTGGTATTATTTCTCATCCAGCGGCAAAAAGTACGTGCCGGACGACAACAGCGGCGAGTACGGAGCCAGAAAGATCGAGGGCACCTACTACTGCTTTGACCAGGACGGCGCCATGCAGACCGGCTGGAAGAACGTGAGATCAGGCAGCAACGAATCCATTGAGGATTTCATGTATTTCGGTTCCGACGGCAAGGCGAAGATCGGCTGGTATTCCATCGAACCGCCGGACGAGCTGGAGGGCTACGACGGGGATGTGGAGTGGTTCTACTTCTCCAACAGCGGAAAGCCCAGGGCAGCCGATTCGGACAGGCTTACCATCAGTGATCTCTGGAAGGTCAACGGAAGAACCTATCTCTTCAACAACAAAGGCAACCCGGTACACGGCTTGCAGAAGGTTTACACCGGCGGCGACAGCTGGACCGCTTTTTATTTTGGGGATAAGAGTACCAGCAACGTTCAAAAAGGGAAAATGAAGATTACCGAAGGGGATGGAAGCCGTTCGGATTTTTATTTTGCTGATAACGGCCGCGGCTACACCGGCGTGAAGGACAACCACCTGTACTACGCGGGCAAGCTGCAGGAGGCCACGGACGGCTCCAAGTACATGTGTTACCGCGTGAACGGCAACAACTATGTGGTCAACTCCTCCGGCAAGATCATGAAGAACGCCAACGTGAAAAACTCCGACGGCGTCAAGTTCACTACCAGCGGCAGCGGTACGCTGCAAAAAGCGGACGACGAGACGGATATCAGCGGATACGTCAGCGATCCCGTGGAACCGGTTTGGGATGAGGATTGATCTTGCAGCGACAGTATAATATAGAAGGAACGCGTCTGCCGGCATAAAAGCCGGCGGACGTTTTTGCATCCAGGCCGTATTCGCCCGCTGCAAAAAACATTCCAAATAAGTGAAAAAAATACTTGCAAACGGGAATAATCTATGCTATGATAACAAGGCTGTGGCATGATAGCTGTGAAGCGCGAGGTTGCTGCCGAGATATGAGGCAGGTTTTCCGTGGAGCGAATGTCAAGTTAGGAAACTGGCGACAAGTCACTGTACCAATTTAAGAAGCTGCAAAATGTAATGCAAGGAGCAGCATCAGCGTGTGGTCCTTAGGACACACACGGAAACGTGTACAGTCACCGCTTGTCGTACTTGGTTTAAAAGTGCGAAAAGGAGGCGACTTTTTTTATGGCAAGTCAAGTAATGAGAATCAC
>JAGZSY010000011.1 GCA_018380885.1 Enterocloster asparagiformis
GCCGGGAGCGCCTTTTCTCTTTCATCAAGCCCTTATTGTCCGTCCTCATAGACCATCAGGCATTCCCTCTCTCCGGTTTCTTTTTCTGTCATTCGCTCCTGGACCTTGAACCCCTCTGCCAAATAAAAGGTCATTGCTCCGGTATTCTTTTCAAACACATGCAGGGACAGCCGCTTCTTCTTTTTCACCGTTTCAATCAGCTCATGGCCGATTCCCTGTCTCTTATGTCCTGCCGCTACAAAAATTCCAGCAATGTATTCTGCGTCCATTCCGATGAATCCCAGAATTTCGCTCCCCTCCTCGTACACATATACCTCCGCATTGGGTAATACTGATTTTACGGAATCGAAATTCTTCTTCCAATACTCTGCATCTATAAATGTATGAGCTTCCAGATTTCCCTCCAGCCATATGTCCATAATCTTGTCTAAATCCCGGAATTCAAATAGTCGAATCATCTCTCTGCCTCCTTACCTCTTCTCTCTATTATATCGGACCAGACTCTATCACGCAAGCTCCGAAAGAACATTTGTTCGTTTTTATAATGCTGTTGGTTACTATGTCCCCACCAAAACCAGAGCTTGAGCATCATTATCATAATACGAGATGATTTTCTGCAGTCTTGCTCTTGCTCCTACTATCTCATGGATATATCACCTATCCCAGACTCCTCGTTCTCTTCGACAGGAATATCCTGACAAAGTTCCGCCTGCTGATGCTCTTCCGTCTCTTGTTCCAACCCTTCATCCAGAAAACCTCCTAGCTTGTTTGGAACATAATCAGACAGCCATGTGCCTCCAAATGTCTCATGACTACGCAACCTCCATATCGCCAGCTTTCCGAAATTGATTTTCACATCCTCAAACGGAAACAGCAGGTTGGTTAATCCCTCATAGCAAAAAGACCTCACGTTTTTAAACTTTGTCCCTTCCAGTAAAATGTCTTCCTGCTCCAATAGTCCATTGATCCCATCCACCCACTCCTGTATATCGCCTCCGCACCCCTGCAAAATCAGTCCATCCGTTTTCATCCGACGTAACTCATTGATTGTGATTTCCATGAAACTCCTCCTTCTATTTTCACGATAGCTCAATTCTTCCAGATTTCCCTGCATCCATCGTTCTATATACCAGATTGCTGGTACTATGTATCCATCGGAGTTCGGGCGCTGTATAAGACTACCTCCACTCCGATGGCTCCGCGCCATAAATCCTATTCTTCTTTGCTACGTTCCATTTTCGCCCTGCCATTCCGGCAGATCAAACAGACTAATCTGCCCCTCAACCATATCCTCCTCCATCCACCACGAAAACACATCGCCTGCTGTTTTCCACTTTGTTTTTACTCCGCTCGCATGAATGGCCTCCAGCATTTTTCCAAAGGATCGGATATAGGCCCTCTCATAAGTCGGAAACAGGCGGAACTCCGTCCAGCGGTTCTTTCCAGCCATGGGACACCCCAGGCAGCCGACCCGGTGAAATCCCATATCATAAAGCGGGTTTACCAACAATCGTTCACAGCGGATGTAGTCCCACACGTCCCGGTCTTCCCAATCTACAATCGGATTACAGATCCGTTTTCCTCTGAGCGTACAATTTTCAAACAGCATACGCTTCTCGTCGTTGTCATTATTCAGGATGATTTTTTTATTAGGATCTTTCGTGAAATTTTCAAACACCCCGCGGTTATTCCTTCGCTTTGTACTCTCTGCCCAACGGACTCCGGTTGTTATGAACCGCTCCCTGCAAGAATCCTCCTTACAGATTTGGCAACAATAGCGTTGCAGCCTTGTGGGAGGGAACTTCTTCATTGGAATCAGAGTCCACATTGTAACTCGTTGTCCCTTATAAATTGGGTAATTCATGCTGCAGGGAACACCGGCTGATTCCAGTTGTCTGAATATCTCACGAACATAGTAGATGGTTTGAGGAGCGTCAGCAGTGGTAAGATTATGCTGGACTTCATAAGGAATTCCTGCCCTTTTCACAATTTCCCGGCACACAGTGCTGTCTTTCCCACCACTGTCGGTTACCACCAATGGGCTTCCATAGAGACGAAGTGACATTTCGGACGCCGTCTTTACCCTTTCGATTGCCTTTTTCTCTAAATCCATTCAGAAAAGAGTCAGATATCTTTTCCCGGCCGGAACCCTGCCTCCTTCTTTTTTGTTCTCCTGCAAGAGAAAAAGGATACCGGTTTCAACCAGTATCCCCTTTGGCAGCCACCTGTTTTATTGTATCGTTGTCCTTAAATGTTTCCTCACCTCCTCTCCACAGAAAATAAAAAGCCTCTGGATTTTGACCAGAAGCTCTTTTTCATAAAATCACACCCGTATAAAATTACTCATTGATTGCCTCAATACCGCGTCTCTTCAATTCCTTCAGCTGGTCCAACATCTTCTGGAGCAGCTCTGGATCATGGCCTTCCCATTCCGTCACTTCCCCGATGACACGTAATGCCTGACAGGTACGATACGATCTTGTCGGATTCCCTGGAAACTTTTTATCTGTGAGATTGGGATCGTTCTCGATGGCCCCCGTTGGCTCGACACAGTAAATGCGACCAGGTCCATTGCCTACGGCAAGTTCTGCTCCCCATATGGCAGCATCCAAGGTTGCGCTTAAATAAACATACTTTGCCACCTTTCGCTTGCCATAGTTAGATCTGTAGCCAGGTTCCAGTAAATCTCCCGGCTTCAGTTCTGCTTTCGTCCCATGATAAAACGGCCCTTCATCTATGACCTCCTTCTCCTGCGACATAACCTTTCCAGTTTCCATCGTTCCACCATCTGTCTTAATCATCTTGTTCCTCCATACCCTACGCTTGATTTTATAATCACAACTCTGTCTCTATTTCATCAGGATTGCCTGTGCCGCCGCGAACTCCTCTGGGGTAATAATATCTTTTTTCTGCCATCTGATTCTGATTTGACTCTGCCGTCTTATATCCATACGGAACTTCTTTATCCGCCATTGGTTTTCCTCCTGATGGCCTGTTTTCTGCTACTACCTACTATATCATCCATATTTCATGAAAGCAACACACTGGTATCCTTCCATCTTCCTGATTTCTGACTCCGACAGTTCTCACACTGGCCACCATTATCCAAGCGCCGGCCCGGCCTGGAATCCCTGTTTGAATTCCTCTTCTGTCTTGATAAACAGATCCTCATTATTATCCCTGTCCCAGAACCCCACATAGAGTTCGCCCCGCTCCAAGCGGATTGGGCTTTCCATCAGTTGCTCGCCCCAGCCGATCTCTGCTATCTCCTGCCACCCTGCCTTGAGCCCTTCCATTTCCCTATCCGCCAGTTCTCCATAGGTCTTAACTGTCAGTATGCCCCAGAGCGCTCCTGCATACTCCGTCACCCCCGGTACCATGGAAGCGACTCTGCTCTTTAATACTTCATTATATATGGATTCCCCCAGTCCCCGGCTATCGTAGTCCGATAAGCTCTTAGTAATTTTCTGTTCCACAATATCCCGATAGGATATGGCTTCTTCCCCACTCAGCATCTTCGGAAGGGTGGATTCCCGGTCATGCCAATAGCCGGCTAAAGACAGGGAGTTATAAAGACAGAATTCCCGAATCTCTCCCTCTGTCTGATGCAGCGCATGTGATCGGTTGATAACAGGTCCATAGGAAGTCCGATAAGGGCCTGCCCCATTTAACAATTCTAATCCGTACTCACGGAACCGGACACAAGGCTCCAATTCCTTCGGTATCTGTACATGGTGAAGGTTTAATAAATAATGCGCATAGTCATCCGGCTTTATGATATTATCCGGCAATATCTCATAATCTGCATATTCCCGAATTACCCGGCAAGTCTCATCGATGGTTCTGGAGGCTTCCGCCTCCAGGATGGCCAACAGCTTTCTCTGTGACACTTCCATCCGGTCGGCAAGCTTCCAGATCTCCCATGCCACCTGGTTGAGTTCCCCAATGGAACTTAGCGGAGGCAGGTATGCATCCAGATAGGAAAGTTTACTGGACACATAGTAGTCTGTCCTCTCTGCCAGATGGTCTAATCCCAGCCGTTTTCCTTCCCCCTCCAGCTCTGATTCCTTCATTGGCAGCCTGAATCGGTGTTTCTCATAGCGTCTTGTATTGGATGGTACACACACTTCAAAAATCATGCGTCCGTACCGAACTGCGTCCGGGTTTTCTTTCTGGCGCAGATCTGGTTCTGTTTTTTTCCTCTGTGCCAATCCATAGTCTGTCATAACTTCATTGGAGGTCTGGTTCAGCCTTCCAAAATGCTCATAATCAAAATACTTCTCCAGCTCCAGCGGAAGGTGAAGGTTCATTTCCTTCATCTTATACAGGCCAAGCTGATACATGTTTGTGATATCATTCCTCCACTCAAATTCATCCAGATGGTCAATCACTCCCATCACCTTCTCTATCGTATCTGGCTGCTCCATCTCCAGTGCCGCATTAAACAGAAGCCGTTCCCCATCCCCCCAGCCGTTGATCTTCTCTGCCAGGGAATTGAGTTGTTCAAGATGCCCTTCGGAAAAAACAGATTCCCCTCTCAGGCATTTCGCAAGTCCCATAATCAATTTCATTTCTGCGACATCTCCGATAAATGGTACCATTATTGATGGATGCATCTGTCTGAGCTGCTCATACACCTGCCTGGACGCTTCCTCCGTGGCAGGCAGTTCCATCCACATTCCCTCGTCCCAGTTCTCTCGTTTCACCAATACTTCCATCCATATTTCTCCTTATAAACAATATGATTGAATCGTAGTCTCACAGATATCAGGAAAGGACATGATCCGGAAGCGCATAGCTGTTCTGGATCTGGGCCTGCCTTTCCTCCAGACTCTGGAACATCTCCAAATATTCATTGACTGCATCCACCAGTTTTTTGCAGTCCTCTTCTGTAATATCAAAATTCCAGACCAGTTTTCCTTCTGAATGAATGAGTGCCAGAATGGTAGCACTGCCATTCTTCTGCTTCTCCCCAATAACATCCATCATTAAAAAGATCATTTGATCCACCATTCCATTCGTGCGTTCAAACACAGATACTTTTAAATGAGGAAAAAACGCTCTCCCTGAATTGTTATGGAACTCAATCTTTCCCATCAGGCCATCCTCAATTCTCCCCATGCAGGTCCTGCCAAAAAATTTGGTTTCACGCATGGCAATCCTATTTTCAAACAACCGTTTCAATTCATCGATATGTCCCATCCAGCTATACCTCCTTCCTTCTTTCCCTTCGTTTAATACGCCATACCTCTTATTTCTTTTCATCAACTTTCCGGACGGTTTGCCCCGCCTGCCCGGGATCATGATTCCCTGCCACAAGTTCGTAATTGTCAAGGTTATAAGACAGGTTGAGAATATCCTTCCCTGACGTTGGGGTTTCAGCCTTCAAAACCGCAGAAAACAACTCCTGTTCTGCCTGTGTTAAATATTCCAGCCGCTTTGTTAAACACGCCAACGCCCTCGCGGATTCCTCATCGGCCCTCATACCTTTTAACACTTCCGGCAGCGCCGGGATAGAAGATTCTGCCCCATAAATAATCATTGGGGGATCTTTCTGCATTTCCATGTAAAGCAGATCGATTTTCCCAGGCTGATGCGGGAATGTCAGCCAGGAAGCACTTCTTTCGTCATGACCGATTCGTATTCTTAACATGTTTCTTCCTCCTCTCCGTAAATGATTCCGATTCCATGCCTGCTGATTAAGATGCCGTGGAGAATTAACAGAAGCAGGCCATCGTGGATCAGATCAGCGTCCCCCAGCTCTGAAAGTTTTAAATAAAGTTTCCCTGTCCCCAGCTCCTTTGCAGCACAAAAAATAGCGTAGCCATCTAAGTCTACGCCATGTACATGAAACGCCTTATAATCAATTCCTCGCTCTGACACGTGGGGAGCCGCCTGTTCCCATAGCCCTGCGTCGGAACTTAAGAGAAATACAGCCGCTGCAAATCCAGGATCAGTCCGAAGTCCGGGAAACAGCCCACACCGTAACAAAAGCAGGAACCGCCTTTGGTGCTCCTCATTCCTGAAAAACCGTCGTTCTGCCTCACGCCGGTTCTGTAGCTTCATTACCCGCACCAGAAAGGTCCCCTCCGGCAGTTCTGCGGCCAACAGCTGGAGCAGAGACTGATAAAATGCTTCGTTCTTCTCCACCGCCTCCGTTTTCTTTTCCTCCCATGGACAGTTGGCATCCTTTAAATCCCGCAGGGAATACCGGCTTCGGATGACTCCGCTTTTTCTTGGCCCAAAGCCCGGTATCCGCTGCATTTCGGCCTCCAGGGCCTCCATGGTTGTTCCCTTCATAAACCTTGCCGTCATGCTTATCCTCCCTCTTTCTTTTCTGTTTTAGATCGCCTGCATTCCACTCATCTGCATGGTGTTCTGCTGCTCTTTTCATTCTGATCGTTTTCTGCCTTTACCCTATCCGAAAATCTGCCGTTCAAATTCATCAAGCCAGCTCATATCCGATTCCTGTGCATGGTAGCTCTCTGCTTCCAACGTGTACCCCATCTCCTTAAATTTATAATCTGACTCATGGACCATGTGTTTTGCAAAACTCTCTGCCTCTGCTCCGCTTGTGTCATTGCAGCAGAAACTGTATTTTGCAATGACTGCCTCATCCCCAAGGAACTCTATGCTTTCACTTTCCGGTATCATGTAGTCGCCATTAATCCCTTTCAGGAATTCCACAATCCCTTCTTCAATTTCTGGCTGCAACAGACAATTAAACTCTCTGTTTTTAAATGTAATTTTCAATTTTACGTCTACATCATAGTCTCTTTCCTCATCAAGCTCTGCTCCCATTCTTTACCGCCATATGCTTTTTTCGTTTTAATGGTGTTGCTTTTAATCCATTTTTCGCTGCCAAATCCCATCATCCAATTTCATTTATATCACGTAAAAAGGCCAGCCAATTTTTCGTCGGCTGACCTTGAATTTTTTCCATATATCACTCAAATACTTTCCTGCATCTGTGGAAGGGGCAAAAAATCGGGTCCAAAAACGGCCATTTTTTGCCCTGTTTTTCGCTGGATTTCGCCCAAAAACCACTATATCTTGTGGTTTAAGTCTCTATTTTTTCTCAAAAACCACAATTCCGCATCATTATTACCACCTCCACGTTCCCCGTCCCCGGAAACATATCCACCGCGCATACCTTCTCCACCCGATACCCCCGCGCCTGCAACACCACCAAATCCCTTGCCAAACTTGTAGGCTTACAGGAAATATACACCATCCTCTCGACCCCAAACTCAATAATCTTATTCAGCGCCTTGGGGTGTATTCCGTCTCTGGGCGGGTCCACTACGATCAGGTCCGGCTTGTCCGTGATCTCATCGATCACCTTCAGCACATCCCCGGCCAGGAACTCGCAGTTGTCCAGCCCGTTCATCTTCGCGTTCATCCGGGCGGCCTCCACGGCCTCCTCCACGATCTCCACGCCCACTACCTTTTTCGCCACCGGGGCCAGTATCTGGGCAATGGTTCCCGTTCCGCTGTAGAGGTCGAACACCACCTTGTCCTTTGTCTCCCCCACATAGCTTCTGGCCGTGTCGTAGAGCACCTCCGCGCCCAGGGAATTTGTCTGGAAAAATGAGAACGGCGAGATACGAAACCGCAGCCCCAAAAGCTCCTCATAAAAATAATCCTGCCCGAACAGCACGTCCGTCCGGTCACTCTGTACCACGTCGGCCAGGGAATCGTTCACCGTGTGCAAAATCCCGGCAAACCGGCCCTCTAGCTCCAAGCCCAGAAGGCGCTCCTTCCACCCCTCAAGCACCTGATTCTCAGGAAGCTCTGTGCCCAGCCACTCCGTCTGGGAGGACGTCACCAGGTCAACCAGAATCTCCCCCGTTTTCACAGCCCGGCGCACCAGCAGATGGCGTAGATATCCCTCGTGGGACAATTTCTTAAAAAATGCAGTCCCCAGCTCCGCGAAATGAGCCCGAGTTTCTTCCAAAATTTTACAGAAATCTTGATTCACGATCTTACATCCCGGAGTAGTCACGATATCGTGGAAGCTTCCCCGCCTGTGCATCCCCAAGGCCAGGGGGCCGCCCTTGTACTCGTCCCCAAAGGAAAATTCCATCTTGTTGCGGTAACCGTCCGAGATCGGGCTGCCCTTGATCCCCTGGAACTCGTAGCTGCCCGGTTTTACCACCGGATCCAGCAGCGCCTTTACCTGGCTCTCCTTGATCTTCAGCTGTTCTTCATAGGGCAGGCTCTGATACACGCAGCCTCCGCAGCTGCCAAAATGCGCGCACGCCTCATCAGGCCGCTCCACAGACGACGGCTCCAAAATCTCCAACATACGCCCCTCGCTCTTGCCTTTGCGCTTTTTGGTCAGCACTCCCTTTATTTTCTGGCCCGGAATGGCATTTTTCACCACAATCCGCTCCCCTTCCACTGTTACAATCCCTTTATTTGGAAATTCAATCACTTCAACAATTCCCTCGAACAGATCGCCCTTTTTCATCTTCAATTTCTCCTATCCGTCTCTTTTTCAATATGCGGCCACAGCATCGGCATTACCGTCCATAAGCCAGCCCGCTTCATACTGCCATCCTGCCATGGCCCCAGGCCCACAAAACCGGCCAAGTGTCCCTATTATACCATGCCAAGCCCAATCGCGAAAGACTCCATCTTGCGGCGCGGACAATTCATCTCTCAAAATTCCGGCTTCCGCCACCCTGCCACGACCCATTGCGCGCCCAACACCTCATCCCACTCCCCGCCTTCCCCTAACTCCATCACCCAACCGCAGCTCCAACTGCGCCATCGAAATCCCCCTCCGCCACCCTTCCACGCCCCATTGCGCACCCAGCACCTCATCCCACTCCCCGCCTTCCCCTAACTCCATCACCCAACCACAGCTCCTCCTGCGCCATCGAAATCACCCCCATCACCCTGCCACAGCCCATTGCGCTCCCAGCATCTCCCCCCACTCCCCGCCTTCCCCTAACCCCATCACCCAACCGCAGCTCCACCTGCGCCATCAAAACGCCCTCCACCAACAATCCAACCCCAAAAAACCTGCCAAACACTCCCCGCCTTCCCACAATCCGCCCCACACCTCCCGCTCCAACTCCCCTCATAAAAATAATACTCAAAAAAACCGGCAGCCCCTCCAAATTCCAGAGAGACCGCCGGCCAAAAAATTCTTATCAAAAAACAACATCCAATTAACCACCCAATGCAGACAATACCGTCGCCGCAATCCCACCATCCACTGCCGTCGCTCCTCAAATCCCCTTCCGGTACCGAATCGCGTTCAAATGATTCCCATCCATCTCCAGCGCCTGGTCAAAGAATGCTTCCGCCTCCTTCACCTTGCCCAGCCCCAGATTTCCAAGGCCCATCAGATAGCAGCAGTGCGCCCTGTTCTTCACATCCAGGTCGTCCTCAAAGATCAGGAAATCAGGCAGGGACACGGCGAAATACTCGATGCGCATGTGGTCCCCGATGTGCTGCTCGCCGTAATCAATCAGGCGGTAGAAACGTGATTTTGCCTCCCCGGTCTTTCCCAGCTTCAGCTTCGCCAGCCCCTGGTACAGGATCATATCCGCGGGCTGGTCGTAATAATACATCATGCCCGCAGGCTCGTCCGGCCCCACGCTGGCCCGCTCAAAGCACTCCCTGGCCTCCTCCGGGCAGCCCAAGGCCTCCTTCACACAGCCCAAATAATAGTAAATGTGGTTGTCCTTTGTGCCCTCCAGCTTGCCCTCGCCCAGGTTCTCCGGGTAGACCAGCGCGCGGCTCAGCAATTCCTCCGCCCGCTCATACTCCCCGGCCCCGATCGCCTCTTTGGCCAGCTCCACCAGGGCCACGGTGTACTGTGTGGTGATCTTGCCCTCGCCTCCCTCCCACGGGTGGAACCGGCGGCTCACAGCCAGGTCATACGCCTCCCTGTATCTCCCCAGTTGGTTTTTCAGGGTAATGTACTCAACCACCGCGTCGTCCCTCTGCATGAAGGTCTCCCGGTTGGCCTCATAGCGCGCCAGGCGCTCCTCCGCCGAGACGCCCAGCTTCTTGTATAGCTGATCCAGCTCCAGGAAAATCCGCGCATCCGACGCGTCCAGGGCAAAGGCCCGCTCCATCATCTCCCGCGCCTCGTCCTTTCGCCCCATCTTGTTGTAGTAGGACAGCGCCAGGTTGCGCAGCACCACCGGAAAACTGCCGTCCAGCCCGGCGGATTTCTCCCAAAGCTCTGTGGCCCGCTCATACTGCAATTTATCATAAAACAGGTTTCCCAAATAGTAATACGCCCTGGCCCCCCCGGGATTTCTTTCGATGGCGGACTCCAACACCCGGATGTCCTCCAGCTTGTTGGGGAAACAGTAGTCCGGGCAGGCGCCCTCCGCCCGCTCCAGAAGCGCTGTCACAGCCTCGGCTGCCAGGCCCCGTCTCTGGGCAAAGTAAGCCCGGTAATAGAACAGCATGGGCTTATCCTCCACGCACTGCCCCAGCATCTCTTCCGCTTCCTCATAAGCCCCGAACTCGGCAAAGTCCCGCGCCGCCTGGAGATAATTCTCGGAAAATCCCCGCATCAGCCGGTTCATCTCCTCCAGCACCTCCGTCCGGCTGCGCGCCCGTACCCCCGCAGGCACTCCCCAGGACCGGCGCTCCCCGGACATCTCCACAGCGCCCGTCCCCGCGCTCTGCGTCTCAGCCCCAGCCTTCACTGCCGGCCGCGTCTCACCCCCGTTTTTCTCCGTCAGCTGCGCCTCGGTCTCCACTTCCTCTCCCGGCCGCGCCTCGTCCCCGTATTCCTCTCCCAGCCGCGCCTCACCCCCGTTTTTCTCCGCCAGCCGTGCCTCGGTCTCCACTTTCTCTCCCAACTGCGCCTCAGCCCCATCTTCCTCCGCCAGCCGCGCCTCCTCAAACATGGACACATAGTCAAATCCGTCCACCTTCCGGTTCTCGGCAATCCATTGCAGCGCCTCGTCCCGTTTGCCCAATCTGCGCAGTATATACGCCTTCAGCCCCCTGGCCTTCACATTGTGGGCGTTTTTCACCAGGCCCTTTTCCGCCAGCTCCAGCGCCGCCTCAAAGTTCCCCCTGCGGGCCTCGATGGCCGCCAGATAGTAGAAGCTCATCTCCTGCTGCTCGTTGGACCAGGAGGCCTTGTAGAACGCGTCGAAGGCCTCGTCGTCCCGCCCCTGATACCACAGACTCAGGCCCAGATCGTAGTAGGGCTGGCTGTTGTACGGGTTCGGGTTCTTCCAGACAGCCCGCCCGATGGCCCTCCGGAAATGCTCCTCCGCCCGGCCGAACAGCCCCCGCCGCATGAGCAGCAGCCCGTAGGCGTCGTTGATCCGCATATCCCCCGGGTCCCGCTTCAGGCCTTCCAGGTAGTACGGGTCCGGCAGGTAGGTGGCGTGGCGGTACTGTTCGATGTGCTGGCCCGTCAGGTACAGCTCCTCATTGGTCATGATCTTGTCCGGGTCCTCGGCCGCCTTGGCCGGCTCCGGTACCTTTTCGATCTCCTGCTTCTCCGGCTGGTAGGCCACGATTGTCCGCTCCCCGCAGACAGCCTCCACCCTCAGCTTTGTCTCGTCCTCCACCGTCACCCCGATGGTTTTCTCATAGATATCCACCGGCGACAACAGCGTTTCCTCCTCATAGACCACAACCCCGTCGTAAATCAGCCGCACCGCGGCGCCCTGGCAGCGCTCCGTGGCATAGACGCAGACGTAAACGCCCTCCTCCCGGACCTCCAGATTCACCGCGCCGCGGATCGTGGCGTTTTTCACCGGCCCCACGGCCTTGTATGGCATGAAATACTGCTTAAAGGTCTTTTCCTCAAAGGGCTTCAGCCAGGTGAAATCCGGCTGGTTATCCGTGTACACGCCGGTCATCAGCTCAATGTACGGCCCGTCCTCGTCGGTCAGGTTTCTGTCCCAGGCCTTGCCGAAATCGCCGCAGCCCCAGGTCCACTGCTTCTTCCCCGGGGACACGTGATGGTCCGCCACGTGCAGAATCCCCGCCCGCTGCCGGTAATCGTAGCCGCCCACGAAATCGTACTTGGACTTCTCCGCCATGTAGGAGGTTGGCACCGGGATATTTTTGTAGCGGGAAATGTCCACGCCCTCGCTGTAATCGTGCTTGTAGTACACGCCGGTGGCGATGGGGAAACGGGATACGTCCCGCTTTCCGTGGTCCATCACCGCGTGCACGTCGGGCGGGAAAATGGACTGGGTGTAATCGTTCACCGGCACAGCTGGGTTCGCCCACCAGAGGAAGGTCTGGTCCATGGGCGTCCGGTTGTAGAGCTGCCCTCTGATCTCAATGTAGGCTTTGCCCGGATACAGGGTAAAGGAGGCGATGCCCTTGGTGCCGTACATCTGATCCACATCGTTCACCATCAGGGTCCGGCTTCCGTCCTCATGCTCCACCAGCTGGTAGTCCACGGGCATAAAGGTGGTGGGCCGGTGGTGCTGGGGCCAGTTGAATTCGATGCCGCCTGAGATCCAGGGCCCTGTCAGCCCCACCAACGCCGGCTTGATCACATGGTTGTAGTAGACAAAGTCGTAGCCGTTGGTCTTGTCGTAAGCCCGCTGGATTCTGCCCCCCAGCTCCGGCAGAATCATCACCCGGATGTACTCATTTTCCAGAAAAACCGCCTGGTAAGCCTTGTCCCGCTTCTCGTCGCTGATCTTCTCCACCGTGGGGTAGGGGTAGATTCTGCCCGAGCTTCCCTGGTACACCCGCTTGTCCAGGAAAATGGGATTTTTGTCCGCCTGTCCGATCTCATAAGTCGGAATTATCACCTGTTCCTCCCAGATTTTCACACCCTCCATACGTGTTCCTCCTGTCCCGTCATTTATAAAAAACGCTTTTTATTTCTATATTTACAATCCTAATATACATTGATTTTATTCATTTTTCATTCATTTAACTTGCCTATAAATTTCAAAAAATTGCTTTTTTATTTTCTTGATCTTTTCCCCATATCCCCCTATAATAAAAGTAATCATCCGAAAGGGGGAATCTCTGTTGCGCTCCACTGAACCAGGAGTTTTGGAAAACTCCGATTACTACCTCTACACGCCCAGCACTCAGGCTGTAAAGACGTTTTTCTACCCGGTGTGCACCGGCTACTTCCGCTATGCGCCCGGCTACTGCCTGAAGCGGAACTCCTACGACAGTTTTCTCATTATGTACGTGAAAAAAGGCTGCTGCACCGTCAAGCTGGGCGCCCAGACCTATTGCGCCGGGCCGGGGCAGATCGTGGTGCTGGATTGCTACAAGCCCCACTCCTACTACACGGACTCAGGCTGGGAAACCGTGTGGCTCCACTTTGACGGCCCTGTGGCCCGGGAATATTTTCAGATGATCACCGCGGACGCGGGCCCTGTGCTCAACCTGAAGGATTACTACAAATTTGATAAATATTTAACAAAAATTTACCAGCTCTTCCGTGAGAACGCTTCCATCAAGGAAGCCCTGGTCTCCCAGTACATCACCAACGTGCTGACCGCGCTTTTGGTCTCCCGTGAAAGCCATTCCGGCAGTTCCGTCCAGTCCGAGATCATCGAGGAGACCACCGCCTACATGAGCGAACACATGACCGAGCCACTGACCTTGGAGCAGCTGGCCGGACGGGCCTCCTTAAGCCCCTACTATTTCACCCGGCTGTTCAAAAAGGAGACCGGCTTCACGCCCCACGAGTATCTGATCGCCATCCGCATAAACGCGGCCAAGTTCCTGTTAAAAAACGTGCCCGCCACCTCCATCAAGGAAATCTGCTTTCGCACCGGCTTCACCAACGAGAGCAGCTTCTGCACCACCTTCAAAAAGTGGGTGGGCTCCACCCCCAGCGAGTACCGCCAGACCTCGTAAGCCACGCGCGGACGGGCTCGTGAATCTCAATGGTCGCCTTGCCGTACTCCAGCCAGACCTCGTAAGCCAAGCGCGGACTGGCTCTCGCAAAAGGGCGCCTGCAGACAGACATCGGCAGGCGCCCCGTTTTATGCGTGGAATCCGCACAGCCCTCTATTTATCTTACTCGGCGGCCGCGCCCATCACTTCTTTGTAGGTCTCAGGTGTCACCACGATGGCGTCCACTGCGGTTTCCTTGGGAACGTCCTTGCCGGCAATGATGTCCAGCAGCACGTTTACGGAGCCTGCGCCCACTGCGTCCGCGGAGAAGTATGCGGAAGCCTTCATGCAGGAGCCGCCCTCTTTCTTGAACTCATCCTTTGCCATGTAAGCGCCCAGGCCTACCACGCAGGCGTCCGCATCCAGTCCGGCGCTCTCCAGCGCGCGGGCGGCGCCCACACAACCCTCTTCGTTGGCTCCGGTCACCAGCCATTTCTTGATCTCCGGGTGAGCGGTGATCACCGCGGTAGCGGCGGTGTTGCCCTTGTCGGTGGTTCCGTCATAGTCGGCCTTGAAGATTTTGCTGGTGTCGAAATCCGGGCACAGCTCGGTAAACTTGTCGTACTCGCCCTCTGCGCGGGGAACGCAGCTGGAGACAGTGTCCATGGTCATGATCAGCATACCCACCTCGGGATCGGACACCAGGTTGTTTTCCTTAGCGTAATTAGCCAGCCACTCGCCGTTGGCCTCGCCGATTACGTAGGCGTTGATTCCCACCCAGGGAACCAGCTTCTCGCCGTTGGCATCCTGAAGCGCGTCGTCGGCCGCCACCACCGGGATATTGGCCTCCTGCAGCTTGTCCACAACCGCCTGGGACATGGTCTGGTCCGGGATACATGTCACAACGCCGGAAGCCTTGTTGGCGATGGCATTGTCAATTGCCTTCAAATACTCCTCTGGGCTCATCTTGGCATCCACATAGATGAACTCGCCGCCCGCGGCCTCCACGGCCTTCTGCGCCGCGGCGCCCTCGTCGATAAACCAGGTCTGGTCGCCCGCCTTGTAGATTCCGTATACCACCAGCTTCTCACCGGAAGCCGCAGCAGCCGTTGTGTCCGCAGCAGCCTCGGAGGAACCGCCCGCCTCGGCGGCCGCCGTTGTGTCCGCCGCGGCAGGAGCCGCCGTCGTTGTTTCCGCATTGCTTCCGCCGCATCCTGCAAGGGATGCCGCCATGGCCATTGCCATCAGTACCGATAATGTTTTTTTCATGTTCTCTTCTCCTTTTCCTGTTTCGTTAATATTTCAAAACACACTTTGTTTCCGTGTGAATTGTTTCGATGTTACATATTTCCCCAAATACTCATGAGTTCTTCATGCTGGCGGCCAGCAGGCTTCTGTCGCGGTTTCTCTTGCGGATAAAGTCTGAGGTCAGGGCGAACAGCAGCAGGCCGCCGCGGGCCACGTACTGCCAGAAGGAGGGCACGTTGACCATGGTCAGGCCCATGTTAAAGGCCTGGATCAGGATAATGCCGAGCACCGTTCCGCCCATGGTTCCCACGCCTCCCGCGAAGGACACGCCGCCCAGAATCACCGCCGTGATCGCGTCGAACTCCAGGTTCACGCAGGCCGAAGGCTGTCCGGAGTTCATGCGGGCCGCGAACACCACGCCGCCGATTCCGCAGAGCACGCCCATCATGATGTAGGAGATGGTCACGATCCGCTCCGGGTTCAGGCCGGCCAGACGCGCCGCGTCCTTATTGCCGCCGATGGCGTAGATGCTGCGCCCAAACTTGGTCTTTGCCAGGATACAGCCGAATATCACGATGGCCACGATCATGATCCAGACGGAAACGGGAATCCCCGCAACCCGGGCCTTGCCCAGGGTGATAAAGGTCTTGTCGCTGACCGCCACCGGCTTTCCGTTGCAGAGAATGTACGCGAAGCCGCGGATAATGGACTGGGTCACCAGGGTTGCGATAAACGCCTCCAGCTTGATCTTGTTCACCATCCACGCGTTGAACACGCCCACAAGGGCCGCCACGGCCAGGGTCACCAGCACTGCCGCGAAGAAGGGCACGCCCCAGCTGACGAGAAGGGCGGCGATCACGCCGGACAGAGCCGCCAGGGATCCGGGGGACAAATCGTTCTGCCCCGCAATGATCAGATATGTATGTCCGATGGCGACCAGGCCCACCAGGGAAGCCGCCACCAGCAGGTTGACGATGTTGGTCATGGACAGGAAGTTGGAGTTCAGGGAGCCGAATAAAACGAACACCGCCACAATGGCGCCCATGAGTACCAGCTTGTCGCCGCCGATTAATTTTTTCAATTTTCCCATATTTTTCATGATTCACTCTCTCCTATCATTCCAAGACTGAGCAGCTTGCTCTCGGTAGCCTCTTCTCTGGAAACCTCCCCCGCCACCTTTAAGGATTTCATGACAATAATGCGGTCGGAAAGCCCGATCACCTCCGGCAGCTCCGAGGAGACGAGGATGACGCCCAGCCCCTGCTTTGCAAACTGGCAGATCATGTTGTAGAACTCGGACTTGGCGCCCACGTCGATGCCCTTGGTGGGTTCGTCCAGGATCAGCACCTTGGGCTTGGTGGTCAGCCAGCGGGCCACGATGCATTTCTGCTGGTTACCGCCCGAGAGCTCCACGATCTTCTTGTCCGGGGACGGCGTCTTGATGCGGAAATCCGCGATGCCCTGTCTGGCAATCTCGTCCTCCTTTTTGGTGTCCACCACGCCGAACCGGTTGGAGTTGGCGTCCAGCATGGAGATATTGATGTTGTCCCTGACGCTTAAATTCGCCAGAATCCCCTGCATTTTCCGGTCCTCAGGCACCAGCACGATGCCGTTGTCCATGGCCTCCTTGGGCGAGTGGTTCACAATCCTTTTGCCCTCCAGCCACACCTCGCCGGTTTTCATCTTGTCCGCCCCGATGATCGCCCGCATGACCTCTGTCCGCCCGGCTCCCACCAGGCCTGAAAAGCCCAGCACCTCGCCTCTTCTCAGAGTAAAGGACGTGGATTTCACGTAATCCGACGACACGTCCTTCACCTCCAGCAGCACCTCGCCGATCTCCTTATCCCGGTCCAGCTTTTTGTAAATATCTCCCAAGTCTCGGCCCACCATCATTTTGATCATCTGGCTCTCCGGCACCTGTCCGGTAACCACCGTGTCCACGTAGCGTCCGTCCTTGAAAATGGCCACCTTGTCCGTGATCTGCTGGATCTCGTTCATGCGGTGGGATACGTAGATGATGATCTTGCCCTCCTGCTTCAGCTTGGCGATGATGTTGAACAGGCTCTCGATCTCGGAATCGCTGAGGCTGGCCGTGGGCTCGTCGAAACAGATCACCTTCAGGTTTTCACGGCTGTAGGCCTTCATGATCTCCACCATCTGCTGGTAGGCGATGCTCAAATCCTTCACCTTGGCGTCCGGCTCAATGGGCAGCCCGAAGTCCCGGATAATCTGCCGTGCCATCTCGTTGGCCTTGCGGGTGTTGATCACGCCGAAGCGGTTCACCGGCATCCGCCCCAGGTAAATGTTCTCGGCCACCGTCAGCTCCATGAGAATCTGCCGTTCCTGGTAGATCACGCTGATGCCCTCCTCAATGGCCTCGTGGGGCGTTTTAAAATGCTTTTTCACCCCATTGATCAGATATTCCCCCTCGTCCGGCTGGTAATCCCCGTTGAGAACCTTGAGCAGTGTGGATTTTCCGGCTCCGTTCTCCCCGAGAAACGCCAGCACCTCGCCGCTGAACGCCTTAAAGCAGATGTTGTCCAGCGCTTTGACGCCCGGAAAATATTTTGATATGTTTTTAAATTCCAATATATCTCCCATGGATACTCTCCCTTCCTTGCTTCTCACTCGCTCACTGCCTCCATCTCGCCCTCGCGCCACCTTCTCCTGTATTCCACCGGCGTCATGCCCACCCGCTGCTTGAAGATACGGCAGAAATACTGGGAGCTGTTAAACCCGGCCATCAGCGCCACGTCGGTGATGGAGTGGGCCGGTTCACACAGCAGCTCCTTGGCTTTCCCGATGCGCAGTATGGTGATGTACTCGTTGCAGTTCATGCCCATCTGCTGCAGGAAATACTTGCGCACGTAGCGGGAGCTCACGCCGAACCGCTCGGACAGGGCCTCGATGTTCAGCTCGCCCTCCAGGTTTTCGTTGATGTAGCGGACCAGCCGCCCCACCTTGTCGCTGCCGGCCGCCGGCTCCTCCTTCTGCTCGTCGATATAGTAGGAAAGCCCGGCGTAGAGCTGCGCCATGGCGAAATCCATCTGCGCCTTGGCGTAGCTGTCCTCCCGCCGCAGGCGGTTTAGGCAGCAGATGTTCTCCAGCAGGCGGTTCACCGGCTCGCAGCCGCCGATCCGGTAGTAGGGCGTCCGGTTCTCCAGAAATGAGATCCCCTTGCAGGCTCCCGGCTGGGAAAACACCGCCATCTCCACCTGCGTGATCTTGCAGGTTCTCTGGGAATCCACAATAAAACAGTGGGGCGCGTAGGGGTTGACGATGATGCAGATACCCTGCTTAAAGGGCACGTAATCCTCGCCGATGCCCATGATCCCCCGCCCCGCGTTCACGTAAATGATCTCGTAGGCCGCGTGGCTGTGAGTTTCAAACCGGTAGCTGGACGGAAAGCGGAAGATGCCGGCATTCTGCATCACCACAGTATGTCCGCCCGCCGCCATGAGCTTTAAAATGGAATCCTCCAATTTATTCATGCCATCATCCTTTACATTATTCCGTGTCGTTCAAAGGACTCCTTGGCCCCCATCCCTCCCCGGATGGCCTCGGCCACCATCTTCTCCCCGGTGGCCTTCTCATACGCCCGCTCGATCACTTCCCGCTCGATTTCCCTGGGGATGATCACCACTCCGTCCAGGTCCCCGAACACAATGTCGCCGGGATTCACCCGCACGCCCTCGATCTCAATGGGAACTCTGAAATCAATGACCTTACCCCTGGGGCCCTGGTCCTGGGCGTAGCGCCCGTAGGAGAAGCACGGGAAATCCAGGTCCACGATGCCCTTGGTATCCCGGTGGTAGCCGTTTACCACCGCGCCTGCGGCCTTCAGAATCTGCATCCTGGTGCACATCAGCTCGCCCACCAGGGCGTAGGTGGGGGAGGAACCGGTGCAGATATAGATCTCGTCCTCCTTTAAATCGTCCAGCGCCTCCAGCATCAGGCCGAAATTCTGTTTCATGATGGGGTTGCGCCCGTCGGACAGTTCCTCGAAGGCGTCCGCCTCCAGCACCGTCATGGCCCTGCCCGCCGCCACCATGTGCTCCCGGATGGGCTGGACACGGGCCGGCAGAAACTGATGGTAGCGGTGCATTTTGTCTAAAATGTCGCCGATCACGGCGGAGTACAGCTGTGTGCGCATCATGGCGAACAGCTCTTTGTCGTTATTCCAGGTAAACATGAAAACTCCTATTCTACAACAGCGCCCTGCGCCGCTGATTTGCTGATTCTTCGGTAGGTGTTCAGATATCCGGGCTGCACGTCCTTGTCCGGCCGCTCCCAGCGCTCCCGACGACGCCCAAGCTCCTTTTCGTCCACCAAAAGCTCCAGGCTTCCCGCCGGAACGTCGATGGCGATGGAATCGCCGTCCTCCACCAGGGCCAGCACGCCGCCCTCGTAGGCCTCCGGGGAAATGTGCCCCACAAAGCACCCGCGGTTGGAACCGGAAAACCGTCCGTCCGTGACTACCGCGCAGCTGGCGGACAATCCCATGCCCTCCAGGCACTTCATGGGCCGGTACATCTCCGGCATACCGGGCCCCCCTTTGGGCCCCTCGTAGCGCAGCACCACCATGGTCCCCGGCCCGATGGCTCCGGCCAGAATCGCCGCGCAGGCTTCCTGCTCGCTGCCGAACACCCGGGCCGTGCCCGTAAACCGCATAAGCTGCTCCGGGATGGCCGCGGGCTTTACCACCGCGCCCATAGGAGCCATATTGCCGGTCAGGACCGCCACGCCGCCCGTGGGGTGAAACGGCGCTTCCGCGGCGCGGATCACCTCGCGCCTGGACGAATGCGGCACGCCGGAAAGATTTTCCGCCACCGTGCGGCCGTTACAGCAGAGACAGCCGGTGTGAAGCTGGGGTTCCAGCTCCTTCATCACCGCGGGCACTCCGCCCGCCTCGTAGAAATCCGCCATGTCGTAGGGGGAAGCCGGGTAAACCGAGGCCACCTGTGGAACCGCCCTGCTCATTTCCCCGAATTTTGTGAGGGGCAGCTCCCCCAGTCCCGCTTCCCTGTAAATAGCCTGCAGATGCATGATTCCGTTGGTGGAACCGCCCATGCCCATGAGCACGGTCATGGCGTTCTCGACGGACTGTCTGGTGATAATCCTTCTGGCCGTGATCCCGCCCCGGATCAGCCCCATCACCGCCTCGCCGGCCTCGTAAGCCGCCTGCAGCCGTTTGGACAGCACGGCCGGGATCGCCGCCGTGCCAGGCAGGCTCATACCCATGGCCTCGGCCAGGCAGCCCATGGTGTTGGCTGTGCCCAGCATGGCGCAGGACCCCACGCACGGCTCCGCCAGGTTCTCGATCTCCTTAAATTCCGTCTCTGTGATCTCCCCTCTGGCCTTCCAGCCCACCGCCTCCGTCACAATGTTGCCGTCGTAATGCTTTCCCCTGTAAACGGCCGGCAGCATGGGGCCTCCGTTTACGAATATGGCCGGAATGTCCAGCCTGGCCGCAGCCATCAAAAGTCCCGGCACGATCTTGTCGCAGGAGCCCAGGAGCACCATGCCGTCGAACCGGTGGGCCCGCACCATGCACTCCACGGAGGCGGTGATCAAGTCCCGCGAGGGGAGAATATAGCGCATCCCCTCGTGTCCCTCCGCGATGCCGTCGCAGGGGGCGATGGTCCCGAAGGTCATGGCCGTTCCGCCGGCCGCCTGTATGCCCCGCTCCGCCTGGGCGCAGAGCTCGTTTAAATTAAAATGGCCCGGCGTTGCGTTTGTGTAGGTATTCACAATCGCCACCAGCGGTTTTTTCAGGGCGTTTTCCGTAAATCCCATGGACTTGTACAGCGCGCGCTTTAGCGCCCCGGAATCCCCCTGAAGCAGGCTGTTGTAGTATTTATTATCTGCCATTGTCCCGCGCCGCCTCTCACACAAAATCGTTGGCCGCCACCACGGGCAGGGTGGCCCCGCCGTCGATGGTCAGCATTGTTCCCGTTATGTAGTCCGCCGCGTCCGAAGCCAGGTAGATCACCGCCTGGGCGATCTCCTCCGTGGTGGCAAAGCGCTTCATGGGAAGCCGCTTCGCGGCCTCCAGCCGGATATCTCCCGGCTCCCAGCCAACGTCCGTGTATCCGGGCGCCACCGCCACCATGCGTATTCCCCTCAGGGAGAGCTCCATTGCCGCGTTTTTGGTGAATTTCGCCACCGCCGCCTTGGTGGGGCCGTAGATCGTGGCCCTGGGCCAGCAGCCATCCACCTGGTTGGAGGCGATGTTGATGATCACGCCCCTGATCCCGCGTTCGATCATGCGTTTGGCCGCGATCTGGCTGGAAAAATACACGCCCTTCCAGTCCACCGCCGTCATGTGGTCGAACATCTCCTCCGTGGCGTCCAGAAAATACACCTCGCTGCTGATGCCCGCATTGTTCACCAGCACGTCCACCGCGCCGAACCGCTCAAACACCTGATCGTACATGGCGCGGATGTCCGCCGTCACCGCCATGTCGGCGTACACCGCAAAGGCGGAGACGCCGTTCTCCCTTGCGATCCTGCAGACCTCCTCGGCCGCCTTCCCGTCGCTGCGGTAATTGACCGCGATATCGTAACCGGCCTTTGCCATGGAGATGGCGATCTGACGCCCGATCCCCTTGGCGGCCCCGGTAATCAAAGCCTTTTTATTTCCCATCTTCATTCCCTCCGTATGCGTAAGGCGCAAGGCCCGCCGTCGAAAGTCTGACGCAGTAGAGCGCGCCGCCGTTTCCGGACCGGTCTTTGGCCGTTGTGATGTATAAGGTTTTCAGATCCCTGTCCCCAAAGGCAACACAGGAGACATTTTGCGCCGGAACCGGAATCTGTTCCAGCAGGGTTCCCGTTTTGGGATCGTAGCAGGCGGCCTTTCCGGCGCCCCACATGGCGATCCAGAGATTACCCTGGCTGTCCATACACATCCCGTCCGGGTCTCCCTCCCCCTCCGGGATGGAAAACGCCGTTTGCCTGGCGGACATCCTGTCCGGCCCGTCAAGCTCGTACACATCCACCCTGCGCAGCCGCGTATCAATGTGGTAGAACCTGCTCCGGTCCCGGCTCCATGCCAGGCCGTTGGGAATGGTAAAACCGCCGTATTCCGCCTGAACGCAGCCCCCGCCGATGCAATAGAGGCTTCCGCCTCCGCGGGCCTTCGGATGGCTCTGGTCGCCCGCCATGGTTCCCAGCCACAATCTGCCCCAGGGATCGCATTTCCCGTCGTTAAAACGCAGGTAGCCCGGAAATGACAGCTCTGCCAGCGTCCGGCCGCCGGTGAGATTCTTCTCATACCGGACGACAGCGCGCCCGGCCGCCGCGCCTATGCCGTGATCCGCGGTGGGAAACACGCAGCCCACAGGCCCTTGGGTCTCGCAGGAAATCAGCTCGCCCTCTCTCCCGCGCCAGCAATAAATCCGGCAGCCTGTGATATCCACAAAATAAAGGCTCTCCGTCTCCGCGTCCCACATGCAGCCCTCGCCCAGCTCAAAGGTCTGGGCTAAAACTCGCCCGACTCGTTCCAAGTCATACACCTCTTTTCTCGTTACTGACTCCAGTGTACGATACCCGCGCCCCTTTGTCTGCTAATAAGTGGAATCGAAGCAGCATTTTTTGCATTATTCGGAACTCAATTATTTTTTTCTGTATGGGTTCCTGTGTCATTTTCTTTATTATATCCGGAAATTTGTCGGGAATCATTAGGGTAAATTGCCGTTGTATTTGTAAATTTTGCTCAATCGTTTTTTGTTTCTTGATCTTTTTTGCAACGTTTCGCTATAATACAAAATAGGAAATTGTGCGAAATGCGGGAAGGAGCGATGTGAAATGGAGGTCAAGACGCGAAGAATCGGGCAGATTGACGGGCAGGAGGTGATGGAGGCGCGCCTTTTGGCGGACAGCGGCATGGAGATCCGGCTGCTTTCATACGGGGCGGCGGTCCGGCAAATCCGCCTGCCGGGACGAAACGGCAAATCCGTAAATATTGTCCTGGGCTTTGAAAACTGGGAGGACTATATCGGGAATCCCCTGTTTGCCGGGGCTGTCCTCTGCCCCTGCGCGGGCCGTATTTCCGGGCCTTCGCTGAACGTGGACGGCCGTTTGTTCCCCCTCAGCGACAACGATGGCGGCAACAACCTGCACGGCGGTTTTCACTGCGCCTCCTATCGCGTCTGGCAGCTGGATTCCACCGCGTCCGGCGGGGACTTTTGCTCCGCCTCATTTTCAGTGCGCCTGGCGGACGGCGAAGATGGCTTTCCCGGAAACCGCATTGTGAAAATTTGTTATACATTGCGGAACCAGTCCGAGTTGGAGCTCTCCTTCTGGGGGGCCACGGACCGGACCACCTATTTCAACCTCTCAGGACACAGCTATTTCAATCTGTCCGGGGACTTTGACCGCTCCGGCCTGGAGCAGGTACTCTGCGCTTTCGCGGACTGCTTCGTGGCAAACGACAGCCGCCACATCCCCGCAGAGGTGCGCTCCTGCGGCGGCACGCCCTTTGACTTCACCCGTCCTGTCTCCCTGACGGAACAACTGCGGGCCTGGCCCCGCGACCCGCAGCTGGCAAACGCCCTGGGCTACAACAACGCCCTGATCCTGTCCGCCGGACCGGACCCTGTTTCCGGCCTGCGGGAAGCGCTGACCTTAAGAGATGCCGTCTCCGGCCGCAGCCTGACTCTGCACACCGACGCTCCCTGTGTGGTGCTGTACTCCGGCGGATACATCGGCAAGGGCCTCCGCCTGACGGGAGGCGGCCTCTCGTCGCCTTCCTGCGCCGTGGCTCTGGAGGCCCAGGATGTCCCGGATGCGCCCCATTTTGCCCCGGATACCTGCGCCCTTACCAGGCCGGGGCAGCCTTACAGGAGAAGGATCGTGTACCGGTTTGGCTGGTGACGTTTTCACCCGTTCCGCCCCGGCCGGCTGAAAGGAGCGTTTTTCAGAGGCTGTCCCTGCGAAGGGCCTCTTTCGCAGCTCCAAGTTCCGGTTGCCGCTGCCCACGCCTTCTGCTATAATGAACTTACTTATTTTCCCACTCAAAATAAGCCGTCCCCGCCGGAACCGCCGCTATCAAAGCCTGATATTCCGGACGAATTTTCCCGCAGGAAAAAAACGGCCGCCGCCTGACCGGGCGCGCCGGGGACATTGGCCATTACCTGGCAGGAGCTCCGTAAAACAGCCTCCTGCCATGCTCACAGAACGAATATGTAAAAAAGGAGGCTGCAATTATGAAACAGACCGATACAACCACAAAACTGGCCCAGGCTCTGATGCGTTACCTGGATTGTCCCTGCCGGTACTTCGAGCCCATGGCGGACGACGATCCCATCATGGACGCGTATCGGCTCGCCAGGGACCGCGGCGCCAGGGAGGGCTTTCTCCCAGTCCTGGTCGCGGTGGACGAAACCCTCTGGGAATGCCTGATCATGAATTCCGACGAGAACTATGACGGCGATTGTTACGCGTTCGACGCCGGCGCGGTGGCTGAATACCGCAAGCGGATGCTGCAGGCTCCCCCGAAGAGCGGCCGCATGGTTCTGGACCACCTGACGGAGGAGCGGCGGCAGGAGGCCCTGGACGACGACATGGACTGGGACGGGGAGATTCTGGGAGAGATGGCCGGAGGCGAGGCTCAGAACCGCTTCTGCGGCTACTGGGATTACCGTACAAAGGAGACCCTTCCCCTGATTCTGGCGGAAATCCCGGCGGCCAGCCCTGGAGAAATCTTCGCCAGACTCCCCTTCGGCGGCTGGAACGAGTGCCCGGACACCCTGGAGCTGATGGCGGTGGCCAGGCACTGGTTTGAGCGCTTCGGCGCCGTCC
Source organism: Enterocloster asparagiformis (assembly GCA_018380885.1). GTDB lineage: Bacteria > Bacillota > Clostridia > Lachnospirales > Lachnospiraceae > Enterocloster. The sequence goes on from JAGZSY010000011.1 coordinate 24,868, forward strand.
CCGCTGTCATGACCCACGACGTGCTGGAATTTATTCTGCCCGCCCCGATAGACCGTGAATCGGCCATGGAATTGGCGCTGCAGCAGTACGCCTGGTGCCCGGACGTGGTGGACCAGGGTGCGGAGGACTGCACGGTGGGAACGCTGGCCGACACCCTGGCGAAGTCCACCGTCTGGTATTTCTGGTGGGATTAGCCTATGGACCCTCAGTTGAAAGGGCTTATGGAGGAATACACAGCCGGCGTCGAGGCGGCGTGCCAAAGGCTCCTGGCCGCAGTCAACGCCCGTGAACATCTGAACCTGAGAACCAAGGCGGACTTTTTCGACTACCGCGGCCGGACCCGCCGGATGGAGTTTGAGGCGGACGGAATCATTTTCCGGCTTCACGGCAGGGGCTGCCTTGCCTTTGGCCCGGATCTATTTCTCGACTGGAATTTCGGCTACCGCAGCAGGTGGTGCGGCATAGCCCCCTGGCTGCTGGAAATGACGCTGAGAAAAAACAACAGCATGCAAGCGGCCCGCTACAGCGGACAGCTGATCAAAGCTGCCTGCGATCAGGCGGTTGCCGACGGTGAAATGTTTGAAAAGCATGGGCTTTACTATCAGTCAATCCCGTCAGGCGAGACGTTTGCCCCGGATTTCCCCGCGGATTACGACATGCTGGCCGTGGAGCGCTTTGAGCGCAGCCGGAGCATTCCCAGGAGCAAAATCACGGACCGCTTTCTGCGCAAGAGCCCGCGAATCCACAAACGGATCTTTGACCACGCGGACGTTTATATCCTGCGCTTCTACCGGGACGGTCGGGAAATCTATACGATTCCCTACGATGATATCAGCTACCCGGAGAACGCGGTGCGGATTATGTCGGACGTGATGCTGAGAAATCTGCCGGAAAACGGATGATTGGCCTGGGCCTGCGAATCCTGCGATAGAGTCATCTATGAATTTTCTCAAAAAAGCGGCAATACCGTTTCCGGCGCTGCCGCTTTTTATCATCGCTTCTCCTCTTTCTACCGGTCGGAAATACTGATCGCCTCTATCGCGACGCTTCCGCCGCGAACAATTTCCATACGATTTACAAACATCGTTTCAAACAGACGGATTAAATCATTGTTTCTGCTCTCCGTCTGAACCGATTGGATTAAGACGGAGTGAATGCCATAGTCGATCATTTTGATGTCAAACACCTCGATCATGCGGGCGATTTCTTCCATATCCCGCTCTGTGCAGGAGGAAACGCGTATAAACATCAGCTCCTTCATGTGAATTGCCGTATCCGTAAAATCAATCACCTTGATCACCTCAACGCTTCTGTTCAGCTGTTTCTTTATTTGTTCAAAGGTCTGATCGTCGCTTGTCAGGCTGATCGTCATGCGGGAAACGCTCTCATCCTCTGTGGTTCCCACCGTGAGACTGTCCAGGTTATAGGATTTTCCGGAAAACAACCCGGAAATATATGCGAGGACGCCAATCCCGTTTTCTACCAATAAGCTGATCCACCGTTTCTTTACCATTTTACCGTTCAACCTCCCATCATCATATCGCCCAACGGATTTCCCGGCGGCACAATCGGAAAAACATTTTCCTCCGGTTCGATCAGAAACTCAATTACAGTGGGAACCGCAACTTCATGCCTGGCCTTTAACAGCGCGGGCTTAATACCGTCGGAGGTCTGTACGCGAATCCCTTTTGCGCCGTAGCTCTCCGCCAATTTGACAAAATCCGGCGTGTATTCCGGGCAGTCCCTTGACGGCATATTGCACGCAGGGGGACAATTTTTTCTCCGCCTCAGGCAGGTGCCGGAATACCGTTTGTTATAAAACAATTCCTGCCACTGGCGGACATTTCCCAGATAGCCGTTATTCATAACGCAAATTATAACCGGGAGTCCATACACAACCGCGGTAGCCATTTCCTGAATATTCATCTGGATGCCCCCGTCCCCGCAAATCGCAATGACATCTTTATGGGGATTTCCCAATTTAGCGCCAATGGCGGCCGGAAAACCGTATCCCATGGTCCCCAATCCCCCGGAGGTCAGCAGTTGCTTGCCCTTTGTAATCTCAAGAAATTGAGTGGCCCACAGCTGGTTCTGCCCCACGTCTGTGGCGATTACCGCGTCGTCGAATAGTGCATTGATTTCGCTGATAATTGCTTGGGGCGTTACGCCCGCCGTATTGTTTCGCCGCGGCTGACCGATCGGGTATTTTTCTTTCCAGCCGGCGATTTGCCGCCGCCACTCCTCCGTGTTAAGGGCCGCCGCTCTGTCTGACAGGGCGCATATGGCATTTTTAGCGTCGGCCACAATGGGAATATCAATGGCAATATTTCTTGAAATAGAGGCCGGGTCAATATCGATATGGATAATCGCCGCGTTACGGGCAAATTCGCTGACCCTGCCGGTAATTCTGTCATTAAAGCGGACCCCAATGGAAAACAGCACATCGCAATTGCTGACCGCCGTATTCGCCGCATAGCTGCCGTGTATTCCCAAATTGCCGATGTACAGCGGGTGGTTGGAGGGAATGGCCCCCTTTCCCATGATTGTGGTGACAACGGGGATATTCGTTTTCTCCGCGAGCAGCGTCATTTCCCCGCCCGCATGAGCGATATTCACGCCTCCGCCCAGCAGGAAAACGGGGCGCTTCGATTGCTTCAGACAATCCAGCGCTTTTTTGATTTGACCCATGTGAACGGCTGTGTTCGGCCTGTAACCGCGCACTTCGGCATTGGCGGGATAGGTGCAGCTCCCTAATTCTTTCTGAATATCCTTCGGTATGTCAACCACCACTGCGCCCGGTTTTCCTGACCTGGCGATATAGAAAGCCTTTTTTATAATTGTCCCCAAATCCTCACGTTTATGGACCGTAACCGACCATTTGCTGATGCTTCTCGTAATTCCTACGATGTCAACCTCCTGAAACGCGTCGTTTCCGATTAAATTTGTGGGAACCTGTCCGGTAAAACAGACCAGCGGCACACTGTCATAATTGGCTGTTGCAATTCCCGTCACAAGATTTGTGGCCCCCGGGCCGCTGGTGACAAGGCAGACGCCGACCTTTCCCGTAGACCGGGCGTATCCGTCCGCCGCGTGAACCAAGCCCTGCTCATGGCGCGGGAGTATCACATCGATGTCTTTTACGCCGTAAAGCGCGTCAAACAGATCAATGGCCTGCCCTCCCGGGTATGCAAAAAGTGTCTCCACCTGCTCCTCCTGTAACGCTTTCACAAATAAATCAGCGCCTGTTATCTGTCTCATACCATTCCTCCCTATACAAGCAAGTACACGCTTGCTTTATGATATTTTTAAATGGCACTGCTGCCAGCACCATTTTGGATCACTAAAATTTACAATTTACTGCAAAATCCCCTCCGTGAAGGCCGCAACCGTCTGTTTGATAAATTGCTCTCTGCTGATTTTCGTCAAGCGCTCTTCAAAGGAGGCGGATAAAAAGGTAAACCCGAAGGTGCTTGAAAAAAAGATCATAGCCAGACATTCAAAATCCATAGCGGGCAGCTTCCCTTTTTGCTCCATTTTCCGGAAATAGTCCGTCAAGGACGATACAAACGCAAGGGGGACTTTCATAATCAGGGGGGCCGTCTCCTCGTATATTTGAGGCGCACGCAGGCCGATTGAGAGATTGACAAAATCGGCTGTTATCCGGTTCATATATTCCGACATGAACATTTCTAAATCCGGCTTCAGCTCCCACTCCACATTTTGAAATATCTCCGGCGAGATATTCCCCCGCCATTTCTCCTGTTCGATGCCGCGGATCACAATATCCTTTTTGTTTTTAAATTTTCGGAATAAGGTGCATTCGTTTACGCCGGCCAGCCTTGCGATATCTTTTGTCGTAGTTGCCACATAGCCCTTATCCCTTATCAGCGACAAGGTTGCATCGATAATTTTTTGACTCGTTTCGTCCATGATCAGCGCCCTCTGTATGCAAGTGTTCACTATCATTCTACAGAAAAATAATCTCTCTGTCAAGGGATTGTTGGGGCGGCCATTCACCGGCTATCCCCGCATCAAATAAAGGGCCCCGTTCCCGGGAGCCCTTCAGCCTTATGTCTATTCCTCTTCCTTGGATACCTTCTTGTCCTCGCTCTCTTCGTCCTCAAAGAAATCATCGTCGAAGTCGTCGTCGAAATCATCCTCGAAGTCCTCCAGGTAGTCCGGTGTAAAGAAGCGGTATACCGCGTATGCGATCGCTGCCACTGCCGCTACTGCGCCGATGATAGCCAACACCCACAGAATGCAGTTCTTTTTCTTATCTTCTTCCTCTTTTCTATGCAACAGCTCGTTCAGTCTGGTGGAATTCATGATCTCTTCCACACGGCTCATGGCTTCCTTCCCCATCGCATCAAAGCGGTCTTTGTCAAATCGATTCATCTTGCCCACGTCCTTTCCTTCTTACGATTTCAGTCTGGTTGAAATGCTTATTAAGTATTATATCATGATCAGGTCTTTTTTACTATCCTAATTTGCTCAAATTTTTAGATTTTATCTGGAAGGATCCTAGATTTTTTTCAATTTTGCAAACGACGCAAACATCTTTTTCTGGCCCGACTTGTCAAACTCCACCGTCACCTCGTAGTCCTTGGCGCCGTCCTCCACAGCCTTCACCGTTCCCTGGCCGAACTTGATATGGCTGACCCGGTCGCCGGGTCCGTAGTCCAGAGACGACGGCTTTTGCACGGTAAACGCCTTGCCGAACGCCGGCTTTGACGCCGGGGCCGCGCTCCGGGAGGCGTAGGGGTTGTGGCTGCTGCCGAAGCCCCTCCCCTCAGCCTTTGGTTCGGCCTTGGCGCCGCCCTTGTTCCAGGGCAGGGAATCGTCCGCGTAGGCGTCAGCCCGGCGCCCGGCGGAACCGGCTCCGCCGCTTCCGCCGCCAAAGCTGCCGTACCCGGAAAGGGCCGGCTCCAGCCGGTCGAACTCCACCGCAGTGGCCGGCAGCTCCTCCACAAACTGGCTGGGCTTGGAGTAGCGGGTCTCTCCGTTGACCATACGCTGTCTGGCCGAGGTCATCACCAATTCCTCCCTGGCCCTGGTGATGCCCACATAACACAGCCTGCGCTCCTCCTCGATCTCCGACTTGTCGTCCGCGGTGATGGACATCATGCTGGGGAACAGGCCGTCCTCCATGCCCACCAGGTACACCTTGGGAAATTCCAGGCCCTTGGCGCTGTGCAGGGTCATGAGCGTGGCCCGGTTCTCGGACTCGTCCATATTGTCAATATCCGCTACCAGGGCCACCTGCTCCAGGAACTCGTCCAGGGAGGGATGCTCGCTGTCCTGCTCGTAGCTCACCGCCTTGTTCACCAGCTCCTCGATATTCTCCAGACGGGTCTGGGACTCGATCTCCCCCTCCGCCTCCAGCTCCTGCCGGTAGCCGGTCTCATCCAGAATCCCCTCGATCAGGTCCTGGATGGTGAAATCGTCGGAAACGGCCCGCGCCTTAAAGCTCTCGATCTGGCCCACAAAAACAGCGATCTTGGCCGCCGCCTTGTTCAGCCCCGGCACCTGGTGCGCCTCCTTCAGGGCCGCGTACAGGCTCATGCCGTGCTCCGAGGCAAAGGATGTGACCTTGCCCATGGTGGTGGCTCCGATGCCGCGCTTGGGCACGTTGATGATCCGCCGCACCGACAGGTCGTCCACGCCGTTGGCAATGGTCCTCAGGTAGGCTAAAATGTCCTTGATCTCCTTGCGCTGGTAGAAGTTCACGCCGCCCACCAGGCGGTAGGGCACATTGTAAAAGATGCACCGCTCCTCCAGAAGGCGGGACTGGGCGTTGGTGCGGTACAGCACCGCCTGGTCCTGATAGGAAAAGCCGCTGTCGCGAATCTGGCGCGCCACATAGTCCGCCTCGTCCCGGGCGTTCTCAAACTGCTTGAAATAGACCAGCGTCCCCTCGCTGTTGGCTGTCCACAGGGTCTTGTCCTTCCTGCCCCGGTTGTGGCGGATCACGCCGTTGGCCGCGTTTAAGATGTTCTGGGTGGAGCGGTAGTTCTGCTCCAGCTTGATCACCCGCGCGCCGGGAAACGCGTCCTCAAAGCTCAGGATATTCTCAATATTGGCGCCCCGGAATTTATAGATGGACTGGTCGTCGTCTCCCACCACGCACAGGTTTTTATACTTGGCAGCCAGCAGGCTGATCAGCTTGAACTGGGCCAGGTTGGTGTCCTGGTACTCGTCCACCATTATGTACTTAAAGCGTTCCTGGTAATAATTCAGCACATCCGGGTTGTTCTGGAACAGCTCCACCGTCTTAACGATCAGGTCGTCGAAATCCATGGCGTTGTTCTTCTTCAGCTGCTTCTGGTACTCCTGGTAAATCTCCCCGATGCGCCGCTGTCTGAAGTCCCCCGCAGCGTTCAGCAGAAATTCCTCCGGCCCGATGAGCTTGTCCTTGGCTGAGGAGATCGCGCTGAGCGCGCCCCGCTCCTTCAGCTGCTTGGTGTCCACGTCCAGGGTTTTAAACACCTGCTTCATCAGCGTCCGCTGATCGTCGCTGTCGTAAATAGAAAAGCTGGTGGAGTATCCCAGCGCCTCGATATGCCTGCGCAGAATACGCACGCAGGACGAGTGGAAGGTGCTCACCCAGATACTCTCCGAGCCGAAGCTCACCAGCTTGTCCACCCGCTCCCGCATCTCTCCCGCCGCTTTATTGGTAAATGTGATCGCCATAATGTTCCAGGGGTTGACCCCCTTCTCCTCGATCAGATATGCCACCCTGTGGGTCAGCACCCGGGTCTTGCCCGAGCCGGCCCCGGCCAGCACCAGCAGCGGGCCCTCCGTGCAGAACACGGCCTCCTGCTGCATTGGATTCAGTGAATCATAAATACTCATTCTCTTCTTACCGCCTTCCATCCCCCTCGCGAGGGTTTGTCCGCCCCGCCGCCGCGGGGCTATGAATGCTGCAAGGTATATCTTATAACATTTTCAGCGATTTGTCACCTACCACCTTGCCTGCATCCCGGACATTTCCCCGTTCAGCCGGATCAGCACGGCCTGCGCTTGGTGTTGGGCCCCATCCCTTCCCTGCGGGAATTGTGGGTCTGGTTCTGATTCTCCGGCTTCACCTTTTCCGTGATGCTGTTGAACATTTCGTTGGATTTTTTCTGATTGAGTTTTTCCTCTTGATCCTTTTGCATATCATCACCTCAGGGATAGTATGGCATTTCCCGCGGGAAAATACACCCGGCTTCGGAAATGGAAAAAGCCTGCCGGCGCTCCGCACGGCAGACTTTTCCTACCAATCCCTCATTTTTTCATTAAATCCAGCGCCAGCTTGGCAAACAGCCGGGCGGACAGCGGGATCACACCCTCGTCGAAATCGAATTTCGCGCTGTGGTGGGGCGCTTTGATGTCCGCTCCCAGAAGCATGAAGGTCGTCCGGCCGCCCCGGCTTTTGACCTCGTTCATCATAAAGGTGATATTTTCCCCCGCTCCCATGTCCGAGGCCGGAATGATCTGGCGGATTCCGGCCAGCTCCGAGGCGGACCGCTGCACAAACAGGGCCAGCTCCTTGTCGCACGCGGCGTCCCGCGACTCTCCCATGATCCTGTAAGCCATGCCGCAGCCGTACATTTGCGCAGCGCCCCGGCAGACGTTCACGGCACGGTCAAACATGTAATCGCTGACCTCCCGGCTGCCCCCCCGGGTCTCAGCCTTGAGCAGCGCGTAATCAGGGATCACATTCCGCCCGCTGCCGCCCTGGATCTTTCCCACGTTAACCCTGCTTATGCCCTTTCCGGACCGGGATATGGCCAACAGATTCAGCACGGCGCTGGCCGCGGCCCCGACGGCGTTGGCTCCCTCCTCAGGGGCTTTTCCCGCATGGGAGGCCCGGCCTGTGAACTCCACGTCAAACTTGGTCCCGGCCATAAATCCGTAGGTGCTGGCGGAAATGGTGCCCAGGGGCGCGCTGTTGATGCCGATATGACCGCCGTAAAAGTAATCCAGATGGGCCAGCAGGCCCTTTTTCACCACGGCCTGGGCGCCTCTCCCCCCCTCCTCGGCCGCCTGGAAAAACAGATACACCGTCCCCAAAAGCTTATCCCGGTTAGCCCAGAGTATCCGGGCCGTTCCCAGGCCGATGGCCGTGTGGCCGTCGTGGCCGCAGCCGTGCATGCAGCCCCTGTGCACGGAGGAAAATCCCTCCCGGGCGGGCCTGTGCGCCAAGTCCGCTGACTCCTCCAGCTCATTACTGTCAATATCCACGCGGATTCCCACCGCAGGTCCCTTTTTATCCCCCTCTATGACGGCCATAGCTCCGGTAAAGCCGCCGGCCATCTTTGCGATCAGGTCCTCCCTTCCGGTCTCCTCCACTGCCCGGCGGACGGCCCGGCGGTCCTCCTCCTGTTCCGGCAGGCCCAGGCGGCAATCCGCCTCGTACAGTTCCCTTCCCCACACCGTGGGAATGCCCAGCCGCTCCAACTCCTCTATAATTTTCACTGTGGTCCTGTATTCCATCCAGCCCGGCTCCGGATACCGGTGGAAATCCCTTCGCAGCTCCACCAGCCAGGCCTCAAACTCCCTGTTTTCCAGCAGATCATATTCCATGAGCGTCCCCTCCTCTAAACGGCCTCATACGGCCGGCAGCCCGCAGGATAAGCTCCGCCGCCAACCGGGTATCCTCCCAGCTCACCCCGCTGTGCCACACAAACCGCACCGCGTGTTCCGGCGCCGCGCTGCACAGGATTCCCTCCCGCATTAGCTCCGCCGTCAGACCGGCGCGCATTTCCTCCCCCTCTGTTTCCAGGATGAGGATATTGGAGGGGACATCGCCGCGGATGGCAAGGGGGCAGTCCCCCTCCCGCAGCAGCCTGGCCGCATAGCGGGCCTTTTCATTGTCCTCCCTTAGGCCGGGCACGTTGTGCTGTAACGCGTAGATTCCCGGGGCCGCGATGACGCCGGCCTTGCGCATGGCTCCGCCCAGGGCTTTGCGCAGCTGCCTGGCCCCGCGGCAGAACTCCTTAGTCCCGCACAGCAGCGAGCCCACCGGCGCGCCCAGCCCCTTTGACAGGCAGAACATAACGGAATCCGCATAGCGGCATATTTCCCCTGCCTCCGCGCCCAGGGCGCAGACTGCGTTGAACAGCCGCGCCCCGTCCATATGGACCGGGATCCCGGCCCCGGCGCACAGGCGATAGAACTGTTGCAGCTGAGCCAGTGTCTGGCAGCTGCCGCCGGAAAAATTGTGGGTGGTCTCAATACAGGCCAGACGGATGGGATTGGCGGCCAGCGCCTCCCTGACGGACTCCATATCCGGGCTGCCGTCTGAGAGCAGATCGTAGCACACCGGCATAAGCCCTCCGAACTGCGGGGCAAATCCGCTCTTCTCCCGGATGTACAGATGCATAAGCCCGTCCACCAGCACCGTATCCCCGGCCTTCGCCCAGGTGAGCAGCGCCGCGGTGTTGGCCATGGTCCCGGAGGGAAACAAAATTGCGGCCTCCTTGCCCGTCAGCTGGGCCGCCAGGGCCTCCAGCTCATTAACCGTCCCGTCCCCGCCGGTTTCCGGGGTGATTCTTCTCCCGTCATCCCCCAGCTCCGCCTCCAGAATCGTCAGAAGCATCTCGCGGGAGGGCGCTGTTATTGTATCGCTCCTCAGATCAATCCACGGTTTCGCTCCCATCTCCATGGCATTTCCCTCCATTTAAAATTGTACGATCCCCATCAGGATCGCCGCGGCCATACAGGCGATGCTGAACGGCCACAGATAGCGGATGGAGAACTTGATATGGGTTCCCACATCCACGTCCGCCAGGCCCAGTCCCACGTACATTGCCGCGCCGCTGGGGTTGATGCTGGAGCCAAAGGTTCCCGTGATCAGATAGACGGCCGCCACGGAAAGGGCGGAAACACCGAAGGGTTCCACCACTCCGATGATCACAGGGAGCATCACATAGTAGAACGCATCCGTACCCAGGGCCATCATCATGGGAACCGCCAGGAGCGCCAGCACCCAGTGGGCGTGGGGAGCCAAAAAGCCCGGGATAATACTCACAATCACGCTGGCCATGGCCTCAATAAAACCGCCCTCCTTCATAATCCCCAGGAATACCGCCACCGCAAAAAGCGTGATGGTCATGACCATGGACTGTCCCGCGTAGGATTTCAGGCGCTTGGTCTGCTCCCCGGGGGTGGGATAGTTGACAAGCAGCGCTGCGGAAACTCCCAGCATAAAGCACAGGTAGGAAGCCATGACCCCGCTGAACAGCAGATACAGGACCACAACCGTCAGCCCCATGTTAAAAAACCATTTCCAGTTCTGAAAACCGCCTATGCCCGTGGGTCCGTCGTCCCCCTCAGGGCGCCCGGCCTCTGAGACGATGGTTCCCGCTCCGTTTTTCACCTCCGCCCGGGCCAGCAGCCAGACCGTCAGCACCGACAGGCCCACCATCACGGCCAATGCCGGGATTATGTAAGCGAACAGCGCATTCACGTCCATCTCCAGAACCGCCGCCGCCCGCATGGTGGGACCGCCCCAGGGCACCAGATTGGCCGCCGTCATCCCCGAGGCCGCCACGCAGAGCAGCGCCGGCCTGCGGATTCCCACCCGGTCGGCCAGAGGCAAAAACGCGGTGAGAACGATCATCCAGGTGGTTGCGCCTGAGCCGTCCAGATGCCCCACATATGTCACCGCCAGGGCGGACAGCAGGATCAGAAACACGTTCGCCTTCCCCTTTGGCGTCAGCGCCCTGATCACCGGTTCGAACAGCCCGGCGTCGTTCATGATATTAAAATAAGTGATGGAAAACATAAACATTGCCGCCGTGCTCAGCACGGAGCTTAAGCCGGACTTGACAAACCCGTTGATATCCCCCACTGAAAAGCCGGCGATCAGCGCGGTGACAACCGGTATCAAAATAAACGGTATCACCGGGCTGGTCATACCCTTCAACAGCACCCACATTAAAATCGCCAGCGAGACAAATCCGATTACCGCTATCATTGTACTGCTCATACTTACCCCTCCAAATTCAATGGCTGCCACACTGTAAAGTTGCCTCAGATATACCGGTCTATCTGCGTTAATGCCATTATAACAGCCGTTTTTCCCGATTCCCAATACCGTTTTTACATGCGGTCATAGCCGCCGGGCTATACGGCGGAAACAGGCGGTAGCAGCCCGCAGGGCGCAGCAAAAAACGGCGCCGCACACCAGGGCGGGGCGCTTCCCTGTGTGCGGCGCCGCGTTACCGGCCGCTTTCGTTCAGTATGTTCAGAAAATGACAGACACTTTGGGGGATGTACGCGCCCCTGCGGTAAGCCGCTATGACCGGAAGTGAGTAGCGCTCGTCCAGCACATAGTAGTCGGCCTCCATATCCCGGTAAAAGGGGTCCTCCTTCGTGACCTCGGAGACAAAGGCGCAGCACATCCCCTTGGCGCAGAGCTTCAGCGCCGTGTCGGTGATCTTTGTCTCCATAATCACCTGAGGGGTAATCCCGTAGTCGGCAAAAACCTGATCCGCAATCTGCCTCACCCGCTGCTTTTTGTGCAGCAGCACAAACCTGGCCTGATCCCAGGAAATCAGGGGCACAATATCCTCAAACTCATAGGAGGCCTTTGCCCCCTCCACATATCCCCGCGGCACGGCGAAATAAATCCGCTCCCGGCGGATCACATCGCAGGCGATCTGCGGGTCCATCACAATTCCCGAGGTGATCGCCACGTCCAGCCGGCCCTGCAGCAGATGCTGCTCCAGCACTGTGGCCGACTCCTCCTCCAGGCTGATCTGGATTCCGGGGAAACAGCGGTGAAATACAGGGAGCACCAGCGGGATATAGTAGGCGGACCGCACCACGGACATGCCGATGCGCAGCGTGCCTGTCTCGGAATTGCGGATGTCGTCCATCCGCCTGAGCAGATCCGAGTTGAGATTCAGCATAGCTCTGGCCGCCTCAATGTAGGCTCTGCCGTACTCCGTGGGCGTCAGCGGATTGGTGGTCCGGTCGAACAGCTGCACCTCAAGCTCCCGCTCCAGGTTGATCAGGAATTTACTCAGGGACGGCTGGGAAATGAACAGCCGCTCCGCCGCCTTTGATATGCTCTGCTCCTCATAGATCGCAATCACGTAGTTCATTTCTCTCAGATTCATCCTACCCCTCCCGCTCTCCCGTCCTCTGATATTATTTATATCACACCGTCCATAAAATAGAAAGAGCGGGGGGATGAACAAGCTTTTTTACAAGTTATCACATTTCCCACTTGTCATCTAGTATTGAATACTATATAATGGAGGCTATGAGGTGATATAGATGAAAACCAACGAAGAACGGCTGCAGGATATGCTGGACTGCCTGAGCTCCCTCTCCCATGTGAAATCCCGGGAGATTCCGGGCATCGATCTGTATATGGACCAGGTGACCACCTTTATGGACGAGCATCTGAAGGACACCAGGCGTCACCCGGAGGACAAGGTCCTGACCAAAACCATGATTAACAACTACGCGAAGAACAATCTGCTTCCTCCGCCGGTTAAGAAAAAGTATTCCAAAGATCACATGCTGATGCTGATCTTTATCTATTATTTTAAAAATCTGCTGTCCTTCTCGGATATCGAGGAGATTTTCCGGCCCATTACCAGCCGTCACTTCTCCGGCAAGCCTTCCAGCGTGAAGCTGGAGGACATCTACGAGGAGGTGTTCACCCTGGAGGCCGGCCAGATGGACCGCCTGCGGGATGACCTGAAGGAAAAGTTCGCCAAGGCTCAGGGGACCTTTGAGGATTCGGAGCTGGACGACGGCGAGCGGGAGTACCTGCAGCTCTTCGCATTTATCTGCGAGCTGTCCTTTGACGTGTATTTAAAAAAACAGATGATCGAGATGCTGGCCGACCAGCTGCGCAGCGAGGATACGGAGCGGGACCGGAAAAAGAAATAATCGTCGCAAAAGCCCCAAAAGGCTGCGGGCCTTTGCATAAAAAAAACAGCTTGTCCGGCGCAGATTGCGCCGCTCAGGCTGTTCTTTTATCATACGTCAACAATGCGGTTATGCCCCGGCCGGACCGTCCGGCGGCGCAAGCCTTGCAAATACCATATCGTACCCGTCGCTCCCGTAGTTCAGTGAGCGGTTCACGCGGCTGATGGTGGCGGTGGAAGCCCCGGTTTTCTCTGCGATCTCCAGATAGGTCTTGCCCTCGCGCAGCATCTTGGCCACCTCGTAGCGCTGAGAAAGGGAGAGCAGCTCGTTGATGGTGCAGACATCTTCGAAAAACTTATAGCACTCCTCCGGGTTCTTCAGCGTCAGAATCGCGTCGAACAAATGATCTACCGCTTCGGTTTTGATTTTCTTGTTCATGGTTCGGTACCCTCTCCTTGGTCATCATTGAAACTTCATTCATTTTAGCATATTAAAGTCTGAAAGTCTACCCTTACCACGAATTTTTAGAATGATTTAAGAAAGCATAAATTTCTCCACAACATGGGCCACACCGTCCTCATTGTTGGACAGCGTGACGTAATCCGCGGCGTTTCGCAGGGGCAGAACAGCGTTCTCCATGGCCACGCCCAGGCCGGCCAGACGGACCATGGTCAGATCGTTGTACCCGTCCCCGCAGGCGATCATCTGCTCCTTTGTCAGCCCCAGCACCTGCAGCAGGCGCTCCAGGGACTGCGCCTTGTCGATCCCCTTGGGCATAACCTCCAGGAAATAGGGCTCGGAGCGGTACACGCTGAAATTTTTGCCCAGGGCGGCCTTCACCAGGGGCTCCACAGTCACCAGGTAATCGCCGTCGTCCAGCATGAGAAACTTGGGCACCTGAAAACGCACGTAATCGGCCATGCTCTCCACCTGAACCAGAGGCAGGTTGTTGATCCTGGACTCGATGACTGCATAGGGGCACTGGTCGTTGTTGGTGATGATCCTGTCCGGCTGATAGGTCAGGATATCCACCCGGTGCTCCTCCGCCAGGCCGATGATCTTCTCATTGGCCTCCAGCGGAATCTGGGAGGAGAACACCACCTCCCCGGTGCGGCAGTTGGTGATCATACCTCCGTTGTAGGACAGGATATAGCTGCCGAAGCGCTCCAGCTCCAGCTCTCTGGCCAGGGGCTCCACCCCCGCGGTGGGACGGCCCGAGGCCAGAACCACAATTTTTCCCTGTTCCTGGGCGCTCATCAGCGCCTTCCTGGTCCGGGGCGTGATCACCTTGTCCCGGTTTGTCAGCGTGCCGTCCAGATCCAGCACGATCATCTCATAATTCGTCATTTCCAGTTTCTCCCCTTGTCAATATATCACTTCATCTGTCTATTCTACCAGAAACGCAGCCGTGCTACAACTGCATTTTCTCATACCGCTTGCGGTAATAGTCCATGGTGCGGTAATCGATCACGTCCTTCATCTGGCGGGCAAAGCCCGGCAGGCGCACCGCCTGGTGCAGCTGGGGATTCAGCGCCAGCACTGCGGATTCCTGTTCTACAAAAAATCCGTTTCCCGACTGCAGCAGGAAATGCACCGGGTTCTTCACCGCCTCGCTCACACAGCGCTTTTTGTCCCAGTTTTTAAAATCGCTGGTCCCCTTGTCGCGTTCCAAATCCTTCCAGTTGTTGGCGGTGCCGTAAAATTTCCTGTAGCTTTGGTAAATATCCTCCTCGTCGATGGCCGTCTTGATATCCCCGTCGTTGTAAAAGGCCAGCAGCACCGGCATCTTGTAGGATTTGGACATCTGGGTGGTCTCCAAAAGCTCCAGAAATTCATTGCCGATGCCCTCATAGACCGCCCGCTCCTCCGCCCCTATCTCCCCCAGGCCGTCAAGGTAGCGCAGATAGTGTTTGAACGGGCTGTCTTTCATGCCCGCGCACAGCTGGAATATCTCATCCTCCATGCAGGTGAACAGATCCATCCGGGTGGGCGTCCTGCCGTCCAGCAGCTCTTTGACCCGGAAATATTCCTCCCGGATCCGGTCCTCCCGCTTTGCCTTCTTCCTGGCCATCTCCTGAAACAGATCGATTAAGCGCATGTCGAAATCCACCAGGCAGTCGTCCGGGAAATCGAAGTCTTGCTGCTGCATATGGCCGGCCTGGGCGCTGGAATAAGGTCTGCCGCTGAGCAAAAACGGCGCCGATCCAGCCTTCTCGTAGTTGCCGATAAAGTCCAGCACATTGAGAAATTCCTTGCCCCGGCTCTTGCGCAGCCCTCTGCCCAGCTGCTGCAAAAATACCACCGGCGACTCTGTGGGCCGCAGGAACATGACCATGTCCAGCTCGCTGATATCCAGGCCCTCGTTGAACATATCCACGGAGAATATCACCCTTATCTCGCCGGCCCGCAGCATGCGCACAGCCTCGCCCCGCTCCTGGGCGTACGGTCCGTCCCCGTCGCTGTACACCGCTGCCGCCGGGATTCCCCGCCGGCAGAACTCCTCCGCCATCTGCTCCGCGTGCTTTCGCGAACAGCAAAAGCCCAGGGCCCGCCTGGACCGGTATTTCCGGTAATACCGGCAGATCAGTTCGCTGCGCGCCCCGGTGGACAGCCGGCCGGTCAGCTCCGCCTCCTCATACCTTCCCTTCACCACGCGGATCTGGGAGTAGTCCACCGTCTCATCGTAAATGCCGTAGTAGTGAAATGGAACCAGCAGCCCCTTGTTGATGGCGTCCTTTAAATTGATCTCATAGGGCACATTATAGTCGCACAGCTCAAAAAGGCTCCGACCGTCCAGCCGGTCCGGCGTGGCGGTCAGCCCCAGCAGAAACCGGGGCTCAAAATACTCGATGATGCGCCGGTACTGGTCGGTTACCGCGTGATGGAACTCGTCGATCACAATATAATCAAAACGGTCCCTGGCAAAATACCGTTCGTTCAGGTAGGCCGGCCGGCCCAGGGTGGCGACCGAGGCGAAAATCACTGCATTTCCGGTCGCCTTCTCCCGGCCGGTGAAAAAGCCGTAGTCCTCGGAATGCCGCACATTGCGAAAGCTCTCCGCCGCCTGCTTGAGGATCTCATCCCGGTGTGCCACAAAGAGCACCCGCTCAAAGCCCTGGGAGTCAAAGGCGGCCAGATACGTCTTGCCCACGCCGGTGGCGGCCAGAACCAGCCCCTTCCTCGCGCCCTCCCTGCGGCTGTTTTTTAGCGCGTACAGGGCTTCAATCTGGGCGCCACGGGGCTGGAACAGCGGCTCCACCTTCATTTCCCGGGCTTCTCCGGCGAGCTGGTCGTATCTCTCCAGGTCCCGCTGCACGGCGGGCTTCTTCCACTCCCGGGAATACCGGGCCAGCTCCTCGTCGTCAATGCGGATGGCGTGGCGGTAAAATAAATCCTCAAATGTATCGTAGAACCGGCTGAAATTCCCGCTATCACGCAGATTGTCAAAATGGTAATTCCACTCAATCCCATAGGTCAGGGCGCTGCGGGACATATTGGAGGAGCCAATGTAAATTTCTCCCAAATCTTTGCAGTGAAAGATATAAGCCTTGGGGTGAAAGGAGCGCCCCTTTTCATTATAAAAGCGCAAATCCACCTGGTCTCCCAGCTTGTCCTTGATCAGGTAAAGCGCGCCCGGCTGGGTAATTCCCAGATAGTTGCCGGTCAATATTCTGATTTTCACGCCCCGGTCCAAAGCCTGCTTCAAGTCCTCCAACAGCAGCCGCACGCCGGATTCCATGAGAAAGGACACGATTATGTCGATCTGCTCCGCCCTTGCCATGCTGCGCTTCAGCTGATACAGCAGAAAACGGTTTTTGTCCCGCCCTCCGGTCAAAACATCGCAGGGCTCGATGTCCACAATCATATTTTCCGATACGTTAAATTCTTCCCTGACTGTATTTTCCGCCATCACAATTCTCTCCCCGGTCAAAATCCATATTGGTCCACATACCAGATATCATACCATTTTTCCGCCGTCCAGGCAACGCAAACCTCCCCTCTCCCGCAGGCCTTGGGGCCGGGCCTGCCAGGGGGACCGGCTGTATTTTCCCATTTCCGCACAAATTTCCGCCTCCCGGTCACACTCTCCCCAGTCCCGCAATACAATGGTACTACGAGACTATGATTATCAAGGAGACGATTATGAAACGACTGCTCACTGTGTTTCTCGCGGGTTCCCTGGCCGCTCTCAGCCTTACCGGCTGCGGAAAAAAGGAAGCCGCAGGCGGACTTACGCCCGTGACATTAAACGAAGTGGCCCATTCCATATTCTATGCACCCCAGTACGCTGCCATCGAACTGGGTTATTTTGCGGATGAGGGGATTGACCTGACATTGGTCAACGGAGCCGGCGCGGACAAAGTTATGACCGCTATGATTTCCGGCGACGCGGACATCGGCTTTATGGGCTCCGAGGCCAGCATCTATACTTACGCCAACGGCAATGAGGACTACGCGGTCAACTTCGCCCAGCTGACCCAGCGGGCCGGCAACTTCCTGGTAGGGCGCCAGCCGGAGACAAATTTTGACTGGAACAGCTTAAAGGGCAAGAAGGTGCTCGGCGGAAGAGCGGGCGGGATGCCCCAGATGGTATTCGAGTATATTCTGAAAAAGCATGGCCTGGACCCCAAAACGGATCTCACCATTGACCAGAGCATAAACTTCGGCCTGACCGCAGCTGCCTTCACCAGCAACGACGCGGACTACACCGTGGAGTTCGAGCCCTTTGCCACGGGCCTGGAAATGGACGGCAGCGGCTATGTGGTGGCCTCCTTGGGAACGGAATCCGGCTACGTGCCCTACACGGCCTACTGCGCGAAAAAGAGCTATATGGAGAAGAATCCGGAGATTATTCAGAAGTTTACCAATGCGATCCAAATGGGGCTGAACAAACGCCACTAAATAAGCAAAAGAGGACGGTCAAGGAGCCGGCCTCTAAAGTTTCGAGATTCGGCGCCCCTGTCGGACAAACTCGCAATAGCTGTTCCATTCTAAATATTCCTCACAGCTCATGCTGGTATTACGGGGAACCCAGCTTTCATTGTCAATCATCCAACGTTTCGTCACGCCAAAATCCTCTTTCGAATACCGTTTCCCCTTCGGAGGCTTAGGATCTGCCTTCCCCATATCAGAATGGCAATCAAAGCATAGAGGAATACAGTTCTCCAACGTGTCCTTACCGCCATATGCTTTCTGCTCAATATGATGCAATTCTATCTTCATCCCGCAAAATCTATGGCAAACACAGCAGCTACGTCCGCATAACGCTAACGCCTTACTTGCAACGCTTTCCGCGCTCCTCCCTCTCTTTAACCTCCGCCGGGCAAGCTTCTCCCCCCTCATCAAACATAGATGTGAACCACCAGATCCTCCCACTTATTTTTCAGAACTCTTTTCCCACTCATGGCCCGGTAGTTAACCGCATCGTCATAGGTCAACCGTATAGATTTTAATTTTGTACATTTTACCCGTTCCTCTCTCCTTGGATTTGGGCCTTCAAATACCTTATATTTAATTACCTTTTCTTCAGAACCTACGCTGCCAAAGCTTTCATTTCCCATGCTCAAATAGATATCGAACTCACTATCTGAAATATGTACCAGCTTCCATACAAAGCCGTCTACAATATCGCGGTTCAGCCTTGGTTGGGACAAATCGAGAATTTTTTCCAACGCCTGTTTAATACTGCTGATTTTCTTTTTATAATCAGCGGAGGCAATCCGGTCCGTTTCCGCTTCTGCAATGGAAATATTCAACTTGTTGATCTGTATTTCGCATTCGTTTCTCTTAGAGACATATTCCTCTTTGGTTATTTCACCATCTGCCCTCATATCCAGCAGGCCCCGTTTTCTCTTTTCAAGCTTCTCTATTTTGTCCTGAATCCCATTGATTTCGATCAGGCTCATTGCAGTTTCTTCTCTGTAGCATTCTTCGATTATTTTTAGAGCCTGGTCTATATCGGTTCTGCTGCTTCTCCACACGTCGTTGATTACATGCCAGGCAATCATATCAAGTTTCCATTCCAGAATGGTCCTTAATGAACAGGAATCCGCCGCTTCATCACCCTTGCCCTTCGTCCTTATTCCCTGCGTATGCTGGGAATGACAGATGAAAATATATTCACTTCCGCCGGCAATTCTACGCACCGTACCGCACCCGCAGCCACATAGATACTTCCCGCACCAGACGCTCTTACTCTCCTTTTTTCCTTTGCTGTTCATCTGATTGTAACGCTGCCGCCGGAGACGTTTCACTTCCTCAAAGACTGCCTGGGAAATGATTGGCTCATAATCTCCCTGGATATATTCTATCCGATCCGCGCTGTTTCTCACCCTGTTTTGTGTGAGATAACCGTCGGAAACCTTCTCCAATTGCCGCTGCCTGCCGGTATAGAAAGGATTTCTCAAAATGTCGTCAATTACCTGAAACTGCCAACGCGTTTTACCGGTAGCGGTCTTATACCCATGCGCTTCCAGCTTTCTTTTAATTGTTCTGATACCGTCCCCTTCCAAATACCATTTATAAATATTTTTGACAACGATTGCCTGTTCCTGGTCAATCTCATACCGGTTTCTTCCCACGCGCCGGTATCCCAGAATATTTCCGGTTCCCCTTAATATCCCTTTCTGGCGCGAAATCCGCTGGCCTGCCCGCACATTCTCAGAGGTTTTCCTGCTCTCTTCTTGGGCAATTGTCGCCATAATGCTTAGGCGAAGCTCACCGTCGTTGTCTGAAATAGTCCAGATTCCGTCATTGGCAAAGTATACCTCTATCCCATGTTGTTTCAGGAGACGCACATAGGATAAAGCGTCCACTGTATTTCTGGCAAAACGTTTCGTCTCCCGGGTCACAATCAAATCATATTTATGTGATTTGATTCCATCATCCAGCATCTGCTGAAATCCTTTTCGTTTCCGGACGCTGGTTCCCGTAACTCCGGCGTCTTCATATTCGGCCACAACAGTCCATTCAGGGTGCAGCGCCAGAAGCTGCTTATACCAGACCATCTGATTGTCAAAAGCAGACATCTGTTCGTCGCTCTGGGTACTTACCCTGCCGTAAAAAACGACTCTCCTTTTTTCCATCACCGGTCTCCTTGAAGAAAGCCCGGCTTATGACAGCCAGGCCCCCTGATCTTAAAATCCATATTTCTTCTTAATTTGTTCATAGGTTTCAAAATTTATCAGGCCGCTTCTGTACGCGGCCCTGATCGCCAGGATTACACCGCTGCTCACCCGCATCCCCTTCACCACCTGCTTTGCCTGTTAATATATGTATATGAACGGACACTTTGTCCTATCCCCCTCTATATATGATCTATTGAAGCGGGCAGAAGCTACTTTCCTGTATCCTGGCTGCGCCTGATCGCCCGGTAATTTTTCTAATCCCTTGCCATTTGATCAAAAAAGAGGCTGGATTAGAAGTAAAGCGTTCTAATCCAGCCTCTTGATTACTTTATATTATTTTTTATTGTATACAATATTATTCTTAAGGTTGTCCTTTTTATTTATTTCAAGATCAGTCACATCTATCAAAACGACTGTCTTATGGTTATTTTTTTCTGCCAATTGAAATTTATACTCCCACGTCCCGCCATAGTCGTCTGCCATAGGGTTGTTCATATGCTCTCTGGTATAAATATATTTAAACATACCCGTTTCATCTATTTTAGCGCTGAACTTGAAATATACTCCATCATCGCTGGTTCCCGGCATATCAAACTCACCATAAATATACCCCGCTTCAATCTTTGTAATTTTAATTGTGCTCGGGGCATCTGTCCAAGATACGCTTGGGTCAAATGATTCATAGCTTCCAGCATATGAACTATAGTCAACAGACGTTACACGATTCCAGTAGTCACCCTGTACTTTGGAATAGAACTCCCAAAAGTCATCTGCCTTACCAGAAGAAAGCGAGCCTGTCTTTTTCAGATAAGTTGCATATGTATCATATTCTTTATCAATAATTGCCGGCTCTCCATCTATGTAAGTTAATGTGTATTTTGAAGAAAATGTTCCCGTAACTCCAGACCAGCCTGCTATCTCATACGCCCCACCCATCTGCATTTTCACTTCATTTCCATTTACCGTAAAATGATTATCTGATAAGGAAGTCTTAAATTCCGAATACCGCCCATGAGTATCTTTATTATCAAATATTTGAGCATAAGCTCCACAAATCTGATGATCGGAAATGGAGGTGATTATCATTTGGTAACCCGGCCCATCTGCATTCCATAAATCATATACACCAATATAACTGCTCAGGCTGGCCGCGTTGGCAGCTACGACTTTGACTCCATTCCCATCAACTTTACTTCCATCTGGTGTTGTAGTATTTGCATACATTGCGCCGTCTGAACCAAAATAGTAGGATTTTCCTTCAATCTCATGCCATCCATTGGAAGCCATCGTTCCGTCTGCTTTGACGTAATACCACTTGCCGTTTTCTGAAATCCAGCCGCTATTTGCAGTGTTGGATATTCCGGCATTACCGCCGGCAGTTGTATTCTCAGTTACCTTCACTCCGCTTTCATTGACGGTTGAACCGTCTGGCGTGGTGGTATTAACATACATTGCGCCGTATGGAACTTTGCTGTTAATGGAATATAACCATTTCTCCTGCTCATCGTTAAAGTGATAATTTCCCATATCCCTTACCGGCTGAAAAAAGTATTCATTTCCATCGATCGTCTGCCAGCCCGTAACCATTTTCCCATCTGAATTTAAATAATACCAATATCCGTCCTTGTCGTCGTGGTGCCAGCCTGTTTTCATTGATTTATCCGAATCATTAAAATAATACCAATCTTCCTTTGAATCAATGAACCAACCAGAATATTTTTTACCGTTTGAATCTGTAAGATAATATATTCCGTTTTGGTTAACAATCGTACCATTTGGTAATGCTTGAGTATTTGCATACGCGAACTTACTTGCCGCAAATGCCATTGTTGCTGTCAAGCATATAATAACAGCTTTTTTCATACCTCTTTTCATGATAAGCCTCCAAAAAAATATTTTAATCATATTATAGCCTATATCAAGCCGGATGTCAATTTATAACATCTTTTTGATAATGTAATATCTTTTTGATTATCGTATTATAAAAAAGAGGTATAAAAATATGGTAGCTGAAAAAATCAAACAATTAAGAGAAAAAAATCATTTCACTCAATCATCCTTAGCTAAAAAATTAAATGTCACAAGAAGTTCTGTCAATGCGTGGGAAATGGGAATATCAGTACCCTCTACTGCATTGATCGTAGATTTAGCAAGACTTTTTCAAGTATCTACAGATTTTTTGCTGGGGGTAAATGAAACCGCAACCTTGGATATATCCATGCTTAATGATAAAGAGACTATAATATTATATGAATTAGTCCAATATTTTAAGTCACTTAAATAGAATCTTTCCGGAAAATCATAATCAGAGCCCATCGACAAATAAATTAAAGGAACCGTCTCCCCGCGGATTTGGCTGTGCCCGTATAAAAATATCTGGGTAATCTTTAGCAAATAAAGATTACCCAGATATTTTCATTATAGCACTTAGTATTTAAAGTAATTACTACATTCATCTATTGTACTGTATGGTACTTCAACCTGATAAGTATCCTGATCTTTCAGAGACCACTCAACGTAAAGATGTTTACTGTCATCATTCTTATTATTAAATAAACCTTTGTAATAAAGCCTCTCATCATTCCCCCTTCCCTCTCTCAATTCAACGCCGTACCAAGCGGAAGAGACTCCGGAATATTGAAAATCCATTCCATCTGCGTTGAAGTTGGACTCTTTCCACTCTATCTGAAGGCCTTCGTTTGCTACTAAGTCTGCCAGTTCTTTTTCTCTGGCCGCTCTTGATTCTTTATCAGCAGCTATTTTTGCGAATACGCCATCAACATAGTTACGGTAATTTTCTTCGTATTCATCTAATATAGAAATATTTTCTTTAACCATCTGGACACAGCTCATATCCGGGTCATAATGAGTTATTTTACCATCCGCAGCATTTGCTATTGCGATTCTTATTACATCTCGTCCATCAAAACTATTATATGCATAAGTCAGGAACTCATAATAATAGGCAATGGCTTCATCGAGATTATTCTCACACAGGAATTGTATCGCAGCCTTATCTTCTTTAGACTCCCCATAATGATATCTCATTGTAGCATAAATTCTATTAGATAACTCATCAATAAATTCTTTTTTCTTAGCCAAGTGAGATTCTTCAGCATGATCAAGAATTGAAACATTGGCAGTGATATAAGAGATATCATTGGCGACTAACTGATTATCTTCAAAACCATAACCAGCACATAGCTTCACCATTTCTTCACTAAATTTTGCATTGTCACCAGTCTTTAATGCATCGTAATAGTACAATACGACAGCATCTAAATCTTCTTCACACGCTCTTGATATTATATCTTCCGGTATTTCATTAAATGAATTATGTATGCGAGACACTAACTCATCTACCGCAAACACATCTTCTGTTCTTACTTCTTCCGGCGCTGTTGTTTCTTCTTCTGTCTCTTTTACTGTATCTTGCACTTCCTTTACTGTTTCAACAACATCGTTTCTTTCATGCGTCTCAGCCTGGACAGCTGTACCAGACTTTGCGCCACATCCAGTAACTATAAAGCATACAGCAAACAACATAACTAACTTTTTCATTTTTTCTCCTAATTAAAAACTAACCTTTATCGCGGGCATCAGTACAGGATACTATAATGTCTCATTGCCCGCCGGTATATATCCACAAAATTATGGTATTGAATATTAGTAAATGATTTGGAGCATTTTATGCCAATAGATCCGACGCTATTTTCCTCATTGCCATACCTCCAAAATTATATTTTAAGAATATTATATCCGCAACAACGCCGTATGTCAATTATTAGTATCTTTTTGATAATTAAATTATCTTTACAATCAAAACAATATAGAGAGGTGTATAGAATGGTTGCTGAGACAATTAAAACTTTAAGGAAGAAAAATAATTTATCTCAATCTTCATTGGCTAAGAAGCTAAATGTTACCAGGAGCTCGGTAAATGCCTGGGAAATGGGGATTTCCGTTCCGTCTGCCCCTCTGATTGTTAAATTGGCAAAGCTTTTTCAGGTATCTGCAGATTATTTATTGGGTATCAAAGAAAGTGCCACCCTAGATATTTCTGCCCTTAACGAAAAAGAAATTATGATTTTGTATGAACTCATTGGATATTTTAAATCGTTAAAATAGTTTAGATAAAATGGTTGGCTCTCCTTTACGCTCTGATGTAGTACGATTGTATCCATGCCATCATACTGTAGTCTGAATGACGGATTATAATTGCCAGCTTCAAATTCAACGTTGTCATAGTATTCCCATGTGTTATCCGTGACGCCATTCGAATCATAGGAACGTTCGCGGGTTCCATTGTGGATTGTATTTCCTCCAGCTTAATCAACCCCCTTTTACTTCCAACTTTAGTAGTCGTCAAGTTTCCCGCTCAGCATAGGCTACGAGAAATGGGGAAGTCCGGTCGCTTAAACCGTACCAACAGATTTGATCAACGGACAGTCCTGTTACCAGACGCTTCGCCTCTTCCTCGGAATCCGCTTCTACCGAAACATATCCCAACTGACATACTGTTACCTTATACATTGCCATGGCTCTTTTTTCATCTCCTTCCGTACAGAAATATTGTTATGTAAATGATAACATTGAAAGGAGACAGCAGATGTCTCTCTAAAAAACTGTACAAAAAAAGTCAGCCATAATTGACTGACCGATTCATTGCCCTACAAGAATATAATTTTTATTAGGCTTCATTATAACTTGTCTATAACTGTTGACAGTGTTTTAATCAGCATAAGATACTTCTCAAACTGCTCATCATCTGCATTCTGCTGGATATTCATTAAAAGTTCAATTAAAACATCCTGGTTCTTTACGGTATCTCTAAGCAACAGATCTGTCGATATACCCAGACCCTTTGATACTTTCATAAGTGTTGCAAGGCTCATCTTCTTAGTTCCACGTTCTATGTTTCCATAATAAGAACTGGTAATATCGCATCTTTCAGCAGCTTCCTCCTGGGTAAGATTTAACGCCTTGCGAGCTGCACGAATTCTATCTCCAATGATTATATAATCTGTATTTTCCATAAAAAACCTCCCTCTCTATTTTACAAAGTCATTCATGGTTATATACATACTCCATTAGCATTATTTTTCATTAATATCATTGTCTATAAGGGTATATTTTGATATAATTACAATATTATTTTATGTTTTTTCAAAATTTTTACATAATGACATGAGATGACATTGGAATGCGCTATAATAAAGCTATAATAGCAACGCGAAAGAGAGGATCCGTATGAAAAAGTCACCGGAAGCAACACGTAAACATGACCGTATTTTAGAGATTTACAGCCGGTTGCTTGCCGGAGAGGTAATCAATAAACAGTCCTTATCCGAAGAATATAACGTAAACCCTCGTTCCATTCAACGGGACATTGACTCAATCCGGGATTTCTATTCTAATCGGGCCACAACGGGGGCTGGTGTTGCTGAAATTAAGTATGATCGTCTGGCCAAGGGTTTTCGTATTGTAAGCAATAAAACGATTACCTTAACCAATGCAGAACTCTTTGTTGTTTCAAAAATTTTATTGGAAAGCCGCTCACTCAGCAAAGAGGAAATGACAAAGATCATTGATGATTTATTGAACGCCTGCCTGCCCGAAACGGAACGTAAGAAAATGGCAGATTTAATTTCCAACGAGGTTTTCCATTACGTGGAGCCACGGCATGGAAAGGAATTAGTAAACACAATATGGGAATTAGGGGCAGCGATCCACTCCCATAACATGATTCAACTAGAATATAAAAAGGTAAACGGAGAAATTACACACTCCACAATCAAGCCGGTTGGGCTTATGGGTTCCGAATATTATTTTTATCTCATCGCTTACATAGGCGACAAGGATAAAAAATATCCTGGATATCCTACCATATACCGCATTGACAGGATCGTGGCTTATAAAATAACCAAAGAAACCTTTCACGTTCCATATAAAAGCCGCTTTGAAGAGGGCGAATTCAGAAAGCGGATTCCTTTTATGTATGGCGGTAAACTGCAAAAAACAAGCTTTCTTTATACAGGGTCCGATGTTGACGCAGTGCTTGACAGACTTCCTACAGCCAAGGCAGAGCTTACGGAAAATGGCTATCGTATAGATGTTGAAGTGTACGGAGAAACCGGCCTTAATATGTGGCTGAATGGACAGGGGGATAATGTAGCAGCTATTTTTACTAATAATATAGCTTTACAAAAAGAGGAGGATACCAAATGAATTTTATGAACCCGCATCAGTTTGAAACAATCACAGAAAAAATATTGCGAATTATATTAGAACGTATTAAGGGAACACAGGAAAACCGAAAAAAGAAAATAGAAAAACACATCGACTATTTTAATAATAAAAAATAAAAATTACAGAGGATGAAAAGATGGACAACGAAATATTACTCCTAAAAAATGATGAATCTACCAAAAAACTTCTCTACTCCGAAGACACTTGTGACAAATATGATTATCTGACTGCGGTTGCATGCGGTGCTATTGGAGGAATGATAGACATCTTTTTTGTAGGTGCGCCCAATGACAGTAAATTAGGAAAATGGACCGACAAACAGGTTGATAATGCAGTGAAAGGGTTTGCAAAATTAACCGGATGGACCCCAAAGGACTCGCAGAAAGACAACGTAGCAAGTGCCATCGGGTATTTGGAAAAAAAATTCAAGGTGAATTATGATCAACGATACAGCAGTGATGTGCAAGGCTTATTCCATATGTCTACCAAAAACCATCATATTATGTCTTTATCGCACTCTCCTGATATCATTGGTTTATTTTTTTCAATATTAAATCAATTCACCTCGACTTCATCATTTATTGCTAACGGCCAGGTGATTACTATAAAGACAGAAACCTACGAACTGCAAGGCCATACATTTATTGCTAAACTTTTTTGTGGAATAGCAAACTGGTTCGGACACATCATGTCTGATATTGCCGGTAGTTCAGGCAGCAGAGGTAATAATGGAAGGGGGACCGGTATATCAATTCCTTTTTTTGAGTTATTGCAATTTTGCAAATTCGGAAGCTTTTCTGTTGGAAAAGATAAGCAGGATTTGGCAACGATTGCAATCCGTGCATTTCAGGAAGGGTATGATTTCCGATACGGCCTGGCAACGGCAATACCAGTTATCATAACAGATTTATCCATAAGGCTAATATGGTCTATAAGACAACATTTCCAATATCATAAACCTCTAATGAATTGTATACCTACCAAAAAACATGCCAGTTTAAGAGTTATGCTCTTATTTGGAGATGGGACACTGTGTCTGATGGATGGAATCGATGCCGGTGTACGCTCTGGCGGTAATGCCTTGGTGTTTTTTACAAGGCTAAATTTAATTGCATGGTTTAGGTTTGCATTCCTAGTGTTTAAAGAAGTGTGTATCCGGGTCGGGTTAGCAAACACTCTCGAAACTGATATTAATGCTTATAAGAAGATAACGGAAGCCCTTACCTTATATCTTCAGGAATTAGAGAAAATTGATATTGCACGGTTCAAAAAGGAAACTGAAGAATATAACGCTCTGATTAAGTCGATAACAGACACTTCATCGGATAAAGAATTAAATAGGTTACTTGTTTATACCATCAGAACTTTAGGTATTGAAATACCTTGGGGGGATGATTTTAATGGCTTTATGAATGATAAAAGTAAAACACTGGTATTTAAATGATGTTTGCTTGTGATAAATGTGGAGAATGCTGCCGCAATTTAGATAAATCTCCTATCTATGCTCAATTGGACCGCGGAGATGGCACATGCCGTTATTTAATTGGTAATTTATGCAGCATATATGAAAAGCGCCCCATATTGTGCCGAATTGATGAATCTTATGATTTATTTTTCAGAGATACGTTGGCGCAAGATGAATTTTACAAGCTTAATCAAAGCTTTTGTAAAAAATTAAAAGAACATAAGATATGAAGGAGGTTATAATTATGCCATTACCACTTATTTTAGGATTAGGAGCTGCCGCAGCAGGAGCACTGGGGATTGGAACCGGCATCCATGGTGCCGTTAAATTGAAAGATGCCAACGACACCATGAACTTGTGCCGCACGCGGCATGACGAAAATATTTCCTATTTCACCAAAACAAACAACGCAACAACCCGCGATATGGATATCCTTGGAAAAAAGGAGTTGGAAATTTTAAAAAGTTTCAAGAGCTTTTCCGATGTCTTTGAAAAGATACATAACCGGCCTGAATTTAAATCCTATGAACAAGATAATGTTAAAATCCCTTCCTATAACGCCGAAGAGATTAAGAAGGTATCAGTAGGTGCCGGTGTATTACTAGGTGGTTTAGGTGGTGCTGCAATGGGAACAGCAGGGGGATTTGCCGCTGCTGGTGCGACAACTGCTGCCGTTATGGCTTTAGGAACTGCATCCACCGGAACCGCCATCGCTACCCTCAGCGGGGCGGCTGCCACCAATGCAACGTTAGCCGCATTAGGCGGTGGCGCCCTGGCTGCCGGTGGAGGTGGAATGGCTCTGGGATCCACCATACTTGGGGTAACCACCTTAGGCGCAGGAGTCATGGTCGGAGGAATCATTTTCAATATTGTCGGTTCATCTCTTTCAAACAAAGCAGATGAAGCATTTGCTCAAGTTCAGAAAGAACGTAAGGAGGTCAACAAAATTTGTGATTATCTTTTAGACCTCGGACAAACTGCTCAAAAATACACTGAATCTATTTCAACGGTTTATGATGTATACAAAGAACAGCTGGATCGCTTAATTTATACCGTAAAAACCCTTGGTAAAAGGGATTGGAATGATTTTTTACAGGAAGAGAAAGTTGTCACAGAAAACACAGCACTGCTGGTCAGTCTATTGTATAATATGGGAAAGGTCAAGTTAGTCCTTGAATCGACAGATGGTTCACAAACAAATACCGTGAACAAGAACGACGTCGAAAAAGCTATGGATAATGCCAATACGTTTCTTCTCGAAAAGGGCTTCATGTGGATTTAAAAAGGGGCGCATTCGCGGCTCCGTCCATTCCCGCCTGATTGTGTGACTCCTATGTTTGGGAAAGGGATATATAAATTCTTTTCCCAAACACAAAGGCTTGAAACGTGATATATACCTCTCCTTTTTGACAGTTTTACTTCGGAAATAATGTCGCAATTATACTTTTTAATAACTTTCTGTTCATCCTCTAAATAATTTACGTCTAATTTAAATCTCATAATTATTCCTGTAATAAATTTTCAACTGGCGAAACCGGAAGCCTGATCACCGTGAATTATATTTATCGCCCTACCATTCATTGATAGCGTACAAAATGGCAAGTCGAATATTTTTGAATAATTCAGCAGAAAGGGCTTCATATTCTTTATCTAATCCTTTTTTGTATGCCATATAGGGAGGGCTGTCATTCCACGAACCCATTGCGCCGAACACGTCCGCAATGCTTGCCGCTTCAAAAATTTGAAGATTCTGTTGCGGTATTTGCGGCAATTCTAAACCGTATTTTTTGTCTGGATACTCGTTGCTGCCATCTAAAAGACCTATGGCGGAGTCAAAAATGTGTGCGAAGGCTTCACATTCAATTTGAGCAGCGAACGCCTTGATTTCTAATAATATCTTCCGAAACGAATCCGTATTATCATCAAATTGCGGCTTTTTCGATGGCGGATTAGGCCAATCATGCTCTGAATACAGGATATTCCATTGCTTTCGCTCAGAATCAAACTGCCAATCGGCGACAAAAAAGGTTACCTCTCCGTTTTTATGAAAACACAGAATAGAACTCTCTGTTGTATTTGAGAAGCCTAAAAGCTGCCTATCTTTGACTGAATACGGGCAAAGCAATTTTATATCCTGTACCCCATTTTTCTTTATTCGCTCAAACCATGCTGACACATCCGAGGCGACATACTTTTTCTCCTTAAAAAAACCCCTTTGCGGTAGAAAATCAAATTTAATGCTGTTTTCATAATTCAAAGGGGTATATCTGATCGAGTCGGAGGACTGCATTGCTCTTTTTCCTGCCGCAACGATAGACGCAATTTGATACATTTGCCCATTCATCAAAGCTACCTCCCCGTATCGTATAAATAATCTCTCCTATAACTTCCGTTTTTTCTCTCTGTTCAGCTCCCCGATAAATAGGAAGTCAAAAATATCTCCACATGGTACCCGTATCATCGCTATGAATAATTTCCGAAAAATTATCAGAAAAAATATATGTATCAAATGACACAGCAACTATATCATCTAAACACTTTAACATAGTTTTTCCAGAACATTTTATCACTGGCAGGCTCTTATCATCCCATAAGATATAATACTTTTGATCTGGTAAAAAATCTATTTCATCACGAGACAGCTCGTAAGCTCCATCAATATGCCGATACTCATTTATTGGAAATCTTTCACACATTAAATGGCCAATATGGCTTATATCTTGTTCTGTATCAACCAATTGTACATCGCTTAATACCTGCAAGCAATCTTGAAGTAATTCATTTCTTGACCATTGTTTATATGACATATAGATTTTATTTTTATTTCTTAGTTGTTCTAACCTGTTTTTATCCATTGTGTACAGTTCCTCACCTTCAAAGCGAATCCGGCAGCGCTTACTCGCGTTTCAGAGCCTACAGATGTCTTCCGGAAAATCAGTGTCCCTCTCCGACGAGTAAACACAAAAAAACAGTTCATCCCCGCCGCCTTACTTTTATTTATATTATCACAAACACTGTCCTTTATCTACTGCTACTCTCCAGCCAGAATCATCACAATATACAGCACTTCACTCACCGAATCAGCGCTAATTAGTATCCTTCGTTCAATCCCATCCAGAAAGGCATGGATTACGTAAACTCCCACTCCGCCGAGGAGATCGCCAAGACCATCCAGCCCCAGTTCAAGGAAACTCCTCTGGACAAAATCACGGTGATCGTGGACCGGTACAAATCCCAGGACACCTGGAAGGACGACACCATCTTTGAGAAAGACAGCTTCGACCTACTCCAGAACATTCTGGAGGAAGCGGGCGAGCTGCCCCAGCGGGTACCCTATGAGGACCTGGTAACCACGCAGTTTTCAGAAAACGCGGTAAAATAAACCTGCATTCTGTTTAAACGGCAATAGCCCCTCCCCCAGCAGCATAATCTCCTCCCCCTTTTGTCCGGCTTTGGAGATAGCAAAAATTCCCGGCCAGAGCGGTCCGGGAATTTTTCTTTTTCTGAATCTGTCAAACCGGCAGCGTCAGCCACCACCGGGAGATAAAGAACACCAGCGCCAGCGCCGGCACCATGTTAATCACGCGGTAATAGCGGATTTTGGCGATTTTCAGGCCCACGGCCAAGGTAATGATACCTCCCACGGCTTTGAAATCGCTGACCATCTGCTGGTTGAGCAGCGGCATCAGCAGGCTGCCCAGGAAAAACAGCAGCGTGCCGATGCACATCTGGGGCACCGCAATCACGCCCACCAGATAGCCGCTGGTTGCGCCGAAAATAATGGCGGTGAAAAAGTCCATGATCGCCTTGGAGATCAGAATGGAGTGATCCCCGGAGAGTCCGGAATTCATGGCTCCGAACAGGCCCGTCCCGCTGAAGCAGAACAGGATAATCATGCTGATGATGTTATCCAGCTGCTCCTCGGACAGGGAATCCCCGGGCAGCCTGGACGCCAGGCTGGAGAGCCCGCGGCTTAAGCTGTGCTCGATATTCAGACACTCTCCGATCAGGGTTCCCAGGATAATGGACATAACCACCGCCGACAGGGCGGAGAGCTGGATAATCAGGTAGACGCCCATGGT
This sequence comes from Enterocloster asparagiformis, assembly GCA_018380885.1. Taxonomy (GTDB): domain Bacteria; phylum Bacillota; class Clostridia; order Lachnospirales; family Lachnospiraceae; genus Enterocloster. Next base: position 56,664 of record JAGZSY010000011.1, read on the forward strand.
AATGGCGGAAAGTCCGAACACCCCGGTGAGGGCATCGTTGATCCGCTGGGGAATCCGTCCGCCCACCAGGGCCCCCACGATGCCGCCCAGAAAAATGGCGGCGGTATTGATCAGTACGCCGACTGGCATATGCAACCTCCTTTGCCGGCATTTCACCGGTATGTAAAATTTTACCTGTTTAAAAGCTTAACATACCTGTCTAAAAATTGCAACGCCCAGTCCCCATGACCGCGCCGCCGCAAGCAAAAAAGGCCGGGGGCAGCCAAATTCCACGGCAGCCCTGGGGCCTTTTTTCGTTTTACGCCTTCTACGCCTTAGCGGATTCCACCACCCTCAGCCTGCTCTTCTGGATTTGCCTGCGCCGCTCCCGCTCCAGGTAGCCAAGGCCCGGAAGCACGTTTTGCGGCATGTCGTAAACCACCAGATCCGCCTTTTCATCCAAAGGGCGGGGCAGGCGATGGATCATAATAATTTCGCGGCCGATAAAATAGCGGATGTACTGGCTGTAGACGTCGGACCGCAGGGAGGTTCCCAATAAGAGCAGCACATCCGCCTTGGAAATCTCCTCCGCGGTGCGGCTCATACTGCTGCTGTCCACCATCTCTCCAAACAGGGAGACGCCGGGCCGCACAATGGTGTGGCAGTCCTCACACAGCGGCAGCGGCACGGATTTCAGCATAAAATCAACGCCGTACTCCCGGCCGCAGTGGGGGCAGCGGTTGTTATACACGCTGCCGTGAAGGCAGATCGCATTCCGGACCCCCGCCTTCAGTGGCGCGTTGTGCAGGTTGATGGTCACCAGGCACTGCAGCTTCCCGGCCCGCTCCATGGCCGCCAGCTCGTACACCGACGGGGATATCTGCATCTCCTGCTTGAGGATCTCCTCCCGGTAGAACTGAAAGAACCGTTCCGGCCGTCTGGAATAGCAGGCAATGTTGAAGAGCTCCTCAGGGGATGCCCCATACTTCTCTTCAATCTCGTAGGCCCGGTCCTCCCGCTTTAGCCCCTTTAGCCCCACTTCCTCCATCATGCCGGAACCGCAAAGCGCCACTGTGTAGCGGCTCTCCTCCACGATCGTTTTCATGCGTTCCAGTATCTCTCTGTCCATATGGTCTCCTTTCCAGTGCTCCCCGCTCGCGTCCTCGCCCCCAAAACATCGGTCACATCCGGCACATCCCATATGGCTTCCTATTATACTACGGCTTTTGACGCTTTACCAGCCAAAAGCGTATAAATATTATGTAAATATTATATTAACTCACTCACGCAGACCGCGCCGTAAGGCCGGATGCTCATCCGGTAGGCGCTCCCCTTACCAGTGGCCTTCTCAATGCAGGCGATATATTCGTCCACCAGATTGTTGGGCAGCACAGCCATGATCACGCCCGCAAAACCGCCTCCGTGAACCCGGCAGGCGCCTCGCTGCTTCTCAGCGATAAACAGCTCTGTCAGGGCCAGGGCCACGGTGATGCCCTGCTCCTGAAGGCTGGCGGTGGTGTAGCAGTTCTGCAGCCATTTCCAGGAGGAATTGCCGGAGGCGGTGATATTGGTCAGAAAATCCCCGAACCTGTTTTCCTTCAGCGCAGCCACCTCAGACTCCACCCGCTTATTCTCCTCAAAGAAATGCAGGGCCCGCAGCACGGAGCGGTCTCCGGCGAACTCCCGTATCTCTGCGATATGATCCAGCACCTCGGCCTCGCTCACCTGGGCCAGCACCTCCTTGCCGAAGAAGGTAGCCACCTTTTTCATCTCGTTGGGCACGGAAGAGTAATCGGCGCTTAAATCCGCATGGCCCTTCCCCGTCTGCACGATGATCAGGCTGTGGTTCTGGGAGCTGAAGTCAAAGTCGATCTTCTCCACCACCGGATCCGAGGGCTCGAAGAAATCGATGGTGATCAGGCCGCCCACGGCGCATGCCATCTGGTCCAGCAGGCCGGAAGCCTTTGCCCAGTATTTGTTCTCCGCGTACTTGCCGATGTGGGCATAGGCCACTGTGTCCATGCGTCCCTCGTTAAAGAAGGTATTTAAAATGGAGCAGAGAAGCATCTCAAAGGATGCGGAGGAGCTGACGCCAGCGGCGCTGATTACGCTGCTGGTGATGTAGGCGTTAAAACCGCCCACCGCATAGCCGGACTCCTCAAAGCCCCTTAACAGCCCCTTCACCAGGTCCACGGTGCCGGCCAGCTTGGGGCTGGGCTCCAGCTGATTTAAATCAATGGTGAAGTCCTGATTGTAAGTCTCGCTGACAATGCGCACCTGGCTGGAATTATTCTTTGCCGCCACACCCACACAGTCCAGATTGATGCTTCCGGCCAGCACCTTGCCGTGGTTGTGGTCCGTGTGGTTGCCGCTGATTTCCGTGCGCCCGGGCGAGGAGAAGAGCAGCACATCCTTGTGCTCCCCGAAGGTCTTTTCAAATCCTGCCAAAAGATCCTGGTAGCGCTTCACCTGTTCCCCAACCGCTCGCTCCCCGTAGAGCGCCCCCAACAGCTTCCCGGCCTGTTCGCTTTCCATCAGACGGATCGTTTCCTTCACATTCATGACTTGCCTCTCCTTTTTGTGCAAATATTTTCGGGCAGGCTCCCTGTCCTCATTGTGACCATTTTAACACAGCTCCTCGCCGGGCTTCAATAGAATATTCTCTTAAAATGTAGCAAAATTTATCAGTGGATATTTGATCCCGCCTCCATTTCTGGTATAATAAGGGGAACTTTTCCGGCTTCTCAGGCCGGACCGCAGGAGGTAACGCATGGACTGGAACCAGAAACCCTATCACTCCCTGGACTATGAGCTAAGACGCCGGTTCGGGCGCAAGATATATAAGCTGTCCCTGGACGGCGGCATGACCTGCCCCAACCGTGACGGAACCCTGGACAGCCGCGGCTGTATCTTCTGCAGCGGCGGCGGATCCGGCGATTTCGCGGCCAGGGCCTGCGGGGACGTGTGGGAGCAGATCGAAGCCGCCAAGGCGCGGGTAAGCGGGAAAATGCCCGCGGCAACAGAAAAATGCGGCAATGCCTCCCCCTCCTACATCGCCTACTTCCAGTCCTACACCAACACCTACGCCCCCCTGCCCAGGCTGCGTTACCTCTTTGAGCGGGCCATCGCCCACCCGGATGTTGCTCTGCTCTCCGTGGCCACCAGGCCGGACTGCCTGCCCCAGGAGACGGTCTCCCTGCTGGATGAGCTCAACCAGAAAAAACCGGTTTGGGTGGAGCTGGGTCTCCAAACCGTCCACGAGGACACGGCCCTGCTCATCCGCCGGGGTTACGATTTCCCCGTGTTCAGGGACGCCTGCCTGCGGCTGAAGGCGGCGGGTCTCACTGTGGTCGTCCACGTCATCTTAGGCCTGCCCGGCGAGGACCGGGCGCGGATGCTTGAGACCGTCCGGCGTATGGCGGACTTTTCCCGGGCCGGGCTGATCGACGGAATCAAGCTGCAGCTCCTGCACGTGCTAAAAGGGACGGATCTGGCGGAGTACTACCAGAACCATCCCTTTCCCGTATTCTCTATGGAGGAATACATTGATTTTGTCATTGACTGCACGGAGCTTCTGCCCCCGGAGCTGGTGATCCACCGTCTCACCGGCGACGGCCCCAAATCCCTGCTCATCGCCCCGCTGTGGAGCGGCAACAAACGCCTGGTGCTCAACACGCTGATGAGGCGCTTTAAGGAGCGGAACACCTGGCAGGGACGGCTAAGCGGCTGAAAACAGCTGCCCAGGAGCCGCCTGAGCCACTCCCTGTGCCGCGCCTCTCTCCCGTCATCTCAACTCTTCCACATAGCTGACCCCCGGCAGCTGCCCGAACTCCTGGATAATCACATCGTGGGGCTTGCGCTGCTCCATGCGGATGGTGCCGCGGATGCAGACCCCGCCGCCGCTCATCTGCTTCTGCTTGGTGATCTCCAGATCCCCCAGGGCCATTCCGTGCTCGCGGGCGTAGCTCAAAAAGAAGCTGACGCTCTTGATATTGTCCAGCTCCGCGTACAGGGAGACCACCGGAGATTTTCGGTATATAAGGTGATCCACGGTGTGAAGCACCTTGATGGAGATCAGGATCGCCAGAAAGCTCATGATCGCGCCGCTGTAAAACCCGCAGCCGATGGCCAGCCCCAGAGCCGCGGCGGCCCACAACCCGGCGGCCGTGGTCAGCCCCCTGACCTGATTGTTCTTGGTGACCAAAATGGTGCCCGCGCCCAGAAAGCCGATGCCGCTGACCACCTGGGCCGCAATGCGGGTGGGGTCCGGCGCGCCCATGTAGAGATGGGCGTATTGGTTTGTCATCATCACCAGGGTGGAGCCCAGGCAGACGATCACATAGGTGCGGAATCCCGCGGGCCTGCGCTTCTGTTCGCGCTCCACGCCAAGCACGCCCCCCAGCGTCATGGAGAGCATCAGGCGTACGAACACGGACAAGCTGTTGAGTTCCCTCAGTTCCGTAATTTCTTCCCAGATTAAAAGTTCTTCCATTTACATCCCCCGTCGCAGTTCAGTGGTGTGGCGCCCGCCGGGCCGTGACGGCGGGCGGAGCGCCATCTGTCTTTAGTATCCGGAGGTATTCTCCCCCTTGATCAGTTTGATGGCGGAGCTGGTTCCCAGACGGTCCGCCCCTGCGTTTATAAAATCCTCCATATCGGCGATGCTGCGGATACCGCCCGCGGCCTTCACCTTCACCATTGGTCCCACATTGGCCCGCAGCAGCTTCACGTCCGCCAGGTTCGCCCCCGCGCTCCCAAAGCCGGTGGAGGTCTTGATAAAATCAGCCCCAGCGGCCGTCACGCAGCGGCAGAGCTCAATTTTCTCCTCATCGGTCAGATAACAGGTCTCAATGATCACCTTCAGCACGTGGTCCCCCACCGCTTTCTTCAGGGTGCGGATCTCCTCGGTAATCGCGTCGAACCGGCCGCCCTTGGCATCGCCGATATTGATCACCATGTCGATCTCGCTGGCGCCGTCCTCCAGGGCCTTTTTCGCTTCCGCCGCCTTCACCTCAGTCACCTGATAACCCAGAGGGAAGCCGATCACCGTGCAGATCTTTACGCTGTCCCCATAGGTCTCCTTAATCCGCCCGATATAGCTGGGCGGGATGCAGACTGTTGCTGTGTGGTAGGCGATGGCATCCTCGCAAATCTGCCGGATGTCCGCCCAGGTTGCATAGGGCTTTAACAGTGTGTGGTCTACCTTTGCCAGAATCTCTTCGTTGGTCATATCGTTTCACATTCTCCTATCCATTTTTCCAAATTTTTTATCAGCAGCCCGCCCTCTATGCCTCGGGGAACGCCTCTGCTGCCGGGAACCAGGTCTGTAATCTCCCGCCTCTCCCCCACCACCAAGGCTATTTTCGCCGCCTGGAGGAGGGGCAGGTCGGAATCCGAATCCCCTGCCGCAAACAGCGGCGGTCCGCCGAAGCGCTCCAGAAGCTCCCTCACCTTGCGCTCCTTGTGAAAACCGCAGTTTTCCAGCGCTTTTCCGGTGAGCCGCCCGTCCAGCACCTCCAGGCGGTGGCCGTAGGCCTCCTCGATGCCGTACTCCGAAAAATACGCTCCGATCATGTCCACCGGCGCTCCGGTGATCACAATGGGCCGTATTCTCCTGGCCTTCATCCAGTCAAACAGCGCCGGGGCAAAGGCCAGCTGGCGGGTGCGGTCGTACCTGTGGTACACGGCCCGCAGCGCCTCATAGTGTTCCAGCCTCGTCCCCCTGATTCCATTCTCGTAGTTTAAACAGCTCTCCCGTGCCAGCACGTCGTGGGTAATCCGTTTGCCGTGGTAATCCTCCACCAGTTGGTCGTGGCGTTTTAACACCTCTCCTGAGAGAATTTCCCCCTGATTCCGCAGAAACTCAATCCACTCAAACAGCGTGTAGCCCTCCCGCAGCGTGCCGTCCCAGTCGAACAGCGCGTAGTTCTCCATCCTCTAGTAAGCGCAGCCGGCCACCAGGATCACGCTGGGGTACGGCGTAAACTCCCCGGTGCGGATGATTCCCCGGGCCTCTTTGGTCTGCTCCTTTAACTCCACATGGGGCACATACTCCACGGGAACGCCCTGGGGCAGTGTCTTTAAAATCTCCTCGTGCATGGCCGGGCTGACGGTTTTAAGCTCCTCGGCCAGAATGGCTTTCTCCACCACGATGTACTCCAGCACCTCTTTTAACACAGGAATGTAGCCGGGTTCATTTTCCTTCCAGGCCAGATCAATACGCTCCACTCCAAGCGGCATTGGCAGTCCGGCGTCGCTGACCACGATGGTGTCCTTGTGCCCGGTTTCCGCCAGCAGGCGGGCAATGTTGGGATTTAATATTCCTTTTTTCAGCATTTCGTCTCCTTTCCCGATCAGGGGTAAGCCGCAAACCGACGGCGCCGGTTTTCCAGCAGTTTAATAGAAAAACAGCGGCAGCCGCTGTACAGCTGCCGCTTTAAGAATCCCTTCTGCAATATTTACTGGTTCAGCAGAAGCTTTGCGCGGTTGGAAATATCCTTCACCGCAACTTCGCCGGTATAAGACGGATCCAGAAGGATCTGGCTGATGGCGTCGTTCAAAACGTCATAGTAATACTCGGTGTAGTAGGGATGATAAGGACGCTCTTTTACATAGTTCAGCATATCGCAGGGAACCTGGTAGGCCGGGTTCTTGGCAATGATCTCTTTGAAAGCGGTGCTCTCTGCCGCCGCGGGGCTGGTGGGCAGATATCCGGTCAGGGAAGCGAACTTGCCTGCCACCTCCGGCTCGCACAAATATTTCACAAAATCCCAGGTAGCTTCGTTCTCCTCGTCGGAGAATCCGTCGAACATCACGATGTTCGCGCCGCCGCTGCCTACGCCCTGCTCGGTATTGGCCGGAAGCATGGCCACGCCCAGATCAAACTCGGTGCTCTCGGTCAGGTAGTTGATATCGCCGGAGGAGGAGTAGATGATGCCCACGGTGCCGCCGACAAAATCGTTTCTGCAGGAATCAAAGCTGGTATAGTCCTCGCCTGCCGGGGTTTTCATCAGGCCGTCGTTCATCATGCCCTTCAGGAAATCGATGGCTTCGATGCCGGCCTCGTTGTTAAAGCCGATGTCCGTGCCGTCCTCATTTAAAGAGGCGCCGCCGCACTGGAATACCAGGCTCTCCAGGAACATGCCGTCCGCCGGGATGGAGAATCCCCAGCGCTTTCCTTCGATGGACAGCTTCTGGGCCGCGTCCTTCAGTTCTGCCCATGTGGTGGGCGGAGCTTCGGGGTCAAGTCCCACTTCCTTGAACATATCCTTGTTGTAGTACATGATATAGGTGGAACGGTTGAAGGGCAGGGATGCCAGCGCGCCGCTCTCATCGTAGGAAAAGCTCATGAGTCCTTCGTAGAAGGAGTTCAGATCCATGCCGTCCTTCTCCGCAAAGGGCTTTAAATCCAGCACCTTGCCGGTATTGAAGAAGGGTTTGATTCTGGAAACCTCCAGCTGACACAGGTTGGGCTGGTTGCCCGCCGCCAGAGCCGTCTGGGCCTGCGCCGCTGTCTCGTTGTAATCGCCCTGGTAGGATACGGTCACCCACACCTTGTCCTGGGAATTGTTGTAGTCGTTTACGATCTTCTCAATATTCTCCAGATGGGAGCCCTTTAAGCCCTCCCAGAAGGAAACCTGGATGCGGTCCTCTCCGCCCGCGGCCTGGGTGTCCCCCGCCTGCTCGGCCTGGGTGGTCTCGCCGCCTGCCGCCGGTGCCGGTGTGGCTGCCGGAGTCTCCGTCTTTCCGCCGCCGCAGCCAGCCAGCATACCTGCGCACATGGCCGCTGTCATCATCATAGCCGCTGCTCTTAAATTCCTTTTCTTCATTTTGTAATCCTCCTCTTTAAAATTATATAGATTCTACGTAACTGCTTGTTCAGTACCCTCACAGATACGATTCTACTTATTTAATCCCCGAGTAAACAAACGCCTTGCGGATCTTGCCGCTGGCAAAGCCGTAGACCACCAGGATCGGAAGCACCATCATCAGGTTGCCCGCCATCACGATGGGCCACTGGCTGGCTCCCTCGGAGCCGGTCAGAAGCGTGACTCCGATGGGCAGCGTCCGGTAGGTGTTGTTGCTGGTCATGACCAACGGCCAGAAATAGGAGTTCCAGGAAGAGATGAAACTCAGAAGGCCGATGGAGGATATGGCCGTGCGGGCCATGGGAATCATAATCCGCACAATGATCTTCCACTCGCTGGCGTCGTCCAGCCTGGCGGCCTCGATGATCTCCTGAGGTATCTGCAGGAAATACTGCCGCAGCAGGAATATGCCGAAGGCATTTCCGATGAAGGGAATGATCATGGGAGCGTAGCTGTTTAACAGCCCCACCTTGTTGAACATCAGGTAGGACGGCGCAAAGGTGATCTGCTGTGGAAGCATAAAGCCCAGAAGTACAAAGGCAAAGAACAGGTTTTTGCACCGGAAATTGTACTTGGCAAAGCCGTACGCCGCCGGCACCACCACCACAAACTGCAGCAGCACCACGCTCAGCGCAATGATCAGCGAGTTCTTGAAGAACAGGCCGAAGGGAATCTTCTGCATCACCGTGCTGAAGCTCTCAAAGGTGATCTGGTTGGGAATCAGCGTGGGCGGAAAGATCATGGATTCCTTCTGCGTCTTGAACGCCGTGATCACCATCCAGTAAAAGGGAAATACCATGATCACCACCAGAAGGCATTTCATGACCACGTCTATCACCCGGGTGACGATATTTTTAGCCCCGTTATTCATAACTTAACCTCCCTCTATTGATAATGCACACGTTTCTCCAGCACCTTGAAATACAGGAACGTGAGAACACCAACCAGGATCAGCAGCAGCAGGCTCGCCGCGCTTCCCGTGCCCAGCTTGCCGAACTTGTAGGTCTGCTCGTAAATATAGTAGACCAGCGTGTTGGTGGAGTTTAAGGGACCTCCGCCGGTGATCAGGTTCACCGCGTCAAATATCTGGAAGGATGAGATCGTCGCTGTGATGGACACAAAGAACAGCGTGGGCGAAATCATCGGCAGGGTGATTCTGAAAAACGTTTTGTAGGCGGGCGCATCGTCGATGGAGGCCGCCTCGTAAATCTCCTGGGGCACGCCCTGAAGGGCCGCCATGATGAGCAGGGTGTAGTACCCGGCCTGCTTCCACACCATGACCAGAACCAGGGAAAACAGCGCGGTTCTCGGGCTGGTGAAGAAGGGGAACGCCTTGAATCCGATGGCGGTGATGATGGAGTTTAAGAAACCCACTTGGGAGTCGAACAGCCACAAAAACACCATGGACACGGATACCAGGGAGATAATGTGAGGCGTAAAGATAACCGCCTGCACAAACCCATTGAATTTCTTATGCAGCTTGCCGTTGAGCCACACAGCTAACAGCGTCGCCACCGCGATGGTCAGTACCACCACGATCACGCTGTAGAACACCGTGTTCATCAGCACCTTGATGAAGCTGGGCGTGGAGAACAGGTAACGGAAATTGTTCATACCCACGTATTTGCTGTCCGGCGAGATCAGGTTGCCGGAGTGGAAGGCCCAGTACAGGGTGAAGATAATGGGGTAGACCGTAAACAGCGAGATCAGGAACACAGCCGGAGCCACCAGGGAAAAGCCCTTGATGTTGGCGAATTTCTGCTGATTGGGGTCGTGGAACTTCTCCTTTGTCTTAGCCATCTGATCACCGCCCCTCTCTCACGCCGGCGCTGATTGCCTCCACCTGCCGCGTAACCCCTTCATCGAAGGGCGCCCGGTTGGAATCCGCGTCGAATATGTAAAGGTTGCTGTATTTCACATAGACCGTCACATCCCGCTCCATCACGTCGTCCTGGGATTTCACGCTGATATCCCCGAAATCGCAGGTCATGGAGTAAATACACTCGGCACCCAGATTCTCCTTGGTCACCACATGGACGTTCAGCTTGAAGGAAGGCTCATCCTCAGGACACTCGAACAGCACGCGCTCCGGCCTGAAGCCCAGCTGGAATCCGCCCTCCAGGGCTCCCTGCAAAATGTTCATGGGCGGCGTGCCGATAAACCTGGCCGTGTAGACGTTCTGCGGGTCCTGGTACATGACCGTGGGCGCGCTGCGCTGCATGATTATGCCCTTATCCATCAGGATAATGTTGTCGCCCATGGACATGGCCTCAACCTGGTCGTGGGTCACGTAGACGAAGGTGGTTTTCAGGCGCTCGTGCATCTGGATCAGCTCCACGCGCATCTGGCTTCTCAGCTTGGCGTCCAGGTTTGACAGCGGCTCGTCCATCAGAAATACCTTGGGCTTTTTCACCATGGCCCGGGCCAGCGCCACACGCTGTCTCTGGCCGCCGGAAAGCTTGGACGGCTTCCGGTCCAGATAGGGGGTCAGACCCACGGTCTCGCTGATCTCCTCCACCATTTTCCTGCGCTCTTCCTTGGGAATCTTCTTATTTTCCAGCCCGAATTCAATGTTCTGGCGGACCGTCATGGTCGGGTACAAGGCGTAGTTCTGAAAAACCATGGCGATGTCGCGTTTGCCCGGAGGCAGCACGCCGATATCCGTATCGTCGATGAAAATGCGGCCCGAGGTGGGCGTTTCCAGGCCTGCGATCATGCGCAGCGTGGTGGATTTTCCACATCCGGACGGCCCTACCAGCACGGTGAAGGACCCGTCCTCGATCTCCAGATTCAGATCCGGGATGATCACGTCTTTTCCGTAGGTTTTATTAATGTGTTCCAGTCTAATTGATCCCATAATTGCCCCTCCGTTTTCTATCGCTGTATATCCGGTAACCCCCGCTTATCTGCGGCTCTCCTCCGAATTTAAAAATGCATCGATTTCCGCTCTCGTCGGCATGGCCGGCGACGTTCCGATCTTACGCACGGCCAGGTTCCCCACCACGTTGCCGAACTCCACGGCCTCAAACACGTCCCTGCCCTCGCCCAGAGCGGCCAGGAATCCGCCGCAGAACGCGTCGCCGGCTCCGGTGGTATCCACAGCCTTGGTGGAAGCGTAAACCGCAACTCTGCGGCTCTGTGCGCCGTCGCTGACAAACACTCCGTCCCCGCCCAGGGTGATGACCACATTCTGCACGCCGCGGTCAAAGAACCATTTGGCCGCCTCCTCGCAGCCCGCTTCCTTTACCGGTATCCCGGTGATCAGCTTGGCTTCCACCTCGTTGGGAATCACCGCGTACAGACCGTCAAACAGCGCTTCGGGCAGCTTGGCCGCAGGGGCCGGGTTCAGGATGACCTTGACGCCCTTTTCCCTGGCGAACGCGACCACCCGTTCCAAGGCCCACTGGTTGATTTCCAGCTGGAGCAGCAGGTAGTCGCAGGCCTCGATCTCAGGGTACAGACGCTCCAGATCCTTCTCATTAAAGTCGTCGCTGGCGCCCAGGAACACGGAAATCATGTTCTGCCCCGTGCTGTCGTCCACCATGATCAGCGCCGCTCCGGTGGGAACCGTCTCGCTGAAACAGACATTGGACTTGTCCATTCCGTCCCTGTCCATCCAGTTTAAGGCCACCTGGGCGAATTCATCCCGGCCCAGCTTGATGGCGGCGCTCAAATCCGCTCCCGCCCTGCTAGCCGCCACCGCCTGGTTAAATCCCTTTCCGCCTGGTCCCATCTTAAAAAAGCTGCTCTTTACCGTTTCTCCTTTTTCCGGAAAATGCGGCGATCTGGCCATCAGATCCACCACAAAGCTCCCCAATACCATCACTTTGCTCACGTCGTCTCTTCCTTTCTCTTCTATTCGTATACCTTCAATTTCGGCATCAAATTCACTCTGATTCCGGAACGGATCACGCTGCTCTCAGGAAGTTTGGGCTTCTGTAGCAGGATCTCCGCGGCCGTGCGCCCCATCTCAACCGTGGGACGGTCCACTACGGCCAGCTTTAAGTCCATCACCTGGTCGATCAGCTCCGGCTTGTCAAAGCCAGCCACCTGGATGTCCTTGCCGATCTTCACCTTGTGCGTGGCCAGGGCCTTGACGCAGCCCATGGTCATCAGGTTATTGCAACTGAACACCGCCTGCGGAAGCTCCGGCAGCTCCAGCAGCCGCTCGGTCAGCGCGTATCCGCTTTCCAGGCTGAAGTCACCCTCAAAAATCAGTTTTTCATCCGGCGTAATTCCATATTTTTCCAAAGCATTTTTATATCCCTTGAGCCGCTCTCTGCCCGGCTTGGAATACCTTGGTCCGCTGATAATGGCAATCCGCGAGTAGCCCTTCTGTATCAGATAGGAGGTGATCTCAAAGGCCCCCTGGGTATTGTTGATAAACACGCCGTCAAAGGCGGAATTCTTCACGTCCCGGTCTACCAGAACCACGGGCACGTTTAAGTCCGTCAGCGTTTTCTCGATCTCATCCCCGCCCTGTCCGTAGTCGGAAACCGGCGTGATAATCAGCCCGCACAGCTTCAGGCTCTGCATCAGGGCCAGCGCCCGTTTCTCCTTGTTGAAGTCCTCGCTGGTGTCCATAATGACCACTTCCTTGTGCATGCTCTCGGTCACCTCTTTGATTCCCTTGATGACCGCCGCAAAGAAGGGATTGGACAGGTCCGGTACGACCACTCCCACAATATTGTTGTTCAGCGCAGAGTTCTTTTTCTTCTGAAAATACCCGCCCGCCTCAGCGGCCTGCATAATCTTCCGGTAGGTTTCGTCGTTCACATAGCCGGTCCGGTTCATCACCCGGGATATGGTTGTGATCGAAAAACCTGTCTTTTCTGAAATTTCCTTTAGCGTCATTTCTGTCTCCCTTTCCCGTTGTTCTCATAAAAGTTGTTATCTAAGACAGGTATAGCAGATCCTTGAAAATTTGTACAGTTGTTTTTATGAAAATTTTCAGGTCTTTTATCGGGTTTTTTCTGTTCGCATTTTCATTATATTTTTTTATGTGAAAAATTTCAATGCGCAAAGTGCCCCATCTTTTCACACCTTTATTGTGATCTATGCACAAGAAAATTTTCATATTCTTCGTAAATTTGTTCAAAGTTTATTCAAGATGCAGATTATCCTCTTGAACTACCTGGCTGTTTGTGCTATACTCCGCATTAAGGAATGTGCAGAAATTTTTCATAGGGATTTTTCTGAATTTTCTCAATTATATGAAAAATATATGAAAATCTGTATGTAAATTTTTCGCACAGAAACCAGAAATTTATTCTTATAGAAAGGCGATGAATTATGGAAAAGAGAAAACTCATTGTGATCTCCATCGACTCGATGGTGACCGAGGATCTGGAAATCATCAAAACCATGCCGCACATGGGGAAGCTTTTGGAACATTCCTCCATTATAAGGCGCAACCTCACCACATACCCCAGCTACACCCACTCGATTCACACCTCCATCAGCACAGGCTGCTATCCCGGAACCCACGGCGTGATCGGCAACGAACACTTTGATCCCGGCAACATGGAGCCGGAGTGGTTTGAGAAGGCCACGGACGTAAAGGTGCCCACGCTGATTCAGGAAGCCAGAAAGCACGGCTACACGGCGGCAGAGGTCTACTGGCCCCTGACCCTGGGCGACGACGCGGAGTGGAATATCCACCGGGCCGGCATCCACGTGATCCCGGAAAACGAACAGGAGATCATCCGTCAGCGCTCCAAGCCCGGTTTCTTCGACGAGGTTTACCCCTATATCAAGGATTCCTTTAAGCTCCATAAATACTACAAGGGCGATCAGCTCTGCTTTGACACCGCCGAGTATCTGATCAACCAATACCAGCCCGATGTGATGTACATCCACCTGGTCTGCATCGACTATCTGCGGCACAACTACGGCGTGTTCAGCAAGGAGCTGTGGACCGGCTATGAATACCTGGACAAGGGCTTTGCCCGCATCTTAAAAGCGCTGAAGGCCCAGGGACTGGAAAACCGCACCATCATCAACGTGACCAGCGACCACGGCCATCTGGATATCCGCAGAGTGTACTCCATCAACCGGTTCCTGCGGGACCACGGCTTTATCACTGTGGACGGGAACGGAGGGCTGGCGGACTGGACCGCTTATTTCCACACCTGCTCCCTGTCCGGCCATCTCTACATCAAGAACCATGACCCCGAGGTAGCCGGGAAGGTGATCTCCCTGCTGAAGGAACACGCCGACGAACTGAACATAGAGAAGTTCTACACCCGCGAGGAGGTAAAGGAAAAATATCACCTGGACGGAGAGTTCGACTATGTGCTGGAATCCTTCGGCGATGCCTCCTTCTCCTCGGACTTCAACGCCGAGCTGGTACAGGAGACCAACAACGCCAGCTACCGTTCCAGCATCGCCACCCACGGCCACGAGCCCTACAAGGGCGTGCAGCCCACCTATTTCCTCTATAACCCGTACAGCAAGCGCACGGTGGACCTGCCCCAGGGCCGCGTCATCGACCAGGCGCCCACGCTGGCCCGCCTGCTGGGATTTGAGATGACCACCTGCGACGGATCGCCGAGAGAAGAGCTTTTAGAAGAAGGAGAATAATACCATGGGAAAACGCTATGTGATGATCAATGAACTGAAACCGGAGCACGTGCAGGACTACATCGACATGCACATGAACTGCCCGACCAGCGAGACCTACAGAGGCCAGTTAGACGCCTTAAAGGAGGCCGGGGCCGAGGAGTGCATCGTGTACATGTGGAAGAACTACTCCATCCTCATCGTCAAGACCGATGATATCGACGCCTACATGAAGAAACTGGGCGAAACCCACGCCAACCAGATCTGGGAGGAGAAGGCCACTCCCTGGTTTGCCGGCGGCACCAAGTTCGACGGCTCCTGCGAGATGGAATACCTGCAAAAGGTATTTGACATGAAGCAGATGGCTGAAGGCAATTTCAACCCGTATTAAAGGAGGGCGCTATGGGATTATCAAATGTAAAAATGTTTCATGACGGGGACCCCATCACTGTGAGGGAGATCGCAGGCACCATCGACCACTCGCTGCTGCGGCCGGACATCACCACCGCAGAGCTGGTTGAGGGCTGCGCTTTGGCCCGGGAATACCACTGTGTTTCCGTGTGCGTGCGTCCCTCGGACCTGCCCATCGTGACCCGTGAGCTGGCCGGCAGCGACGTGCTGGTTACCACCGTGGCAGCCTTCCCCCACGGCACCGCCACCACGGAGTCCAAGGTTTTTGAGACCATTGACGCCATTGAAAAGGGCGCTGTGGAGGTGGACGTGGTGATGAACTACGCCAGATTTTTATCCGGCGAATTCGACTACGTGCTGGACGAGCTGACAAAAGTCGCAGCAGCAGCCCATGAGCGCGGCGCGCTGCTGAAGGTGATTTTTGAGAACCACTATCTGACGCCGGAGCAGATCGAGCAGGCCTGCCGCATCGCGGAGAAGGCCGGGGTGGATTTCGTCAAGACGTCCACCGGCTATGCGCCCACCGGATCAAAGATTGAGGATCTGAAGATCATGCGCGCATCGGTGAGCCCCCATATCATGGTAAAGTCGGCGGGCGGCGTAAAGACCCTGGATCAGGCTCTTGCCGTGCTGGCCACCGGAACCGTGAGAATCGGCACCAGATCCACAAAGTCCATCCTGGAGGAGGCGGCCGAGAGGGAGCGGGATGGAAAACTGATCGTGCGTTTTTAAGCCCCGCGCACACGACGCGGGCGCAGGCGTTTCGCCGGCCCGAGCAAATCTTAAGGAGGCCCCTTGCGGCGCGTTCGCATCCGCCCGCAAGGGGCCTTTTCGTATGCGCTTCTGCCCTCCCCCGCATACGCTTCCCTCCAACGCGCCCTTTTCCCGCCCGCCTGCCGGGCGCCTTTTTATATCGGAATTTGCGGATAAGACGTTTGACAGAACTTGGGAGATATGGTTAAATACAGGTAGAGGTTGAAATTTGGTGGAATTTGGTGTTTTTGGCCGGACCAACGCCTGCCGCCATACGCGTAAAGGGGGATTCGTATGTCAAAGTACAAAGGTTTGAAGTCAACTTGGTTTTTAATCGTGTTGTTTTTGGGAATTGGAATTTTTACGCTGGGCAATTCCGGTAAATCCCTGTTCACCAGGGCGTTCAGCCAGCCGGTGTCCTTAGACGAGCTGGACTATGAGGGGGATATCAACGGGAAATATGTGCGCACCACTATTTATGGGATTTACGGCGCATATTCCGAAACAGTGTCGTCCAAGACGCATTCCGTCAAGTCCCGGGAGTATGTGATCGATGCCGGCGGCTACCACTATATGGCCCTGAAAGCCCAGGCTGGAGATTTGAAAAAGGCGGACGCGCTGATGGACGCCTCCTTTGATTTTCTGGACGAAAAAATAGGCGTGGAGGAACTGGAGCCCTTCCAGTTCGAGGTGACCGGCACCATCGAGAAGCTGCCCTCCAAGAGCCTGCAATATTACCACGATTTTTTTGACTGGAACAAGTTAAACGACGAAGCCAAAGAGTGCGTGCTGCCCTACTATGTGGTGATCGGCCAGGTCTCAGGCATGAACACCGCCACCATGTGGGGAGTGTTCATCATCGGCGTGCTCGCAACCGGCCTGGGGATGCTTTTCCTTTACAACGGAATGACCGGGTACGAGCGGGCGGTCCGTAGGTTCTTAAAGTCCGCCCCGGACTCCCGCTCCGATGAGCGCGTGCGCGATTTCCTGTCCCACACAGAGGAGATCCACGGCCTGCAAATCGACCGGAACTACCTGTTTATGCTGGTTAACGGCTCCGGCTACTACATGGATATCCCGGATCACGTGGTATGGATGTACAAGCGGATTACCAGCCACCGTTACAACGGGATCCCCACAGGAAAGACCTATGGGGTCAATATTTCCTTTGCAGACCACAAGCAGCGGGAAATCACGGTCAAGAATGAGCAGCAGGCCGACGAAGTGATCCGGGCCCTGTCCAGCTACTGCTCCAGGGCGATCGCCGGGTACTCCGATGACCTGGACAAGCTTTACCAGAAAAATTACGCACAGTTTTTGGAGCTGCGTTACAATCAGAGCCAGAACGGGCAGAGCTGAATTACCGCCTAAAACGGCAACAGCCGGGGAAGCAAACCGCTTCCCCGGCTGTTTTACTGCTGCCGGCTGACTCCGTCCCCGGTAACGCTGACACCGTAGGAGATATCCGTCATATACTGGTAAAATTCCTGCTTTTTGGCCTCGTCCGTCACCACCCTCGTGTAGCCACCGGCCGATGTGGCGGGCACCAGGCGCAGGGCGGTATTCTCACCGTCCCAGTCCACCTCGAGCAGGGCGGTCCTGGGGATGCTGCTGCCGAACACCAAGTTGCCCAGGCTGTACACAATGGGCTTTCCCTTGTAATATTCCAGGCCCTGGAGCACATGTGGGTGGGCCCCCACCACCAGGTCCGCCCCCGCGTCAATGTACTGCTGGCCCAAAGCCCGCTGGTAATCCTGGGGGCGCTCATCCCGCTCAATTCCCCAGTGCACATAGACCACCAGGTAATCGCAGCGCTCCCTGAGGGCCCTGATCTGCTCCACCAGGGCCGCAGGATCGTAGGTGGTCAGCATGCCCGGCCTGGTGGACGAGGCGTTCCAAGAGCCCTCCGGTATCACCCGGGACGCGCCCAGGAAGCCGATGGTTTTGCCCTTTGCCGTGAGGATCACCGGCTCCTTGGCCTCGTCTAAGTTCCGCCCAGCGCCCACATGGGGAATCCCGGCTCCGTCCAGGGTATCCAGGGTGTCCACCAGGGCGTCTGTGCCAAAGTCCAGGGCGTGGTTGTTGGCCAGGGTCACGATGTCGATGCCCATCTCGTTCAGAATAGACACCTTTTGGGGCGGCAAACGAAAGGTATACTGTTTATCCGCCGCCGCGGTCCCCCTGTCGCTGAAGGGGAATTCCTGGTTGACCATGAAAATGTCGCTGTTCCCGATCACCTCCCGCAGCCCGTCGTCCAGCACGCCGGTGATATCACCGGTCTTGTTGTAGGCGTTCAGCACGTGGTCAGACAGAAGTACGTCGCCGCCGAACACCAGACGTACGGTCTCATCCTGTGTCTCATCAGCTTCAACGGCGGCCTGGCCTGCCGTGTCATCCCCGCCGGCTCCAGGGCTGTCCGCCGGCCCGCCGCCTGGCCCTTCCTGGTTCGATCCGGCTCCTGTCCCCTGCTCTCCCTGGCCAAAACCCTGGCCCCCCGGGGCGCTCTGCCCGCTGTCCGCCGCGGCGCTTCCGCCTTCCGGCGCGTCGGTGCCGTCCTTGCCGGCCGCAGCCTGCGTCTCCACCGCCTGGTAGGAGTGTCCTGCGCCGTGCCATACCATGTAGCCGATCACACCGGCCAATGCGATCCCCAGCAGCGCCGCCAGCGCGGCCGCCCATCCCGTCCTGTTCATCTGTCCACCTCGATCACGTTTATTCTCTGTCAGGGCGCGGACGCCGCGCCTGGCCGCCTGGCACAAGAGCCCTTACCGGGCCCGGCTATCCGCAGTTCACAGTCCGGCCTGAAAGCGCGCTGCTGTGAACAATACTCTTATCATACCATTAAAACGCCATTGTGCCAAGCCGCGCACTCCGCTGCGGTTTGGCACAATTATGTTTGTTTGACTGCAATGGACCGCGGGTTATGCCCGCGGGCTACTGCCCCGCTATGTTTTTTTAACTCATCAGATCGCCAGCACGATCCCGCCGTCGCCGGCGTACACCGTGGCCACCCCGGCTGTCTCCGTGATCACAATATCCTTGAACGCAGCCCGCTTTGAGAGCTCCGCCTTCACGTAATCCGCCCGCTGGGCGTTGTTGCAGTGAGCGATCACCGCCACCTTGTCCGAGCTGTTACCAGCCTCCTGGACTGCGATATCGCACATACGCTGAAGCCCCTTGTTGATTCCCCTGGCCTGGTCCAGCTTGATAATGGTGCCCTTGTCCGCTCCCATCACCGGCTTAATGTTCAGCGCGGTGGCAAAAAACGCCTGCAGGCCGGAAAGGCGGCCGTTCTTGCGCAGAGCGTCCAGCGTTTCCAGCACAAAGTACGTGTGCATTCTGTCCCGGAACTCCAGGGTACGCTCCACCACCTCGTCAAACTCCAGTCCCGCCTCGCAGAGCCCCTGGATGTACAGGGCGATATTCAGCTGTCCCGCGGAGGCCGAGAGGGAATCGATCACCTCCACGCGCTTGCCGTCCGCAATCTGCTTCTCAGCCCGCTCTTCCTCGAACAGCCGCTTCGCCAAGACCGCCGAATTGTTGGAACCGCTTAAATGGCCGGACAGGGTGATGACAAACACCGCTTCCGCCTCCGCCCGCTCATAGGCCTCCTTGTAAGTCTCCGGCGACGGGCAGGCCGTCTTGGGGCATTCCGGACAGGCCTTTACCAGCCCCAGGAATTTTTTCTGGTCAAACGTCTCGTCATCCACTATCTGGGCGCTTCCCACCTGGAGTGTCAGCGGCACTATCTGAAAGCGCGAATCCCGCTTCAGCTCCTCCGTCAAATCCAGACAACTGTCCCCGATGATTTTGTAGGTCATAATAAGCTTCCTCCAAACCCGAAGCATCCTTGTCTTTCGGCAAGGATACCTCCACTTTTTAACATGTCTTTATAACATGTAGTATTCATTACTACTTATTATATCATGATAGGTACAGATGTCAAGCGGACCCTGCGGCGGATTTGGGATTCTTTTCTCAGGCTCCAGCCTCCAGCCTCCTGATATCCTCCGGATCCGAGGAGTGGATCACCGCCCGGGCATGACAGCCGCAGCCCATAGCCAGCACGCCCTGAATGGACTTCGCATCCACCAGAATATGGCCGAACTGAAGGTCCACATCCGCCTCCACGCCGTTGGCCCGGCGCACAAAATCTACCATCTCTTCCATATTTTTAAAATAAACTTCCAAATATTGCATCGCGTTCCTCCGCGTCATTGTTCTTGCGATTCCCTAACAGTATATGCAGGTTCCTGTCCTTAAATGCGGATACCTCCGCCGCTCCCGGCCGGACAGGCAATTCCCCTTAAGTCCGCTCCGGCGGCCCATTGCATTCAACAAAAAACGCGCGGTGCCGCATTCGCAGCACCGCGTCTCGTCATTCGCTTCTGTATTCTTTGATGATATTTACAATCTTTTCATACTCCACCTTGCAGGCATTCACCTGTTCTTCGGAGGGTTCGTGGCCGGCGCGCAGCGCTTCTACCATGGGTACCAGCACGGCCAGCAGATTGTTAATTCCCAGGTTACCCGCCACGCCCTTTAAGGTATGGGCCTGACGGAACGCCTCCTCCAAATCATGGCCGGCCAGACAGTCCAGCATATCGGGGTAGGACCTGTCGTCCAGAAATTTTTTCATAAATTTCTCGTACAGGAAAACCTTTCCCATAAACCGGTTCAGCGCGCCGTCCACATCGGCTCCCGCCGCATCCAGCGCCGCCAGGAATTCATCGTTCTTGTATTCTTCTTTCATCCCCGTAAATCCTCCTACTTTCCATTCAGGGAACTGCAGCTTCAGGGGATTATTCCGCCTTCTCACCCGCCATAATCAACATGATCTCATTGCTGCGGGCCACGAATTTCGTCATGCGCTCCGGAGACAGCGGACCATGGCTTAAGCTGGCAAGATCGTAGAGCTGCTCACAGATCTTGTCTGTGTTCTGGCTCTCCTTGTTGTTCAGGACATATTTAACCAGCGGGTGGTTGGCGTTAAGGACCAGCGTCTCCCCAGTGCCCCCGAACATCGACGGATCCATCCCGCCCATGCTGTACATCTTCATCATATCCTGCATCCGGCGGGTTTCCTCGCTGACCGTGATCATGGAGGCAACTCCCTCGTTCTTCATCTTCTCCACCTTGATGTCCAGCTTGTCGTTGGATAACGCCTTCTTAAACAGCTCGGTCAGCTCCTCTGAGCTCTTCTTGAACTCCTCGTCGTCCTCCTTCACTTCCTCCTTGAAGGCGGCGTTTAAGTCCGTGTCGATGCGCAAGAACTTCACGCCCTCGTGCTTCTGCTCCATATGGCTGATGAAGGGGCTGTCGATGTTGTGGGGAAGAAGCACCGCGTCGATGCCCTCCTCGCGGAACAGGTTGATGTACTGGCTCTGCTCCTTTTCATTGGTCACATAGAAAATCGTGTTCTCGTGCTTCTCCTTGTTCTCCTCCAGGCAGTCCGTAAAGGTCAGGTACTTTCCGTCCAGATTCTTGAACAGGATGTAGTCTCCCATCTTCTCTGCAAATTTCTCATCCTTAATATAACCGAATTTGATGAAAGGTGCAATATCATCCCAGTATTTTTCATAATTTTCCCGGTCGGTCTTGCACATGCCGGACAGCTTGTCCGCCACCTTCTTGGTAATGTAGTCGGAAATCTTCTTCACAAAGCCGTCGTTCTGGAGCGCGCTTCTGGACACGTTGAGCGGCAGATCCGGGCAGTCGATCACGCCCTTTAACAGCATGAGGAACTCCGGAATCACCTCTTTGATGTTGTCCGCGATAAACACCTGGTTGTTGTACAGCTTGATGGTGCCCTCCAGGCTGTCGTACTCCATGTTGATCTTGGGGAAGTACAAAATACCCTTTAAGTTGAAGGGGTAGTCCATATTCAGGTGAATCCAGAACAGGGGCTCCTTGTAATCCATAAATACCTTGCGGTAAAACGCCTTGTAGTCCTCGGCGGTGCACTCGTTGGGGTGCTTGTTCCAAAGCGGGCTCACATCGTTTAAGGCCACCGGGCGCTTCAGGATCTTATATTTCTCCCGGGAGGGCTCCACCTCGACCGTTTCCTTGGTGCCGTCCTCATTTTCCTTCTCCTCTGTCTTAGCCGGCTCCACCACGGTCTCCACAATGGTGTCCTTGTCCGTCAGCTCGTCCTTCTCGATGGTCTCGTACTGGGGTTCCGCCGTCTCGTTGTCCAGGAAAATCGGCACCGGCATGAATGCGCAGTATTTGTCCAGCACCTCCCTGGCCCGGTACTCGTTGCAGAACTCATTGCTGTCCTCGTTCAGATACAGGGTGATGGTGGTGCCCACCTCTGCCTTCTCCCCCTCGGCCATCTCAAAGTCGATGCCGCCCTCGGACTCCCAGTGGACGGGCTTGGCATCCTTCTGGTAGGAACGGGTGTCGATGGTCACCTTGTCGGCCACCATAAAGGCGGAGTAAAAGCCCAGTCCGAAATGTCCGATGATCTGGTCCTCATTGGCCTTGTCCTTATATTTCTCCAGGAAATCCTGAACGCCTGAAAATGCGATCTGGTTGATATATTTATCGATCTCGTCCTCAGTCATGCCCAGGCCGTTGTCCGTGACCTTGATGGTCTTTTCGTTGGGATTGACGGTAACCTGGATCTTGTAGTCCACATCCTCGGGCTTCTCATATTCGCCGATCAGCTCCAGCTTTTTCAGCTTGGTGATCGCGTCGCAGCCGTTGCTGACCAACTCGCGGTAGAAAATATCGTGATCTGAATACAGCCACTTTTTGATAACCGGGAATATGTTCTCGCTGGTAATGGATAAACTGCCTTTTTTAGCCATATTTTATACGCCTCTTTCTTTTCATTCTTGTTCGCGGTCCCGCTGCCGGAACCCTTTATTCTACATTTTAGTACCATATAAAGAAAAAGTCAATAAAAAATTAGCACTCATTTTAATCGAGTGCTAATAATCTTTTATTCAATTTCCCTGATTGTTGATCACCGTGAATACGGCCACGGAACGCGGCCTCATCAAATAGGTTCCCTCCACCCTGCTTCGCTCTCCGCAGCGGTAGCAGAACCGGCTTTTCCCGTCCCCCGACGTATCCACGGTCACATACCAGGACAGGTACTTGGGCAGCTCCGGCAGGCGGATGCTTACGTCCTCCCAGTAGACGTTGACGGACATATAAACGATGTCGTCCCGGCCGCGCTTCTGATCATAGCCGGCGTAGAGCACCCCCAGCGTGGCAGTCTGATCGCTCACCTGCCCTTCGTTTCCCTCCCCGTACACCCGCAGCGCAGGCAGGCCGCAGACAGAGCCGGGCAGTTCCCTGCGGATCACCGGATGGTTCATGCGAAACCGGATCATAAAGCGGAAAAAGTCAAACAGGTCCCGATTATCTTCCAATTGTTTCCAATTCAGCCATGATATCTCATCGTCCTGGCAGTAGGCGTTGTTGTTGCCCATCTGGCTGTTGCCGAACTCATCCCCGGCAAAGAACATGGGCGTGCCGCGGCTGCACATCAGCACCGCGCAGGCGTTGCGTATCATGCGAAAACGCAGCGCGAGCACCTCCTGGTCCTCTGTGGGCCCCTCCGCGCCGCAGTTCCAGCTGCGGTTGTCATCGGTGCCGTCCGTATTCCCCCACCCGTTGGCCTCATTGTGCTTCTCATTGTACGCGTACAGATCGTAGAGCGTGAAGCCGTCATGGCAGGTGATGAAGTTCACGGAGGAATTATACCCCGCATAGTGGCCGTTGTAGAGGTCTCCGGAACCGGCGATCCGCCTGGCCGCCTCGCCAGCGGCCCAAGTCCCGCCCTTGAGAAATTCCCGCAGCGCGTCCCGGTATTTGCCGTTCCACTCGGCCCAGCGTTTCCAGGCCGGAAATGTGCCCACCTGGTAGAGCCCGCCCGCATCCCAGGCCTCGGCGATGAGCTTGACGTTGCCCAGAATGGGATCAAAGGCCAGGCGCTGCAGCAGAGGCGGATTGTTCATGGGCGAGCCGTCCTCGTTGCGCCCCAGAATGCTTGCCAGGTCAAAGCGGAAG
The DNA here is from genome assembly GCA_018380885.1 of Enterocloster asparagiformis. Classification (GTDB taxonomy): domain Bacteria; phylum Bacillota; class Clostridia; order Lachnospirales; family Lachnospiraceae; genus Enterocloster. Next base: position 80,255 of record JAGZSY010000011.1, read on the forward strand.
CCGTCCACCCGGTAATCCACGGTCCAATACCGCAGGCATTCCACGATCATCTGCTGCACAATGGGATGGTTGCAGTTTAAGGTGTTGCCGCAGCCGCTGAAATTGTAATAATAACCGTCCGGCGTCAGCATGTAATAGATGTTGTTGTCAAACCCCTTGAAGGAGATCACCGGCCCCTGCTCATTCCCCTCCGCGGTGTGGTTGAACACCACGTCCAGGATCACTTCAATCCCGTTCTCGTGCAGGGTGCGGATCAGATTCTTGAGCTCCAGCCCCTCCCGGTTGTACTCCAGGGCGGCTGTGTAGCTGGTGTTGGGCGCAAAAAAGCTTACCGTGTTGTATCCCCAGTAGTCCAACAGCTTGCGCCCGTCCACCTCCCGGCCGCCCATGGTCTCATCGAACTCAAACACAGGCATCAACTCCACGGCGTTTACTCCCAGGCGTTTTAAATAGGGGATTTTTTCCATAAGCCCGGCGAAGGTGCCGGGGTGGACCACGCCGGAGGAGCCATGCCGGGTGAAGCCCCGCACATGGAGCTCGTAGATCACCAGGTCGCTCATCTCCCGGCCGGACTGGGGCATGTCGCCCCAGTCAAAATTATTTTTCACCACTCTGGCCCGATATGTATGGCCCGGCTCCTGCTTCTCGCCCCACACGCTCTGCCCGGTCACCGCCTTGGCGTAGGGGTCCAGAAGAATCCTGCTGCGGTCAAACAGAAGCCCTGCCCCGGGATCAAAAGGCCCGTCCACCCGGTAGGCATACTCAAATTCCCCGATATCCAGCCCAAAGACAATCATGGAGTACACATTGCCGATCTTATATTCTTCGGGAAAGGGAAGCACAGCGAAGGGTTCCTTCTCCCCGCGCTTAAACAGCAGCAGCTCGCAGGCGGTCCCGGAATGGGTGTGCACCGTAAAATTCACCCCGTCCTGAAGCAGCGTGGCGCCGTTCATGTCGTACAGTCCCGGCCGGACCGGAAATCCGGCGATTTCCCTCAGCGGCAGCACCGAGACCGGTATGCTCTCCGCCGATTCCTGATTAATTATTTTCACTGGCTCTTCCCTCCCCCGCTACGGCAGAAAATCCCGGACCTTCTTGCTTCTGACGGGATTGCGCAGCTTGCGGAGTGCGGCCGTCTCGATCTGGCGGATGCGCTCCCTGGTCACATTGAACTGCCTGCCCACTTCCTCCAGCGTCAGCGGCTTGCCGTTCTCCAGGCCAAAGCGCAGCTTGATCACCTGGCGTTCCCGCTCGTTAAGCCCCTGTAGCATGCTGTCGATCTCCTCCCGCAGCAGCACGTTCTCCGCCTGGTCCTCTGTGGAATCCCCCGCGTTGTCCGCCACGAAATCTCCCAGGCTGGAGCCGTCCTCATCCCCCACCGGGGTTTCCAGAGACACCGTATCCCCTGAGGTCTGGATCAGCTCCTCCACCCGCTTCTCCGTCATGCCGGCGGCCTCGGCCAGCTCCCGGTTGGACGGGTCTCTGCCCAGTTGGACGGACAGCTCCCGCTGGGTGCGGCGGATCTTGTTCACAGCCTCCACCATATGCACTGGCAGGCGGATCGTCCGCGCCTGGTCCGCTAAAGCCCTGGTGATGGCCTGCTTCACCCACCAGGTGGCGTAGGTGCTCAGCCGGTAGCCCTTCTCATAGTCGAACTTCTCCACCGCCTTCATCAGCCCGATATTGCCCTCCTGTACCAGGTCCAGGAAGCTCATGCCCCTGCCGGTATAGCGCTTGGCGATGGATACCACCAGGCGCAGATTGGCTTCCACCAGACGCTTTCCCGCCTCCTCGTCTCCCTCGGCGCTGCGTTTGGCCAGGTCGGCCTCCTCCTCAGGGGTCAGAAGCGCGATGGCGCCGATCTCCTTTAAGTACTCCCGGATCGGATCGCCGGTGCTCACTCCCTCCAGCACCTTCTGGGGCTGTTCCTCGCCGAACAGCTCCTCATCCCCGCTGTAACCCGACGGTTTCTCCCGCAGCACCACGGCGTCCTCCGTCTCCTCGTCCCCGGCCAGAAGGGTTTCCTTGCCCAGGACTGCGGTATCCAGGTCGGAGTCGAACTCGTCGTCCAAATCCAGCTCCGGTTCCAACTCCGCGTCCCCCTCCGGGGTGCCCACACGGATTCCCTTGCGCTCCAAACGGCTGTAAACTTCTTCCAATTCTTCCGGTGTCACCTGAACATCGCGCAGGCAGTCCAGAACCGCCGTCAATTCCAGGAAATTCTCCTGTTTTGCCGCCATGTCCCGGAGAATCTCCAATTTCTCCGCCAGTACCTTTTTGTCCATACACCGCCGTCCTTTCCGTGTGCGCTTTTAAAACCGCGCCGCCTGCTGCCCCAATAGTTCCTCCTGATAAAAAGTCTCGTCCGCCGGCCGCCCTGCGCCCCGGCGATTCTGTACGCTTATGTCCGCCTGATCGGATTATTTAAGTCCCGGCCCTAAATCGCCCTGATTGTAATGCTTCCGGCACAGCGCCACATAGCGGTCGTCGCCGCCCATGAGCACCTGGTCTCCGGTCCGCACCATCCTGCCGTCCTGGTCCACCCTGGCGGTACAGTTGGCCGCCTTCCCGCACCAGCAGACGGTTTTCAGCTCCTCCACCTTGTCCGCCCAGGCCATCAGCCACTTGCTGCCCTCAAAAAATTCGTGGCGGAAATCGGTCCGCAGCCCATAACAGATCACCGGCACCTCCAGGTCGTCCACAATGTGCACCAGAAATTCCACCTGGGCCTTGGTGGCAAACTGAGCCTCGTCCAGAATAATGCAGTCATATTCCCGCAGCCTGTCGTCGCTCATCCGGGTCAGCTCCTCCAGCAGGACGCCCTCCCGCTTCAGCCCGATCCGCGAGCAGATCATATGGTCCCCGTCACGGCTGTCCAGCTTGGGCTTCACCAGCAGGGCCCGCTTGCCCCGCTCACCGTAGTTGTACTCCACCATCAGCGCGTTGGCCGTCTTGGAACTGCCCATTGCGCCGTACCGATAATATAATTTCGCCATCTCATCATCTCCGAGTATTAATATGATTAAAAGCCCAGGAAAAAAACGCCGCGGCGCGCCCTTTTGGGGAGAGAACTACTCCCGCAGACATGCGATCCCCCGCTTGCGCAAAAATTCTTCTGCCGAGCGGTCCCACATATCCTCCAGGGTCTTGTCCAGCGTAAAAAAGCCCAGGGACAGCCCGGTTATACAATAGAGTGCTCCATCCTCGTACCGAATATTCAAATACATGCCCTGAATCTGCCCGGGTTCCACGCCGTTTCCGGCCGCAAAGCGCTCCACCTGGCTCTGGGGCAGCTGAAGCACGATATGAAAGCTCCCCGGCAGCCGTTTTCCCTTGATCAGTCCAAAGCACACCGGCCGCAGCAGCTTCCAGGGCGCAAATCCCTGGTCTCCGATCTCCTCCAGCTCCTCGGCGGAAAAATATCCCTTCCGGATATGGCCGTCGATGGAAAAGCTGTTGAAGGTGACAATCTGCACCTCTTTTACCAGGAATGAATCAAAATCCTCTTTCACAAAAAGCTTGCTGGTAAAGCCCTTTACATCCTCAATTTTCAGTCCAACCATCTGCGCTCACCGCTCCCAAAAACTTACTTCCACCATTATACTTGCTTTTCCATACAGCGTCAAATAGTATTTTCCCGCGCGGTTTTTCAGCCATTTCTCCCCCCGCGCAGGAAATTTATCGACAACAAAACGGGCGGGGCCAAGCTGCCTTTACATTTTTCCCCGCCCGTTTCAACAACCTTCGCGCCGGTAAGCAAAGCAGCGGCAGACAGTCAACGCAAACATCCTGTATGCCGCCGTTTCGCCTTTTACCTGCAATCGCGGGAATCAGAGGTCCTCATCCTCCCTCAGAATATCATTCACCTCCTGCAGCCCGATCCCGCAGTCCCTGGCGATCTGATCCGGCGTGCAGCCCTTTTTAGACAGGCGGATGACCCGCTTTGTAAGGGCGATTCCCTGTTCTATTCCCTGCTCGATTCCCCGGGCGATCCCATCCTCAACTAACATTTGACCAAGTCTCGTCATCGCAATCATCTCCTTTATCTGTTCCAGCTCCCTTGCCGTCAAAAACTTGTCCGCAAAGGTATACAGCACCGCCTGCATTTTTTCCATCTCCAGCTGGGTCACGGCAGCCGCTTCCTCCCGCAGAAGCTCCAGGCTTTTTGCGATCCGCTCCCTCACCCCCAGGTGGCTTGACATCAGCGGCGTCAGCAGCAGCGGTACCAGGTCCGCTTTGCCGGGGCGCTCACCCTTTGCGCGCTTTTCCTCCAGGCGCGCAAACAGCTGATCCCCGTCTTGTCCCTTCATCTGGACCACGCCCACCCGGTAGACGTTGATCCCCTCCACAAGCTCGGTTACAGGTTCCGACACCTGTGAAGAGCAGATCACATACGTGACCACCGCCACCTTATGGGCGCGGCTGGTCGAGGCCTCATACTCACGAAACCGGCGCAGATCCTCCAGCGTGATGAGATCGCTCTCAAACTCCAGATGGATCCAATGCCCATCCTTCATCACATAATTGAAGTCCTGATACATCTTCCGCGCCTCCAGCTTCACCGTCTCCGTGGGCGCCGCAAGCGCCACCGCACCGGTTATGCCCATAAACGGAAGCAGCTCCTCGCCAAAATACTGAGCCGCCGTTTTCAGCGCCAGATCCTCGTGATGAATGCCCTGTTTTCCCCTTTCCACACAGCCTCCTCATCCCGCAAGCCATGTGCAAACGCCTATCTACACTTTGATTATAACAACAATTCCCACACCAGGCAACCGGCCCCGCGATATTTAAACCAAACCTTAAGTATCTTCGTTTAACTGATTTTTCGTCCGAACCGGACGGAATGACCGACTGCCGCGCGGCCTTGACGCCTGCGGCAAATTGAATAAAAAACGTGAATGAAAGATTCGTTCTGATTCCGGCAGATAGGCAGGATACACACCCTCCGGCCCCCAGTGTCCCCTAACTATAACACAAAAACGCCATGATGCCAACCCTGTTTTTGGCTCCTTAAGCAGGGACCGCCATGGCCAGGCGTATCTCCGCGCGCGCTGCTGTCCCGGGCGTAATCCCCGGCTGCCACGATTTCTCTCAGAGGCTTTAAAAGCGCAGGCCCGGCCTGGCTGACGCCTCCGCCGATACAGATGACCTCCGGCTGGAAGATATTGACTAGATTGGTGATTCCCACCGCCAGGGCAATGATCCTGATCACCTGGAGAAGCCACTCCTCTCTGGGATGCGCCCCGATTAAAAATGTCATGCTGCCCAGCATCTTACCCTCTTTCTCAACCAGAGCCACATACTTGGGATGTTCCTTACAGTACCCCCAATCAATACAAACCGCTCCCTGCGCTTCACGGATCGCGTTCCAGTGGCCGTCATACTGATAGGCGATGATCGCCTCCACCAGAATCGGCTCCCCCATCCTGCTGCTGTCCCACTGCTGGTCCCCGGTTTCTGTCTCCGGGCAGATCGCGGCCACCACATAGGAGGTGTCCGCAATCATCACCGGCATGTCCATAATCCGATACGCCGCATCCGCCACCCTATACAGCCCACCCTGCTGAAGCGCCTCGAGCATTTCCCGGTAAATATGGCAGAACTCCATTTTCGTCCCCCCTCTCCCCGCAGAAGCTTACAATTCCAGTATAACAAAATCATAGCGCCGCCACAATGCAAATGACGTTATATCAGGAATTCTATGGCAGGCGTGTCCGTTGAACGCCTCCCCCGTTACTCGCTGCACCATACCTTCACATAAAAAGCCGGGGATTTGAGAGGCTGAATCAGTCTAAAATCTCCGGCAGACACATCATATAAGCTCTATCCCGGTTTTATTGCAATAATCCACCAAAAACTCCCGCCGCGGCCCCCAAATGCCCCTATCCTGCTCCAGCTGCCGGCGAACAGCTTCATAATGTCGCAAAGCAAGGCCTTCCGCCTGCATTGCGGCAGACTCCATCATCCGGTTCAAAATCACGTTTGCCTGACCTGTTTTCCCCTGGCCCAGCAGTGTGGCTGCCTGATCCTCAGCCCGCTCCGCCTCCCGCTCCAGCTGTTCTTCCAGCGTCCTCGCTTCCTTCTGTACCCCGGGCGCAAACCGCTCATAATCCGCACTGATGCCCATCGCCAAGCGCTCAAACAGCCACCACAGGGACTTGTTCTCAAACCGTTCCCCTCCCGCTTCCATGCTGGCCGGAAGCCAGCCCGTCAGATATACCGGCAGATACACGGAGCAGCAGGGCAGGGACATGGCGTGGCGCGCCACAGGTCCCAGGCCGGCCCGGTAAAGCAGCTGCATGGATGCTGTGGTCTGGCATGCATCCCAAGTCATGGCGTGCATACAGATGGTGGAAAACGTCCCGTATGCCGCCCCAAAACGCGGTTTTAATAAATCGTCCTCGTAGTGATCTCGCATCAGCCTCCTGATCCCCGGGATATCCAGAGGCTTCTCGTCAGCCAGCAACTGATTCATACGCCTCCACCGCGTAACGGAATTAGTCTGCCTGGATGCAGGAAGCGTATAGGCTTTGGCAAAATTGAACGGCTCTCCCGGGAACAGCCAGCCGTTCTCCCGAGCATGCTGCTCCAGGTCGCTGCTGCAAATGTCGAATTTCTGTTCAATGGAATAACAGTTGCTGATCGCCGCATACGTGTGGATCTGCCGTGTTATCCACCGGCGTCCCGCAGTCTCCAGAATCCAGATTTCATGGGCATCCATCACCATATATGAGTTTTCATACCGCCGTTCAAACAGACGGCTTGCATTTCCACGCTGCCCGTATTGTCCGAGCAGACCGGTTATGACGTTAATCGCCTCTCTGGCTGTTGCCCCCCGTTCCAGCCCCAGACGAAGCAAATCCATCCCCAGAAGCCCGGTGCACTGTTCTCCGCTTTCATCCCGGCTGCCCTGAGCCTCGTTGGCGATCGCCACGCCACGCTCATTAACCCCCATTTCAAAGCCCCAGATCCAGTAGGGCTTTGACCCGAGAACCCCGTAAGTGTGCGCGGCCTGAGGGATGGAAATATAGGTGCAGGCAACCATTTCTCCAGCTCCGTGATCCTGCGGTGAGAACCATACGAGCGGTTGCGCCTCCCCCAGAGGCCGGTCGCTGTTTTTAGCCATTATATTGCTGTTGTGCGCACAAAACTGCGCTGTTACCGCAAGGGTGTCGCATGATAGCATGATGTATTCCTCCTTAAAGATGATTAATCCGGTATGCGAAATGATTGCCTCAGTATTTCGATAAAGGACCGTTCCGGCGGCATCAGCACGTACCCCTCGCGCCGGATCCAATATGTTTTGATTGTAAGTCCGGTATCATTCAGAGGAATATATTGAATATTCTGCGTCACCCCCAGGTTGTAACGGCTCCAGTCGCAGCCCAAATAATAACCGTCCGTTCCCTCAATCACCTGCAACAGCGTTCCCCGATCCTGCACTATAATCCGTTTTTCCACCACATTTTGGTTATACTGAAAAATATCGGAACAATAGTTGATCTTTGTGATATCCTCGTCCGAGTAGGTTACATGGGGATATATGTCCAGCGCCTTGCTGCCTATGCTAATCTGTCCGGACAATGGGTGGCCGCAGCGCACCTGGGCGCACACAGGACTCTCGTCCAGCAGATGGCTCTCCAACCCCAGATTCCGGCACATTTGCAAGAAATCCGGCTCCCGCTCGTTGGTAGTGTGGAGCACCCCCAGATGGCAGACTCTATTCGATACCAGGCGCAGGATATTTTCCGTGGGCTCCTCCTGAAGGGCCAGATTCAGCAGCTTTGCCTCGCCACAGTTTTTCTGGTAGAAATTAACAAACGCTCCTACCACCACGGAACAACGCTGCGTCGCAATCAGAAGGGTAATCTCCGCTGTTCTCTGACAGCCAAAGTACTGGCTGTCCAATTCCTCCATATCGGCCAGTACCTTCTTCACCTTGGTCAAAAACAGCGCCCCATCATTTGTTGTGATCACGCCCTTGTTGGTTCGCCTGAAAATTGTGATGCCGGTCTGTGCCTCAACTTCCTTGAGAATACGGCTCAGGGTCGATTGCGATACATACAACGACTGGGCCGCCCGGTTGATGGAGCCGATCTGCTCAATCTGTACCAAATAGCGTAGATTCTGAATATCCATCCGTATTGTCCTCCGTTATTTTTACAATACCTGTTTTTAAACAGTATTGCAACTGAAATCTCGCACAGTGTTATGAAGATTCTGCATGGCCGCTATGGCAAAAACGCGCTTCTCGGAATCATCGGCCTTTGCTATAATTTTTTATAACAATTTATATTTCACTCAAACTTGGACTCAGAGAGACATTGTGCGAAGTTTGAGTAAAAAAGTGAATTCCATTTTTTTGTCATTTGCCGGCAATAGACAGAAGGGTGATCATTAAAATTCGGAATCATTGGGCAGACGTGTCTGAAGATTTTCCGGGAGTTCAAATTTTACAGGAGGAAGGAAATGGAAAGAACAGATTTGGCCCATTTGATCAAAGCGCGGGTTGGAGATCGAAAAGAGGAACTTTTGAATTTTTGTCGGGACCTGTTGCGAATCAAAAGTTATACGTTTGAAGAGGAGGCCGCGGTAAAAAGAGTCATAGAAGAAATGAAAAAGCTGGACTATGACAAAGCTTATATTGATGAATGCGGCAATGCAATTGGGGTAATTGGAGATGGTCCGGATGTCATCCTTTTTGACGGACATATCGATACTGTACAGGAAGGCGATATAAGCAAGTGGGTTGTGGACCCCTTTGGTGCAGAGATAAAAGATGGAAATCTTTATGGGCTGGGCGCATCGGATATGAAGGTACCGGGAGCGGTTATGGTATATGCCGCCGCGATTATGAAGGAGCTTCATTTAGACCGGAAAAAAACGATCGTCATCAGCTTTTCCGTTATGGAAGAAGATATGGATGGCGTGGCGCTGGACCATATCCTGACAAACAGCGGATATAAGCCGCGGGCAGTCATTATATGTGAGGCCACGGATCTGCGTCTTTGCCATGGGCATGGCGGACGTTCCATGTTCCGCGTGACAATGCCGGGGATCCCAACCCATTGCAGCCGGCCGGAGGATGGCGTAAACGCTGTATATGATATGCAGGAGATTATTAGCAGAGTAGTAAAGTTAAGCGACGATTTGCTGGCTCAGGAAAGGGAAAACGGGACCATTGCCCTTTCCAAAATCGAGAACTCCTCCGCCTCTCTTAATGCGGTGCCTTATAGCTGCAGCATTTACCTAGACAGACGGACAACCAGTCATTTGACACCAGAGAGACAGTTTGAAGAGATGGAGCGGCTGGTAGCAGGAACGAACGCCACCTGGGAGGTTCTGGATATTCATCATAAGACATGGAACGGGTATGAAGCGGTGATGCATTCCGTACTGCCAGCCTTTGATTTAGAGGAAAACCATGAGCTGGTAACAGCTGCGAAGAAAGCCTTTCTCGAGCTGTTTAACGAGGAAGTGGAAAATTTTCGTTTTAAAGGAACTACCAACGGGGTAAGCTCCGCCGGCAAACACAAAATTCCCACTATCGTCTTTGGCGCAGGCGTGGAGAATATGTGTCATGAGGCCAATGAATATTGTCCGTTGGAGCATCTGGAAAAAGCATGCGCATTTTATGTGAAGCTGGTGGCAAATTTATAATTTAAAATTAGATTGGAGTTGAAAAAGATGTCTCAAACGAATATGGAACGCAGCGCAAAAACAAGGAAAAGGAAATTAACGATCCCTCATATTTTTATCATTCTTCTTGGAATTATGCTTCTTATGGCAGTGTTGACTTATATTATTCCGGCCGGAGAATTCGACCGTGTAGAAGGGGTAGACGGAAGAATGCTGGTCGTGGCAGACTCCTTTCACACGGTGGAACGAAATCCAACGACTTTTATGGAATTCTTTACAGCCATTCCCACTGGTTTTGTAGATGCCGGCTGGGTGATCGCATTGACCTTCTGCGTAGGCGGAGGCTTTGTGGTGCTGAAAAAAACAGGCTTTATTCATGGTGCCATCTCAGCGCTTGCCCGTAAGCTGTCCGGAAAAGGGATCATTATCATTCCGATTTTGATGATTACCTTTGCGGTCATTGATTGCTTTATCGGTATGTGTGAGCTGTGTATGGTATATGTGCCCATTATCCTGCCATTGATGTTGGTTCTGGGCTTTGATTCGATTACCGCCTGCGCAGTTGCGCTTTGCGGTTCGGCCGCCGGCTTTACCGCCGCGCTGGCAAATCCGTTTACGGTGGGAATCGGACAAAAAATCGCTGGGCTGCCACTGTATTCCGGATGGCAGTATCGCCTGATCGTTTTGCTTGTCATGACACTCATCGCGATTGCATACGTAATGCGTTATGCCAAAAAGGTAAAAAAGAATCCTCTGCTCAGTTCAGTATATGACATCGACCAAAAACGCGAGCTGGATACAGAGGCTGCCAACGTTGGTCTGACCGTCAGACAAAAGCTCGCGGGCTTAAGTGCCGGTATTTTATTCGTATTTATGATTATCGGCGTATTCTTCCGGGGTTACGATATGCCGGAGATTGGTGCGATATTCGTACTCATTGGTCTGGTTTCCGGTTTAGTTTCCGGAATGAAGGGACAGGAAATCTGCGACGCGTTTATGGAAGGTTGTCATGATGTTCTTTTAGGTGCTTTGATTGTCGGTCTTGCAAGAGGCATAAGCGTAATTATGAACGAGAGCATGATTATTGATACCATCGTTTACGGTCTTTCCCAGGTGATCACAGGTGTTCCCAGCGCATTTGCCGCTGTCGGCATGCTGGCCGTTCAGACATTGCTAAATTTCTTGGTAAACTCAGGGAGCGGGCAGACGGTCGTCTCTATGCCGATTATGGCGCCCTTGTCTGACGTGGTGGGTGTTACAAGACAGACCGCAGTACTCGCTCTGCAATTTGGAGACGGATTTTCGAACATCGTATATCCGGTTGCCGGCTACCTGATGGCGACCCTCGGCCTGGCAAAGGTCCCATATGAAAAGTGGCTAAAATTTATTCTTCCGCTATTCGGCATTTGGACATGTGTAGGCGCGGTATTCCTGGTAATCGCGCAGATGATTCAATGGGGCCCTTTCTAAGATAACTTACAGGAGGATACTGGTGATGGATGCTATAAAATGGGTTGCTAATCGGATGCCCAAAACAGATGACAGACAGCTTCCGATTATGGCGCTTTCCGAGATAAAAAAGGCTAGAACCTTTCACGAGAGTTTCCCGCAATATATGAGGACACCTATGGCAAAGCTTGATCAGATGGCGAAGTATCTCGGAGTAAAAGAAATCTATGTAAAGGACGAATCTTATCGCTTCGGCTTAAATGCGTTTAAGGTACTGGGCGGCTCCTATGCCCTGGCCTGTTATATTGCAAAGGAAACAGGAAAAAATATAACTGATCTGCCTTATTCTGTCTTGACTTCCGACAAACTTCGCGAGGAATTTGGGCAGGCCACCTTCTTCACCGCGACCGATGGAAATCACGGAAGAGGTGTGGCGTGGGCAGCCGGTAAGTTTCATCAGAAAGTAGTTGTACATATGCCTGCTGGCACCACAGAAACTCGTCTGGAGAATATCCGAAAAGAAGGTGCAACCGTGGATATCACTGATTTGAACTACGATGATTGTGTTCAACTGTCTGCAAAAGAAGCGGCCGAAACACCGGGAGGCGTGGTGGTACAGGACACAGCCTGGGATGGCTATGAGGAAATCCCCGCCTGGATCATGCAGGGCTACGGCACGATGGCTATGGAGGCGGATGAACAATTAACGGAGTTAGGATGTGATCATCCGACTCATGTATTCATACAGGCGGGTGTCGGCTCACTGGCTGGCGCAGTGGTCGGCTATCTGTCCAACCGGTATCCGGACAATCCGCCGACATTTGTGGTGGTGGAGGCCGATGCGGCCGCATGCCTCTATAAGAGTGCTGTCGCGGGAGACGGCGAAATTCGCATCGTAGAAGGCGCCATGCAGACCATAATGGCTGGCCTTGCCTGTGGCGCCCCCAATATCCTTTCCTGGGATATTTTAAAGAACCACGTGCAGGTATTCGTCTCTGTTCCTGATTGGGTGGCTGCAAAAGGAATGAGAATGCTGGCCGCTCCGTTGAAGGGCGACCCTCAGGTGATCTCCGGTGAATCAGGAGCGGCCCCCTTTGGCACACTGGCAGCCATGAGGGATTATAAAGATTTAAAAGAAGCCGTAGGGCTGGACAAGAACTCCAAGGTGCTTCTGTTTTCTACCGAAGGCGATACAGATCCGGAATATTATAAACGTATTGTCTGGGAAGGAATTGCACAGTAGTACTGCGGAAATATGAAGGGAGCCTAAACAAAAAGTGAATGATGCGATCAAATTAAAAATTGATGCGGTTATGGACGAACTGTCTCATGATCTAGTTACCTTTGCCAGAAAAATTGTGCGAACCAAGAGTATGACCTGCGAGGAACAGGAAGTTGCGGCTCTGATTGAGGCGGAAATGCAGAAGCTGGGATATGACGAAGTACGAATCGATGAAACCGGAAATGTAATCGGCAGAATAGGAAACGGGTCTAAGATACTGCTTTTCGACTCCCACATGGACACGGTGACTGTGATCGATGAACACCAATGGGATGTGGATCCTTATGGCGGCGAAATCAAAGATGGAAAACTCTATGGGCGCGGCGCGGTGGATATGAAATGCCCGCTGGCGGCTTCGGTATATGGCGCCTGTATTGCAAAAAGGGTGGGACTTTCAAAAGATGTCACAATTTACGTGTCGGCCTCTGCCATGGAGGAAGATTTTGACGGTGAAGCAGTCAGACAGTTTTTGACAGCTACCGGCATTCGTCCCGATGGTGTGGTCATATGTGAACCCACAGACTTGAAGATTGCCACAGGACACAGAGGCAGGGCACTGATCGAGGTGACGGTAACAGGAAAAGGCTGTCATGCAAGCAATCCCGCAAATGGAGTGAATCCGGTATACCTTATGGAAAATATCATCCACAAGGTACAGGAACAGGCGGCAGTTCTGGATGCCCGGGAAGGCGAGAAGGGCTCTGTGGCCCTGACAAATATCTATTGCAGCACGGCCTCCAACAATTCTGTTCCCCAGTCCGCTACCATAATACTTGACAGACGCCTGGCAGTGGAAGAAACGGAGAATGTTATTACCGAAGAAATGAATCAGCTGGTTGCGGGGACAGATGGCACGTGGCGTTTCAGTAATATTCCATCCCAAAGCTGGACAGGAAAAAAGTTTGTTTTCCATTCGTTTCTTCCGGCATGGAAAATCGCAAAGGACCAAGCCCTGGTCCTCGCCGCCAAAAAGGTATATGAAACGATGCAGGGTAAAAAACCGATACTATTCCAGATGGAGGCAAGTACAAATGGTGTAACAACCGCCGGCATGTTTCATCTGCCGACAATTGTGTTGGGACCAGGAGATATCACTGTGGCCCACTCGGTAAATGAGTTTTGTGAGCTTCAAAGTATGTACGATGCAAGCCGTATTTATGCGGTATTGTGTTTGGAGAAATGGACGTGAGCTTGTAAATGCACCAAAAGGGCGCTGTCTCCGAGCTCCTGTGGTAACAGATCGACCTTGTCTACAATCCAAAAACCGCCGGGGCACCCCCGGCGGTTTTTTCAATTCCCTGTCACCTTCCGCGTTCCAAACCCGCGGCCCGTCACACCGATCTCACGCTCCCGCGCATCAACAGCCTGGGCGCAAACTCAATCTTCTTATAATACGTCCGCCCCGTCTCCATCTGATCCAACAGCGCGTAGATGGTCTCCGCGCCCAGGCGCTTGGTCTGCACGTCCACGGTGGTCAGGGGCGGGTTCATGAACTCGCCGGGGGAATCACCGTTGATGGAGATCACGGACACGTCCTCGGGCACCCGGATGCCCCTCTGAGCCAGAGCCTTTAACATTCCGATGGCGATGGGGTCGTTAGACGCCGCGAAGGCGTCGGGCAGCGCCTCCCCCTTGTCCAGCCATTGCAGCATCATCCGGCAGCCGTTCTCCGCCCCGTGGGCGCCGTACACGGACTCCCGGCAGACCAGGCCTCCGGCCTCCGCCAGGCTTAAAAATACCCGGCGCTTGCTGTAGCGCGGCAGGATGCCCGGCGTCTCCTCGCCGCCGAAATAGACCACGGTGCGGACGCCCTGCTCTGCTAAGCAGCCCGCCATCAGCTCCACCGCGCCGCAGACGTCGTAGGTGACCCAGTCCATGCGCTCAGGGCAGAAATTCATCAGGCCCGTAAAGACGATCTGCTGTGTTCTCACAGCTTTGGCGATGAACTCCACCTCCTCGCGGCTGAAGTTGCCCATGATCACCGCGCCGTCGCAGGCCTCCACGTGGTGGCGCAGCATGCTGTAGGGCACGTACCGGTAGTCCAGCCCCCGCTCCATACAGGCCGCTTCCTGGCCGGTGCGCATGGAAAAATAGTAGGCGTTGTCCATCTGATTGTCAAAATGCGTGTCCTTGTGGACAATCACAATGTTCTTCCGGACCTGTTGGGTTTTCTGGCGCTTCTGCTCGTAGCCCACCTGCTCTGCGGCCGAAAAAATCCGCTTTCTGGTGTCCGGTGTGATCTTCAGTGTCGCGTCGTTTCTCAGCGCCCGCGATACGGTTGTGACCGCAACTCCGGCCGCCGATGCCACGTCCTCTAATGTCGCCATATGACTTCCTCCGCTTGGGCGCAGGCCGTTTTTTGGCGCCCTGCACGCTTTTGTTTCATTGTACTAAATATTTCCCTGGTTTTCAATCACATTCTTTCCTTCAGGCATACCGGCAATCCGCGCTTCCAGCTCCGGCCGGTCGCTCTCGTACATGTCCACGCCCAGCTCCCTGGCCAGCCGCGTCCACTTTTCCTCACGCAGGATGGCCCCGTCCACAAAGTATCCGGCCCCGTGCAGGTCCCGGATGATTTCCGGCGTCATGTTGTAGATATACGACAGGTACACCATGGCGTCCATCTCCTCCATGAGCTTCACCGGGTCCGCGGGCACAAAGGGCACGATCAGGCCGATGGGGAAATCCGGCGAAACCTGTTTCAGATGCTTTAGCACCATGTAGTCCGCCCCGAAGGCGAACACCTGCTCCCTGACCCCGTATTCCTCCGCCAGAACCGCCAGGCGCTCCACCAGCTCAAATCCCCGCTTCTGCATGTCCACAGGCACGCTTTTCAGCTCCAGCGCCAGACAGACGCCCCTTCTGGCCGCCCAGCCGAATACCTCCCGCAGCGTGTTCACGGGCAGGACCTTCTGCAGCTCCTCCAGGGTGTGCTGGTGGACATATCCGCGCAGGCGGCATTTTTTGCTCAGCTCCGTGTCGTGGTAGACCACGATCTCGCCGTCCCCCGTGAGCTGGAGGTCGATTTCCAGGTAATCCGCCCCGCGGCTGATCCCCTCCTTCATGGCCGGAATCGTATTCTCAAAAAAATCGCAGGCGCAGCCCCTGTGCCCGCCGATCAGCACGTGGTCCCGGTTCGCAATAAATTTTCTCATGTCCCGCCCCGCTTTCTACTGCTGCATCAGCACGTTCATTTTGGTCTCGCCGTCGAACACATTGATGTGGTCCGTGAGCAGAATGCCCATCTCCCCCTTGCGGTCCGCCAGCTCCCTGTAATACGCGTATTTTGTGGTGTCCTCCTCGGAGATGCGGATCAGGTTTTCGCCCACCTGGGCCTGCACCAGCAGCTCCTTGCCCAGGTTCTCCACCATCTGCACCTTCAGCCTGACGGCTCCCGGCGCGTCGGCCCCGGCCGGCCGCACCTGGTGGGAGCGCACGCCGATCTTTACCTGCCGGTCCAGGCTTCCGGCCAGCGCTTCCGCCCTGGCCGCGGGCGCGGGGATCACCTGTCCGTCCACCAGAAAACAGAGCGCGCCGTCCTGGGACATCACCCTGGCGTCGATGAAGTTCATGGGCGGATTTCCCATGAAATTGGCCACAAACAGGTTTACCGGGTGCTGGTATAGCTCAAAGGGCGTGTCGAACTGCTGAATCCGCCCGTTGTCCAGAATGGCGATGCGGTCCGCGATGGCCATGGCCTCCTCCTGATCGTGGGTTACGATAATGGAGGTGATGCGCGTCTCGGCCTGCAATTTCTTGATCACCTCGCGAATCTCGATCTTAAGCCTGGCGTCCAGGTTGGACATGGGCTCGTCGAACAGCAGAATCCCCGGCTCCTTCACCATGGCGCGGCACATGGCCACCCGCTGCTGCTGTCCGCCTGAGAGCTGGGTGGGCTTGCGGTCCAGGAGATGCTCGATCTGCAGCTTTTGCGCCATTTTCCGGGCCTTGTCGTAGCGCTCCTCCTTCCCCACCTTCTTCTGCTTGAGCGGGAACGCGATATTGTCGATCACCCGCAGATGGGGGTATAAGGCGTAGGACTGGAACACCATGCCGATGTTGCGGTCCTTGGGCGCCTTGTTGGTGATGTCCACCTCCCCGGCGCAAATCTTCCCGTCCGTGGGGTCCAAAAGTCCGGCGATGCAGTTTAGGGTGGTGGATTTTCCGCAGCCCGACGGCCCTAACAGCGCGATAAACTCACCGTCCTCGATATCCATGTTGATTCCGTCCAGAGCGGTCACGCCGCCCTCAAATTCCATTCTCAGATTCTCAATCTTGATCATTTTACGCTACACTCCTTTTCCGCTGGCGATATTGCCTTCCATCAGGGATCTCTGGGAGATCAGGAAGAACACGATAACCGGTAACATGTACACAAGGGCCATGGCCGCAAACACCCCGTAGCTGGCGATCATCTGCTCGTTGCTTGAGAGGGAGCGCAGGTAGGTGGCGAACACAGGCGTCTTGGAGTTGAAAATCAAGGTGTTAAACAGGATGTAGTTGGACCACGCGCTCAGAAATGAGAACACGGAGATGGAGGCGATGCCCGGCTTCACCAGGTAAATGATCACCTGGAAAAACGCGCTCACCCTGCTGCACCCGTCCACCAGCGTAGAGTTTTCAATATCCCGCGGTATCCCGTCGAAAAAGTTCTTGATGATAAAGGAGGAGCCGGGAATGCGGAAGGCGATGGCTACCAGCAGCACGCCCAGCATGCTGTTGGCCAGCTTCAGCTCTACCAGCACGTAGAGCACGCCGATGAGCAGCAGCAGATGCGGGAACATGCGCAGCACCAGCAGGGCGTACTGGATGAATTTCCGCCCCCTGAACTCCAGCCTGGATATGGCATAGCCGGACAGGCAGCTGATCACCACCTCGGAAACGGTCACCACCACGGTGAAGAAAATGGAGTTGGCCAGAGCCTTGCCCACCGGCTCGATCTTTGTCTGCTTTAATTCCATCCCTTTATACAAAAACTGGAAATTTCCCAGGGTAAACTTCCCGGCGTCGTCAAAGAACGCCATCTTAAAGAAAGAGCCGTAGATCAGCAGGATTGGCACCGTGATGGCCAGCATGATGATGATTGCGGTCCGCTGATTCTTTTTTTCATGTCGGTTCAATGTCTGTTTCATCCCATTTCCTCCCTATCTGCGGTCCCTCTGATTCATGACCCGGTTGACGAGCAGCATGAGAATCAGGACCACCACGATGAGCAGCATGGAAATCGCCGCGCCGTAGCCGTACTGCTGATCCCGAAACGCCTTGTGGTAGGCGCTCAGCGCCCAGACCTCGGTCTTGATGCCGGGACCTCCGTCCGTGATCAGCATGATGGTCACGTAGTTGGTCAGAAGCCCCAGCGTCTCCCAGAGGGTGATGAACTGGATGTGGTAGCGGATGTTCGGCAAAATGATGCCCCGCACAATCTCCCACTCGCTGGCCCCGTCCACCCTGGCCGCCTTAAACTGGTTCTCCGGTATGCTCTTGATGGCGCTGGAAAATATGGTGGTCCCGTAGGCGAAGCTGACCATGATCGTGGCGAACATGATAATCTGAAACGGATACTTGGCGATCCAGTTGAGGGGAAGGCTCCCCGTCAGCGCCGTGTACAGCTTGTTGACCAGGCCCGAATCCCCTGCCTCCAGCAGCCAGATCCACAGCACGGAGTACACCACCGCGGGCGTGATCATGGGCACCATCAGGAACGCCTTGAACACGCCGGAAATCCGCTCGCTCTTGATAAAATACGTGGTCATGATGGCGAAAAACAGGTCCAGCACCACCGTGCCCGTGATGGCGAACAGCACAAACAGCACTGTGTTTCGGACGATGGTCATGGTGTTGGGGTCCCGGAAAATCTTCTCATAGTTCTTTAACCCGGTAAAATGCCACTGGAAGGCCGAGTCCAGGTTGGTGAAGGACATGGCCACCGTGATAAATGCGGGGAGTATGTAAAATACCGCCACCAGGACGAGAAACGGGCTCAAAAATGCGTACGCCTGCCCATTTTTATACTTCTTTTTGTTCATGCGCGTTTCCTCCGGCAGCGGGCCGCAGACTGCGGCCCGCTGCATTTAAGTGGGAAAGGTTCCCGGAACCGGGAACCTCAAGCCTGTTATTTCTGTACCAGCCCGTCGATGTTGAGCTCCGCCTGGGCCTTGGCGTTCTCAAAGGACTCCTGGGGCGTGGTCTGGCCCAGCTCCAGGGTCACGATCTCCGTGAACAGATACCCTCTCAGAGTGGTCTGTCCCTCCACGGTGGGCGGGGTGACGGCGTAATCCGTCATGTAGGTCACGTCCGCCAGCAGGGGATGTCCGGTGATCTGCGGGTCCTCGTTGGCCTTTTTCACGGAGGACAGGGTGTAGATGGTGGAGGCGTGTCTGGCCATCATGTCCGCGGAGCCGCTCACCATCTCGCGCACAATGTCCTTGCAAATCTCAGGGTACTTGGTGTCCGCGCTGATGGCGATGGTCTGGGGAGCCGCCACCGCAAAGGGCTGTGAGGAGGCGTCCGCGGCCGGGAACAGCACAAAGGCTTCCTGCTTGGCAAAGTCCTCGGTGGACAGCCCTGCGGCCTGAGCCACGTAGGTAGCGGAGAACATGGGACCGTAGTAGGCGAAGGCCTCCCCGGTTCCCACCATCTTGTTGATGGTATCCCATCCCAGCTGGTTTAAGTTGTCCGGGGTGATCTTTCTCGTCTGGGCGTTGTCGTAGGTAAACTGGAAGAACTTCAGGATGCCCTGGCTGTCGAACACCAGCTGGCTCTGGTCGTTGTAGTATTCGCCGCCCAAAGCGTTTATAATGTCGTAAAAATCGTTGCCCGCGCTGGGACGGTGAACCAGGCCGTACTTGGCGCCGCCCTTTTCCACCACCTCCTGGCAGATGTCGATAAAGTCGTCGAACAGCACTTCCTTATTTTTAATCTTCTCCGGCAGAGCCTCTACCTCCTCGTCGGTCCAGCCGATGGCCTTTAAATCCTCTTTGTTGTAGTAGATCACACGGAAGGGCATGTCCATGGGGATAGCGTAGGCCTTTCCGTCCACCAGACAGGCGTTGAATGCGCCGTCCACAAACTCGTCGGTCATCAGGTCCGTCACGTCCATCACCACCCCGGCGTCCGCGTATCCGGCGATATCCGCATCGCAGGTGAAAATGTCCGGCGCGTCCCCGCTCTTGTGGGAGAACACGATGTTGTTGTGGTAATCCGTCCAGTCGATCTGCTGGTAATCCGTCTCAAACTGGACCTCGATGTTTTTCCCCTCGGCCGCGTACTTCTCGTTCAGGCGCTTGCCCGCCTCGATCACCGCCTCCGGGATTGTGACGTAATCCTTGTTGTGGGACAGCTTGATGGTCACGACCTCCTTCTCAGCCCCTGCCGCGGCCTGGCTCCCCGGCTCCGCCTGGGTTTTCGCCGCCCCGGTGTCCGCACTCCCGCTGCCGCCGCAGCCCGCAAGCACGCCCGCTGCCATGGCCGTGCACAACAGTACGCTCAACATTTTCTTTCTCATTTTCTCGTCCTCCTGTTCTCGTGGTCAATCCAATTTGGTTTTCCTTATTTTTAGTAAATTTTGTTTCATCTTTCCCCGGCGAGCCTTGCAGGCCATTTCTGGCAATTTTTCACTTTTTTCCGCTGTCTCACCGCTTATATGGTTGATTATACTGTCAAATTACCGGAAAGTCAATGATTATTACAGTAAAATTTCAATATTATTTTAGTAAATTATATTTATTTTTTTACTGAAATATGTTATACTGTTTCCCATAACACAAAACCGAGCATATCGCATCAGAAAAGGAGTTGATATCATTGATTCGCACAGTTGCAGATTTACATACCCACACAAGCGTGAGCCAGCACGCCTACAGCACGCTGGACGAGATGGCGCAGAGCGCCAGGGAAATGGGACTTGCCGCCATCGGGATCACGGACCACGGTCCCGGCATGATGGACGGCGCCATCCGCCATCATTTCTATTGTATGAGGGGGCTGCCCAGAGAGGTTTACGGGCTTCGCCTGGTCGCCGGGGCCGAGGTCAACATCAAGGACTTTGAGGGCGGCCTTGATCTGGACCGGGAGGTGCTGCGCCAGTTGGACTTCGTGGTTGCCTCCTACCATGTGGAGGCCATCGACCCGGCCTCTGAGGAGCTTCACACCCAGGGCTGGCAGAATGTCATCGCCAACCCGGATGTGGACTGCCTGGGACACTGCGGCAACCCTGCCTTCGCCTGCGACTACGAGGCCGTGGTCAAGGCCTGCCTGGCCCATGGCAAAGCCATCGAGATCAACTCCAGCTCCTTCAAGGTGCGCCCCGGAAGCCACGAGACCTGCCGCAGGGTAGCCCTGCTCTGCAAGGAGTACGGCGTGCCCGTGCTGGTCAGCTCGGACGCCCACTCCCGCTACTTTGTGGGAGACCACGAGGAGGCCATCCGGCTGCTGGAGTCCGTCTCCTTCCCGGAGGAGCTGGTGATCAACGGCGACAAGGGACGGCTCATGGAATATCTGGACCGCCTGGAGAGCGGAAAGGTCCTGTGACGCCGCCTCCCATTCCAGGCTGCAAAAATATTTTCGGACAACTCCATTTAAAGGGCGATAATCTCCCGGATTTATGGTAGAATCTATATAACAAAGCTATTTTGTTAGAATACCAATTTGGAGGGGAAAACATGTCAAAGAGTACTGAGGTTCTGCGCATCTGCGCGGAAAAGGGAATCAAGATGATTGATTTCAAAATGACGGATTTAAGCGGGCGGTGGAGACACATCACCATCCCTGTGGAGCGCTTCAATGAGGATATTTTCACACAGGGCATCGGGTTTGACGGCTCCAACTACGGCTATGCCCCGGTGGAAAAAAGCGATATGGTCTTTATCCCTGATCCTGAGACCGCGGTGGTGGACCCGTTCACGGAGATTCCCACGCTGACCATGTGCGGCGACGTGTGCGTCATCGGGAAGGAAAACCGCCCCTTTGACCAGTATCCCAGAAATGTGAGCCTGCGGGCCATTCAGTACATGAAGGATCAGGGGATCGCGGACCAGATGCTGATCGGTCCGGAATTTGAATTTCATCTGTTCGACAATGTCAGCTACATGGTGGAGCCCCAGCGCATGGCCTTTACCGTGGACACCAGACAGGCCGCCTGGAACAGCGGCAGGGAGGCCGCCGACAACAAAGGCTTCCAGGTTCCCGGAGGCGGCGGCTACCACATCGCGGCGCCCCAGGACGTGGCCTTTAATCTGAGAAGCAAAATGTGCATGCTGCTCCAGGACTGGGGCGTGGATGTGAAGTACCACCACCACGAGGTGGGCGGCTCCGGCCAGATGGAGATCGAGGTGGAGCTGGGCGACATGGTGGACATGGCGGACAAAACCATGATCATCAAATATGTGATCCACAATGCCGCCGTCCAGGACGGAAGAACCGCGACCTTTATGCCCAAGCCCATCTACAGGGAGGCCGGCAACGGGATGCACGTGCACATGCTGCTGATGAAGGACGGGGAGCCCGTTTTCTACGACGAAAACGGATACTCCGGCTTGAGCAGAACCGCCCTCTATTTTATCGGTGGGCTGCTGAAGCACGTTCCCTCCCTCTGCGCCTTTACCAACCCGTCCACCAACTCCTTCAAGCGCCTGGTGCCCGGGTACGAAGCGCCGGTGACCATCGGATACGCCACCTCCAACAGGAGCGCCGTGATCCGGATTCCAGCTTACGCCAAGACGCCAAAGGCGAAACGGTTTGAGCTGAGGAACCCGGACGCCACCGCCAACCCCTACTACGCCTACGCGGCGATTTTGATGGCCGGCCTGGACGGAATCAAGCGGCAGATCGACCCGGAAAAGCACGGGTGGGGCCCCTTTGACTGCAACCTCTACGACCTACCGGAGGAAGAGAAGGCCAAAATCCAATCTCTGCCCAAGACCTTGGACGAGGCTCTGGACGCCCTGGAGGCGGATCACGAATATCTGACGGCCGGCGGCGTGTTCCCGGAGCGCCTCATCGAAATTTGGCTCAGGAAAAAACGCGCGGAGAGCCGGGAGCTGTCACAGATTCCCCATCCGGCGGAATTTCAGCGGTATTATGATCTCTGATCTGTAAATGCGAAAAATCTGGCCGTCCCGCAGAACATCATCGTTCCGCGGGCGGCCAGATTTCTTGTCTTTAAAACCGCTGTCTGTGGTACAGAAATTCTTACATCTCGCCCAGTCCGCTCTCAATGGCCTCGGACAGAGTCTTTAATGCTTCCTCCTCGTCCTCTCCGTCGCAGATCAGGTTGATCTCGGTGCCGGACTTGATTCCCGCAGCCATCACGTTCAGAACGCTCTTGGCAACGATCTTTTTATCCCCACACTCAATGATTACGTCGCATTTGAACTTCATGGCAGCCTGAGAGAGAACGCCGGCGGGTCTTAAATGTAATCCGGAAGGATTTACAACTGTTAATGTTTTACTGATCATGTCAATTCTCCTTATTAATATATTTTATACTCTTTCGGAGCCTTTAAAAAGGCATGTCTCCTATCAAGATTTTATTACAACTACCCATTGATGTCAAGTTAATCGGCCACTTCGCGGTCAACTTTTTCACAATCCGCGGGCCCGGCTTTTTCCGCTTTGCAGTCCTCTGCCGCGGCCTTCCTGGCTTCCCGCGAAAATACGCAGCCGCAGTAGTCCTGGCGGTACAGGCCGTACCGGGCCGACAGCTCGGTGGAACGCTTGTAGCCGTTCTTTTTCTTAAAATCCGACAGTAGGTAGGGCACGCCGTATTCCGCGACCAGCCGCTCCCCGATGTCGTTGAGCTTACCCGCGTTTTTTAACGGACTGATGGACAGCGTGGTGGTGAAATAGTCGAAATTTCCCGCCTTCGCGGCCTCCGCCGCCCGGCGCAGGCGCAGCTCGTAGCAGATAAAGCAGCGCTCCCCGCCCTCCTGGTCCTTCTCATGGCCTTTTACCGCCCGGTAAAATTCCTCCGGCTCGTACCGCCCGCTGCAGAACTCCACCGGAATTCCCAATGCCCCCGCACACTCCATCTCCCGGATCAGCCGCTCCTGCTCCCCGATCCGCTCCCGGTATTCCTCCGGCGGGTAGATATTGGGATTAAAGTAGAACAGCGTGATCGCAAAATACCGGGACAGGTACTCCAGCACATAGCTGCTGCAGGGCGCGCAGCAGCTGTGCAGCAGCAGCCTTGGCTTTCTGCCCTCCCGCTCCAAAGACTCGATCACCTTGTCCAGCTCCCGCTGGTAATTGCGCTTCTGGGGGTTGCCCTTTTGTCTCTCCATCGTCACACCTTCCTGGGGCGGCCCGGCCGCTGCATACGGCTGCGCCCCGCTTTTTTCCACGGAATAAACGGCTCCCGCCCCTAAGAAGGAACGTCTCGCCCGCGGCAGGCCGCCTAAAAGGCCGCAGCTTGCTCCGCCCGGACGACGGCCTCCCGGCCCGGCCGCGCTTTCCGGGATACGAGAAAAACGGGGCCGCCTCACCGGCGGTCCCGCACAACGTACAATCCACTCTATACATGAAGCTTACAGGAAATCCCGAATCCGCTTGCTGCGCACCGGATTGCGCAGCTTGCGCAGCGCCTTGGCCTCGATCTGACGGATGCGCTCCCTGGTGACGTTGAACTCCTTGCCAACCTCCTCCAGCGTGCGGGGATGGCCGTCCTCCAGACCGAAACGCAGCACGATCACCTGGCGCTCGCGCTCCTTTAAATCCCCCAGCAGCGCGTCGATGTGCTCGCGCAGCATCACGGACTCCACATTGCCCTCTGGCGTCACCACGTTGTTGTCCGCCACGAAATCGCCCAGATTGGAGTCGTCCTCCTCGCCGATGGGAGTTTCCAGGGAAGCAGGCTCCCTGGCGATCTGCATGATCTCCATCACCTTGTCCTCAGTCATGTCCAGGGCCTCGGCCAGCTCCGTCACGGAGGGCTCGTAGCCCAGCTCCAGCGTCAGCTTGCGCTGCATCTTGGACATCTTGTTAATGGTCTCCACCATATGCACCGGCACCCGGATGGTGCGGGCCTGATCCGCAAGAGCCCTTGTCACGGACTGACGAATCCACCAGGTCGCATATGTACTTAGCTTATAACCCTTTGTATAGTCGAATTTTTCAACGCCTTTAATCAGTCCCAGATTTCCTTCCTGAACCAGATCCAGGAAGCTCATTCCCCTGCCGGTATAACGCTTGGCAATACTGACCACCAAACGCAGATTGGCCTCGATCAACCGTTCTTTTGCAGCTTCATCGCCCTCTGCCTTGCGCTGGGCCAGCTGTAATTCTTCGTCTGCCGTAAGAAGCGGTACTGTGCCGATCTCCTTCAGGTACATGCGGACGGGATCCTCTGTGCCGATTCCCTCAAGCAGATCCACCGCATCCAGGTCGATCTCCTCTTCCTCCGCATCCTTCATAAAGCTGTCATCATCAAGATCCAGATCCAAATCCAAATCGTCCAGGAGCGCGGATTCCTCTGAGAGCATCTTCTCGTCCAGTTCGGGAACTACGTCGATATTACGGTTCTCCAGATAACTGTAAATGTGATCCATCTGCTCCGGCGACAGGCTGTCTCCGGCAAAGAAGTCGTTGATCTCCCCCGCGTCGAGCGTATTGTGTTTGCCCTTTGCAAGTTCAACCAGCTTTTCCAGCTTTTTCAAAAAATCGTCTTTTTCCACTGATAAACGTCCTTTCGCTTGAAAGTAAGTAGGTTACCTACGCAGAAGCTCCTGTGGAGAAACTTCTACAACTTATCATTATATACTATCAATCGATACATTTCAACATCTTTACGGAAAAAAATGATCAAAATCGACAGAATGCGGCGATTATCCGCGGCGGTCGTCCCTCCGGGCGCTTTTGCGCGCCCTGTCGGTTCCCAAACCGCCCGTTTGAAGCGGCAACGAACCGGACGCGGCAGGAAACGCGGTCATATTTTTCCAAAAAACGGCTTTGGGGCCTCACATCAGCTCGTCGGTTCTGCGCAGAATCTGTACCTTTTTCTGCAGATTCACGATTTCCACCTCTGTTCTGCTCCCGCCGTACTCGCCGTCCAGCACCCAGTCCACCGGGGCGTCCGAGACCATTCTGATCCGGCTTGTCTTAAACTTGTAGACATATTCGTTGGGCTCTTCTTTTAAGAACATGTAGTTGATAATGTTGGTCAAATCCACCGGCGTCCTGGGCATGCGGATCAGCAGCACCTCGAATTCGCCGTCGTTTAAGGCCACGGACTGGTTTACAAGCCCCTTGAAGCCGCCCACGCTGATGGTGTTGGTGACCATGCCGAACACAAAGTCCTCCTCCAGCACCTGGTCGTCCCACTCCACCCGCATATGCCTGGGCTTTAAGCCCGCCAGGCTCTTCACTCCCTCCAGCACATAGGCGTTGTGGCCCAGCCAGTTCTTCTTGTCCTGAGGCGTGAGATAGGAAACCTCGGTGAACGCGCCGAAGCCGGCGATGTAGACGAAATACTGGTCGCCGCAGAATCGGCCGATATCGATGGGGTAAGGGCTTCCCTCCACAATCTCGGCGGCCGCATCCTGCATGGCCCTGGGCAGCCCCAGGCTGGCGGCGAAATCGTTGGTGGACCCGGCCGGAATATAGCCGAGCAGGGGCATATTCTCCAGGTGCATCATACCGGAAACCGCCTCGTTTAACGTGCCGTCACCTCCGCTCACCACCAGCACGTCCATCCGGTCCCCATAGTCCTTCACCCACTCCACGCAGTCCTTCTGGCTCTGGGTTACATGGACATGGATATCATAGCCGGCTTTCGTGAACGTATCCAGGATGCCCATGAGCTGACCCCGGATCTGTTCCTTTCCGGAACGCGGATTGAATATAAACATCAGTTTCTTCATTCCACATTCCCTCCTTTCCAAAGTATGTCCCCTTTTTCTTCCATTATCCAACAAATCCTAAATCAGTTTTGTGTACGCCTTAAATGCGCCCGGCAGCGGATATTTTCCCTTCACCGCCTGGCGCTCTACAAAGAAAAACGCCCCATCCCCGTCCGTTTCCCCGCCTTCCTTAAGGGACACCGCGTATCCGGCCATGTGCCATTCCACGTGGGTGAAAATGTGCTTTGCCGCGGGAAGCGGTTCCACGGCCTCCACCAGCTCCGGCTGCAGGCCGAAGGCCTTAATAACCTGTTCCGGCTCCAGATGGCCCGGCGCATTGGGCAGCTCGTAGAGGGAGGCCAGCAGGCCGGTCTCCGGGCGCTTGTGAATGGCCACCTGGTCCCCTCTGCGGATCAGGCACACGGTCAGTTCCTCCACCTTGCGCTTCTTCAGCGGGCCGCGCACCGGAATCTCCTTCCACAGCCCCTGCTTTCGCGTCAGGCAGATGGATTCCATGGGACATTCACCGCAGCGCGGCTCCCCGCCCGGCACGCAGACGATGGCCCCCACCTCGATGAGGCCCTGATTGTACTGGCTGGTGCGCTCCGAGGGCATAACCTCCCTGATCTCCCGCTCCATCCTGGCCTTGACCGCCGGCTGGCGGATATCTTCCCTGTCTCCCAGCACCCGGGAGATCACCCGCAGCACATTCCCGTCCACCGCCGGAACAGGAATCCCGAAGGCGATGGAGGCGATGGCCCCCGCGGTGTAGCTCCCGATGCCGGGAAGGTCCAAAAGCGCCTCGTAGGAGGCAGGAAGCGCTCCGCCGTGGCGCTGTTCAATCATCAGCGCCGCCTTCTTTAAATTTCTCGCTCTGGTGTAATATCCCAGGCCCTCCCACAGCTTCATCAGGCGGTCATCCTCCACCGCTGCCAGAGCCTGCACGGTGGGGAGGGCCGCCATAAAACGTTCAAAATATGGTTTTACCGCCTCAACCCTGGTCTGCTGGAGCATAATCTCCGAAATCCAGACCCTATAGGGCGTGGGGTCGTCTCGCCAGGGAAGGGACCTGGCATGGTCCTCATACCAGGAAAGCAGCGGCCTGGCCATTGCCCTAAGCCGCTGCTGACGATCTAGCTCATCTTCTTGTTCCAAGACCTGTATCCGGTCGTACAAATTTTTTATCATCACACATACCCGTAAATGCCCCGGACGGAAACCTCGCCCGATATCACAGACTTTACCTCTCCTTCGGAACATTTTACCAGGAGAGCGCCCTGGCTGTCAATACCAAGGGCCTCCCCCCGGTATTCGCCCGCCGGGTCCAAGACCCGGACCTGGCGTCCTGCGTTGGCGGACCAGGCATTATAGGTGTCCACCATGCCCGAGAGATCACCGTCCGCCTCAAACATGGCGTAGTATTTTTCAAAGGCTTTCATCACCGCGCCGATCAGCGGGCTGCGCTTGACGCTGCACCCCAGCTCCAGCTTGAGGGAGGTGGCTGTCTGGCCCAAATCCCCGGGGAATGCCTCCATATTCACATTGATCCCGATTCCCACGATCACATAGCGGATCCATTCCGCTTCCGTGCTCATTTCCGTCAGGATGCCCACGGCCTTCTTTCCGTTGCAGACAATGTCGTTGGGCCACTTGATCACGGCCTCCAGGCCGGTGATATGGCGGATGGCCTCCGCCACCGCCATAGCCGCCACCAGGGTCAGCATGGAGGCGCTCTGGGGCTCCATATCCGGCCGCAGGATCAGGGTCATCCAAATCCCCGTGCCGTCCGGCGCCTCCCAGTGGCGCCCCCGCCGGCCCTTTCCGGCCGTCTGGCTGTCCGCCACTACCAGGGTTCCGTGGGGCGCGCCCTCCTCGGCCAGCTGCCTGGCCCTGTTGTTGGTGGAGTCCGTGCTGTCGTAATACACCAGATTGGAACCGGCCCAATCGGAGTCCATACTGCTCTCCAGCTCGGCCCGGGTGATCACATCCGCTCCCTGTACCAGCCGGTATCCCTTGTTTCGCACAGCCTGGATCTCATACCCTTCTTCCTTTAGCTGCCCGATGGTTTTCCACACCGCTGTCCGGGATACCCCCAGCCGGTCGCAGAGCTGCTGGCCGGAGAGATACCCCTTCGACTCCCGCAGCATTTTCAAAATCTCTGTTTTCATCACTTATCTTACCCCCAGATACTGATGGCACTGAGCACTCCCACAGCGGCTAAGGCCACTGTGAGCAGAATGTGTAAAATGCCCGTTCTGCGCTTTTTCTTGTCATGTCCCTGGGTCTTTAGCTCAAACACGCCGCTGACCGCGTTCAGCGCGGCAGCCAGAAAAAACACCAGTGGGAAGAGCACCTCATGGCCCTCCGGGTTGATAAACGAAAGCAGTCCAAGGACTACGACTAAAATTCCTACGATCAGGTGGAACACATCCAGAAATACGCCTGAATGCCGTTCCCCCCTCCTCGGCTGTGAATGCATCATATAATATTATTCTCCCAATGTTGCCAGCATCACCGCTTTTATGGTGTGCATGCGGTTTTCCGCCTCGTCGAACACCACCGACTGAGGGGATTCAAATACTTCATCTGTCACTTCCAGTTCCGTTACATGAAAACGCTCGCCCATCTCCTTGCCGATCTTTGTCTTGAGATCGTGGAATGAGGGCAGGCAGTGGAGGAAAATAGCCTGAGGGCCCGCAGCGTCCATCACGGCCTTTGTCACCTTGTAGGGCGTCAGGTCATGAATCCGCTCCTCCCAGACCTCGTCCGGCTCTCCCATGGAAACCCACACGTCGGTGTCGATCACGTCCGCGCCCTTCACAGCGCTGTCCACATCCTCGGTCAGGGTCACGGAGCCGCCGCTCTGCTGTGCGAACGCCTGACACTCCGCCACCAGCTCGGGGGATGGGAAATACTTTTTCGGCGCGCAGGCCACAAAGTGCATACCCACCTTAGCGCAGGCGATCATCAGGGCATTGCCCATATTGTAGCGGGCGTCGCCCATGTAAACCAGCTTTACGCCCTTTAAATGTCCCAGGTGCTCCCGGATGGTCAAAAGATCCGCCAGCATCTGCGTGGGGTGGTCCTCGTTGGTCAGGCCGTTCCACACCGGCACGCCCGCGTATTTAGCCAGCTCCTCCACAATCTCCTGGCCAAAGCCGCGGTACTCGATGCCCTCGTACATTCCTCCCAGAACCCGGGCCGTGTCCGCGATGCTCTCCTTCTTGCCGATCTGCGAGCCGGACGGATCCAGATATGTAGTGCCCATTCCCAGGTCGTGGGCGGCCACCTCGAAGGCGCAGCGCGTTCTGGTACTGGTTTTCTCAAAGATCAGGGCCACATTCTTCCCCTTCAGCGTATCCACGAGAACACCGTTTTTCTTCTTCTCCTTCAGCTCTGCCGACAGGTCCAGCAGGTAGAGAATCTCCTCTTCCGTGTAATCCTTTAATGTCAAAAAATGCCTTCCTTTTAAGTTCATGGCCGCTTCCTCCGCTTTTTTATAGTATTGTATATTTATTAATTATTTATAAATATTTATACTATAATTTACTACAGGAGCAGCCGGATGTCAAGGGATTAGATTGCATATTTTTTCAATTTTTAGCTTTTTTACTACTAAATATACACTCTATACAAGTCTTAATCGCGGCACTTTTTCCTATAAAATCGAGATTTTCGGCGTTATATCAAATATTTACGTCATGAATATTCAAAACCTTCCGCCCGGCCTTCCGGTGAATGATCCTCAAAAGCTCATCCACCTGATATACCTTGAACCTGCTGATGCGGTACTGCCTGGCAAGCTCCTCCAGCAGGGATAAGTACAGCTCCTTGTAATCCCAGCCCTCTTTCAGCTTAAGCTCCCGGGCCAGCCCCGGCAGCAGCGTCTCCGTGTAGTACCGGTAGCCGGCGGGAATGCGGCTGATCTCCTCCTCCAGGTCCGGCTTTAAATAGGACAGGAGCTGCAAAAGCTCGGACATCATTTTGTCAAAATAGTAGGGCTCCCCGGCGGGGGCGTCGATGTAGTACACGCGCCCGGCCAGCCCGTACAGCATGCGCTTGGCGTCAAAATAGCCCAGCACCATGTTCCGCCTGGCCCGCCGGCGGTCAAATTCCAGGATACCGCCCAGGTCCTGGCGGGGATAAATGTGATACAGGTTCACATCCTCCGGGACCTTAAGACGGCGCTCCGTGTCCACGCCCAGACCGTAAATGCGCACCACGATGATATCCTGATAGCCGTGGTCCATGAGCACATCCACCGGCACGTTGTTCACGCCGCCTCCGTCCATATAGAGCTTTCCGCCCAGCCGCTCCGGGCGGAAGCCGATCAGGTACGCGCTGGCCATCAGCATGTCGCCGATCTCGCCCTCAGGGGTCTCCTTGACATTGACCACCAGGGGCTGGCGGTCCGAGACGGAGTAGGTCACCACGTAGAGATCCCTGGGCGAGCTGCGTATCCGCTCCTCGTCCACCATCTCGTCGATCAGGCCCATGAGCGGGGCGATGTCAAAGCCCCTGTCCTTCAGCAGGCGGGTCCCCCCGGCAATGAGGTCGGGCAGATTTTTCAGGCTGAAGTTCTTGATTTGTTCCATCAGGGATTCGTCCACATCCATCACCCTGGAATAGCTGATATTTTCCCAAATCTGTTCGGCCTTGGAGAAATCGTCCATACAGATCAGCGCGCCGTTGAGAGCGCCCACCGAGGTGCCAGCCACGCCCTTAATGCGGATGCCCGCTTCCTTCAAAGCCTTCCACGCGCCCACCTGGTAAGCGCCCTTGGCGCCTCCGCCCTCCAGGACGATGCCGTATTCCTTATTCAAATCCAGTTGTAGCTCCATGCATCCTCCCCTCCCTGCGGCGTCTGCCGTCTGCGGCCCGGTGCGCCAGAACCGCCGCCGGCCGGACTGCAATAAGCAGCAGAAACGAGACTGCCACAAAACACATCAGCTGTGCGCGGGTTCCGGCGCACAGCCAGGCGGCCGCGGCCGCGGCAAATGCTCCGCCCGCAAACCATAGGGTCGTCAGGGACCTCTGGGCGATCTCCAGTCCCAGAAGCGCCAGAAACACCGTCATCCAAGCGATTACCGCCATTTTTTGTTACACTCCTTCCGCAAATCTGATCCACAGATGCGCCCAGAACAGCAGAACGCGGGAAAACACCCGCAGGCTGGCCCGTTTTCTCATTCTGCGCGGACATCTATGTATGCATAAATACGGAATATAGGCGCCGGAAACGCTTTTATCCCCGGCTGCCGCCGCGCCTCTGACGGGCCGCTTCAAACATCAGTACCGAGGAAGCCACCGCCGCGTTGAGTGACTCCACCTTTCCCGCCATGGGGATCTTCACATAGCAGTCCGCCATGGCCGCCGTGTCCTCGGTCAGGCCCGCGGCTTCGTTTCCGATCAGAAAGCCGGTATTACCAGTATAGTCCTCCTGGTCGTAATTATTCGTCCCCCTTAGATGGGCTGCGAACAGCCGGACTCCCGAGGACTTGATCCGCGCCAGGGCCGTGCCCAAATCGTCCACGTACACAAAGGGCACGCGGAGGATGGAGCCCATGGTGGAACGGATCACCTTGGGATTGTAGATGTCGGCCGTATCCCGGTTCATCACCACTCCGGTGATTCCCGCTCCCTCTCCGGCCCGCAGGATGGTGCCCAGATTGCCCGGGTCCTGAAGGGTTTCCAGGATCATCAGGCAGGCGGGGACCGATTGCCCGCCCGCCTGGGGCAGCAGCTCCTCCAGGCGATAATGCCGCTGCTTTACCACCGCCAGCACGCCCTGGGGCGTCCTGGTGTCCGCCATGTAGTCCATCACCGCGCCGGTGACCGTCTCGTGGGGAAATCCCGCCAGCCACCGGCGGTTTTCCGCCGTGCCTGCAAATTCCTCCGTCACAAAGAGCAGCTCCACCTGGTCCGGCGACAACTCCCGGCACATGCGCAGGCCCTCCGCCACATAGCGTTTTTCCTCCCGCCGGGCCTTGGCCTTGGTCCGCAGGTTCACAACCCGCTTGATCTGTTTATTGCTCGTGCTGCCAATCATGTCCCGCTCTCCTGTACATTAATCTGTTCCAGCTCCTCCAGCCAGAGGCGGCTGCAGGCATCGCTGGGCATCCGCAGATCTCCCCTGGGCGACACGGCCACCGAGCCCACCTTGGGGCCGTCCGGCAGACAGGACCGCTTGAACTGCTGGGAGAAGAACCGGCGGTAGAACACCCGCAGCCACTTGTAAATCACCTCCGCCTCGTACTGTCCCGCAAAGGCTTTGAGCGCCATGCGGTAAATCTTGGAGGGCGCGTAGCCAAAGCGCAGGATGTAGTAGAGGAAAAAATCGTGAAGCTCGTAGGGTCCCACCAAATCTTCTGTTTTCTGGGCGATCTCGCCGTCCTTGGGCGGCAGCAGCTCCGGGCTCACAGGCGTGTCCAGCACGTCGTAGAGCACGTCCGCCAGCTCCTTCTCGCCACAGGTGTCCGCGTAGTAGCGCACCAGATGGCGCACCAGCGTCTTGGGCACGGAGGCGTTGACGCCGTACATGGACATGTGGTCCCCGTTGTAGGTGGCCCAGCCCAAAGCCAGCTCGGACATGTCGCCGGTTCCCACCACCATGCCGCCCACCTGATTGGCCACATCCATGAGAATCTGGGTCCGCTCCCTGGCCTGGCCGTTCTCATATGTCACATCGTGGTTTTCCAGATCCTGCCCGATGTCCTCAAAATGACTGGTCACGGACCTGCGGATGTTGATCTCCCGCAGGGAGGCGCCCACCCGCTCCGTCATGGTACAGGCATTGCTGTAGGTCCGGTCCGTGGTTCCGAAGCAGGGCATGGTCACGCAGCAAATCTGCTTCCTGGGCAGACCCAGCATGTCGAAGGCCCGCACCGTCACCAACAGCGCCAGGGTGGAATCCAGGCCGCCGGAGATACCGATCACCGCGTGTTTACAGTTGGTGTGCTCCAGGCGTTTTTTCAAGCCCATGGCCTGGATGGAGAGTATCTCCTCGCAGCGGCGGCTGCGCTGGTGCGCATCTCCGGGCACAAAGGGCGCGGGGTCCACAGCGCGCAGCAGCCCGTTACCATTGTCCGGGGACTCGAAGGAAAACTCCACCACCTGGTAGCCGTTCTCCCGGCGAAGCTCCTCACCGGCCGGGAAAGTGGTCATCCTGCGCCGTTCCCCGGTCAGCCGCTCCAAATCCAAATCCCCGTAAATCGTCTCATTGACGAATCTGCGGGACTGGGCCAGGCAGGTGCCGTTCTCCGCGATCATGTTCTGGCCTCCGAACACCAGGTCCTGGGTGGACTCACCGTCCCCGGCGTTGGCGTACACGTAGCCGCAGACCAGCCGGGCCGCCTGTCCGCAGATCAGTTCCCGGCGGTAGGTATCCTTGCCCGTGGTCTCATCGCTGGCCGAGCAGTTGACGATCACCGTGGCCCCGGCCATGCAGTGGCGGATGCTGGGCGGGCAGGGAACCCACACGTCCTCGCAAATCTCGGCTCCCACCACAAGGCCCGGTATGTCCCGGCAGGAGAACAGAAGGTTGGTGCCCATGGGCACTGTTTCCCCCTCCCACCGCACCTCCACCGGCACGTCATTTCCGGGGCAGAAATGGCGGGCCTCATAAAATTCCTGGTAATTGGGCAGATTTTTCTTGGGCACCAGGCCCAGGAGCTTCCCGTCCTTCACCGCGGCCGCCGTGTTGTACAGCTTGCCGCCCCGCTCCCAGGGCAGCCCGAGAAACACCAGCATATCCTTCCCGGCCGTGGCCCTGACCACCTGCTTTAACGCCTCCACGGCTCCGTCTAACAGCGTCTGCTGCGAGAACAGGTCGCCGCAGGTGTAGGCTGTGAGGCACAGCTCCGGGAACACCATAATCTTTGCGCCCTTCCCATACCCCTCTTCCAGCAGCCGGATGACCTGCTCCCCGTTAAACACGGTGTCTGCCACCCGGACCTTTGGTGTCGCCGCTGCGACACGGATGAATCCATCTCTCATATCTATCGTTGCCTCCATCTATCTGCTTGTCCGCCGGCCGGTTGGGCCGGCCTCCTTCCTCCTGACAGCCGGAACATTTCCGGCGCGATGTAATGAATGTACGGTGACAATGCCTCCGGACATGGCGTCCCGGCGCGTTATCATGTCTGACGACATTATATCATTATCCTCCCCAAAAACAAAGGCGTGATTTACATTTTGGGAAAAATGATGTACATTGGATACTGTAAAAAATATACGTCGTGCCATTTGACGACAGGCAAAAGGAGAACAGCATGATTCATGAATTTTCCAGAACCGGAATGCTCATCGGGGAAGCGGGCCTCAGCGCTCTGAGCGCCAGCCGCGTCGCAGTTTTCGGCGTGGGCGGCGTGGGCAGCCACGCCATCGAGGCCCTGGCCAGAAGCGGCGTGGGCAGCCTGGCCCTGGTGGACAACGACACCGTTTCCCTGACCAATATAAACCGCCAGTCCATCGCCCTGCACAGCACGGTGGGCCGCTACAAAACCCAGGTGATGCGTGAAAAGATCGCCGATATCAATCCACAATGCAGGGTTTCTGTTTTTGAGACCTTTGTCCTTCCCGACAACCTGGAAGCGCTCTTTGAAAAAATCGGGCCTGTGGACTATATCCTGGACGCCATCGACACCGTAACGGCCAAGCTGGCCCTGATTACCTACGCTCAGAGCCACCATATCCCCATCATCGCCTCCATGGGCACGGGCAACAAGCTGCACCCTGAGCTGTTCCAAATCTCCGACATCTACAAGACCAGCGTCTGCCCCCTGTGCAAGGTCATGCGCAGGGAATTGAAAGCCCGGCAGGTGAAAAAGCTGACCGTGTGCTGGTCTCCCGAGATTCCGCTGGTTCCCGGCCCCACCGAGGAGGACACCGGAGCCCGCCGCGCCACTCCCGGAAGCATCGCCTTCGTGCCGCCCGTGGCCGGACTGCTCATCGCAGGCAAGATTGTGCGCGATCTCTGCGGGTTGGAATAGAGGCGGAATAGGGACGGACAAGCCTGCGCTCCGCGCCCCGCGGCGTGGGAAGGACATGGAAAAGGCGGGCTGCAACGCAACGGCTGCCAGCCCTCCTGACTGATGGATATGAGGAACTGCCGCTTGGGCCTACGGTTCCTTATTGTATACAATTGATCCGCCGGTTATACCGGCTTCCCGCCGCCTTGCATTGTTTTGCCGAGGCGATCAACAACGGCTTCAAGCCTCACCGCGCTCTGCGTTTTCTCCAGCGTCGTAATCGGGCCGCGCTTCTTCCGCGCTGTTGTCTAAACCCGCAACCTCCTCGCGGGGCTTTGCTTCCTCTTCACCGCGCGCCTGAGGAATCCCGGTGCCGGACTCCCGGCTCTCTTCCCCAGGCTTTAAGCCCATTTCGCGGGTTTCTTCCCGGCTCTCCGCTTCATCGCGGTCCGCTCCCATTTCATCGCCGTGTTCCGGCCACATCCTTCCGTCGAATCCGGGATGCATTCCCGGGCGCTCCGCCCCGCCCCGGCCGCCGCGCCAAGTCCTCATCTCCGGATGGACCTCCGCCTCGTTCCGGCCATGGGCCCCCGGCTGTCTCCCCGGATGCCCTCCTGGGCCCCGGCCGCCGCGTGGTCCGCCGCTTCTTCCGCCAGGGCGTCCATCCGGCATTTCCCCGCCGTGCGGGCCTCTCCCCCTGCCGCCTCCGCGGGGACCTGGCCCTTTCCGGCCTTCCGGACCGTGAGGCCCCGCCTCGGCCGGACGTGGCCAGGACTCCATCATCTTTCCCAGCAGCTGGGATAACTGCTGCTTTTCCTCCTCAGACAGAGCCGAAAACATTTCTACCATCATCTGACTGTGCCCCTCCCGGAAGCTTTGGGCGGCATTTTCACCGTCCTCCGTCAGCTCCAGATTGATCTGCCTGCGGTCGCGCTCATTCTGACGCCTCCTGATATACCCGCCGGCTTCCACCTTGCTGAGAATCTCACTCAGGGACCCCGGTTGAACTCCCAGCATATCCTGAAGCTCCCGCTGGGTAAGTCCCCCTCGCTCGCTCAGCAGGGACAAAATCCGCTGCTGGCCCGATTTCTGGCCCATACCATAGCGGAAATAATGCCCGCAGGCCCGAAGCTGCATGACCAGCTTCTCCTCCAGCGTCAGGGATTCACAGTTCCACCCCATATGACCTCTATGCTCTTCACGGTTTCCGGGCTCAGGATGCTCCGGGTGCTCCCCATGTGCTCCGAGGCCTCCGCGCCCCGGACGCCCCGGGTATTCCCCATATTCTCCATGGCCTCCGCGCCCCGGATGCCCCGGATATTCCCCTGGTTCTCCGAGACCTCCGCGCCCCGGATGCCCCGGGTGTTCCCCACATTCTCCATGGCCTCCGCGCCCCGGATGCCCCGGGTATTCCCCACATTCTCCACGGCCTCCGCGCCCCGGATGCCCCGGGCGCTCCCCACATTCTCCACGGCCTCCACGCCCCGGATGCCTCGGGCGCTCCTCATGATCTCCACATCCCGGGCGCCCGGCGTGCCTCCCGTGTCCGGCGTGCTCCCTGTACCGGCCATATTCTCCGCCCGTTTCATCTCCCCGGCCTTCCGCCTGCTCAGCCGGGCAGCCGTCCTTCTCAAAAAAGCGCAGCCCCTTTGTGCATTGCAGCGCATCTGCCGGACAATGTCTGGGACACTCCGGGCAGGTATTCCTCTCTGTATTCTCATTCATCGTGTTTTCGTTCATGATATCCACTCCTTTTCAAACAAAACCATTGTCTCGTGTCATTTAATTAGGTACCTTGATATTTGCATTATAAAGCGTCCGCTTCAAAATGTCAAGGTACCTAATTAAATATTTTTATCTATATCAGTCTGCCTGATCCGCTCTGTTAAAGCTAATCAACGCTTCCACGACAAAAGAGAAATCATTTTCCCCCCGCAAAAAAGGCCCCGGCAGCGCCGAAGCCATATATCCCATATTCCCCTTAAATCTCTTGGTTCTTCATCATCTTATAAATTTATCCAATTTTAATCCAATCCCTAATTAGACGGCTGCCTTTGCCTCGCTCAATAACAA
Source organism: Enterocloster asparagiformis (assembly GCA_018380885.1). Taxonomy (GTDB): domain Bacteria; phylum Bacillota; class Clostridia; order Lachnospirales; family Lachnospiraceae; genus Enterocloster. The sequence continues at coordinate 117,496 of JAGZSY010000011.1, forward strand.
TTTTTTGACATAGGGTTTATTTTCCTCGCTGAGCAAAAACATAAACGCGCTGTTGCGGCATTTTTGCAGCCGCTCCCCTTTGAAGATAAAGTCGTAGCCCATGGAACATTTCTGGTTGCAGGCGGCCGGGTCCAACAGGCGCTTGCACAAAGGCGCGGCCTGGATGGTCTGTGCCATCTCATCGGGCAGCGTCTTTAAGACGTCCAAATATTGGGCCACATGGCTGGCGTAAATACGGGCCACGAGCCCCTTCTTGCGAAATACAAAATTGACAATCGCTTTTTTATTCAGGCTGTAAGTGACGACATAACCGCTCTTAGCCAGCTTCACCTCTATCTTACATCCAAGTTTTGTCAACTCATCGTGCAGTCCGCTCACAAAATCCTTGTTTTCCTCCTGGACAGAACCTAAAAAATCATGAAACGTGTATTTTTCACTCATTGTATCATCACTCCCTGCGGTTCTTGATCCGCTCTTTTCATTTACTATCCAAATCGTATTTTTCAGATAGCGCCAACGCCGTCCCTGTTCCCGATATCGAACTCTCCCCGCGTAATTAACAATTATAATGCCAAAGCCTCATTTTGTATTGTAAAAAAACGTCATCCCTTCCCGCTGCTTATAGGATAGCCGGTCCGGAGCCGGCGTATCCCGCCGATGCAAAAAAGGAAGGCCGCCTCTCTTGGGGCGCGCCTCCCTCACCGTTTCCAACGTTCACCCGGCCGCCTCACTCCAGCGGCTTGCGGTAAAACCGTCCCACGAACCGCTCGGTTTTCAGGACGTTGATTATCACATGCTCATCCGCGTGACGGATCAGATGGATGGCATCCGTGGACTCATAGGACGAGAGCACGGTGTTCAGAATATACATTTTCTTTTTGCTGTACCCGCCGTAAGCCTCCACACAGGAAATTCCGTGGTGGAAATGGTGGATGTAGGCGTCGATCACCTCCGGTCCCTTTACGGTGGTCACCTGCAAGGTCACCTGATCGTACCGGTGGTGGAAGGCAGAAATCATGCGGGTGGAAATAAATTGGAAAATAATGGAGTACCCCGCATACTTCCAGCCGAAAATGCTGCCGTAGATAAAGTACATCACGGCATTTCCAAAAAATACCCAGGTCCAGATAGACCGGCCTGTCCGGTTGGACACGTACAGCGCGATAAAGTCCGTTCCTCCGGTGGAGGCGTTTCCCCGCAGCGCCACCACAATGGAGGCTCCCCAGATCACGCCTCCGAAAATGACGTTGAGCACCTCGTCGTTGAAGATGGGCGAGAAGATGAACAGTTGGAGAAACAGGCTGCACAGCACCACCTGAATCAGCGAAAAAGCGGTGAACCGCAGGCTGATACCCCTGCAGCACAGCACAGCCACCGGGATGTTAAACAGCAGCATGGTCAGCTGCATGGGGATATTGAACCCCCGCAGCATCCCCAAACGCTCCACCAGCATGGCAAGTCCGGTAAATCCCCCGGAAATAATCCCGGTCGGCCGGGCAAATACCTGCAGCACATAGGACTGGATCAAGGCCGAGAAAATGACGGCCAGCAGCGTGATGGTGTAACGGACCTCCCTCCGGTGTTTTAGGTATTCAATATAATCACTGATCATACGGATTCGATTCATGAGCGGAACTCCAGTCAATCTCATATTTCAGGAGAAAACAGGGCCGCCCCCAAACCGCAGCGCGTCAGATCACATAATTGTCCTGCATGGCCTTCTGCCACTGCACCAGATCGTCCAGCGTATAGCGGTCCACCACGTCCTTGATGGCCCCGTCCAGCTCCTTCCAGAGCTTTAAGGTCACGCATTCCTGCTGGCGCGTGCAGGGGTTATCGTCCCCTGTGAGGCAGTCCACCGGCGCTAAGCTTCCCTCGGTCACCCGCAGAATCATGCCCACCGTGTAGTCTTTCGCCGGGCGGGACAGATAATATCCCCCCTGGTTTCCCCGGATACTGCGGACATAGCCCGCTCTGGATAGTATGGATATAATCTGCTCTAAATATTTGCCGGAAATGTCCTGGCGTTTTGCAATGTCTTTTATTTTAACAGGCTCCCCGTCCGCATGGAGCGCCAGGTCTACCATGGTGCGCAGGGCGTAGCGCCCTTTTGTGGATATCAGCATAATTTGTCACATCCTTTAATCGTCATTGTCGGTAATATGAATATCATACTATTCCTGTAGGAAATATGTCAATAGGGTTTTGGCCGCCCGCAAAAATAAAGACAGACAGCCGCTTCTATACAAGCATAAAGCGGCTGCCTGTCTTCATTTTTACGCTAGCAATAAATTGCCGACGCGTAAGTAGAAGCTGCCTTTCCCCCACAGAAAGCAGCTTCTGGTCACGATCTTATACCGTCACACTATTTAGTTTATCTGGCATCCCCATACCAAACAAAACATTGTAAGGCACTCCGTTGTGCTTCTTACAGACACACTATAGCATCCCAGGGGTATTTTGTCAATAATTTTTGTGCAATTTAGTGAATTGCGACCTGTTTCGACATTATTTTTATATTAAATTTCCGCGAACGTCCGTCATGCAAAGACACTTGTCTTTTGCATAATTTCTCTGGGTGTGCGCATACTCTTCTTAGACTTATTTTTATAGCGCTTTAAGGAGGAACTTCATGGAATTTTCAAAAAACCTGCAGGATAATATCGACTATCTTCACAAAAAGTTAAATGTACAGGACAATTTCGATGTGGTCTACCGGACCCTTCAGATCGGCGGCCGGACAGCCTGTCTTTATTTTATAGATGGCTTTGCGAAGGATGATACCCTGCTGAAAATCCTCCAGGTATTCAGCACAGTCAAGGCGGACGCCATGCCGGAGGACGCCCACGGGTTCACGAAGCGCTACGTGCCCTACGGCGAGGTGGGTCTGGTCAAAAAGGACACGGACATGATCGTTCAGCTCCTGTCCGGCGTCTCCTGCCTGCTGATCGACGGGTACGATGCCTGCATCACAATCGACGCCCGCACGTATCCCTCCCGCGGCGTCAGCGAGCCGGAAAAGGACAAGGTCATGCGCGGTTCCCGGGACGGCTTTGTGGAAACACTGGTGTTCAACACCGCCCTGATCCGGCGGCGCATCCGCGATCCCAAGCTGACCATGGAAATCATGACCGCTGGGGAGAGCTCCCACACGGACATCGCCATCTGCTATATGCAAAACCGGGTGGACAAGCCCCTCCTAGACAAAATCAAGCAGCGGATTCAAAACCTCGAGGTGGATGCCCTGACCATGAACCAGGAGAGCTTAGCCGAGTGTATTTATCCCCACAAATGGTTTAATCCCTTCCCCAAATTCAAGTTCTCCGAGCGGCCCGACACCGCGGCCGCCTCGGTGCTGGAGGGTAATATCATCATCCTGGTGGACAATTCCCCCTCCGCCATGATCCTGCCCTCCTCCGTGTTCGACATCATCGAGGAGGCGGACGATTACTATTTCCCGCCCATCACAGGCACCTATTTGCGCCTGTCCCGCATGTTCATCTCCCTCCTCTCCCTGCTGCTGACGCCCATCTGGCTTATGCTCATGCAGAACCCGGACCTGATTCCCTCCTGGCTGGCCTTTATCCGGGTGTCGGACCCCTTAAACGTGCCCCTGATCTGGCAGCTTTTGATTCTGGAATTTGCCATCGACGGGCTGCGGCTGGCGGCGGTGAACACCCCCAACATGCTGACCACGCCGCTGAGTGTGATCGCCGGTATCGTGCTGGGCGAGTACGCGGTGAAGTCGGGCTGGTTCAACAGCGAAACCATGCTGTACATGGCCTTTGTGACCATCGCCAACTACTCCCAGGCCAGCTTTGAGCTGGGCTACGCCATGAAATTTATGCGGATTATCATCCTGATCCTCACCGCCATATTCAACATCTGGGGATTTGCGGCTGGCGTAATCATCTCCTTCTGCGCCATCGTGTTCAACAAGACAATTGCCGGCAAGAGTTATATCTACCCCCTGATTCCCTTCAGCTTCTCCGAACTGAAAAAGCGGTTCCTGCGCGGGCGGCTCCCCCACGCGGAGAAATAAACAGCCCTCAGGCCAAAACGGGCCGGATTCGCGGACAGCCTCTGCTGCCCCCGAATCCGGCCCTACTCAATTTACCTCATATTTCCCGGCGGCTTAGGCCTCGTCAAAGCCAACGCTGGCCAGGAACCGCCCGAACGCCGCGCGCCCATTCTCATCGCACTTGTAAACACCCGCGTCCTCCAGCACCCTGGCGAACACGTTGCCCACCTCTGTTTTCAGGATACCGTCCACATTCTCCCGGGTGACGGCAACGCCCGAGGCCGCGTAGCGGGGCAGGAACTCTTCCACCCAGTCCGCGTGCTTGGACAACTCCTCGTCCCCGCGGATATCCCTGCCCTCCACAATGGCATCCGCCAGGCCGGCCAGCTCTTTCTTGAGCCTTGAGGGGAGCACCGCCAGGCCCATGACCTCGATCAGGCCGATGTTCTCCTTCTTAATGTGATGCAGCTCCTGATGGGGATGGTACACGCCCAGCGGGAACTCCTCGGTGGTGATGTTGTTGCGCAGCACCAGATCCAGCTCAAACATGTCCCCCACCTTGCGGGCGATGGGCGTGATGGTGTTGTGGGGCTCGCCCCCGGTCTGAGCGAAGATAAAGGCCGCCTCGTCGCTGTAGCCCCTCCAGGCCGCCAGCACCCTGTCCCCCAGCTCCACCAGGCGTTCGGAATCCTTGCAGCGCAGGCGCAGCACGGACATGGGCCAAAATACGATTCCCGCCTCCACGTCCTCGAATCCCTTCAGCGCAAAATGCTTCTCAATGGGCGCCTTGGCCATTGCAAAGGTGTAATGGCCGCCCTGGAAATGGTCGTGGCTCAAAATCGAACCGCCCACAATGGGCAGATCAGCGTTGGAACCCAGGAAGTAGTGGGGGAACAGCTTGATAAAGTCAAAGAGCTTCACAAACGTGGCCCGCTCGATCTTCATGGGAATATGCTCGCCGTTGAACACGATGCAGTGCTCGTTGTAATACACATAGGGGGAATACTGGAACCCCCATTCCGTGCCGTTGACCGTGATGGGGATTACCCGGTGGTTGTTCCTGGCCGGATGGTTGGTTCTGCCCGCATAGCCCACGTTTTCCATACACAGCTGGCACTTGGGATAGCCGCTCTGCTTGGCCAGCTTGGCCGCGGCGATGGCCTTGGGGTCCTTCTCGGGCTTGGACAGGTTCACCGTGATATCCAGCACGCCGTACCTGGTATCCGCCGTCCACTTCATATCCTTTTTGATGCGGTAGCGGCGTATGTAGTCCGAGTCCTGGCTCAGCTTATAGTAATAATCCGTGGCCGCCTCGGGAGACTGCTCATAGCGCTTCCAAAACTCCCGCGCGACCTCCGACGGCCTGGGCATCAGGCAGTTCATCAGCCTGGTGTCGAACAGGTCCCGGTACACCACGCTGTCCTCCTCCAGCACGCCCCGGGCGCAGGCGTCGTCCAGAAGCTCTCTCAGGATCTCCTCCAGCCCGCCGCAGACCCCAGGCGTTTCCGGTTCCCGGTACTCCTCAAGGCCCATAACCTCCAGCATCTGGTTGCGCGCGTAGATGGCATCCTCCTTTGCAATGAGCCCCGTCTCCAGGCCGTACTCCACCAATCCTCTGATCGCATCATCAATCATCGCAAGTCCCTCCAGCTTCTCAGTATTTTGTTCCGGTCCCCCGTTTTGCACCGGGCGCGCAAAGGGCCGCGCCCATGTCCGGGAGCAAATGGCTCCAGGCTTGTTAAAACCTGGTCAATTGTCCCTATTATAGCCCACAAAAAGCCTGAATTCAATGGCAATTTCTTAGGTGTACTAGCAAAATTCTATGATGCCCCACCGCCCGGTTCATGCTCACCGGCCGCCGCCCCCTATGGCCCGTTTGATGCGGCTCACCACCATTCCCCCCAGAAGGCCGATCATACTGCCCGCCACGGTCCCGGCCGCCAGCAGCACCGGCAGGTAGGCGAACAGCCCCGCCTGCTCCACAACCGCGGCCGCAACGGCGATCTGGCCGATGTTGTGGGCCGCTCCCCCGGCCACGCTGACTCCCACCATGCCAAAGGCCTTAAAGCGCTTCAGCACCGCCATCACCATCAGGCTCAGAACGCCGCCCGCCAGGCTGTATATGATCATGGAAGGGGTTCCGAAGGTAAATCCCATGAGCACGATCCGCACCAGGCTGATGAACGCCGCCCCGGCCAGGCCCACGGTGTAGAGGGCTGTGATCACGGCCAGATTGGCCAGCCCCAGCTTCACGCCGGGCACGCCCAGGGAGATGGGGATCAAGCTCTCCACATAGCTCAGGACAAAGGCCAGGGCGATCAGCAGGCCATAGAGCGCCACATCCCCGGCAGCCATATTTTTCCTACGCATCATCGCAGCAAACCTCCTTTAATTACCACTCGATCCTCTTGTATGAATGTTGCATTTGTGTTAAAATTATTCTTGCCCTACATAAACGTCATAAATTTAACTATAAGGAGTGTAAGTATGAGCAAAACACAAATGAGTGCCCTCAAAAAGAACTATTTTGGCCTGGGGATCATGGCCGTTCTCTCCGCTCTGGTCATCGTCGTCTCAGGACCGCTTTACCGTTCCATGAGCAATCACCCGGATATGCCCCTGGCCGACGGCGTCTACACCTACGAGGAGAGCCAGCCGGACGACAAGGGCTATCGCAGCGTGGTCTCCGTCACCGTGCAGGGCGGCCGCATCACCGCCTGTACCTGGGACTGCCTCAACGCTGAAAATATCGGAAAGCGCCAGCTCTCCATGGAAGGACAGTATGTCATGACTGAAAGCGGCCCCACCTGGAAGGACCAGGCCGACGCCCTGGCCTCCTACGTGCTTCACCACCAGACCTCCAACGGCCTGATCAACGCCGACGGCTATGCCATGGACGCCATATCCTCCGTGAGCATCAACGCCTATCCCTTTGTCAACGGCTTATCCGACTGCCTGGACCAGGCAGCCATCCGGTAATCCATGAAACACGGGAAAACGTCCCTGCCCCGCAGAGATTTGATTCTGGTGCTGGCGCTTCTGCTTGTGGCCGCGGTCTGGTACGGCTTTACCCGCTATCAGGCCTTAAAGGGCCCCTCCGAAATCGCCCAGGTCACGGTGGACGGCAAGCTGGTGGAGACCCTGGACCTGAGCCATAACACCACCGTCACCATAACCGGCGCCGGCGGGGGCACCAACGTGCTGGTGGTCGAAAACGGGGAAATCTGGTGCAGCGAGGCCTCCTGTCCGGACAAGCTCTGCGTCAAGCAGGGCAAAAAACACCTGAGCACGGACACCATCGTGTGTCTGCCCAACAAAATGGTGGTCACCGTCACAGGGCGGGAGTAAGCGCAGACGATCACCCCAGCCCCTGATCAGGGATAAATATTGCCGCAGCCGGTTTTCACCGGCTGCGGTACTTTTTTCCACTTCAAGTTAAATTATTTGATCACCGTGACCTTCTCTCCCACCGCCTGCCAGTTGCTCACCGGGTTCTCCCGGCCGTCCACCTTTTTCAGGTGCTCCAGCCCTGCCAGAGGGGTCAAATCCGTCACGTAATTCTTGCTGATATTGAGCGTCTCCAGCAGCGGCAGCGCGGCAGCCGGCTGAATCTGGGACAGCTTGTTGTCCGCGAGGGACAGGCTGGTCAGCCCCGGATAGTGGGACAGGAAGCCCAGCTCAGCGTCCAGGGAAACGTCGTCCCAGTTCACCATGCTGATGCCGCCGTACCGGTCCGCCTTCACGTTCTTGTACAGCTTCACGCCGTCCATGGACAGGGAAACCAGTCCCGGATTGTCGTTTAAGCGGCTGAAATTGATCTCCATGCTGGCGCCGTTTAAATTCAGGGAAACCAGGCCCGCTTTGTTAAACAATGGCGAGATATCCGTGTAAAAGGTGGTGCCGGACAGATCCAGCTCCGTCAGCGCCGGAAGGTCGGCCAGGAAGCCTACGCTGTTTAAGTATTCCCAGCTCTTGGTGCCTTTTAAACGCTCCAACTGCGTCAAGCTGGAAAATGCGCCCGGATCGTCCACGCAGTAGCCCGCGATGGTCAGGTCCGTAATCCCGCCCATGCTGCGCAAAAACGAGCAGCCGTTGAATCCCGCGATGTCCAGCTCCCTTATGTTGGTCAGCCCCGACAGATCCGGGTCGGGCTGGTTGGAGTATTTATCCAGCGTCAGGCGCTCCAGCCCGGTAAGGCCGGTGATGGCGCCGTAGTCCGGCAGATCGTAGTTGCTGGTCACGCTCAGCTCCTTCAGGTTCCCGCAGGAGGCCAGCGGCGCGATGGTGATGCACTTGCTGCCGTCCAGGCCGAAGCTGCGCAGCTGGGGCATGTTGTTGACAAAGCTGATATCCTTGACCTGATCCAGGTCCAGGTAGAGCTCCTCCAGCCCGCTCATGGTGAAGAGCACGGATAAATCCGACAGGCTGGGGCAGTATTCCATGGACAGGGACTTTAAATTTTTCAGGGACGCCAGGTCCTTGATGTCCGTTAAGTCGTCGCTGCCGTGCAGCTCCAGGGTCTCCAGGCCGGTGAACTGGCCGATCCCCTCCAGGGATGCCTGGTTGTAATCGTAGATCAGCCCTGTGAGCTTGCCCGGGTCGCCCACCAGGGTCGCCACCTCGTCCGGGGAAATATACTGCACGCCCAGAGTTTTTAAACTGTCCAAGCCCTCCAGCTCGCCGGGCTTCAGGGTGCTGTGCAGCGCCAGGGTCTCCAGACCTTTAAGCTTTCTCAGGCAGGAGAAATCGTCAAACAGCTCCCGGCCCATGGTCATCCCGGCCGGCAAATCCTCCTCGTAGGTGTGAATCACCAGCTCGCCATCCTCGCCCACATCGCCGTCCAGCCCGTACGCCACCCGGTAATACCTCCTGTCGCTGTGCACGTCCCAGAGATTGGGCGTCAGGTCCAGATAGCGCAGCTTCATGAACTCCTGGTCGCTGACCTGATCCGGCGTGCGCCCGTATATGGCCAGGATCACCTGTTCCATGCCCTGGGACCACACCACCTGCTCCTCAGGGGCCTCCGTGGGTTTTTCCGCCACGGCAGTCCTCGCCGTGGCGCCGGAGGCCTTTGCCGCGTTCCTGCGGCCGGCCGACCCCCGGACCGACAGGGCGATGGCCAGTATGAACACACAGGCGGCCGCGCCGAAAATAATCAAAAATCTCCGACGCTCATCCTCCTGGGCCTTTTTCGTCTCCTGGGGCAGCGCCGTCCTGGGCTTGATCTCCTGGAAAGGATGGGGCGGCAAATCTCCCACGCTTTTGCTTCCAAAATTTCCTAATTTATATTCATCCCCAGATTCCTGCTCCACTATGTAGCGGGTCTTACAGTATTCGCAGACCGCCTCGCCCGGATGCTCCGGGTCCAGCTTCACCGTGCCGTTACAGGCCGGACATTTTAATTCTACCAGCTTCATTTGATTACCCCCTCCGGCCCCAAGCGCCTCTCTTTTTCATCACTCCCACCGGCGTACCCGGCCTGCCTGCCGCCCGCTCTGCGGCGCACCTCGTTCTCCATCCTCATCTTTCGTCCCCTTATCCCTTATCTCTTAGCCGGCGCCCGCCGTTTCATGCCGCGAATCAGCGCCTTTGTCTCCGCGTCGGCTTGCAGCGACTCGCAGATTTTTTGCAGGGCCTTGTTATAGGTCCAGTCGTCCAGGCGGTTCTGCCGCAGATACGGCATAACCCGCTCCGGCATCTTCACGTAGAACATGGACAGGGCCCAGGCCACGGCCATGCTGGAATAGTACGCCCTGCTTTTGATCTGGTCCAGGGCGGCCAGCGCCCGGTCTACATAGGCCTCGTCGATATAATAATTTAAGAGCATCACCGCCCCGAACCTGCACTCGTACTCCTTTTCCGAATCCAGGTAGGGAGCCAACAGCTCCCACATATTGTCCTGGTATCTGGCGGCGATCTTTAACGAGCCGCAGAAGCTGTCGCACACCGCCCAGTTGTCGATGGCGGGGACAAAGCCCCGGATGGCTTCCGCCGCTTCCTCCCATGTCCCAGCGCCGTATCCCACGGCCATGCCCCAGAGCAGGCGCTCCTCGTGGCAGGCTTCGCCCCGCTGCCAGGCCGCCAAAACCTGTTTTGCATAGCGCTTCCAGTTACCCCTTGCGATCTCCCGCGCCAGCTTACGCAGCGCGGGCATGCGCACGCCCAGCACGTCCTCCACGCCGGGCAGCAGCTTTTTGTTAAAATCCCGGTATCCCGGTTCCGCCAGCGCTTCCAGCCGGCGGCGTATTTCTATCTGTTGCGTGTCCATCCGTATCCTCCTCACGTGGATGTGAGCAAAAATTCGCTGAGCACGTAGTTGCTCACGTCCATCCCCCACTCGGTCAGCGCCAGCCACACGCCCTCCCGCCTCAGCAGACCGTTTTCCACCAGGCGTTCGATCACCGGGCCGTAGACGGAGTCCAGCTTGACCCCGAAGGTGGCTACAAAATCAATCTCCGAGATACCGCGGATCATGCGCAGTCCCAGAAACATAAACTCCTCCATCCGCGCCTCGCGGCTTAAGCGGGTAAACTGGGGGCGCAGACGCCCGGCCCAGTCCTCAGCGGCGAAATCCAGGGCCAGGTACTGCTCCAAATCCCGCTGGTTGCAGAAGCGGCAGCCCCCCAAAAAGGACGAGGAGCCCAGGCCCAGGCCCAGATACTCCACCTCGGTCCAGTAGCCCACGTTGTGGCGGCACTCAAAGCCCGGCCTGGCGTAATTGGAGATCTCATACCGCTCATAGCCCTGTTCCGCCAGAAAGGTGCGGGTCAGGTGGTAAATCCTGTTCTCCGCCTCCTCGTCCGGCAGCTCCGGGTAATCCCTGCGGCGCAGGCCGAAGCGGTCGGGGTCCTCCCCGGGGCGCGTACCGGCCGGCGGCGCGCTCTTGCGGCAAGGCTTCTCCTCACCGGCGCCGTAGCGGTCCCAGAAGGGGGTCCCCTCCTCGATGATCAGGCTGTAGGCGGAAATGTGCTCCGGCTTGAGCATAGTCACCTTCTTCAGGGTATTTCTCCAGGAATCCAGGGTCTGGCCCGGGATGCCGCTCATCAGGTCCACGTTGATGTTGGCAAAGCCCGCCATCCTGGCGCACTGGAAGCTCTTTAAAAATTCTTCAAAGGAATGGATTCTGCCCAGATTCTCTAACTCCCGGTTGTCGGCTGACTGAAGGCCGATGCTGACCCGGTTGATCCCCGCGGCCCGGTAGATGTGGAGCTTGTTCTGCAGCAGGGTGCCGGGGTTTACCTCAATGGTGATCTCCGCGTCCTGGGCCACGTCAAAGGAGCGGCGAACCGCCAGGCAGATGTCCCGGATCATATCCGGCTCCAGGACAGAAGGGGTGCCCCCTCCAATGAATACGGTCACAACCCTGTATTCCTGGCAGGAGGCACCCTCCGCCTCGATCTCGCGTATGAGCTGATCCACATACTGCCGGTGGACTGAGGCCAGCGTCCGGAAGGAAAGGAAATCACAGTACAGGCATTTCCGGGCGCAAAAGGGGATGTGGATGTACAGCTCCAACGGTTTTTTCTGTCTATTTGTCATAAATTTTCTTCATCTCGTCGTTCTTCATGTCTTACTCGTCGTCCAGCTTCAAAACGCTCATAAACGCCTTCTGCGGAATCTCCACGTTGCCGATCTGGCGCATGCGCTTTTTGCCCTCCTTCTGCTTCTCCAGCAGCTTGCGCTTACGGGAAATATCGCCGCCGTAGCACTTGGCCAGAACGTCCTTGCGCACGGCCTTCACCGTCTCGCGGGCAATGATCTTGCCGCCGACCGCCGCCTGGATGGGAATCTCAAACAGATGTCTGGGAATCTCCTCCTTCAGCTTCTCGCACATCCTGCGCCCCCGGTCGTAGGCCGAATCCGCGTGCACGATAAAGGACAGGGCGTCCACCTCCTCCTTGTTCACCAGGATGTCCAGCTTCACCAGCTCGGAGCGCTCGTAGCCCTTGAGCTCGTAATCAAAGGAGGCGTAGCCGCGGGAGCGGGATTTGAGGGCGTCGAAAAAGTCGTAGATGATCTCGTTGAGCGGCAGCTCGTATTTCAGCAGCGCGCGGGTGGTCTCAATGTACTCCATGCCCAGGTAATTGCCGCGGCGCTCCTGGCAAAGGGTCATGATCGAGCCCACAAACTCGGTGGTCACCATGATCTCGGCGCTGACAATGGGCTCCTCCATGTAGTCGATCTCCGTGGGATCGGGCAGGTTGGAGGGGTTGGTCAGCTCCATCATCTCCCCGTTGCTCTTGTGCACCCGGTAAACAACGCCCGGGGCCGTGGTCACCAGGTCCAGGTTGTACTCCCGCTCCAGGCGCTCCTGGATGATCTCCAGATGCAGCAGTCCCAGGAAGCCGCAGCGGAAACCAAAGCCCAGGGCGATGGAGGTCTCCGGCTCATAGAACAGGGAGGCGTCGTTTAACTGCAATTTCTCCAGCGCGTCCCGCAGGTCGTTGTACTTGGCCCCGTCCGCGGGGTAGAGTCCGCAGTACACCATGGGCGTCACCTTCTTGTAGCCCGGCAGCGCGGCGGCGCAGGGGTTGTCCCGGTTCGTCACCGTGTCGCCCACCCGGGTGTCGCGGACGTTCTTGATGCTGGCGGTGATGTAGCCCACCATGCCGGCGGACAACTCGTCACAGGGGATGAACTGGCCGGCCCCGAAGTAGCCCACCTCCACCACGTCCTCCTCGGCCCCGGTGGCCATCAGGTGGATGGGGGTGCCTTTTTTCACCGTGCCCTCCACGATGCGGCAGAAAATGATCACGCCCTTGTAGGAGTCGTAGATAGAGTCGAAAATCAGGGCCTTTAACGGGGCCTCGGGGTCGCCGGAGGGGGCCGGTATCTTCTTCACAATGGCCTCCAGCACCGCCTCCACGTTCTCGCCGGTCTTGGCGGAAATCCTGGGCGCGTCGCTGGCGTCCAGTCCGATCACATCCTCAATCTCGGCCGCCACGTGGTCCGGCTGGGCGCTGGGCAGGTCCACCTTGTTGATCACGGGGAATACGTCCAGATCGTGGTCCAGGGCCAGGTACACGTTGGCCAGCGTCTGGGCCTCGATGCCCTGGGAGGCGTCCACCACCAGAATGGCGCCGTCGCAGGCCGCCAGGCTTCTGGACACCTCGTAGTTAAAGTCAACGTGTCCCGGAGTGTCGATCAGGTTGAAAATGTACTCGCAGCCATCCTCCGCCTTGTAAACCGTGCGCACGGCCTGAGATTTGATGGTGATGCCGCGCTCGCGCTCCAGGTCCATATTATCCAGGACCTGTTCCTGCATCTCCCGGCTGGTCAGAAGGCCGGTGCGCTCGATAATGCGGTCCGCCAGGGTCGATTTGCCGTGGTCGATATGGGCGATGATACAAAAGTTGCGAATTTTGCTCTGGTCAACTATTGACATGTTTTATCCTCTTTCTTAGTGGTTTGGAAATGGAGAGCGTCCGCTCTCCGCTTACTGAATAGTATCATTTTTTCGACCACATTGCAACACCATATCCAAAAGTTCTGACAGCGGCTCCATGGCGTTTCTGGCCTCCTCGTAGGTGTTTGTCTGGGCTCCCACCTCGATCAGGGCGGAGCGCGGGCGCAGGTGGAGATTATAGCGCAGTCCCTTCAGATAAATCTTGCGCGTAAAGCCGGGATAATATGCCTGGGCGTCCAGCTGCATCTGGAAGCTGAAGGCCAGATTCTGCTCCCGGTAAGGGTTTTGCAGGTACTCGATGGGCCCCTCCGGCGTCTGGCTCATGCCGTTGAAAAACATGATCTGGGCCGTGGGCTTGCCGTCCACCTCCGTCACCAGGTGCAGGTTCTCGCCCACGCCGTCCCGGTGGATATCCAACACCACCTGCACGGAAGGGTTCTCCTCCAGGATCCTGGCGATCCCGTCGTAGGCGTATGTATAGGCCTTGCTGCGATCCAGCTTCCCGTCCACCAGGTCGTACACCGAGGTGTCGTGGATCACGTTGTAGCCCTTGGCCGTGAGCAGCTCCGTCAGATAATTCCCAATCCCCACCACCGTCTGCCCTGGCCCTGAGTCCGCGAAGGCTTCCTGGGAGTGGGTGTGGTAAATGAGGATCTGGGGCTTGCTGTTGTCCCCGTCAAGGGACAAATCCTCCTCCAGCAGCCGCCCCGCGTTGAGCTCATCCCGTCCCGCCGTGGTGGAGGTGTGGATGCTGTAGAAATGCTTCACCAGGAAATCGTAGTCCGCCAGCTGCTCCATCACATAGGTGGGCCCGGTCACAACCCGGGAGGTGACGCCCACCAACGCAGCGCCTGCCGGCGCGGCGGTCCCGGCGCCCCCTGTCTCCCCCTGAGCCAGGGACTCCTGCCCGTCAAAGCCTTGGCCGGAACCGCCCTCCGTGCTCTGGGCCTCCTGACCTTGCCCGCTCTGCCCCTTAGTCTCCCCCGTTTCCTCATTGCCATACCAGGCCAGATACTGATGCTCCTCGTAAAATGTTTTCACCGCCTCGTATTGGCGGTAAGCCGGATCGGGATCGCCCACGCCCCCGCTTTCGCCCGCCCGTCCGGCGGCGCTCCCGCTCCACGGCCTGGCCTGATGCCACACATACTCCACCAGCCACCTGCCGCCGTCCTCCACGGCCCGCAGGCACGCCTCCTGATCCAGGCTTCCCGCCATGGTCCCCGCAGCCCGTCCTGTCAGCAAAAGGACCAGAATCAGCCCGGTCCCGGCCGCAAACCACCGGACTCCTCCCGCCAGACCTCTTCTCTTCACCAATGCCTCACGTCCCTTCACCCGCCAGATTCCCGCCTACGCTCAAACACCGCGTCCCGGCCCATGCCGGAACGGATTTTCAAACATACGCTTGCGCACAACCGCATTACTATAATGATATGCAAAGCGGGTAAGGTTATTGCAAAAAAAGAGGCGCAATCCCGAACTGTTACAGCGCATCGCAGGACTCCGCTAAAATGGCAGCCGCCATCCGCAAAGGCCTGCGATGCGCCGCGCCGGAATGGCCGCCTCTCGCAAAAAACACTGGTTTTATACCGCCAAAACGCCCTCGTAGGCGTCCCGGTAAACGCGGATCACCTGTTCCCTGGTGGGAATCAGGGGATTGTCCGCCATACAGAAATCCTTCAGCGCCAAATCCGCCAGATCGCCGAAGCGCTTGGGGTCCACGCCCTTCAATTCCCTCAGGGTCCGTGCCATGGAAAGCTCCTCCGACAGGCCGCGGATAAATTTCACGCACTCCTTGGCCGCCCTGCCGTCCGACATGGCTCTGGCCTCCGGCAGCTCGAGGGCCTCGGCCACCAGCTGGAAGCGCCCTGAGGCCCCGGGGGCCCCGCCGTTAAACTTCATAGCGTAGGGCAGAAGCACGCTGTTGCAGATTCCGTGGGGCAGGTTGAAATGGCCGCCCAGGGCGTGCGCCATGGCGTGCACCATCCCCAGCCCCGCGTTGGAGAAGGCCATGCCCGCCGTGTACTCGGCGTAGGCCATCATCTCCCTGGCCTTCACGTTCTGCCCGTCCTTCACAGCAGCGGGCAGGTAGTCCTTGATGGCGCGGATGGCCCACATGGCGTCCTTGTCCGTGAAGGGCGTGGCCCTGACGGACAGCACCGCCTCGATGGCGTGGGTCATAGCGTCCATGCCGGTGGAGGCCGTCAGCCCCGGCGGCATGGACATCATAAAGTCCACGTCGTTGACCGCGATGCTCACCATACAGTTGGTGTCCATGATACACATCTTGGAGTGGGTGGCCGTGTTGGTCACAATGTAAAAGGCCGTCACCTCGGAGCCTGTTCCCGCCGTGGTGTTCACCGCCACGATGGGCAGGCCCGCCCTGGCGGACAAATCCACGCCCTCGTAGTCCTCCACCTTGCCGCCGTTGGCGATCACGATGCTGACCGCCTTGGCCGTGTCGATGGCAGAACCGCCGCCCACAGCCACCAGAAAGTCCACCTCCAGGGCCTTGGCGGCCTCGATGCAGTCGTTCACCACCTGGACCGTGGGGTTGGGCTGCACCAGATAGTAAATGGCGTACTCCGCTCCGGCCGCCAGAATCTGCTGTCCAACCCGCTCCGCCACCTTGTACTCAAACAGAAATTGATCCGTCACGATCAGCCCTCTGCGGTAGCCGCGCTTTTTCAGCTCCGCCGGCAGCAGGCCGATGGAGCCCTTGCCGAAAAAGCTGGTCGTCACTGCGTTAATTCTCTCTCTGCCCATAATGTTCCCTTCTCTCCTGCGCTTATTTCCCCAGCTGGGGCGGTGAATCCACAATGCCTACCACATAGGCGTCCACAGGGGCCGCGCGGTCCAGCGCGTGCTGGGTCGTCTCGTCCGTGGTCACCAGCACCAGCTCGCCGATGCCCGCGCCTATGGTGTCGGCCGCCACAATCATCTGGCTTTTATTTCCGAAATAGGGTTCCACCAAAAGCAGCTTAAACCCCACCAGGTTCCGGCATTTCCGGGTCGACACCACCGTGCCGCGAATTGTTCCCAAAATCATCTGGTTTCCTCCTTTACCAGCTCTAAAAGCTGTCCCTGCTTCAGCCGGAACGCGTTGGCATCGTCCGTGTCCACGTGGAAATCCAGGCGCGCTGTCTCAGACACCCGAATCACCACCTGGCCCATGACGCCGCCCTTGGGACCGCCCACGCGGACTCCCACCCGCTCCTTGTCCGCCACGCCGAACCAGCGCGCGTCCTCCGGCGTCATATGGATGTGGCGGTCCGCCACGATAACGCCGCAACCCAGCTCCAGGGAGCCCGCCGGGCCTTTGAGCAGAATTCCCGGCGTGCCCTCCAGATGTCCCGAGGTACGCACGGGCGCGTCGATTCCCAGCTTTATGCAGTCCGTGCCCGACAGCTCCACCTGGCTGGCCGGCCGCTCCGGGCCCAGCACCCGAACTCTGGCCATAACGCCTTTTGGCCCCGACAGCTCCACCTGCTCCTCGCAGGCGAACTGGCCCGGCTGGCTTAACGCCTTCATAGGCGTCAGCCTGTGGCCGGGGCCGAACAGCGCCTCCACGTCGGCCCTGGTCAGATGGACGTGGCGGGCCGATATGCCCACAGGCACCTGATAATAGCCGCCGGCAAACTCCCTGACCTGCGCGGCCACCAGCTCCGCCACCCTGGCAGCCATTTTGTCTCTATCCCACATTCAAATCGCTCCATCCCTGTATGCTTTGTCCTACTTTAAGAAAGGCAGAATCGCGCCCACGGAACCGTGGGGTCTGGGGATCACGTGCACGGCCACCAGCTCGCCGATCCTGGAAGCGGATTCCTGTCCCGCCTCCACTGCGGCCTTCACTGCGCCCACGTCGCCCTGGACCATAACGGTCACCAGTCCGGAGCCGATCTTCTCCGTGCCCACCAGCTCCACGTCCGCCGCCTTTAACATCGCGTCCGCCGCCTCGATGGACGCGGTCAGCCCTCTCGTCTCGATCATTCCCAGCGCCAACATACCTCTTTTAATACCCTCAGCCATTTTCTTATCTCCTCTCATTGATCAATCCCGGGGCCTTCCCCCGTCTCATCATCCGCTGCCTTCTGTATTTCCCGTTCCGCCGCCTTTTGGGCCTCATGGGTCTCAATCATGTTCAAAAGCTTAATCACCTGGGGGTGGGGATTGCTGATTGTCACCGCCACCTTGATGTTGTTCTCCCCCACGATCCTTCCGGCCGCTATGGCGGCCTCCATGGCCGCGTCCACGCCGGAGGTCGATCCGGCCAGCACCGTGTGGCACATTTTGCCGCCCAGCCGCTTGTGGCAGCTCACCAGCTCCACCTGCGCGGCCTTCAGCGCCTGATCCACCACCACCACCGTGTTGGCAAAATAGCTGACCTCCAATACGCCTATGGCGTTCTCTCTCAAATTGGTCACGCCCCTATCTCTGCTCATCTGTGCCCGCAGCGGCGGCCAGGCGGGTCCGCCCGGCTCCGGCCTGCTCCTGCGGGATCACGCTCCCGGGCAAGCCCGCCGCCCGCTGTTTCTCCCTGGTTTCATGTGCCGCAGTCCGCTGCGGACCATGTCATTTGAGGGCGGGCAGAATTTTCCTGATATCGTCGTGAGGCCTGGGGATCACGTGGACCGCCACCAGCTCGCCGATCCGGGAGGCCGCTTCCTCCCCCGCCTCCGTGGCCGCCTTCACCGCGCCCACCTCGCCGGTCACAATCACCGTGACCAGCCCGGAACCGATCTTCTCCGTTCCCACCAGCTCCACGTCCGCCGCCTTTAACATCGCGTCCGCCGCCTCGATGGACGCGGTCAGTCCTCTTGTCTCAATCATTCCAATCGCTGTTGCTGCCATAATTTATTTCCTCCTGATTCATAATCGGTTCTGCTCACGTTATATCTTCATTAAATTTCACTTTCGAGATGCCGGACAGCGCCTTCGTGCCCTCGTAGGGCCGCTCGATCACCTCCACCAGCACCTCCTCCGGCCGGTTCAGCTTCAGCGCCGCCCTGCGCGCGGCCTCACATGCTTCCTTCACATCGTCCACGCTGCCGGAAAATTTCACCTGGGCCGTCAGCGGGATGAACGCGGAGGCGTCGCTGGGGTTGATGGTGTCGATGCCGATGATCTCAATGTCCGCCGCCTTGCACGCCTTGTCCATGGCGTACAGCACCGCGCCGTACCCGGCGCACTCCAGAAATCCGATGGCCAAACCGCCTCACCTCCCTAGACTATCCGCAGGCCGCCCTCCGCCAGCATACAGCGGCGGCGCCTGGTAAAGCTTCTGGCGCAGGTCAGGCCCTCGCCCGTGGGGCCCGCGATGGTCATGGTGGTGTGTCCCTCCCCGCCGATGCCCAGTCCCCTCAAGGTGGCCCCGTTTTTCACGTATATGGTGGTCTCAATCTCTTTTCCAAATTTTGTCATATTGTAAACGTTGGTGGAGAAGATGCTGGAGGTGTGGCGGTTGCCCTGCTCCGCCTCCACGCTGCACGCCACGCACTCCTCAAAGGTACGGCAGCGCACGATGGGAAGCACCGGCATCAGCTGTTCCACCTTCACGTACGGGTGGCATTTGGGAACCTCGCAGATCAGCAGCCTGGTATCCTCGTGCCCTCTCACGCCGATGGCCTTCAGGAACAGGCCGGCGTCCTTGCCCACCCACTGCTTGTTGACCTCATATTTCCCGTCCTTGCAGATCAGGGCCAGCTTCACCACAGCCTCGGTCTGGTCCGGCGTGAGCAGGTAGGCGCCCTGGTCCACCAGGCCGTCAATGAGGCCGTCGGCGGACTGTTCCATGACAAACACTTCCTTTTCCGCAAAGCAGAACAGGTTGTTGTCAAAGGATGCGCCCCAGTACAGCTCCCGCGCTGCCAGCTTCACGTCCGCCGTGTCGTCCACGATCACCGGCGGGTTGCCCGCCCCTGCGCCGATGGTCTTTTTCCCGGAGCGCAGCAGCGCGTTCACCATGCCCATGCCCCCGGTGCCCACCATCAGGCGGATCTTGGGGCTGGAGGTCAGCTTGTTGACCGCGTCCATGGTGGGCTCCCGCTGCATGGTGATCAGATTGGCAGGCCCGCCGTTCTCCACAATGGTCTTGTGCAGCAGCTGCAGGCAGTAGGCGCAGCAGCCCTTGGCCCCGGGGTGCACGTTGAACACCACGGCATTTCCTCCGGCAATCATGCTGATGGTGTTGTGGATCACCGTCTCCGTGGGGTTGGTGGAGGGCGTGATGGCCCCGATCACGCCGAAGGGGGCGTACTCCTCGATCATCAGGCCCTCGTCCCCTGAAATGGCGTCCGTGGTCAGGCACTCCACCCCCGGCGTCTTGTCCGCCACCGCCAGATGCTTTTCTATCTTGTCCTCAAAACGTCCCATCCCGGTCTCGTCCCGCACCATCCTCGCCAGGGTGCGGGCGTTCTCCCTGGCCACGGCGCGGATCGCCTCGATGACCCGCCTGCGGTCCTCCACCTTGTAGTCAAAGGCCCACTTTCTCTGGGCCTCGTAAGCGGCGTCGATGGCGTCCTCCACCCGCTCAAACACCCCATTGTCGCCGCAGACCCGCAAACCGCCGGATACAGGCGCAAGCCCGCCCCGGGCGGCTCCTCCCTGCTGTTCCATCGCCGCCATCACCTGGCGCACAATGCGTTCAATATCCCTGGTATCTATTTCCATCTGCAACCTCCCCCATCACTTCAGCTGTTCTACAACCCGTCTGACGATCTCCGCGATCAGGGCGTCCTTGTCCACGCCGTCCGCCGCGCCGGGCCCCTCCGCCGGATTGGCGGCCGTACCGTTTCCCAGGTCCGCGGGGCGCACCAGCGGGGTCACGCCCTTTAACTGCTCCTGCGGCTCCGGGTCTCTCTGGGCCGCCGTGGCGCAGCCGGAGCAGACATGGGTCAGCTGGCCGCCGTTCATGCAGGGCGGCACGCCGCCGCCGGTAATGCCCATGTTTTTGCGAATCTCCAGAAGGCGGTCCACCTGCTCGCAGGAAAGATGGTTCTGCTGCCCGATAATGTTTCCGGTGTACATGAGAATGGTGGCGTAATACTCCACCGATTCCAGGCGGTAAAACGCCTGGTAGATATCGTCTCCCCAGGTGAGCGCCCCGTGGTTGGCCAGGAGCACCCCGTTGTACTGATTGACAAAGGGTGCGATGGAATCCGGCACCTCCTCGGTCCCGGGGGTCGCATACCTGGCAACCGGGATGGTGCCAAGGCTCAAAATAGCCTCGGTCAGCACGGCCGCGTCAAGGGGCTGTCCCGCGATAGCGAAGCACGTCGCCATAGGCGGATGGGCATGGGTCACAGCCTGAAGCTTCGGGTTCTCCCGGTAGACCCGCAGGTGCATCTTAATCTCCGAGGACGGCTTCAACCTGCCCATCAGCACTTTTCCGTCCAGATCCATTTTCACCAGCATGTCCTGGGTCATAAAGCCCTTGGAAACACCTGTGGGCGTGGTCCAGATGGTATTCGGGCCCACGCGGCAGCTGATATTGCCGTCGTTGGAAGCGACAAAGCCTTTGGCGTACATACGCCGCCCGATGTCCAGGATCGCCTTCTTCGCTTCAAAGTCCGACTTGTATTTCACGCCCTGAATCGTCATCATGTTTTCACTCACCTCTGCTCTCTAAAAGTTCTTTCCTTAACAAATGTAAAACGGTCCGACACCACTCTGCGTATTTCCGAAGGTGTGTGTCTATAACCATATTATATTGTGTTTGTATTGTTTCGTCAACATTTTGTTTTTGATTGTTTTTGATTCTTTTTGTTTCTGCTGATTTTCTAATATATTTCTTTTGTATTTTTCAGTTAATCTCAACCTACATACGCATTTTCTATTTGAGTTTTTTCCCCTTTATGCTATAATAAAAGAAAATCCTTATGGACATTTCCATAAAAAGGAGGCTATATGCTTGCCGTAACCCGTAAATCTGAAATTAAAGATATTGTATTGGAAAAAAAGAGCGTAACCGTCACAGAACTGGCCAAGATATTCTCCGTCACCGAGGAGACCATCCGCAGAGACTTAAAACAGCTGGAGAGCGAAGGCTTTCTGACCCGCACCTACGGCGGTGCCTTCATACAGGACGGTGTTGAGAACAACATCGACTTATCCATCCGCGAGACAGCCTATTTAAAAAACAAACAGGCCATCGCCTCGCGCTGTCGGGAGCTGATCCACAATGGCGACTCCATTTTTCTCGATTCTTCCACCACAACTCTGGCCATCGCCAAAGCGATCAGCGACATGCGCCTGACCGTAGTGACCAACTCCCTGATGATCATCAATGAACTTTGTGATAAATCCAATATTCACCTCATCGCCATCGGTGGAAACTACACGCCCAGGGACAAGGCCTTCAACGGCCTCAGCACCCAGGCCTGCCTGGAAACCTTCTATCTGGACAAGACCTTCATGTCCTGCCGCAGCCTGTCCATGGAGCACGGGATCACTGATTCCCTGGAATCCGTGGCCGCGGTGCGGCAGTCCCTGGCCCAGCGGAGCAAGGAAGTGTATCTGGTCGCCGACTTCTCAAAGTTTGACAAGACTTCTTTCATCCACATCGCGGACTTCGACGCCATCACCGGCCTGGTGACAGACCGGAAGCTGAGCAGCCAATGGGTGGACTTTCTGAGCAGCCACCACGTGGCCGTGTACGAGGCGCTGTACGAATAGCCGCCTTAGCCGCGCTTCCGCGGTTTCCTTTGCTACATGACCGCAAAGAGCCGGAATCCCTTCCCGGGGTTCCGGCTCTTAAATCTGCCCCGCTTTACCGGAATACAGAACGCTTCAGGGGATAAAAGCGCTCTGGAAGCTTTTCCTTGACCATTTCCCGAAACTGATCCACCTTCTTTGTGTTTCCCATGCCGCGTTTGGGCAGAATTACGGCCTCTCTCCGGTTAAGCTGGATGACAAACACATTTTTCAGCTCCTCCAGCTTGGTCACCTCGGCCCACGTATTGCTGCCCGACTCCCCTGTGGAGCGGTTGCAGAACGTCAGGCCCTCGTCGTCCGCCACAATCTGGCGCTCCGCCTTAAAGCCGGACAGATACGCGTCCTTATATTTTGAAACGTTGATCTCCATGGTGATAACCGCCGCCGGGAAGGAAACCGCCACCAGCAGGGCGCACACATGGACGACCCGGGTCAGCTGGACCACCCCGGTCAGATCCAGAATGATCAGCCCGGTAAACACCAGCCACACCACCAGCAGGATGATCCGCCTTGTCCAGGAATTTCCAAATGTCCGGCTCACCATCATCTGGTGGTAGTCTTCCAGGGACATCTTAAAGTTAAACACCATTCTCATATGCAATCAACCTCTCTGAATTTTCATTGGTCTCTCACTCGCCGAACCCGGAATCGATCAGCGCGATCAGCGCATCCACCGCCTCCTGCTCGTCGTCGCCCTTGGCCACGATCTCCACCTCTTCCCCCTGGCACAGACCCAGGGACAGCAGGAAAATGATGCTCTTGGCGTTGGCCTCGTCATCCTCCTCGCCCACTCTGCGGATCGTGATGCTGGAGCTGAATTTGCCGGCAGCCTGCACGAAATCGGAAGCCGGGCGGGCGTGAAGCCCTGTCTTGTTTTTAATCACTGTGGTCGCTTTCACCATATCGGTATTTACCTCTTTTCTGAAAATTTATAAAATATCGCGCAATTCATTTGTTAAATAAGCCTGAATCTCATCCGCCGTCTCCATGTCGCACACCTTGAGAGCCATCTCCCTGGCGCGCCCGACGGTCATATTGGTGATCATCTTCTTGGTCTGGGCCACGCAGGCCCGTCCCATGCTCAGCCTTCTCATGCCCAGGCCCACCAGCACCGCAGCCGCCAGCTCGTCGCCGCCCAGCTCTCCGCACACGCAGATAGGCTTTCCGGCCTTGTTGAAGGTCTCCACCACCCCGCGGATCAGACGGAACATGGCCGGGTGGTATTTCTGGTAATATTGGCTGACCGCCGGGTTCATCCGGTCCACCGCGGTGGCGTACTGGCAGAGATCGTTGGTGCCGATGCTGGCAAAATCCACTTCCCGCACCGCCAGGTCCGCGATCAGGGCAATGGAGGGAATCTCGATCATGATGCCGATCTTGATGTCGCCGCAGGGCTTGCCCTCGGCCCTCAGCTCTTCCCTGGCCTCCTGCACCGCAGCTTTGGCCCTGCGGATATCGTCCATGCTGCCCACCATGGGGAACATCACCCACAGATCGCCGTCCACCGCGGCTCTGAGCGCGGCCCGCAGCTGTGTTTTGAAAATGTCAGGGTACGTGAAGCACAGGCGCAGCGCGCGATTTCCCAGGAAGGGATTTTCCTCCTTGGGCAGCTCCAGGCAGTCCAGCTTTTTGTCACCGCCGATATCCAGAGTCCGCAGGGTCACAGGACGGCCCTCAAAGGCCTTTAGCACCCGGGAATATATCTCGGTCTGCTCGTCCTCGCCGGGCAGGGTATCCCGCCCCATATAGAGAAATTCCGAGCGGAACAGGCCCACCCCGTCGGTGCAACAGGCTCCCTCCAGCTCCTCCGGGGACGCGGAGCCGATGTTGAGCTCCACCTCGATGCGCACCCCGTCACCGGTGACCGGCTCCACACCCTGGTATTTCCTGGTCTCCTCCGCGTGGACCCTGTAGGCCCGCGCCTTGTCCTCAAGGGCTGCGATCTCCGGGGCGGACAAGTCTGTTGCCAGCACGCCGTCGATGGCATCCACGCCCACGATCTGCCCGTCCTCCAGCAGGTCCATGGCCCCTCCCACGCCAAGCAGCGCAGGTATCTCGTAGCTTCTGGCGATGATCGCGGTGTGGGAGGTAGCCCCGCCGACCTCCGTGACGATCGCCTGAACCATATCGCGCTTCAGGGAAGCCGTGTCCGACGGGAACAGGTCCTGGGCCACCACGATCACCGGCTCCGTGAGCGCGCCTAAGTTTACCTCCGCAACCCCGTCGCAGCCCCGCAGCAGGCGCCCGCGCACATCCTTCATGTCCGCGATGCGCTCCCGGATCATGTCATCCTTCACCCGGCTCAGCATCTTGATAAACTTCGCAAACGCGCGCTCAACCGCCCATTTCACGTTGTAATATTCATCCCGGATCAATCCGGACACCATCTCGTCCAGCGCCGGGTCGGCCAATATCTCCCTGTGGGCTCCCAGAATCGCCGCCTTGTCGCTGTCGGCGTCCCCCAAAGCCTCACCCATGGCCGCCAGCTCGGCCGCCGCCCGTTCCTTGGCGGCCCGGTAAGCGGCCATCTCCGCCTCCACCTGCTCCGGTCGGATATTGGTCTCTTCCACCGCGGCCTGGTAGGGCACATATTTGTAAACCCTGCCGACCGCAACGCCTTTGGACACCGGATTTCCCTGATGTGTAACCATGTTCGTCTCCTCCTGTTCTCAAAGCCAATCTATCGTCCACAAAGGTCCGTGGACAAAAACGCTGCACTGCCGGTTAAACAGTGCAGCATTTTCAGTCATTCATTGAATTATGCTGTTATAGCTATTCCGCAGCGGCTGCAACTCCTCCGGGATTTAAAGCCTGGTTCTCCAGAGCTGCGTAGATCTTCTCTTTGTTCTTGCGGATCAGCACATAGCTCACCGCATAGACCGCCACCAAAAGCGCGATCAATATGGGGTTTTGGCTGGCGAATATCAGGAAGGTCAGATATCCGATGGGCTGTCCGATGATGATAAAGGACGTAACCATCATTGCGCCGCCGGAGCCAAGGGAACCGCCGGCCACCTTCACAACCTCCGTAAACGTGCTGCCGCAGGCGGAGCAGATATACAGGAAGATGATACACACAATGGTGGAGCCGATGACGGATTTCACCACGTTGCCGTTGGACATTGCCACGATGGGCTGAATCACGTAAGGAATCGCTACCAGGTCTACCATGGGCAGAGTTGTGTTGCCGGGCAGCACGAAGGCCAGCAGCAGGATGATGGGCATGGTCAGCAGTCCGGAAACCAGGGTTGCGGTCTCGCCGTAACCGGTGGCGTCGTTAACCGCCAGGTACCACTCGCCCTTAAAGCCTTTGGTCTTTTTCTTGGAAGCCTCTGTCAGAGCCGTAAACGCGCCGGAGAAAATGGAAGAAATCTTCGGGAATACGGACATAACCGCGGAGGTCGCAACGCCGCAGCTGAGGATTTCGCCCCAAGCGGCCAGCTCGGTGATTCTGGTGATGTTGCCCACAAAGCCGATCAGAATACCAAGGATCAGGCCCAGGGTCATGGGCTCGCCGATGACGCCCAGTTTTTTACGCATACCGTTGGGATCCATCTGAATCTTGTACAGGCCCATCTTGTTGAGCAGCCAGTTAAGCGGAATGGCGATCACCGCCACCGTGGCCGTATGTAAAGAAGCGATGGAACAGCCGGGATAGCCGTAGTAGGTGGACCATCTCTTGGCGATCACCTCTGTGATCAGCAGGGTGATTAACAGCTGCATGGTCATCAGGCAGATTGCCAGGAACATATTGCCGGTCAGAACGTACAGCATGGAGCCCCAGCAGAAGTAGGAATAGTTGTTCCACAGATCACCGGCCTGGAAAACGGTGGTGTATCTGGACAGGAACAGGCCTACCTGAAGCAGGATTGCGATTACAACGAACACCATGCCCGCCTGTGTGGAGTAAGCCACAACGGAGGTGTTCGGCCAGCCCGCGTCGTATACCGGCAGGTTCACGCCGCTGGTCTCAACCATGCGGGTGATAATGGGCTCGATGATGGGGCCGTAGGCGCCGATTACCAGGTTGAAGCCCTGCAGTCCGACGCCGGCAGACAGCGCGGAGATAAATGCCTTTTTCGGCTTTACCTTAAACGCCAGGTTGATGACAAACATAATCATAGGAACAAATACAACTGCGCTAAATGTATCAAAGAATGCCTTTACTGCTCCAAAAAACATATCCATGGTATATCCCCCTTATCTTTCTGCAGTTACTTTCCAGCCGCCTTAAAGATTTCCAGTGCTTTCTCCAGGAATTCATCCTCTCCCAATCCGGTGATCAGGCCGATCGCGGGCAGCGCCGGCGTCCCGTTTAACTCATCCTCGTCAATGGGGCTCGCGTAGGCAACCAGATCGTACTTGTCTCTCGCAAGATAAGTTCCCATCTCACTGGGATTTGCCTCCATCGCGGTGACCTCATAGCCCTCGTCCTCGAACATCTCGGTGAGCTTGTTGGCGATCATCGAGGATGTCACAATGCCGGAACCGCACACTGTTAATAATTTGATACTTTTCTTTCCCATAGATAAATCCTTCCTTTCTGAGATGAATATTATTTATATTTGTTCTACTGCTTCCGCGGGTTAAAACAGCTGCGGATTTACAATAGAATAAACTTCGTCCACGTCCTTCGCCTCCCGGATCTGGTTCAGCGCCTCCGGGTTCTGGATCAGCTTCATGATCTTGCGCAGCAGCTTGATCTGATCCTTGGGATCGGTGATCGCCAGCATGAACAGCATGCGCGGGTGAAGGGTGATCTCCGGCGACCCCATCTGCTTAAATTCCACCGGCTCCCTGAGCACGCAGATTCCCATAGCCGGCTCGTTTACATGCTCCGCAAATGTGTGGGGCACTGCGATATCAAAGGCAGTGGCAGGCAGCGCGGTGGGATACTGTGCTTCCCTGGCCACAATCGCATCCGGATAGCTGGGTTTGGCAACTCCCGTCTCCACAAACAGCCCGGCCATCGTGCGCAGCGCTTCTTCGGCTGTTTTTGCTTCCACATCCAGTCTGATCAGCTCTTTTCTCAGCATTTTTCCAAAATCTCCTTAATTATTGTTTTAGTGAATTCATTAAAATCCTAAAAACTTTCTAAAAAATTTATGGGTATATTGTATCATATTCTTTTCGTTTTAACAATACTTTTTATCACTATTTTGTTTATTTATTTTTGTTTATTTTTATTTCGTGCCATATACTATTTGTTTATATGTATTTATGCCTGTTTTTCAAAAATATTTTCGTGTTTTATACTGGTTTTATGCCTATTTTATGCGTAAAAACCCAAAAAATACAATATTTTATTTTGTTTTGTCTTGATTGTAGGGTTTTCCTGTGCTAATATGGGATCAAGAATACCGTATAAATCAAGGAGGATTACGCAGATGAAGAAAACCATCGTCATCGGCTGCGACAACGCGGCCGTCAACATGAAGAACGAGCTCAGGAAGTATATGGAAGGGGCGGGATACACGGTGGAGGATATGGGCTGCAACAGTCCGGAGGACCCGATCTACTATCCCTATGTGGCCGGCAAGGTCTGCCAGGCCATCATCGACAGCGATTATACTAAGGAAGGAGTCCTGATCTGCGGCACCGGACTGGGCATGGCCATGACCGCCAACAAGTTTCCCGGCATCCGCGCGGGCGTCTGCCACGACAGCTTCTCCGGCGAGCGCTTAAAGCTCAGCAACAACGGCAACGTAATCTGCTTTGGCGAGCGGGTGATCGGCGTGGAGCTGGCCAAGAAAATACTGGGCGAATGGCTGACCCTGGAGTTCAAGGACGGCTCCTCCACCCCCAAGGTGGCTGCGATCTGCGAGCTGGAAGGCCACAACATGAAGGGCGGAAACTGATCAATTTCAGACGGAGGGAACACCATGAAACGTTTAGACCGGCTTTATATGGGAACTAACACGAAAATGTACAAGACCATCGCCGACACCGCCGGCTTTCTGTCCCGGCTGGACCAGCTGACAGAGGACATCCCCGGCGACCGCCTGGAGCTGTTCGTGATCCCGTCCTACACAGCGTTAGATGCGGCGGTGAGGACCGTGGCGGGAGGCAGAATCCGCGTCGGCGCCCAAAATATGGGCTGGGAGGACGAGGGACAGTTTACCGGGGAGATTTCCCCCCTGATGCTGCGGGAGATCGGCGTGGACCTGGTCATGGCCGGCCACTCTGAGCGCCGCCATGTGCTGGGCGAGACGGACCGGGATGAGGAAAAGAAGGTGGCCAAGGCCCTGTCCTCAGGCTTCACGGCCCTGCTGTGCGTGGGGGAGACCGCCGAGGAAAAGGCCTACGGCATCAGCGACGAGGTCCTGCGCACCCAGTTGAAAATCGGGCTTCACTCCGTCGGCGAGGAGCAGGCGAAAAACCTGTGGATCGCCTACGAGCCGGTGTGGGCCATCGGCGTAAACGGCGTCCCCGCCGACGAGCACTACGCCAATGAACGCCACCGCGTGATCAAGGACACCTTGGCCCAGCTGTTCGGCAGGGAAACGGGCCTTGATATCCCGGTGCTCTACGGCGGCAGCGTGAACCCCGAAAACGCGCCTGCGCTGATTCAGATGCCCTGGGTGGACGGCCTGTTTATCGGCAGAAGCGCCTGGGATGCGGACCGCTTCAACTCCATTATCCGCACGGTTTTCCCCCTGTTTTACAGCCGGAAGCCGGGACAGGAGGTGCTTTGATGAGCAAAATGTCACTGTTTGCCCTTCCGGAGCACATCCGGAACCAGGACTACGCCCTGGCCACCTACTACATACAGCTGGACCCGTCGGTGGACGTGGTGAAGAAGGCCGAGACCATGGCCGTGGGCCAGACCGTGGGCACCTGGGTGCCTGTTCCCGGCATCACCGACGAGATGCGCGCAAAGCATATGGGCCGGGTGGTCAACATTCTGGACGCCCCGCCCTGCGAGCTGAGCACCCAGACAGGCGACGGCCCCCGCACCTATTTGATCCAGATCGCCTACCCCACCGTCAATTTCGGCCCACAATTCCCCATGATGTTCACCACCCTGCTGGGCAACGACGCCTCCACCAGCGCCCAGGTGAAGCTGGTGGACCTGCAGCTGCCTGATGATTTTATCGCCCATTTCAGAGGGCCCAAGTTCGGTATTCAGGGACTGCGGGAGCTGACCGGGGTGAAGGACCGGCCGCTGTTACTCAATATGATCAAGCCCTGCACCGGGCTGACGCCTGAGGCCGGGGCCAAAATTTTCTATGACACAGCCCTGGGCGGAGTGGATTTTATCAAGGACGACGAGCTGTTGGGCAACCCGGACTTCTGCCCGGCCGCCCGCAGGGTGAAGGCCTACAACGCGGCGGCAAAGGCGGCCTACGAAAAGACCGGCAAGGAGACGATTTACATCTGCAATATCACCGACTCATCGGACCGGATACTGGACACCTTAAAGGCAGTGCAGGAGGCAGGGGCGAAGGCGGTGATGATGTGCTTTTCCACCGTTGGCTACAGCACCTTCCAGGCCATCTCCGAGCAGATCGAGATTCCGGTGATGGGCCACTACGCGGCCAGCGGCATGTGCAACGAGGGCTTAAACAGCGGGCTGGGCTCCCACCTGTCCATAGGAAAGTTCCCGCGCATGGCCGGGGCCGATCTGGTGATGATGAACACCCCCTACGGCGGCTATCCTCTGACGCGGCAGCAGTATTTCAAGACCGCCCACCAGCTGAGCCTGCCCTGCGGCGGCTTGAAGCCCACCATGCCCATCTGCGGCGGCGGCGTGCACCCCGGCATGGTGCAGCAATTTGTGGACGATCTGGGTACGGATATCGTGCTGGCCGCGGGCGGGGCCGTTCAGGGACATCCCATGGGAGCGGCCGCAGGCGTGCGGGCCATGGCCCAGGCGGTGGACGCGGCTATGGCCGGGGTCCCCGTCCGGACGGCGGCCCAGGAGCACCAGGAATTGAGAGCGGCGCTGGAACGGTTCGGAAAATAAGGAATTAAGAAATAGTCGCTGCAAAAAGGGGTATACCGTTTGGCATACCCCTTTTTTTGTATTCAACAGTTTTTATTGAATGCAATGGGCCGCTGGCAGAACCTGCCGGTCATTGCTTAATATGTAAATAGCTGGGTCCAGTATCCCACTCCGTTGCTGCCCTGATGATACCCGACGCCGATGGTCGTGTAGTCGCGATTCAGGATGTTGGCCCTGTGGCCGGAGCTGTTCATCCAGCTCTCCATCACCGCTTCCGGCGTGGACTGGCCGTAGGCGATGTTTTCGCCTGAGCCGCGGTAGGACACGCCGTTCTGCGTCAGGGCAGTGCTGAAGCTGCTTCCGTCCGGCCTTGTGTGGGAAAATGAGGTCTCGATCTCTTTGGCTCTCTGCTCGGCGGCCGCGGTCACCTGGCTGCCCACGGACAGCGGCTGAAGGCCGGCCTTTGCGCGCTCCGCGTTCACCAGCTCCGCCACCCGGGCCGCATAGGCGCTCACGGAACCGTTCTGCTCCGGCTGGGACGGCAGGCCGATGTCCGGCAGATGGGTGTTGTTATTGTCCGGAATTGCCGGCACCTCCATATCCGGGAATACCGGCATGTTGTTGTCCGGCATGCTGGGATTGTTGAAATCCGGAAGGATGATCTGGGGGCCGTTTCCGTTGGAACCTATATTGCCCCATCCGATCACCTGCCCGTTCACATTGTTGCAGCCGGCAGAACCGCTTCCTCCGATCACGATGGTCTTAACCGCCGCCTGGGATGTCATGGCCATCGTTCCCGCCATGGTCACCGCCGCCAAAGCCGTCATTGCATATAATGGTAATCTTCTCATATTTTGCCTCCTAATTGTTACATAATTTTTACATTTCTGTTACAAACATATGATAACACTAAAATATGGCAATGGCACTAGGAGATACATGGCAAAAACTCCAGCATTCTGCTATTGACGCCGCAAAAGGCTGCCGGCACACAGATGTGCGCCTGGGGCGGTCATGCGGCGGGCCGGGGCCGCCAGAGCCCGCCCCGGCCTTGTTTTGCGGTTATTTATCTCTTTTTTTTCACTCATTTTCCCTCTTTACAGCCTTTTCCACCGCGCACTTTTAGGCTATAATATAGGATGCCGGTTGGAAACGGGCCGGGCGCTTTTTAAAGAAGCGCCGGCCGAGGCTCCCGGCCGGCAGACGGCTGGCTCCTGCCCGCAGCAGGCGGACAGCCCATACGTTTCGCACAGGCACGCGCCATGAAAGGCTTTGGCGTTTGCCACGCTGGCAGACGCCGGTACCAGGTTCAGGCTGGCTGCCCGCGCGAGAATAAACAGAAAGGTAGAAAAACTTATGAATGTATTCGATATCCTGGGGCCCGTGATGATCGGCCCCTCCAGCTCCCACACCGCCGGAGCGGCCCGGATCGGGCGCATCGCCAGAACGCTTCTGGGCACCGAGCCGGTGAAAGCGGACATCCTGCTGCACGGCTCTTTTGCCAAAACCTACAAGGGCCACGGCACCGACAAGGCGCTGATCGCCGGCATCATGGGCATGGAAACAGATGACCCGCGCATCCGCCTGGCCCCTGAGCTGGCCAGAAAGCAGGGGCTGGAGGTAAACATTTCCACCGGAGAGATCGACGGCGCCCACCCCAACACCGCCAGGGTGATCCTCACCGACGCGGACGGCCATGTGGTCATTCTCTTGGGCAGCAGCATCGGCGGAGGCAATATCCTGGTCCGGGAGATCAACGGCATGGACGTATCCCTCACCGGCCAGCACACCACCCTCATCGTCCTGCACCGGGATGCCCCCGGCACCATCGCCTCTGTCACCGAGGTACTGGCCGAGGCGGGCGTCAACATCTGTAATTTCCGCCTGTCCCGCAAGCAAAAGGGCGGACAGGCTGTGATGACCATCGAGATCGACGGCAGCTTCGGCCAGGAGCTCAACGACAAGGTCCGGATTCTGCCGAATATTTTCTCCAGCACAATGTTAAAGCCCATCTGACGGGGCCAAACCGCGCGCAGCCGCGGCGCATATCCCCGGCAGCTCGGCAAATAATATCATTATTATAGAACGGAAAGGAATTTTCCTATGGAAATCGAATTCAACTACAACTCCCTCGCCTCCCTGATCGCGGCCGCTGAGACCTCCGGCCTGCCCATCTCCCAGCTGGTGCTGACCCAGCAGGCGGAGCAGATGGAACAGAGCGAGGAGGAAATCTATCGTCATATGGAGGAGACTTACCGCGTTATGGCCTCCTGTATTGCCCCCGGCTGCGCCCCTGACCTGCGCAGCACCAGCGGCCTGACCGGCGGCAGCGCCTACAAGATGAGCCAGGTCTCCAAATCCGGCAAAAGCCTGACCGGCTCCCTGCTCTCCGGCGCCCTTTACCGCGCCCTGGCGGTTTCGGAGCTGAACGCCTCCATGGGCCGCATCGTGGCCGCCCCCACAGCCGGAAGCTGCGGCATCCTGCCCGCGGCCCTGCTGACCATGCAGGAGGAGCGCGGCATCTCGGAGCGCGACTGCGTCATGTCCCTGTTCACCGCCTCCGCGGTGGGCATCGTCATCGCCAACAACGCCAGCCTGGCCGGAGCCCAGGGCGGCTGCCAGGCGGAGTGCGGCTCCGCCGCAGCTATGGCGGCCGCGGCCATCACCGAGCTGGCCGGCGGCACCCCGGCGATGATCTCCCACGCCGTGGCCATTGCCCTGAAAAATATTCTCGGCCTGGTCTGCGACCCGGTGGCCGGTCTGGTGGAAATCCCCTGTATCAAGCGGAACGCCTCCGGCGTGGCCGGCGCGTTCGTGGCCGCTGAGCTGGCTCTGGCCGGCATTGAGAGCGCCATCCCCGCCGACGAGGTCATCTGGGCCATGAAAAAGGTGGGAGACGCCATGTCCTCCACCCTCAAGGAGACAGCCGAGGGCGGTCTGGCCGCCACCCCCACCGGCCGCAGGCTCCACGAGCAGGTGTTCGGCACCGCGGCGGACGGCCTGGCCGGCGGCTGCGCCGCCTGCGGCGGGTGTCCCGAGCAGTAAGGCAGACTCCATCCCCAAGCCCCAGCGGGCCGGCTTGACCGCCGGCCCGTTTTCCAAAATTTCTCTAAAATACCGCCCGGTGGATTCCCTCCGAGATTGTAAAGCTCAACTGCTTCACCGTCTCGTCGATATCCGGCGGCGTCACGTACAATGGGCCGAACTCCGGCTCCAACAGCTCCCGGATCAGCTCGTACTGTTCCTCGGAGTCCATATCTCCCACCCACTTGCCTGTGGCCTTTGTGTTTTCGCTCTGGGACAGGGCGTTTATGAGGGCGGACACAGTATCGTGGACTATGGCCGCCGCGCCCACCACGGTGGGCACGCCGATGGCCAGCACCGGCACCCCCAGGCTCTCCTCTGTCAGGCTGTGGCGGTGGTTTCCCACTCCCGAACCCGGATGAATCCCTGTATCCGTCAGCTGAATGGTAGTTCCCAGCCTGCGCACGCTCCTGGCCGCCAGGGCGTCGATGACGATAAGCATCTGCGGGTGGGTCTGGTGAATCACTCCCTTGAGAATCTCAGCTGTCTCCATACCGGTCTGAGCCATAACGCCGGGGATGATTCCGCTGATCGCGGGCAAATCCCTCTTTTTCAGAAAATCCTCCCCGTACTCCCCCGCCAGATGCCGGGTCACCTGAAGGTTGTTCAGGACCCGCGGCCCCAGGGAATCCGGCGTGACCGAAGGATTACCCAATCCCACCACCAGAACAGAGAGCGTTTCCCGCTCCCCGCCCTTTAGCATCTGCCTCATCAGCTTTTTCAGCTGGCTGCCCAGCTCGTCGGATATCTCGCTGTGGTACTCGTCGTCCTTTTTCGACAGCCTGTCCGCCTCCAGGGTCAGATAAGTGCCCATGGGCTTTCCCATGGCTCTCGCTCCCTGCTCGTTTAAAATACGCACCTCCGTCAATTTCACGCCCGTCTGCTTGCGGTCCCACTCTCTCAAGGACACGCCGGATACCTCCCCGCCGTCGCCCTCAAAGCTCTCCCGCTCCTCCAGCGCCAGGTCCGTGCGCACCTCAAACTGTCCGATTCTGCCTTTTTCCATCTCTTCCATTTCCTTCATCCGCCTTTCTCACATTCTATAAGGAATATTTTTGCAAAAACCTCCTGAAAATATGTATTTAGATATTGACTTTTCTCCCTATATTCGCTAAAATACAAAGGTATGTTTACATTGAACTGTCCGTGTCCAGGCTTTGATGGAAAACACAAAGATAATTATTCATTAAGAAACGGAGGTGTATTTCATTGGCTAACATTAAATCTGCTAAGAAGAGAATTTTAGTAAACGAGACAAAAGCTGCTAGAAACAAGGCGATCCGGTCTAAGGTTAAAACTATGGTGAAGAAGGTTGAAGCTGCTGTTGCTGCTGGGGACAAGGCTGCTGCCCAGGCTGCTCTGCTGACTGCTACTTCTGAGATCGACAAGGCTTGCACAAAGGGCGTGTACCACAAGAACACTGCTTCCCGCAAAGTGAGCCGTTTATCCAAGGCTGTTAATTCCATCGCTTAATAGATAGAGACAACCTTTCTCCTTCCGGACCAACCCACCGGGAGGATTTTTTATGCCCTTTTTCCAAAGTGCTGCGCCGTCCGGCGCGACGACGCTGCAAAAAATCATGACCACCCGTCAAACGGGTGGTTTGCTCGCCCCTATAAGGGGCAGTTACCGGCCAGCGCCTAAAGACGCTGGCTTTCACTACGTTCAAGCCA
>JAGZSY010000079.1 GCA_018380885.1 Enterocloster asparagiformis
AGCAAGCTGTTCACCACCACGGTGAATTTCCTGACGGCCATGAAGAACAGCTTTATCGTGGCGTCCTTCACCACCATCGTGTCGCTGACCGCTTCCACTCTGGCGGCCTACGCATTTTCAAGATACCAGTTCGCGGGAAGAAAGCTTCTGATGTGCACCTTCCTGTGCAACAACATGTTCCCCACGGTGCTGCTGCTGATCCCCTTATACACCATTATGCGTAAGCTGGGACTGCTGTACACCCCCACCTCTCTGGTACTGTCCTACACCACATTTACGATTCCGTTCTCCGTATGGCTGCTTCTGGGCTTCTTAAACGACCTGCCCATGTCCCTGGAGGAGGCGGCCCTGGTAGACGGATGCAACAGAGGCTCCGCGTTTGTGAAGATCATTCTTCCCATCCTGGGCCCCTGCCTGGTAGCAACCGGAGTTTACATTTTCATGACATCCTGGAACGAATATACATTTGCAATGATGTTCACCAACACGGACACCCGCACCATCCCGGTGGCCTTAAAGAGCCTGATCGGCCAGCTGGGCGTCCAGTGGGATCTGCTGACCGCGGGCGGCATCATCACGATCATTCCGGTTTGTATCATGTTCTTCTTTGCGCAGAAGCGGCTGGTTGAAGGTCTGACCGCCGGAGCTGTTAAAGGTTAATCTGTTAGCCGTCCCACCAAAGGTGGATTGACGTCGATAAATGAGGAGGAAACAATTATGCAGTATGATAAGAAAGCAAAAGAGTTGCGGGCAGAGATCCTGAAGATGCTTTACGCCTGCCAGTCCGGTCATCCCGGCGGGTCACTTTCCTGCGTGGAAATGCTGATGGCGCTGTACTACGAGGTGATGAAGGTTGACCCCAAGAACCCGAAAGATCCGGACAGAGACCGTTTCGTGCTGAGCAAAGGCCATGCCTGCCCCACATTATACGCGATCCTGGCCGACCTGGGCTTCTTCCCGAAGGAAGATTTAGCGGGCCTGCGCCAGATCGACAGCCATTTACAGGGCCATCCGGACTGCACCAAGACCCCGGGCGTGGATATGAACACCGGCTCCCTGGGACAGGGCGCTTCCCTGGCAATGGGCCTGGCGCTGGCTGCAAAGCATGCGAAAGCGGACTATAAGGTATACGCTGTGCTGGGCGACGGAGAGTGCCAGGAGGGCCTGGTATGGGAGGCGGCCATGGCTTCCGCCCACTACAAGCTGGATAACCTGACCTTTATGCTGGACTACAACAAACTGCAGATCGATGGAAGCAATGACGAGGTTATGAGCCTGGGAAATATCATGAAGAAGTTCGACGCGTTCGGCTTTGAGTGCTTCGAGGTGGACGGCCACGACATCCAGGCCATCGTGGAAGCCTTAAAGGCTCCGGTGTCCGGAAAGCCGAAATTCATCTGCTGCAACACCGTCAAGGGCAAGGGCGTTTCCTTCATGGAGGACCAGTACGGATGGCACGGCAGCCCCATGAATAAAGAACAGTTTGAGAAGGCGTTAAGCGAGCAGGAGGTGGAGTAAATGGGAAAGTCATTGAGAGTTGCTTATGGTGAGGCGCTGGTAAAATTAGGCGCTAAAAATGATAAAGTAGTGGTACTGGACGCCGACCTGGCCCATGCCACCCAGACCTGTATGTTCAAGGATGCATATCCGGACCGTCACTTCAACATGGGCATTGCGGAGGCGAACATGATGTGCGCGGCCGCGGGCTTCGCGCACACCGGGTACGTTCCCTTTGTGAGCACCTTCGCCCTGTTCGGCGCGGGCCGCGCGTTTGAGCAGATCCGCAATTCCATCTGCTACACAAACTGCAACGTGAAGTTCGGCTTCTCCCACTCCGGTCTCTGCGTGGGCGAGGACGGCGGAAGCCACCAGTCCATCGAGGATATCGCGCTGATGAGAGAGCTGCCCCACATGACCATCTTCGTTCCCTGCGATCCCGCTGAGACCGAGAAGGCCGTGATGGCCGCCGCCGAGATCGACGGTCCGGTTTACATCCGGGTGGCGAGACCCGTATGCGACGACATCACCACGGAGGACACCCCCTTCATCCCCGGCAAGGCCAATGTGATGAAGGAAGGAAACGACGTGTGCATCATCGCCTGCGGACTGATGATCCCCAAGGCTCTGGAGGCTGCGGCCGAGCTGGAGAAGGAGGGAATCAGCGCAGCGGTTGTGAACATGCACACCATCAAGCCCATCGACAAGGACATTGTGCTGAAGATGAACGAGAGCTGCAAGGCCATCGTAACCGTTGAGGAGCACTCTGTGATCGGCGGCCTGGGCTCCGC
>JAGZSY010000080.1 GCA_018380885.1 Enterocloster asparagiformis
TCCGACCACAACAATACCCGTTTGGGCGGCGAAAAGCTATCACCATACGCAACGAAAAAGCAGACACAAACCCAGCGATACCAACAATTCCTGGGTGTTCAGGCGGCCTTCTGCCGGAGGCCGTTTTCCTGATCCTCCTCCCGAAACATCGCGTCGATATCGGAGAAGCGCTGGGTGCGGTTGAACTTCTCTGTCACCTTGCCTGGGAGGGCCTGCAGCTCCAGCATTCGGGCCCACAGCTCCGGGTGGTGGTCATAGAGGTGCCGCAGCTCCTTCCGCTTGGCGTTGGGGCAGAACCAGCAGCCGCCCCGGTTGGTGAACTGATAGATCGGAGAAAGGAGCCCCGCCTGCCGGCAGAGCTCCTTGGCGTCCTGTTCAGTGCAGTTGTATTTTTCCAATAGGGACACCTGGCGCCCCTCAAGCCGCAGCAGGCGTTCCTGCTCGTCCTTTGCGATGCCGATATACTGCACCGTGTCAGGTGGCAGTGTTTTCTGGTACCTTAGAATCGGTCTCAGCTTACAGTCCCGCTGGACATAGCACTTCCCACACACAGGGAAGGACCGCAGCATACCCTTCTTGGGGCCACGGGTAATACGCCCGGTGAACAGATCTACATAGGTCTTTTTGCCGCGGAGCACTGTCACTTTAATCCCCATGCGCTCCAGTGCGGGGATGCCTTTGGTATAGATGAAGTCCCGGTGCTCCGGGACCTCTCCTGAAATGGTTTTATCGAACATGACTTCGCAGTAGACCGCCTCGTCCAGCGGCTCTCCATGCTTCTTTGCCAATAAGATGGCGGCAAGGCTGTCCTTGCCGAAGGAGCAGGAGGCCAGGTATCTCAACGGTCCGAAACACCTGCCTCTTTCGCGCGGCAGACATTCTCCAGCAGCTCTGTCCGGTCCGTCTGTTCCCAGGGAGCCTCTGGGTACGTGAAGTGTCCGTAGTTACAGAACTGAGCGAACATGGGGTGGTCCAGCTTCAGGGTGCGGATTATACCACTGGGCGTCAGATCAAAGGCCGCCCGGACAGCCTGCTCCAGCACAGCACTGGAGTACACGCCGGTGCCATGGGTGTCGATGTCCACCGCCACCGGCTCGGCCCTTCCGATGGCGTAGGCCAGGCTGACAGTGCATTTCTCCGCCAGCCCCGCGGCCACAATGTTCTTGGCGATGTACCGGGCCATGTAGGCCCCGCTGCGGTCCACCTTAGTGCCGTCCTTCCCGGACAGTGCGCCGCCGCCGTGGGGGATGAGGCCCCCATAGGTGTCCACCATGAGCTTGCGGCCGGTCAGGCCGGTGTCCGCCTCAAAGCCGCCCAGCACAAAGCGGCCGGAGGGATTGATGAGGAGCTCTGTATCCCCATCCGGGGGCAGTTCCCGCAGCGCGGGGGTGATGACGCATTCCAGAATCTCCTGCCGCAGATCCTCCAGGTCCTTGTCCGCGTCGTGCTGGCAGGAGACCACCACGCTGGTGACCCGGTTGGGCAGGCCGAACACATACTCCACGGACACTTGTGCCTTGCCGTCCGGCTTCAGCCCGCGGATGGCCCCTGTTTTCCGGGCATGGGTGAGCAGGCGAGTCAGGCGGTGGGCCAGCACAGCAGGCAGGGGGAGAAGCTCGTCCGTCTCGCTGCAGGCGTAGCCGTACAGGATACCCTGGTCTCCAGCTCCGGTCTGCTCCTCTTGGGAAACAGCCCCGGCGATATCGCCGCTCTGGTCATGGGTGATGACCTCCACTTCGTAGTTGGAGCCGCCATAGCCCGCTTCCCGCACCGTCCGGCAGATAAGGGCGGGAATGTCCGGCAGCTCCGCGGCGGTGATCTCGCCGGCCACGAGGATCTTGCCCGCTGTGTCCAGGACCTCACAGGCCACACGGGCGGCTGGGTCGCTGCGGAGGCAGGCATCCAGAACTGTGTCCGCGATGGTATCGCACAGCTTGTCCGGGTGTCCCTCGGTGACAGACTCTGCGGTTTGAATGTATTTATCTCTCATGTGATTTTCCTTTCTTGGGATGATTTTTCTCCGCTTGTGCTTTCGCCGGAACAGTAAAAACCATCCTATTGTCAAACATCTTTTTATAACGCCGGATCTGGTCATCTGTCAGAGAAGTAAAATCTTCACTTCCCAGCCCGGCCATAAAAAATGTCCCGCAGACGATGTCATACGGGACTCCACGCTCATCTGACAGGTGGCGGTTGAAGGGCAGGCCCAGGATTTTGCCCTCCTCGTTTGCGATAATCGCCACCTGCTCCTTGAATGGGTAGATTGCTTCAATATGGCCGCCTACGA
>JAGZSY010000012.1 GCA_018380885.1 Enterocloster asparagiformis
AAAGAACTTCCGCAGAAGTGTTTTTATCATAACATGAAGCCGCGGCGGATGCAAGCGCCCGGCCGGCGAATTTACATTTAAACGTTCCTATAGTATAATAAAAACATCCGGTGGACTTACCAGAAAAACAGGGGGAACTTCGTATGAGAGAATTCACAGAGGATTTGCGGGAATTAAAGGCCTGGCTGCGCGACCACCGAAAGGGCGCGTTGTTTGTCGCCGCCTTTTCGGTGCTGGTATTCGGCATCAAACTGTTCTACCACGATGTGGGCATCGACAGCGAGAGCATTTTCACGGACCCGAATATGTACAACCGGGTGTGGATTTCCACAGGCCGCTACGGGCTGGTGCTCACCAAGCTGCTGTTCGGCTTCTCCCACATGATTCCCTACGGAGCCAACCTGCTGATGCTTCTGACCCTGAACGCCGTGGTGACGCTGTTTTCCTTCCTGGTGTTTAAGTGGAGCCGCGGCCAGGTGAACAGCCGGTCTTTCTATCCGGTGTTCGGGGTGATGTTCCTCTCCTCGCCCATCCTGGCGGAACAGTTTTATTTCACGCTCCAATCCTTTGAAATCGCCTGGGCCATGCTGCTGTGCGTCGCCGCGGCCTACTTTGCCGGCAAGCTGGCCTACGGCCCCCGCTACCGCCTGCGGGACGAGTCCCGGCAGTGGCTGATGGCCGCCGCCCGCTTCGGACTGCCCGCCCTGCTGTTCATGATCTGGGCCTTCGCCACCTACCAGGCCTTCACCGTGATCTACATTATCGTAGTCCTGGTGTCCTACCTGCTCACCTTCCAGGCGGAGAAGAGCGGCAAATCTTCCCGCAGCTACTTTTTCGGCGGCCTGCGCCAGGTGATTCTGTTCCTGGCCGGCATCTCCGGCTGGTGGATCATCCACAAGCTTCTGTGCCGGTTCTTTTTCGGGGAATTGCAGTACACCGCCAACATGATTCTCTGGAAGGTGGACCCCTCCTCCTGCCTCGCCACGATAAAAGGAGAATTTTTACAGATGTGCCTGGGTTCCAGCTTCTACTACCAGAAGCTGTTTCTGCCCGTGTTGATTCTGGCCGCCCTGCTGATGCTGATCCGCGCCCTGCGCTCCTGCCGCAAGCAGCTGCCCTGCTTTATCCTGGCGCTGGCCCTGTACATGATCTCCCCGCTGCTCCTGACCCTGGTCACAGGAGGCGGTTACCCCATGCGCTCACGCATGTTTTACCCTCTGGCTATGGCCTTCGCCTTCGCGTTTGTGGCCGCTGTGATCCGCCACCGGCTGATCCGCCTGGCCTTTCTCCTCACCGTGATGGTCTGCGCCTGGCAGCAGACCGGCTACAGCCTGGCCCTCCAGGAGACCGCCCACATCGCCTACGAGAGCGACCGCAATCTGATGAACCGGATCGTGGCCCGCATGGAGGAGGTGGCCGGAAAACGGCTGGGCGACGTGCCCACGGTATTCGTGGG
This sequence comes from Enterocloster asparagiformis, assembly GCA_018380885.1. Taxonomy (GTDB): domain Bacteria; phylum Bacillota; class Clostridia; order Lachnospirales; family Lachnospiraceae; genus Enterocloster. The sequence goes on from JAGZSY010000012.1 coordinate 1,457, forward strand.
CAAGCTGGCCCCGGACCTGCCCGCGGACGTGCTCCGGGGCGAGGTCACCGGCCATTCCTTCTTCGAGTGGGATGCCGGCTACTACGCCACAGGCAACCACCGCATCACCGGGCTGGCCGGGGTCATGGGCGTGGAGCTTATGTCCGCGGACGACGAGCAGAAAAAGGCCGCGGTGGAATACTCCCGCGCCATGAACCCCTGGCCGGCCGCCGACAGCGTGCGCATGAAGGACGGCGTGCTCATCGTCAAGCTCTCCTCCCCGGATAAAACCACCAACCGCTGGTGGTACTCCGGCGGCTGGCATTACTGGATGAACAACTTCACCGTAAACCTGGTCTCAGACTGGAAGAAAATCGACGGGATATGGTATTATTTTGACGAAAACGGAAACATGGTGACCGGCGAGCGCGAGATCAAGGGCGTGCTCTACCGCTTCGACACGGACGGCATGTGGATAGAGGAATAGGCAAAATGCTCCCGCTACCCAGCAATCCCACGTCCATCCCGGCAGCGGCCAAAACGTGATCAACCGAACCGGTCCATAGGGCCGGATCGCCGCCGTGAGAGCCGTGGCGGCGCTTCCTCAAGTAACATTCACACATGCGGAATTCTATTTCCGCCACAGCGCGCAAATGCCGGTTTCCCCGTGCAAGGTGCTCAAAGCCCTTGCGCGGGGAAACCGGCATTTTGTCGTAAAAACCCCAATCGGCGGCGCAGCCATGAATCTCGTGGGCGCCCTTCTCATCTTCCCCCCGAAAGCCTGCCATACACTCCCGGCAGATAGCGCTCCAGCGCCCGGGAAATTCCGTAGCTGGCCGCTGCCATCAGCCCGGGCATGGCCAGGAAAATGATCAGCGCAGCCCAGAACCGGCCAAAAAACACCATGGCTCCCGCCTTGTTGACCAGGCGCACCAGGGCGAAATGAACCGCGTAGAGAAAGAAATTCTGCTTCATCCAGGCAAACGCTGCCGGCAGGGGGGCCAGACTCACGGCCATCCAGGCGGCCGACGCCATGACAAAGCGGATCATTACGGTTTGCAGCGGATTGTTGAATAGGATCATCCCCGGCCGCCCCAGCGTCAGCGCAGCCGTGCCCAAAAAGGCCAGCACAGCCGCCGGAACCGCCCAGGCGCCGATGCGCCCGCTCTCCACAAAGGCTCCCGCCCGTTCCCGGTGCAGAGCCGCCCAGGCTCCGGCGCTGTAATAAAACAGGGCGTCCGCGTTCAGCAGCGGAAAATACCACCCCTTCCAGATAATCACGGCCAGCCCCCCGAAGGTCAGGGCCGCCGTGAGATTGCGCCTCATCAGCAGCCAGACCGCCGGGGCCAGCCCGATCAGCAGAATCAGCTGGAACAGGTACCAGAACACCGGGTTATAGCCGTAAAACAGCACGGCCTCCACTATCTGCCGCCCGTTAACAGGCACCGCCTCCTTGCCCACCAGACGGGCGATCACAGGCAGCCGGGTGGCCAGCACATAGGCCATGTAGTAGAGAAAATTCCATAAAAAATAAGGAATCAGCACGCTGTGAACGCGGGACTTCCATTTATATAGAAGTTTCTCCCAGCTAAACCGCCGGTAGAACAGATAGGCGGAGACCATGAAGAACCCCGGGACAGCCATCTGTCCCAGTTGTTCTCCGATCGCCCGCTCAATCCGGTCCGCCGCCGCGGCCTGTCCGGTCAGCCCCAGGAACAATTCCCCGTTGTAGGAGTGAACCCACACCACCAGCATGCTGAATATAAAGGTCACCCAATAGATTCTGCTGCGGAATTGTTCTTCGTTCATAGGCACGATTCCTTTCGGTATTCTCAGCGCAGCAGCCTTCTGTCAGCTGCGCCCTTCCCGATACTTCGCCAGCAGCTTGTTGATCCGGTTGGTGGGGGTCAAAAGCTCGCTCAGAGAGGCATCGTGGTTCAGGTTGTCAATAATCAGGGCAATGTACTTGCTCATATCCACGTTGATATAGTACGGTTTTGCCAGCAGATCCGGGGTCTGGTACACCAGGTTGGTGGTCAGAATCCGGTCGATAATCCCGTTCTCATAATACTCGTCAAATTTCGCCAGACCGTTGGTGAACAGTCCGAAGGTGGCGCAGATAAACACCTTTCTGGCCTTTCTGCGCTTCAGCTCCTTGGCCACGTCCTGAACGCTCTCGCCGGAGGAGATCATATCGTCGATGATCAACACGTCCTTGCCCTCCACGCTGGAGCCCAAAAACTCGTGGGCCACGATGGGGTTGCGGCCGCCCACGATCTTCGTGTAATCACGGCGTTTGTAAAACATTCCCATATCCAGGCCCAGCATGTTGGCGAAATACACGGCGCGGCCGGTTCCGCCCTCGTCAGGGCTGATCACCATCATGTGGTCGCTGTCGATCTGGAGATCCGTCTCCACCTTGAGCAGATATTTGAGGAACTGGTAAATAGGCTGCACCGTCTCAAAGCCGCGCAGCGGGATGGCGTTCTGCACCCTGGGGTCGTGGGCATCAAAGGTGATGATGTTCTCCACACCCATGTTCACCAGCTCGCGCAGCGCCAGGGCGCAGTCCAGGGACTCGCGGCCGGAACGCTTGTGCTGGCGGCTCTCATACAGGAAGGGCATGATCACGTTGATCCTGCGGGCCTTGCCGGCCGCGGCCGCGATGATGCGCTTTAAATCCTGGAAATGGTCGTCCGGTGACATATGGTTGATCATGCCGCAGAGGGAGTAGGTCAGACTGTAATTACACACGTCCACCATGATATACAGATCATCTCCGCGCACCGACTCTGTGATGATGCCCTTGGCCTCACCGGAACCAAACCTGGGTGTCTTGGCCTCAATCATATAGGATTCTCTCTGATAGCCGGAGAATGCGATAGTCGATTTGTGCTCGCTCTCCCGCTCGTGTCTCCACTCCACCAGATACTTGTCCACCTTCTCGCCCAGCTCGGAGATTCCCTTAAGCGGAATCAGTCCCAGCGGCCCTACCGGTATGGTTTCAATGATCTTTTCCTCGTACAGCATGTGTTTTTTATCCTCCTGTTTGTTGTGAACATATCATTTATACATCATGGGCGTGTTTTCGTCAAGCGGTTACCGCCCTTTTAACCTTTTAACAAGCGAATATCCCCGCCGTACAGGGGAATGATGGTGTAGCCGCTCATAATCCGGGAGGTCACCCGGTCCGTGTAGCTGTCCCGCAGCATGGCCAGGGACAGATTGGTGGAAATGATGGTGGAGCGCTTCATATTCATCCGCTCGTTGATGCAGTAGAACAGTTGGGAGGAGGTAAAGCTGTTGTTCAGCTCCGTGCCCAAATCGTCGATAATCAGCAGGTCGCAGTCCAGGATATAGCGGTACATATCCTTCATGTCGTCCTCCGGCTGGTAATCGAACTTGTTGCGGGAAAACACCTCGAAAAGGTCGGAGGCGGACAGGTAGATCACGGAATAGTACTTGTCCATCAGCTCCCTGGCGATGCAGTTGGTCAGAAACGTTTTTCCCACGCCGGTGCTGCCGGTAAACAGCAGATTGTCGTGCTTTTTGCCGAAATCCCGCACAAAGTCGCTGCACCAGCCCACCACCTGGCGCATATACCTGGCGTTTGTCATACCGATCTGGGGAATCAGCTCCGTGTCGTCATAGTATGAGAAGGACAATTTGGAAAAATTTTCCTGGTCCAGCACAGTTTCCAGATTGGACTGGGCGTAGAGCAGCTTCATCTGGGCCTGCAGGAAGCAGTGGCACTTTTTTCCATCCACGTAGCCGGTGTCGCAGCAGTCCGGGCAGCGGTAGTGCGGCTCCAGGTAATCGTCCGGAAAGCCGGCCGCCCTGATCAGCAGCGTCTTCTGTTCCTTCAGATCCTGCAAGTCCGCCCGCAGCTTGTCAAGCGCGCCCTGGTCGCCCTCCAGAAGCTTTCTGGCGCAGGCCACCGACCGGCCGGCGATCTCCGCCTCCAGCTCCCGGACCGCGGGCACCGCCTTGTAGACCTGGGCCCGGCGCTCCTCCTGCAGGTGACGGTTCTCAATCTGCTGTTTTCCGTATTCCCGCATAATCGCGTCGTACTGGGAATTGCTAAGTGCCATCTCTCAATCTCCTTGCTCAATCATGTCCCGATGGGGGCGTTGGCCGGTTTGGGGCGGGTATACTCGCCAGCTCAGGGCGGGGCGCTCGCCAGCTCGGGGCGGGGGCCCGCCAGCTCGGGGCGGGGCTCGCCGGTTTAGGGTGGGAGCTCGCCGACACGGGCGGGTATACTCGCCGTCTCAAGGCGGAGGCGCTCGTCGGTTTAGGGTGGATGCTCGCCGACACGGGACGGTTATACTTGCCGTCTCGAGGCGGAGGCTCTCGCAGCTCGGCCGGGGCGCTCGCCGGTTTGGGGTGGGCGCTCGCCGACACGGGACGGTTATAATCGCCGTCTCGGGGCGGGGCCCGCCGACACGGGCAGGTATACTCGCCGTCTCGGGGCGTGGGCCCGCCGACACGGGCAGGTATACTCGCCGTTTTAGGTCGAATGGGCTCTCGCCATCCTGGGACGCAAAATCACGGAGCGGCCGGTACTCCCGCTGAGGCTGCCTGCGGTATCTCTTGTAATGTCCCCGAAAGCCCCAAAAACAACGGGCTACTGTTGATTCACGCGCTCCTTCAGCTGCTTTAACACCAGCGCGTCGTAGTCCGTGTCGCGCTGCTTGAAATTGTGGAACTGGTTGGACTTGCGGCGTCCGCCGTCCCCCTGGCCCCCGTTTTGGCCTCCTGGGCCTCTGCTACCCTGGGTCTGGCCGTTTCCGCCCTGGGCGCGGGCCTTGGTGCGCTTCTCGTCCATGGCCTCCACGTCCGCCCTGGTGCGAACCCCCGCCAGCTTCCAGTCGGACAGAATCTTGTCCGCATAGCGGAAGCTGGGGGTATGTATGGCGGAAATGGTCCGGTTGCAGGCCATGAGCACCAGCTCCCGGCCAAATCCGTACTCGCGGAACCACTTGGTGATCATCTTCTGCTCTTCCGTGGCCGGCCGGCGGTCGTTTAAGCCGAACGCCTTCATCACGCTGAAGGCGTCGTTGTTGAAGCCCTCGGCGTACTCCTTGGCCTCGTCGGGCGTCTTAAACCCCTGCTCATGCCAGTTGATGGCAACGGTCTCCATGTAGCGGACGCTCACATGGCCGTTCTGCACACAGTATTCCACCAGATATTCCAAAAGCTCGGGGCTGAACTTCAGCGTGTCGTACAGGTAGGCGAACACCTGGCAGTCCCTGGGCGTAAACACTTTGTTCATGTACTTCTGCGCGATGTAGAGAATCTGCGCAAACTCCTCGTCGCCGGAGAGGCGGTTCACCTGGGCCACGGAATAGACCGGCTTCGCGGGCCGGGCCTCCTGCTGGTCCCGGGCAGTTACCACGGACCGGGCGGTCTCAGAGGACGGCTCCGCGGCAGGCTGGGCAGCGGCAAATCCGTTTTCCTGAGGAGCGGCGGCGCAAAAACGCGCCGGGACAGCGCCTGCTCCCGGCTGACGGACCTCACCGGACCATCCCTTGCCGGGGACCCGCTGGGACTGGCCCGGGACAGTCTCAAATCCACAGGAAGTCCTGCCGCCGGGCTCATAGCCGTCCCCGGCGGAGGCGTCGGCGTACTGGACTGCGCTGGCCGCGGCTCCGCCATAAGCTTCCGGCCCGCGGCCTGTTCCCGCGCTACCGCCATAGGCTTCCGACCCGCGGCCCGCTCCCGCGGCTCCGCCATAAGCTTCCGACCCGCGGCCCGCTCCCGCGGCCCCGCTATAAGCTTCCGGCCCGCGGCCCGTTCCCGCGCTACCGCGCCCAGAAACGTATGCGACAGCCTCCACGCCGGCCGCCCCGGCCGGGGAGCCGCCAATTGCCGCCTGACCCAGGGCCGCGCTGGCGGCCGTCTGATCCGCCACCGCTCTCACGTCCGCCTCCCCGCTTTCCGGGGAAGCCGTCTCCTCCCGCAATAAGACCCCGGCCTTTTCCCAATAGGCCAGGGCCCGGCGTACATCGGATTCCGTATGGTTCAGGGCGTCCGCAACGGCGTCCACACTGACCGGTTCACTCTGATGGCGCAGAATATACAGGTAAACCTTCACATACTCTCCATTGGCCGCGGCCATATAATGATCGATAAACTCGTCCGCCACCGCGGTAACGGGAATATTCCACCTGTCCTTCACCTGAAACGTCATCCTTTACACCTCCGGTTAAGCTGCTATCATCATAACACATCCCCCCAAAAAAGAAAATAGGGGGCAGTTATGCACACATCCCATTGTGGATAATGTGGATAATGTGGAAAATCCGGTGGACCGCTATGCCTCTAACGACCCAAACGTCCGGATTCCCCATATAAATCCATGATTCTTAAAATCGTGCGACATTTTTTTATGTCAATCTCGCAATCCACATCGTATCTTTACATAAAATGTTGACAACTCTGTGGATAATGTGGATAACTACATACCAAGCAGCTTTTCTCCCACTTTTACAATATCTCCGGCCCCCATAGTTATCAACAAATCGCCGTTCATACAATTTTCCAAAATAAATGTCTCGATCTCGTCAAAGGACGGGATAAAGTGCGCGGGAGTTCCCAATTCCTGGATTTTACTGGCAATATCGGCGGAGCTGACGCCCAACGTGTCTGTCTCCCGGGCCGCGTAGATGTCCGCCAGAATCACCTCGTCCGCCGCCGCCAGCGTCTCGGCGAACTGGTCCAGAAACGCCTTGGTGCGGGTGTAGGTGTGGGGCTGGAACACGCACCACAGCTTCCGGTGGGGATAATTCTTCGCCGCCGCCAGCGTGGCCCTGATCTCCTGGGGATGGTGAGCGTAATCGTCAATGATCGTCACCCCGCCGATCTCCCCCTTTTTCTCAAACCTCCGGTCCGTACCCGTGAAATTCTTAAGCCCGGCCATAATGGCGTCAAAGCCCACGCCCAGCTCCATCACCGCCGCGATGGCCGCCAGGGAATTGTACACGTTGTGCTCGCCCGTAACGCCCAGGGAAATTCGGTTCACGATCTCCCCCTGCACGATCAGATCATACGACGGGCGTGCAAACTCGTCGTATGTAATGTTCTGCGCCGTGTAATCGCTGTCCGCCGCGGCTCCGAAGGTGACGATCCGGCAGTCCAGCCCCTTCGTGATCTCCGTCAGGTTCTCGATGCCGCTGTTGATCACCAGCACGCCGTCCCTGGGAAGCTTTTGCGCAAACAGGCGGAAGGAATGGCGGATATCCGACAAATCCTTGAAGAAATCCAGGTGGTCCTCCTCGATGTTCAAAACCACCTCCATGGTCGGATAAAACGAAAGGAAGCTGTTGGTATACTCGCAGGCCTCGGTGACAAACAGGTTCGGGCTGCCCACGCGGATATTTCCGCCGATGCCCTTTAAAATCCCGCCCACGGACACCGTGGGATCCATGTTCCCGGCCAGCAGCATCTCCGCCACCATGGAGGTGGTGGTGGTCTTGCCGTGGGTACCGGAAATAGCTACGGACTGCTTGTAATTGCGCATCATTTCGCCCAGAAATTCCGCCCTGGAGAGCATGGGCAGGCCCTTCTCCCTGGCTGCGATAAACTCGGGGTTATCCTCGTGGATGGCGGCTGTGTACACCACCGCCTCGATCCCCGGCTCCTTCTCGATATTGGCAGCCCGCTGCCCGTAGTACACCCTGGCCCCCTTGGCCGCCAGCCGGTCCGTCAGCTCCGTCTCGTGGGCATCAGACCCGGATACCGTAAATCCCTCGTCCAGCAGAATCTCCGCCAGACCGCTCATGCTGATGCCTCCGATTCCAATAAAATGCACATGCGACCGCTTGCTAAAATCTATCTGATACATCTTTCAATTCCTTTCCCTGCCCGGAACCCCCAATTTTAACAAAATCTGGAAGAACTCTCCCGCGCATATAATTATAGTATGTGGTATAAATCTCTTTTGACTGCCCGCCAAGGCATATCTACGCCTATTATACCAAAAACCCACGCAAATTCCACACAAAAAAACAGAGAAATTCCGCCCCGAAACCCTCCATTCCCAAACATATCGCCCCATTTGCGCCGAATCAGGTCTAACGCCCTCAGAGGCGGCCCTCCTTTTGCCAAGCACAGCGCTCTCCGCCCTTGAATCCTCCGTCCCCTTCTGCTATACTCATTCATCATACACCACACAAAGGAGGAAAATCTCTGTGAAGCTGGAACTCTTCTTCGACTATATCTGTCCCTACTGTTACCGCGGCCATCGGATGTTCCTGGAGCTGCTGCCCCTGTACCCGGGCCTGGAAGTCATCTGGCGCCCCTGCGAGTCCCATCCGCGCCCGGAAAACGCTTACCGCCACAGCGACCTGGCCATCCAGGGCATGTATTACCTGGAGGACCACGGCGGCGATCTCCCGGCCTACCACCAGCTGGTCTATGAGGCCCACTTTGAGCGGGGCCTGGACATCTCCGATCCCTCCGTCCTCTCCCGTCTGGCGGCGGCCTGCGGCGCTGAGGACGCCGCTTTCAAACGCTCGCTGGCCCAAAACCAATACGCCCGCCGCCTGGAGGAGGGAAACCGCTACGCCTGGGAAACCCTGAGGCTGGACGCGGTGCCCAGCTATCTGGCCCCAGGCGGCCCGGACGTCAAGGCCCCCGGCCGCTTCATCGGCTCCCGCGACGACCTGCCCGTCACCCGGAAACAGCTGGAACGCTTCCTGTCAAATCTGTGCCGCCCGTAACTGCTTCCGGGCAGCCTGTCAAAACAGCGCAGACCGCAGTCTCACCGGGCACTCTGCCAAAACGGCGCAGACCGCAGCCTCACCGGCCGCCATGTCAAAACAGCGCAGACCGCAGCCTCACCGAACACCATGTCAAAACAGCACCGACTGCAGCCTCACCGAACACTCTATCAAAACAGCGCTAACCGCAGCCTCACCGAACATTCTGTCAAAACAGCGCCAACCGCAGCCTGCCCGAACATTCTGCCAAAACAGCGCCGCCGGAATCCACTCCCGGCGGCGCTGTGATATTCTCAAAATCTCCTATTCCGTCTCCATTCCATTTTCCGCGTCCCACCACTCCAGACAATGCTCGCACCAGCGCTTTGCGGCCTCCTCACGGTCCGCCAGAACCTGCTCGTATTCCCTCTGCCCGTCCCAGGCCTTGCCCTGCCAGAATGCCTCCGATTCCAGCCAGCGGCCCTCCAGGGCGTTTTTGCGCAGCTCCAGCTCCTCAAACCGGCCTGCGGCCGCCTCCATCCGCTCCGCGGCCAAACGCAGCCGCCAGTCCCAGTAAGCATCCTCGGTGGATATCTCCCGCAGGCGGTGGCGCTCCGCCTTGGGCACTGCCCGCAGCCCCGCGATCAGCGCCTGCTCCTCGGCCGAGATCACGGCGGAGATGGCCTGGCCCGACTCCTCCTTCTGCAGGCGCTCAATGTAGTGCTCGTAGCCAAAGGGATAGTACATGGCGCTGTGGTTGTCGAAAATCAACACCGCGTCCGCCACCTGCCGGATAAAATACCGGTCGTGGGACACAAAGAGGATCGTCCCCCGGTAAGCCTGAAACGCGCTCTCCAGGGTCTCCTTTGCCCGTATGTCCATGTGGTTAGTGGGCTCGTCCAGTATCAGGAAATTTGGCCGGCTCTGCAGCAGCTCGGCCAACACCAGCCTGGCCTTCTCCCCGCCCGACAGATCGCTCACCCGCTTTGACGCCTCCCGGCCGCCGAACAGATACGCGCCCAGGGTGGAGTGCACCTCCTTCTCCGTCATCACCGGGAACAGCCTGTGAAAATGCTCGGCCACGGACAGCTCGGACTCGATCTCTGCGGAGCGCTGGTCGAAATAGCCGATGGTGATGTTCACCCCCAGGGAAAACTCCCCGCCCACCGGCGGCACAAACCCTGCGATGGTCTTTAAAAACGTGGTTTTCCCCGCTCCGTTGGGTCCCAGCAGGCCGATCTTCTGGCCCCGGCGGATGCGCAGGCTCAGCTCCAGAAGCGCCCTGCCGTAGCCCAGCTTTAAGTGCTCGGCCTCAAAGACCCACTTGCTGCCGGGAATCAGGGGCGTGATATCCCCGGTAAAAAAACCGCCTTCCTCCTCCTGGGGTTTTTCCACCCGCTCCATCCGCTCCATCTGCTTGCGCTTGGCCCTGGCAAACGCCGCCTTGGTCGGCTTGTGCTTAAAGCGCTCCACCAACTCCTCCAAACGTCTGAACTCCTCCTGCTGGCGCTCGTAGGCCCTGGCCTGCAGCTTCCGGCGCTTGCGCTTTTCCTCCCGGTAGGCCGTGTAATTTCCGGCATAGCGCGTCAGCCTCCTGTCCTCCAGCTCGTAGACCACATCCGCGGTACGGTCCAGAAAAAAGCGGTCATGGGACACCATGACCACGGCCCCCGGATAACGGCGCATGTACTGTTCCAGCCATCCCACCGTGTCCATGTCCAGGTGATTGGTGGGCTCGTCCAGCAGCAGGATGTCCGGCTTGTCAAGCAGCAGGCGGATCAGCGCGATCTTGGTCCGCTCGCCGCCGGAAAACTGCGACAGGCGTTTTCCCCTGTCCTCCTTCTGAAAACCGAACCCGGTAAACAGGACCTCGTACTCCCGCTGGTACTCAAACCGCTCCCGGGAGAAGGGGTCTTTCTCCGGACAGCCGGCCAAAATCTCCTCCTCCACGGTCCGATCATCCCCCAAAAACGCCTGCTGGCGCAGCATACCCACCGTCCTCCGCCGGTCCCGGCTGATCCCCGGTCCCTGGCGGCGGTCGTCCCGGTCCAAATCTATTTCTCCGGCGATCAGGCGCAGAAGCGTGGTCTTTCCGGCTCCGTTTTTGCCCACCACCGCAATCTTTTCCGCGCCGCGAATCTCAAAATCAATGTGGGATAATATCACTTCCCCGCCGGCGCTGACGGTTCCATCCGAAATCTGATACAACATGCGTTTTACCCTTTCCTTTTCCCATCCGCCGCTCACAGCGCCGGCTTCTCCGGACAGCCGCAGGGGCGGTCATAGGTGGAGCCGCCCGGACGGCGGCCCTTTGCCGGATGTGATGGGCTGCCGGCGGCCCGTTTCCCCCTCATTATACGAAAATTCCCCATCCGTTTCAATGGCAACTTGCCGCAAGCCCCGGCCCCTTTCCCGCAAATCCCACCGTTTTTAAAAATTTGACATAGCGCTTTTCCAGGCGGTGAAATTTACCGCCCCCGGCGCCCCCGCACCGCACAGTCCCGCGCAATCCCCTCCGACGACCTGCGCCGCCCGAAGGCCATTGACCGGCCTGCTCCCTAACGTGGCCGGGAAACCCCAAGCGGCCGGGGCGTTTTGTGATCCATTGGCAGGGCTGTCAATCCGCGCCGGAGTATATTACAAAAAATGGAGAATCCCTCAACGGAATCCCCCATTTTTTTCCTTTGTCTGCGCACAGCGCCTCTTCAGCGCGCCGCCTGCGCCTTATGTCTGAAAATGATACCTTTGTAGCGGTCCAGCGTCACCAGCAGGGCGTTTCCCAGCACGCCCACGGCCAGAATCTCGCCGATCCCCACGGTCCCGATCATATAGACGATCAAATCCGGTGCGCCGTAGGCGTAGCGCAGCACCCAGGGAATGATCAGGGTGTTGGCCATGATGGGCGGCAGGCACACCAGCCATTTGTGGCGGCGCAGCTTCCATGAGCCCAGAGCGCCGATGAGCGTGGCCAGGCTTCCGAACACCACATCCAGCATGGCCGAACCGAAAAACAGGTTGGACAGCAGACAGCCGATGAACAGCCCGGGCACCGCGGCCGGCGTGAAAAACGGCAGGATGCACAGAGCCTCCGAGATGCGGAACTGGATCGGGCCGAAGCTGATGGGCGCGAACACCATGGTCAGCGCCACATAGATCGCCGCAATGGCCGCCCCGTGGACAATCAGGTACACATTTTTGTTGTTTTCTCTCATATTCAGTTTTCTCCTCTAGTTTTGTTTTAGGTGTGGAAGGTCTCGAACACACCGGTTGATTGATCGAAAAGCCTTGATTTTTCCGGCTTTTTGGCCTCATCGCGCGTCTAAAATCAGCCTGTTTACCGCGCGGCAAAGGGTCTTTATCGCACGCTCCATCTTAGCAGAGTTAAAATCGCCTGTCAATCATTATGTTTTCGATTGCAAAAATAAAAAGGAGAGATATGTCCCTGGCACACCGCTTCCGCGCCGGCCATCAGAGCGCAGATGCCGCCGTTACAATTTCTGTGTTCTCCAATATTGCGCTGCATCCCATAGGCCCAAACGAAAAAAGGTATTCTTCCTAAATATGGACATATCAGGAGGAATACCGGCGAATCTGAGAGAAGCCGCCGCGAAACGGCCTAAAAGCGCCGCCTTTGGCGCTTTATACCCTTACGCAGCCAAAAGTCCCCGGGAGACCGCGACGCAGTGCTCCCGGGGGATGCGGTAAATCATTGACTCAATAGCAGTTGGGCAGACTCTCTGTCCAAATACAAATACCACTCCGGATGCGTTTTCAGCAGGGTGGCCGGAATATCCCGCGACACGTCCTCCGTCTCCAGGGTTCTCTTTATAGCCACGGCCTTGCGCTGATCCGGCACCACCGACACGATGCACCGGCATTGCATAATCTGGTACGGCGTCATGGAAACCGCCTGGGCCGGGGTTTCCTCAATTGACGGAAACCACCCCTCTCCCACCTGCTGCATCCGGCATTTTTCGTCCAGGTTGACAATCTTGTACGCTTCCCTTGTATCGAAGTCTGCGGGCGGATCGTTGAACGCGATATGTCCGTTTTCCCCGATCCCGATCACGCCCACGTCGATCACCTCTCTTCTCAGCTCACCGGTCAGCGCTCTTAAATAGCCCTCGATGTCGCCCTCCGTGTTCACGAAGTGCGCCGTCACCGGCACAATGCCGGTGAACCTGTCCCGAAGGTACCTGCGGAAGCTGGCCGGATGGGATTCGGGCAGGCCCACGTACTCGTCCAGGTGAAACATTTCCACTTTTTTCCAGTCAACAGGTTGCTCCACCAAATGCTTTAACAGCTCGAATTGCGACGCCCCTGTGGACAGGATGATTCTGGCCCTGCCTTTTTCGCGGATAGCCTCATTTAGCTTATCCGCGATCCGGCCGGCGGCGTTCATCCCCATTTCCGCCGCATGATCATAAATGTGAATCTCCATCGCGTTCTCCTTTTACGAATTGCCTTCCAGAATATACTGTGCCGAATCGGCGTCCAGGTACAGACTGGCCCCCTCGTGCGCTCTCATCACAGTGGCCGGGCAAGCCTCGCCCACCGGGCCGTTGACCAGGCAGCGCACCGCCTCGGCTTTTGTGGCCGCCGGGACCGAGCAGAACATCCTGGCCGCCGCGCAAAGGGCGGGGACCGTGACCGTCACGGCGTGGGTGGGAACTTCTGAAATATCGCGGAAGCAGCCGTCGTGCACCTGCTGCATCCGGCATTTTTCGTCCAGCCTTACCCGCTTCACCCTGACCGGGTCATGAAAATCCGCCACATCGGGATCATTGAATGCGATGTGGCCGTTCTCCCCGATTCCAAGTATGCAGACGTCCAGGGGATGGGAGCCCAGCAGGTCGTCGTACGCTTTCATGGCGGCCTCCAGGTCGTCCGCGTTCCCGTCGATCAGATTCACGGAGCGAAACTCATACCGGTCGAATATGGCCCGCTTTAAAAAGTTCCTGAATCCCGCGGGATGTCCCTCGTCCAATCCCGCGTATTCGTCCATGTGAAAGGCATTGACGCGGTTCCACGGAATCTCATATCCGCACAGCGCCTCAAGCGTCTCGTTCTGGGATGGGGCGGCCGCGAACATGACGTTGATGCATTCCTTTTCCTTTAACAGCTCCAGCATATACGCAGCGATCTCATTTCCGGCGCACGTCCCCATTTCCTGCCGCGTGGCAAATATCTTCACCTTCAGCTTGTCAACGCAAAACTCTTTGATCATGATTGATTATTTTCCCCCTTGCCTCTTCATCATCCCATCGATGCACTCTATGATCAGAATCAGGTTTCTCATAACGTGATACGGGTCCTTGACGGGAAGGGCAACCACCTTCTCCGCCGGCTTTCCGTCCCGCTCCCGGATTTGAACCCACTCGAAAATCTCAGGGTCCGTGTTCGGAAAGAGGTTGTAAATGTAGTCGAACAGCCGGTTATGCCAGCTGAGAAATTCCTCGCTGCCCGTCTCGCTGTAGCACCGCAGCGTGGTGTACAGGGCTTCCGAGTGCACCCACCACAGCTTATCACCCCAGCCGGATAGCTGCCTGGACATGGGTTCGTCCTCGTATCCCTCGTTATCCCCCTCCGGGCGGCCCCCGTTCAGGGAGGCGAAGTGAAGGATTCCGCCGTATTCCTCATCCCACCCCGTGCGCAGCGCCTTTAACGCCAGGCGGTATATCTTTTCCTTCCACTGGGCGCGGCCGGCCAGCTCCGCTGTATCCAGCATGAACCAAACGTCCTCCAGGGTGTGGCCGGGATTGATGTGATTTCCCAGCAGCTGGCTGAAAAATTGGTTGTCCGCGGTGATGACCTCGTGCAGGCAGCCGTCCTCGTCCACAAAATGCTCCAACGTGTCGCCTGTAAAGCCCTCCATATTTTTCAGCGCAGCCTGGCTGTACTCCGGGTCATACTTCTTCGCTGCGTTGTAAACGTCCTTGGAGATATTCGAGAGAATCATCGGAATACCGTGAGCCCTCAGCCCATCCGACAGGGGGTAGGGCAGGGTCTGGTAGTCATTCCGCTCTACCCGGTCCAGGATGGAGCAATACAGCTTTTTGGCAAATTCATATGCTTCCGGCGCGTCCGCCTGAGCCGCGTACATGGCCAGCCCGCCCACCACAAAGCAGTCCGCGTACACGCTCATATCCAGCCTGTCGCAGCCCTCCACGTACTTGGGATTTCCCTGCCGGTCCAAAAGGAACACGCAGCGCCAGTCGTCGGGGGCGATCAGGCAGTATTTCATCAAAAAATCCGCCCCGTGCCTTGCCAGCGCAAGATATTCGTCCCTCTTCTCCTGGGAAAAGATCGGGGCGCCGATGGCAGCCAGCTTTGAAAAGACCCAGACAAACCTTCCCTGGCTCCACACGTACTTGTCGCCGCTCACCAGCCGGCTCCCGTCGTTTGTGAAGCAATTAACAAACCCGCCGTATTCCCTGTCCACGCATTTTGGCAGCCAAAAGGAGAGAAAGCGGTTGGTGAGCTCGTTCTCATAGAATCCGGCCCATCTTTTTAATTCATTGTACTCCATACGTACCTCTTTTCCTTACAACAATCCCAGCGCCGTGGGCAGCCCCAGGGACAGGGCCGGGATATATGTGAATAAAATCAATAATATCAGCATGATGACATAAAACGGCAGAAACGCCTTGATACTGCTTTCAACAGGAATGTTGGCGATCTTGCACCCGATAAAAAGGGAGGTCCCCACCGGCGGCGTGCACAGCCCGATAGCGAAGGCGAACACGAGAATCACGCCGAACTGATAGGGGTTCCAGCCAAGGGAGCCCACAGCGATGGGATATAAAATCGGGGTCGACAGCAGGATCAACACCCCCATGTCCATAAAGCAGCCCAGGATCAGCATCAGCAACAGCATAAGCAGCATGATGATATTGTTGCTGTGGGACAGCCTAAGCAGCAGCTCCGCCAAAAGGGTGGGCACCCGCAGCGTGGTCATCACATAGCTGAACGCGTTGGACGCGGCGATAATGGCCAGCGACATGGACATGATGGGCGTCACCGCCTTGATGGCCTTTATCATCTGTTTAAAATTCAGCGAGCGGTAGAACAGAAGCGTGATTGCGATCGCGTATACCGCCGCCAGAGATGCGGATTCCGTGGCGGAGCAGATTCCGAACGTGATCCCCACGACCACGATCACAATGGCGCCCAGGCCCAGCATGGCATCCAACGTCACCTTGAGCCGTTCCCCCTTGGGGAATTTCTCGCTGAGGGGATAATTGCGCCGCTTGGCGATAATGCAGGCCGGGATCGCCAGCCCCAGAGTCAGCAGCACGCCGGGCGCGAAGCCGCAGATCAACAGGGTGCTGATCGAGATTCCGCTTGCGGAGGCCACGGCGTAGTAAAGCATATTTTGGGAGGGCGGGATCATGACGCCCTCCAGGGAGGAGGTGACGGTCACCGCAACGGAGTAATCGGCGTCGTATCCCTCGTCCACCATGGCCGGGATCAGCATCGAGCCGATGGACGACACGTCCGCCGTGGAGGAGCCGGAAATCCCGCCGAACAGCATCGATACCAGGATATTGACCAATGCCGTGCCCCCATGGATCCTGCCCACGATCAAATTGCAGAATTTCATCAGGCGTTTGGTGATACCCCCGTCCCCCATAACCTGAGCCATGATCACAAAGAACGGACAAGCCACGATCACAAAGTTTTGCAGGCTCGTCACCATCTTCATAAAAAGGTTCATCAGGGGGATATCCATATAGAGCGCCGTCACAACCGCGGAGATGCCCAGAGAAAACGCGATGGGTATCCTGATCAGCATCAACAAAATCAGCGTTCCAAACAAAAGCAAAATAGCAATAGATGATTCGGTCATACTTGTTCCCCTCCCCCTTGCGGTTCATTTACGGACGCTTCGCGAAAGCCCTTCACCGCTTTTACGAAATTCATCAGACAGTACAGCACCATCAGCGCGGCGCAGATCATCTGCGCCATAAACACGATCCCCTGGGAGAGATGGGTCACTGTGAGCAATTTCCTCGCCTTAATCCCGTAAACCTTCCATCCGTAATACGTCATCAGGCAGAAAAAGCCGCCCAGGAGAACGTGCCTGATCAGATCCAGCACAACCCTTCCCCGCTTGGACAGGCGGTTGTACAATCCGGTCAAGGCAACGTGGTTGTCTCTGTACACATCGATTGAAATCGCCAGATATCCATAGATGACCAACAGCAGCAGCTGAATTTCGTCTGTCCACGCCCATGGAGCGTTAAAAAAGTACCGTTTCACCACGGCCGCGAAACAGATCAGCAGCATCGTTATCTGCAATACGACGCACAGCGCCTCTTCCAGTTTGATGATTCTTCGAAATAACCCCTCCGCACGATCGATTCCCCTGTTCACACAGATACCCCTTCCATTTTTCTGATTCCTCGCAACTTATCAGGGGACTGCGCATTGATTGTTACACGGCGCAATCCCCATTGTTCAACCGGTTTGAATCCCAGCGGCCGGTTACTCCGCAGGAATTAACGCAATAATATCATTGTACTGCGGGAATTTATCGTACACGGGCTGGCATGCCTTCTGGAACTCAGCCACGTCCACGTCGATGATCGTGGCGCCTCCCGCCTCCACCTTCTGTCTGGACTCGGCGATATAATCCTCCACCAGGGTTCTCTGGTACGCCGCCGCTTCCGTGGCCGCCTTCTGGACCTGTTCCTGCTGCTCGGCGGACAGGGAATTCCAGGCCCCCGCGCTCATCACCAGCAGGGAGGACGGCGCCGTGTGCATATCCAGGGAGTAATACTTGGCTACCTCATAGTGTCCTGATGAGTAGTAGGACGTAAAATCATTCTCCGCTCCGTCCACCACGCCGGTTTCCAGCGCAGAGTAAACTTCCGCGTAGTTCATGGGAGTGGCGGAAGCGCCCAGCGCTTCCATCATGGCGATTGTGATCGCATCGTCCTGCGCCCGCAGCTTTAAGCCCGCCATATCCGCCACCGAGTGGATCTCCTTCTTGGTGGTGTAGAACGATCTGGGGCCGGACACAAAGTAGCACAGATTGATCAGGCCGGTCTCCTCCTTCAGGGTGTCCGTCAGGGTCTGGCCAAACTCGCCGTCCAGGGCTTTGTATTTGATCTCGTCGGACGGGAAAACATAGGGCATGCCAAACACGTTGAACGGATCGCAGCTGGGGGAGATTCCGTTTGTGCTGATGCGGGCGATGTCCAGCGTGTCCGCCTCCAGCATATCGGCCACCGAGGCCTCGTCTCCCAGGGTGCCGTTGGGGAATATCTCCACGGTCACGGCCCCGCCGGTATACTCGTTCACCAACTCCGCAAATTTTGTATCCCCCGACACGTTGGGAGTGCCGTCCGCCTGGTTGTCGGCCAGCTTCAATGTGATCGACGCTCCGGCCGCCTCTGCCGGCGCTTCCGTCTCTTTTGATTCCGCCTCCGTCGCGGCCTCTGCCGCTGTCTCCGCCTTTGTCTCGGCCGGTTTTGTCTCCGCCGGCTTAGATCCGCACGCCGCCAGGCCCAACACCATAGCCACCGCTGTCGCCACTGCGATTTGTTTCTTCATAAATTTTCCTCCTTTGAAATATGAAATTAAATAAATTCCTTGTAAAAGCGTAAATTGCTACGCAATATAATACTGATCGGCACATAGACCACGGTTTCGGCCGGGTTCACATTTTTGATCACGGCGTCAAACAAGATCTGATACGCCCGATACCCTTTCTGGTATGGGTTTTTGTAGATGACAGCCGACAAAACGCCCTTTTCCAGCAGCTCCTGGGTCTCCAGGAACAAATCGCTTCCAATAATTGTAATATCCCCCATCCTGCCCGTGTCCTGAATGGCGCTGCACAGCGGGATGCTGTTTTTCGCACGCACGGAATAAGCCGCCACGATATTATCCGTCTCCTCAATTAATTTCTTCAGGTTATGGTAGCTGGCCTGTCCGTCGCTGCCGTCCTCCGCCACGATGACCTCGATATCCGGGCGGTATTGCTTCATATAGCTGATGAAGCCCTTTGCGTTAAGCGTATGGGCGGACTGGGTGGGGTTCCCGGCCGCCAGAAGTATCTTTCCATCCTGCTTTTTTAACATGTGGGACATGAGCTCCGCCCCCAGGTTCCCGATGTATTCGTCGCTGGGCGCAACGCAGCTGATCCGGTTCACCTCCGGCAGGTCGTCGTCGATAAAAACGATCTTCGTCCCCTCGCGCTCAAAGGCCTGCAGCGTTGTCACCAGCGTCTCGCAGTTCGATACCGGGGCGATGATCAGGCCCTGCAGCGCGTGGTCCTTTTCAAAATACAGCTGCTGGAGCCTCTTGATCTGGCTCTCCTCCTCCGATCCCACCTTGTCGTAATAGCATTCCAGCAAATTAATATTGTAGCTGTAAAGCTCCTCGTAGCATTTCCGGATTCCTTTTATCATATAGCTGAAATAGTACTTGCCGAAGCCTTTCGGATCAGGCAGCACAACCGCCACGTCGATACTTTTTCTCGACAGGGCGGAGGCAATGTAATTGTTCGTATAATGCAGCTCATTGGCCACGTTCAGAATCTTCATCCTGGTCTCTTCGCTGAGGCCGTCTT
Source organism: Enterocloster asparagiformis (assembly GCA_018380885.1). Classification (GTDB taxonomy): domain Bacteria; phylum Bacillota; class Clostridia; order Lachnospirales; family Lachnospiraceae; genus Enterocloster. The sequence goes on from JAGZSY010000012.1 coordinate 20,714, forward strand.
TATTGTTCAACGCGCGGTGTACGGTGGCAATCGAATATCCGCTTCTCTCAGCAATGTCCTTTATGGTCACCAGTTTTTTTTCGTTATGATCCTTCATATTCTCCATCTTCACGCACCCACATATTGGCAATTATTTTATAGAAAACGTTTTACAAAAACGATTAGTATGGTATAATAGTAACAACTAAAACGTTTTCTGTCAATGCATTTTATACTAATTTATCAATTTGTTCCCCAAAAAAGGAGGCACTATGGACAAACTTCTATTTTACAATGGAACGATCCTGTCGGAGCGCGAGGCAATCGACGACGGTTATCTCACGGTTCGCGGCGGGATCATTGAGCGCATCGGCAGAGGAACTCCGCCCCCTGTGTATGACGATTATCACAAAGTCGACTTGAACCGCCAGATTCTGTCGCCCGGTTTTATTGATGCCCATACCCACGGAGCCGGCGGCGCGGACTTTATGGACGGCACGCCGGAGGCGTTTCTCACCGCATGCCGCATGCACCTGCGCCACGGAACCACCTCCATCATGCCCACCTCCATGTCCTGCTTCGACGACGAGCTGTTCCTGCTGTTCGACTGCTTTGAACAGGCAAAACAGATAACGGATCACATGCCCCATCTCCTGGGGCTGCACCTGGAGGGGCCTTATTTCTCCCCGGAACAGGCGGGCGCCCAGCCGCCCGAGTGCATGACGGTTCCATTTCCCCATCACTTCGACGAGATCATCAGCCGCAGCCACGGCAATATCAAGCGGTGGTCCTCAGCCCCGGAGGTCCCCGGCGTCATCGAACTGGGGGAGCGGCTGCAAAAGCTGGGGATTCTCCCCTCGATCGCGCACTCCAACGCGGATTACGATGTGGTGAAGCAGGCCTTTGACGCGGGGTACCGCCACCTGACCCATTTTTATTCCGGCATGTCCACCATTCACAGGGAGAACGGCTACAGGATTCTCGGGGTGGTTGAGAGCGGATATCTGCTGGACGACATGCACATCGAACTCATCTGCGACGGGATCCATCTGCCCCCCAGGCTTCTGGAGATGGTTTTCAAGCTCAAGGACCACGACCATATCACCCTGGTTACGGACAGCATGCGCGCCGCCGGTATGCCCGAGGGCCCCACTGTCTTAGGCAGCTTAAAATACAATTTCCAGTGCGTGGCCGAGGACGGCGTGGCGAAGATGCCGGACCGCTCCTGCTTTGCGGGCAGCACCGCGACCGCGGACCGGATGATCCGCGTTCTGGTCAAACAATTGCACATGCCCATATGGGACGCGGTAAAATTCATGACCCAGAACCCGGCGAAGCTCTACGGAATTTTCGACCAAACCGGCAGCCTGGCCGCCGAAAAGCGCGCCGACCTGCTGGTGTTCGACCGGGATATCAACATCAGCCAGGTCTATGTGGACGGCGTTTTGCAGAGCCAGGGCGACAGCGCGCAATAAGAAAACCGGGGAATGTCCCGCAAGGGGTTCCCCGGTTTTTTGTTAATCATAAGCTTGTAATGTCATGCATATCCTAATCCCGCCAAAACTCGGCCAGCACGCTGCGCTTTATCACCCCGCGCAGCTCCCTCTCATCCGCGGCCTCCCGCAGCGCCCGCGCCGTATCCGAATCGCGGATCAAGGCAGACAGGCGCTGAAGCACATCCAGATGCTTTTCACTGTCTGTAAACGCCAGCACGAATACGATTTCCACCGGAATCTCCGCCTCGCAGTCCTCCATATTCACAAAGCCAACCGGCTTCTCCAGGGTCATAATGAGCATCACCGGTTTTTCCACGAATCCCGGCTCCGCGTGGGGAATCGCTACGTTGGTGTCTCCAAAACAGATTCCCGTTGGGAACGTATTCTCCCGCTTTAGCAGCGCCTGAAAAAATCCGGCCCTCACGTACCCCGCGCGCTGTAAATGGCTTGCCGCCAGCTTCAAAACCTCGTCCCGTGAATCGGCCTTGACTCTGCACATAACGGAATCCGCGGCGATTAACTCCCCTTTTACTGTTGCACTCATAAAACTCTCCTTACTTTCTGGTCGCCGTCATAAAGCGGTATTTCCTGTCTGCGGACTTCTCTCTGGTGATATAATACCAGCCTACCAGGAGCACCGCAACAATCACAACGCCGATCATTTTATATTTCATACTGTAAATAATGGTAGAGTACGCCCAACCGCCCGGGCAATAGTATGTGATTCCAGTAGCGCCCTCCGGGAACTGATAGCCGATGCTTTTTGCCAGCTGCGTGAACAGCGGCCCGATCAGGGTGCCGATGTACAGGCCGATTACGGTCTGAATAATACAGGTGAGATAGGTGCGCACAAAATTGCCGCGGTGAATACCATTTGTAATACATCCTGCGAATACAGTACCCGCCAGCGCTCCAAAGGGCAGGGTCTGGTTGCCCGGCGTAATAATCGCGAATAAAATATAAAACGGGATAATCAGAACTGAAATCGCCACACAGTTTTCATGGCCGCAGGCCAGAGCAGAGTCCAGTCCAATATAGTACTCCTCCCCTGAAAACCGTTTTTGCATAAATTCCCTGGCCGCCTCGGAGATGGGGAGAAGGCCCTCCATAATCACCTTGACCATTCTGGGCATCATCAGCATCACGGCTCCCAGATTGATCCCCAGCTCCACCGTCTCGCGAAAACCGTAGGAGCACACCGCCCCCAGCACAATGCCCAGCACAAAACCGATCACAACCGGCTCCCCCAGCGCGCCCATTTTCCGGTTCAGGGCTCTCACATCCCCCTTGGCATCCTTTAACACCGGAATATGATCATATATTTTATCCATGACCATGGCTATGGGGGCCGTGGCGATAGCCGCGGATTCCGTAATCGTTATGCCCTCCATCCCCAGGACGTCCTGCATATTTTTTGCGATATAGTCGGCCAGGCGGAGAGAAAATACACAGTACGCAATGGCTGCCAGGAAACCGTAAAACATGCTTCCCGTCAATACCATAACCATGGAGCCGGCAAACGCAAAATGCCAGAAATTCCAGATATCGATATTGACTGTCCTCGTCAGATGAAGAAACAACAGCAGAATGTTCACAGCCAGAATCACCGGGATAATCAGCGCCCCGACCTCTGTGGAATAGGCGATGCCCGCGGCGGCCGCCCAGCCTCCGTCCACGAATTTCAGGTTCAGATGAAAGCGCTCAAACAACAGCTTTGCCGCCACGCCGATATTGCTGGTCAAAAGCCCCGTCACCAGGTTAAGGCCCACAAACCCGGCTCCCACCAAAAGACCGGAGCGGATGGCCTTCGGAAGCGATATCCTGAAAAAGAGACCCACAATCACCAGAATAACCGGAATCATAACCATACTGCCGATATTCGACACAAAATTTCCTGCTTTTACCAATAATTCCAATACACTATTCATACGGATACCTCCTAAAACATCCCCACAACACGTTCCAAATCCCTCACTCTCCCATGGCGGTCGCTGGCCTCGAACAGATCCCTCCCCACTATAAAATGATCTGCGCCGGCAGCCCTCACAGGCTCTATCGTATTCCCGTTCATATCCCCGTCGGTAAACACGGAGATTTCGTCTCCGAACAAATCCCGGACTCTCCGGATTTTACTGATGGAGCCGGGGTTAAAATCCCCCATTCCTCCCTCCCCGGTCCACACCAGCACGGACTCTATTTCGCTCCTGTAGTACTCCAGCTCCGCCAGATTTTCCGACGGCGTCAGGGCAAAACCGGCCCTGACCCCCATTCTGTGAATCCTGTCGAGAACCGCTCCCGGGTACCGCACCGTTCCCGGATGGAACAGCACCTCATCCACCTGCTCCAGCCCCGATAGCGCTTCGACAAAGGGCAGCGGATCACATACCATTAAATGGATCTGGAGCTTCATGGTCGTGAGCGCGGCCAGGCCGCGGACCACCTTCATTCCAAACGATATGTTCAGTCCCAGGCTGCTGTCCTGTATATCCACATGGAGGTGGGAGAAGCCCTCCCCCTCCGCCCATCTCATCTCCTCCAAAAGCCTGAGATGGTCGGCAGAATAGATGGACGGGTACACACATTCCAACACCTTCATCCCATTCTCCCCTATTTTCTCAGCTCCTCTAAAAGCTGCTCGTTCAGCTTTGCCTCGTTTATGCCCGTAATATAGGATACCGCAAAATACATCGGCTTGTTGAAGGTATTCTCCATTTTCAGGGTAGATACAATCACATCGCAGGAGTCCGCGAATTTAGCCAGCTCCTGGTAGCTGCACTGGATGATCTTGCAATCAATCTGATTATCCTCGCACAGCGTTTTTACCTTGTTGACCACCAGCGTTGATGTGGCGATCCCTGAAGCGCAGGTTATTACGATTGTTTTCATGTCCTTTTCCTCACTTTCTCAGCTGATTTGCCTGATCCATCAAGCGTTTCACGCGTTCGGGATCAACCGCATTTTCAAACACCCCGTCTTTTTTCAGATAGGTTCCCACGAACGCGGCATCCGCATATGTAAACAATTCCTCAATCGTATTGGGATTCACCCCCGTGTTGGCGAAAACCACGCTTTCCGGAAACGCCTCTCTCACCCGGGCCATCAGTTGTGCGTCGCTCTTCTTTCCCGCTACGGGGCCTGCTACACAGAGGGCATCCGGCTTATCCAGAAAATAGGAAGCTTTCATGGACTCCACCGGATCCCTCCCGCCCAGATCGCCCGACGATTCCGGTTTGACATAATAGATGAGTTTCAAATCATCCCTGCCAAGGTAATGGCGCAGCCTGGCGCACTCGCCCCCCTCAGAATTACAGATTCCCATGTTGGTCACATACGCTCCGGTGAAGGTTCCCCGTATGAACTTGGCTCCCGTCACAGCGCACAGGGCCACCCCCGCCTTGGGATCGCTGATCACGTTGCAGCCGAACGGAACGCGGACATCCCGCTTCAACTCGCCGATCAGCTCCGCCATCGCCGCCACGGTTTCCATCTTCGCCTGCAGCATATACGGCATGCTAAACTCATTGGAAAAGTGTATGCCGTCGATTCCGCCCTCCTGAAGCGCCAGCACATCCCTGCGGGCCGCCTCGTACACCTTTTCCATACCGCCGTCCTCATCGTAGAGGGGATCGCCGGGAAGCGCCAGGAAATGGCACAGCCCGATCAGCGCTTTATCTGTATGAAACATATCCTGAATCCAATTTTCCATATCCATCCACACCTTTCTAAAGTGACTCAATCGTCGATTCTTTCTCAATAAAATAGTTATAAATCCTGTCCAGACACTCCGGGCTGCCGTCCGAGGAAGCGATCATATGGCGGATTTCTTCCTCCGCCAGCACCTTCATCAATGTCTGGAGGGCGTTAAAATGCGCGTGATTGTCGACCGTGGCCAGCACAAATACCGCCTTAATCCTTCCGTCCCATTTCTGAAACGCAATGGGCTGTTCAAATATCGTCAGCGCGATCCCCACCGACTGCACGTATTTTCCGGGTTTCGCATGCGCCAGAAGGATGCCCGGAATGTACTCGCTGTATAGCCCAAGCTCATCCATCAGGTGGATAATATCATCCGCATACCCGGCTTTTACAATGCCGTCTTCAACCAGCGGGCGGCACGACTCCCGGACCGCTGTCTTCCATTCTGAAAATTGATGGGAAAAACATATATAATCCCGTTTAAACACATCCCTGAGACACAGGGTGCGGTCTTCCCTGTAGCTTCCGTTTAGATATCTCCGGAACTCATTTGCCAGACCGGTCTGATCCGTCACTCTGGCATATCTGCCCACAATCTGAAGCAGCTCGCGGATATCCGGGGCCCCGGCGGTCTCCGCCTCATTTTTTATACTGTATTGGAGCAGCTTCTCCTTTTGTGAAAGGCTTAAAACCGCGTTCACATAGATCACCTTCGGGCTGTCAAAGGGCAGCTCCACCGCGGATACCATGAGAAAATATTCATTCAAAAGCTCCTCCGTGACATGCCGTTTGTCGCAAATTTCATAGGTATATCCGGAGCCCAGAAGGAAAATAAGCTGCTGCCTGATCAGCATCGCGGAGCTGACCCCGGCCGCACACACGATCAGTATCGTTTCGCTCTGCTTTCCCTCATGCCCGCCGTGGTACTTCACGAAGCTGCCAAAGAATATGGCCAGATACGCGATTTCCTCCGCCGGCACGCAAAAACCGTATTTGTCCTCAACTGTTTTCACCGTCAGATCCGTCAGGTTATACAGATCCCGGTACTGGCGGATAATGATTCCGCTGAACTGGTGATCCACGCGGATTGAATACTTCAGACGGTAGTACATCGGGCGCAGGTGAATCATCAGCTGTTCCTTCAGCCTGGCTTTTTCAGGAAATTCCACCAGCGCCTTCTGTTCAAAGGTTCTGAGCAGATCCTCCGCGAATTCCGAAAGAATGGGTTCGCGGTTGCCGTAGGTTTCATTGAACTGCTGCAGCCTTGCCCCCATCATGACCGTGGCCACGTAGCAAAGCTCCTTCTTCGCGATTCCAAGGCCCAGCGCCTCCATACGGTCCGCTACCAGCTCCGCGGCCCCGTATTCCGGCAGCCCGCTGATCTCGCAATCAGTTATGGCCGCGCCCCTTTTGTCCTGCCGCAAAAATACGATGCACAGATAATAGGCAATCTCCGTCACCGCGTTACTGCTGAACTGGCCGCTGGCGCAGCTTTCAGCGGACTGGATGATCCCCCGCAAAGCGGAAAACAACTCGCCGCTTGCCAGGCTTCGGCCGGTTTTCTCGTTGACCGCCTCCGTAATCATCTCCTCCATAATCTGCTTCATCTTAATGTTTTCCGGCAGGTTCAGGCACTCAATGATTGCATTCCGCACCATTATTTCGTCCCCGTCAAGATCGTATCCACCCTTGCTGTGGCTTTTCAGAATCACTTCCTTTTGCTTCAAAACGCAGCGCAGCTCCGTCACCTCGGACAGGATTGTGTTGCGGCTCACCTTCAACAGCTGCATCAAGCGCTCAATGGTAACCGGCCGGCTGGAGATACCTGCTTTTACACAGATAATCAGCTTCCTCTCATCAGATGAAAACACGTATTCGGGGTCTGCGGACAAGATTGCCTTCCGCGCTCCCGCTTCCAGTCCGGACGGGATGCGAAGCACTCCACTCCCCAGTTCAATGGTCTGAAAGCCATGGTCCTTCAAAATTTCATTGAGCTTATGGATATTGTAGTAGAGTGTTCTTCTGGCGCACTTTAAGTCCACGCAGATATCGTCAATGCTCACCGTCTTTTTGTTTAATGTAGAAATGTACTCCATCAACCGAACAGTGCTGGAATTTAGCATGCTTTTCCTTCCTTTCCGCTCAGTCCCGACCCAAATTATATAATCTTGGTTACATTTTCATTATAAGCGCCATTTTGCACAATATGAAGTCCAATTTATGTAATGTTGTATTACATTTTTTAGTACTCGCGCTCTATAGGCAGCCAATTCATACAACATTTCACCAATTTTCATCAAAATTTGGCGCTACTGTTTTCACCTTTAATCACCACAAAAGAGCGGATATTTTCCATAAAAAGGAAAATATCCGCTCTTTTATCAATCTCATCCCACTATAAATTCTCTCTCATAAAAGCTTCCATCCCGGCGATGGCCTCGTCCTCGTCGGCGCCCTCCGCCGTGACCGTAATCCTGTCATTCTGCGTAACATTCAGCGCCAGCACAGACATGAGGCTCTTGGGATCGGCAATTTTATGTTCTTTTTCAATGGTTATTTTGGACTGGTAAGAACGCGCCGTGGTAATCAGCCTGCTGGCAGGCCTGGCATGAAGTCCGATCCGCGTTTTAACAGTGTATTGAAAACTTTTCACAAAATGCCTCCTTATCCTGGTGAAGCGGCCTTTAATCCAGATCCTCTCCGTCCGATGCAATCACCTTCTGCATCCACGCGTAGCTGTCCTTCTTAATCCGCTTGCCGCTGCCGTTTCCGTAGTCGTCCAGATCCACGTAGATAAAGCCGTAGCGCTTGCTCATCTCGCTGGAGGAGCAGGAGATGATGTCGATGGGCCCCCACGCATAGTAGCCCCTGACGTCCACGCCATCCCGGATGGCTTCCTTCATCTGCTTGATGTGCTCCCGGTAATAGTCCACGCGGTAGGTGTCGTGAACCTGCCCGTCCTCCAGCTTGTCGTAGTAGCCCACGCCGTTCTCCGTGACGAAAATCGGTTTCTGATACCTGTCGTAGAACTCGTTGAGCAGGATGCGAAAGCCCACGGGATCGATGGTCCATCCCCACGGATTGGCGGGCAGCTCCCCTTACGGCTTCTGTATACTCCCGTCCGGCAGCCGCATCTCAATCCACGGCGTTTTCTCCTTGTTGCAGGGGTATTCCGCGGCCATCTTCTCGTCAAATTCAATTCCAAATCCCGGCTTTCCGCTGACGTAGGCGTAGCCGCCCTTGATGTACGGGCAGCCCGGGAACATCTGGGCCATGGGCTCCGGGATTCCGGGCCACTCCTGGATGCCGAAGTTCGCCACCGCCATATCCATGTGCAGGTTGGCCGCGTACCCGATGGGCGACATGTCGGGGGAGCCGTGCCAGGCCATGCGGATGCCGAACTGCTCGCAGAGCGCCGCCAGCTTTCTGGCCGGGGTCAGGCCGCCGATGTGGGAGATATGCGCCCTCATATAGTCGATCAGGCGCTCCTTCACCAGCTCCTCCCACTCCATGGGATTGTTGAACAGCTCGCCGTGGGCCAGGGGCGTCGCGGTCTGGCAGCGGATATTCCGGTACCACATGCCCTGGTCCGGGGGCAGCAAGTCCTCCAAAAACAGCGGTGAGTAGGGCTCCACCTGCTTTGCCAGCCACAGGGCCGTGGACGGGGCCACCCGCTCGTGGACGTCGTGGCAGAGCTCCACCTGGTCGCCCACCCTTGTCCTCACATAGTCGAACATTTTCACCACCCGGCGGCAATACTCCTGTGGATCAATGTAATAGCCCGCCTGGGCTCCCTCCGGCGCATGGCCGGCCGCCCATTCCGGATCGCGGCTCAGCTGGATGCGCACATGGCGCACGTCCCGGGCCATCCAGCCCTTCACCTGGTCCACCAGCTCGTCCAGATCGGCGCTCTCCGCGTAGCAGTACACCGGCACCCCCTCCCGGGACCGGCCTCCCAGCAGATCGTACACCGGCATCCCGGCCATCTTGCCCTTGATATCCCAGAGCGCCAGGTCCACCGCGCCCATCGCGTTGTTGATCACCGGCCCGTTGCGCCAGTAGGTGGCCACGTTCATCATCTGCCAGATATCCTCGATCCGGGACACATCCCGCCCGATGAGCAGGGGGCGCAGATACTCCTCGATAACGTTTGCCACCGTCTCGTGGCGGTAGGTGAAGGTGCCGCAGCCCAAACCGTACAGCCCCGGCTCCGAGGTGTCCACCCGGACGATGGTCAGGTTGAAGCCCCCCGGCCTGGTGCAGGTAACGCTTATATTCCGAATTGTCACAGTCATTTTCATTCTCCTCGTCACATTATGATTTTACCGCCCCGCTTGTCAGGCCGCTGACAAAATATTTCTGCAGGCAGACGAACAGCAGGATCAGCGGCAGGCTGGCCATCAGGGAGGCCGCCATCATGTCGTTCCAGCGAATCTGCTGAAACCCGTTCATCTCCGCAATCCCCACGGAGAGCGTTTTCATCTCCGGCCTGCTGGTCAGGATAAACGCGAACATATACTCATTCCAGGACGTGATGAACGCGTAGATGCTGGTGGATGCGATCCCGGGCAGGGTCAGCGGCAGGATGATCCTGCTGAAGCACTGCCAGGAATTGCAGCCGTCGATCCTGGCCGCCTCGTCCAGGTCCAGGGGCAGGGCCCTGAAAAATCCCAGCATGGTCCAGGTACAGAACGGAACCGTGAAGGAGATGTAGACCAGGATCAGCCCCAGGTGGGTGTCCAGCAGGCGCATTTTCCCGATGATGCTGTAAAACGGCACCAGCAGCATGACGGAGGGAAACATCTGGGTCACCAGTATAAACGTCATCAGGCTGTTTCTGCCCCTGAACCGGAACCGGGTCAGGCCGTAGCCCGCCAGGCAGGAGGCGAACACGGAGACGGCCATGGAGGCCAGCACGATGATAAAGCTGTTCTTAAAATACGTGCCAAAGGGATATTCGCTCCACAGCCGCCCGAAGGCCTCGAAGGAAATCTGCTGCGGTATCCACCTGGGCGGTATGGCGATGGTCTCCCCGTAGGACTTAAAGGCCGTGGAAATCATCCACAGCACAGGCACCAGCACCAGGGAGGCCAGCAGCGCCAAAATCCCGTACATAGCCCCTTTGGCCGCGATCTTTTTTCTTCTCATTCCCATACGCTCAGTCATTCTCCAGCACCTTTCTGTAAATAATTCCCAGTACGTAACAGATCAGGAACACAATGACGGACATGGCCGCCGCTGATCCGAAATTGAAGTTGTCGAACGCCTGCTTGTAAATCGAGATGCTGATCAGGGAGGTGGTGTCCCCCGGCCCGCCCTGGGTCAGCACCCAGACCAGGGTGTAGTGCTTGAACCACCAGACCGTGTCCAGCACCAGCGTCACCGTCAGCACCGATTTAAGCCCTGGAAGGGTCACATACCGGAAGGACTGCCACAGATTGGCCCCGTCGATGCGGGCCGCCTCCTTCACATCTCCGGAGATGGACTGCAGCCCGGCCAAGAGCATCATCATGATCATGGGGTAGCCCTTCCAGATACAGATCGCCACCACAATGGGCAGGGCCAGCTTGGCGTTGCTCAGCCACACCTGGGCGGTGTCGATCAGCCCCATCTGCATGAGCACATGGTTTAAGATTCCGTAAACCGGATTCAGAATCCACTTGAACAGCAGGGCCACCACGCTGTCCGGAAACAGCCACGGGAGCAGAAAAATAACGCGGAATACCGCCCTCCCCCTGAAGTCCTGGTTCAGCAGCAGGGCCAGGAGCATTCCAAAGAAAAAGTGTCCTGCCACGACCCCGGCGGTAAACTTCACGGTCACGAGCATCTGCCCCAGAAATTCCGAACTTTTCAGCGCCTCCAAATAGTAGCGCAGACCCACAAAGGTCCATTTCTTCACCAGGTTAGTCTTGAAAAAGCTGATGTAAACCCCGTACGCCAGCGGATAGACCACCAGGGCCGCCAAAACGGCGGCCACCGGCAATACGAACAGATATCCGTTTATCTCCTTCTGGGAAATGCTTCCCGGGGAGAGACGCTTTTTTGATTTCTCTTTCTCCATGCAATCACCAGATTTTCTTCAATCAGTTTTCAGCTGCAATGACCGCGTCGGCCTTCTCCACCAGCGTCCCGTAAGCCTCGTCAAAGGTCGACACGCCGGACAGGATATTGGAGTACGCCTCCCCGATGGTATCCAGCAGCGCCGGGTACTGGGCGAACGTCTCCGGGTCCACCGCGTAGTCCAGGGCGCCCAGGAAGCCCTCAAACAATACGGAGCTGAAGTACGGATCGTCGGAAGCCTCGGTTCTGGTGGGCATTCTCCCCGTCTTTTGTCCGAAATAGATGGCGTTTTCCTTGCTGGTAATAAACTTCATATAGTCGGCCGCCACGTCCTTGTTCTCGCAGCTCTCCGCAATGGCGTAGCCTCCGATTCCGGATATGGACACGTGGGCCTCGCCCTTGGGAATCACAAAGCTTCCCAGATTTCCCTCCAGGCTGGGGTTGGTGGTGGTGATAAAGCCCAGGGAGTGAGGCCCGGACAGGATCATTCCAGTCTGCTCCGAGGTGAACAACTCCATGGAGGCGGAATAATCAACCTCGGTGGGGCCTGGAGGCACCACGCCGTGCTCGGTGTACAGGTCCGTAAAATATTTCAGGCCGGCCTTGAATTGCTCCGTGCCGATATCCGTGGCCCATTTTCCTTCTTTCTCGTAAATCTCGTCCGCGCCGAAGGATTTGCTGAACAGCACGAACCGCTGCTCGCCGGAGTTGTTCCTGCTTCCCACCATGCTGAACGCCCACTTGTCCACCTGGCCGTCCCCGTTGGTATCCCTGGTCAGCGCCTTGCTCACCTCCAAAAACTCGTCCCAGGTCTCCGGCGTCTCAAGACCCAGCTCCTCGAACCAGTCCGTGCGGTAGATCACCGCGTAGGGGGAGGCGTACCAGGGGATGCTCATCATCTTCCCGTTGATCTTCGCGTCCTTCAGCAGATTGGGGTTGTAGCCGGACAGCCATTCCTCGCCCAAAAGCCCCTCCAAATCCGCCACAATATCCAGATCGTACAGCTGAGGCATGAAATCATTGGGGACAAAGAACATATCCGGCAGATTGTCCCCCGTGGCCATAGTCACAATGCGCTTGGAAATCTCCGCGGCGGGCATGGAGATAAATTCGATCTTCACATTGGGGTGAAGCTCCATGTACTTGTTCGCCAGCTCCTGCTCCAAATCCCCCTCCGGCTTCTCCGTCACCATGGCGGAGGCGATGGTCAGCGTGACCTCCTGATCCGTGGCGGCCGCGGCGCTGTCCTGGGCTGCGGCTGTCTGATCCTGGCCTGCGGCAGCGCTTGGCGCGCTTGTTTTGTCCCCCGCGCTCCCCGCGCCGCACCCCACAAGCGACGCAGCCATGGTCAATGCCGCCAGTGTCCTGAACATTTTTTTCATAAATAAAATCCCCCTTCCTTGTCTTGTTCATCGTTTTCCACTCAGTTGTATGTCGTAATACAACTTAATGGTGAATCCAATATAACATCATTACTTTTGCCTGTCAATATGTTTTTTTCAATTTTATTTTTAGTGATTTTTCTTAGAAATATTGACATTTTTTCCGTTCCGGTTTATAGTTGTAGCAAACGATGTATGTTGTAATACATCTAAGGGAGGCGAGTGAAAATGGCAATCAATACAATCACAAAACAGAGAATGGACGCAGCGGTTTACGACGCCCTGCTGGCTGATATAAAGAACGGAACCTGGAAAAGCGGCGAGAAGCTGCCCTCGGAGACGGACCTGGGCGTGAAAATGGGCGTGAGCCGTGTCACGGTCCGGGCCGCCATCCAGCGCCTGCAGGCCATCGGCCTGGTGGAGGTAAAGCACGGCAAGGGCACCTATGTGGTGAAACCGGAAGAGATTTACGACATGTCTAACTTTGAGCGGGAGCTGGACTTGACGGAAAAGGAGTTCAACGAGATCAACGCGCTCCGGGAGGCCATCGAGATTCAGTCCGTCCGGCTGATCATGGCTCAGGAGCACGTGGACTTGGAGGCCATCGGCTCCGCCTACTTCGGCATGAAGCGGGCGCTGCAGGACCGCAATTACGAGGAGTACACCAAGCAGGACTATATGTTCCACCTGTCCCTTATCCTGGCCTCGGGCAACGATATTTTCATCCAGATCATCAATATTTTCAAGAACACGTATTACAAGTATTTCCAGGAGCTGAATAAGTTCATGTTTGAGAACACCAAAGAGTCCGAGGCGCTGCTCCAGAGCTCCCTCAGCTCCTCGGATTCCCACTCCAAGCTGTACCGCTACCTGACCCGTCAGAGCGATTTGGATTTGAACGAGCTCATGACCACCTTCACGGACGGAAACAAAAAGCGTTTCCAATCCTACCTGCAAAAGCGCGACCGTGAGCGCACGCGCAAAGAGGCCGCCAAAAGCGGCAAAAAGGAGAGCTGACATGAAAACATTTTTTTATGTGGGAACCTACACACAGCCCATCCGCTTCGGCACAGGGGAAGTGCTGGAGGGAAAGGGGCTGGGCATCTACTGCGTCAGCCTGGACCACAGCACGGGGACGGCCCGGGTCGAGCACGTGAACACGTCGGTCCCCAATCCCTCCTTCCTCTGCTGCCGCCCCGGACGTGAGGTTCTCTGGGCTGTCAGCGAGCTGAAGGACTACGGGGGCATGGTCTCGGGGGCGGTCTCCGCCCTGCGCGTGGACCGGAATACCCGGGAGCTGACTCTCATCAACACGGTTCCCACCATGGGGGCCGATCCCTGCTACGTCTCAATGGAGCCTGAGTCCGGGCTGTTGTTCACGGCCAACTACTCCTCCGGTTCCCTGACGGTATTCCCGGTGAATAAGGACGGCTCTCTCTGTCCCCACAGCCAGGTGATCCGGCGCGCCGGTTCAGGTCCGGATGCGGGCCGTCAGGAAGGGCCCCATATCCACTGCGCCGTTCCCCTGCCGGGGTTGAAGCGGGTTATGGCCTGCGATCTGGGCACGGACCGCATCTGCGAGTATCCCGTCTCCCCCGGCGTTCCCCGCCTGTTTGCAGATCAGGCCCCGGAGATCGCCGTGGCCCCGGGCAGCGGGCCGCGCCACATCGCGGTTTCCGACGACTGCTCGGCCTGTTACGTGACCATGGAGCTCTCCTCGGAAATTCTGGTCCTGGTCCGTGAGAAGTCCGGCTGGACTCCCATACAGACTGTGGATTCCTACTGCAAAGCGCGTTCAGGCGGCAGTGAGCCCGCAAATCTCTGCGCCGATATCCATCTCTCCCCGGACGGCCGCTTTCTCTACTGCTCCAACCGGGGCCGTGACTGCATCTCCGCCTTTTTGGTGGGGCCGGACAGGACCTTGAGCCATCTGGCCGATTACCCGGCCAACGGCCGGACGCCCAGAAGCTTCTGCCTGGATCCCGCCGGGGATTATCTGCTCTGCGCCAACCAGGACTCGGACAGCGTATCCGTCTTTTGCCGCAACCGGGACGACGGAAGCCTAACGCCGCGCGGGATGCTGGATATCCCCACCCCTGTGAACGTGCTGGCGCTGCCGCAGTTTTCCTGATAAAACATACCGGCGCGGCGGGTCCACGGCGCCCTGCGGCATGGACCGGGACTTAAAGCTTGTAAAACAGCCTTCCTGTCCTCTGCCTCCGCTTTATTTTCAGACAAAAAACAGAGGGATTGCCCCGCGCGGGCAATCCCTCTCTCCTATCCCTGTTTCATCCTTCAGCCGCGCCATCCGGCCTCGAATCCGGAAAAACGCATCTCGCATCCGCCGGCAATTCTTCTGCAGATATTCACAGCACGGTCCATCACGCCAGAGAACACGCCGTCCTGGGTATCCACCTTCAGAAAATGGTAATCCTCCGTCATTTCCACGCTCTTCACATCCTCCACCGCACGCAGCTCGCGGAGAATTTGTTCCGATTCCGCCTCCGAAATCTTTTTAGATAAATGATAATATCTTGCCATAACAGCCATCCCTTTCCCGTTTCTGCGGATTGGCAGCAGGCCGCAGGCCCGCCGCCTCCGATCAAGCAAGTTGCTACAAGATTATTATTTCCATTATTTGGTCCATCTATAATCGCAAAATCCCGGAAAATGTTGAAGGCCGGTAAAATAGAGGCTGCGTCCCTCTGTCAGACGGCCTGCGCCACATCCCTTGGCTGCCCAGCCGTCTCCTCCTGCCTCAGCTCCTTAAACACATGGCGGATACAGAATACCGCGGCAATAAAGGAAACGATGTCCGCAGCGGGCCCGGAGTAGAGCGCGCCCGTAACCCCCAGGAAGCCGGGCAGGATCAGCGCCAGGGGCACGCTGAGGATAAAATCACGCAGCAGGGACAGGCTCATGGACAGCACCGGCTTGCCCAGGGACTGGAGGAAAATACTGCATGCCTTCTGCACGCAGCACAGGGCGATGGTGCTCAGGAAAACCCGAAATGAGATCACCGCGAACTCGTTGTACAGCCCATTCTCGCTGCCGAATATGCCGATAATCTGCAGGGGAAAGCACTCGAAGCAGATCATGGACGCCAAACCCACGCAGGCCTCGGCCGCCATCATGACGGTGAAAATCCGGCGCACCCGGCCATGGAGCCCGGCCCCGTAGTTATAGCCCACAATCGGCTGGGAGCCGGCGGCAATCCCCACCACGATTGAGACCACAATCTGGAATACCTTCATCACGATTCCCACCACGGTCAGCGGAATATCCGCTCCGTACCTGGACTGGGCGCCGTAGATCACCAGCACATTGTTCATCACCACCATAATGACCACAATCGAAATCTGGGTCAGCAGGCTGCTGATCCCCAGGGGAAGGGTGTGTCTGAGTAAATCCCCCTCCGGCCGGAAGCTGGACCGCTTCAGGCGGAAGGATTTTGTGCGGGACAGATAAAAGACCGCCAGCAGCGCGGTGACCACCTGACCGGCCACCGTAGCCAGCGCCGCACCGGCCATACCCCAGCCAAGCACAAAGATCGCCACCGGGTCCAGCACCACATTGATCGCGCAGCCGGCCAAGGTGGAGAGCATGGCAAAGGCCGGGCTGCCGTCCGCCCGGATCACCGAGTTCATGGCATTGCCGAACATGAAAAAGGGGATTCCCGCCACTATGAACCGGAAATACTCCCGGGCGTAACCGATGTTGTTCTCCGTGGCGCCGAAGGCCCAGAGCAGTTTCTCCTGGAACCCTGCAAGCAGCGCGGCCAGCAGCAGGCCGGCGGCCACAATCACGGTCACCGCGCTGCCCACGCTGCGGTGGGCCCGCTCCCCGTCCTTCATCCCCTGGCAGATGCTCAGGTAGGCGGCGCAGCCGTCCCCCACCAGAAGCGCCAGGGCCAAAGCGATGATGGTCACCGGAAACACCACGTTGGTGGCCCCGTTGCCCAGGTAACCCACGCCGCGGCCGATGAAAATCTGGTCCACAATGTTGTAAAGGGCCGACACCAAAAGCGACATGATGCAGGGGATGGAAAATTTCAGCATCAGCTGCCCCACCGGTTCCTCGGCCAGATATTGGTTTGCCTGTTCATTCATATGTTTGATTCCTCCTACTGCAATGTATTGACGGCGAATTTTGCCCCGGCCGGCTGAATGGAGATTTGCGCAAGACGCGGCCTGAGACCCGGACAATATTCCCATATTTTGGATTTTTCCAATTAAAAAAGGTTGCAGCCCTTCCGTGAATGGCCTTCACGAGAGAGCTACAACCATATTTCGTTTTTAACTATAACATTTTTTTCCCGTCCCTGTAAGCGGGAAAATACACAAAATTTTCCTGCTATACCGTTGTGTACATTCCACAACCCGCGGGCAGTCCCGCCCTTTATCCGGCAGCTCGGTTTCGCCGTCTAAACGGACTGCTTAAACCGCTCTTTCCGCGGTCACTGCGGCCTTCATGGGCTTGTTCTCCCTGTATGGCCTGAACAGAAGGTAGATAAACAGCGCCACCAGCAGCAGCGCGGCGGCCGTGCCGATTCCAAAGACGCCGGTGGAAAACCAGGTGCCCAGCTGGTAGATGCACAGGGATACCGCATAGGCCAGGACCGTCTGGTAACCGATGGCAAACCAGGTCCATTTGGCGTTGTTCATCTCGCGCTTGATGGCGCCGATGGCCGCGAAGCAGGGGGCGCACAGCAGGTTAAACACCAGGAAGGAGTACGCGCTGACCGCGGTAAAGGTCTGCGCCATGGTGCCCCAAATTTCCTTCCCGTCCTCAGCCACCTCCGCAAAGCCGAAGAGGATGCCGAAGGTTCCCACCACGTTCTCCTTGGCCACAAGCCCGGTGATGGCCGCCACGGCCGCCTGCCAGCTGCCCCAGCCCAGCGGCGCGAAGATCCACGCGATTCCCCGGCCGATGGTCGCCAGCAGGCCGTCGGACAGGTCCTCGACCATGCCGAAGCTTCCGTCCACAAAGCCAAAGCCGGAGGTAAACCATACGAAGATGGTGGAGAGCAGGATAACGGTTCCGGCCTTCTTGATAAAGGACCAGCCCCTCTCCCACATGCTGCGCAGCACATTGGTCACGGTGGGCATATGGTAGGCCGGCAGCTCCATCACAAAGGGGGCCGGGTCGCCTGCGAACATTTTCGTCTTTTTTAAAATGATACCGGAGCAGATGATCGCGGCAATCCCCACAAAATAAGCGCTGGGCGCAACCCAGGAAGCGCCTCCGAACAGCGCGCCCGCAAACAGCGCGATGATGGGCAGCTTGGCGCCGCAGGGGATGAAGGTGGTGGTCATAATGGTCATCTTGCGGTCCCGGTCATTTTCAATGGTGCGGCTGGCCATAACGCCCGGCACGCCGCAGCCCGTGCCGATCAGCATGGGGATGAAGGACTTTCCGGACAGGCCGAATTTGCGGAAAATGCGGTCCATGATAAACGCGACTCTGGCCATGTAGCCGCAGGCTTCCAGGAAGGCCAGAAAGATAAACAGCACCAGCATCTGGGGCACAAAGCCCAGAACCGCGCCGACGCCGGCCACGATGCCGTCCAGGATCAGGCTGGACAGCCAATCCGCACAGTTTACGGAGGTCAGGAAATTGCCGATCACTACCGGAACGCCCGGCACCCACACGCCGTAGTCTGCGGGGTCCGGCTCCCTGACTGCCAGCGCCTCGGTGAAATCGGTCGCAGCCACCGGGATGGTCTCAGCCACATTGCCGTCCTCGCCCTCAATCTCAGCCACAGCCTCCACGCCGGCGGCTCCGGCAGCAGCCTCAAAGGCCAAAACCCCGGCCTCTTCCGGCTCCTCCTCCTCAAACACGGAAGCATCGATGCCAGCCTCCATGGCGGCTTCAATGTAGGCGTCAACCTTGGCGGACGCAACGGCGTATTCCCCGGAGGCCTCCTCGTAGGCGGCGGTACCGATGCCGAACATATGCCAGCCGTCCCCGAACAGCCCGTCGTTGGTCCAGTCCGTGGCCCAGGTGCCCACTGTGGACACGGAGACGTAGTACACCAGCCACATGACCAGGGCGAAGATCGGCAGCGCCAGATAACGGTTGGTCACCACATGGTCGATCTTGTCCGAGCTGCTCAATTTCTGCCTGTGCTTTCTGGTATAGCAGCCGTCGATGATGGAGGTGATGTATGTATAGCGCTCGTTGGTGATGATGCTCTCCGCGTCGTCGTCCAGCGCTTCCTCCGCGCGCTTGATCAGGTTCTCCACATCCGGCGCCGTTTTCATCTGAGCCCTGATCTTTTCGTCGCGCTCAAAGAGCTTGACGGCGTAGAAGCGCTTCTGCTCCTTAGGGATGCCGTCGCTTAAGCAGCGCTCAATCTCCTCCAGAACGGCCTCCACATCGGCGCCGAACTTGTGAACGCCCGCGTTTTTTCTGCCCTGCCCCGCTAAGGCCACGGCCTGGCTCGCGGCCTCCATGATGCCTGTGCCCTTTAAAGCGGATATCTCCACCACCGGGCAGCCCAGCTTTCTGCTCAGCTGCGCGATGTTGATCTCGTCGCCGTTCTTCTTCACAATGTCCATCATATTCACGGCCATGAGCACGGGAATCCCCAGCTCCATCAGCTGGGTGGACAGATACAGGTTGCGCTCCAGATTGGTGCCGTCCACGATGTTGAGGATTACATCCGGGCGCTCCGTGATCAGATAGTTTCTGGCCACCACCTCCTCCAGGGTGTAGGGGGACAGGGAGTAAATACCCGGAAGGTCCATGATAACCACGTCTTTATTGCCTTTTAAGCGCCCCTCTTTCTTCTCCACCGTCACGCCGGGCCAGTTTCCCACAAACTGGTTGGAACCGGTCAGCCCGTTGAACAGCGTGGTCTTACCGCAGTTGGGATTGCCGGCCAGTGCAATTTTGATTGACATTTTTCATTTCCTCCTGATTTCTCTTGTCGAGAATATATACCTATCAAATTAGTTCTAACTAACTCGCTGTCTAAAAAAAAGCAGCTCTCACCGCACTTCGATCATCTGCGCGTCCGCTTTTCTCAGCGACAGCTCGTAGCCCCTGACGGTCACCTCCACCGGATCGCCCAGCGGCGCCACCTTGCGCACGTAAACCTGCGTCCCTTTGGTGATCCCCATGTCCATGATGCGGCGCTTCACCGCTCCCTCGCCGTGAAGCTTTACAACAGATACAGAACTGCCGCATTTTACTTCCCTCAACGTCTGCATATTGATTGCGCTCCTTTCCTTTTCATACCCATGACCCTTTTATATCATAATTTTGTTGGCCATTTCCCTGCTGATCGCAACGCGCGCCTCTTTCACATTGACGATCACGTTGCCGTTATTCACCGAAACCACCGTGACGTTAGTTCCGGGCACAAACCCCATATTTTCCAGATGGCGGCGCACTTCCTCTTTTCCGCCTACCCGCCTGATGGACGTTACCTCGCCCGCCCTGGCCATCGTTAACGGCATACAATCACTCCTCTTTTCCTTTTTTGATATGAAATATGATGTGATTTCTGTTACATGGATTAAACGCAGCCTGGAAAGTTATGGTATCCTAACTGCAACATAAGGTTAGCACTAACTAATTCAAATGTCAATCTATTTTTTCAAATTTTCTCCCCCTGAGCCCATTTTTTTCACAGGCCGGGGCCGCTTCCCCCTCCCGCGGCCCCGTTTCCGCCCGCACGCCCTATCTTCCACGCGGGTTTACTGTCTCACCGCCTCGAACATAAAGGCGCGCAAGTTGATGCGCTTCCAGCTGTGGACCAGAAATCCGCTCCCTGTGAACAGGGCTGTGATCTCCCTTTTCCCGTAGATTCTGTAATCCCCGGAGCCCCGCTTATGGAGCGCCTGGTTCAGGAGTTTCCGGGGCAGACGGCCGGGAAAGGTGGGATCGCCCAGAATCAGGGTTCCGCCCGGCCTCAGCACCCGCCGTATCTCCCCCGCCGCGCGCTCCGGCTCCGTATAGTGGTGAAAGGAGGCGTTGCAGACCACAATGTCGAACGCCCCGTCCCCGTAGGGAAGGGCCGCGGCGTCCGCCGTCACAAGGCTCGCCCCTGCCCCCAGGCTGCGCCGCGCCTGCCGGATCATCTGCTCCGACAGGTCTGCTCCGCAGTAGGAGGCCGGCTTCACCTCCCGCAGCAGGCGGATCAGATTGCCGGTGCCGCAGCCCAAATCCAGCACCCGACTTCCCGGAAGAGCGGCCGCGCGCGCGACAGCCTCCCGGTACATGCATTTTACAAACCGGCCGTCAAAGCTCCCATCGTAGGCTCCCGCCACCTGGTCAAAATACCGCTTTGTCTCCTCCTTAAATTCCCTCGTTGTCTCCATATCGCGCCTCCTTATTGAATCGTTTTCATTGACTATTATTCAATCAATAGGTTGAGAAATGCCCCGCCGTTTTGGCGGGGAGTTACGCC
This sequence comes from Enterocloster asparagiformis, assembly GCA_018380885.1. Taxonomy (GTDB): domain Bacteria; phylum Bacillota; class Clostridia; order Lachnospirales; family Lachnospiraceae; genus Enterocloster. The sequence continues at coordinate 41,743 of JAGZSY010000012.1, forward strand.
AGCGTTCTCGCAATCAGTTCCTTTATCAGCTCCAGCCGCGTTTTCAGCGGGATGCTCAGATCGTCCACCATTCCCATCTGCCCGTGGAGCACAAACCGGGCCGCCGCCGCGGGATTCTGCACGCTGATCTCGCCGCGGGCCTTAAGCGCCTCCAGATAGGACGTCACCCAGGGCAGCAGCTCCCGGATCACCGCCACGTCCAGCTGGCGGTGAAACACCTCGTTTCCCTTGCCGTGGAAAAAGCTTTCATAGGCGAAAACCCCGCCCTTTTTGGCCGCCATCCACACGCTGCCCAGGCGCTCCAGGCTCTCCTCCAGCGTAAGCTCCGTCTGCTTGAATATCTCCACAAACCCGGCGCTGCAAGCCGCCGCGTACTGCCTCACCGCTGTCTCGTAGAGCTCCTGTTTGCTGGGAAAATAATGGTAGCACAGGCCGGAAGCCACATTCATCTCCCTGGCGATGTCCTTCATGGTCGTCGCCTCATAGCCCTGTTCCGAAAATACCCGCATCGCCGTGTCGATAATCTCCTGCTTCCTCACTTCCGGCTCCTTGGATATGCGCATCTTCTCACCTCCCTGTGCCGGCCGGATACCGCGCCGGCCCCACACCACTCTCACGTTCCTGCGGCCGGCCCGAATCGCGCAGACCTTCCGCCAGTTACAGAATACCTTTATATTGAATATTTGTCAATGACTTTTATTCAACATTCCTTCTCTCATCCGGTCCGCTCGCCCTCGTTGGCCTGCTCGACCACGATTTCCTCCGCGGGCTCCGCGTCCCGGAAGCTCACCTGCAAAACCGCCTGGGGCCAGTTTAAGCTCACCGCCGCGTGTTTTCCCTTCAGGGCCGCCGCCTGCTCCAAAATCCTTAAGAGCTCCCCCAGCGCCTCCCTGGTCAGGTGGCCGCCCCGCCAGTGGAAAACCAGCTCCCGCCCCTTTTTCACCGCCTGGGCGGCCCGGGACGCCACCTCCTCAGTTTTCGTGAAGGACAGCTTTTTCTCCCGGTAGTAAAAGTGGTTTCCGTCCGTGCACGGCGGTATCCCGCAGATCACCGGCTCGTGGTCCCGAAACAGGCTTCTGTCGTCCAGATTAAAATAGTCGTGACGGATCGCGCCCCCGTGGCTCAGGCTGTTGTCAAAGGTGGCGTCCATGTGGTAGCAGACGCCGCCGATGCGCACCACGTTCCAGGCGTGGCGGTACTTGATATGTTTCTCCGGATTGGCGTCCGAGACGGCGATGATGCACCAGATTCCCAGGGCGTCGCATAGAATTTTCACCGCCTTGGCGATCCCCTCGCACACGCCCACGCCCTGGCCCAGAGGGCCGATGATCTCATGGGAGTAAGGCTTTTTCAGCTTGTCGTAGCGGACGCTGCCGCAGATAAAATCGTGGATATAGAGCTCCTTGTCCCACTGGGACAGGGACAATGCTGGACGGACCAGCTTCGCCACCCTGGACTCCATGGCCTGCCGGTGCTCCCTCACCTTTCCCTTGTCGAACAGGTACTCGGGTATCACCTCCACCTTGTCGGAATCCCGGTATCCGCGGTACCGGAAGCTCACCGCATAGAATATCTCCGGGAAGTCCAGCCGCAGCTTGAAAAAAATGTCCGACAGCTGCGCCCCCTCCAGCCTCTGGACACAGAACGAGGGGGCAAATGCGGTCAGCCCGGTTTTCATCCCGTGGTAAACGCTTCTCTCCGTTTTGTTCATCTGGCTGTAATAGTATGGTTCCATGCATCCCTCCGCAAAAAAAGTGTACTTTCTCATTTATACCACGTTTTTCGCATATTTTCCACATTCTTTTCCATCAGGCCTGCCAGCGGACGCGATCCGCCGCCCTTTCACGCAATTAAAAAGGAGGCGTTTTCCGGGCACTGTGGTCCGAAAACGCCTCCAAGCACGCATTTCCTTATCTGTCCCCGTCCTCCCTGAGCCGGAATTTACGGATCAGCTCCTTGAGCAGCAGGGACTGGGCGGACAACTCCTCGCTGGCCGCCGCGCTCTCCTCCGCGGTGGCGGAATTTACCTGCACCACGCCGGAAATCTGCTCAATGCCCTGGGACACCTGCTCAAGGGACTTGGACTGGCCGTTGGAAGCCTCCATAATGTCCCGGATGCTCCCCTCAATGTGTTTCACGCCCTCCACCACATTCTGCAGGGACCGGGCCGTATCGTCGGCAATCCTGACGCCATTGCGCACCGCCCGCAGGGAGCTGTCGATCAGCTTCGCCGCGCTCTTGGACGCCTCGGCGCTCTTGGACGCCAGGTCGCGGACTTCGTTTGCCACCACCGCGAAGCCTCTGCCGGCCTCCCCGGCCCTGGCCGCCTCCACAGAGGCGTTGAGGGCCAGGATATTGGTCTGGAACGAAATGTCCTCGATGGCCTTGGCGATCACGCCGATCTCCCGGGAGCGGTCCCTGATCTCCTGCATGGCATTTAACATTTCCTGCATCCGTCGGTTGCTCTCCAGCGCTTCGTTGCCCACAGCGTACACCTGGCGGTTGGCCTCTGTGGAATTGTCCGCGTTGGCGGTAATCCGCCCGGAGATATCTCCGATGCTCACCGCCAGCTCCTCCACGGTTGCGGCCTGCTCCGCCGCTCCCTGGGACAAAGCCTGGGCCCCGGCCGACACCTGTTCCGAACCGCAGGATACCTGCTCTGCGGAGACATTGATCTGTCCCAGCGTGAAGTTTAAGGATTCCACGATCTGTTCCAGCGCCTCCCTGATAAAACGGAAATCCCCGATATAATCGCTCTCCGTCCCCACGTCGAGATTTCCCGACGATATCTCGCCCAGAACCCTGGATACGTCCTCAATCATGGCTCTGAGGGAGCGGACCGATGAGCGGATGCTGTCCGCCAGACGGCCGATCTCGTCGTCCCGCCTGACCTTGATGTCCACTTCCAGATTCCCCTTGGAAAATTCTTCCATATCGTGGCTGATCTCAGCCAGGGGACGCAGCAGCCTGCGCGTCATCGCCATAACATAGGCCACCAGCAGGGCCAGGACCAGCAGGGCAAAGGTCACCAGAACGGCGGTGAGATGATTCCGGGTGGCGTTCACCTCCGAGAGCGGCAGGGTGGCGATCACCAGCCACTTTGTCGTCTCGCTGTTGCGGAACATGGACGTGTATTTCACGCCCTGGTAGCTGAAATCATAGCTCCCGCTGTAATTCTCCATCACATGCTTCTTGTACTCGTCGGAAATGTCCAGCTCCACCACGTTTCTGCCCACGGCGGTGGGGTCGTCGCTGACAATATAGACCGAATCCCTGGAGAGCAGCTCCATGTAGCCGTTCTCGCCCACCTTGACCTCGGCGAAAATCTGGCTCAAGTCGTCCACATGGATATCAAGTCCCACTATGCCCAGAATTTCCGTCTTGTCCGCGGAAAAAACGGGAGAGACCACGGAGACCACCTGCTGGCCGGTGGCCGGGTCCAGAAAGGGATCCGTCACCATTGTGCCGCGCTGTTCCATCACCAGCCGGTACCAATCTGTTTCCGCCAGCCCGGCCTCCACCGTGCTCCCGTTGGCCAGCAGATAACAGTCCGTCCTCTCGTCGGCAGCCCAGACCTGCTTCACGCCCTCGGGAGCCATCCGTTTCAGAGCGCCGGAGAGCTCCTTTAGCACACCGTCCCGGTCCGCGTAGGACGCGATGTCCTCCCGCCCGGAGACGGCCCGGAAATAATTCTGCAGCTCGCTGCTGTCATCCAGCATGCCGATGGCCGCAACCTTGCCGCTGAAAAAATCGTCCACCTTGGAAACCGTGTAGTCTGTCTGCAGGTCCAGCATCTTGTCGTTGAGGGCCGAGATGGCCTCGGCCGACACGATACAGGAAATAATGATCAGAACCGCCAGCGCGGGAACCAGAATTGTCAGAAGGCTGAAGCTGATTTTAGAAGAAATTGATGTTTGGCGCTTATGTGCCGCTCCCGCCCCGCGATGTGCTGCCTGATCCGAATCCTTTGACATTTTATGTCCCTCGCTATCGTTTATTTTAAAGGTTCCGCCGGGCGATCGCCGGACACAGGGCCGGACGGGACGCCGCGCAGAACGGGCCGCAGCGGATAAAAGCTGAAGGTGAGCCGGATATCCGGCCGGTCCGGCTCCCGCACCAGAAAGGCATTCTCAATCCTTGTGGTGATAATGTCCATATTTTCCAGGGCGGCGCAGACAGCCATTGCCAGGAACTGGCAGCTGCTGTACTGGGTGTAAATATCGCTGGCGCGCAGGGAGGTGCGGATACTCTCCCGTAGCTTCTCTACCAAAACCTCCCGCTCGTCCAGCGGCACAAAGGCCCCGTGCCGGTCGGTCAGGCTCATCAGGATCAGGTGGACCCTGAGCCCGGTTCTGCTCAGGCCGCGCTCCATAAACTGGTAGATCGCCAGAAACGTGTCGTAGTCCTGGCAGTACGCCCCGTCCACGATATTGCGCTCCTGCAGCTGCTCGCTTATGTATCTCAAATCCACGGATACGGCCGTGTACTCCGTCTCCGTCTCACAGCGGCTCCCGTCCGCCTTCATGGAGGGCTCGTAGAGGCAGAGGGCCTTTTTCCGGTTGCCCCTGCCCGCCCGCATGGCGATATCCGCCCTGCGGTACAGGCTGAAGAACGTGTCCCCCGACCTGGCAAACTCCGCCCCGGCGCTGATTTGAAGCCGGCTGCCGATGCCCAGCGCTGCCCCGGCCCGGACAGCCTGAGCCCTCAGATCCTTCACCCGCTCCTCCGCCATATCCCCGGTGCAGACGCCGGGCAAAAACACGGCGAACTCGTCTCCCCCCATGCGCCCGGACAGAGCCTGGCCGTCAAAGGAATCCCCGATCACCCGGGCCAGCTCCCGCAGCGCCTGATCCCCGGCCGGATGGCCGAATTTGTCGTTGATATACTTGAACTCGTCCACATCCATCAGGAGGAACACGCCCAGGACCCCATCGGCCAGCAGCCGGTCGGTCTTTTCCTCCATCGCGCCCCTGTTCAGAAGCCCGGTAAGCGAATCCCGCTCCGCCAGCAGGCGCAGCCGGTCATTTTCCATTTTCAGTTCATCCAGTTCCCTCATCGTCTATCCCCCAACCGTCAAACCGGCTTCGCAAAGCAGCGCTGTCACAAAAAACATTCTTTTAACATTTTATCATACGTTTTTTGGGCAGTCAACAAAAGCGGACGAACGGGAGGGGATTCGCCGCTGCCCCTATGCCACAACCGGGCGTTTCAGCAGCGGAAGCAGGCTGCTGCCGTTTTCCGGGGCCGGGACGCCAAAATAGGCGCAAGCCGTGGCTCCCACGTCCGAGAGCGTAGGCCGTATCCCCAAATTTTTACAGTTAACTCCGGCGCTGTGGACCAGTAACGGCACCAGCTCCCTGGTGTGATGGGGATGGCCGATGGTGGGATCATTTCCATGGTCCGCCATGACGATCAAAATGTCCTGATCGGACAGCTCCCCCAGCATCCGGCCAATCCACCGGTCCGCAATCTGAAGCTTACGCGCGTATTCCTCCGCATTTTCCCCGTGGCCGCACAAATCCGTCTCCTGGACGTTGGCGCAGAAAAAACCGGTTTTATACCGCTGCAAAAGCTTCCGGGTCTCCCCCAGCACGCGGTCCGTATCCACCATTGGGATGCTGCTGCCATAAGGATTGGCAATCACGTCCGCCGCCTTTCCCAGCAAAAACACGGGAATCCCCGCTTTGCCGAGAATGGACGGCGCCTGCACGGCCGGGTCCACCCCGTATCCCAGATGAACGCACTGGTAATCCCTGTCGTACACGCCGCTGGCCGGTGCGTTCACCCCGATGTAATCCCCGTGCACCTCCACCGCGGCCAGCAGATCATCCAGCTTTACGCCCCTGCCCCCGAAGGTGATTACCCTGGGCACTACGCTGACGCCGCGCACCAAGCCGCCGATGGCTCTCACCCGCTCAAATTCGATCAGGTCCGTGGCCGCGGTCACGTTGAACGCCTGTCCGGGATCGCACTCGATATTATCCCCCACGGTCACTGCTTCCTCCACCACCAGAAGCCCGCGCCCATCCCGGACATAATCCCGGACAGCAAAGCCGCCGGCGGCAAGCGCCCCGCGGATCGCCTCCAGCTTGTTGGCGATGGGCTCCCCAAAGGGCTTCTTCGGCCTGGTTCCCATGATCTCCTGATGCCCGAAAAACGTGTCCGCGCCGTCGTGCATCAGCGTGATTCTCCCGCAGGCCGCGTCCCGGTCCATGCCGGAGGCGGACGTTTTCCCCATCAGCCTCCCCAACCCCAAAGACTCCAGGGCCGGCAGGCGCAGGTCCGGCACCCTCTCATAAATGTGCGCGCAGGTATTGGCTCCTATGTCCGCCGGGCGCACCTTTTCCACATCCGGCATCTCCCCAACGCCGAATCCATCCAGAACAATTATAATAAATCTCCCCAAGTATTGGATCCTCCTTATTAATTCGTCACAGGCCCTCCCTGCGCGTCGTACGTTCCGGCGATGCGCAGCTCCCCTTTTGACAGGCCCTCCAGCAGCAGCACGGAGCTTCTGCTGGTAAAGATTTGCGGCCGGAAGCTCATCAGGACGCCGCTCCCCACGGCCGCCCTGCCCTCCACTGCAAAGTAATAGTCGATGTTTCCCGGTTCAGGGGGCACAGCCCTCAAAATCTGTCCGCCCCCGTTTTCCCCCTCTGTCACGGCACAGCCGATGTGGCCGCGGGGATACAGGCCTCCGCCGTAGCAGTAGCTTCTGTCCCCCTGCACGTGGGAAACCTCCGACATGTAGGCCGCCGCGATGCGCTCTGCGGCCGAACCGTCCCGGTTGTTGGGCACGGTGCCGATCAGGGCGCTGCCCGGTTCCGCGCTGTCTCCCCCCAGCCTGCGGATCCGCGGTATGGTTTGGGCCTGGGTGCAGGACGGCATATTCAGGTGCAAACGCCTCCCCAGCATCGCACCGGCCGCCTCCCCTGCGGCCAGAAGCGTCTCCAGATTGGGGCAGTCTTCCACCCGCCCCGACTCTTCATTGTAGAGAAAACACGGAAACGCCGTCAGCGCCTTCACCCGCACCCCTTCCAGCCCTTCCAGCGTCTCCAGCGCAGCCGGCAGCTCCTCCGGAGAAAAGCCGCCCTCCTGGCCCGAATAAATCCGGTCTCCCCTCCGGACTACCTTCAGGCATAAATCCTGGACCTTGCCCAGCTTCCGGCAGATTCTGCCGATGGAGCGGGCCTTTTCCAACGAATACACGGTGATCATGCCCACGCCGTAGGCCAACAGGCGCTCCAGAAAATGCTCCGGTATCTGCACCAGGTGGCCCCCGTGGGCGATGGGAATGCCGTTGTGCATCATAACGTCGGCCTCCTGGTAATCCACCACCACGGCTCCCGGGTACCCCATATCTACCAGTTTTTTACAAATATACGGATTTCTCCCCATCTGCTTAGCCATGAAGTACAATTCCAGCTTTTCCCTGTCAGCCTGTTCCTTCATGATCCTGGCGTTCTCCAGCACCGTGTCCACATCAATGACATACGTGTTGGGCAGCAGCCCGCCGGACCGGTGCAGCGCAAACATCGCCTCCGCCAGCGGCCTGTTTTCATTTAACAGTGTCCTTAAAAACATATCCTTATCTCCCCTGCTGTTGTAACATCATTTCTTATTCAAGGCCCAGGAGCACACACAGGTGCATAATGCAGAACCTGACCTCCGTTTCCCCCAGCCTGGCGCTCCCGGCTGCCGGAGTCTGCGGCCACAGGGCCTTTGCTTTGGGATACACCGCCTCAGACGTAACGCCGGCCCACATTTCCTCGGACAGGCCGTCCACAGGCTCCCCCCGCTCCTGGCGTGTAATTGCCATCACCAGATGGGTCAAAAACATATCAGCCTCGTCCATATCCCCGATGATTTTTTTGTCCAGCAGCCACGCCGCCGTCTCCCGGCCGCAGTCGTGGGCCCTTTGTGTGATCGTGCCGCTTTCCAGCAGTATCTTTAATTTTTCCTCTATCATCTTCCCTCTCCTGATGTCAATAGTGCGGGATCATTTCCCCCTGGAGAACCTTCTGCTGGATATCCAGCACGCCCTCCTCGCTCAGATTTTTCTTTAAAATCGCCGGCGTCACATCGTCCTCAGTCCGGCAGAGAATCACCGCCGCCGACATATCCGCTTCCATCTGGCTTTCCTCCAAAAACGAGTAGGTCAGATTCTGATAATTCTTCTCCCGTATCTCGTCGTAATTCCAGATGCCCACGTCGATCAGGCCTGCGGTCAGGGCATAAATCTGCTGGTTGCCGGGCATATTGATGTATTTCACATGCTTCCCCCTGGTCATCTCCCTGGTCAGGGCGCAGTGATCGTAGGAATCCGGGTCCAGGCCCACCAGCATCCCGTCCTCGATGGCGGTTTTGCCCGGCTTGGCAAACAGCATAATATGGCGCGACAGATAGGAGTAGGCGCCGAAATCCATAACCGGACGCACCGCCTGACCAAGCTCCGCCGCGGTCTTTGCCGCGTAGCGCGACACCACCGCAAACTGGTAGATGCCGTCCGCCAGGCATTGGATGCGCTCGCGGGACCCCCGCATATAGGCCATGCGCAGATTGACGCTGCTCTTCTGCATGTTCTCATACAGCCCGGTGGCGAAACCCTCGTACAGCAATGAATACGGAAGGGGCATTGTGCCTGTGAGCCCGTCCACGGCATAGCCCTGGAGAATCCCAAAGTCGATTTGGTCGATAAACGTGCCCAGATGCCCGCGGCTGCTGTAGGAGACAGCCCCCGCCTCCTTTAAAAATTTCAGCGCATTCTGCACCGTGCCCCTGGAGAGATCGAACATCTCCTGGTATTTCTGGATAATCGGCATGCGCTCCCCGGGACTTCTGCCCATCAGATCCCTGGCGATACAGGTGATGGCAATTCCTGTTTTCCGGTAAAAATTATCGTTCATATAATCTCCCCTTCCTGATTTTCATATTGAGTACTTAACTGGCCTGCTCAATGGCGGCTCCCAGTATCCGCAGCACGGTATCCGCCCCGGCCCGCATGGGATTGATCCGGATCATGGTCCGCTCCGCCTGCGGGTCGGCGGCCCTAAACGTCGCGGAGGGCCGGTAAAACAGCGGCGTGATTTCATATTTCGATTCCGCGCCCACCGGGTAGGGCGCGGCTCCCAGCTTTTCCGCTTCCGCGATCACCCGCGGCGCATTGGCTGCCGCCAGCTTCACCAGCACCACCCTGGACTGGGCGTTGGCCATCCACGCCTCCCTGACTCCCGGCAGCTCCCCGGCGTTTAAGCGGCGGCACACTTCCCCCGCCACCTGGCCGGACACCGCCAGCAGCACAGGCGCATAGATCATACCGCGCAGCGCCTCCAAAGCCTCGTTTCCCTGTATCTGCAGACCGCCGGAATAGCTCTCCCTACGCAGCCGCCTGATCATATTTTCATCGCCCGCCACACAGCCCACTCCCGGCGGCCCCAGAAGCTTAAAGCAGGAGAAGCAGGACAGCGTTGCGCCCCACTCCGCCCCGCAGCGCGGGGACTTTAGCACAGCATAATTGTCGTCCACAATTATTACAAATTCCGTCCCCGCCGTGAGGCGGACCAGGCGGATCAGTTCCCCCAGGTCGTACCGGTCCCCGGGCAGCTGCCTGGTATGCTGGATCAGCATCCCGTCCAGGCCGCCCGCCTCCAGCGACTTCACCACAGCGGACGGATCGTTGAAATCCGCCTCCACGGCCCGGATGCCCTGGGCCCGCAGGGACGCCGCGGTGGTCGGATAAACGGGCGCCTTGTGGACCAGCAGCGAAGCGCCCGGCCCCAGCAGGGAGAGGGCGCTGCGGATTGCGCCGGTTCCGGCCCCGGGGAGCAGAATCGCCTCCCCGGTCCCGAAAAAGCGCGCCAAAACACGCTCCACCTTCAGCGTGGTCTCCGGCCTGCCAAACGCTGCGGTGACGCCCAAATCTCCCCGCGTCAGCAGCTCCCGGCCGGAAAACTCCCGCGCCGCGGCATCCACCAGCCCGAACTGCTTTTGCAGGGCCTGGGAAATGTCCATGGCGGGCAGCGGAAAGGTCATGAGCCGGCTCATACCGCTTCCCCCCTGCCCAGCCAGCGCCTGGGATTTTCCACCATCATTTTCTCAATGAACGCTTCCGACACGCCGCAGCGCCTGGCCAGCGGCAAAAACGTCTCCAGCAGATACGCGTATCCGGGGCCTCCGTTGGCCTTCAGGTGGGACTTGCGGGTGATGTCCATGGACAGGCATACCTGGCCTGTGTAGCCGTGCTCCTCGATCACCTTCAGCATCTGCGCGCGGCGCTCGTCAGGCAGGTAGCTGATTTTTCCAATGGTGTCGAATCCCACCGTCACGCCCAGGTCCAGTATCCGCAGCACCTGGTCCACATCGCCCGACAGCTCGCTGTGCCCGATGATCACCCGCTCCGGGGCGACTCCCCGCTCCCGGAAAAAGGCGGCCTGCTCATAGCCGAACGTGCCCCTGGACGTGTGGGTGGTGATCGGCGCGCCCGTCTCCAGGCTGGCGATCACCGCGGCCTCGAACACGCGCTTCTCCCGCGCCGTCCATCCGCCCCGGCTGGTGGCGATCTCTCCGATCACCGCCGCCTTCACGCCGGTCCCCTTGATTCCCTGACGGATTTCCCGGATCATCTGGCCGGCCAGCTCCTCCACCGTCATGTGCAGCACCTCCGCCGGCAGGAAATCCTCCTGATAGTATCCGGTGGAGCAGAGAATGTTAATCCCCGTCTGTTCCGCCACCCGTTTCACATAGCCGATGTTCCGGCCCATTCCCCGGTTGGTCACGTCCACAATATTCCCCACCCCCGCCCTGCGCAGGGCTTTGAGCTCCTCCACCGTGTGCTCAAAGGCGTCCAGACAGCAGTCCTCGCTATTTTTTTGCTCGGACAGGTCGATGGTGATGTGTTCGTGTACATATATTTTTCCTTCCTGAAGCATAATTCTCCCTTCCTGTTCCTGTGACCGTTTATTCTGCGCGCGCAGGCGGTCAGGCCGGAACAAACAATCCCACCAGGAACAGCAGGTTCACCATGATCCCCAGGACAATGGTCGCCACCGGCCCAATGGCCACCTCCACCATTTTCTTCTTTGCCATGCGGTTGATCAGCAGCACCCCGATCAGCCAGTAAAAGCCCAGGGTCGGCGCAATGGCGTTGCAGGCGAAGGCGCTTCCGATCAGCAGCGCCGTGCCGATAACCGTTGACAGCGAATGGCGGATGTGTTCCCCCATATCCCGCACTCCCGGGAAACGGTCCAGGAACCGGGCCACCACGGTGATCAGCATCACCTCCAAAAACATGCAGCACACGCCCCCCGCAAAGGCGAACAGCGGGTTGCCGTACAGCAGAAGGCCGATGCCGTACACCATGGTGGTGCCCGCCAGCGCAAACACGCCGGTCACAATGGCGGTGGAGAACACAAGGGGGATGAAGCCGATGGCGCGGGCGATGGTCGCCAGGGCGGCCTCCCCTATTTTTCCGTCCACCATCAGCTGGTGCGGAAGCGCATGCACCGCCAGCAGGCCCATGCTGGAGGCCATGGAGAGCATACCGCCCATCAGGCAGAACCAGGGCAGATTTTTCTTGATCCGCCCGACCCGCTCCCCAAAGAGGCTGACCAGCATCGCGTTGGAGCCCTCGCCGTCCGGCCCTTTGCTGCTCATGGCAAAATAGATCATCACCAGCATGCCTGCCATCAGCGAGATACCCTCCGGCGAGATGGTGGCCACCACGCCTCCGCCCATGGGAATCTGGCCGAACCGCGCCACCAGCAGGTAGGCGGCCATGGTGAACCCGAAGGTGATCACCGCTTTTTTGATGCCGTGCTGCTGTCCCACCGCCACCGCCGGGAACACCGCCATGGCGATGGCTACCGGTTTCGCGATCAGGCTCATGGAATCCAGGAAATTGACCGGCAGCAGGCTGAACACCTTCACGACCATCTCCAGGCCCACCATAATTGCAACCGAGTACACCGCTCCCACGATTCCCGCAAGAACCGCGCCCTTTTTGGAGTCCGGCATCCAGGTTCCGATCATATCCGCGGCCAGCAGCAGGCTGTGCCCGATAATGATCGTTGTTCCCAGTGAAATCGGAATGCCGAATCCGATCACCAGGCCGAAATTCAGCGCAAAGCTGGTCGCCGCCAGCTCCTTCCTTGTGATCCTGCCCTCCAGGTACTCCGGAAGAATGGGCCTCAGCCCATCGTTGAAAACCGCAACACTGCGGTTGACCAGAAACGAAGCAACGCCTCCGATCAATGCGATCAGAATGTAATTGAATATCTGTGGCATAGTATTTACTCCCCTTTTTAATTTACATTTTTCTGTATATTGGTCTTAAAAAAATTACTGTCCGCCGTATTCCAGCAGCGCCTTCGTCAGCAGCGGCAGCATGTGCTCCAGCGAATTTTTCGTAAATCCGTAGGCGACCTTCCCACTCTGAAATTCCCTTAAAATTTCCTCGTAGGACATGGCGGTGGTCGGCGTCGAGATGGTGGCGCATCTGCTCTTTCCCAACAGGGCGATAGCCATGGCCAACGCGCCGCCGGACCCGGTGTCGCAAGCGCCAATATAGAAATCGTGCTCCCCACGTTTCATGGCCATGGCCGCGTCCAGATCACTTTTGACCGTGACCTCAAAGGCGTTGCCCTGCTGCTCCAGATACGCCTTTATCTCCTGCTTGGCGAACTGTCCCCCAACAACAATTTTCAAACTCATCTGTACTCCCTCCTTTTCTTTTTTAATATACACTTTTTTGTAAATTGGTGGTATAATAACCATAAACGATTTCAAATGTATTTGCAACCTGTTTTGGTATTTTCGTGCTTTTATACAAAAGCCGTCGCAGACTTTTATACAGGCTGCACAAGAGAAAGGGGAACCAATACGATGATCAAACGAGACGGACACACGCACACGGAATTTTGCCCTCACGGGTCCGGCGACCGGGCCGAGGCCATGGTGCAAAAAGCCATTGAGCTGGGCTTTACCCATTACAGCTTCACGGAACACGCGCCGGCGCCCGGGGATTTTCTGGACCGGGTTCCTGAGAGCCGGCGGGAAGTGGTCAGGACCTCCCATATGCCGCCCCAGGATACCGGGGCTTATTTAGAGGAAATGCAGCGCCTGAAGGAGCGGTACGGAAAGCAGATTCACCTTTCCATCGGATTTGAGGTGGATTATCTGGAGGGATACGAGAGCTGGACAAGGGCATTTCTGGACAAATACGGGCCCTATCTGGATGACGGGGTTCTTTCCGTCCACTATCTGTGCCTGGACGGAATCTACCATCCCATCGACAGCGATCTTCGGTACACCGCAGACCGGCTGGTACCCGCCTTAGGCGGCTATTCCGCTTTCTGCCGCGCCTACTACGAGACGGTTCTCTCCTCTGTGAAGGCGGACCTGGGCCCCCGGAAGCCGCGGCGGATCGGTCACATGTCCCTCTGCCGGAAATACCGGAAGGAACTGGAACACGGGGAAGAACCCGGGGCCGGGGAGTTGATCGGGGAATGCCTGGACCAGATCAGGGCCCGGGGCTTTGAGCTGGATTTCAACGCCGCCGGCCTGTACAAATCCCTGTGCAATGAATTTTATCCGGGGGAGACGATCGCAGCGGAAGCCGCCCGGCGGGGGATTCCCTTGGTCTATGGCTCGGACGCCCACAGTGTAGAGCAAGTCGGCAGGGCTTACGAGGCGTATGTCAAAAGGGCCGCCGGCTAAACCCAGACTCAGTCATTTTCCTCCTCAATCCTCACCAATTCCAGCTCCGTCCCCTGAGCCAGCTTCTCCGCCATGGCCTTCACGCCCAGAATCTCCGTGTTGGTGTGGCTTCCCACCAGCAGGTTCATGCCCGCGTGGCGGGCGTACTGCCGGGAGTAGAGCACATACTCCCCGGTGACGTACGTATCGCAGCCGTTTTCCACAGAGATGCGCATCTCGCCCGTCATGTTGCCGCCCCCGGCAGCTACGGCTACCCGGCGGAGGATTTGTCCGCTGCACATCTCCGGCCTCCGTCATCGGCTGAAACGGGCGGCAGGCTCAGCTCCCGCGCCTTTGGCAGCAGGGACAAAAGCAGCTCCCGCGCCCGGACACGGTCAGGCGCTCCAGGGCCGCGCCGCACCGCGGGCACGGCTCACCTTCCCGGCCGTACACCTTCCAAAATTTTTCATTCCGGTACTCCTTCCCTCCGCCCGCCAGGTACTCCCCGGCAGTCATCCGGTCGTTGCGGATACCCTCGCTCATGATGCGCGGGACGGCCCGGGATAACGCCAGCCACTCCGCCTCCGACAGAGAAGCGGCCTGCCGCCCCGGGTGAAGCCCCGCGGCAAACAGGATTTCATCCCCATAGATATTGCCGATTCCAGCCACAACGCTCTGATCCAGCAGGCACTCCTTGATGGCCCGGCGGCTCTTTCCCAGCCGCTCCCGCAGATAATCAGCGCTCAGGGCCTGGTCAAAGGGCTCCGGCCCCAGCTTTCCCACACCGCTGAAGCAGTCCTCCTCCCCCTCCCCGATCAGCCAGAAGCGCCCGAACCGCCGGGTGTCGATAAACCGGAGCTGGGTCCCGTTGTCTAGCTGAAACAGCAGGTGGGTGTGCTTTTCCACCGGAAAATCCCCGGGCGTGACGAGCAGCTGTCCGGTCATTCGCAGGTGAAGCACCAATGTCCCCCGCTCTCCCAGGCAGATCGTGAGAAACTTTCCCCGCCTACCCATGCCCGTAACCGCCGCGCCCGCCACCTGACGCGCAAACGCCTCCGCATCCGTCCGGGCGATCACATCCTTGCGGCGCACCGTCACCTCCGTGATCCGCCGCCCCGCAAGCTGCGGCTCCAAAATCCGTTTTACAGTCTCTACCTCCGGCAGCTCCGGCATATCATCCCATCCTTTCTCCCAACTTCAACTGAAGCCGGACCCATTTTCCTCTCTACGCCTTTCCCTCCCGGTAGCAGGCCCACACCGAGCAGGCTGTCAGGGCCGTTGCAAACAGAGCGGAAACAGCCGCACAGCCCCAGTTAACGCCGCCCCCGAAGGATATCTCCCGGATCAGGCGCGTTGTGTGCGTCAGCGGCATGGCGTTCACCGCCCATTTGAGCGCAGCCGGTATGCCCTCCAGGGAGAAGAAGGTTCCGCACAGGAAGGACATGGGCGTAATTACAATATTTGTAAAATTATTCATATCATAGTGGGACTCCATCATCATGGCTGCAAAAAAGCCCAGGGCGGAAAAAATCAGCGCGTTTAAAGCCACCGCCATGAACAGCCAGCCGTTTAGCACCAGGCCGGCCCCGGACACAAGCCCCAAAAGTACGATAAACACGCCTGCGTACATACCGCGGAGCGCGCCCGCCAGGATATGCCCCACCGCCAGCAGGTACAGCCGGGTGGGAGAATACAAATACGCCTCAAAGCTCTTCTCGTGAAGGCGCATCACGCTGATCCTGGTGGAGACCGAGGTGTAGCTGTTGCGCATGGTGGTCATGGCCAGAAGGCCCGGAATCAGATAGTGGAGATAGGGCTTGCCGTCCACCTCCATCATGCCGCCTAAGCCCATGCCAAAGGTCACAAAATACAGCAGCGGGGAGACCATCTGGGAGAACGTGACCCGCCAGAAACGCCGTTTGAGGAAAAGCCATTCCCGCCACAGGATTGTGGTTATTTCCATCCGCCCACCCCCTTGCTGGTATAGTGGAAGAAAACGTCCTCCAGGGTGGAGGGCAGCACGCTGCACATTTCCTCCAGCCCGGCGGCCCGGGCTTTGGCGGCCGCCAGATCAGGGAAGAATTCCGTTTTCATCTGCCCCTCTGCCTCGTACTCCACCTTAAAGGAGCCGATCTGCGCGATCAGGCCCTGGGGCGTATTTTCCCGGAAAATCCTGCCCTCGTCGATCAGCATCACATTGTCGCAAAGGTGCTGCGCCTCCTCAATATAGTGGGTGGTCAGCAGAATGGTCTTGCCCTCCTTGTGCTGCACGCGCAGAAAATCCCAGATATCCCGCCTGGCGTTGGGGTCGATGCCCACGGTGGGCTCGTCCAGAAACAGGTACTGCGGGTCATGGATCAGCGCCTTAGCGATCATCAGCTTGCGCTTCATGCCGCCGGACAGGTTCTGGGCCGTGCGCTTGCGCGCCGGATCCAGGTCCAAAAATCCCAGCAGCCGGTCCATGGACGCGGCGATCTGCGCCTTTTCCATCCGGTACAGCCTGCCGGCAAATTCCATGTTCTCCTCCACGGTCAGCTCCTTGTCCAGGTTCACGTGCTGGCTGGTGACGCCGATGGCCTGCTTCACGGACACGGCGTTCCCGTTCATGGGGCGGCCGTCGAACTTCACCGAACCGGAGTCGGGAATCAGCAGGCCGGTCATCAAACGCATCAGCGTGGTTTTTCCCGCCCCGTTCGGCCCCAGAAGGCCGAGGAAGGTCCCGTCCTTCACCTCCATGGATACCCCGTCCACAGCCGTAACCTGCCCAAAATGCTTGCGCAGGTTTTCACATACGATCATGGCGCTACCCCCTGGGATTCTTGATGATAATGGTGGAGAGATAGGGGATATCGTACCGCTCCAGCTCCTCGAAGTCGGTGATCATCCGCTCCTCCCCGGTTCCCGACTTGGTCACCAGCACGAACTTGTCCTCCAGCCGGTTCTCCCGGATGGCCTTCAACAGCTCCTTCTGGTTTGCGGAGGGCTTCATCAGCACCACATTGTCGTGCTCCCGCAGAATTTTGCCTAAATCCTCGCAGCTGTTGCTCCGCACAGGGGTCACCACCAGATCCTCATTCCAGGCCGCCAGCGGTATTTTCATGGTGTCGGCCACCGCGCAGAAGGAGGGGACGCCGGGCACCACCTCCACCTCCACCCCCTGGCGCTCAATATACGGCAGGGTGTACATGAACGTGCTGTAGATCGCGGGATCGCCCAGGGTGATAAACGCGCCGGTCCGCTCCCCCTCCAGCCATCCCGCGATGGCCGCGGCGTTCTGCTCCCACATCTCCCGCAGCCTGGCTCCGTGGTAATGCATAGGGTACACCAGATTCACGATCTTTGCCCTGGCTTCCCTCACCAGGCTCTCAATAATATCAAAGGCAAAGCTGCCCGCCCCCGCTTCCTTCTCCGGGCAGAAAATCACGTCCGCCTCGTGGAGGATGCGGTGCGCCTTCAAAGTCAGCAGCTCCGGGTCCCCCGGCCCCACGCCGATTCCGTATAACTTTCCCATCTTTTTCTTTCCTCTTTTCCGTGTTCGTTCCAGGGAATGGTACCATATCCGCCGGAAAAATGCAATGGCCGCCCTCAGGCGACCATCTATGGTAATTTATGGGGGGCGGGATATGGGGCAGGGAACCGCTGCCGCGGGGGCCGGATCGCCTCCTCGTACCTCTCACCCCGCCGCAGGGGAGCCAAAGCCGCCGGAAGCTAAGCCGAACCGGCAGCGATTCCCTGTATCCTCCCCCGGCTCATCCTTCTCCCGGATCAACCTCCTCCAGCTTCACGCAGTTTCCCGCCTCCCAGGTCCCCACAAAGACATTTCCCTCCGCGTCCCGGTAGACCGCCTCACCGTCCAGCAGGCCTTCCCTCCACTGCCCGTCATAGGACCGCGAATCCCTGAACGTGTATTTGCCGGTTCCCGAGTAAAGATCGTTTTCCCACGCGCCCTCGTAGACATCCCCGTTGGCATACGTTATCCGCCCCTGTCCGCTCTTCTTTCCGTCCTGAATCTCTCCTTCGTAGGTATCGCCGCAACGGTAGGAAACCTTGACTCTGCCCGTGGGAACGCCGTCGCGCCACAGGCCCTCCACTGTGTCCTTCCCCGGCGTCCTGTAAACGCCCTGGCCGTCCGGCACATTCCGGGTGACCATGCCGATGTACCGGGCGCCGTCGGCATACTCGCAGACCGCCTGGCCTGAAACCGTGTCGTCGTCCACCGGCCCGGTGATCCGTTCCCCGTCCGCCAGGAAAAAAGTGCCCTCCCCGTAGGGCTTGCCGTCCCTGACCCGTCCCTGGTAAATGTACCGGTCAGTCCTGACCTCGCCGGTCTCCGCCTCGTAAACGAAATCCGTCTCCTCGTCGGCAGCTTCGCTTTGTCCATCCGCCCCGGCCCGCGCTGTCCCTGACGCCGCCTCTTTGGCCCTCGCCTCCTGAACGCACCAGCTGGCGGCCAAGAGCAGCGCGCCTGCAAACGCCAGACCGAAAAACAGCGAGAGCAGCCGGCGGGCTATCCTGGAAAATTTCCTGTCCCTCCAGATCAAATAGATTCCCAGAGGCGGCAAAAAAAGCAGCAGCAATCCGTACACGATCCCCGGCCTTTGTCTTGGTTCCTCTTCCATCAGCCCAATCCCCCTTTACCCCTCAAGCCTTCCCGCCATTGATCCCGAAACCGCGCTCACAGCCTGATCTCCCCAAGCAGCCGTTTCGAGCGGAATCCCTTTATTCCCCTGTCAATCCGGCAGCGGGAATCGGGCGCGGGCCGGATCATAACGTCTCGCACGGCACAGGCGGGATGCTTCCCGGTTATCTCCGTTATGAACGGACATCTGGCCCCCTCCTCCGGAAACATCCGTTTAAATTCATTGTCCCGCCTGGCGTCGCGGTGAAAAAAAGAGCCGCCGTACCGCACGCCGACCCGTTTTTCCTCCCCGTAAAACAGGATATGGCATTCCCGCCCCATGTGTTCAGGCTTTTTGCCATTGATAAAATCTCATTTTCACTCCGCCCGCACCGCCCAGCGCATTTTCGTGGAGCGGGCGCGGCTGTTGCGGGCGCACTCCTCCGCCGACGGGCGTATCACCTCGTTGGAAATCTCGCTGTAAAGGCCTTCCTTCTGGAAGCGCTTGAATGATTTTTTCACCAGCCGGTCCTCGCCGGAATGGAACGTCAGGATGGCGGCCCGGCCCCCCGGCGCCAGCACCTCCGGAAGGCTTTCCAGAAATGCGTACAGCGCCTCGTACTCATTGTTCACGTCGATCCGCAGCGCCTGGAAGGTCCTCTGGCTGGATTTCTTAATCGCCTCCTTCCGGTCGGCCTCCGGGAGAAAGGAAAGCGCAGCCCCGATCGCCTGGTAAAGGCTGGTGGTGGTAGCGATCTTATCCCCCCGTTTGAGCCTGCCGGTCACCTCCCGCGCAATCTCCTCCGCGTAAGGCTCGTCTGCATTTTCAATCAGCATCCCGGTCAGCTCTTCCTGGGTGATGTTGCTCAGGCGCTCCGCCGCGCTGATCCCGCGCTCCGGGTTCATGCGAAGATCCAGCGGCCCCTCCGCCTTGTAGGAAAACCCGCGTTCAGGATTGTCGATCTGCATGGAGGACACGCCCAAATCCGCCAGCACGAAGTCAAATTTCCCCACCTCGGCGGACACCCGGCCGATTTCGGCAAAATTTTGCAGCCGCACCGTCAGAAGCTCCGGCCCATAGCCCAATTCCTTCAGCCGCTGCGCTGTCTTGGCGGACTCGATGGGATCCACGTCCAGGGCGTACAGATGTCCCTGTGAGTCCAGGCATTTGAGCATCTCCAGCGTATGACCGCCGTAGCCCAGCGTTGCGTCCAGCCCGATCTGTCCCGGACGGATCTGCAAAAAGTCGAGAATCTCCCTGACGCAGATGGAGATGTGCATGCCGGCCGGGGTGCTGCCCTTCTGAATGACCTTTGACACGGTATCGGAATATTTTTCGGGGTGAAGCTCCTTATATTTTTCCTGGTAGCGCTTGGGGTGAGTGCCGGAATAGCGGACCCGGCGCTTGTGCTGGTTCTCTTGATTTTCCATTTATTTCCTCCTGTTGGTGATATCAAAGCTGTTTCCTGAATCCCGGAAATACTTTGCCCTTTATTATACTACAATTCAGGAAAATCCAACAGGCGTTTTTGCCGCACACATTCACTCAAACCAATATATTTTCACAAAAAGAGACTCCCGCGCGCCCTTCCTTCTTTCTCCGGTAAAGGGCCTGGTCCGCGCATTGGTACAGGGCGCAGTAATCGGTAAACCCACCCCGGCAGAGCGCCACGCCGATGCTGCAGGTAACGGCAGGCTTCCCCGCTTCCGGCGTGATGCGCTGTATCTCCGCCAAAATCTTGTCCGCCTTGGCCCGCACCGCCTGCTCGTCCGCGACCTGGGGCAGGAACACCAGAAATTCGTCTCCGCCGATCCGCCCCACAAAATCGCTGCGCCGAATCTGCTTTTTCAACGCTTCCGCCACGTCGGAGAGCACCCTGTCGCCGCAAAGGTGGCCGTAGCAGTCGTTGATCTGTTTGAAATGATCTAAATCAATGATCATCAGCCCGTGAATACCGGACAAAGGAATCTGCCGCATATGCTGCTCCGCCAATGAATTGATCGCCGTCTTATTGTACAGCCCGGTCAGGGGATCGCGCTGCGCCTGATCAATCAAAAGCTGCTTCTGCCGTTTTTCCTCATCGATATCCACGATCACCCCCACCGCCTTGACCGGGTTCCCCTCCCCGTCATACTGTGTGGTGGCCCTTATCCTGCTCCACTTGTAGACGCCGTTTCCGTCCATAATGCGAAACTCCGCCTCAGAGTACGGAACACCCCGGGCCGTATCCTCCATGATTTTGATAAACGCCGGCATATCCTCCCGGTGGATATTCCGGGAACGCGGTATCTTTCTGCTGATCATCTCGCTGATGGCCTCGTAGCCGAACCGCTTCTTCCAGTTTGGGGAAAAATTCAAATGATCCCGGCGGATATCCCACTCAAATATGATATCCGTCACCTGGTCCGCAATGATCTGGTGGCATTCCAGCGCCAGGCGCAGCTCCTCCTCCTGCCGTTTTCGGTCGGTTATATCGATCAGCAGGCAGTAAAAGCTTTCGGTTCCGTTTTCATCCTCCAGCAGCTGCCCTTTGTCCAGAACCCACACGGGGGGACCGCCCTTCCGGAGCACCCTGTATTCCAATTCCAGGCTCCTGCCCGCGCTGAGCTGCCTCCTGATATCCGCCGTCATTTTCTCCCGGTCTGAGGGATACACCATATTTAGAAACTGTCCGTGAAAAACCGTCTCCATTTCCCCTCGATGGTATCCAAACATTTCCAGGAAACCGTCGTTCACGGAGATCAGGGTCAGGGCGGAGTCGTTGGCACACTGGTAGACTCCCCCGGGAATGTTCCTGGTAAGGTTGGCTAGCTGCCTCTCCCTGGCGTCCAGCGCGCTTCTCAGCAATCGGTTTTCCCTCCGTCCGCTGTCCTGCCCGTCATGTTTCGTCTCCCCCTTCTGATCCCCGTGGGAGACATGGATATGGACCAGCTTTAATCCGCCGCCGTCCTGCTTAAGCGCCATCGTAAGGCGCAGCCTCTCTTCCGGAAACGCCGGGTTATCCGGAATTGCGGTCAGCTGTCCGTAAACGATGCAGGCCGTATCCCCCATGGTCTCCGCCGCCAAATGGACCTCTGACAATATGTATTTCCCCCGGTATTCCTCCATTTCACGGTCCAATGCCCGCCTGACCTGTAAAAAATTGGATAATACCACCTCCTGGCCTGTCCCAATCCAGGAAACACAGGGATGCAGATAGGGAAGCAGGCGTAAACAATCCCGCTCCCCAAAATACATGGAGCACAGCTCCGACGCGGTCTGAAGCGCCCTATGTTTTATATTGGTATTCGGATTCGGTTCGTTTTTCAAGATATATACCCCTGCCGCCTGATGTCAATTATAATCTGTTCAATTTTACAATAATTGAGCTCAAAATATAAGGGTTTTCACTTAATCTACATTTGTTTACACCTAATCTACATTTCCGGTTATTTTTCCGCCGGTTTGGCCGGAAATCGACAGAGCTAAAAACGCTCCGGGATGGATGTTCTTGCAGCGGGTCGGTGAGCTATTCCCCACCTTCTTCGGCCATGCAGGGCGAACCTTTGTATTCAAAAGGACTGCCGCATACCAGTCCGGCATCGCAGCAGTCCCCATTCCAAAAAATCTCAATCATTCTCTTTTAGATTCACCGCGTCCCATTCCTCCAACAGCTGTGCCAAGGAAACATTGGCCAGCTTTTCTCCCAGGGCCCGCACCGCCTCGTCCAAATGGACGCTCAGTATGTCCTTAAAAAAGCGGCCGATCTGGCAGCCCTCTGAAATTTGTGGGTGGAACTGAAAAAGCTCCCCGGGATTGTAGCCCTCAATGGCAAGGTATACGTCCCACAGGGAAATATCCGCCGGCGATTTGGCCAGCGTGGTGACCCCCATGCCCGTCGAAACATTCAATATACCGGCATTCTTTAATTTTCCATATAACTGCCGGATCATCACAGGGTTCGCCCCCGTGCTTTGGGAAAGTGTTTCGCTGGTGATCCGTCTGTCCTTAAAAACCGTGATAATCATAAGCATCTGGATTGACACCGTAAATTGTGTACTCATTTTCATCGTTCCGCCCTCCGCATGTGCTTGTATTTTACGTTATTCTGTGAAAAAAGTCAAATGTAGTCATTGACACTACAAATAAAGCGGCATATAATATCATTTGTAGCGTACTAAGTTACAATTCATTGGATACACCAAACGACAGGAGGTCATTATTAATGAAGCAAGAGGCATTGGAAGTATTGAAAAATCGGAGAAGCATCCGTAAGTTTAAAGCAGAGCAGATTACCAAGGAAGAATTACATACCGTTCTGGAAGCGGGAACCTACGCGCCCACCGCCGCCGGAACCCAGGCCCCCTTTATTGTGGCGGTGCAAAACCCCGACACCGTGGCAAAGCTCGATGCCATGAACGCCCAAGTCTTAAACCTGCCGCAGATGCAGCACCCCTACTACGGAGCGCCGACCATTCTCATCGTTTTGTCTCCCAGAGACGGCCACGCCCCTGTGGAAGATGCCAGCCTGGTGGCGGGCAATCTGATGAACGCAGCCTATGCGGCCGGTCTCGGCTCCTGCTGGATTCACCGCGGCAGGGAGATGTTTGAATCCGAGGACGGAAAAGCCCTGCTGCGCCAGTGGGGGCTTCCCGACAATCTCCTCGGCGTCGCCACCATCGCCCTGGGGTATCCGGACGGCGCCAGTCCCAGCGCTGCGCCCCGCAAGGATCACTATATCACGGAAATTGATTAGACATCGGAACATGATAGAACCGGCCGGAGCGATACCAGACCGGACGGACGCAGGTCAGCGCTCCTCAGGCCCGGCGGCGCTCCGTCCCGGTTAGCTCTGCCCCAGCAGCGCCCCGGCCACCATTCCCACCACAATCAGCAGGATTCCCAGCACGCCCACCGGGCTGGGAAGAGGGTCATGGAGAAACATAATCCCGCCCAAAAGTGTGAACAGCACCTCGCCGCACTGCGTCGCTTCGATCAGGGCCAGCTGCACATGGTTGTGCTTCACCAGGTCCGTGGCCTTGAAGAACAGGATAGTGGCCACCACCCCTGAGAACAGGGCCACCAGCAGGGACTGGAGGACCTGGCCGCCCCTTGGCAGCCCCGCCCTCGCAAGGCTGTACAGGGACGCCAATATCCAAAA
The DNA here is from genome assembly GCA_018380885.1 of Enterocloster asparagiformis. Taxonomy (GTDB): domain Bacteria; phylum Bacillota; class Clostridia; order Lachnospirales; family Lachnospiraceae; genus Enterocloster. The sequence continues at coordinate 65,194 of JAGZSY010000012.1, forward strand.
GGGCATGCTGCAGAGCGTCATGCCGAATACCCGCTCCAGCGTGGTCAGGCTGTTTTTGCACTGCTGCATCATTTTCCTGTTTCCCAGCGGATAGCTGAAGGCCGCGATCAAAAGCGGAAGCAGGGAAGCCGCCATCTGGCGTCCGCCCATTTCGCCGGGGTGATACATCAGCAGGAAAATACCGGCCAGAATCAAGGTGGAGAGCAGCAGGTTCTTCACCGGCACCGGCTTGCCAAACAGCGGGGTCAGCAGGATGCCGGCCACAATCGTGATCTGCCAGCAGGACGCCGTAAACCATGACGCCCCGTAGACCGAGGCCAGGCACAGCGGTGCATAGAAGAGGCCGAAGCCCACGGTGCTCCACAGCAGCCAGGCTCCCGGCGCCCTCCTGATCTCCCCTGCCGTCCGCTTCCAGCCCCCCGCAAAAACCAGCACCAGCGCAAGCATGGGGAGCATAAATATGTATCTGAGACATGCTCCCCACAGCCAATAGCCCCCCGACAGATTCATACTGCGGTTGAGTATAAATGTGAACGCGAAGAAAAAGGAGGCTGTTATTCCATACAAAAGTGCTTTTTTCATGTTGGTCTCCTTTGTGATTGTAGTATTGGATACGGGCATTTCAAGGGTGTGAATACGCCGTACCTTCAGGTTTTCTGTCATCATAAAGGAGCCGGCCGCTCAGAAATGAGCTTCCAGCTCCTGTTCTATATATACTTCATGTTTCCGGGTATGTCAAGCAAAGACGGCCGCGCGCCAGCCCTCCGGCTCCAATTTCCCGCGATCTGCCGGCGTATTCTCCTGTGTACCCGTTTTAATCGATCCGGCCAATTTCTCTCAGCCAGCGCTCAACCTCCGCCTTCGTCCCCTCGTGTGCGGCCTCCCGCCCGCGCACCGCTAAGCCGTCCAAAACCGGGGCGTCCTCACACTGTCTGGGGATAACGGACATACTGCTTCCCAGTCCGCTTCCCTCGTGGGAGCAAAACGGTATGAGGGTCTTTCCTGCAAAATCATATTCCTCCAGAAACGTATTGACCGCCATGGGAACCATTCCCCACCAGTTGGGATAACCAAGGATCACCGCGTCGTACGCCCTTACATCCGGCAATTCCCCTCCCAGCTCAGGCCGCGCGGCGTTGCGCAGCTCTTTTTGGGCGATCTCTATGGTCTACCCGTAATCATTGGGATAGGGGCTCGCCGGCCGAAGCCATGTACATCTCGTCACCGGCCATAATCCAGCAGGTCAATCTGCTGGAGGACAGATGCGGCTTCAAACTGTTTGTCCGCACCAACCACGGGGTCCGTCTGACTCCCGCCGGGAAGTCGCTCTACGAGGACGCCAAAACCATCATCAAGCTCTCCGGGGATGCGTTGAATAAAGCCAGGCTTTTGGCCGAGGCCTCCGAGTACACGGTGCGCATCGGCACGTCCCTGTTATACAAATGCCGGCTCCTCCCCGATCTGTGGGCGAACATAAGCGAGCATTACCCGGAGCTTAAAATCGAAATTCTCTCCATGTCCGAGAGCCAGAGCAGGGGGGAGACATTTTCTCTGCTGGGCGCAAAATACGACCTGTGGGAGGGAATCTACTGTACCGGCGGCTGGGACGGAATCTGTCAGTTTTTAGAGCTAATGCGCACCCCCGTCTGCTGTGCCGTGGCGAAAAACCACCGGCTTGCCGGGGCAAAGTCCCTCTCCATGGAGGATTTAAACGGGGAATATCTCGTTATGCCCATCCGGAACGTATCCGCGGAGCTGGATGCGTTTCGGGCGGAAGTGACAGAGACATATCCCACCGTGCAGATCATCGACTCCAGCTATTACGGAGTGGATACCTTTACCTTGTGTGAGATGAACCCCTACGGCCTGATCTACTCCAACGAGCCCACCGCTGCCACAAAGAAGTTCATCACAGCGGTCAGGAAACTTCGCCAATTAAAATAAAGAAAATGCCGCCCGGCGACTGATATCAAAGGTCATATCACGCGCCGGCGGCATTTTCTTTATTCTAAATATACATTAAAACAGAACGTCTCCCAACCGCCTTGAGGTGTATGTGTCGCCACCCCCTCGGGGCGCCGGTCCGCCCTACGGCTTCGCGTAGAGTCTCCCGCCTTACAGCAGACGGGTACGGGCCAGATAAAGCCCGCACCCGCTCAGTCAAAGGTTGTGAACCCGCAGGGCGCGGATCGCATTGAGGATTGCAAGAATCATCACGCCCACGTCCGCGAAGATCGCGTACCACATATTCGCAATTCCCACAGCGCCCAGAGCCAGGCACACAAATTTGACAATCAGGGCAAAACTGATATTCTGGTACACAATGCGGATACATTTCCGGGATATTTTGATCGCCTTTGATATCTGCATGGGATCATCATCCATCAGCACAACATCCGCCGCCTCAATGGCCGCGTCGGACCCCATGGCGCCCATGGCGATGCCGATATCTGCGCGGGTCAGCACCGGGGCATCGTTGATTCCATCGCCCACAAAGGCCAGCTTGGCTTTTTCCGGTTTAACAGTAAGCAGCTCTTCCACCTTGGCAACCTTGTCGGCCGGCAGCAGCTCGCTGTACACCTCGTCGATCCCCAGAGAAGCCGCGACCTGCTCCGCCACGCGCTTTGCGTCGCCGGTCAGCATGACCGTCTTTTCCACGCCGGATTTTTTAAGCTCCGCGATGGCCGCCTTTGAATGTGGCTTCACAATGTCGGAAATCACAATATGGCCGGCGTACTCGCCGTCAATGGCCATGTGCACGATTGTTCCCACGGAGTGGCAATCATAATAATGGATGCCCAGCTTTTTCATCAGCTTGCTGTTGCCAATGGCAATGGATTTTCCGTCCACCCTGGCCGTGATGCCGTATCCGCCGATTTCCTCCACGCCGTTTACGCGGCTGAGGTCAATTTTCCTGCCGTAAGCCTTCTGGAGGCTCTTGCTGATGGGATGGGAGGAAGCGCTCTCGGCAAGCGCCGCGTACTCCAGTAATTTTGCATTCTCCATTTCATTGTGGTGCACGCCGCTGACTTCAAACACGCCCTGCGTCAGCGTGCCGGTCTTGTCAAAGACCACATACTTTGCCTGGGATAAGGTTTCCAGGTAGTTGGAGCCTTTAATCAAAACGCCCTCTCTGCTGGCGCCGCCGATACCGGCAAAAAAGCTTAAGGGGATGCTGATCACCAGCGCGCAGGGGCAGCTGATCACCAGGAATGTCAGCGCGCGGTAGATCCACACACTCCACTGGGCAGTTGAGCCTGCCATCATCTGGAGAAGCGGCGGCAGAAACGCAAGCGCCAATGCGCCATAGCAGACCGCAGGCGTATAAACCCTGGCGAATTTGGAGATAAAATCCTCGGACTTGGATTTGCGGGAGCTGGAATTTTCTACCAGTTCCAGAATTTTAGAGACAGTGGACTCTCCGAATTCCTTTGTGGTGCGAATCTTCAGCACTCCGGTCATATTGATACAGCCGCTGATGATCTCGTCGCCCGCTTTGGCATCCCTGGGCAGGCTTTCGCCGGTCAGCGCGCTGGTGTTTAAGCTGGAGCTGCCCTCCGTAACCACACCGTCCAGCGGAACCTTTTCCCCTGGCTGAACCACGATAACGCTGCCGATGCCCACCTCATCCGGATCAACCTTCACCAGCTTGCCGTTTTGCTCAATATTGGCGTAGTCCGGGCGGATATCCATCAGAGCGCTGATATTTTTCCTGCTTTTTCCCACAGCGTAGCTCTGGAAAAGCTCACCGATCTGATAGAACAGCATCACCGCTATCGCCTCATTGTAATCTCCGCTTCCGGAGTAAACAGCCAAAACAAACGCGCCGACCGTGGCAACCGCCATCAAAAAGTTTTCGTCAAACACCTGGCGGTTCAGGATGCCTTTTCCGGCTTTTCTCAGGATATCATAGCCGATAATCAAATAGACGATCAAATAAAAGGCCAGGCGAAGCGGACCGGCCAGGGGGATAAAATTCAGCGCGATCAGCATAACAGCCGCCGTCACAATGCGGACCAGCATTTTTTTCTGTTTCCTGTTCATGGTAACCCTCTCTTTCATTTTAACGATTGCCGCCACAGCCTCTGCCGGGGAAGCGGCGCCGCGCAGGCCCTATACCAATCAGATGGCGATCTCGCAGTCAGGCTCCACCTTTTTGCAGGCCGCAAGCACGTTTTTCATAACGTCTTTGGGCTCCTGGCCCTCGACAAATTCCACCGTCATCTTCTGCGTCATGAAATTGACAACAGCAGAGGCCACGCCGGAGGTCTTGCGGGCGGCGTCCTCCATCAGGTTCGCACAGTTGGCACAATCTACCTCGATTTTGTAAGTTTTTTTCATGATAATATACCCCTTTCTGCAATTCATATTCTTCGATTAGACAATTAAGCACTTGTTTAATTGTTATGGCTGCAGTATAATACAGGTAAACGCACAAGTCAATGCCCCTGCGGCAGTCACTGCCAAACGGGCTAAAACCATTTCCATTCAGATCAAAAGGAGACATTTTGTATGGATACGATAAAATTGCCACACCAGCACGGAACACAGGACACCGCGGTTCATTTGCAGGAGCAGCTCTGCCGGATTGACCGTTTCCAGACCGTTTCCGAAGTATTCCGCCAGTTAGGGGATACCAGCAGAATCCGGATATTCTGGCTTTTATGCCACTGTGAAGAATGCGTGATCAATATATCCGCCATGATGGGGATGTCCAGCCCAGCGGTTTCCCACCACCTGCGCCCCCTGCGCAACAGCGGCCTGATCGTCAGCCGCCGTGTGGGGAAAGAAGTATACTATCAGGCGGCCCACACTGAACAGAGCCGCCTGCTGCATCAAATGATCGAAAAAATCATGGAAATCACATGTCCCGAATAGAACAGGAGAATTAATATGAAGCACAGCTTAGACCAAATAGCCCAGGGGCTTTCCCAGCTTCAGGACAAAGGCCGGATAGATACCCGCCGCCTCTATCGCGGGATAGAACTGTCCTACCTCGCCCTCAAGTCCGATCAGCTCACACTGCCCCACGATGCGCTGGAGCACATCCTGGAGATCAACTATTGCAGGGCCGGACGTATGGGCTGGAAAATGGGAAATGGGAACACCGTTTACCTTGGGCCGGGAGATTACAGCATACACACAATGGACGTCTGCGCAGACTCCGTCATGACCTTACCCAACGGATACTATGAAGGTCTGGCGCTCTGCATCGACCTGGACGCGCTCTCCCAGAATCCCCCGGAACTTCTGGCAGGCACGGGAATCACCGGGGCGTTTTTGATTCAGAAGTTTTGTAAAAACAGCCGCCACGCCTCCTTCGCCCGGACCGCGCAGAGCGAATCTATTTTTTCCGGCTTCTACGAGCAGCCGGAGCCCCTTCTTTTGCCTTACCAAAAGCTAAAAGCAATGGAGCTTTTATTGTACCTGGGCAAACGCGACGTCTCCGCCAACGAACATCTGGCTGATTACCAGGCCGAGCAGATTGAAATTATCAGGAACATCCATGAGCAGCTCACCCAGCATATGGAGGAGCATTTTACAATCGAGTCCCTGGCAAAACAGTACCTGATGAATCCCACCACATTAAAAACCGTATTTAAGGCGGTGTACGGAAATTCCATCGCCGCCCACACCAAGGAACACCGGATGGAGCGGGCCGCCAAGCTCCTGCTGGAAACCCAGGACAGCATATCCGGCATTGCCCGGGCGGTGGGCTACGAAAATCAAAGCAAGTTTACTGCTGCCTTCAAAGAGTACTATCAAATACTGCCTACGGAGTACCGTAAGCAGCACTATGCGTGAGAATGGACGCTTCCATATGGCAATGCCTCTGTGAAATTCTCCGCTTCTTGGCCATAATCGATATAAGCTTGCCATGGCAGGCTGAGGTCTGCTATGACAAGCTTATATCTAAACCAGTATTGACAGTTGACCCCAACGGGCTTACCTTCCGTTATGATTTGGAAGCCTGCTTAAAACTCCATCACTTCCTGATAGGTGGCATGGCGCTCCAGGGCCTCGGTCATGGCCGCCATCTGGGACAAATCACCTAACAGAATCACACCGCTCATCCGATTGTTCAGGAAATAATATTTCCGGTACTGCTCCTTGCCCATATCCCTAAATTCCACTGTCTTATAATAGAGATTCGGATTTCTTCCGTTGTCGCCCGCCGCAAACAGGGCGGTGTTCATGCCGTGGAAGGTCAGGGCCGCGGGTACCGGCGTGTACTCAAGACTGTCGCCGGCCGCGTTGGCGCCGGCCGTCTTGCCCTGCTCCACAGCCTCCGGCCAGATGCCGTAATTAATGTCATGGTATTCCGCGCAGTCGCCGCAGGCATAGACGCCCGGGACGGAGGTCTCCATCAGCTCGTTGACAACCACGGCCCGCTTCGTCTCCAATCCCATCTTCTTGGCCAGCTCTATGTTGGCGCGGACGCCGGCGGACACAATCACCATCCCGGCCTCCACCACTTCCCCGGTTTTCAGGCGGACGCCGCTCACATGGCCGTCCCCCTCGATGGCCTCCACATTGACACCGGTGCGGATCGCCACGCCAGCTTTGGAGGCCAGTATCTTCAACTGCTCCCCGGAGCCCTCATCCAGCTGGCGTCCCATCAGAGACGGCGCCATCTCAAGCACCGTCACCTCAAGACCCGCCTTCTTAAGCTCCCAAGCGGCCTCCAGTCCCAGAACGCCTCCTCCGATAACCACGGCCTTTCCCGCGCCCTTCATCAGATTCTCCACCCTTCTGACATCAGAAAGCCGTCTGATTGCCACCACCTCCGGCAGCTTACTTCCCTCGATCGGCGGAATAAAGCATTCGCTTCCCAGCGCGTATATCAGCTTCGTGAAATGCAGCTTCGTTCCGTCGTCAAGAAGCGCTTCCCTGGCATCCGTATCCACGCTTTCCACCCGTTTTCCAAGCATCTGGCGCACCTGGTTTTGCTCATACCATCCGGCGTCCACCATGGCGATCTGTTCCGGCTCCAGACCTGCAACCAGGGATTTAGTCAGCATCGGACGGTTGTAGGACGGGTAAGGCTCCTCAGACACCATGACAATCCGCCCGGTGGCATCCCTCTCCCGGATGGCTTTAGCGGCGTTAAATCCGGCCGCGCCGTTGCCGAGGATCAGATAATCGTTGTTCGTGTTGTTGGCGAACTCATTTGTAACATCGTCCACCGGCACAAAGTTCTCCCGGCCCACGCCGCACACCGGACAAATCTCTATGGAGGAATCAAAGATTTCCCCGCAAACCAGACATTTAACCAGCTTCCTGCTGCCCTTGGCCACGGCCGCCTTGGGCTTCTTGGACTGCACCAGGCAGCCGAACTGGTATCCAAACTCATAGGCGCTCACCAAATCCGCCTCCGACGGTTTGAACCGCACCCTGAATCCGTCCACCACCTTCATCTTCAACTGTTTCAAACGCTCCGTGATATGGGGCACTCCCTCGCCGCTCCAGCCGTAGCTGCCAAAAGCTCCCGCATATTTTCCGCCGTGGGTCACGCTGAACATGCCCAGCGTCAAATCCCAGATCGGACGCAGCGCCTCGGCAATAATCGTGGGCGTGCCGAACAGCATCCCGTCCGCAAATTGCAGCTCCTCCTGCACCTTGGCGGCGTCGGCCGTCACCATATCGTAGCTGCGCACGTCGATATCGCCGCTGTCCGCAATTCCCTCCGCAATCTTCTCCGCCAGCTGCCCCGTATATCCGTAGGCGCTGACGTAAGGGATGATAACGGTTTTCTTTCCGTTTGGATTCACCACCGTGGACCATTCCCGGTAAAGGGCCATCACCCGCTTAATTCTGTCGCCCACCAGCACCGGACCGTGGCCCGTGCACACCATGCTGATATCCAGGGCCTTCACCCGGTCCAGGGCCTTCAGCATAAACGGCTTATACGGCCCGATAATACAGTCAAAATAATAGCGAAGGGCCTTTAAATAATCGTCCTCATTCTGAATCTTGTCCGACACCACCTCTTCCAGGCAGTAGTGGGAGCCGAAGGAATCGCAGGTCACAAGAATCTGCTCCTCCTCAATAAAGGTGTACATGGTATCCGGCCAGTGCAGGTTCGGCACCAGCATAAAATGCAAGGTACGCTTGCCGATGGTCATCCGCTGGTCGTCCTTCACCGCAATGCTGACAAAGTCCCGGTTCACGATTTCTTTTAAGAAACTAATGGCGCAGGGAGTCGCCAGTATCTTCATCTGAGGGCTGTAATCCAGCAGACGCTCCACGCTCCCCGCATGGTCCGGCTCCGTGTGGCTGGTCACCAGATAATCGATCTTCGTGACATCAATCACTTCGTTCAATTTCTCCAGATAGTCGTCAAAAAACCTGGCCTTCGCCGTCTCAAACAGCACCACCTTGTCCCCGGTTTTCATCACATAAGAATTGTAGGTTGTGCCGAATTCCGTATACATCACAATGTCAAACACCCGCAGCTTGTCGTCAATGATACCTGTCCAGTAAAATCCATCTCTCAATTTAATCGCTTTCATGGTCAGTCCCTCTCCTTTACGCACATGAATTACAGCTAATATGATATTATGATTCTACTTTAACGTAAATCCCATCCTTTGTCTATTGCATTTGCCACATATTGGCAAACTATTATCAATCTTTTTTAAGGAACTGCTCAGCCCAGCTTTTAAGGGTTTACGCCTGCTGTAATGGGTGTCCGATGTGTCAATGCTCCGATATTCCAGTGCTTAACTGAAAGCGGCTTACCCTGCTTTTCAGATACTGGGACTGCCCGTAAAGTTCTTCAGACGCAGCGGCCGACTCCTCTGCGGTGGCGGAGTTGGTCTGTACGATAACGGATATCTGGTCGATACCCGCGGAGACCATTTCAGTGGCGTCTGCCTGCCTTTTTGAAGCCTCCGCGATTTGGTTTATCTTAGATATCATCTCATCAGTACCACCAGCTATATTCATCAGCGAGGCCGCAGCCTCTTCCGCTAATTTTCTTCCCTGATCAACCGCAGCGAGAGACTGCTCAATCAACGCCTCTGTGCTCTTAGAAGCATTTGATGACTTATTGGCCAAATTCCGCACTTCCTGGGCTACTACGGAAAATCCGTTGCCAGCCGCGCCCGCCCGGGCCGCCTCCACAGCGGCATTCAGCGCCAGGATATTGGTCTGGAATGCGATATCATCAATCGTCTTGATGATTTTTCTGATTTGCGTAGAGTTTACACTGATTTCCTCCATCGCATTCTTCATTTCCTGCATCTGCTGGTTACAGGCCAGCATATTTGCCCCCATTTCACCTGCCGCTGCCTTTACCAATTGTGAGGTTTCCGCATTCTCCTTCACCTGCTCAGATATTTCCGACATTGTCGTTGCCAGTTCCTCCACCGAACCGGCCTGAGCAATGACACCCTGCGAAAGTACCTGTGCGCCGCTTGAAACTTGGTTTGCCCCGCTGGCAACCTGGTCGGAAAACATATTAATTTCTGAAATTGTCTCGTTCAGAGAGTGAAGTACAATAAACAGCGCCTCCTGCACAGGCAGAAAATCCCCCTGGAAAGCATCATAACCCGGGATTTCCAGATTACCGTCCGCCAGCTGCTGCATAACCTTGGAAATCGCGTTCATGTAATAGGAAATCTTGTCCGACATTTGCCGCATGCTGTCTGAAAGGCTTCCCAATTCATCCCTTGATCTATATTTTACATCGATTTTCAGATGTCCCTGCTCCATCTGCTTGGCCGCGGCCTCCAGTTCCTTAATAGGTCTGGTGATGCTGCGGGTAATATAAACGCCAAAAAGGATGCTTACAAGTACGCTGGTTATCCCCAATACAGATAGTATGAAAATGAATTTCGTCTGCGCAGCACGCAGATTCACGATCAGCGCATCTGCTTTCTTGTCCGCTATTTCAATCAGTTCATCCAGCTCCACTTGTGCTTTACGGATGGTTATGATATTGTTTGCTTCCATATAGGCGGCGGCTTCTTCCTTTTGATTCTGCACCGCAAGCTCCAGCACATGTTCACGCTGTGGCGCAAGCTCATTGAGCGCCTCCTGAAGCCGCTCAACAATTGCCTGATCTCCCAAAAAATCTTTTTGGATAATCGGAATCTGTTCTTGAATCTTACTTTCACACGCCCTGGCATTATCCAACGCTTGCTTTGTATTCTCCTGATTGGTACTGGAGATGGCGCGGAATACAGATTTCTGCATCGCCTCAAAACTGGAATTAACCGTATTCGCCGCATTCAGCACTTTGAATGGGCCGCTATAGAACACCTCCACCTTTGACCTGATACTGATTAAGTTTCCAATACTCACAGCAATACTGATAACCAATAAACTCAAAACAAATACATACGAGATCATAAGTTTTCTGCTGACTTTTAAATTCCTCATAATTATTTTTCCTCCCGTTAAAAGCGCTTACGTCCGTCCATCACCCCCACGCTTTATCTCTGTCGAGAACCTTTTCAAATTCCCCAATGGTCATCGGTCTGTAGAAGGCAAATCCCTGGATTAAATCACAGTCCACAGATTTCAGAAATTCTACCTGTTCTTCCTGCTCAACGCCCTCGGCAACTGTACTGATATTCAACTGTTTCACCATATTGATGATATATTTCAAAATGGTATGCTCCCGGTTCACATCCACGCTCACCCGGAAAAACACGCCGTCAAGCTTCAATACGTCAATTGGCAGGTTCTTCAAAAGTCCCAGCGAGGAGTATCCTGTGCCGAAGTCATCAAGAGAACACAGAAATCCATTCTCATGCAGCTCTCTGACCACCTGCAATAAGTACTCCTCATGCTCAAATGCCGCGGATTCCGTCAACTCCAGCTCCAGCATCTTGTCCGGTATTTCATATTTATTCTTGATTTCCGCGTATACGCGGATAAAATCCGGACTGTAGAACTGAATTTTTGACACATTGACAGAAATAGGCACCACAGTCTCCCCTTTTTTCATACGCTGGCGAAGCCAGATACATACCTTCTCAAAGACGTACCTGTCCACCTTGCCGATAAAATGGTTCTTTTCCAGCACCGGAATAAAGAACCCCGGCGAGAGAAGCCCCTCTCCGGGGACCTCCCATCTCACCAACGCCTCCGCGGCCTTCACTGCGCCGTCCTTTACCCCGACCTTGGGCTGCATATAGACCACAAACTCTTCATTATCTAAGCCCTCCTGCATGCGGTCCTTTACCGCCATCTCGGCAATCAGCTTTCGTCTAATCTCCTCCCCATAAAACGCATAGCATTTTCCCGGCTTATTTTTTACTTCTTTCTGGGCAAAATTGGCACGGTTAACCATCATGACCGCCTCCGGCGCCTCCTCTAAATCCTCTGCGCAGCAAATGCCTCCGGCAATTGTCATCATATGGCGGTTTGATTTGACAAGATTGGAATTTAAGAATTCCTCGTCCACCTGCTCCTGTGTTTTCAGCAAATCGTCGCGTCTCTCATAACGGCGCAGAATCACAAACCGGTCCGCCATCTCGCGGCCCAGCAGTTCATTTTCCCTCAGGTGATTCATGGCGACACGGGCATAGCCTTTCAACAGTTCGTCCCCATATGAGTATCCAAATACATCGTTAACGTATTTAAAATTCTCAAAATCCACATATAAAACAGCAAATTTTGTGTCGGGATTTTGGGCTATCATACGGTTTACCTCTGCATAGAACCGCTCCATATGGTATGCCCCCGTCAGCTCGTCCCGGTATGCCAAGCCTTCCAGCTTTTTATTAGCAACCTTCAGCTGAAAGAATTTCCGGATATAAAAGTAAACGGCTGCTGCAAACGCAATGGTGGTGAACAGCGCGGTAACAGAAATCATCCTCGCCGTCTTTTCCGCCTTTTCGATGGAATATTGCTCAATGGAAAAAACCGTATCATTGGCAACCTCAAATAATTTCTCGCTGGAATCCAACAGCAAGCCGCTGTCCTCCCCCTGCCTCACCTCATCAATCTCTTCCCTTACCGTATCCCACTGCTGCCTCAGTAGGTTCAGGTTATTCCGGTATATCACGCTGTCAGCCAGGACCAGCCCGTACCGGCCCTGTCCGGTTAATAATTCATTCAGAATTTCCTCCACATAGTCAACCAATTCATCATCCGGACAGTGATTCGTCTCCAGCTTCACCACCCTTTGGGAAGCCCCCCTTACAATCCCTACGTAATTAATCAGTTTCGAGTAATCCCGAATATCCGAAATCTGCCGGATCGCAATCACACTGATCGCCACAAGCAGCCCCAGAAGCAACGTAAATAGGATTCCTATATGCTTTTTCATTGGTTTACCCCCGGTAAATTATTTCTTTCGGCCAGAATCATTCTATTCTCTCCGTTCCCTGCTGATCAGACCGAATCAAAACAGAGGTTCCCAGCATTTGCTCCTTCTTTAATAATTCCAAAAACGCTTCCGCACTCATCGGCTTGGCAAAATAGTAGCCCTGTCCATAATCACAATGATACTGATGCAGCAGATCCAACTGCTCCATCGTCTCAATCCCTTCCGCCAAAGAACGTGTCATGGGAAGCTCGCGGCAGATCTGCATCGTGTTCTTCATGACAATACGGCTCTTGGCATCGCTGCTCAATTTATCGACCAGAGATTTGTCGAATTTAATCTCGTCAAAATCAAGTGTAGTCAGAATAGACAGGTTGGAGTATTTCGATCCAAAATCATCCAATGAAACAGAAAAACCCTCCGCAACAATCTGGTTCATCAGGTCAATCAATTGCTGCGGCTCCAATTTGCTGATACTTTCGGTTACCTCTATGGTAATCTTCTCCGCGGGAACTCCATATTCCTGACAGATCTGTTTGATCTGCCTCACAATATCGGAGGCCATCAGCGTAACACGGGAGAAATTAGAGGAAATATGTGTTTCGATTCCCTGATTTTTCCAGTTCCGCCAATCAGCGCAGACTGTCTGGAATACAAATAAATCCAAATGGCAGATTACACGCTCCCGTTCGTAGTGGGGAATAAAACGATCCGGCAGGATTAAGCTTCCCCGCTTGCTCCTTTTGCGCACCAGGGCTTCCGCGCCGATAATCCGCCCGGTTTTAAGGCAGATCTGAGGCTGATAATGGACCTCGAAGCGGTGGTCGGCAATATCCCGCAAAAGCTCCGTGGCAATTCCGGCCCGTGCCATTTTGTCGCCTTGGAGAATGGCATGGTAATACTGCTGCTTTTCTGCATACATTAAGTCATCGGCCTTCCGAATTTCTTCGTCGGCCGATACATTTCCTTCTTTCCAGGTGTGGCCAATGGATACGTCATACTCTTTGTTCTTATCAAAATCGAGGATCAGCTTCTGGGTAAGCACATTAAAATCCTGCTTGTCTATATTGGGGCAAAGCACCGTAAACTCATCCCCGCCCACCCGATACGCTTCATGTTCCACGTGCAGTTTCAGGATATCTGCTACTTTTTTTATCACCCGGTCCCCATATTCATGGCCGTTGCTGTCATTGATTTTCTTCATCCCATTGATGTCGATATAGATGACGCCTAAGGAACACAGGGTCTGATTGGAAAGCTTGTCCAACATTTTTATAAAGCTGTTCCGGTTCTGCAGGCCGGTAAGTAAATCCGTATAGCTGAATAATTCGAGATTCCGGATCAGCCTGCGCCGCTCCATTTCCTCCAATACAAAGCTGCATACGCTGCGGAGCAAGGACAGGTCCTCCGTGCTTTCCGTCGGATTATCAACACCCAGGAAACCGATTATCCGGCCGTTTTTTTTGAGCGGAGCCGCGGCAAGGCTTTCAATTCCCTGGGCCTTTAATATGCGGTAATCAGGTGAATTAACTGCCAGGTCCTTGTCCAGCGAGGTGATAAAAAACTCTCCGTCAAGCTTAAATTTGTGGTTCCAGTCCCTGATGTATTCCATCGGAATATCCTGCAGAACTTCAATCTGATGCTGGATACCAGGGACGCACCATTCAAAGGTATTATTGATGTGATTCTCTTCGTATTCAAAAATATATGCCCGGTCAGCTGCATAAAAGCGACATATGGTTTCCAAAAAGCGGTTCACTGCCGCGTTGACGTCTGCCTCGCTGGAAAGCGTTTGAATGCAGTCCACCAACGTTTCTTCCATTGTAAGGCGGCTCGAAACGCGGTCAAACTTTTCTTTTTGAGCTGTAATATCCCGCGCGATTTCAAGCCGGCGATATTCCCCTTCGTACAAAACCAAGGTATCTGTGATGTCAAACCACATCTGGAGCTTTTCATTGTAATGCTCCCAATGATATGGCTGTCCTGGCACCAGTTTACTGTTCGTACAGAATGAGCAGACACGATCCAGCCCCTGAATCAGCTCATAGCATTTTTTCCCATAAGTGTCCTGCGCATGCTCAAATCCGTACAGGGAGGCGGCGGCCTGTGTCATATATATTATTTTGTTGGTATCCGTATCTGTTGCGTACGCCACCAGATTTTGCTGGTTTATAATAAATCGTTCAAAAAAAGTTTCGTTCACAGTATACCTCCCGGATCGTCATGCTACAGATCACACTCTGCCTTCCATCGTGTATGAGAAGGTTTTGACTGATTCCAATCCATATATGTATCTTAACGCTCACCTATATCAGGACGCTTCTGTTACGGCCATTTCGCTTTGCCTGATAGAGCGCGTCATCTGCCCGGCGGATCAGATCATCCGGGCAGGCATCCTCCGGTTTTTGGAAAACAGCGCCAATGCTGATGGAGCTTGTAAAAATGTTTCCCTGATATTCCATCCGCATGTGCGGAATCTCCTCCACCAGACGGCTCAGCATCCGGGATACAATCTCATGCTCTGCCTCATACAGCAGGAACAGGAATTCATCCCCTCCGAACCGCCCAACCACCGTGTCGATCGGCAGAAACTCCCTGACCTTTTTCGTGACACGTTTCAGGGTCATATCGCCTGCCTCATGGCCATAGGTATCATTGACATTCTTGAACCCGTCCAAGTCGAGAAGCCCCAGCACCACAGGGCCTGCTCCCGTCCCTTTCTGTAGCTGCCCCGCCAGTATTTCGATAAAATATTCGCGGGTTAAGCAGCCCGTTAGGGCATCATAGCACGCCTGCCTCTTCAACCGTTCAATGATTTCCATTGTGCGTTTCAGTTCACGCAGGTCCCGGCTGTAGGCTATAATGATATCCTCATCGGTGTTTCCGATGACCGCCTTCACCAGCGTGACCTCACATGGGATGCTCTCCCCATTCCTGTTTGCGTAGACCCACTCAAAAACATAGCGCCTGTTATTTTGGATTTCGCTCATTGTCTTTTTTCTCTTCTCCACGCTGACAGATCCATCCGGCTGATAGAGCGGCATAAAGCTGTCAAAATCATGCAGCACCTCATCTTTATCCGTGGCCCCCAGCATTTCAACGGCAACCTGGTTGCAATCCAGCGCCTCCTGCCGCATGTTCCAGAGTACACAGGCAAGGGGCGAGGAATCCACCATGGCCCGGACACGTCTTGCCATCAGACGTTCCGCCTTTTCAGCCCTGAGCTGATCGCGAAGATCTCTGGTATAGCCGGCAACCATGGCGCTGCCGTCCTCCTCCAGTCCATCCATACGCACCAGCGTAATTTCAGCAGGAATCAATTCCCCGTCTGGTTTTTGGTGCAGCCAGTTAAACTGGACGCGTCCCACCTGCATCGCCTCCCTGATTTTCTCTTTCGCCCTCTCAGAGCTCAGACTGCCGTCCGGCTGATGTTCAGGGGACAGCAGGTTAAAATGATCCAGGTATTCCTGTTCGCTGTCCAATCCAAACAGCTTCGGCGCCTCACGGTTGCACATAATGTTGTGAAACTCTTTATCCCAGAGATTGAGGCAGAGCGGCGTCGCATCCAGCAACGCCTTGAGACGCATCCGGAACTTCGAACGTTTTTCTTCCAATTCGATTTCCCCACGGAGATCCCGGGTATAGCTGGCCACAACAAAATCCTCCCGGTAAGGGAGCCGTACCGAAATCACCTCCACCGGAATAATCTCCCCCTCTTTATCACAGTGCAGCCACCTGAATTCTGAATACCCGGCAGCGAATGCCTCCTCGATTTTTTCATGCACCATTTCAATGGAAGTACGTCCATCCGCCTGATGCAGAGGTGAAAACCGGTAGAAATGTTCTATAATCTCATCTTTTCCTTCTGCCCGGAACAATTGAACCGCTTTCTCATTACAGGCCATGATTTCAGATTGCCGGTTCCAGAGCATGAGGCACAGAGGCGTTGCATTCATCATGGCAAACAGCAGCTCCTTGCTGTTTGCCAGCCTTTTTTGGAACCTCATCCTATCAGTGGCGTTTTCCTGGAATCTTCCGTCATAGGCCGAGGTAAGATATTTCTGGAAAAACACCTCCGCTTCCATTGGTCTGGAAATATAAAAGCCCTGAACCATATCCGCGTTGAGCAGGCTGATGGTCTCCCATTCCTCCTTTGTCTCAACGCCCTCCATACATACCGATTTGCCAAGGTTATGGCACAGGCGGATGACAGACTCCACAAAGTCGTGGTTATACTGGCTGATATGCAGGGCCTTTACAAAATAGCGGTCAATCTTCACAACGTCCATACCGATTTCAGCCAGGCGGCCAAGGGAGGAGTAGCCGGTGCCAAAATCATCCATGGACAGCTCGATACACATCTCGTTTAAGCGTTCCAGCGAATCGTTGACATTGGCATCGTTTGTTATGAAGTAGCTCTCCGTCAATTCCAACGCCAGGTTGCGCGCTGGCAGGCCGTACTTTTCCAGCAGCGCCTCTACCTTGTCACAGAAGCCGGGGTCCTGCAGCTGCATAAAGGAAACATTGACATCCATTACAAAGTCGGGATTTTGCTCTGTCCAGACTTTGCAGGCAATGATGGCTTGTTCAAGTACCCACAGGCCTACGGGTAGGATCAGACGGCTGCTTTCCAGCAGAGGGATAAACTCCACAGGAGATATCTCCTTGCCATCCGGCATCCGGTACCGCAGAAGCGACTCCGCCCCCCGTACATCCAGGGTATCTGCTCCGCAGATTGGCTGGAATACCAGCCGGAATCCCTGATAACCATTGTCCACGCTTTGCGCCAGGCAATGGGAAAGCTGAAGCTCATCGAGCAGCCCTGACGTAAATTCCACACATTGGTTTTTCCCATTCTCCTTGGCCTGCCTTAGAGCGGCGCAGGCCCCTTTCTCCAGTTCCACCCAGCTGTGCGCCTCCTCCGGGTAGGCGATGATGCCCCCGGAAACCGTGAACCGGCAGGCGCATCCGTTTACCCGGTGAGGCCCGGAGGCATACCGCCGGATATCCTCGTAAATCCGAAGCATCTCCTCCCGCCGGACATTATTTCCGGAGAGCAGAAACTGATCTCCGTCATACCGGTAAAGCTTCACCTGTTCCGGGAGCATCTTTAGAATATCCTGAGCTGTTGTGCGCAGCACCAGGTCCCCAAAGCTGTGGCTGTTGAGGATATTGACATCTTTAAAACCATCGATTCCCAAAAGCAGCAGCTCCCCGTGAAACCCCGCCCTGCCCTCCAGCGTACGTTCAAAGCTGTCACGGCCGGAGCTGTGCTTCAGGAGTCCTGTCACCTGATCCACGCCCCCATACTGCTCCATATTCCGCAGAGTGCCCACGATCAGCAACGGCCTGCCCGCAACGTCCCGTTTAATTTTCGCCCGGCCGCTCAACCAGATATAGCTGCCGTTTGCGGTTAGAGCCTGGTACTCCAAATTCAGGCTCTCCTCCTCCGAGTCGATAAACGTTCGGTACTGCTCACGCACCCGCTCCCGATCATGGGGATGAACCCATCTGATGTCTAGTTGAGAGCAGTTGGTCAGTCGATTCCCGGCAAGACCCAGATCAGAAACCATATTGGGGGACGCCAAAAGGACGTCCCCTTCCAAATCCCAGATATATAAATAGTCGCTGCAGATTGACGATATTGTTTTGTATAAGAACGCTTCCTCCGGGTCTGGATTTATATCAAACAAAGACATACGAGCACCTCCATACCGCCCAGCCTGTGTTCAGGAGAGCGACCTTCTAAAAGCTATCCGCTCCAACGCTTCCGCTCCTGCGGCGGACTGGTCTCGCAGGGACTGTACGGCCCACGTATCCCCCTGCCTCGATTCCAAAACTGTTCTAAGCATTTCTTATTATGCTCAACTTATATTTTTTATTATAAGCGATGTTCAAAAATAATTCAATAAAATAGTATCTTTCATGTCGGGGAAATGATAAAATAAAGAAAACATTGGCTTTAGGAGGATGGACAAAATTTGGATGAACTAAATTTATACAATATGGCTTACAAACACCTGTTTAACTGCATTCATTTTGGCTTGTATCCTACCGGTTCGAGTCTTCCTACAGTGTCTGAGCTTTGCAAAACCTTTAATGTTTCAAGCTGTACGATCCACAATGCCCTGAAGCTATTACAGGAAGATCACTATGTGTCCTTAAGCCAGGGGCGGAGTGCAATTGTAACTTATAATGCCAAAGAAGAGGTGTGCCGGACGGAATATATGGCTTACAGCTATGCCACAAAAGATGCACTTTTGGACCTGTGTGATACAATGCTGGTAATCTGGCCGGAGGTCATGCTGCAAGGTCTGAAGCTGTGCGGTGACGATGATTTGAAAACGCTCACTGAAATCTATAACCGGATGTCGCCTTATAATGAATACCCGTTCTTCGAATTTTTTTTTCATGTCCTGAAATGCCTGGGGAATCCTCTGTTTCTCAACTTATATTTAAGCACAAGTTTCTTTGGCCACTCCACGATTATGCGGCTGAAGGATAAGGCATATATCTATGGATACATGACCTACTTAAAAAAAGAAACTGAACAGATACTTTCTCTGTGCAGGTCATCGGATTATGGACGGCTGAAAGCTTTGCTGGTATGTCTTTACCAGAAACACATTGAGGGGGAACACCATTATTACGAATCATTGCCTCCTTGCGAGTATCCCGTTGAGCCAATCCCATATGAGTGGAATTATTTCTCAGAACGTCCGCTGGTCAATTTTAATTTGGCTATGAAACTGCTCCGGCAAATTTACTCTTCTTTCGGGAACCAGGAATATCTCCCATCCTTTTCTTCCCTGGCGAAGCAGTATTCTGTGCCATTGATAACGGTCCGACGCGCCGTAAAAATACTAAGCGACATCGGCATAGTAGAAACCACCCCCGGAAAAGGGACACGTGTGCTGGTAGGGCTGGATAACCCGGCGCCGATTTCCAGTTTTACCACGCCCAATTTGAAAAAAGCTTTGCTGCAATATCTGCAGAGCATGCAGATTATCCTGATCATCTGTAAAGATGTAGCCCGATCTGTTTTTCCTATGCTTACGGACAGCTCCATTCAAAGCACGGTATCTTGGCTGCAAAACATTATTATTTCCAGGGATTATTACATGACCTTCGGAGTCTGCTTTGTCCTGCTGAGCGAGAACGCGCAGTCACCGGCTTTAAAACAGATATTGGGCGGGCTGATGCACTTTCAGTATCTGGGTTACCCTCTGAATGATATGAAGCCTTATGATTTCAGATTCGACTCCCGGTCAACCGCAGTCCTGCTGAAAAGTCTGGAAGAAAGAGATGTGGAACTGTTTGCATCGGAGCTACAGAGCCTGGCCCTTGATATTTTTAAGGCCGGAAAAGAGAAGCTAATTGCCGGCGGCATCCATGAGGCCGAAGTTATCGCGCTGCCGCCTATTTAGGGGGATTCATGCGGTGAAAACAGGAAATGGCTCTGCGCTGTAAAAAGCGCGAGCCAAAACTGTTTGCCCTTTGAAGCTATCTTTATTTATATACATCCTAAGCATTTGCCGTCATAGCGACGATTTGGACGCCAGCTCTGAGGCATATTGATTCGCCCTCTGTTTTAGTTCGCTAATCAAATTCTATTCTTTTTCCAGCCGTTCCACAAACTGATTAACCGTATCGGTGTACTCGATGGTCACAACCGCTCCCGGCCGGACTAAGAACTCAGTCACTCCATATTCCCCGCTGTCCGCCGCCCAGTCATAGGTGTACCCCAGCCTGGTCCATGGGTAGGAGCTGTCAAAATAGGACCAGAGGATATTGTTCTCAAACCATTCCCGGTACTCCTCGGTTGTATCCTCCGGCAGTACATTCTGCATTTCATCTGTGGTGATATCGGTTAAATAAGCCGGCCTGCATATATCTTCCGGAGACACCCACATGGCTGTCACATGGGTGTAATTCCCGTCTGGCTGGACCCCTACCAACTGCTTCAAACGCTGCGTCCAGTCTGTCACTCCCTTTTTGTGTTCCGGATACCACGCTGCGATTTCCTTGTCCGTAAAGGTCCATACCTCCTCCGGAAGCTCCAGAATTTCTCCTTCTACATACCGCTCCGGCTGATCATTCAGCGTCACCAGAAGAACGTTTCCGTCCTTCCAGGTCACCAACGGGCTGTCCTGTGTGATGGTTACCAGCGGAAGGATCTCATCCTCCTCCGCCATAACCGCGTCCAACACGGCCGCCCGATACAGCTGCTCCGGGGAATACTCTGCCTCCGCAGCCACCGGTTCTGTAAAACAAAACCGGCAGACAGCAGCCGTACCGGAAATGCATATGATTGACAAAAAAATCACAAATAGCGAAGAAAATTTCTTATTGAAAAGCATAACCCACCTCCAAAGCTGGTATATCCATCGTTCTGTGCGCCAATTCCTCCTATGCCGCCTGGCTGTCAGCGCAGGCACCGATTATCATAAGAAACAGCAAATCGGTCAGGTGGAACGCAGGAGGGACGGCGCAACCGAAATCCCTATGTCACGCCATCCCCTCCTTCAGAACCTATTCACAACAAAATCAATCCGGTTATTGTACCTTTCCAGGTACGTTCAACCTCTGTCCAACCTGCAGGTTGTAAATATCCAGTCCCGGATTCAGTACAAGAAGATCCTGCGCGCTGCACCCATACTGTCTGCTGATTTTATTGAGCGTATCCCCTTTCTGTATGGCATAAATGCCTTTAGCGCCCTGTGCCGGGCCTGCCAGAAGAACATAAATTTCATTGGCGCCTGTATTGGTTCCGGTTGGAATATCAACCGTTACATTTCCATTCTCGTCCACGGTATACACGCCCGAAGCTGCGGTCAATGCCTTTGTCGCCTCACCGTACCGATATAAGGTAACCGTGGTTCCTGGTGCAAAACCTGTCTGGCCTGTGGCCGGTACGGTCAGCTTCGCCGGTGTCAGAAGTGTCCCGGCGCTGGAAAGCTTCAACACAAGACCGTTTTCGGCTCCTCTTGCTGCAACCGGCTCTTTTACAGTTGCTGCGATTGGATCGGCTGACTGAACCGGTGCCGTGTGTACGCCCAGGCTAAGTTCGGTCGTTTCTCCAGCCACGTTCTTCATGGCCTGGCCGTCAAAGGACCATACGGCTTTCACAGTTCCTGACTCATTCCGGAGTGTCACTTCCAGTTTCTTTCCGGAATCCCTGGCAGCCTGAACCACATCCCTTCCGATCACTGTCCCTGCAATCCCGACTGCCTGGTTATCCGCAGTTGCCTTCGGGATCACAATATTTACAGTCACGGCATTTACTTCCGGCTTCTGTATCTCGTTGATGACCGTCTGTGGAACCGTCACCAGAACCTCTAACGGATTCTGGCTGGTTGCTCCAGCAGTTCCCGCCGCATTGTTGACGGCGGACGCCTCCGGCTTCACGGTTACGGTTGTCTTTCCCTGGTCGGTCGCCGTTGTCACACGGTCGGTTGTCACGGTTGTCGTACTTCCTGTTATAGTTCCAGCCGCATCCTTATAAACCTCATAGGATACTGTTGTTTTCTTTCCGCTGCTGTCCGTTGTAGTGGTCTGTGTCGTTGTTACGCTGCCGCCATCTGCCGCAGCAGTCACATTGGTTATGCTTTTGGAAGACGTCGTTACGGTATGAGCGGCGCCGGAACCGTCAGAGGACCCGCCGCCTCCTCCACTGGACTCGCTTTCTATGGCTTTCCAGCCCGCCGTCACCGTTATATCCTGGTCCGGCATGATGAAGGTGGCAGTCTCTTTTGAGGCATCAGAGAAACCGACTCCGTCCACGGATGTCCATCCTGCAAAGCGGTATCCGCTCCTTGCTCCGGCCCGGACCGTCACCGTCTCACCAGCCGTATAGCTTCCTTCTCCTGTATCTGGTGATGCATAGCTTCCGTTTACTGTAACCCGATACTGTCCCTCCTTTGCAAATACCGGTGTTATAGTCGCTATGCCTGTTAAGACAACTTCAACCGCCTCATCCGTGCCCATTACGGCTCCATCCTGATCCAGCCATTCCTTTAAGAAATAGCCGTTCCCGCTATCCGGCTTCGCCCTTAATTTAATCCTGGTTTTCTTATTCGGGCGGTAGATGATCTCATCCAGCCAAACCGTCCCGCCCTCTCCCGCCAGAACCGCTAATTCATTTCCCCCTGGCAGTCTTAAGGAGTTCAGCGGATTCGCGCCGCACAGAAGGTTCGTCAGGGTCAGTCCAGACACATCCAAAGCCGTCAGGGTGTTATCCTCACAGTTCAGCTTCACAAGGCTTCCCGGAAGCGTCAAACCGGTCAGGTTGTTCCTCGAACAGTTTAATTGAGTTAAGTTTTCCAGTCCGGACACATCCAGGCACCCTGTTAATTTTCCCGTCAGGCCAAAGCTGAAATCCAGCCCTGTGATCTGCTTCGGCCATTCTACGCTCCATGTCACCACAGGCTGCACGCCACTTCCCCATGTGTCCGGACTATGAGGGTCAAGGCAGCCGGCAAATTCCGACGGATACTGATCCAGCAACGCCTGGAACGCCGCTACATCATCCCGATCATAAAGAGGTTGGCTTGTCCAGGCCGCATAGACGTTAGTCTGCTGCTGAATGGGGCTGTCAAACGTGAACTCGCTGCTCCCCCCGTTCGCCGTCACCCATTTGTCAAAGGTATAACTGTCTTTCACCGGTTCTGATGGTTTCTCTGCTTTCTTTCCTTTCAAAACGATCTGGGGTTCTAATCCGTCCGTCGTATAAGGCGTGACGCCATCGTAAAAGATGACGGTATAGTGGTCAACTGTTGCATACTGATCTCCAGGCACGGTCACAAAAGCACCCGTAGGAACCGGGTCGCTGGTGCCGATTTTTTCCCAGATTTCATACTCCCCGTACGGTACTGAGCCAGATACGGGCAGCAACGTGCTTTCACCATCCGCTTTCAACAACAATTCCCTTTCGACACTGGGCCAGTCTGCATCATCTAGTCGGAAGTGGGGGGATATACTGCCGCTACCCTGTCCCCCGTCCAGATTCATCTGCCCATCAATCCTCACATAGATTTCCGGCAGCTTCACGCCATAGTCCAGCTCATACCCCTGCGGCAGAACCGGTGTCAGGCAGTAGCTTCCAATCTCCGGACTATATGTACCATTACCGTCATTTAACTCGTGATCGGGGTCAATCTCCCAGGTAATTCCCTTCACAGTCAGAGGTTCCGGCTGTGGATCTGTATCGTCTGCCAAGATATAACCTTTGGCCCTAAGCGTCACTGGCAGCGCGAGAGCCTCCCATTCCGTACCGGCCGGGACAAGACGGTTCTGTACCTCAGTACCCAGTATGTCAAAGACCATAATGCGTGTTACCACTTTGTCCGTCCGACGCACGGTTTTCTGCTCCGTTCCTCTCGGCGCAGACAGCGTGTTTCCACCGTCAGTTTCCTTCTGTCCGCTGTCATTTATCTTACAGACTTCGCAGACATAACCGCAGGGGCGGCCCTTTACGGCTTCTATGTACCCGCAGCCGGCGTCATGCTCCCCCCGCTCATGCGGGCAGTCCCGCACATAGCATTCCTGTGTGTGATCGTGGCCCGCGTCACTGCCGGACGCGGTTTGCACGCCCTCCTCATCATAGCCGCATTTCAGCGTGTCCGTATAACAGTCCGCCGTGTGTTTATGGCCGCAGGGGCAGCCCGGTACGGCCTCCTTGTATCCACAGTCGGCAGTATGCTGTGGATGGTGTTCACATAATCCCCCGTTATCCGCCTGTATCTCCTCTGCATAAACGGCATGTACCGGCTGCGAGAACAACAGTGCCGCGCACAGCAACAAAGCAAACGGCCGTTTGCGTTTTGCATATCCCTTAATATTACCTCCCAATTCATATTTTTCAATAAATATCAACGGCTGCTGATAAGCTATCTCCTTACCCACGCCAGCAGGCGCTCTACTGTCCGCTTACATCTTTCTTTTTGCTCTGCTTTTTAAAAATATCCCCATGCATACAAGTGAGAACACGATTCCGGCCGGGTAGGCAATTCCTTTCGTAAGCCGGAACCCTTCGTCAGCCATTAAGATGTACGTGCTGCTCACCCCCGACATAAACATGGCCGGCAATGCTGCCATAAAGCAGGCCCAAGTTCTTTTATTCTCAGTCAGATACATGGCTGCCGCCCATAACGCGATCATAGCAAGCGTCTGGTTGCTCCAGGAAAAGTACCTCCAGATCACATCAAAATTCAGCTGTGTCAGCCAGGCGCCAACTGCCAGAAGCGGCGCCGCAAGGATCAGCCGCTTCCCGATCCGGTTCTGGTCCACCCGGAACCAGTCCGCAAGGGTAAGTCTGGCGCTTCGGAACGCAGTATCTCCCGATGTAATCGGGCAAACCACCACTCCCACTACTGCCAGCGCGCCTCCCACAATGCCTAACAGAGAGGTGGAAATCTCATACACCACCCCGGATTGCCCCAGAGACGATAACGCTTCCTGCAATCCTCCGGTGGAACCATAGAACGCTACTCCGGCCGCTGCCCAGATCAGAGCGATCACGCCTTCGGAAATCATGGCTCCGTAAAATATTTTCCGCCCGTCCCTCTCGCTTTTCATACACCGGGCCATCATGGGCGACTGGGTGGCGTGGAATCCGGATACCGCTCCACAGGCCACCGTCACAAACAGATACGGCCAGACCGGCCTTCCTGACGGATGCAGGTTTTGCAGAGCCAGCTCCGGGATCTGGTATCCCTTGATGAGAATGCCTCCGCCCACTCCGATCACCATCAAAATCAAGATCACGCCAAACACCGGATAGATCTTCCCAATCAGCTTGTCGATAGGCAACAAGGTCGCCAACAGATAATAGGCCAGGATCACCGCTACCCAGAACGGAACATTCAGGCTTTCCGGCGTCAGCATGGCAATCAGTGTCGCCGGGCTTGTCACGAATACCGTCCCCACTAAAACCAGAAGCACCACGGAAAATATCCGCATGATCTGCTTCATGCCATTTCCTAAATAGCGCCCCACAATCTCCGATACGGAGGCTCCTCCCATGCGGCTGGAAATCATACCTGTCATATAGTCGTGGACTGCGCCTCCTAAGATGGAACCAAATACAATCCAGAGAAACACAACCGGCCCGAACACAGCTCCCATGAGTGCTCCGAAGATCGGCCCCGTTCCTGCGATGTTTAGCAACTGGATTAAAAACACCTTCCACGTCGGCATTTCCACGTAATCCACACCGTCCGCCATACTGACTGCAGGCGTTTCCCGGTCATCCGGCCCAAATACCCGCTCCACCAACCTGCCGTAAGTGCAATACCCGATAATCAAAAGTACAAGTGCAATGAAAAAGGTAATCATCTTTAACCTCCCAGTCCACATAATCTAACCGTAGCCGGTATGTTCCTCCCTAAGTATTCTGTTGCAGCGCCCCAACGAAATCCAGATTCCTTTTTCTGTCGCCGGCTTCATCAAAAAATTGACTGCCCTCGCCCGGCAGGAAGCGACACCGAACCGCTCATCTTCACCCACCCAGACAATTTGGCTTCCCTCTGACGTCTGGTGGACTAAGATAGACAGCTCCTGATTTTCAATGTCATCGAAAGCAAATATCGTAATCGCATTTGCAATCGCCGGGTATTCCGCTTCTTTTCTGTTCGTTTACTCCGGTTATCTCTCAACTTTCAAAAAAGCACAAAAGGGCGCCTGTCCTCCGATGGTATCAAGGGGGCAAGCGCCTTTATATAAACAGTTTGAATTTTTGTACCGCATAAGGACAGACTTCTGTCTGTCTTGAATTATATGCCATATGCGTTCTGTACATTAAAGTCACCCCCCTCTTTCTTAAAAATGGGTACAAAAAATACAGCCCCTGTGACTGCATTTTTCACTGAACTTCCGGGGATTTCCACCTAAAATCATTTTGACTTTTACTTCCGGCTAAGCTATGATTAGCTTAAATACTTTCCCAAATACCATTGGTTTCATCTTAACACAAAAAAAATCAAATTTGTGGCCTTACACTAAATTGACACCTTTTTACACTAAATCGACACCCCTTAGCAATTTTTTTGACTTTGTAACCAGTTTGGGAGGTATTAAATCATGTTAAAAATTGCAGTCTGTGACGATGAGCCTCTGGATCTGAACCGGATTCAGGACCTTGTATCAGAATATATAAAAGATCATCCGAACCCGGGAGCTACCATAACCGGGTTTGACTCTTCGGAACGCTTATTAGAGCGCTTAAAGAACGAAACCTATCACATCTATCTTCTTGATATTCTCATGAACGGGAAAAACGGAATTGAAGTTGGGCAGGTAATCCGGAAAAATGACAGCCACGCGGCCATTATCTATCTGACCGTGTCTCCGGACTATGCGCTGGCCTCCTATTCCGTTGATGCGCAGCATTACCTATTAAAGCCCGTAGAAAAGGAAAAGTTCTTTCGGATTCTGGGCCGGGAGATTGAAAGCTTGTTAAAGGGAACCGACACCTATATCACGGTGCGCACCAAAAACGGGCTTAAATCCATTCGCACCGATCTCATCATGTATGTGGAACAGAATTACCATGTCTTTACATACCACTTGACAAATGACGCAGTTTTCGAAAGCGTTACCAGCCGTGCCAGCTTCGATCAAGAACTTCAAGCACTTTTAAAGGATTCCCGATTCGTAAAAATATCCTCCTCCATGCTTGTCAGCCTGCGCTGTATTAAAACCATCAACAAAAAGGGGCTGACTCTTCAGAATGGAAAAGAACTGTTAATCGCACGCACGTATTCGGAGGCCAAACACCGCTACATGGAATACATGATTCAGGGGGTGAAACAGGATGATATTTGATTATGACTATCTGTTCGGACTTTCTAAAACGCTTCTCACCACCGCCATGACACTGCTCCTTATCTTTGTTTTAATTGATTTTAAGTTCCCCCGGAGGAAGGTCCTGGCTGTATATGGAGCCTATTTCGTTTACGTCGGAATCTCTTCCTGGATTCTGATTAACTTATTTGGCTGGTTGAACTTCATGCGGCTCTTTATTTTCACTATCATTATGCCGGCTCTTGTCATTACCTATTTCATGGCAACCGATCACGCCATGCAAGCCGTTTTTAACTATGCCAGCCAACTGGATATCGTCCTGATCCTGTCCGCTACCGCAACTATCCTCAATACGGCCCTTCACGGCGGCCGGATCAGCGATTTAGTCCTCCGCGTTTTCTTGCTTGCGGTTACCGGCCTGCTGGAATACCGGTATGTCCGGAAGCTGTTCCGAAGGGTGGCGGACAATCTGGCCTTAAATTGGGGGATACTGGCCGCCATACCGGTCTGCTTCTGTATCCTTCTGATCGTATGCGGCCTGTTTCCAGTCCACTTTATCCATAACATCTGGGGGACCATCCAGATTTATGTGATTACTCTCGTTATGGCTGTCGTCTATACCGCGGTATTTAAAAGTTTCGTGGAAAGCTATCAGCATATGGAGAGCTGCCAGCAGAACGATCTTTTAACCGCGCAGGTCCTGGCGCTCCAGAAGCATGCGGACACGCTGATACTCCATGCCGATCAGGACGCTCTGTACCGCAATAACGCCCACTATCAGGCACAGACCCTCTATGCCATGCTGAAAAACAAGGAAGTTGACATGGCTGCGGAATTTTTAAGCCGGACCATAGAGCATGAGCCTTTAGAACCAGTTCCTTACTGCAACAACCTGATAATGAATGATATTTTGACTTATTACTTAACCGAGGCAAAAGAGGAGGGCATTATCGTCAAAACGAACCTGCATTTTCCTTCTGTGCTCCCAGTTGATGTGATGGAGCTGGCTACAGTGTTTGCCAATGCCATAGAAAATGCAAAGGATGCTATGCGGGAGATGCCGGAGGCAAAGGAGAAGTGCCTGGAGCTATACTGTACCGATACCCCCAGGTTCATTTTTGAAATTTCCAATACCTGCCCGGGCGCTGTCAATTTTGATGAAAATGGAGTTCCCTTAAACAAAGAAAACCAGTATGGAATCCATACCCTGAGTATCCTGGCTTTTACAAAAAAACACGATGCTGTGATTGATTACGTGGTGCAGGACGGAATGTTCCGCTTACGTCTGCTTATACAGGATGAGGACTGAAATTTCTTTCATGGCGCAAGCCGGGATCTCTGTCTCGCCGCTTTTCTTCTGTGATCATTACTATGTCGATGTGCTGCTCCGCTACTATTACGCCCGGGCGAAAGAATTGCAGGTTCCCATGTCCATTCATGCTTCCTTACCGGAACACCCGGGAATTGCGGAAGAGGACTTATGCGTTGTGCTGGGCAAGCTCTTAGAAAATGCCTTGGAGGCAAGCGTATCCGCGCCGAACAAGCGCCCCCGTATTTCTGTATCCATGGCATACCATGACGCTGTGATGGCAATTGAAATCCAAAACACCTACACCGGAGAATTGATCCCAGATGGCCGCGGCTTCCATTCTACAAAGCAGTCCGCACAGGAGAGTGAACAATCTGGATTCAGACAGACCCAGGTAATCAACGTTGTTCCCGGTCCGTATAAAACCAGCAAGACCAAGGGAGCCCTGCTGGATGAACTATGATTATAAGGCCCTCAGATTCCGGAAGGCCTTATTTTTTTCTCTGTTTTCAAGCTTTATCCCGTATTAGGATGTCCCCTCCACGACTCGTTACGGCGCATAACATGGAAACCGGGAAGGCAGAGTATCCCCTTGGCATAATCCGATCATTTCATTATGGTATGTATTAAACTACTTTTACCACCCTTTTTCGAAAGCGCTGTTCTGTTGTAATAAATTTGGCCTCTTCTAACTCTCCAACAGCCCTCAGTTAGGTTGCCAACGGACGATACCGCATCACTGATCCGTGTGTCCAAATTCCCCTAGTCAATTGAGTCTGAGACAGCAAATGCTTCAATCAGAGTTTCCTCCATATGTTTTTGGTTTTGTATAGTGTTGTTTTGATCCCTTTTCACTTTCGCAATCCATCAGCCAATTTCATTTATAACACGTAAAAAGGCCAGCCAATTTTTCGTCTGCTGACCTTGAGTTTTTCCCATATAGTGTTCAAATGCCTTGCTGTAGCTGTGGTCGGGCAAAGAAGCAGGAGGGTGTCGCAAAATCATCAAAATAGATGATTGAGCGGCACCCTCGCTCTGTATATAGAAAAAATCAGGAAAACATCATTCTCGATTGACTTCCTCCTGATTTTTGACATACTTTAATAAGCTTACAGTTTTTCTTGTATTTATGCACTCGCTTTGACATCAATCAAATAGCTTCCAGTCCGCTCATTCTGGATTTTTCTATGTAGTTTATTTAGATTGTATCCCATACTCAGCAAGAGAATCTCCAGTTTTATCTTCTTACCACGTAGCAGGAATCGTTAGAAACCGTAGTCGTTTTTCAAAACCCCGAAGGCCCCCTCTACCTGGATCGAGCGATTCATCCGGTACTTAATTCCTTTCTCGCTCTGAATGTTTTGATACGATTCTTCACATTTCTCCAAAAAGCTTTTAGAAACATACAGACGCTTGTTACCCTTCGCTTTCATGCAGTTCTCTTTATAGGCGCAGCCGGTACACTCCTCACATTCGTATACCGTCACCACGGATTCTATTTATTCGCATACTTAATTATACCACGGATTCTTACCGATTCTGACATATCAAAAATATTATTAATTTCATTTCCTTCTAAATCTTTTGCTAAAGAAATAGCACTCTGCATTGCAATAGGAACTTTATATGGTAGAACAGACCAATATAATACTTGATATCCACCCTTAATGTTTTTATCAGCGATGTTTTTGTGGAACTGTAACTCCTTTGTATAATCCCTTACATCCAATGCCTTAATCCCTTCTAAATCTTCTAAGTTAGTATAGGTATGGAACTCTTCTTGCAATTCGCGGTATATTTCTTTCTCTTGCCCTCGTTTACATAATTGTAATAACAAATTCTTTACTGCAATTTCTGCCAGCATTTTATCTGTCGGAGGTGACTTCAAATTTTGTTCATTTTCATAATCTTGAAAGAATGTTCCATCGCACTCATTACAAATAAAATGAAACGTACCGGAGTTATTTACCCCTTTTTCGATATCCACAACTTCCATTCCCATCAGTGCTGAAGCGTGCAATATTTTTCCATTTTCAGCAATGTTTTTGAGTGATAGCTGAGGAACCGAATGCGAATTACAAAAACTTGTCTGTGGTTTTCCACATAAAATACACTCACCTGGTTTTGCACTACTTCTTGCACTTGAGAGCAATTTATTCATTTTTTTATGAATCTCAACGACATCCGTTCCTTCTGGTATATCAATTAATTTCGTAATTTCGACATATTTGTTCCTCTTCTAACCATCAAATATTTGTATCTTTTTGTACATAGCCTATTTTATAGGCGAATTCGATTTTATATCACCTTTGTTCCTGTTTTCTTCTGATTTTCAAATGTACTCCAAATGAAATCAACAAATATAATACTACTTCCCACTGCCAGCTTAGCGTGACGTTCTTCTAATCCTTGAAAAGATGCACTTTTCCCATGTCCACTACCAAAAGGATTTCTGATTTCAGCTAATTTTGTTGGAATAGCTCTTAAATTTCCTAAAACAGCCTTTATCGCCTCTGTGCCTTGCTCTGTTTCTTGTATATTTGCAGGCAATAAATTTAGTGCCCCCATTGTTTTATTGGTAAGCTGGGGAACATCATCGTTCTTGCTCCATTCAATCCCCAATTCGTCTAAAATTGTTTTACAGCAGCTCTCTATAAGTTCCTTTGCCAGTCCAATAGCATTTGTAGGGTTTGTCAACTGCATTGAAACCATTAATTCCATTTGTTGAGACATATATTCACTCGAAAACTTGCATTTTAAATTATCGGCTGTCTTCGCAATAGCAGAGGATCCCCCTTCTACTCTGTCTATAATGACCTTGCATTTTTTGAAAATCTTTGCATATCTTTCATCATACCTTGAAATGCTGCTCCCCCAATAGGCATCATCTTCATAATTCTCGTTATACTCATATTCCATATTGTCTTCAGAATAATGAAACAAATCAGAAAGCAGCTTAACCCTATCTTCATCAGATGCACTATTTAAATATGCAGTAAGCGACTTCCCCTATGATAAACCAAACTTCTCACATAATGCCTCTCCTATACTGTTTGTCGTAAATACATCAAAGTCATTAGTTGAAAAATTCAGGACATATCCGCTCCTGTTAAACAGCATCAGAAATGTTCCTTCTTCTTGTTTTGTCATTATACCTTACCCCTAACATTCACAGTTTCAACTTAGTGTACCTATATCTTCAACCTTAATACAATTTAATATTGCAGGTGCTGCATCCCAACTACCAGAATATTTCATTTTATCGTCAAATGTACACTTTTCAATAACTGCTCTCAAATCACCTATGCTCTCTACTCCGAACAATGTTATCATCTTCTCGCAGAATCTACGAGATTTCATTTTTCCCCATTCAATCGGTATATTTTTAGCATAAATATAACATGTTGGAAACCAATAAATGTCATGCCAGTTTTGTTCACTCTCTGCTAAATCATAAGCATTGCAAACCTGATAAAGAAACAAGTCTGCTTCTGCAATGGCTTCCCCAGTATAAATCGGAAGTTTCTCCCTCTGATTGCAAATAATATCACCCATTAGTGTATATTTATTCTTCATCTCCGTTTTAGGTTTATAGCATTCCTCAATTACACGACTGTGATGCCTAAATGCTGTATAATTATTCTGCTTGATAGCGTTTCCAAATATACTTGTTTCAAGAAAATATGTGTATGTAAGCATTACATTTATTGCTGCATAATCTTTAACATGACGCATAAATGCAATAACACATATAAATAATTCCCAAATATGATTTTTAAATACATCTATGTCATCATTAGAAGCCGAACTCGCATTAGGCTCAAATGTTTTGATACAAGTCAGTTGATTATACATTGCTTCAAAGCACTCCGCTAATATTTCTGCATAACCCAACTCCGTTTCCGCAATTACCTCCACAAAGTCCAAAAAAATATCCCTCACAGGCTTGGTATTCAAAAATATTTCGTATATTCGTTCTGGTTTGGCACCTTTTTCAAAATATTCTTTCATAACTTCAAGATAGGCTGTCTGAAATCTGGATATACAGCTTTTTCGTTTATTTTCCGTATTACTTCCGTGTATTTGACGAATCAAATCCTTTAGTGGAAAAAAATTTGATTTCTCCTCATCTAGCCATTCCGGTCTTTTCCCTAATTTAGGTTTCATAAATTGCGGTTTCTCATATATATTTCGGAGAAGCTTCTCATATTCTTCCTCATATGTATCTGAATTAGAAAGATCAATGTATATCCTTGTCTTTATGTAAGTAGGAACATAAGGTTTTCCATCTTCATCCTTTTCTGCGATAACAGGAATGAATTTTTCCTGTTTCATATTTCCATAGATTTCGCTAGAAATAATTGCAGTTTCATCTCCTACGCCTCCAGTACGATCATTGGCTTTCTGAACATATGCTTTATCACAAATAATAAGAACCTTTGTAATCTCAGGATCATTAACACAACGCTCCATAAATGCATATTTATCTTGACCTTCTTTCAAATCCCATTTATCAAGAACAACCTCAACCCCATGAGAAACTAATCTCTGCGCCAGTTCCAACACCTGTGCATCACTACTCCATGAGTATGAAATAAAAATTTTTGGTATTCTATCTTCCTGCAATATATACTCCCTCCTCATTTGTTTCCAGTTTTTATTTCATTGCCATCCGGCAATATAAAGACCTGCTCATATGTTGCATCCACTGCCTGAGCAATCTCCATCATCTCCTCAAAAGATACTGTTCCACGCTGCAATTTCTTGTTAAAGTTCTGTGGAGTCTGACCAAGCCTCCGTGCCAGTTCTGAAATACTAATATTCATTTTCTCACATAATTCTCTAATCATTTCTGATGTTGTCATTACTACTCCTCCAGATATTCTTATTATAAACCATTTAGTTGCTAAATACAATACTGCGAAGCATCCCCAAGGAACTCTATGCTTTCACTTTCCGGTATCATGTAATCGCCATTAATCTCTTTCAGGAATTCCACAATCCCTTCTTCAATTTCTGGTTGCATCAGACAGTTAAACTCTCTGTTTTTAAATGTAATTTTCAATTTTAAGTCTACATCAAAGTCCCTTTCCTTATCAAGCTCTGCTCCCATTCTTTACCTCCATATGCTTTTTTCGTTTTTATGGTGTTGTTTTTATCCATTTTTCACTGTCAAAATCCCATCACTCAATTTCATTTATATCACGTAAAAAGGCCAGCCAATTTTTCATCGGCTGACCTTGAATTTTTCCCATATATCACTGAAATACCTTCCTGCATCTGTGGAAGGGCCAAAAAATCGGGGCCAAAAACGCCCATTTTTTGCTCTGTTTTTTGCTCGATTTTTGCCCAAAAGCCACTATATCTCGTGGTTTAAACCTCTATTTTTTCTTAAAACCACAACACCGCATCATTATCACCGACTCCACATGTGTTGAGTGTGTGAAAAAGATTCTCAAAAGACAGA
This sequence comes from Enterocloster asparagiformis, assembly GCA_018380885.1. Taxonomy (GTDB): domain Bacteria; phylum Bacillota; class Clostridia; order Lachnospirales; family Lachnospiraceae; genus Enterocloster. The sequence goes on from JAGZSY010000012.1 coordinate 99,052, forward strand.
ATTCGCTCTTGGCGGAACTGTTATTTTTCTGTCAACATATCCATTCCGTTTCTATAAACTCTCAATTTCAACACATTTTAGATTGTGCTACAACCTGTGACACATTACTTTTCTTTTGCTTTCTTCTGCAATAACTGAAGCGAATTCAAATAATCTTGCTCGACATCACTAAGTGTCCTCGCCTTATATTTCCGATATTCATCGGTTGCCTTATCAACTGCCTGTTTATGCGATATGCTTCCATTTCCTGCCAAAAGCTGTTCTCCACTCATTGTCAAAATACGATCCAGATGGTCTGACCAATCCTGCATAGTCATAGCCTGCTCACGCTCTGCCTGGCGCTCTGCAAAATCCAAATATCCGGATACCAACTGCCCCATAGCACGAAGTTCTTTCTCGTTCAAATAGTTTTTTGCTATAACGGCCTCTTTTAATGTAGGCTGTTTCCCTGCAAAGGTGGTCAGTCCCATAAACTCTCTTTCTGCATCCGCTCTTGTATAAATAACCTCTGCAGCAGTCTGTCCATGAATCGCATAATGAATTTTATTTTGAACTTTTTTAAAGAAACGAATAGAAATCTCCGCTTGAGGATCATAGTTAATACTGGTAGCATAAATTTCCAATACCTGGCGGTAAAACACTTTCTCAGATGCACGGATATCTCGGATACGCTCCAGCAATTCCTTGAAATAACCACCACCGCCAAGATTTTTCAGCCGCTCATCATCTAAAGCAAATCCTTTGCGCATATATTCCTTCAATATGCCGGTCGCCCAAATTCTGAACTGTGTGCCACGCTTTGACTTCACACGATAGCCAACCGAAATAATAACATCAAGGTTATAGAATTCTACGGGCTTATCCGAATTTGCAATGTGCAAAATTTGCACATTGCCTGCCTTCTGAAGTTCTCCTTCTTCAAAAACATTTTTAATGTGTTTTGATATTACAGAACGATCCCTTTGAAATAATTCAGCCATCTGAGCCTTTGACAACCAGACGGTATCGCCATCAAAAGTCGTTTCAATTTTTGATACTCCATCCTCAGTGGTATAAATAAGCATTTGAGATATCTTTTCTGTACTGTCACCCAAAAGGATATCTTTATTATCCATATGACTTCTCCTTCAGCATTTAATTCTGTGCACGTTTTGGAATAAGAGCACTATCTAATATGGCCGAATTATCCTTTATATCATCTATCACATTCTCAATAGAATCATGTTTTTTTAACCAGATTTCTTTTTCCAATTCTAATTTACACATCAGGTAATCATGTCTTAAAGAAAATTCATCAAAAATATCACTCCATGTTAAAACATAAATTTTATTATTTCCATTCCTATCAGCATGTACTAAATGTGGTTCTCCAAGTGTTTTATGTCCCTCTATTTCATCTTGAATATAACCATTTTTATTAAGTCTGTTTCCAACCAAAAAATATGTCCATTTTACATTACTCGCATTAAATCTATCATCAGATTTAATAACTCTCATGTATTTTTTTACTTGTGAAAGTTGTTCTTCCCCTAGTGGAACTTTTGGACGTTTTAACTCTACAACAACATTTTCTGTCACATTACCTCTTCGATCTTGCCGTATCATATAAATATCCATTTCTTTATTTTTGTCTTCATGATCAATTGTTACTCTTGAATCATCACCTTTTGTTGCAGTTAATAACCCTTTTAAAGCTAGTTCAAAATCCGGCTCTGCTGCCGTAATTAAACTGTACTGTTCTCCAAATAACCAATAATGCCTTTCTACAACTTCTTGTATATGTTTAACCTCTTCTGCAAATTGCTTATCGTCAAACACTATTTCTTTTAACCCTTGAATTACTTTTAAGCGATCCTGTAATAGTTTTATAACTTTGGTAATATTGTTTAGCGTAGTATATCTCAGCACTTCTGCTAATTCTTTTATCTCATCTTCATCCAAATCAATTACTTGTTGCAACACTTCAAAAAGTTCTGGCTTGTTGCTATTATCCATAATCAATTGCAAAAGATGTATCATTATTTTTTTATTAGCATCATTAAGACCCGTAAATATCTTCGGCTGAGCTGTATATAATGTTTCTACCAAATTATCAAGTTCTTTTTTTCTATACATATCCATAAAGTTGTCCTTATCAAATTCTGGATACACTTCTTTTTTTATTAAACTGTCTATATACTTATCCGATGCCGCTTTTAAATAACTTCTTCTAAATTTGACTAAATAACGATTTATTACATCTAGTAGAACTTTAAATTCTGGATCATTTTTATTCGGGAATATTCCAATTTGTCCCTCTATCTCAGTATTTTCAAATTTAAATTCATCAAAAAAAGAACTTTTTATATATATACTATGATAAAATTCATCTGATTTTTTATTCAACCTAGTGGCCTCTTTATATCTTTCTTTATCATTTGAATCAATAAAATAAAATTTTGAATACTCTTGCCCTAAACTTCTATTCCATTGTACAAATGTCACATCATATTCATGTTCTAGTTTAAACTGTTTCATATCCAGTTCTATTCTATTCATAACAATATCTTCATAAGAAATCAGTTCATCATCCACCCATATTTCAAATTGGTTACTTTTATTTAATTCTATAAACCAAAAAAATTCATTCCTTATTTCATCAATTATTTCATCTTTCGATAGTGTAATCAATTGTGTAAATGTAACTTTTGTGCCAACTGAAGCACTCGTTTCAACTGGTTCTTTTCCTCCATTATCGTCATACTCATTAAGTGAGTCTTTATTCATATCAATGTAGTATTGATATTTCTTCCCACCTTTTTCATAAACAGTATTCCATCTCGCCATCTGAGCAAATGAAAAAAATGTCAATCGCCCTATTCCTTTACGTCCATGAGGCAAAGAATGATTGGATCTACTCGACAGCCCCGCTTTCTTAGATTCATTAAAAGGTTGAAATTTATATGGTAACTCATGGTATACAATACCTGTGCCATTATCTATAATAGTGACCATATTTATTAATCCCAGTTCATTAGTATGCAAATATACCTTAATTTGAGATGCTCCCGCATCAAAACCATTCCATATATATTCACATATCGCCTCTAAAGGCTTCACATTTTTTAAGTTTGTCTTAATTCCTTCTGGTGTAATTAATATGTTCTTCATGGTATCTCTCCTCAATGTCATATTATTCATATTTTACCACACCCCCTCAGCGTTTGCCACATTTACGAACGAGAAGGTTGATGACGTACATGAAAAGATGACGATCAAAATTCAAATTTCCCAATCGGCACCCGATAAAACCCTCAGCATTCTTTCTGAGGATTTTATTTTACCAATTGCCATCCATCAGGAACCCTCTCTCTGGCTCCTGCCACTATTTATGCTTCAAAATCCAACCTCTGCATCATTACAATACCCAATTTAAACTGGATCTTCAGCTAATTCTCATTGATGACCCGTACAACCTTCAGCAGTCCCCTCACCAGCTCATCATCAAATTTCCGTTTGAAGTAGTTATTTTTTCGTATATACTCTTCCATATCTTGCACACGCTGCTCGCAGCTGTCAGCCCACTGACACTCTTTAATAATCTTCGCCTTTCTTCTTCAGATCTTTCATTTGATCTGCAATGATGCGGTACTCTTTGTCAAAGTCTGCCTCCGCAATCTGCTGTTCGGCGCTTTCTTCGAGCAATCCAGCCTCTTTTTCTGGAATTCTTCGATCTGCTCTCCTTGCTTACAACGTTTGGAACTGTGTTTTATGCGGTTATTACATCGCTATACTGCTTTTGATTAGACCTGTTTATACCCAGCCACTTTCCCCTACATATCTGGCCAATTGCTCCTTTCTATAAAAACAGCAGAGCTAATGTCGCCGTCCGCCAGGACTTTCTGCAACCAATAGCTCTGCTGTTTGATCTCCTGTATTCTATTTTTCAGCTCCTACAATTCCCTGTTTCTACACCATGTCACTTGACACTGCTTTCAGGACTGCTAACAGGAAGATCCTACTTTCTTCATGGTATCCCGCTCTTTAATTCTATATCTACATAAATGCCTACCACACCATATCTTCCTGTATTACCTTCTGCCTGTAAACAGTAGCGCCTCATTTATTATCACTCTTCACCAGCTTCACGCAACATTCTGTATGTCTCGTCCCCGCAAACATATCCACCCCCCATCCCTCAACCGCCTTATACCCCAGCTTCCTCATCACCTTCAAGTCCCGTCCCAGCGTCTCCGGGTTGCAGGATACATAGACCACTTTCTCCACGCCCATCTTTGCCACGGACTCCATAAACTCCTCCGTGCTGCCGCTTCTGGGCGGGTCCATGATCACTACGTCGACCTTTTCGCCTTTTTCGGCCATATTCACCAGGAATCTGCCGGCGTCATTGCAGTAGAACCTCGCGTTTGTAATCCCATTGATCTTCGCATTGTTGACCGCATCCTTGACCGCGTCCTGATTCAGCTCCACGCCAATCACTTCCCCCGCCGTCTTGCTGGCGATCAGCCCAATGGTTCCGATCCCGCAATATGCGTCCAGCACCGTTTCCTTGCCCTTAAGCCCGGCCAGCTCCAGCGCCTTTGCATACAGAACCTCCGTCTGCGCCGGATTGACCTGATAGAAGGATTTGGAGGATATGCGGAAGCGGCAGCCGCAGAGCACATCCTCAATGTACCCCTTCCCGTACAATACATGTTCCTTGTCCCCCAACACCATGCTTGTCCCGCGGCTGTTTATATTCTGGACAATGGTCGTAATCTCCGGGTGTTTTTCACGAAGCGCCTTGACAAAATTATTCTTGGACGGGAACACCGGCGAGGCCGTCACCAGCACCACCATGATCTCCCCGGTGGCGAATCCCCGCCGCACCAGCACATGGCGCAGCAGGCCAAAGCCCGTGTCCTCATCGTAGGTGCGAATCTTAAAGGATTTCAGCATTCCCCTGATCGTTCCAATGATCTCATCGGCCTTCTGGTCCTCGATCAGGCATTTTTCCACAGGAACAACAATATGGGTGTTTTCCTGATAAATCCCAGAGATAATATTTCCTCTCCGGTCGCGGTCAAAGACCGCATGGACCTTGTTCCGGTAATGGTAGGGATCCTTCATTCCGATCATCCCCTTCACCGGGCAAAGCGACTTCATCTGCTCCTCCAGATACTTTCTTTTCCATTCCAACTGCTTTTCATATTCCATGTCCAGCAAATGACATCCGCCGCACTGCTTAAACACAGGGCACCTGCTCTTTTTACGTTTCTTCAAATCCGCGGCGCCCTCAGTTCCGGCCGACAAACCAAGAGAAGAAACGCCGCCCTTTTTTCCCCTCACACTGCTATTCCGATCAGCATACTCTGATTCGTTCTTCCAATTTTTCTTGTCCTGGCCTCCGTTTCCGCGGCTTCTCTGCGTCAGCCCGGAATCCTTCCCCGCTCCTTTGCCTGCATATCCACGTCCGCCGTTCTCCCGCTTCCATTCCGCCTTTTCCCCACGTTTTTCCGTCCTCACGCCATCTTTGGCAGTGAAGGTTCTTCCAGTACCGCTATTCCCTGTGGTTGCCTTTTTCCCGGTTCCGCCGGCCTCCGCAGTTAATTTTCTGTCCTCTCCGCCAGACCTGTCGTTCGCCTTTCTCCCCGCTGTGCCGGCCCCCGCAGTCCTCGCCGTCTTTCCACTTCGCTTTCCTCTGTTCTCATCCATGCCCGACATACTCCGCTTCTTTATATCCTTCGCCATCGTGACTCCATTCCTCTTTTTCATAATTTATAAGCCCGGGCATTTCCCGCCCGTTCTCTGATTGAACCCAAATTACCTATCGATATTTTATCATAGTTTCATTATAATTTGTTATATTATTGAAAATGAACCGGAATGCAGGGCAAACCGCCCCCTCTCCTCATTCCTCCTCCAATCCTCTCCCAAAAATCATCTGCCCAATATCAAATCAGGACCTGCAAAGCTCTCCCCGGCAGCTTCCCGCCGCCAGATCGCCTTCACAGGTCCTGACCCCTCTGCAATTTATCTCATCTTTTCCGCCATGCTTAAATCGCCGCCGTGACCTGCCACAGCCACCTGGCTTCCTCCTCCGGCAGATACGGGGAAATCTTCTCGTAGACCTTTTCGTGATACTCGTTCAACAGCTCCACATCCCGGTCCGTCATCAGGCTCCGGTCAATGCCGTCCACGTCGATGGGCACCCAGGTGAGATACTCAAAGCGCATAAACTGACCGTAAGCATTTTTCTCATCCTTCACGCACATCACCAGATTCTCCGTGCGGATACCGTGGCTTCCCTCGATATACAGGCCCGGCTCATCCGACGTGACCATGCCCTCCTCCAGCTCCGCATTTTCCTGGGCATCGGACAGCAGACGGTAGCGGATACTGTTGGGCCGCTCGTGCACGTTCAACAGATAGCCTACGCCATGGCCGGTTCCGTGGTTGTAATCCAGCCCACGGCTCCAGAAGGGTTCCCGGGCCACGTAATCCAGGCTGATTCCGCGGCAGCCGTGGAGGAACTTCACCGCGCCCAGGCGCAGCATACTAATCAGCACCAGCGTGAAATGCTCCCGCTCCTCATCGGTCAGCGGCCCCATGACCACGGTCCTGGTAATATCAGTGGTGCCCTCGTAATACTGCCCGCCGGAGTCCACCAGATACATCCCCTTGGGCTCCAGCTTTACATTGGTCTCCTCCGTGGCCGAATAATGGCACATGGCGGCATGAGCGCCGTATGCGGATATAGTCTCGAAGCTGCAGCCCAGGCAGCCCTCCTGCTCCATTCGCAGCGCCCGCAGATGCTCCGAAACACTGATCTCATCCATATCCACCTTACCCACATTGTGCTTCAGCCAGTAGATAAAGCGAGTCATGGCTGCGCCGTCCTTGATGTGCGCCCTCCGCATATTTTCCATCTCCACGGGATTCTTCACCGCTTTTGCCTGGCTGGTGGGATTCATCCGCTCGATCACCTGGTTGCTCCCGTCAATTTGGCTGTAAATGGCGTAGTTGACCATCTTGCGCTCCAGCATAATACGCTGTCCGCGCAGCCTGCCCGTCTCCTCATACACCGCCTCGTAGGGTAAGACCGTGACGCCCAGGCCGCTTAAATATTCCTTCACGGTCCCGGCAAGCCCATCCGCAGGCTCCAGATACGGATAAGCCTCCCCCTCCAGAATCTGCTCGTTGGCAAACAGAAGCAGGCGGTCCTCAAATACCATCACATAGGCCAGGGCCACCGGATTGTACAGCACGTCGTTTCCGCGGATATTCAGCAGCCAGGCAATGTCGTCCAGGGACGTCAAAATATGGACGGTCGCCCGGGCCTCGCCCATCTTCTCGCGCAGCCTGCTTATTTTTTCCGACGCATGTTCCCCGGCATAGCAATCCGCCAACACCCAAACCGGTTCCGCGGACATGGGCGGGCGGTCCTCCCAGATATCGCCCACCAAATCGCCGCTGCCGTCAAAGCGGACATATTTCGCTTCCAGGGCTTCGCTGAGCGCCCGTCCCTCGGCAGCGTTCACCGTGCGGCCGTCAAATCCCAGACAGCCGCCGGCAGGCATCATTTCCGCCAGATACTCCTGCACGGTGGGAACGCCCTCCTCGCGCATTTTCATCAACTTAATCCCGCTGCCCTCCAGCTGCGCAGCGGCCTGAACAAAATACCGCCCGTCCGTCCACAGGCAGGCCTCGTCCATGGTAACCACCGCGGTCCCGGCCGACCCCGTAAAGCCGGTCAAAAATTTTCTGCACTTAAAATATTCCCCCACATATTCCGATTCATGGAAATCCGCAGTTACCACCAGATAGGCATCCATGCCCCTGCGCTTCATAGCTTCCCGCAGTTTTCCCAAACGCTCCTGTATCACATTCATGTTCGTCCCATCCTCTCATTTCTATCCTTCAATCTCTTACCCCGCCTCAACTAAGCCGGCGGCCGGCATCGCCGGTCCATCCCTGCAATCCGCCGTCCTCAACTCATTTCAGCCTGTTTTCACACGGAAATACGCGGCCTACGGCTGGTCTCCTGCCGCGGCACGATTGCGCGCCTATTCCACATCCCCGCTCATCGCATCCCAAATGGCCGCGCCGATGCCTTCATTGTACGTGGGCTGCGCCCTCATGGCAAAGGACATCTGCTCTGCGGTAAGACCGTTGGCGATGGCTGTGGCGATCTCGCCGATCATGTCCGTAGCCCGCGGACACATCATCTGTGCCCCGACAATCGTATTGGAGTACGCCTCAAACACCAGGCGGATAAAGCCGTGCTCCTCGCCTGTAATAATGGACTTTCCGTTATCGCGCATGGAGAAATGACCGCACCGGACCTTTAGTCCGCTGGCCTTGGCCGTCTCCGCGGTGATGCCCACCGTTGCGATCTCCGGATTTGTATAAATACAGTTTGGCACAATGGGCAGCGGCACATACATTCCGCCCGGCACCACCTCCAGCTTGATGCTGTGCGGCTGACCCGCGATGCGCTCCACCACATATGTACCCTGAGCCGCCGCCACATGGGCCAGCAGCGTCCTGGCCGCCAAGTCTCCGATGGCGTAAACGCCCGGCTCGCTGGTCTCAAACTCCTTGCTGACCTTCAGCTTTCCGTCCTCCAGCTCCAGCTTCATATCCTCGCCCAAAAGACCCGACAGCTCGGGTCTGCGGCCGATGGCCATGAGCACCTGGCCGCCGCGGATCTTGAAGGACTCGCCCTCCTCATTGGGTGTCACCGTACAGCACAGAGAGCCGTTCTCCTGTGTAATCTCCGACACCATACAGTCACAGTACACGGAAATGCCCTTGCGCTTTAACTCCTCCTCCAGGCGCTCCGCCACCACGTCGTCCATGGGCGCCATCAGGTGCTTGCCTTTCTCCACAATGGTAACATGGGAGCACAGGTTGTTAAAAATCGTGGCAAACTCCACCGCGATCACGCCCCCGCCCATAATGGTCAAGCGGTCAAAATTCCAGCTCTCCGCGGCCAGCAGCCTGTCGCTGTTCCACACGCCGGGCAGGTCCGCGCCGGGAATATGGCTCATAATCGGCACCGCGCCGGTGGCAAGGATCACCGCATTTCCCTGGAAATACTCCTTACCGCCCCCGGCCAGATTCACCTCCACGGTTTTATCCCTGCGCAGCATGGCAGTCCCGTAGACCACCTCCACGTCCAGCTTTTCAAACTGCCCCTCGATCCCCTGGCGGTAACGCTTCACCGCCGTCTTTTTATATTTTTGCATTTTCCCGAAATCAAAGGAAATAAAATCCGTGGACACCCCAAATTCGTCGCAGTTCTGCATCATATGGAACATATTGGAAGCGTGCAGCAGCGCCTTGGTGGGGATACAGCCCCGGTTCACACAGGTTCCGCCAAACTTCTTGGCCTCGATTACCACCGCCTTCAGGCCGAACTGCGCCGCCTTCATAGCCGCCGTGTATCCGCCCGGACCTGCACCGACAATCACAACGTCGTACTGTTTTGCCATTATTTCGTTTCTCCTTCCTCAAACAACCCCAGCGCCACACAGGCCTTCCATATTCCATCGTCGTCAATTGCCGCCGTCACATAGTCTGCGGCCGCCTTTAACCCCGGATGGGCATTTCCCATGGCCACGCCGACAGCGGCCTCCCGGATAATCTCGATATCGTTCATGCTGTCCCCAAAGGCAACTGTCTGCTCCGGCGCGATGCCGTAATACTCGCAAAGCCGCATGAGCCCGTTGGCCTTGGACGCCTCCTGCTCCACCACGTCGGCGCCCATCAGCCCCGCAAACATGGGGAACTTAAACTCCGGAAACTGCCGCTCCAGCTGCTCTGCCCCGTCCGGACCGCCCACATAGGTCAAGGTTCGCACCGGCATATCCATCAAAGTCCAGGGATCCCCGAAATTCCGCTCCGAGCTGCCCCAGCGCAATTTGTCATAATACACCACATTCTCCGGGCAGGTGTAATAGTCTACATCATCCACGGAAATGCCCAAGGCCAGCTTCTGCTCCTGCCCGAAAGCCAGCAGCCGTCTCAACCGCTCCTTGTCCATCAGATGTTCAAAAATAACCTTCCCATTCTCAACCTCAACCCTCGTCCCGTTCAGGTGGATAATACAATCCGGTTTCACCATATCCCGGTAGGGCACGCTGTAGGGCGCGTTCATATTTCGGCCCGAGGCCACCGCGATCACGGAGTCCTCCCTGAGCCGCCTGATCGCCTCCATGGCGCTGGCCGGAATCTCCCACGTACTGTGGTCAAGAAGCGTCATATCCAGATCGAAACTGATAATCCTCTTTTTTTTGTGAAAATTTACCATATTTTTTTTAAAATCCTTTACATTTTTTTTGAAATTAGGGCTTTTCAAAATGAAAAACATTTGTTATAATATAGAAGTTCGCTCGGGGTATGGCGTAGCTTGGTAGCGCGCTCGGCTGGGGGCCGAGAGGTCGCAGGTTCAAATCCTGTTGCCCCGACTATTGAATCCCTTGATTCCTTCAGGAGTCAAGGGATTTTCTTTATGCCGCCAAAGGTTTACATAACTCTCGTCGCAGTCGATTTTCCCCATATCTCCAGCCCCCATTTTCTCATAGCTATTCAGATAAATCAATGTCATTATCCGTTATCCCCTGCCGCCAGGCTGACGAAAAGTAATACGTTTCCTTATTATATCTTGTCGTCTGCCGCAAGGCTGACGATCAGTAATACGTTTCCTTATTATACCTTGTCGTCTGCCGCAAGGCTGGCGATCAGTAATACGTTTCCTTATTATACCCCAAAGACTGATAATGTTCAAGTTCGGCCGGCCTTCCCCGGTAAAGTTTTCCAATTCGTTCTAGCTCAGCTGCCCCAAACCACCCCTGCTTATTTTCCCGCGCCCGCCTCTAAACAATCAATGTTTCAATCAACCTGCATAGAGACTCCCTGAACCGTTTATCATCCTCATCCGTCCGCTTAGCAGGCCCCTTTAAGCGGTGTTTCCCACCGCCCATACGCGCCTTTTTAGCCAAGTGCCGCTCCATCAGCAACTGGTCGATATTCTCATCGGTGTACCATTTTCCGCACTGGTGAATACCCCGGGCTCCTTTTCCCAGCGCCATAGCCGCCACGCCGTAGTCCTGTGTCACCACGATGTCCCCCCTGCCGCACAGGTTCACAAGCGCAAAATCCACGGCATCCGCTCCTGCCCCAATCGTCCTCACCTCACTGTAATCCGACCGCAGAATATGGTTTGTATCGCATAGCAGCGTCACCGGTATCCGGTATTGTCTCGCCGCCTGTTCGACGATTCCGACTACCGGACAGGCATCTGCATCAACATATATCCTCATCTCGCTCTCCTCCTGTAAATTGCCGCTGCAACTGTTGTTATTGTACCACAGGCATTCAATTCGTGGAATCCCCCGTCAAATATTCATACAATACCATTTTTACCCCAAGCGCATATCACGCCCATTGTCCTGCATAAAACATGCCCAATCTTCTTTATTCCGCCAAATCCAAACATTAAAAGCACCCCCTGGTTTCAAACTTCAAACCAGGGGATGCCCCATACGCTGATAAATTTTCTCTCTAACTTTTTCGTTTTCCGCCGTCGTTTTAAAGCCATCTGTCCGCGAAATCCATAATCTGTCCCCAGTCATACTCGTCCAGATCATGATTTCCTGTTTTCAGATGATAGGCAATCTCCCCGTTGTGCACGGGCTGTTCAGGCAGGGGCTGTTCTGATACCGGCATGCCCTCTTTCTCAAAAAGCCAGTAAGCGGGCGCTGCCTGCACGCACGACTCAAATTGTCCCTCCGGGTCTGCCCAGCTGTCAAAGGTCTTTGACGTAATGTAGATCAGCCTGGGAGCCAGCAGCGCCAGCAGCATATGCTGGTCAACCGGCATCTCCTCCTCGTGATCCGCATATCTCTGATAGTTTTTACAGAACCAGTAGGGAAAACGGTCCACAATGTCCCGGACCCGCTCACCCTTGGATTTTCTGGCCAGGGCATCGCCGGAATTTCCGGCCGAACTGCTGACCGCCATGGCAAACCGCTCGTCCTGGGCCGAGCACCACAGCGCCGTCTTGCCTCCGCGGGAATGGCCGGCCACCGCCACGCGCTTCTCATCGATCAGCGGCTCCCGGACGAAATAGTCCATAATCCGGCTGGCGCCCCAGGCCCAGGCGGAGATTGCCCCCCAGGCATTATCCGGCCGTCCGCTCCCCACGTATTCCGGAAACAGCTTGTGAAATCCCGTGGTAAAATCCTCGTCGTAATCCGGCGCGATATCCTGCGTCAAAACCACTGCGCTGGCGTATCCCCTGGCCACCATGGTCTCCGCGGGCCAGAACGGACTCAGAAAATGCCTGGCCGGATCTCCGTCCTTGATCCCCCTGTTACATATGGTGAGCAGCGCGGGAACCGGCCCCGCGGCCCCGCGCGGTATAAACACTACCACCGGAAAACTGAAATGAATGCCCTTTCGCTCCGCCTGTATTTCCAGCGTTTTTCGCACAGCTCGTCCCGCCATGATCTCCGGTCCCTGCTTGGTGCAGGCCACTCTGATCTCCACCTTCACGTCGCTCATATCCGGAAGATTTCCATAAACATGATCCCGGAACAGACCGATTAATTCCTGTCTCCGTTTATCCTTCCATGCCTGGGCGCTTTCGATTTCAGTGCCGTCCAGACAGGTGAACAGGTCCGGAAGATTTCTTCCACAATCCCGTGCTCTTCGCATACCATTATCCCCCATCACAGATTATTTTCCACAAAGGGGATCACATCCGTCCCCATCCAGACATGCCCGCCTCCATGGACAGAATGTACGGGCATATTCTCTCTTCCCAACAGCTCGTATGCCTTTCTGGTTATCTCCACCTGGGCGTTCACATTTTCGATTCCACTTTTTCCATTTAAAAGGTCATAGATCCCGCTCTCCACCAAAAACGGTCTGGGTGCCAGCAGCGCTCCCATATCTCCCATATCCACAGTTTTCCAGATATAAGGAACATAATTGCAAGGACAGTTCTCCGGCATCTCCAGCAGCGCTTCCTTCATTCCGTAGAAATATCCGCTGGTGACAATCACCTTAACCCGATCATCCAGCGCCCCCAGCCAAAGAGACTGATGACCCCCGCCCGACATCCCCGCTGTCGCAATTCTGGCGGAATCCACATAGGGCTGTTTTTCCATAAAATCCAGCAGGCGCATAAGATCCCACACCAGCCATCCGATGGGGGCAATGCCAAATCCAATCCCAATCTTCAACAGCTCCAGATGGGAGTTTTCCTGCAGCTTTTTCAGATCCTCCCCCTGCTGTTCCCGTTCTCTGCGCTCACCGGCTCCCCGGGCATCCGGGCAGACCACCACATATCCCTTTTCCGCCATGGTAACCGCAAAGCTCTTATCTCCCTCACGATATCGCTCGCGCACGTCGGCCTTGGTCAAATCCCCCAGCGTCTTTTCTTTCCCTCCCCCGTGTCCGTGGGGATTTAAAATCAGAGGGTGCACCCCGTCCGCCTTGGGCTTTAGGATATAGAAGGGCACATAAACCTCCGGCTCAGTCTGCAGTGTCCAGTACTGTTTTACATAGCTTCCTCTGTCCGTCTCCTCCAGCAGCCGCGCGTCCTCCTCTCCTGCCCGCGTGCAGCAGTCAAGCCCGATGATTTCTGCCAGTCTTTTTCTGGTCCGCGTTTTCCAGTCTGCAAACTCCTCCGGCGTTTTTGCCTGGAACCGATACTCCCGCTCCGTCCGATCATACAAACGCTTCATATATTCCATTGATGTGTAGTACAAGCTTCACCCCTCCTGTTTACAATTTTATCAGTTCTCCGATGTTGACCGGCAGTCCGCTGGCGATGGACTTATTCGCCGCCACACCTGTAAGAATGGACATCGCTCCGTCAATATGGGAGGCGGCTCTCTGGAACCGGTCCTCCTGAGGGGTTCCGAAGATATCGTTGAGCAGCACCGTATCGCCGCCGCCGTGGCTTCCCACTCCCTTCTCTGCTTCCACCGGATAGGGATTGTCAAACATCGGATAGACCATGATGCTGGTCAGCTTCTGGGCCCCCTCGTCGGCCCGCTCTCCGCCTCCGTTGATATAGGCCTGCTCCCGAACCTGGTATTCAATTCTTCCCTTGGAGCCGTTAAAGGACACGATATACCCCTCCCAGGGCATGTAGGAATTCAGAGAATAGGACATCTGCGCGCCGTTTTGATACCGGACCAGCACGCTCATCGTATCCTCAATGCTGATATCATCCCCAAATACACTGCGGTCCCGTATATATCCGCTGTCCTTCTCCGCCTTCAGATAAATCTCCCGAAACAGCTCATTTCCCTCTAAATCAATGGCAAACGGATCGTTCCTGGCCTGCTCGCTCCCGTAGCACCGGTAGTAAAAATCCTTCACTCCCCTGCGCTCCGCATTCTGTTTGCCGTAAAAATTCAATCCTCCGAAGGCAAACACGGTTTCCGGCCTTGTCCCCAGCCAAAAGTTCACCAGATCAAAATGGTGAGTGGATTTATGCACCAGAAGGCCGCCGCTGTTGGCCTTGTTTCGATGCCACCTTCTGTAGTAGTCCGCGCCGTGCTTTGTGTTTAAAAGCCACTCGAAATGGACGGAAAAAACGTCTCCGATCACGCCGTCCATAATCAGCTGGCGCACCTTGGTGTTGGTGGGCGCATAGCGGTAGTTAAAGGTCACCCGTATCTGCCTGCCGGTGCGCTTCTGCACATCGATGATCTCCTGCGCCTTTTTCTCGTCAATGGTCATGGGCTTTTCCGTAATCACGTCGCAGCCCTTTTCCATGGCCCTGATTATGTACTGATGATGCGTGCGGTCAATGGAGGTGACAATAACCGCATCCGGCCTGGTCTCATCAATCATGCGATCAAATTCCGTATACAGGTAAGTGGGAACCGAATCGTGTCCGTATTCTTCCTGAATCACTCGGTTGGCATAGTCCATTCTGGTCTGGCTCAGATCACAAAATCCCACCAGATCACAGGTATCCTTAAATGTGGTGCAGATGGCCTCGTAATACATTCTCGCCCTGCTGCCAGTTCCCACCTGCACATATTTTTTCATACTCATGTTTTTTCTCCTTTCACAATCAGCCTTTTAATCCCTCTGTGCTGATTCCCTCCACCAGATATTTTTGGAACAAAATAAAGATAACGAAAATTGGTAAAATGGATACTGTCGCCATGGAAAACATTGCGCCGTAGTCGGATTGGGACGACGGGTCGGAAAACATTTTCAGGGCGATTGAAACCGTATACTTGCTGGGCTGGTTCAGGTACAAAAGCGCGGCAAAAAAGTCATCCCATCTCCAGATAAACGAGAAAATTGCAGTGGTCACCAGTGACGGTTTGATTAACGGCAATATGATTCTGACAAAAATTCCATAAAAAGAACACCCGTCGATCTTGGCCGACTCGTCCAATTCTTTGGGAATTCCCTTGATAAACTGCATGTTCAGGAATATGAAAAAGGCTCCTCCGAAATAGTGCGGTATGATTAACGGCAGCGCCGTGTTCACCCACTGCAGCTTCTGAAAAATGATAAACTGCGGAATCATCACCACCTGAAACGGCAGCATCATTGTGAGCATCACGCAGGAAAACCAAATTTTTCTGCCCGGAAATTTGAGTCTGGCAAAGCCGAAGGCGATCACCGCAGAGGAGACTACCGCCCCGACCGTGGCGGACACGGTCACAATCAGGGAATTTCTCATAAAAACGCCAAAGCTGACTCCTCCAAAGCCTTTCCAGCCGTTGAGGTAGTTCTCTAATTTAAAATGCCTTGGGATCAGCACACCGGCTTCCCGGAATATACTGTCCGTTTCTTTAAATGAGCTGAACACCATCCAAATCAGCGGATATATCATAATAAATCCAAAGGCGATCACGAACGCATGGTATACCACCGCTCCTATCCGTCTTTTTAGCTTCATATGTCTGCCACGCTCCTATCGTTCATTTTCGTAATATACCCACTGGCTGGAGGATTTGAATACCAATGCGGTGAAAGCGGCGATGATCACTAGCAGAACCCAGGCCATGGCGCAGGCATACCCCATATGGTAGTTGGTAAACGCCTGCTGATACAGGTAGAAGGCGTAAAACAGTGTGGAATTGAGCGGTTTGCCCCCTGTGATGATGTAGCTTTGGGTAAATGCCATGAAGCCGTTGATCATCTGCATAACCAGGTTGAAAAAGATTGTGGGAGTCAAAAGCGGCAGCGTGATGCGAAAGAAATTCTGTACCTTGCCCGCTCCGTCCACCCGGGCGGCCTCATAGAGGTTTTGTGGGATTTGTTTTAAGCCGGCCAGGAATATGAGCATGGAGGAGCCAAACTGCCAGATCGACAGCAGAATCAACGACCAGATGGCGGTCCTCACATCCGCGATCCAGGAGATGGACACGTCCAGGCCGATTGCCTGCAAAAGAGCGTTTACCACGCCGTTACTGGAAAATATCTGTTTCCACATAACCGCCACAGCCACGCTTCCGCCGATAATCGACGGCAGATAATAAACCGCCCTGTAAAATCCCCCAAGCCTGCTCTCCCGTTTTAAAATCAGCGCCACTGCCAGGGCCATCACCAGCCGCAGCGGAACTGAAACCGCGGCGTAAAAGAACGTCACCTTCAGCGCTTTCACAAATTTCGCGTCCGACGTGAACATCTTACTGTAATTTGCCAGCCCCACAAATTTCGGAGCCGACAGAATATCGTAATCCGTAAAGGAAAGCGCAAACGAGGCCACAATCGGTATCAGGGTAAATACCAGAAAGCCGAACACGAACGGCGAGATAAAGATGTACCCGGCCACCCCTTCTCTGTGAATCAAATTTTTCTTGTCCAATTTTATTCCCCTTTTTGAAGGGCTTCTGCACACCGGCGCTGCGGCGTGAGAAGCCCTCTGCATTTCATCAGTTATTGGAGGACAGAATATCGTTGGCCTCCTGGAATACCGCCTCGGCCGCTGCCTCCGGGGATACCAGGCCATAGCGCACCTGCTCCATATAATCTGCCATCACCTGCGTCACCTCCGAGGCTCCGCCGGGTGAGGGCGGGTCCACAGGAGTTGCAATCTTAGCCACTTCATCGATAAAATCATAGCTCACCCGCTCATTATCGCTTAAATCTGTTTTCAGCACCTCCAGGACAGAGGCAGACACAGGCGTTCCCCTCTCCCCCTTCAAAATCTGGTTAGCCTCCACGGATGTGACCAGAAAATTGATGACATCCGCCACAACCTCCGGATGCTCCGTGGTGGCGCTTCCGCAGAAAAACTGGCTGGGTTTTAAATATACCGGGTTCTTGACCGCATCCGCGGACTTGGGGTACATGGTGATCCCCAGCTCCCTGCCGGCTGTGCTGCAGAGCACGGAATACTGGTTGGAGTTGGTAAAGGAGTTCCAGGCGGTCTTATCCATAATCGGCATCGTCTCCACCACCTCCGGATCCTTCTCGATCAGCATCTCCGGGCTCACATGCCAGCCCTCGTCCATGGCCTGCTTCCCCATGGAAAACAGCCGGACCAGCAGAGCGTCGTCCTCCCCGCTGAGCGATTTCCCGTCCGCGGCGTAAAGCGGCATCCCCGCGCTGCGGTACAAATTGTCGCAGATGTCCTTTTCCAGAAAATATGCCTGCACCCCTGTCTTTTCATGGATAGTTTTCGAAATCTCAAAGAACTCGTCCCAGGTCATCTGGTCCGGGATGGTTACCCCCGCTTCCTCCACCACTTCCTTGTCGTACACCAGGCATCTGGATGTCAGCCCGTTGCAGAGTGCGTAAAGCTCCCCATCGTAGGAGCCGCTGTCCAACACGCTCTGGGCGATGCCCTCTGTGTTGATCACCCCGGACTCCACAAAGGGCTGCAGGTTCATCAGCTGCCCCTTCTGATAAAATGGGGTCAGCCGGTTATAGTCCTGCTGGATAATATCCGGCAGATTCCCGGTGGCGGCCTGGGTCGCCAGCTTGTCAAAATAGCCGCTCCAGTCCGAGGGCTCCGTCTCAAAGGTCACATTGGGATGCAGCTCCGTGTACAAATTCAGGGCCTGAACCGTTATGTCGTTGCGTTTCTGATTCCCCCACCAGGCCACGCGCAGAACAATGGGTTCGCCCGAGTCCGCAGCAGCGTTTCCCGCCGGCTGGCTCCCACTCACTTCCGACTCCTGCGCTGCCGATGAGGCGGCAGCCGGTGTCCCCTCCGTTTTACCTGCGCAGCCCCACAAACTTCCGGCCAGCAGTATGCCGCTCAAAACAAATCCGGCGTATTGTCTCTTCCTCAATTTATCTCTCCTCCGCTCTATTGGATTTACTTGTTTTGCAAAACTTGTAAAATAAGAATATAATAGTTTTTGGGCAAAGTAAATCAAAAATCATGACCTTTCCGTTTGAAAACATTACTATTTGACAAGGTATTGATGAGATTATTGTGCTTTTATGATATAATCAATAAAACATTGATGGAAAGGTATAAGCCCCATGAAGCTTAAAAACGCCAGCTTTAAAAACAAAATTTCACTGCTGCTCATCGCTGCGCTGACCATATATTCTCTTGTCATCTCATTTCTCTTTTCCCGAACCACTGGGCGTTACGAGCAGCTGCTCTACCAGGAAACCGCCTCCTCGCTGTCCCTGATGTCAAAGGATCTCTCCAACCACTTGAACGGCATCAACAGCACGTCCACCTACCTGGCCACGGATCAGTTAATCCAGCAGTCCTTGTCCGCCCTGTCCGGCCAACTCACGGACTTTGAGCTGGCCGTCGTCAAAAGCCGGTGTCTGTCCCAGCTGTACTCCTACCTGAATACGTCCCCCGACATTATCTCCATTTCCCTGTACACGGACAAATTTATGATCTGCTGCGGAAGATCGTCGCGCCAGGAGCCGGAGGAGGCTCTGGAAAAAATTGGCCAGCGCCTTGCGACTTCAAACGGAAAAGAGATATGGATTTCCAGCAGTGATCCCCAGGATTCCAGCGTGCTGCTATGCCGGCAGATCCGCAAGGTCCAAAACCTGTCCCTGGAGGTCTTGGGCACGGTGGCGGTCCGTGTTGACTTAGACACCATCGTCAATCGGGCTCAGACCTCAGGCAGCCACCGCATCACGCTGCTGGACGGCCAAACGCCCCTGTACTCTAACCAATCCACCGATGAGTCCGATATCCGTATGATGCTGGACTCTCCAGGCGGCTACCGCATCGCCAGGACGAGCCACGCGGACTATTTCATATCCGTCTATCAGATGCCATATCCCGGCTGGCTATTGGGGTTGTCCGTTCCTTACAACGACATTTTCAGTTCCATCCTCCTGACCCGCCTGTCCATGCTGCTGCTGATTCCCCTGGTAGGCTTTCTCATCATGCTCACCGCCCGGCCATTGATCAGCAGTCTGACCTGCCATTTGAGCACCTTGACCCAAAAAATCGAGAGCCTTCACTCCGGAAATCTGGCTCCCATCGATGTGGGATATGACTACACAAACCGCTCCGACGAGTTCGGCTGCATCCATCAGGCCTATGACCGGATGTTAAACGACATTCAAAACCTGACGCAGGAAAATTACCAAAAGCAGTTGCTCTTAAAGGATGCGCAGTTAAAGGCGCTGGAACAGCAGATCAACCCCCATTTCCTCTACAATGTGCTGGACACCATCCACTGGCGGGCGAAGGTCCTGGACGACAGCCTGATCAGCACCATGGTTGAGTCCCTGGCCAACCTGCTGTACTACACCCTCAGCGAGAGCCGTGATCTGGTCCCACTGGAAAATGAGCTGGATCTGGTGGAGAGTTATATCAACATCCAAAAGCTGCGCTTTACGGAACGGATGAATTATACCTGCCACGTGGATTCCGGCCTTTTGACAATTCTCGTTCCCAAGCTGTGTATTCAACCGCTGTTGGAAAACGCCATCAAATACGGAGTTGAGCGCTGTGTAAACACCTGCAATATCCGCTTAGACATATTCCGCGATCAAAACGCCGCCGTAATCCGTCTGACTAACGACGGCCCCTGCATTCCTGAGAAAACCATGGAACTGCTGTCGCAGGGAAGGCTGGCCCCCTCCGGCAACAGTGTGGGACTTCAAAATATTGACTCACGGATCAAATTGATTTTCGGAAAAGAACATGGAATCCGGCTTTCTACGGAGAACGGATTAAACATTGTGCAAATCAACCTTCCCATTACATTTACGCAACCATAAGGAGGCCTCCCATGTATAAACTGCTGATCGCCGACGACGAGAAAATCATCCGCGAATCCCTTTTTGCCGCCATCGACTGGGCTTGTCTGGGCGTGGAGGTGACTGCGGTCTGCGCGGACGGAATCGAGCTGTACAACGCAATTCTGGACGAATATCCGGATATCGTGATCACGGACATCATGATGCCCGGTCTGACCGGCTTAGAATTGATTGAGAAAATTCAAAAAATAGATCATTCGATTCAATTTATTTTGTTGTCCGGCTACCGGGAATTTGAGTACGCCAAAAAGGCGATCCGGCTGGGCGTCTGCGAGTATCTGCTCAAGCCCTGCCGGGAGAAGGAGCTGATCGCCTCGGTACGGAATGTTTGCCTGCAACTGAACGAGCGGGATAAGGGCCCCCGCGTCCCGGAAGAATACCTGAATTTAAAATCCAGCCAATTCTGGGCCGCTCTGCGATGTGAAATCTTTGAGGCGCTGACCTCCGACCGGGTCATGACTTTAGATCATATGGCCCGTTTTGCCGGCAACTCCATCATTCAAATCGAATTTTCCGGCATTTCTTTCCAGTGCGCCGAACTGTTTCTGCGCAGCCAGGCAGACCACATGAAGCGTTTAAACCCCCGAATCTCTTTCCTCTCGGGAGACACGCTGGTTCTCCTGGCCTCCTTCTCCTCCTCCACGGACTACGAAAGAATTATCAGTGAAATGAATTCCGCTTCCAGCTCACTTATGCCATCATACCAGGTCTGGGAAAATACTGGCACGGCCTTTCCCCGGCTCATCGCCCGACTGCAGTCCTGCTGCCCCTTATACTCCATCGACAGCGCAGGGACCCTCCACGAGATTCTGCTGGGCTCAGTCCCCAGGCCGGAGATTTCCCGGCTCTTAGATTTGCTTCTGACAGACGGCTGCGCCTTTGAGGCAAAGCTGCGGGATATCGTAGAGCGAAAAGCCTCCCTGAGAGAGGTCAAACATTTCCTGCTTCATTTTTTCTTCGAGCTGCTGTCACTTCCCCAGGCAAACGGACGTATTTTATCCTTCTTCTCCTTTGACACTTTTTTAAACCTGAAGGAGCCGGATGAAGTAATCCGTTTTACTCTGGAAATCGCCTCTTATCTACTGGACAATGAGGCTAGAACCGAATATAAGCCCTTTATCAACCAGATCATAAGCTACTGCAGAGACCATCTGGATTACACCGATTTGTCCTTAAAATATGTGGCGGAAAACATTCTTTTTATGAACGTGAATTATTTAAGCCGGGAATTCAGCAAGACTACCGGAGAAACCTTCTCCGCCTTTCTCACCCGTGCGCGGATGGAACGGGCCAAAAGCTTGCTTCTTCAACTAGGAGAAGAAAAAATTTCCGGAATTTCCAAGCAGTGTGGATACGAAAACCCGCAATATTTTAGCCAGGTATTCCGTAAATATTACGGTATCTCCCCCAGCCTGTTCCTCCAGTCATCCCGCGCCTGACACACACTATTTTGCATTTGTTCCTCAAACCGCCTCAGGGCGGCCAGATTTACAAATGCAGCCGGGAGACTCCCCCCATCTCCCCTTGCCAATCCCCCGCCCCTTGGAATATAATAGAGACAATCACCTGTCTCCCCACACAGTTTCCGTGTGCCCGGGGCAGCGCACAAGGAGGATAAAAATGTCACTGGAAGGACGCACCTATCAATTCCGTCTCACAAAAATGGAGCTGGCCGAGCTGGCGCTCCGCTTTACCTGGGACTCATTTGTATTGGGAAAAGGGGGATATCTCATACTTGCCGGCGCGGTGCTGCTGTTAAATGTTGTACCCTTTTTTATCATGTGCCTTAGTCCCGCCGCCGGCCCCTATCAGCTTCTTCTGTCCCTGCCGCTCTTCATCCTCCGCTCTGTGGAAAACTTAAGCGTCTTTTTCCTCTGCCTGATCGTTTTCAAATTTCTCGGCTATCTGTGGAGCTTCTCCCGACAACCCATATCCGGCGAAATACGGCTGCGGCTGGAAAATGGCTGTCTGTGCGATGACAGCGCTTCCGCGGTTCATCAGGGCGCTTCCTTTGCTGCGTTCCCGGAGACTCCCGGACTTCTGCTCTTAAAACGGAGCCTGTCCCGGAAAAGCCTCTCCTACCTCGTACTGCCCAAGCGCCTGTTCACCGGCCCGGAGGAAATCCGGGCGTTCAAAGCCTATCTGAGCGCCCCCGCCCCCCAAGCCCAGTCCCCGGCGCCTGAGGCATGCCCCTGTTGTTTTCGCTTTTCCTTTCAGCTCAGCCCGGACGACTTTGCCCATGTCTACACCGAGCTCATGCGCATCGCCCGTATCCACCGGCCTTTCTGGCGCAACGGCCGCATACAGCTGTGCCTTTTATTCTGCTTCCTCATTTCGGGATCCATGGCGGCCAGTCTGATCGCAGGCGGAGACCTGATCGGCGGTGTGTCCCTCATCGGCATGGGCGTGCTTCTCGCCGCCTTTCTGCTGTCTGGCGGCGCTTCCATACGCGAGGATACCTACCGCCGCCAGATGCGGCGGAACCGCTTTCCGTTTAACGGCGGCGGACTGTGGGACCTCTCCTTCTCTTCTGAAGGGCTGACGGTGGTCCGCGAGCAGGACAGCTTCAAATGTTCCTGGGACGTGTACACCCATTTTTACGAGACAGTGGACACGCTGTTTCTTCTGCGCATTGAAAACCAGCTTTTGAAGCAATACATCTTTATCCCCAAATGGGCTCTCACCTGCCGTCAGGAGCAGGATGCCTTCGTATCCTTCTGCCACGGCTACGGCAGGGTCCTGGAATTTATCCATATCCCGGAGGTGGAGGAGCCTGCGCTCATGCAAAAAAAGGCCCGGTTCAGGACAATTCTGCTGTGGACCATCCTGGCCGTTTACCTGCTGTGCATGATCGCTGTCCCCCTTCTGTCAGGCTTTTATTCGGCGGCCCGATGATCCAAATCCGCCCGGCGGCCGAACCTTCCGTCTGTCCGTCTCATAAGCTAGAATAACGCTATCCACCTTAAGGATTCAAACTCTATGGAACGACTGGTCCCCCTTGAAAATGCCGCGGAAGCTGTCTGCGAAGCCAACTCCGAACCGCCGCTTATCTTTCAGCTTCCTCCCGCCAAAGGCCGGCAGGTTCTGGAAAATGCCCAGAACTCGCCGGTGTCCATGTATCCCGCCTCCGTCAGCTCCACTCCCTTTTCCACCGGGCGCTGGGGTAATATCAACCTCTACCTGATCCGCCCGGAACACGCTGCCGGCCCTCTGCCCGTGATCTTCTATATTCACGGCGCCGGCTGGGTTTTCGGCAGCTATCACACCCACGAAAAGCTGGTCCGCGAGCTCTGCGCCCGCACAGGCTCCATTGTGGTATTCCCCGAATACACCCGTTCCCCCGAGGCCAAGTATCCCGTGGCCATCGAGCAGTGTTACCGGGTGCTCTGCTCCCTGCCTGAGCTGTTCTCCCGTCTGTCCTGGCCTGTGGACCTGCGCACCCTGACCGTGGCCGGCGACAGCGCAGGCGGCAACATGGCCGCTGCCATGACCATCATGGCCAAATACCGGGGCGGCCCGGATATTCACAAACAGCTGCTCTACTATCCCGTGACCAACGCCTGTTTTAACACCGGCTCCTACAAGGAGTTTGCGGAATGCTACTACCTGTACCGGGCGGGTATGATCTGGTTCTGGGACCAGTACACGGCCTGCGCCCGGGACCGCAGCCAGCTCACCGCTTCCCCCCTGCGCGCCACTGCCGAGCAGCTGCGCGGGCTTCCCCAGGCCATGATTCTAAACGGCGAGGCCGATGTGCTCCGGGACGAGGGTGAACTGTACGCCGCCAGGCTGCTGGAAGCAGGCGTCCCCGTCACCGCCATGCGCTTCAAGGCCATCATCCACGACTTTGTGATGCTCAACGCGCTGGACCAGACTTACGCCTGCCGCGCCGCCATGGATGCCTCCACAGCCTGGATTAACCGCCTAAATATGGAATTTGTCCGGGCAGACGCCCGCTGATTTTCCGCAAACAAAAAAGGACTGCGAAACGACATGCAATCACGTCGTGCGCAATCCTTTTTATTTCAATTCAATGCTTCTGGCCCTTGCCTGCCCGGCCTAACCGGTTACTGGTACAGGGTCAATCCCTTGATTAGCAGCACCGGCTCGCTCCAGTTGTCGTCCTTTGACAGGGAAAATTCCACCCGGAGCTGATTCTGCCCGGATACGTCCACCGCAAAGGTAACCGGCTGCTCATCGTAATGGATGTCAGGTGAGGTGTACAGCACCTGATCGTCGTCCCCGTACACGGTAAGCTTTCCCAGCAGTCCGCTGTCGAACTTGGTGGACGGGGAGTAGGTTCCGCTCAACAGCTTGTAGCTGCCGCCCGGCGTGCATTTCACATAGCTGCCTTTTTTGACCAGACGGATCGCGTCATTCCAGTTCTCCCGGCTGAAGGTCCTGCCGCTGGAGATAATGGTGTATCCGTTTGTCTTAAGGCCCTCCATGTTCTGTACCAGCACAGCGGTGGAGGGATCGATAGAAAGGCCCACCGGCTCAGTCTGCGCCTCAGCCGGTATCCAGACGCCGTCCTCGCCGATCTGCCGTCCGTCAATCACCGTGCTGGTCACCATGGCCCCGGTATCGGGAGCCAGATAATACCATTTGTCATTGTCCTTCAGCCATCCGTACTGGAGAACTCCGCTCTCATCCAGATAATACCACTGGCTGCCAACCTTGGTCCATCCGGTAGCCATAAAGCCGTCCGATCCGATATAATACCGCTTTCCGTCAAGATTGAGCCACTCCTGGCTGGCGTACTTCTCCGCGCCGCGCTGGTATCTCCATCTTCCGTTCACGTCCTTCCACGTACCCGCAAAGGCCGGAACCGCCATCAAAACACTCAAAGCTGCCGCCGTTACTATAACTGCTATCCGCTTCTTCATAGGGCATTCTCCTCTCAAAATAAAGCTGTTACGCTTTTTTCATTATAATTCATAATACTTCAATATGCAACCTGGTGGGCGATTACGTTTTTCTTAAACTTCAACCGGTTTAGCAATCCGCGGCCGGTTGACCACGTAAATCCCCAGACACACCAGCAGCAGCGCTATCACCGTCTTGGCTCCGAAGGCCTGGTCGTTCTCCGACAGGAGCCAGGCGGAAAGAATCACCCCGAAAACCGGATTCATAAACCCGTACACCGCCACCCGTGACACGGGATTGTACTTGAGCAGCAGACTCCACAGCGTGTAGGCCGCGGCGGAGATAAAAGCCAGGTACAGGAGCATGGCCAGGCCCGGCAGACTCACCGCCTCAAGGCTTCCGCCGCTCCCCAGGCCCCAGGCCGCCATCACCAGCCCGCCGACAGCAAACTGATAGCCGCTGAGCACCACCGTATCCTCCCTGCGGGAATACTCCTTGATCAGGGCCGAGGAAAACGCATAGGCCACCGTGGAGAGCAGCACGAACCCCTCCCCGTTCCAGCGCATCCCCGCTCCCAGGCCGTCCTTGGTCCAGTTCACCAGCACCACCCCGGCAAATCCCACCAGGCAGCCCAGAATCTTCTGGCCGGTAAACCGCTCCTGCCGGAACACCAGGCTGGCCACCAGAATGCTGATAAACACATTGGCGCCCTCAATGATTGAGGACTTCACGCCGGAGGCATTTGCCAGCCCGATATAGAAAAACAGGTATTGCAGCACGGTCTGGCACGCGGCCAGCTTGAGAATCATCCCCCAGCTGCCCTTTTGGGGTTTCAACGGCCTGCGCCTGCCAAGGCTGGCGATGGCAATCACCAGCAGCCCCGCCAGCGTAAAGCGGATGCCCGCAAATAAAATCTGCGTGCTCACCGCCTCCGCGGGGATCTGAAACATCCGATAGCCGATTTTAATACAGGGAAACGCGCTTCCCCACAGCGCGCAGCAAACTGTGGCCAGCAGGCAGACCCCCGCCGGTGACGTAATCCATTTTTCTCTCCCATGTGGTTCCATCCCTAATTCCTCCCTAACACAATTCCCGCAGTCCGGGACAGCGGCCCTTTCCGATTTCCAAAAATATCCTGTCTGTCAAAAAACAGGCGTTGCCGCCCCTTTCCGCTCTTTCGTGAGACAAAAAATCGCCCCCGGCTCGGGAAATCCCACCGCTCCGGGAGCAAACACCGCATCAGGTGTTCTTCATGATAACGCTCTCCACCGCGTCCGCCACATGCTCGCAGGCGTCGCAGCATTTTTCCAGAAAATTATAAATCTCACGCCAGGCAATAATCTCCAACGGGTCCGTCACCTCCGTGTGCAGCCGCCTCATGGAATCGATAAACAGGCGGTCCCCCTCTTCCTCCAGGGCGTTTATCTCAATAATCAGGCCGTGCAGGGTCTTGGACTTCTTGAAGTTGGCAAACTCCTCCATAATCTCCTTGAGCACCTTGCAGCAGCGGATGATCACCTTGGTGAATTGCAGCGCCTCCGGCCGAATGGTGTGGACATTGTTGATGTAAATACGGATCAGCACGTCCTCGATCTGGTCCGTGACCTCGTCGATGCTCTGGCTCAGCAGGATAATGTCCTCCCGCTCGATGGGTGTGATAAAGGCTTTCACCAGCACCGCCATCATCTCATGCTTCTTCTTGTCCGCATCGTGCTCAATTTTGTGGAGCTCATCCAACCTCATTGACAGCTGGTTTACATCGAAATTCGCCAGGTTCTCCTCCAGCATCTTCGCCGCCTGACAGCCGCACTCCACGCACTCGATAAAATTCTCGAAATAATAATTGTCGCTCTTCTTCGCCATTTCCTTTTTTCTCCTTAATCAATCCGTCCCAAACTCAGAACAGAACCATGAACAGCTTCGCCATAAAAAATCCGATCAATCCGCAGCCCGGGAAATTCAGCAGCCACGTGAGCGCCATATCCTGAACCACCTTGAAATTGATGGCGGACAAACGCTTCACCGCGCCCACGCCCATGATGGCAGTGGTCTTGGTGTGGGTGGTGCTCACCGGAATGCCAAATACCGTGGACACCAGAATACACAGCGCGCCCGCGATATCGGCGGAAAATCCCTGATACTTCTCCAGCCGGACCATATCCATACCCACGGACTTGATAATCTTCTTGCCGCCCGCCGAGGTCCCGATTCCGATTACCAGCGAACACAGCAGCAGAAGCCACACCGGCATGCCCACGCCCGCCGTGTTCTCCCTGCCGTTGGACAGACAGATCACCAGCAGCAGCACGCCCATAAACTTCTGCCCGTCCTGGGCGCCGTGCATGAACGCCATAGCCGCCGCGCCGCCGACCTGGGCGTGGCGGAAAAATCCGTCGGTCCTGCGCCGGTCCATCCCCCGGCACAGCCAGGCCACAAACTTACAAACAAAATATCCGCTGAAAAAACCGATTACCGTAGACAAAACCAGACCATACAGAACCTTAATCCATTCAGAGCCGTTGATGCCGCTAAGACCTCCCTGCAAAGCGATGGCCGCTCCCGAAAGTCCGGCAATCAGCGAATGGCTCTCGCTGGTAGGAATACCAAAATACCAGGCCACCGCAGACCACACCACAATGGAAAACAACGCCGCGCTCAGCGCTACCAGCGCCTGATCGCTGTGCCCGCTGAAATTCACCATGTTGGTGATGGTGGCCGCCACGGTGGAATTGACCATCGTCATGACGAAAACACCGGCAAAATTGCACACCGCCGCCATGATAATCGCAGCGTCCACATTCAGGGAGCGCGTGGACACGCAGGTGGCGATGGCGTTGGGCGCATCCGTACATCCGTTCAGGAAAATGACGCACAGCGTGAGAAACACCGTGATGAGCACCGCCGGACTGGAAGTCACCTGCTGCCAAAAAAACGAAAATGATAGATCCATAACTCTTCCTTATCCCACTCTCTTATCTTATTTTTTACCTGCCTTATACACGTACTTTACATACCATGCCATTTTATTCTAGCACGCTTTTTTGTGGCCGTAAAGTTCTTATCCGTAAATAATACGCTAAAAAAGCGGCATTTTTTTCAGCATAAGTAAGTAAAATGTTACGTATTTGTAAATTTTTGTGGGTTTCAGCGGAGATAGTCTAACTTTTCGGATATCATTTTTGAAATGCAGCGGGCCATATTATCCATTATCGGATAATATGGCCCGTCGTCTGAATTTGTCCGGATTTTCTATTGCTTTCTTAAAATCATATTCAGCCAGCGCTCGTGCCCTCTGCCCGGCCGCACGTCCGCGGTCACCCACATTTCTTCCACCGCAAAGACCCTTACGTTCTCCAGAAGCTTTGCCGCCTTCTCCTCCGTCATATCGGTAAAATAGCGTCCGCCGCGCTCCCCCTCCTCTGTCCCATACTTAAAAGAGGTGTAGGCAATCCCCCGGGCCGTCAGCGCCCGGCCCATTTTCCCCAGCACAGTCTCCAGCTCAACGATGGGCAGATGGAGAATTGAGGAACAGGCCCAAATCCCATCATACCGCTCCGTCTCCTCCAAATCCTGAAACAGCAGCTGTCTGACCGCTATGCCGGTATATTCCGATGCGATGCGGACAAACTGGGCGGAACCGTCCACCGCCTCCGCCTGGTATCCCTTATCCAGAAAATACTTGGTATCCCTCCCCGAGCCGCAGCCAAAATCCAGAATCCGCGCCCCCGGCTTCAGGTAGTGCAGAAATCGGTCCTGGGTCTGTGAAAACTCTACATCCCTGGTGCTGTCCACGTACGCCTTGGCGTGCTGATTGTAGTATTGTAATGTGTCGTCCATCTTCTTCCGTTCTCCTTCCAAAATGCTTCATTTTCCATGCTGAAACAGTTTCCGGCCCGCGTATAGGCACGCTCAAAATATAATCTAAAAGCCGATATTCCCCCACCCCAGGTACGGCTGCCCCGCCCGATTTAGCTTGCGCCGTATGGGAAATTCCGCTTGGGGTTCAATATGTTTCAAATACCGTTCCACCGATCTGTTAATCACAGAGCTAAATCCCCCCGCCGATCATGACACCAATATGACCGTACAATGTAAGTCGGATCAAGCCGCAGATTATGAGATGGAGCGGATAATAGACATAGAAAAACCATTTCATACCTTTCCAAGTCCCTTGCTTTCCATTGTACATTTTTAGCAGAGGAATGGTGAGCACCACAAACAGCTGCAGAACACCGTACGCAGGATTTATAAAAACGGCGTAAACAGCGGCATATGCCGATACCCACAGCGCCATCATAGTCATTTGCTTTTTGAAGTTTCCGCGATTTTTTCCAATTTGCACAATCGCCAATACTGCAATGCAGCTCCAGTCCGCGCAGAATGTGATCACCGCAATCCCTAAAATGAGGGCTGTCTTTTGCCACGTCTTAAATCCCTTACTCTCATAGATTGCTAACGCTGTCAGGCCCCAGGCCAAAGACCATATGACGCTTGTTTGATTAAACACGGATGTTTGAAATGGCATAAAAGGAATCCCGAATGCAAAATTATAAGCAAAATGCGATATGATTGCGAACGCAAACAATCGAATAGCGTATCTTTTTATATCGCGTGTATGGTAATAGCCTTCCGCTATAAAATACCAGAAGATAGGCGCGGCCAACCGGCCAATGATATGCAGCGCCATAATCCACCAATCCGTTGGATAGTTTGGATAGAGCACGCTGGTTAAGTGGTCGATTGTCATGGCAATGACAGCAATCATTTTTAGCTGATTCCCAGTCAGGAATTTTTGCTTCACGAATTTTCTCCTCTCCGCCAAAGGTATATGTATTTACATTCTAAAGCCCAGCGCCTGTCTCATCCGGCAGGAAATGCGGCATAAATTCAAAAAAAACCCTTGAAAATTCAAGGGTTCGCCAGTGCGGCTAACAGGACTCGAACCTGCACGGTCTCCCAATGGAACCTAAATCCATCGCGTCTGCCAATTCCGCCATAGCCGCATTCACACAAATCTCATTATATCCGAGCCGCCCGCCAATGTCAAGTACCGCCCTTCCGGCCGATAGCATTCCCACCCCCTGCCGACTGCAGCATTCCCACGACCTTCCGACCGCAGCATTTCCCACGCTTTGCCGACCGCAACATTTCCCACACCCTGCCGACCGCAGCATTCCCCACGCCCTGTCGACCGCAGCATTCCCACGCCCTGCCGACCGCAGTATTCCCACGCCCTGCCGACCGCAGCATTCCCCTTTCACAGCGTCTCCCGTCCGCCGCTTTCCCCAAAAGAATTCTCCGCCCAGCATTATCCATTTTCGGATAATATACATCACGCCCAAAACAGCCCCAAAAAAAGGCATCTCTCAACACGAGGATGCCTTATAATTCGTATAAATCTGTGTGGTTGCCGTATCGGAATGCCCCAGCATGGCCTGCACCGCGTGGATATCCGCGCCGCTGCGGATCAGGTGAGCGGCAAAGGAATGCCGCAGTGTATGGGGCGTGATATCCGACTTGATGCCGGCCTTCTCTCCGTACTGCTTGATCAGCTTCCAGAAGCCCTGGCGGCTCATGGCCTGGCCGTTGCAATTGGTGAACAGCCACTCAGAGCTCTTCCCCTTCAGAAGCTCAGTCCTGGCCTCTCCCATATACTGGACCAATGCCTGACGGGCGTTCTTCCCAAAAGGCACCATCCGCTCCTTGTTGCGGTCTCGACAGGTAATGTATCCCACCTGCATATTCACATCCGCCAGCTGCAGGCTGATCAGCTCGGACACGCGGATTCCGGTGGCGTAGAGCAGTTCCAGCATCGCCTTGTCGCGCAGCTCCTTGGGCGTGCTGTCCCCAGGCTGGCACAGCAGCGCGTTGACCTCGTTGACCGTCAGAATCACCGGCGCCTTTTTCTCCACCTTGGGGGCCTTTAAAAACTCCGCCGGATCGCGGCGAATCTTCCCCTCGCGGAACTCATAGTGGAAAAACGCCTTAATAGAGGCCAGCTCCCGCGAAATCGTGGTGGTGGCCTTGCCTTCCTTCTCCAGGTACAATATGTATGAATTTAAGCTGGTCTTGGTCACCTTTTCCGCTTCCGTGATTCCCTTGTCCTCCAGGTAAGCCGCCAGCTGGACCAGATCTCTCTGGTAGGAAATGACCGTATTCCTCGATGCCTTTTTGATATTCTCAAGGTACTCGATAAAGTATTTTATGTCGGCCGTCATCGCTTCTATCCCCTAACCCCTAACATTCACAAACTACGCATTTACATAGTGCTGACTATCATTATATCCACATTTTTCGATAAAATCAAACACATTTTTCCCACTTTGAAGCCATTTTCCGGCTGATTAACATAAAACATACTACATGTTGGAAGCACCTGTTTTTGTCTCGCAACATGTTGTAAAATACAGCGGAAATATTTTTAAAATTTTCGTAAAAAAAACGCAGCCCCGGGGACCGCAGCGCCCGGAACTGCTTGCTTTTGCAAACCTTTTTCCTTTTTTATCCATTATGTTGAGAGCGGCCCCCTCACCGGTCGATCGCCTCCCGGCAATTTAACCGCCTCTCTAAAATCCTTTCTCCCTCAGCTTCGCCACCATTCCCACATAAAACTCCGTCACATCAAAGTCCTTGTAATCCTCCCGCTTCAGATCAATGATATCCCCGTGGGAGATTCCCCTGTGCCTGCAATTGCGCACCACGCCCTGGAACTCGCCCCACTTGGCCGACTCCACGCTGACCAGTCCATCGTTTTCCCCCTCCAGGGGCTTGATCAGCAGGTAGGGAAACGAGAGCAGCGGATCGCTGAGGAAATCCCGCATCGCCGTGGCGTAGCTCTGGTAATAAACCCCCGGCGCATCCGGCACCTGGCGGTTGAACTGCTCGCTGGACCCGGTGGAAAACTGCCGCGTAGCCCGGTAGAAATCCGGGTGGGCGTCCCCGAACCGTCCGAACCCCCAGTCAAAGATTCGCGCGATCCCCCGGTACAGCCACTCCGGCAGGCGGCAGGCGCCGTCCACAAACCGGCAACCCCGATGGGGCGTGCTGATGGTCGTCAGGGAGGCCACCCAGGGGGCCGCGCCCAGACAGCTGATCGCATACCGCGAATCCAGGCCGCCCTTGGAATGGGCGATAATGTTCACCTTCCCACAGCCGGTCTCCTCCGCCACCTGCCGTATCACCTTCAAAATGTCCCCGGCATTCTGCTCCACCGTAGCAAAGGCCTCCTGATTGCCGTAAAATACCGTGGCTCCGTAGCGCGTCAATTCCCGCGGTATCCTGCCCCAGTAATTAAAATACCGCAGATCCCGGAAGCCCACGCCGTGAACCATCACCAGCGGATAACGGGTTCGGCACAGCTCCGACTCCCTGCGCACCAGGCGGACAGACTCCTTGTAACACTCAAAATCATACTCCGCGTGCACCTTGCGCATGGCGTAGCACAGCACCACCAGATTCACCGCCGGAATCCACATGGCGCAGAACATGAGAACGCGCGTCCCCAGACGCAGGCGCTTGGAAGTGAAGAACATGCGCAGAATGCCGTTCCACAGCAGCGTAAACAGCAAAACCAGCGCGTAGATACAGTTTCCCCACAAAATCAGCTCGGGCCGGCTCCCGTACCGCGAGCTCTCCCCCACCCGCTCTGCCAGCGCCTTAAGTCCCGGATAAAAGAGCCACATTCCCAGAGCCTGGACCGCCAGGCCGTACAGCGCCAGCCGGCAGAGCTGGCGCCCTCCCTCCATTACGGCCAGGCGCCAGCTGGCGCAGGCCTCTCTGGGACAGGGGAATATATTCAGGTAAATCCACGCCGCCCACACGGCGAGCATCACCGCCGCTGTGACCGGTATGCGCAAAAGCGCCGTGCTGTCCGGCCGGGTCAGTTGAAATCCCAGCCAAATAATCAAGGGGCAGTTGACTGCCGCCGGTATGTAGAGCGCCCAGATCAGGCGCCGCAGATAAGCCGGAAGTCTGTTCAGCTTCATCGCATTTCCTCTCTAAAGTAAAAGCAACAGCGTGCCGGACACCAGGAGCGCCAGGCCCAAAAGAGCCCTTCTGCCCAGCCGCTCGCCCAAAACAAGCCGCGAAAACAAAATGGTCACCAGGATGCTCAGTTTGTCGATGGGAACCACCACGCTGGCCTGTCCATCCTGAAGCGCCCGGTAATAACAGAGCCAGGATCCGCCTGTTGCCAGGCCGGACAGCAGCAGGAACAGGCTGTTTTTCGCGCTGATCCGCCCGATCTCATGCTGCTTGTTCTTCACAAACACCAGCAGCCAGGCCATAACCAGCACCACACAGGTCCTGATCGCAGTGCCCAAATTAGATTCCACACCCTGTATTCCAATTTTTCCCAAAATCGCCGTCAGGCTGGCGAACAGCGCGGACAGCAGCGCACAGGCCATCCAGCCCCTCCGGCCTCCGCCCCCGCTCCCATCCTGCCTGCGGATCATCAGCAGCGTGCCCGCGCCGATTAACACCATGCAGACCACCTTGAGCGGCGACAGCCCTTCCCCCAGGATCAGAAAGGCCAGCAGCATGGTCAGCACGGTGCTGGACTTGTCGATGGGCGCCACCTTGTTCACGTCTCCCAACTGCAGCGCCCGGAAATAGAACAGCCAGGAGGCGCCGGTGGCCAGCCCGGACAGCACCAGAAACAAAAAAGTCCTGTTGTCAATCGCCTTGATCGTGCCCAGGGAACCGGTGAAAAATACCATGATCCAGGAAAAGATCAGCACCACCACCGTGCGGATTGCGGTGCCCACATCGGAATCCATGTCCTGCATACCGATTTTAGACAGAACCGCCGTAATCCCCGCAAACAGCGCCGAGCCAAATGCAAACATCACCCACATCCGTGATTCCCTCCTTTGTATCCCATTCCGCCCGGAGCGGCCGCAGCCCGGCGAAAAAGCGCCGGCCGCCCTGTCTCAGAACAGGAGGCCGTACAGCGCCGGGCTGGCGTACACTTCCAAAAATGTTCCCAGCGCTCCCACCGCCAGCAGCAGTCCAAAGGGCGCCAGGTGTATTTTCTTCTCCGCGCTTCCGGCCCACATGGCCAGCACGGCCCAGGCCAGCACATAACAAATCCCCTGGGGCACCATACTGCACAGAAAAGCCGGAAGCCCCAGCAGCCCCTTCTGGCTGGTCAAAACCGACATTACCACCGCCACGGTCACGCCGCCCCAGACCGCGGCCAGGCCGAAGAGGACCGCGCTGTACACCGTCAGGCCCAGGAGCCAGCCCACCGCCAGCTGGGCGGACCGCAGGCGCAGGACTTCCCAGAAAAGGGCCTGCCTGGCCGCCCCGTCCACAGCCGAGCCCGGCCCCATTCCTCCCAGAACCTGGGCCTTCACCGTCTGGCCGCCAAAAAAATGGGCTGCCGCTGTTCCCCCGACGACGCCGAGAATAAAACAGACGAGCAGCCAATCCTGATAGTTTAAACTTCTTACTTCCATTCTAAGTCGCCGCAATTTCACAGCCAGCCACCGTCAGTCTCAGCTTGTTTACCACAGTCTATGCCGCCCGTCCGGCGATTATGTCATCAAAGGGCTTCGTCCGGCTTGTCCGCGGAGCGGTACTTTCTGGCGTAGGCCATGATGGCCGCGATGGTCTTTCCGTCGGTGATGGTCCCGCTGTAGATCAGCTTCTCCAGATCCGCCAGCTCCCACGCCTCCACATTGATCACCTCGTCCTCATCCAGATGCTGTTTGGAGGGAATCAGATGGTGGGCCACGAAAATGTCAATGGCTTCGTCGCAGAACGCCACCGTGGTGTTCAGGCTCATCAGGTATTCCAGCTTCTCCCGGCTCTCCACCCGGTAGCCCGTCTCCTCCTCCAGCTCCCGGAACGCGCACTCGATCTTGGGCTCGTCCGGCTCATCCAGCTTTCCGGCCGGAATCTCCAGCGTGAAGCGGTCCAGAGCGTTGCGGTACTGCCGCACCATCAGAATTTTACCGTCGTCGGTCACCGGCAGCACCGCCGCGGCCCCGTCGTGGTGAATGTAATCCCAATGGGCCTCGTGGCCGTTGGCCACCACCGTGTCCTCGTAAATTTTCAGGATGTTGCCCTGATATTTTAACTGCCGGTCCAGACGCACCACCGGAAGCTCCTCGTTCTCGTGTTTCCCGTTCATTTTCCAGTTCCTTCTTTCTCTCAATTCTAAGCCCCGGCCATATCCCGGGCCCTTTTAATCCCGCGCGGCCCGCGGCGGGTCAGGCGCTCCCTGCCCACCCCTTCCCCAGGCCTGGCTTCCCTATTGAATCTCCGTGCTCTTTCGGTAGCAGGCGTCACAGGCCCTGATCACCGCGCTGCGGAACCCCGCCTCCTCCAGCGCGGAAACGCCCTGGATCGTGGTGCCGCCCGGGGAGCAGACCTCGTCCTTCAGCTGCTCCGGGTGTTTTCCCGTCTCCAGCACCATCTTAGCGCTCCCCAAAACAGCCTGAGCGGCCATCTGGCAGGCCGCGGCCCGGGGCAGGCCGTATTTCACGGCCCCGTCGGCCAAAGCCTCTATAAACATGTACACGAACGCAGGGGAGCTTCCGCTGACACAGCCCACCGCATCCATCAGCCGTTCCTCCACCAGCTGCAGCTTTCCAAAGGAGGTGAACAGGACTTCCATCTCCCTCTCCTCCTCCTCGGTGAACAGCCCGCTCTCATAGCTGACGCCGGTCATCCCCTCGCCCAGCAGGGCCGGGGTGTTGGGCATGGCCCGCACAAACCGCAGTTCGCTCCCCAGCCGTTCCCTGTAGGATGCGATGGTCAGGCCGGGGGCCAGGGAGATAATCACCTGATCGGGGCGCAACACATCCCTGATATCCGCGAACACCGCGTCAAAATACTGGGGCTTCACCGCCAGCACCAGGTACTTCACCTGAGCCGCGCACTGGGCGTTGGAGGCCGTGTGGGGCACGCCGGTCTGCGCCGTCACCCGCTCCATCTTCTCCCTGTGGGCCGAAGAAAACACCATATCCTTCGGCTCATAGATTTTCAACAGCCCGCTTAGAATCGCGAACCCCATGTTGCCCATGCCGATAAATCCAATCTTAGCCATCCCTTATCCCTTCTTCTCTCAATATTTGTCCAAAATATCGCAGAAATCGAACGTCACGAAATAATCCTTCGGCGTCTCAGCCCTGCGGATCATCTGCACGGTGCCGTCCTCCTTCAGCAAAAGCTCCGCTGATTTCAGCTTGCCGTTGTAGTTATAGCCCATGGCGAACCCATGGGCGCCGGTGTCGTGAATCACCAGCAAATCCCCCTTGTCCACCTTGGGCAGCATCCGGTCGATGGCGAACTTGTCGTTGTTCTCGCACAGGGAGCCGGCCACATCGTACATGTGGTCGCAGGGCAGCTCCTCCTTGCCCATCACCGTAATGTGGTGGTAGGCGCCGTACATGGCCGGGCGCATCAGGTTCACCGCGCAGGCGTCCACGCCCACATACTCCTTG
The DNA here is from genome assembly GCA_018380885.1 of Enterocloster asparagiformis. Lineage (GTDB taxonomy): Bacteria > Bacillota > Clostridia > Lachnospirales > Lachnospiraceae > Enterocloster. The sequence continues at coordinate 135,594 of JAGZSY010000012.1, forward strand.
TACGTGTGCTTCTCGTGGATCGCTTTGGTCACCAGACAGCCGAAGGGCCCCAGCATAAAGCGTCCCAGCTCCGTGCACAGGGACACGTCGCCCATGCCCGCGGGCACCAGCACGTCCTCGTAGGCCTTGCGCACGCCCTCGCCGATGGCCAGGATGTCGTTGGGCTCCTGGTCGGGGCGGTAGGGGATTCCCACGCCGCCGGACAAATTGATAAAGGTAATATGAGCGCCTGTCTCCTCCTTCAGCTTCACCGCCAGCTCAAAGAGCTGTCTGGCCAGGAGCGGATAATACTCGTTGGTCACCGTGTTGGAGGCCAGGAACGCGTGGATGCCAAACCGCTTGGCCCCCTTCTGCTGTAACAGCTTAAACGCCTCAAAAATCTGCTCCGTGGTCATGCCGTACTTGGAATCTCCGGGGTTGTCCATAATGTCGTTGCTGATCTTGAACACGCCGCCGGGATTGTACCGGCAGCTGATGGTCTCCGGGATATAGCCCAGCGTATCCTCCAGAAACCGGATGTGGGTGAAATCGTCCAGATTGATGATAGCGCCCAGCTTGGCCGCGTAGGCAAATTCCTCGGCGGGCGTATCGTTGGAGGAAAACATAATATCGCTGCCCGAAAACCCGCAGGCCTCGGACATCATCAGCTCGGTCAATGAGGAGCAGTCCGTACCGCAGCCGCACTCCTTCAAAAGCTGTAAAATAAACGGGTTGGGCGTGGCCTTCACCGCAAAATATTCCTTAAACCCCTTGTTCCAGGCAAATGCCTGCTTCAGCTTCATCGCGTTCTCGCGGATTCCTTTCTCGTCGTACAGGTGAAACGGGGTGGGGTACTCTTTTACAATTTCTTCCAATTTTTCCAGTGTCACAAATGGTTTTTTATCCATCCGTATTAATCTCCCTTCTATGGCGATTATTCCGTCCGGCCGCCTCTGCCGCCGGCGCGCTTGGCCTTTCCTAAAGTAAAGAAGCGAAAAAGTCCGCCTGAAATACCATGGCGCTTTTGCACCATTGTACTCCAAGACGAACTCCTTTGTCCAGCAATTCTTGCGTATTTATTACTCCACGTTCAGCACGCGCATGATGTTTGTCTGTGTGGCGGCCTCGTGCCGTCTGGCGTAGGTCACCACGCCCGCGGTGATCACCACCAGATCGCCCAGCTCCAGCATATTCCGGTTCTTCAGCTCCTCCATGGAGTTTTCAATCAGCTCATCCGTGGAATCCGCGCGGCGGGACCACACAGGAACCACGCCCCACTGAATCTGCATCTGACGCACCGTGGACATGCTGGGGGACATTCCGATGATCTGCGCGCTGGGTCTCCACTTGCTCAGCATCAAAGTGGTAAAGCCGGTGATGCTGGGGGCGATGATCGCCTGAGCGCCCAGGTCGTGGGCCGTGGAAACGGACGCGAAGCAGACCGCGTTGGAAATGTTCTGGGTGTTGGTTTTGGAAACCTTGCGGCGGCGGTACGCCTCATAGTCCAGATGGGACTCGGAATCCTCCACGATGGTGGCCATCATCTTCAGCGCCTCCACCGGATATTTGCCCATGGCAGTCTCGCCGGAGAGCATAACAGCGTCCGTGCCGTCGTAAACCGCGTTGGCCACGTCCGTCACCTCCGCCCGGGTGGGTCTGGGGTTGCGGATCATGGAATCCAGCATCTGGGTGGCGGTGATCACCGACTTGCACTGCTCGTTGCACTTGCGGATAATCATTTTCTGAATATAGGGCACCTTCTCCGCCGGAATCTCAACGCCCATATCGCCGCGGGCCACCATGATGCCGTCGCTGGCCTCGATGATCGCATCCAGGTTCTCGATGCCCTCCGCGTTCTCGATCTTGGCGATCACCTTCATGCTGGAGCCGTGAGCCTCCAGAATGTCCTTGATCTCGCGGATGCAGTCCGCGGTGCGTACAAAGGAAGCCGCGATAAAATCAAAGCCCTGCTTGATTCCAAAGAGAATATCCTCCTTGTCCTTGTCGGTCAGCGCCGGAAGCTTGATCTTGACGTTGGGCACGTTCACGCCCTTTTTCTCGCCCAGCTCGCCGCCGTTGGCCACCTTGCAGACGATATCCGTACCCCTCACTTCCACCACGTCCAGCTCGATCAGGCCGTCGTCGATCAGGATCTTATTGCCCGCGGACACGTCCTCGTTCAATCCGCTGTAGTTGATATGGCCGATCTGATCGTCGCCCACCACCTCGCGGGTGGTCAGGGTGAAGGTCTGGCCGTCCTTTAGGGTCACCTTCTTGCCGTCCTTCAAAAGCCCGGTGCGGATTTCCGGCCCTTTGGTGTCCAGCAGCGCGGCCACCGGGATATCCAGCTCCTTGCGCACCTCCTTCAAAAGCTCCAGGCGCTCCATATGCTCGTTGTAATCCCCATGGGAAAAATTAAAACGGGCCACGTTCATTCCATTTTTTGCCAATTCCATCATGATGTTCTTGTCATTGGTGTTCGGGCCCATGGTGCAGATAATTTTAGTCTTTTTCATTCCTTGTCAATCCTCCATAACTGAAAAGTTTGTGCGCGCCCGATCACTGCTGTTCCTGATCGGACTTCTTGATGTGCTTGTGCGTGTACAGATGGTCCATGCAGTATTCATAGCTGCCCTCACATTTAGAGCAGTAGCGGAATTCCATCCCCGGGCTGTCCTCGTCCGTGCGGCCGCAAACCGCGCACACGTGCCGCGTGCGGCTCTTGGGCCGTATCTGCGTGCGGAACTCCTGCTTGCGTTTGATCTCCTTCGGGCTGATCCGGCGGAAATCCCGGGTCATCGCAAAGAAAATGATAAAGTTCGCCAGGGAGAGCAGAATCTCCAGGCGGGTGCCCAGACTGTGCGAGGTGATAAACAGCAGCAGAAATCCGGCTCCCTCAAAAATCGCCATCCATTTAGCCCGGATCGCAATCACAAAATAAAGGTAAAAATACTCGTTGGGGAACGTAACCGCATAGGCCAGGAACACGGATGCGTTGAGGAACGTAGTGGTCAGATGCGGGCTGCGCCCCGTCACAAAGTACACCGCCAGCTCCGCAATGATATGCCCCAGGATGCCCATGAACACATACACGTTAAAGCGGAACGCGCCCCACACCCGCTCCAGGGACGAGCCCAGGGAATAATACATGAGCAGCAGCAGTAAAATCCAGATGAAGCTGGTGGAGGGCGGATAGACCATAAAGGTCACAAGCCGCCAGACCTGGCCGTGCAGGATCGACGGCGCATCCAGCATCAGATAATAATAGTAGAACTCAGGGGCAAATTTCAGAATCACAAACCCCACCACGTACATCATAATAATGTAATACATCAGGTTGTGGATCGCATAGCGTCCGAATTTCCGTTCCATTTTCTGAAAAAATTTCATTTTATCATCCTTTTGTCATATTGGACCCGCGCCTGTCAGAACAGGTCCTTTTTGTTGAAAATAAACGCCACGACCAGGGACAACAGCAGCGCTAACACCAGCACGATTCCAAATCCATAGGGACTGTCGGAGAACGGCATCCCCTGGGGATTTAAGTTCATGCCGTAAAAGCTGGCCACCATGGTGGGAATGGACATGACGATGGTCACCGTGGCCAGGAACTTCATGACGATATTTAAGTTGTTGGAGATAACCGAGGCAAAGGCGTCCATGGTGCCGCTCAAGATACCGCTGTAGATATTAGCCATCTCGATGGCCTGCTTGTTCTCGATGATAACGTCCTCCAAAAGATCCGTGTCCTCCGGGTACTTCTTCACCTTTTCCGTCCGCAGCAGCTTCTCCAGAACCACCTCGTTGGAGCGCAGGGACGTGGTAAAATATACCAGGGACTTCTCCAGCTCCAAAAGCTCGATCAGCTCCGAGTTTTTCTGGGATTGATGCAGCTTGCGCTCGATCACCTCGCTCTTCTTGTCGATGATCCGCAGATATTGCAGGTACTGGGTGGCGTTTTTATACAGAATCTGTAAAATGAATCTGGTTTTCATAAAGGTGTGGAAATCCCGCACCCGCCCGTCCATGAAGGACGTCAGCACCGGCGTCTCCTCCAGGCAGACTGTGATGAGAACCTCGTTGGTGGTGATAATGCCCATAGGGATCGTCACAAACCAATCCTTGCCGCTGCGCTCCTCAATGGACGGAATGTCCACCAGGATCAGGGTGTAATTATCCTCCACCTCAATACGGGAACGCTCTTCCTCATCCAGAGGGGCCTTGATGTGATCCGGATCTATCTGATACATGTCTGAAATGTCGATGATTTCCGATGCCGTAGGATTGGTCATCGCAATCCAGCTGCCCGGCTGAAGCTCATCCTTTTCATGCATTATCCCGTCTTCCGTCTTAAAAATACGAATCATGCGAACTCTCCCCCCATTATGAAATATACGTACTCATTATAGTGACTGCGCCATTGTTTGTCAAACGGTAATCCGACGTTTTTTTGCAAACCTGCACAATTTTTACCGTTCATTTACAATATTTTAACGCTGCCTCCCGATTGTATTCCTACCTATTTTATGTTAAACTTTAGGATGCATTCGCCGGGATCGCAAATTTGTGCTCTTTTCCCACAGGAGCGCTTCCGCGGTATCCGGCTACGAAGGAGGTTGGGTTAATTCCAATATTATGAATTCTTTACATACATCCCCCACACTGGGAATCGACATCGGTTCCACTACGGTAAAAGTTGCTCTGCTGGATGCAGAGCATAATATATTATTTTCCGATTATGAACGGCATTATGCCAATATACAGGAAACTTTGGCAGAACTTTTGCGAAAGGCCCGGGAAAAGGCGGGCCCCATGGAGGTAGTCTCCGTGATTACCGGTTCCGGTGGCCTGGCCCTCTCCCATCACCTGGAGATCCCCTTTGTCCAGGAGGTGGTGGCCGTGGCCTCCGCGCTCCAGGACTACGCGCCCCAGACCGATGTGGCCATCGAGCTGGGCGGAGAGGACGCCAAGATCATATACTTCACCGGCGGCATTGACCAGCGCATGAACGGAATCTGCGCGGGCGGCACCGGGTCGTTTATCGACCAGATGGCTTCCCTGCTCCAGACGGACGCGGCCGGCTTAAACGACTACGCCAGAAATTACAAGGCCATCTACCCCATTGCAGCCCGCTGCGGCGTATTCGCCAAGTCGGACATCCAGCCGCTCATCAACGAGGGCGCCACCCGCGAGGACCTGGCCGCCTCAATTTTTCAGGCGGTGGTCAATCAGACCATCAGCGGCCTGGCCTGCGGCAAACCCATTCGGGGCAATGTTGCCTTCCTCGGCGGCCCCTTACATTTCCTCCCCGAGCTGCGGAACGCCTTTATCCGCACCCTGCATTTGACCGGCAGCCAAATCATTGCGCCGGACCATTCCCATCTGTTTGCCGCCATCGGCGCGGCCTTGAATCCCCAGGACGGACAAAAGCCAACATCCCTGCTCTCCTTGATTGAGCGGCTTTCTTCCGGAATTAAAATGGATTTTGAGGTCAAGCGCATGGAACCTCTGTTCCGTGACCAGGCCGACTATGATGCGTTCTCCCGGCGCCACGCCGGCCATCAGGTAAAAACAGGGGACTTGGCCGGCTACAGCGGCAACTGCTACCTGGGAATCGATGCCGGTTCCACCACCACCAAGGTGGCCCTGGTGGGCGAAAACGGCGAGCTGCTCTACCGTTTCTACGACAACAACAACGGAAGCCCTCTGACCACCGCCATCCGGGCCATGGCGCAGATTCGCGGGAACCTGCCCTCCACGGCCCGCATCGCCTGGTCCTGCTCCACCGGTTACGGCGAGGCCCTGTTAAAATCCGCGCTGATGCTGGACGAGGGCGAGGTGGAGACCATCTCCCACTATTACGCCGCGGCCTTCTTTGAGCCGGACGTGGACTGCATCCTGGACATCGGCGGCCAGGACATGAAATGCATCAAGATCAAGGACGGCACCGTGGACAGCGTCCAGCTGAACGAGGCCTGCTCCTCAGGCTGCGGTTCCTTTATCGAGACCTTTGCCAAAAGCCTGAACTACAGCGTGGAGGACTTTGCCAGGGAAGCGCTGTTTGCCGAGAACCCCACTGACCTGGGCACCCGCTGCACCGTATTCATGAATTCCAACGTCAAGCAGGCCCAGAAGGAAGGGGCCACGGTGGCGGACATCTCCGCGGGCCTGGCCTACTCGGTGATCAAAAACGCATTATTTAAGGTAATTAAAATTACGCGCCCCTCTGATCTGGGCTGCCACGTGGTGGTTCAGGGCGGCACCTTTTACAACGACGCCGTGCTGCGCAGCTTTGAGAAAATCTCCGGCTGCGAGGCCGTGCGCCCCGATATCGCGGGCATCATGGGGGCCTTCGGCGCGGCCCTGATCGCCAGGGAGCGCTGGCACATGCTGCCCGGGGACAGCGGCCGGGAGACCTCCATGCTGCCCCTGGACAAGATCATCAGCCTGAAATACACCACGTCCATGACCAGGTGCAAGGGCTGCAACAACCACTGTGTGCTGACCATCAACCAGTTCGGCAGCGGCCGCCGCTTTATCTCCGGAAACCGCTGCGAACGCGGGCTTGGAATCGAGAAGTCCAAGCGGGAGATTCCCAACCTGTTCGACTACAAATACCACCGGATGTTCGACTACACGCCCCTGCCTTTGGACAAGGCCCACCGCGGCGTGGTGGGCATCCCCAGAGTGCTGAACATGTACGAGAACTTCCCGTTCTGGGCGGTATTTTTCGAACGTCTGGGGTATCATGTTTCCCTGTCGCCCCAGTCCACCCGCCAGCTCTACGAGCTGGGCATTGAGTCCATCCCCAGCGAATCCGAGTGCTACCCGGCCAAGGTGGTGCACGGGCACATCAGCTGGCTGATCAAGCAGGGCGTGAAGTTTATATTCTACCCCTGCATCCCTTACGAGCGCAACGAGGCTCCGGATGCGGGCAACCACTACAACTGCCCCATGGTCACCTCCTACGCGGAAAATATCAAGAACAACGTGGAGGAGCTGGCCGAGGAACAGGTAAACTTCATGAATCCCTTTATGGCCTTCACCAACGAGGAGATTCTCACCAAAGCGCTGGTCGCTGAATTCGGAAAGGCCTTTGATATCCCGGCCGCCGAGGTGCGCATGGCCGCCCACGCGGGCTGGGAGGAGCTTCTGCAATCCCGCCTGGACATGGAGAAAAAGGGCGAGGAGGTGCTGGCCTGGCTGAAGGAGACCGGCAGGCGCGGTATCGTGCTGGCGGGCCGCCCCTACCACGTGGACCCGGAGATTCACCACGGAATCCCGGAGCTGATCACCTCCTACGGCTTCGCCGTCCTGACTGAGGATTCGGTCTCCCACCTGGGCAAGGTGGAGCGGCCCCTGGTGGTCACGGACCAGTGGATGTACCACTCCCGGCTGTACGCTGCGGCCAGCTTTGTCAAGACCCAGGAAAATCTGGACCTGATCCAGTTGAACAGCTTTGGCTGCGGCTTAGACGCGGTGACCACGGACCAGGTATCCGATATCCTCACCCGTTCCGGCAAGATATACACCGTGCTGAAAATCGACGAGGTCAATAACCTGGGCGCGGCGCGCATCCGCATCCGCTCCCTGATCGCCGCCCTGCGCGTGCGGGACCAGCGGCATTTTGAGCGCAAGGTCGTCTCCAGCGCCTACCACCGGGCCGTGTTCACCAAAGAGATGAAGAAGGACTACACCCTTCTCTGCCCCCAGATGTCACCCATCCATTTCGACCTGATCGAACCGGCCATCCGGTCCTTCGGCTACAAAATCGAGGTGCTGCAGAACCACAACCGCTCCGCGGTGGACGTGGGCCTCCAGTACGTGAACAACGACGCCTGCTACCCCTCCCTGATCGTCATCGGACAGATCATGGACGCCCTGCTCTCCGGCCGCTACGATTTGGACCACACGGCCGTTTTCATGAGCCAGACCGGCGGCGGCTGCCGCGCGTCCAACTACATCGGCTTTATCCGCCGGGCCCTGGAAAAGGCCGGCATGCCCCAGGTTCCCGTGATCTCGGTCAACGCCAACGGCATGGAGACCAACCCAGGCTTCACCATCACGCTGCCGCTTCTGACCAAGGCCATGCAGGGCGTGGTGTACGGCGACATTTTCATGCGCGTGCTCTACGCCACCCGCCCCTACGAGGCGGAGCCGGGAAGCGCCAACGCGCTTCACGAGAAGTGGAAGAAGCGCTGTATCGCCTCACTGTCCAAGCGCAGCACTTCCATGATTGAATTTGGCCGGAATATCCGCGGAATCATCCGCGACTTCGATGTATTGCCCCTCAGGGACATCAGAAAGCCCCGTGTGGGCATTGTAGGCGAGATCCTGGTGAAATTCTCGCCTCTGGCAAACAACCACATTGTGGAGCTTCTGGAGAGCGAGGGAGCCGAGGCAGTGATGCCGGACCTGATGGATTTCCTGCTGTACTGCTTCTACAACAGCAACTTTAAATCCAAGCATTTGGGTGCCAAGAAGTCCACGGCTTACCTTTGCAACGCCGGAATCGCCCTGCTGGAATATTTCCGCCGGACAGCCCGCAAGGAGCTGGAGGCCAGCAAGCGCTTCTCTCCCCCTTCTGCCATCGATGAGCTGGCGCGCATGGCCCAGGGCTTTGTGTCCCTGGGAAACCAGACCGGCGAGGGGTGGTTTCTGACCGGCGAGATGCTGGAGCTGATCCACAGCGGCGTCAACAACATCATCTGCACCCAGCCCTTCGGCTGCCTGCCCAACCACATCGTGGGCAAGGGCGTGATCAAGGAGCTGCGCCGCCACTATCCGCAGTCCAACATCATCGCCGTTGACTACGACCCCGGCGCCAGCGAGGTAAACCAGCTGAACCGTATTAAGCTCATGCTGGCGACGGCGCAGAAAAATTTGAAAAAAGACCGTTCTTAATCACAGAAAGCCCCGCGGGGCTCTGCGCTTTCGCAGGGCTGCCGCGGGGCTTTCTTGAATGCTATGGGCCGCGGGCAAAGCCTGTGGCCTATTGTCTAATATCCCCTGATCGCAAGCGTCACATCATTTTCATAGCGGTTTGCGAACAGTTTTTCATAGTCGGTTTCTTTGCCGGACGGGACCAGCAGCTCCAGCTCATTGGGAAACTCGTCGAAATGTTCGACAAAAATCTGATCCCAGGCCGCTTCATAGCTCTCTGCCGTCTCCATCTTAACGCCATTTAACGTCAAACATCTGGCGGCCAATGTCCAGGAATATCCGCTGAAGTCCGGAAATCTGGAAAATGCCTCCGGGCTGATGTCCGATATCGTGGACGGAAGCTGCACCGACGCCACTTCAAAGCATTCGCCGAAGGCCCGCTTTCCGATCCGCTCCACCCCCTCCGGAATCCGTACGCTGGAAACAGCGGTATACCCGTTGTTCCGCAAATCCCTGAAGGCGCGAAAGAACGCATAGTCTCCGATGGTTTTGACACTGCCGGTCATTTTGACGTTCCCTATGCAGCCCCAAAAAGCGCCTTTTCCGATCTCCTGCACGGAATCCGGCAGCTCGATCTCGTCGATGCTGACTCCCCCTATTCCCAGCCGTTCACAGGAAGCGAATGCGTAGTCGCTGATTGAGGTGACACCGTCCGGCACTTTATAGCTGTCGCGACGGCGGTCCAATTGCGGTGAAGTATTGAGCTGGACAAACTGGCCGTTCCAGATTAATGCCTCCGTCTCCTGCTCCTGGGCCCATGCGGTAAATGCAAATGCCTGGCCGCCCATTGTCTCCACCTGATCGGAAAACCGTATATCCCTCAGATTCCCACAGCCCGCAAAGGCAAAAGCGCCGATCTCCGTCACATGATCCGGGATTCTCAGCGTTCCGATGTCCTGGCCCTCAAACGCCATCTCCCCCACCCGCTCCACTCCATTCGGAATCTCGTAATCCGTGTGGGAAAATCCTCCCAGACATTGCACCAGCGTGCCCTTCCACACCAAGATATCCTCGCTGCTCTTCACAGCCCAGGGCGTGTCTAAAAACGCCCCGCCTCCGATTCTTTCCACGCTCTCAGGAATCTCAACATCCCTCAGGCCGCTGCCTGCAAAGGCGCCCATTCCGATTTCTCTCACGCTCGCAGGAATTTGGATTCCCGTCATATTGATCTGTCCCTGAAAAGCGTAATCGCCGATTCTGGTTACGGTATCCGGAATTTCGACAACGCCCTCGATCCCATAGGGGTTGATGTAGCCGTAGATGGGGTTCATGTAAATCAACGCCAGGGCGTAATCGTCAATCTCCGTAATCGGATAAGATTTCCCCCCATAGGGCACAGCCTCGGGGATCAACGGCCGCTCCGCCCGGATCAGGGACGCCTGTCTCCCGCGCAGATCCAGCGCGTAATAGTTGTGTTCGTACTCGATGAACACAGGTGAAGTCCCGGCTCTGTGCTCCGCCTCCGGCGCCGTTTCCTCCTGGGAGCGATCTGCCGGCCGCTCTTTTTCCTGCGCCCGCGTCTCCCACTGGTACTCCTCCCCATGGTCCCCCGGACCCTTGCCTGCCCCGGCCGTCGCTTTAAAAAACAATCCGGCCCCCGCCAGCGCCAAAACGAGTACCGCAAATATAACCCACAGCCACCTGCCTTTTTTCATCATCTAACTCCCCCCTATCCCCTGTTCCGCCTCTGTCTCACGCGCCAAACACCTCCAGCGCCCATCTCAAATCCTGGATCAAATCCTCCGCGTCCTCAATCCCCGCCGATATCCTGATCAATCCGTCGTAAATCCCCACCGCCTCCAACTCCTCGCAGCTGAACTCATGGCGGAAGGCCGTGGCGGGGTGGGCCAGGCTGGTGCGGATTCCGCCCAGGGTTCCCAGATAACGAATCACCTTCAGCCGGTGAATCATCTCATCCACCTTCCCCAAATCATCCTCCACGCGAAAGCTCAGCATCGCTCCGTAGCCGCCGTCCAACAGCCTGGTTGCCAGCTCGTGCTGCGGGTGGGAGGCCAGCCCCGGATAATTTACATAGCGAACCCGGGAGTCGGCCTCCAGAGCCCCGGCAATGGCCGCCGCGTTCTCCATCTGCCGTCTCACCCGCAGGTCCATGGTCCGCAGGCTGCGCAGGGCCAGCCAGGCCGAATCCGGCGCCATACAGCTTCCCAGAAGCACTTGGGTTCTCCGGACCTTTTTGACCAGCTCCCTGCTCCCTGTGACCGACCCGCCCGTAATATCGCTGTGCCCGCCAAAATACTTGGTCAAACTGTGAATCACCAGGTCCGCCCCGTGCTCCAGCGGGCGGATCAGAAACGGGGTCGTGAAGGTGCTGTCCACCACGGTCAGCACGCCGCGCCTTCTGGCCAGTTTCACCACCGCGTCCAGATCCACCACTCGCAGCAGCGGGTTGGTGAGCACCTCCGTGTAGACCAGCGTCGTCCGCTCTGTGATGGCCCGCTCTACCTCCTCCGGGGATTCAAAGTCCACATAGCTCACATCCACCCCGTATCCGGTCAAAACGTCATTGAGAAACTCGATCGTCTCCCCATAAACCGCCCGGTTCACCACCACATGGCTCCCTCTCCGGTTCAAAGCCAGAAATACAGCGGAAATGGCTCCCATGCCGGCGCCGAACACCGCCGTGTCCTCCCCCCGCTCCAGCATGGACACCGCCTGCCCCAGGCAGTCACGGTTGGGCGCCTCGATGCGGTCATAGAGATACCGCTCCCCGCAGTTGGCCCTGTCATAGTCCCCGGTGTCCTCGGTCTCAAACACCGTGGACCGGTAAAGAGGCTGTTCCTCCATGCCCCGCGCCTCCTTGGGCAGGCGGTTCCCCGCGCTCAACAGCTCTGTCCTCATTTTCAGTTTTTCCATCATTTACCCCCATTCCTGCTTTTCGCCAATCGCCCCATACCGCGCCGGAGGCCATGGGCTCCGGCTCAATTGCCGCCAACGCAAAACAGCCTGAGAATGTTGTGATTACACTCTCAGGCTGTCAAACAGCAAATGCGGGTAGCCGGACTTGAACCGGCACGGTATCGCTACCGAGGGATTTTAAGTCCCTTGTGTCTGCCTATTCCACCATACCCGCGAAATACAAATGGGGCCTACAGGGCTCGAACCTGTGACCCTCTGCTTGTAAGGCAGATGCTCTCCCAGCTGAGCTAAGACCCCAATCGTACATTTAGTTGTCGCATGCAAACATGCAAACGACCCGGAACGGGTTCGAACCGTCGACCTCCGCCGTGACAGGGCGGCGCTCTAACCAGCTGAGCCACCGGGCCATAAGTAATTATATAGTTCTGACATTAGTCGGAATAGATGAGTGGACCTTCGGGGACTTGAACCCAGGACCGACCGGTTATGAGCCGGTTGCTCTAACCAACTGAGCTAAAGGTCCGAACTATATCAAATATGATATTGCGCTTACTGGAAACGCAGTAAGCCGATGATCGGATTCGAACCGATAACCTGCTGATTACAAATCAGCTGCTCTGCCGTTGAGCCACATCGGCATGTAGCGAGCCTCAGTGACACTGATCACTTCCACTCAAATGACCCCAACGAGATTCGAACTCGTGTTACCGCCGTGAAAGGGCGATGTCTTAACCGCTTGACCATGGGGCCTAAACGTAGTGGTCGCCATGGACTTCCACTAAAAAACTCCCCGAGTAGGACTCGAACCTACGACAGCGCGGTTAACAGCCGCGTGCTCTACCGACTGAGCTATCGAGGAATACTTGTTGCCGTCCGAATTATTGTACTACAAATCTTATCATTCTTCAAGCACTTTTTAAATTAAAAATACGTACCCTCAAAACCACATATTGAATGATGTTAAAACCTATTCCGTTTTGGTTAAGCCCTCGACCGATTAGTATTAGTCAGCTACATACATTACTGCACTTCCACC
>JAGZSY010000013.1 GCA_018380885.1 Enterocloster asparagiformis
GCGGATAACGGTGGTCTATTTGTTGTACCTGAAATTCAATCAACAATAAATCTTGAAAATTTCTCATTTTCCTATTGACTTTTTATTTGCAGGCTATATTTAAGATTTTAACATCACCTTACACGCATCAGGATCACCGCACGCCACCTCAAAAGCTTTCGACGCCTCCGACAGATCGAATATGTGCGAGATCAGCGGGTCAATCCGGATCATCCCATTGGACACATTCTGAAGTGTTTTCTCGATCCACCAGAGCCGGTCTATTTTAATGCGGTGCATAAGCGCCAGGGTGCGGATATCAAACCCATCGTTGTGCCAACGGTTAATAAATAATCTGGCGGGCTCCAGCACCCAGCTGTATAACCCCAGAATCCCACCATGTTTCAGCACATCACTGCAGAGCTGGATGGCAGTGTCATTTCCAGCCGCTTCGATCACCACATCCGCGCCCTGGCGGTTGGTCTCCCGCAGCACTATCTCGGCCACATCGTCCCTCTGTGGATTCAAAACAAGGTCTGCGCCCATGCGCTTCGCCAACTCCAGCTTGCCGTCCACCATATCCACACAGATCACCTTAGCCGCGCCCATGCGTTTGACTACCTGGGCAATCACCTGGCCGGCAAAGCCTACGCCGACCACCACCACCGTGTCACCCAATTCCACGCCGGACTGCATCCCAGCATAAACTGCACACGCCGTTGGTTCGCCCAGCGAAGCTGCTTCCATGCTCATTCCCTCCGGTACCTTCACAACGCCAAACCCATTGTGGACCACCGGGGCCACAAAGTAGTCCGCCATGGTATTGTACCATCCAAAGGACATCACCTTGTCCCCCACCTTAAAGTCGGACACATTCTTACCCACCTCGACGACCTCGCCCGCCGCCTCATGTCCCATCTTTAGCGGGTAGGCGTGATGCGCCTCGTTGTTCCCGGACATCTGTTCCACCAGAACCTCTCTGGGCATTTTCCCCTCCGAATAGTTCTTATCCGTGCCACAGATAGAGGACATGTATGTTTTTACCAACACCTCATTGTCTCCCGGCCTGATCTCACACTCCTCCAGCACAACCTCATTGGGCTGCCTGGTCACAACCACTCTTGTTTTCATGTTAACCCTCCTGTACATTTATGTGAAGTTTTTTCAAATCCTTCACCTTATTATTCAGCAAGATTCATGCCAACCTTTTACCAATGTGGCTGCGGCCTTTGGCGGATATATTTCTCATATTTTTCTCAAAACAGCCGTCAAAAAATTTGCATTATGAGAAATATTCTCACAATGCAAATTTCTCTCCGATTCACGATTTGTTCAACCTCCGATACAACGTCGCCAAACTGATCCCCAGCTCCTTAGCCGCCCTCTTTTTCCCCTCGGTGGTATCCCCATACCGTTTCAGGGCCTCCCGAATCCGGGACAGCTCCATCTCCCGCAGGCTCACCTCACACCGGGCCGGTTCTTCGGCCTTGGGGGTATCCCCTTTATTTTCCAGGACCTGGCCCGGCAGGCAGCTCACTCCCATCACGCCTGAAGGCGAGTCCGCGCTCATGGAGATCATATACTGAACCACGTTCTCCAGCTCCCTGATATTGCCCTTCCAGGTATAGCGGCAGAGACAGTCCATGGCCTCCTGGTCGATGCCCTCCACGTCCACCTCAAAAAAAGAGCGGTATTTGTTGATAAAATAGTGGACCAACAGCGGAATATCCCCGGGACGCTCCCTCAGCGGGGGCAGGTGGATCTCGAAAATATTCAGCCGGTAGTACAGGTCCTCCCGGAATTTTCCCTCCTCCACCATCTGCTCCAGGTTCCGGTTGGTGGCGGAGATGATGCGGATATTCAGGGGAATCTGGCGGTTTCCTCCCACCCGCTCCAGACGGCGCTCCTGCAGAACCCGCAGCAGCTTGGCCTGCAAATGGAAGGGCATGTCGCCGATCTCGTCCAGAAAGATGGTCCCTGTGTTCGCCAGCTCGAATTTTCCGATCTTGCCGCCCTTTTTCGCGCCGGTGAACGCGCCCTCGTCATATCCGAACAGCTCCGATTCCAAAAGCTCCATGGGGATGGCCGCGCAGTTCACCGTGATAAAGGGATTTCCCCGCCGGTCCGAGGCGTTGTGGATCGCCCGGGCGAACATCTCCTTGCCCGTGCCGGTCTCACCGGTGAGCAGGATGTTGGGCATGGTTTTCGCCACCTTCTGGGCGATCTCCCGCAGCCGCTTCATCCGGTCGCTCTTGCCCAGAATATGGTCAAAGGTAATCTGGTTTTCCCGGAAGGCCTCCCCCGCTATGCGGCTGCCGATGTTCTCAATGGTCTTGAAATTGAGTATCTTCGCCAGGTCCTCCCGGCCGTCCGCAACCTTGTAGAGCAGGGCTCCGTAGCTGCCCTCCCCGATCCTGATCTTCTCGTACACGTTCACGCTCTCTTCCAGGATCATGCTGTGGAATACCGGGTCCGGAATCAGATCCAGGATATTTTTCCCCAGAACCTGGTCGTGGTCCATTTTAAACAGCTTTAACGCCTTGCGGTTGATGTTGCGGATCACATTTTGCGCATCCAGCAGCACGTACCCGTCGGAAATCTGCTCCAGCACCTGGTTCAGCACCTGGTTCTGGTTGTCCAGCTTCCGAAACACCATCTGCTCCGCCCGCCGCACATCCTCCTCCTTCAGCTTCAGCGCGATCAGCTCGCACATGCTCTGGATAAAATTCAGCAGTCCCCGGCGCTCGTCCTTCACCTTCTCAATGTGCTCCTGCTCATAGCAGATCAACCCCATTACCCCTACGATGCGTTTGTCGTACACAATTGGACAGTGTATGTATCCCATTTCCTTGCAGTTGCTCCGCTGGTTGCATTTCAGGCAAGCCGGGCTGTTTCGGTCCACCGCCGTGCTGATTGCGTACTCCCCGGACTCGATCACCCGTTTGACGATCCCTCCGTTCTGGGGTATGGGTTTGTACACCGTGCCGGCCACCCGCTCCATATCCCGGTCAATCACCTGGGTGTCGATGCCGATGGCAAAGGTAATCCCCTGGGCAATTCTCTGAATAAACTCCCTAATTTCCATTAAATCAGACACTTTTTGTCCCCCTCCCATGATTTTTGCAAATTATGAGCGCATCTTCTATAGTTTTATCATCATTTTGAGAAATTCACAACCAGGAGGGGTATAATAGGAGACCTGGAAATAAAATCCTTACGGCCGCAGCAGCCTTAAACAGCGCAAAAAGGCGCTGCCCGTCCCCGCTCAATCGCTAAGGGACACTTGCAGCGCCTGAATTATTTCACTTCTGACTGTCTAATACAGCATAATCACATTGGTCTTGCGGATAGACACCTCCACCTTCTGCCCAATCTCCAGCAGAGAGTGCTTCTCGAACATCACGTCCGAGTTGATGTCAATGTCATTGCAGCGCACCGTGTAGCGGACCAGATTGCCGTGGGACAGGCTGTTGACAACCGTTCCACTGGTGCGGTAGCGCGGAGCGGGGGCCGAGGTCTCATAGTTGAGGCGGACCACCTCCGGCCGGATCGCCACGTCGGGAGCGTCCGTGTCCTCGCCGCACAGCTTTTTAAATTCCGCGGCGGTAAAGATATTGTAGCTGCCGATAAAGCCAGCGGCAAACCGGGTTTTGGGAGCTGTGTACATTTCCGTCGGCGTTCCGGACTGCTCGATCCTGCCGTCGTGGAACAGGTGAATCTCGTCGGACATAACCATGGCCTCATCCTGGTCATGGGTGACGAAAATAGTCGTCATATTAAATTCCTTCTGGATTCTGCGAATCTCGATCTGCAGGCTGTGACGCAGCTTGGCGTCGATGGCGCT
Source organism: Enterocloster asparagiformis (assembly GCA_018380885.1). GTDB lineage: Bacteria > Bacillota > Clostridia > Lachnospirales > Lachnospiraceae > Enterocloster. Next base: position 3,824 of record JAGZSY010000013.1, read on the forward strand.
GAGGGGCTCATCCAAAAGCAGCACCTTGGGCCCGGTCACAATGGCCCTGGCCAGAGCCACGCGCTGCTGCTGGCCGCCGGAGAGCTGGGCCGGATACTGGTCGATCTTCTCCTCCAGACCCACAACCTTCAGCATTTCCTTAACCTTCTTTTCAATCTCGTCCTTGGGGCTCTTTTGCATATTCAGGCCAAAGGCCACGTTCTGGTATACGCTCATGTTGGGGAACAGGCTGTACTGCTGGAATACCATCCCGATATTCCGGCTTCTGGGCGTCACGTCCGTGATGTCCTTTCCGTCCACATACACCTTGCCGCTGGTCACTTCCTCCAGACCAGCCAGACACCGGAGCAGGGTGCTCTTGCCGCAGCCGGACGGCCCCAGCAGGGTGGCCATGTGCCCCTTCTCCACCCCCATGGTGATACCTTTCAACACTTCATTGTTTCCGAAACTCTTATGCACATCCTCAAACTGTATATATCCCATACTCTTCTACTCCTTTACCTTCCGGTTTCGTTTGGCCGAATCTCGCTTCTGCAAATGCAATACCAGCAGCGTGATTAAGAAGGTGGTGATCATGATGATGACGAACACCGCGCTTGCCTTTGTGCTGGAATGCTTCATTTCCAGGAATAAGTATACCTGTACATTCTTGAAGGATGTTCCGGCGATATTGCGGACCAGGACATAATCTCCGAAAATGATTCCTACCGCCAGAAGGGAGGATACCGTGATGCCGGAAATGATATTCGGCACAACCACCCGGAAAAAGCCGTAAAGCTTGGTGCAGCCCAGCATCTCCGCCGCCTCCAGAAGCATTTTCATGTTGACTGCCCGCATGCTGTTGCGGATGCCCTGGTAGATGTAGGGGAGAATGATGATGCAGTACGCTCCTGTCAGCATAATGATCCGGTTGCTCAAAAATGTGGGCGACCCGGCATACAGGGAAATGATGCTGACCGAGAGGATGACACCCTGGATCATGTAGGGGATCATGCACAGCAGCTGGACATATTTCTCCAGATGCGGAAAATAAATCGTGGTGACAAACAGCGCCAGCAGGACCAGAAGTACGGTCAGCGCAATGGGGATTACGCAGATGATCAGGGTCCTCAGGAGGGACATCAGAAAGTCCTTCTCCGTCAGCAGCTGCACATAGTGCACCATCTGAAAATGCTCCGGCAGCAGGCTGGTCCATTTTTCAAACGCGGAGTAAACGGCGGTCACAAACAGCGGGATCAGCAGATAAATCATAACCAGCGTGATGAAAATGACCGCAGCCGTGTTTTTCTTTTTCATCTCGCCACCCCTTTCTTGCTTCTGTTGGTGATCGCGTTATTGATTAAGATAGCGCATACCATCAGGATCATCATGATCACGGAAAGGGCTCCGCCCATTTCCTTTCTCTGGGTGACGTCGCCCACAAACATACCGGAAACATTGATGGGCAGCAGCGCGTAGTTGTTCATCAACAGCGCGTAGGCCGTGGCATAGGCGGCCAGGGCGTTGGCGAACAGCACGCTGACCGTTCCCAGAATGCTGGGGAGCAGGATCGGCACGCCGACCTTGTACCAGAACTGGGCGGTTCTGGCCCCCATCAGTGTGGCCGCTTCCTGCCACTCGCGCCGGATTCCCTCAAAAGCCGGAATCAGAAGGAGCGTGGACAGCGGAATCTGGAAGTACACATAGATCAGCCGCAGGCCGCCGGATGTGTATAGATTATAATTTGCCAGGGCGTCGATTCCAAAATCCTTGCCGAACTGGACCATCAGGCCGGAGTTGCCCAACAGGATCATATACGCGAACGCCAGGGGCACGCCTGCAAAGTTGGATGTCATATTCAAAACCGTTAAAAATGCATTTTTAATCTTGCTGCCGTTTCCCACCTGGTGGACTGCCATTCCCCCGAAAAATGCGATGACGATACCGATGAGTGATGACGTTAAGGAGATCAGGATACTGTTGATAATGGCCCTCTGGTACAGCGCCTTGGTGAAAATATCCTTGTAGTGCTCCAGCGTGAATCCAAAGGACCCCTCGGGCATGAAGCTGTTGAAAATAATCATGATTAACGGGATCAATTCAAAGAGGAATGTCACAACTATAAACGGCAGTAATGCCAGCAGATATATCCTGTTTTTGTTTTTTTTCATACGATCATTTCCATTCCGTCGTTGTGCATCGACTTACAAAATCAGGGATGCGGCCAGGTCGGTCCGAATCCCCGGTCTTTAAAGCCGGAAAGCGGCAACTGCTCCCCTTCCCGGCCATACAACCAGTTACTTGCTCATCAGCGGGATAATCTCTTCCTGCCAGGTCTGGGCGATCTTCTCACAAACCTCGGCGTATTTCGCGGGATCGGTGATCGGTATGGAATTCTTGGTCTGCTCCTGCGGGATGGTCTTGTCCTGAATCTCCTGGGGAACCACGAAATCAGTTCTGGTGGGGATAGCGCCTGCGATGGCTAAGTTAGTCTGCCCCTTGTCGCTGAAAATGTACTCTCTTGCAAGAGCCGCCGCGTAGGGATGAGGCGCGTACTTATTGATAATGGAGGCGTATCCGCTCATGATGGAACCGTCGGAGGGCACGCACACGTCAAAGGTATAGTTGGGGGTCTGGTCCCGGTAGGTCAGCGCGTTGTAGCTCCACGTCACGCCCACTTCCACCTCGCCTGCCTGGATTCTCTGCAGCAGGATATCGCCCTGGTCGATCCGGCCGGCCTTAGCCATTTCCTTCCAGAATTCAAAGGCGGGCTCCAGATTATCCATGTCGCCGCCGAACGCATAGGCGGTTGCCAGAACGTTGCCCTGTCCGGTCGCTCCGGTCACCACGTCGCCGATGGTCAGCTTGTAGTCGCCCTTTCTCACATCGTCCCAGCTCTTGGGCGGGTTGGAAACCAGGTCCGTGTTGGTGATAAATGTGGTTGCGCCGGTATAGGCGATCATCCAGTGACCTTCAGGATCCTTGGCCCAATCCGGAACGCTGTCCCAGTAGCTGGTCTTGTAGGACTGGGTAACGCCCTTCTCCTTTGCCTCGGGTCCAAACTTGTGGCCCACGTCGCCGATGTCCTTGGTGGGCGCGTTCTTCTCCGCGTCGAACATAGCGATCTCCTCGCCGGAGCTCATATCCGTGTCATTGTGATCGATGCCGTACTCAGCCTCGATGCCGTCCCAGGTTCCCTGCCAGTTGGCCCAGGAACCGGGCATTCCCACCGACTCCAGCTTGCCCTCCTTCTTGGCTTCCTCGATAATCTTATCCAGGGACACGGCGTTTAAGTCCACCGCCTCCGCCTTCTTGCTTCCGCCGCAGGCTCCCAGCTGCAATGCGATTGCCGCGCACAGAGTGATACCAACTGCCTTACTCAAACTTTTTTTCATAGACTGCCTCTCCTTTCATTGCGCCCTTCGCGATACCCTGCCGGATCGCTCACCGGCTTCATACCTCCGAAGTTTGTTCCATTTGCAGAAAATCTGCAAATTCCTCTATTCCCTCTCCGGTCACACTGGAGACAAGAAACACCTTATCCACCCCGGCCAGCTCCAAAAGCTCTTTGGCCCGGGCTTTTGACTGTTCGTCCGGCGCGAGATCGATCTTTGTGACAACCCCAACCGCCGGAGCGCCGAACATGGACGCCTGGCCGGGCGAGAAGCTGCACTCCTCATCCACACAGCTCTGGAGAAATACCACTAAATCCGCATCCACGGCGCTGACCGTAAGTCCCCGCATCAGCCTTCTGTTTTCCGCGTATTCCCCCGGCGTGTCGATGGCCTGCCCGATAATCTCCACCGTCTGTGTCTTTTTATAAACCAGCGGATCTCCCACCAGCCGTTGGCAGAGAGTGGTTTTTCCGCAGGACACGCGCCCGATCATAATCACCCGTTTCATTTTTCCTCACGATCTTGTAATCTCAGTGGGCGTAAATTTCAGGGTGTGCTCCAGAACCTCCAGAACCGCTTTCAGCGATGCTTCCACGCTGGCCACGTCCCCGCAGATCACCAGAGAACCCGAGAACCGGTCCACAAACACCAGGTTGACCTCAGCCGCCTTAACCGCCACGTCCGCGCCGATAATAGCCGCTTCGCTGGGCGTGATGGTGAGGATTCCCAAGGCCCCTCTGACATCCCCTACAACCCCCAGCTTTTTATAGATATCTCCATCCGGGTTCGCAATCAGATGCGCCATAGTCACCTGCTTGCCGGGAACAAATTCCTGTATAATCCGCTGTTTATTCTGAAACTCCACGCCGCCGCCCTCCTGCATTGAGCACTTAGCGTTCGTATTTTGAACGCTTAGTGCGAAAGCACTTCGCGATACTTAGCGAGGTCTTTCACGAGCTTAGTATCGTCGAAGTTTCCTTAAACCAGCACTTAGCGTTCGTCCTTTGAACGCTTAGTGCGAAAGCACTTCGCGATACTTAGCGAGGTCTTTCACGAGCTTAGTATCGTCGAAGTTTCCTTAACTACATCAAACTCTCAAATATCGCCCTCCGCGGATTGGGGATCACCACGCTGGATACCACGATGCCCTGCTCGGCCGCTGTGGCGAGCCCGGCTTCCACCGCGGTTTCCACCGAAGCCACCTCCCCGGTCAGCACGACAAAGGATTTCCCGCCGATGCCGGTTCCCAGTCGCACATCCATCAAATCCACCTCAGCCGCCTTGACCGCGGCATCGGCCCCGTACACGGCGGCGGTAACGGTAAAGTACTCCATCACGCCCAGCGCATTTACGTCCACAGGCTCCACCGACATGTTGATTGCCTTGATCACCTGCGGGTGCACCCGGGGAATCACCACCGAGTCCACCACAAAATGTCCGCCCACCTGCTTTCCGGCTTCCAGAGACGACGTCACCGCCGCCACCTCCCCGGAAAAGAGCACCGTGTATTTGCCCGGGCAGCCCGCCTTTGCGTACAGCAGATTGGTATCCGCCGTCTTTAGAATCCGGTCAGCCGCCTCGATTCCCTTGGCAATGCTGTTCAGCTCCAAAAAACCTATGGCTTCCAAGGCCATCACCCCCTCGCTTCAATCACTATATCATCCGACACCTTCGTCACCACGCCCCCGATTCCGGCGTGGATATCGGCTCCCAGCTTTCCCTCCGGGCACCTGGCGATCAGCTGATCCCTTTGGACCGCATCGCCCTCCAGGACCACCGGCACCGCCGGCGCTCCGATATTCTGCCGCAGGGATATCCGCACCGAGGAAGGCGCCGCTTCTACCAGATCGTCAATTTCAAAATCGTAATAATCCAACACGCCGGACCTGGCCGCCGCCCGCTTGGTGGGCAGCTTGCGGTTTCTCCGCTCAGGGTCGGCTTCCCACTGGTCTCCCTGCCGCTCATAGGGAATTCCGGCTTTTCGCATCTCGTCCCGGATCAGAGCGTTGATCCTGCGCGGCGTCAGCCCCATGGGGCAGGCGTACTGTTCGCAGACTCCGCACTGGCAGCAGATCGCCGCCTGGCGGACCGCCGGATCATCCAAGAGCGACGGGATATCGCCCCCGGCCGCAAACCGGCGCATGATCTTGTGGGGCTCCAGCGGATGCCCCAGGAGATTCCGGGGACAGAGCTGCGTGCAGTAGCTGCACTGGATGCAGGCGGCCGAGGCCAGGTTTTTCATCCGCCCCACAGGCATCTCCGCCAGGTTCTGCAGGTAATGTCCCTCGTCCAGCACGATCAACCCGGAGGTGGTCTTGGTCACCGCCGCCTCCCTGGCCTCCTCATAGCCCATGATCTTTCCCATCATAGGACCGCCGTTTATCACACAATACCGGTCCTTGACGCTGCCGCCGGCCAGGCGGATGCACGTTTCAAAGGGCGTGCCCACCGGCGCTTTCACAATGGACGGATGCTTCACCTCCCCCGTCACGGTAATATACTTTTCCGTCAGGGGAATCCCATCCATGGCATCCCTTATGGCGTTCATGGTCGCCACGTTGGACACCACCACGCCGACGTCCAAGGGGATTCCGGCCGGCGGGACCACGCGCCCGGTCACCTCGTATACCATCACCTGTTCATCCCCGGCGGGATAAAAGCTCTCCATGGGGTATAATTCCACCGGGACGGCCGCAGTCTCCAACGCCTCCTCCAGGGCCTCCCACTCCTTTGTGTACGCGCGCTTCAGCGCGATCACGCAGTGGTTCGCCCCTACCATCCGGGACACAGCCCCGGCCGCCTCGATCACCCGCTCAGCCTTGTGGCGCATCAGATACCGGTCGGTCCGCAGAAGCGGCTCGCACTCGGCTCCGTTGACAATCAACCACTCCACCCGGCAGTCCAGTTTCCTGCCCGTCGGGAATCCGGCGCCTCCGCAGCCCACAATCCCGGCCCGGGTAATCTGCTCCAACAATTCCATCCGGCTGCGCCCCCTTTCCGCTTATCGATTCTTTTCCCGTTCCGTCTCCACCGTGTCGATAATGCCCACGATGGCCGCGTCAATGGGAAGGCTGTCGCTTCCGGCCGCCCTCCGGGCAGTGCTTCCGCTGACCACAATCACGTCCTCGCCGATCCCGGCGCCCACTAAGTCCGCCGCCACCAGCTCCTCCTCCGTCACCTTCCCGTCCCGGCAGGCCCTCAGCACCATCAGCTTCATGCCCTCCAGCGACGTCTCCTTCTTAGTTGCCCAGATATGGCCCACAACCCTGCAAATCTGCATGTTTTCCAGCCTCCCTACACTCGCATTAACCTCTTATCTCTACACAAACACCAAGCTCCGGCCTGAGTGAAGGAAAATATCCTTTGCCGACGGCGTAATCACAGTCCCTTTCCGCACTGCGATATCCCCCTCTCCACTCTCCACCAGCTTGCGCGCCAGCGCCTCGGTGATCACGCCGCTGGGCAGATCCGCCCCGGGCGCCGCGTGTTTCTCATACTTGTCGATCACCGTGGTGCCCTGCACCAGCTTGACTCCGTAGCTTTGCAGAGTCCTCACATACCCTTCCAGAAGCTGGTAGAAGGCCCTGCTGCCCTTTCCCGCGCGCTTGCGGTGGGTCAGCGCCACATCGTACAGGAAAATCTCCGTACCGTTCAGCAGCCCCTCGATCACCGCGCAGGCTGCAGCGTCTGAATCCCTGCCCAAGGCGATATCCGCCAGCTCCATCCTGGTAAGCCCTGTGATGAAAATCTTCTCGTAGGGGGAGATATCCCCCTGGTACGTCTCCAAACTCTTCAACTGATACTGCCGTCTCACGGCAGGGGGAAGCTTATCCGCCTCCCCGATCACCAGCGCGTCGGGGCAGCCGCTTTTATCTTCCGGCTCTTCTTCGTCCATTCCCAGCATTTTCATCACTTCTCTGGTAATGAATTCAACCATCTGTTCTTTGGTCAAATCAGCCACTAGCTCCCCTCCCCTCTACGAAACGATGGTGCCCCTGGAATCCTTGCCCAGGCAGCACGCGTTCGCCTCGTCAAAATCAATGTGCATGGCCAGCGCGAACTGATCGCTGACCCGGACGATCACGCGCTCAAACACAACCGTCCGGTCGCCCTGCACCCGAACCTTCACTTCCTGCCGGTCCTCCACGCCAAACCGCGCAGCATCCCCGGGCGTCATATGGATATGGGCTCTGGCCGCGATGACGCAGCCCTTTGCCCACAGCGCGCCCTCCGGGCCGATCAGGCATATATCGCCGGCTCCGCTTAAATCCCCTGACAGGTTGACAGGCGCCTTGATCCCAAGCCTGCGCAGGTCGGTCAGGGACATTTCCACCTGAACTGCTTTCCGCTCAGGCCCCAGCACCGCCACGCGGCCCAGCTCTCCTTTCGCGGTGGCCAGCCTCAGCCTCTGCCCGCTCAAAAACTCTCCCGGCTGGGACAGCTCCCGGTCGCAGGTCAGCTTCGCCCCCGCTCCAAACAGCGTTTCCACGGCCTCCCGGGTCAGGTGGACGTGGTTGGCCGACGCCTCCACCGGGAATGACAAATCCTCGCTTCCCGCAAGATTGTCCTGATACTGCTGTACGACTCTGCGGATCACCGCCTCCAGCTCCTGCCGGTTCATAGTCCGCCTCCCCGCTGTCCGGCCACCTGGCGGCAGAACAGAATATAAGCTCCGCTGCTCAGGCGGTTCATCTCCTCAATGATGTCGGGACGTTCCCCCGGAAATGCCGCCGCGGCCGCAAGCTCCGCCTCCCGTATCCGGGTGCGCAGGGTATTCAGCTTCAGCGCCATTTTTCCCATTCTGTAGTCCGGAATGGGATGGTCGATCCCGATCTCCTCTTTAACATGGTGCGACACGTAGCGCAGCCGGTCGTGGTCGTATCCGAACAGCGGCTTTTGCGCCAGCGGCTCTTCCCGCACCTCGGCGCCTAAAACGCACCGCACATGGTCCAGTAGCTCGCCAAGTAAGCCGCAAAGCTCCTGATTCCCCCGCTCGTCAGCCTCAGCCTGGCACTCCAGAATACATGCTTCCAGACTGTCCAGCTGCCCTCTAAACGCAATTCTGGGGTCGGTCTTTTTCACCAGCCTGTTTCCCCGCAGATGGGTCATGTCCTCCGGCTTTTCCCGGTACCCCTTCCCCGTTTCGGCGTCCACATAGGTAAAGACGCCGTTCTGCCTGATCTCCGTCCGGCTCATGGACCGGCTGCCCGCGGGGGCTATTTTCAGCTCAATTCCCCTTTTTTTCAGATACTCTCTGGCTGTCGGCGTAACCACAGTATCCCCGGTCACGGTATAGCTTCTGGTTCCCGCAGGGATCAGCTCCGACCGGAGAACCGCTTCCGTCAGAATCTTCTGCACGCTCTACGCCTCCCTTCTGAAACGCAGCCGCGCCTTACCTGTCGCTTGTCTGCAGTGAGGGAAGAATAAACTCCACCTCCGGATGGGGACGCGGAATTACGTGTACGGACAGCAGCTCGCCGACCTTCGCCGCGGCCGCCGCTCCCGCGTCCGTAGCCGCCTTTACGGCGCCCACATCTCCGCGGACCATAACCGTCACCAGGCCGCCGCCCACATGTACCTTGCCGATCAGCGACACGTTGGCCGCCTTTACCATGGCATCCGCCGCCTCAATAGAGCCGATCAGCCCCTTTGTCTCTACCATACCCAATGCCAATAATGTCTCCGCCATAATCTTTATCCTCCATTGCGATTTTTATTTTTCCGCCATTAATCTGGCAATTACCTGCTTTGTGATCTGTTCCACCGCTTCCCTGGAAAGTTCTCCTGCGGGAAGGGTCCTGCTGCCGGCCGGTGTGCCGCCGCACCGGTTCGTCCGGTCCTGTGCTGCCGCTCCGCCGTATCTCTCAGGCCCGCCTGTGGCTGCCGCTCCGCTGTACCGCCCCGGCCCGCACGTGCCAATCGCTCCGCCGCATCTCTCCGGCCGTCCCGCGGCCGCCGTTCCGCCGTACCGCTCCGAGCCGCCGTACGCCTGTGTCCGGCCGGCCGGCGCGCCGGTCTGTCCGCCCCGGCGGTTCTCCGCCGGCGGCGCCTGGCCTCTGAGCTCCTCCAGCTCCCTGACGCCCCAGGCCACCCGCCGGATATTGATCAGGTTCATGGGCGTGATATTGTCGCTGGTGGAGCTGCCTCCGACGGAGCCGCAGCCCAGCGTCAGCGCCGGCGCCAGATTGGTGGTGGCGCCCACCCCGCCCAAGGCTCCGGGGGTATTGACCAAAAGCCGCGATACCGGTTTTTTCAGCGCAAACTCCCGGATCACCTCCTGGTTCTGGCTGTGGATTGTCATGGTGTGGCCCGCCCCCTCGTTCTGGAGGATGGCGATGCACCGGTCGCAGGCCTGTTCCCAGCCCGGTTCCACATAAAATGCCAGGATGGGACAGAGCTTTTCTCTGGAGTAGGGATTTTTCTTTCCCACCTCCGTCTGCCTGGACAGCAGCACCCGGGTGCCCGCGGGAATCCTGATTCCCGCCATATCCGCGATGGCCTGGGCCGATTTTCCCACGATCTTCGGATTCATAGTCCCGTTGGCCCGCAGCATAAAGCTTCCCACCTGTTCGGACTGCTCCTGCGTCATAAAGTAACCGCCCTGCCGTTCCACTTCCTTTGCCACCGCCTCCTCAATGCACCGCTCCGTCACAATGGACTGCTCGGAGGCGCAGATGGTTCCGTTGTCAAAGGTCTTGGAGTCGAAAATCCGCTTGACCGCCAGCGGGATGTCCGCCGTCCGCTCGATGAAGGCCGGTCCGTTCCCGGGGCCTACGCCGATGGCCGGATTCCCGGAAGAATACGCCGCCCGCACCATAGCCTCCCCGCCGGTGGCTAAAATTACGCCGATGCTGCGGTTCTTCAGTAGCTCGTTGGTAGCCTCCATAGTAGTCAGGCGGATACAGCCCACCGTTCCCTCCGGCGCCCCCGCCTCCCTGGCGGCCTTTTTGATAATTTCCACTGTCTCCAGAATGCATTTCTTTGCATTGGGATGCGGGCTTATCACAATGGAATTGCCCGACTTAATGGAAATAATAGTCTTGTACATAACCGTGGACGTGGGATTTGTGGAGGGGATCAGCGCGGCCACGATGCCCACGGGAACCCCGATCTCCATCAGCCCCTTCTCCCGGTCCTCCCGTATGATTCCCACCGCGGTCATATCCCGCACGCTCTCCCAGGTGATGGCGCTCCCCAGCTGGTTTTTCAGCACTTTGTCCTGCCACACCCCAAAACCGGTTTCCTCCACCGCCAGCTTAGCCAGACGCTCCGACTGCGCGGCGCAGGCCCCGGCAATGGCCCGGCAGATTTCATCCAGCTTTTTCTGAGAGAACTCTCTCAGCCTGATCTGGGCTTCCTTTGCCTGACGGATCAGATCTCTGACCTCCTGGATTGATTCCAGATCCTTATCCAAACGCTCACTCCCCTCTCATCTCAAAACGAAACCGGCTCGGACGCCACCCTGCACACGGCGTTGGCGAACGCCTCGCAGGCCCTTCTGCAGGAAGCCTGGGTTCCGGTCAACAGCCCGCCGCCGAAGTTTGTCTCCGTGGGCGGCCCGTAAAATACCTTCATCTCCACCCGCGCCTCCTTTAAAGCCGCATCCAGTCCCATCACCGCCTCCACGGGCGGCGCGATCAGGTAGGCGATCGGCCTTCCGGCCTCGATTCCCGCCATCTTCGACAGGTAGGTGCCCGACTGGGATATACAGTGGGCGAAATAGCACACGCTGTCGTCCTGGGCGGCGCTGTAGAAAAACGCCTGGTTCTCTATATAGTCGATGGCCGCCTCCAGCCCGCTTTTCACCTGGGCCGGGTCAGGCGCCGATAAAATCCCGATAAATTCACCTGCCAGCCGCGTGGAAGCGTTGGACGCCCCCCCGTACATGCTGGTGGCGTACGCCACAATCACATCCGCCTTCTTCGTGGCCTCGTCCAGCGCCGCGTAGGACACGTCGTCGCTGTCCGTGGTCAGGATTCCCAGGCTTCGGTGGCCCGGAAATACCTCCAGCTTTTTTAAAAGCTCCGGCTCCGCGTTAGGTATGATCTGCACGCTGAGCACCCTCGTGCGTATGGCATCCCCCGTCATTCCGGTCCCTCCTCTCCCCTGCGGTCAGTGCTTTAAATCCACCCCGCTGGCTTTTTCCTTCAGAATCTTCTCAATCAGCTCCGCAATGTAGGCTCCCGCCTCCACCGCGCTGGTGCCTCCGCTGTATATGTTGGAGACGACCGTGCGCCTGGCCTCGGGCTGCCCCACAAACGCCTGATAGCAGATGTAGGCGCTCATGCTCTCCGCCGTGCCCAGGCCCGGCCTCTCCCCGATCAGGATGCAGACCACCTTGGGATGTAAAAGCTCTGAGACGGCGTCCTCCACCGCCACCCGGCCGAACCTCACAAATACAGCCGGACCGGTGCCGATATTGCGCATGTTCAGCCCGTCCTCAATCACCGGGAGAATATTCTCCAGATTCGCCTCTATGGCCTTTGAGGAAAGTCCGTCCGAGGCGATCAGCTGAACGTCCACTCCCTCCTTGCAGGCGGAACGGATCTTCTGCTGCGCCTCCTGATCCATCTTTCTGCCCAGATCAGGCCTGGTGATATGTTCGTTGCGGTCTTTGCACATGGACTGGACGGACACCAGCTTCAGCCTGGCGATCAGCGCCTCATCCACATCGGAAAATACTGAATCCCTGGCTAACGCGTGGTCGGCCCGCAGGGTCAGCCACGTCCTGGTGCGCTCCCTGGGCCCCGCCTTTCCCACGCCGATGCGGGCGGTGGTCTTGCCCATCATGCGCAGCAAAGCCTCCTCGTCCATGGGGTGTTCCAGCGTCGGCTTGGACTTTTCCTCCTGGGAGGTGATGTCACGCAGCCCGCCGTCCGTTTCTGCCGCATCCTGCCGTTCATCCGCCCAGGCCGCGCCCTGCCGGCCGCCTGGCCCCGCCGTACTCTGCACACCATCCTGCCAAGCCGCGCTCCTTCCGCCGCCCGGCCAAACCGCGTCCTTTCTGTCCTCCTGCCAAACCGCGTTCTTCCGGTCCTCCGCCGTCTCCCCGGCCGCCATTCCGATCTCCCGCAGCACCTCTTCCACAATGCCCGCTATCATTTTTTCATCCAATCTCATCCACGCCCCTTTCGGTTCAGAAACAGGGTGGGATCGCCGGCGCGCTCCGTCAGCTTTCCATTTTCACTGATCCCCATCTTCTCCAGCCACAGGTCGAACTCCCGGATCGGCCGGAGCCCCAGAATCTCCCGGATCGCCGCCACATCGTGGTAGGCGTTGGTCTGGTAGTTTAACATCACGTCGTCGCTGGTGGGAACCCCCAGTATGTAGTTCACCCCGGCGGAGCCCAGCAGCAGCGCCAGATTTTCGATATCGTTCTGCTCCGCCAGCATGTGGTTGGTGTAGCAGCAATCGCAGCCCATGGGCACCCCGGTGAGTTTTCCCATAAAATGGTCCTCCAGCCCGGCCCGGATCACCTGACGGCTGTCGTAAAGGTACTCCGGCCCGATGAAGCCCACCACCGTGTTCACCATAAACGGCTTGAACTCCCTGGCGTAAGCGTAGCATCTGGCCTCCATGGTCACCTGGTCCGCACCGTAGTGAGCATCCGAGGACAACTCCGACCCCTGCCCCGTCTCAAAATACAGGACGTTCGGCCCGGTCCCCGTGCCCTTGCGCTTGAGCAGCTCCTTCGCCTCCAGGACCGTCTGCGTATTGAACCCGAAGGCCGCGTTTCCCTTCTCGCTGCCCGCAATGGACTGGAATATCATATCCGCAGGCGCTCCGTTTTTCACCGCCTCGATCTGGGTGGTGATGTGGCCCAGCACGCAGATTTGAGTGGGAATCTCAAACTGATGCTTGACCTCGTCAAACCGCTTGAGCACCTCCGTCAGGCTGGACACCGTGTCGTTCACTGGATTCAGCCCGATCAGCGCATCCCCGCAGCCGTAGCTCAGACCCTCGAACAGGGAGGCGGTGATGCCCTCCACATTGTCCGTGGTGTGGTTGGGCTGGAGCCTTGTCGCCAATGTCCCCCTCAGCCCGATGGTCGTGTTGCAGTGGGCCGGCACCCGTATCTTGGAGGCCGCGTAGACCAAATCCAGATTGCCCATCAGCTTTGCCACCGCCGCCACCATCTCCGCGGTCAGCGCCTTTGATATCCGTCTTATATCCTCCTCCGTGGTCTTATAGTCCAGAATCCACTCCCTCAGATCAGAAACCGTCCAGCCCCGAATCTGACGGTATATGGACTCGTTGATGCCATCCTGGTTGATCCGGGTCACCTCGTCCTCCTCGTATGGGACCACAGGATTCTCCCGAAGCTCGCAAAGCAGCATCCCCGCCAACACATCCTTGGCCGCGATCCGCTCGATGGCGGAGGAAGCGGCCACCCCGGCCAGCACATCCCCCGACTTTTCCTCATTGGCCTTGGCCAGCACTTCTTTTATGGATTGGAAGGTAAATATCTGCCCCGCAAGCATCGTCCGATAACTCATTTTTGCACCCCCTCCTCTCTTCGTCTTTCCCGGCCGCTCCCGATCCTCCCGGGACTAGCCGAATACCAGCGTCTTTACCACCACCGGGACCACCAGGCCGCCCATCAGGGGCCGCCCCATGTCCACGTAGTCATTGTCCCCCACCCGGATGGAATCCAGGGCGATCACATCCCGACCGCCGCGGCCCGCGTGGTATACCGCCTGCCCCAGGGCCTTGGCCATATCGCACTCCACAATGATGAGAAGCGGGGTTTCCGGTCCATAGACCGCGTCAGCCGCCCGGGCCAGCGCCCCAGCCAGCCGTTTCAGCTCCACGTAACCAGGATTGGGCCTGCCCTTCATGGCCAGCACCAGCTGCTCCGAATCGTTCTGCTGCCCGGCCCAGCGCATGCGCTCCGCCAGGACCTCGTATCTTCCCTCAAAGCAGGCGTCCTGTTCCTCCCCGGATAAGCGCAGCACCGGCACATTTTTCATAGGGAATATATTCTTTGTGTAGGTGATAGTGCTTCCGGAAATCGTCGTCGTGTAGGTTCCGGCTCCCACCACCGTGGCATGTATTGTCTCATCCGGCCTGACCAGCCGTCCGTCCTTTGTAAGCCGGCCGCGCTTCACCGCCATTCCCAGAAGCATCCCGATATCCCCGTACCGGAATACCTCCGCCGGCTCCCCATAGATCGCGTCCGCCACGCCCCCTGAGAAAAAATAGGCGTCCACCGGCCGTGTATCCGAGAACGGGCTGCTGCCCGGCGTCTGGACCTCGCGCAGGATTTCCTCCCGGGGCCGAAGCCCGAAGGCCTGCTCCAGCACCTCGTTCATGGCCCCGCAAATCCGCTCCAGCACCTGGACGGAGGTCCGTTCCCCTTCCGCAATGGCGATTCCCTTCCAACGGGCGATCCGCTTAACGCTCTCGCTCACGTAATCCACCCCAAGATCACCGGACAGCCTGATCAGCCTTCCCCCCACATCCAGGCAGCCGGCGCAGACCGTCTCTCCCCGGTCGAACAGTACCAGGTTGGAGGTCCCGCCTCCGATGTCGATGTTGGCGGTCACGCAGGAGTGGTCCTCCGAGTACTGCCTGGCCCCGCTGCCTTTTCCCGCAATGATGGACTCCAGGTCCGGCCCGGCCGTGGAAACCACAAAATCCCCGGCAAAGCCGGAAAGGCGTTCCAGGACAATAGCCGCGTTGTCCTTTCTGGCCGTCTCGCCGGTGATGATCACCGCTCCTGTCTGGGTGTCTCTCGGCGTAAACCCGGCACGCTTAAATTCCTCCTCCACCAGACCCGCCACCGCGTCCGCGTCGATCATGGTCCTGGTCTTTAGGGGAGTCGTGTGCACAGCCCCCTTGTAGATCACCTGCTTATCCACTATGCTGACCTGGGGAACGCTGAAATATCCCGAGGTATTCTCGACGGAAAGGCGGCTGAAAATCACCTGGGT
The DNA here is from genome assembly GCA_018380885.1 of Enterocloster asparagiformis. Classification (GTDB taxonomy): domain Bacteria; phylum Bacillota; class Clostridia; order Lachnospirales; family Lachnospiraceae; genus Enterocloster. The sequence goes on from JAGZSY010000013.1 coordinate 19,131, forward strand.
TGTGGAGGTGCCTATGTCAATCCCAATGCTCAGCAGCTCATCCGCCATATCCATCTTCCCCCTCCCACAATTTCGTTACTAAAAAAAGAGACTTCCGTTAAAAGGCAGACTAACTTCCGGAAGTCTACACTTTTGCCATCATCTCTCATTCTCTGTAGCGAAAGTTGTATCATTTGTTTAATTTTAACATTTAAATTCGCATAAATCAATATATTATGATTATATTTTTTAAAAATCCAAAAATTCCTCCAGATATTGTTAAAATTTTTTCCCAATATTTGCCGTCTTAGAGCCACTATCTTGTCGTTTTTGCCAACGTCGCAACAAATGCGCTGCCGCGCCGAGTTGTTTCCAAGCGCAGAAAACGGCGCTGCGCGCTGCTTTTTGCGGGATTTCCATGCTAGAATCCCTCCGCAGCGGCAAACGCCGTTTTCTGACAAATATATATCAATCTTTTTTCCGGCAATACGCCTTATTTTTCCAGCCCGTTCAGGAACAGCGCATTGCTCCAGGCGGTGCGCCCGTACACGTCAATGCACTCGATGCGCACATAGGTCTCGCGGCCGTTCAAGTCCACAGACGCCTCGCTGAGTCCATTTTCCCGCTCCCCGCACATCACGGTACGCCCGGCGTTCACCGGCCCCCCGGCGATAAAGTTGATCCGGTAAACCGGGCTGCATTTCACCCAGGCCCGGTTCCCGTCCACTCCCCTGTCGTAGATCATCGGGCCGGAGGAGGCGTAAAACTCTCCCTCCATCAGGGCGCAGGTAATCATTTCATGGGTCAGAGCAGGCGCCTTCACCATGATAAAGCCGCCGCAGGCATCGTCGAAGAGCCCCTCGTTGTGGTTGTCGTCCGCGGCAAAGGCGTAAATCTGCTTCCCCCTGCGCAGAATGGCATCCCAGTAGGTCGTGTCGTAGCCGGTGCCGCTCTCATTTACCGTGTTATAGTTGAATATCTCCAGCCCCAAAAGTCCGTCCGCCTCCGCAAACTCCTCCTCGCGCACCCGCGACCAGATGGGGTGATTGTAGATGGTCAGGCAGCCCCTGGACCTGAGGTAATCGCTCATCTCCTGGGTCACCGCAGCCCCGTCCCATCCGCCGAAGAAAAGTCTCGGCGTCACGGTCTCCCCGTGGGACATCAGCGGAAGCGCGGCCTGTTCCCGGACGCTCTTCGGCCCCAGTATCCCGTGCACATGGTGCACCTTCAACCGCTCTGTGTAGGTTTCGTCCTTCCACAGCACGGCCGAGGACTCCACTGCCGGAATTATGATGAAATCGTCCCGGTTGAACTGCTCAGAGTAGTCCGAATACACATCGTGGTCGCTGATGCCCAGAAAGCTGTAACCGTTTTTGCGGAACAGCTCCACCGCTTCCACGGGCGTTAAGCAGCCGTCGGAGTCCACCGTATGGCTGTGGAGATTGCCCTTGTACCAATTTCCGCCCTCTTTAAATCCTCCGTTTTTTCTCATAGCGCTCCCTCGTCGCTGCCTCTGCGGGCAGCTGCTTTTTTCTTAACTATACACGGTATTTTCTCTTTTGTCCAGATTCGGATTCATGCCCGGAGGGACTAAAAAAACGGCCTTATCACGCCCTTTGTCCCCGCAAATTGACAGGAATTTACCTTATCTTTATAGAATACAAATACTGCCAGTGCGAAAAATCCCTTGTGATTTTCTTCTGATGCGATATAATTACATGTAACGAAACTGTTAAGACTGCAAATTCAGGAGGAATCTATGAATAAGAAAAAGCAACTGCTGCTCAATCTGGCCCTGACAATTTTCTTTGTCGCGGCTGTGATCGTGCGAGGACCGAACCTAAACCCCCTGTACTCAGACGGTGCCTTTACCTGGTGCTTTGTCATCAGCTGCTATGTGGTGTTAAACTTTTTTATCTGCCTTGGAAGCCTGCGGCTCTCCACCAACGAGTACAACCGCATTCAATTTTCCATTGACAGCAGCGTTAAAAGTGTCAAGAGAGGCTTCGTGCTGTTGGGCATCCTCTGGGTACTTTACTTTGCCGTGAGCCTGCTGTCCATCCCGCTGTTCAACTACAAGGCCTACCGCGACCAGCTGGGAACGCCCCAGGTTTCGGAATTTAACGAGACGGTCCAGCCCTTGGCGTTGAATCAGCTCCCCATCGTGGACCGCGACCTGGCCCGGGAGCTGGCGGACAAAAAGGTGGGCGAGAATCCCGGCCTGGGCAGCCAGGTGGTGCTGGGCACCCCCGTGATCCAGAAGGTGAACGATAAGCTGGTGTGGGTGGTTCCGTTAGAGCACTCCGGCTTCTTTAAATGGCTGAAAAATATGGACGGCTCCGCCGGCTACATTGTGGTGGCCGCCAACGACGTCAGCGACGTGACCCTGGTGACGGACCACAAGATCAAGTACCAGGCCAACGCCTATATTCTGGACGATTTAAACCGCCATGTGCGCCTGTTCGGAGGCGGCCTGTTCAAGGGCCTGACGGACTACTCCTTTGAGCTGGACGACGACGGCGTGCCCTACTGGGTGTTAACCACCTACAAAAACCGCTGGCTCTTCAGTCTGCCGGAGGCGGACGGCGTCCTGATCGTCAACGCCACCACCGGGGAGACGATCCACTACACCACGGACACCATACCGGAGTGGGTGGACCGGGTGCAGCCTGAATCCTTTGTGATGCAGCAGATCAACAATCAGGGGCAGTATGTGCACGGCATCTTCAACTTCTCCAACCAGGACAAGTTCCGCCCCAGCCGCGGCGATATCATCATCTACAATGGAGCGCGCTGCTATCTCTTCACCGGTCTGACCAGCGTGGGCTCCGACGAATCCGCCATCGGCTTCATTCTGGTGGACATGGTAACCAAGGAATCCTTCCTCTACCAGATGAGCGGCGCCACCGAGGTGGCGGCCCAGAGCTCCGCGGAGGGCAAGGTCCAGCAGTTCGGCTACCGGGCCTCCTTCCCAATGATCATTAATCTGGACGGACAGCCCACCTATTTCATGACATTGAAGGACAATGCGGGCCTGATCAAGCAGTACGCCTTCGTGTCCGTGGCCAATTACACCAACGTGGGCACCGGCGAAACCATCGACAGCGCTCTGCGCGATTTCCGCCAGCTGCGCGGCAGCTCCGGCAGCATCCTCACCGGCCAGTCCGCCGGGAGCGTGAAAGGCACCGTGCTGCGGATCGCCTCGGAAAGCCTGGGAGACGGCGTCACCTACAAGATAATATTGGAAGAAAAACCCAATTTGCTTTTCACCGTTTCCTATGATCTGAGCAACGAGCTGGCCATCACCCAGCCGGGGGACCGGGTGTCCATTGAATATCTGACCAGCGGCTCGGGAATATGCATCGCCACCAGCTTCGACAATCTGGCGTTCACGCAGAAAGCGGACGAGGGAGAATAACCTCTCTTCCCGCTGCGGCAATTAATAAAAAGAAGGAGGAATTCAAATGAAAACAGGTGCTAAAGTCTGGCTGTGGATCATGCTCGTAGCCAATTCCCTGGCCTGCGTCTCATATATCTTACTGACGCTGGCAAACCCCTTGTACTTTCTGTATATACTGGCTGAGGCCGGTATGATCACGGCGGTATGCCTTCTGCTGTTTTTTAAGCGCAGGCTGGGCTTCTACATCTTCCTGACCGTCGCAGCCATCGCGCTGGTTATGAACATCATCTTCGGAACCCCTGTCATCGCAGCCCTGCTGGGCGCAGTGGTGGGTCCGCTCATCACCTACCTGGTATTAAAGGGCAGCTGGGAGGCGCTTTCCTAAGGGCGCATTCAGACATAAAAATTAAAAACGCGGAAGGCTCCAGGCTGTCATCACCTGAAACCTTCCGCGTTTTATTGATTGCAGTGGACCGCCGGCGCAGCCTGCGTGCCATTGCTTGAATGTAATGGGCCACTGACTCAGCCTGCGTGCCAGTCTTGAATGCAGTGGGCCGCGCAGCCTGTAGCCCATTGCTTTATGATCAACTGCACCGCAGTCTTGCATTTTCCATTTTTTACCATTCGGCCATAGTCCCGTCATAATTTCTCCACTTAGGGTTAGCCCAGTGCAGCCCCTGTGCGGAGACCTCCCTCACCTTCTCCTCGTCGATCTCCAGGCCCAGACCTGGAAGCGTGGGCACCTTCACAAAGCCATTCTCATACTGGAACACGTCCTTGTTCTTCACAAAATCCAGCAGGTCAAAGCCCTTGTTGTAGTGGATGCCCAGGCTCTGCTCCTGGATAAACACATTCGGCGAGCACACGTCCACCTGCAATGTGGCGGCCAAGGCGATGGGACCGTAGGGCGCGTGGGGCGCTGCCGCCATGTCGAAGGCCTCGGCCATGGCGATGATCTTCTTCATCTCCAGAATGCCGCCCACCATGGCCACATCCGGCTGGATGATGTCCACCGTCCCCTCCCGGAAAATGTTCTTGTACTGCCAGCGGCTCACCAGCCGCTCCCCGGTGGCCAGCGGAGTGGAGCTCAAGGCTGCCACCTCTTTAAAATATTCCTCATTTTCCGGGAGCACCACCTCCTCCAGGAACATCAGCTTGTATGGCTCCAGCGCGCGGGCCAGCACCTTGGCCATGGGCTTGTGCACCCGGCCGTGGAAATCCACCGCAATGCCGAATCCCTCCCCGCAGGCCGCCCGGATGGAGGCCACGCGGTCCGCCACCGCCTGAATCTTGTCGTAGCTGTCGATGTAGTGCAGCTCCTCGGTGGCGTTCATTTTGACCGCGTCAAAGCCCCAGTTCTTCCGGTCCATAGCCTGTTCGGCCACGTCCTCCGGCCTGTCGCCGCCGACCCAGGAGTACACCTTGATCCGGTCCCTGGCCCGTCCGCCCAGAAACTCGTACACCGGCACGCCGTAATATTTTCCCTTGATATCCCACAGCGCCATCTCCATGCCCGAGACAATGGTCCCGTTGATGGGGCCGCCGCGGAAAAAGCTCTTGTACATCTCCTGCCACAGGCGCTCGATCTCAAACGGGTCTCTCCCGATCAGGTACGCGCCCATCTCCTTGGCTCCCGCCACCACGGTCTCCGTCTTGGTCCCGGAAATCATTTCTCCCCAGCCCTCCACGCCTTCATCCGTGGAGAGCTTTACAAAAATCCATCTGGGCTTCACTTCGTATACGGTTACATCCGTTATCTTCATCTGAACACTCCTTCTGCCTCGCCGAATTTAGAATACCTTGCCGAACAGGCTGCCGATCAGGGACATAATGTAGCTGATCAGATGGGTTCCGGCGTCCTCGGTGGACACCAGCTCCATCCCGCTGCCCATCTGGAATCCGCCGGTGATGGCGAGCTGGGTGTGCGCGCCTGCCATGGCGGTTGCGATCAGCAGAAGCATAACCGTAAAGATCACGGTGGACAAGTAAGCGCGCACCAGGTTGCCCTTGCCGAAGGCCACCGGCCAGGCGGCCAGCCACATGCCGATGTAGGCGATATCGGACAGCGGCAGCAGGCGGTTGCCCGGAAGCGCCATTGCCAGGATAATGGTGGTGGGCACCATCAGGATGCCGACCGCGATACAGGACGGATTGGCGATGGTCAGGGCCGCGTCGATTCCGATGTGGAATTTGTTGCCCTCAAAGCGCCTGTTCAGCACCTCCTTAACGCCGTCCGCAAAGGGCAGCAGGCCCTCCATCAGAATCTGCATCATCTTGGGGGTGATCACCATGGCCGTTGCGGTTGACATGGCCACGATCAGGCATTTGTCCACCGGCTCCCCCGCCAGGACTGCGATCAGAAGTCCAATCACTGTGCCCACCGCCATGGGCTCGCCCAGCACGCCGAAGCGCTTCTGGATGCTCTCAGGGTCGGCGTTCAGCCGGTTCAGCCCGGGAATCTTATCGTAAAGCTTGTTCAAAAGGCAGGCTAAGGGCGCCCAGCACACGCTGTTGCTGGTGGGGAAGGATACCCCCGGCAGCCCGAAGGCCTCCTCGCAGATCGGCTGCGTCCAGTCCGCCAGCTTGAAGGTGATGGCCGCGTCCAGCACGCCCGCCACCATGGCTACGGGGATGCTGTTGCTGGCATACCACACCAGAGCCGAGGTGAAAATAAAGTGGTTGTAGGACCAGAAATCCACCATCACGCAGTTGGTCGCCTTCACCGCCAGCATAATCACGTTCACCGCCAGTACCAGGAACACGATCACCGCCGCCATTGGGAAGGACCAGGTGGCCGCTGCTCTGGCCGGCCAGCCCACGTCCATGATATCCGTGTGAAGTCCCCAGCGCTGCACCATCATCTGCACCGCAGGCGCTACCTGGGCGATAAAAAAGTTGATGGTCATGTTGACGCCGGCAAAGCCTACGCCGGTCATCAGGCAGGAGCGGAGCAAAACGCCCATCTTCTGTCTCAGGCAAACACCGATCACAAACATGATAATCGGCATCATACACATTGGTCCCAATCCGCTGATCCAGTTTAAACCGTCGATTACTACTTGCATTCTAATACCTCCTCATATCCGCCGCCTAAATGGCGGCACCCATCCCTCTGTGCTTTGCAAACTACTTTGTCAGCGCTTCCTTGATCTGCCGCAGCGCCTGGTCCGCGCCGATTCCGGTGATAAAACAGGTTCCCTTCACAATGGGGACTCCCCCCGCCGCGCTCTCATTAAGCATGCCGGTGGGCACAATCATGTCCGGGTGCTCCGCCGCCACCCTGGCCGGAACCTCGGCGAATTTGCACTGTATGAACTGCACGTCGATGTGCTCCTGGGCCATAAAATTCTTAATCTTGTTCAGCGCCAGCGTGGACGTAATCATAGATGAACCGCAGCAAACTAAAATCTTTTTCATTTTTAAACCACCTTTCCCACTAATTGAATGATATCGTCCGCGGACAAAGCCCGCGTCATGCCCGCAAGCACCGTCTCGTCGCTGATAAATTCCATCAGCTTCTGTAGCACCTCCACCTGCTTTCCGTTCCGGTCCAGCGCGATATTGAAGATAATCTTCACCTCCGCCTCCGCCTCCGGGTCGTCCACGCGTCGGAATTTCACGGTATTTTTCAGCACCGCCACTGCGATGCCCGACCGGTTCACATGCTCCGGTGTCACATGGGGGATCGCGATACCGCAGGTGGGCAGGACCAGTCCCGTGGGGTACTCCGCCTCCCGTTCCAGAAGGGCGCTGTAAAACGTCTCCTTCACGAAGCCCTGCTCCAAAAGCCGTTGGGAGGTCCGGCGCAGAGCCTCCTCCCTGGTTCCGGCCTCGACTCCCAGCAAAATCAGGTTTTCCTTAATCAAATCTGCAAGAACCATTCCCTTCATCCTCTCCCTTCTGCAGGCGGCAGTCCCACCGCCCTCTCAAACGCCTCCACGCCGGCGCGCATCCGGTCCGTGTCCCCGCGGGCCACATCCCCGCGGTCAAACATCCCGGACCCAATTCCCAGATACTGGCAGCCATTTTTTAAAAATTCCGCAGCGTTTTCCGCGTTCACACCGCCCACCGCCATGAGCGGCAGGGTCCCAAACGGTCCGGCCAGCTGCCTGAAATAGGACGGCCCCGCAGTAACCGCGGGAAATACCTTCACAATATCAGCTCCCCATGTCAGCTGGGTGTGTATCTCGCTGGGTGTGAACGCCGCCGGAACGGAAATCACGTTTCGCTCCCGGCAGTAGTCCAGCATTTCCCTGGTAAACATGACCGGGGACAGTGCGAAATCGGCCCCTGACTCCGTCGCGGCTTTAAGCTCATCCAAAGTCATCACGGTTCCTGCCCCGATGCTTAAGCTATCCCCAAAGCGCTCTCTGGCCTCGTTGATCATGGACAGCGCGCCCTCTGTGTTCATCGTGATCTCTACGCTGCGGATGCGGCTGTGGCTCAACACCTCCAAAATCAGCCGCACCTCCCGGTCCGTATACCCTCTGAGGATACAGGTAACTTTCGAAAAATCCCGCACGTTTTTTCTCATTCCCCGAATCCCTCCTTTCCGCCAAATCTTATCCGGCCTATGCGATTCCCTTGAGAATCAAAAAATAGGCCCAGCGTTTCCGCTATGCCTATTTATAATGCAAGATTTGTGCCAAGTTTTGGCAGGTTTTGTCAGAAATTCAAATATTTGATAACCTCTTCCTTGCTCCGCGCCCCACGGATGTTGGAAATACGTTGTTTTTCTTCAGTCAGCTGAGAAAATTTTTCCGCATATTTTTTGCAGCTGTTGTCAAACGCAAAGAGGAAAACTAAATCTGCCACATTATCTTCCGACCATATCACCGGTTTGGCAAGCTTTGCCACGGCGATGGCAGGTTTTGTGACATACGCGCTGTCCCCGTGGGGCACCGCGATTTCTTCCTGGGTCAGACAGGTGGCCCCCATCATCTCCCGCTTGTACACGCTGAGCAGAAAACCGTCCGTCACCGCCCCCCACGCCTCCAAGGAGGCGCAGAGCCCGTCGATGATCTCATTTTTCGTGATCGTGGGTTCCGGCTCAAAAAGGATCAGCTCCGGCCGCACCACGTCGATCAGAGACGCCTTCTGCCCCTGGTATTCGCTGATCAGCCCCATCAGGGCCAGCAGGCCCTGGCTGCTGAACACATAGCCCATGGGGTAAAATGGAATCCCCGGGACCTCCGGGTCCATGGTGCCGGTGATTGCCAGAATATGGTATTCCCGCCTGATCCGGTCGATCTCCTCCCGCTGCTTCTGGGCGTTCAGCAGGCCGAGCTCAAAGATGGCGATATCGTCGCTGGCGTTTAACACGCTGTTCTCCAGATATCCCTTCAGCCGCCTGGCGTTGCCCTCCCCGGTCAGACACACCGTGATCAGCGCGGGCTTTAGCCCCTCTTTCACACGGGGCGGTTCGGGCTGAAAGCCCTGGGACCATCGGATGGCCTGGGCCACCTCCTCCAGGCTGGCGTCCTCTAAGCTTGCCCTGCGCACCGCGTCCAGGGCCATCAGCGTGTCCACCCTGGCGATGGAGCGCACGGGAATCCCGGTTTTCTGCATCACGGCGTCCCCGATCTCGGTCAGGGAGCCCATATCCACCAGCAGCAGAATTCCCTTACCCTCATCCACCGCTTTCGCCACATCGATCACCCGGTTCAAAGCCACGCCGTAGGTCTCGGTCAGCCCCATGGCGACTCCCACGGCCAGATCCATGTCCATCACGGCGTTCACCACCTCCGCCATGGACACGCCCACCTGGCCGTGGGTCAGAATGATCACGCGTATCCTCCTGGGCCTGGACTGAACCCTGGCCCGGAATGTTTTCAGATACACGGTGATGCGGGCCGCCTCCTCGGCAGGTATGGCGGCGTCCAGCTCCTTGGAAATCTGCGCCACCATGGCTAGAGCCACTCGGTACTCGCTGGGGTTCTCCCGCCGAATCTGCGCGGCGTCGGCGCTGGCGGCATAATTGCCGGCCCTGAGGTTATTTAAAACAGCCTCCAAGTGAATTGCCAGCAGGCTGTACAGGTCGTCCTGGAGCCGGGGAAATTCACGTTTCGCCAGGTCGATGCCCCGCCTGGTGGCCTGGACCAGCCGCCGATCCACCATGTTCTCCACAAAGGTCTCCAGGGAGGTCTTGGACTGTCCGCCCTGGCCGGATTCGGACAGATTCAGATAGCGGTTGATCCGGTCCTGAATCTGTTCCCGGACCGCCTCCTGGTCCAGCTCCCGCCCGCCCAGCTCCTCAAACGCGGACTCGATCAGCTGGTACAGGGACTCGGCCTCCGCGCTGTCCGCGGCCGCGGCCGGCGGCTCGCCCGCGCCGCCCTCCGGGGTGATGGTCAGATCCCGGCCAAAGCCCGGAATTCTGGCGCTTCCCGCGCCCAGACTCCCCCGGCTGTCCTCCAGCGTCCCCTTCAGCTGCTCCGCCTTGATCCGCACCTCCGGCCTGCCCATGGAAACGCTGGCCAGAAACGCCTCGGCGCACAGAACCTGAATGTCGCTCCTGAGCTGCCCCACATTCCCGCTGCAGGGGTAGGTCAGAAGCGCGGCCACCACCGGCCACTCGACCACCAGCTGGCGGCCGATCTGTCCAGCCTCCCGGCCCAGAAAGGTGCGGATGATGACGTAGCGCTCCTCGATGGGCCGCTCCTTCAGGGAGGGCATGGAGATGATCATGGGGATTCTGCGCCGGAACGTCAGCAAAAGTGAGCTCTCGGGGTTCTCCGTGGTGGCCGCGATCACCCGCACCCGCGCCCTTCGGGGCGTTCCGGAATCCCCCAGACGCCGGAACTCCCCCTTGTCCAGCAGGTAAAACAACAGCTCCTGCCCTTCATTGGGCAGGCGGTGCACCTCGTCCAAAAACAGGATTCCCCCGTCCGCCTCCTCCACCAGCCCTCTCTTGTTCTCCTTGGCGCCGCTGAACGCGCCCTTCACGTATCCGAACAGCTGTGAGATCAACAGCTGCGGATTCTCGGCGTAGTCGGCGCAGTTGAACACCACAAAGGGCGCGCCTGCCCCCAGCACCTTTTTTTGCAGCGCAAAACGGTACATCGTCTCCGCCAGAAACGTCTTTCCGCTGCCGGACGGGCCGATGATCAGGGTGTTCAGCCCGCTGGGCGGATACAGCACAGCGGCCTTCGCCTGGTTGATCTGGTTTTTCAGGCCCCCGTCAAACCCGATCACGCCGCAGAACACTTCCTCCTCGTCCTCCCCGGCCGGGGCGGGGTTGCAGGCGGGCGGCCCGCTCTCAAGCTTCGCCTGCGCCGCCCGGGGCTGTCCTGGCGGCAGCTCCTCCCGCAGGCGCTTTACCAGATACCGGGAAAGATCGTAGCCCATCCGGTTGAGCTGCGCTGTCATGGCCCGCTCGGACATTCCCGGACGCTCGGCGTCAAGCCGCCTCAGCTCCGGTATCAGCGTCCGCCTCAGACGCTCCCGCGAATCCGGGATCGCTGCCTGCATTCTCAGCTCCACCACCCGCTCCCGGTGGACGTCCATGCGCCTGGCCAGCTCCTCGTCTGTAAACGGGCGGCGCGGATTCTCCCCCTCAATCAGTTCCAACAGTTTTTCTACCATGTCCCCACTCCCTGTCCGACCACTTACGCCCCGTATACTGCAAAAATCCTGGCCGAATTTTCCACCGTCAAACGCCGGAAATCCGCTTCGGAAATGTGCTTTAGCAGTTCCTCCTTCAAATCCGTGAGAATATACGCAAACCCCGGCTTTCCCCCGTAGGCCGGAAGATAGCTGGTCTTGCCCATGTCGCCTGCCAGCGTCACCTGGCCGGCGAAGCCGGCCCGTACGAGCTGCGCGATCATCTCCACCCGGAACCGATCCCGGTCCGCCAGCTCCCGGCCCACGTGGTCGATGCAGATATTAACCCCAAGACTGCACAGACTCATGGCGTACGCCACGTCCATCCTGCTGTCGATATGGCACAGCAGGACCCGGGAGAGGTCCACCCCCAGGGACTTAAGCAGCTCCGCCTGTTCCAGCCCCATGGTTCCCTTATCGCAGTGGGTGCTGATGGGAATCCCAAGCTCCCGGTTGGCCCGGGCGGCTACGCGGATGGACTTCTCCTCCAGCTCTGTAATCGTCCCATAGCTGGTGCCGCATTTCACCACGCCGGGGCGGATGCCCGTTCCGTCTATCCCCTCCAGCGCCTCCCTGCGCACGATCTCGAACAACTCCTCCTCCGACCGTTCCCCAAACCACGGCGGCATAAATTCTTCCTTGTGAAAGCCGGTGGTGCAGATCACATGGATGCCCGCCGCCCGCGAGATCGCCTGATACCCCCTCACGTCCCTGCCGTAATGGATGGGCGTCATCTCCACCAGCGTCCGACCCCCTGCTCGCCGGAACGCCTCGCTCTCCCGGGCCGACTTTTCCCGGTCGTCCAGCGTGTAATCGCGGTACTTTGGGTCGTCGCTCTGGGGCCTCACCAAAAGGTGTTCGTGCACATAGGTGGTCCCCAGCTCATTTCCCCTTACCGGGCCCCTCACCGTCATCGCGTAAGATTGTTCCATGATCCCGCCTCCTCTTCCGTCTTTCCCTGCCGTCGCCTGCAAACTTAATAAAAATCATTTTACGAGCCCTGAGCTGGATTGTCAAGAAAACCTTATGTCCCCCTCCAGGCCGTCCAGCAGTCCCGGGGGCGCCCCTTTGGAAAAGCTGCGGCGTTTAGGCGCACACCTGGCCAAAGCGCACCGTCCCGGCCATTTCAAAACGCCTGTGCCATTACAGGGAATTTCCGTCCCGGATTTCCCGGGCATAATGTCTGAGATACTCATACCCCATTTCCTCCGCTTCCAGCAGATACCGCTCCAGCAGGGGCGATTTCACCCTGTTTAACACGTGCAGGACCATGATCTTCTGATACTCGTCTGCGCCGTATTTTCTCCGGCTCCAAAACTCCGCCGCATACGCCTCGACCCGCTCCGGATACAGTTCAGCCAGGGACTGCAGCGCCAAACGCTCCGTATACTCATCCCCTGTTTCGAGAAACCGGAATATCAGTTTCCGCACGCTGCGCTCCCCGTCATACGCGTGCAGATGCTCGGCAAATTGCCATTTGGCGTTTGTATAGTTGGTCCCAAGGCTGGCCTGGCACAAGCGGGCAAACCATTCCGGGCGCCGGAGGGTATCGGGCATAAGGCTGCTGCACTCGTTATCCCGCGCAATGGCGTAAAGCATGTCATCAATCACCGCGTCCCCGGCCTGCGCGCAGGGAACATTTTCCAGGACGCCCAGGCAGGCCGCCCTCATATGGTCGAATTCCCCGCCAAAAACCCACTCTCCGTTATCGTTATCCTCTGTTATCTCCGGAAAGCTTTCCCGCTGATACGTTTTAAAGGCCGCCACGGCCCTGTGAAGGTCCATCTCATATTCTCCGGTCATTTTCGCTCCTCTCCTTCCCAACCCCCGGCAGCCGCTCCGGATTTGCTGGCCCCCGCCCTTTCCCTCAAAAGCGCGCCGCCCTGTGTTCTCTATAACCGTATTCTACCATACGCCGTCCCCCCTGTCGATCTTGCCGCCCCAGCCACGCAAAAACTCCCCGAAGCCGGGCGGGGCCGAAGCCGCCGTCCCGTTTCGGGGAGTTCCAATTTCACTGTCAAATTAATAGAACAACCGGTTCACCGCGCTGAAGATACCGCGGATAGACGCTCTGGTAATGTTGGAACTGATGCCGACGCCGTAGGTCGTCTTGCCGGACACCTGATCGATCAGGTGGATATAGGACGCAGCCTGAGCACCGGAACCTGCCGCCAAAGCGTGCTCGTTGTAATCCATAACCTTGATCTGAATGCCAAGGGCATCCTCCATACCTCTCTGAATCGCATCGATGGGGCCGTTGCCGACGCCCTCGAAGGTTTTCTCGATGCCGTGATCGGTGTAGGTAACCTTGGCCAGCGTTGCAAACTCGCCGTCCCCGGTCTCCGTGTCGGTGATCCGGCACTTGCGGAAGTGCATGGGCTCCTTGCGCTCCAGGTATTCCCTGCTGAACGCCTCCATGATCTGCTCCGGAGCCACCTCGCCCTGCTTCTCGGAAATCTTCTGGATCACGTCCGCAAACTCCTTGTGCATGCCCTTAGGCAGCTTGAAGCCGTAGAAGGTATCCATCACGAAGGCTACGCCGCCCTTGCCGGACTGGCTGTTGATCCGCACGATGGGCTCGTACTCCCGGCCGATATCGCTGGGATCGATGGGCAGGTAGGGAACCTCCCAGAACTCGCTGTTCCGCTCGTGCAGCGCCTGCATGCCCTTGTTGATGGCATCCTGGTGGGAGCCGGAGAACGCGGTGAACACCAGCTTGCCCGCGTAGGGATGTCTGGGCGGAATATCCATCTTGGTGCAGCGCTCATAGACCTCTGCGATCTCGCGGACATTCTCAATGTTCAGCTCAGGATCGATGCCCTGGGAGAACATGTTGTAGGCCACGGTCATCACGTCCACGTTGCCGGTACGCTCGCCGTTGCCGAACAACGTGCCCTCCACGCGGTCCGCGCCCGCAAGCAGCGCCAGCTCCGTGGAAGCCACGCCCTCGCCGCGGTCATTGTGGGGGTGAATACTCAAAATAATGCTGTCGCGGTTCTTGAAATGCGTGTTCATCCACTCAATCTGATCCGCGTAGACATTGGGGGTGGTCATCTCAACGGTGGACGGAAGGTTGATAATAATGGGATTCTCCTTGGTAGCGCCCCATGTCTCCTGAACCGCCGTGCAGACATCCAGCGCGAAGTCCAGCTCCGTGCCGGTAAAGCTCTCCGGGGAATACTCCAGGCGCACCTGGGTATCGCACTCCGCCGCATAGCGCTGCACCAGCTTGGTGCCGATGATGGCGATATCCTTGATCTCCTCCCGGTCCTTGTGGAACACCACGTCGCGCTGCAGGGTGGACGTGGAATTGTAAATATGTACAATGGCCTTCTTGACGCCCGCCAGGGACTCGAAGGTTCTCTTAATCAAATGCTCGCGGCACTGTACCAGCACCTGGACCTCCACGTCGTCGGGAATGAGCTTGCGCTCCACCAATGTGCGCAGGAAGTCGTACTCAATCTGGGAAGCGGCCGGGAAGCCCACCTCGATCTCCTTAAAGCCCAGCTTCACGAGGAGGTTGAACATCTCTACCTTCTCCTCCACCACCATGGGCTCCACCAACGCCTGGTTGCCGTCGCGCAGGTCCACGCTGCACCAGATCGGCGCCTTCATGATCTCCTTGTTCGGCCAGGTGCGCTCCGGGAAATCCACAACGGGTACACGTTTATATCTCTTATAATTCAACATACTTGTTTCCTCCATTCATCTTTTTACGGTCATCGATCCATCACACTGTCCTGCCAATTCACTTCGTCCTCAGCCCTGTACGGGCAGTCGCTCGATCACACCGTAATGTCTGACGATGAACAGCAATGCTCTTACTGGTTCAGCCCCATCTCTCATCATTCCTTTTTTGTCAAAAATCGCCGCCCGCCGCAGGTCCGCCCCTGAAGAGCGCAATTCATCCCCCGGGATGCGTTTTCCTGTGAATGAAAAAGATCCCGGAGCGCAAAGCTTCCGGGATCACATTGGACCGCTTCGCTGCAACGTTAATTTATTATATCACAGCGTGCCATAACTGGCAAGTAATCGGTTTTTATTTCAATATTCCCAATGGTTATAGCAATTATTCCCACATCTTATGTTAGCCCGCGCAAACACGCGGCTCTCGCCGAAACTCAGGCAATTACAGGCAGTGTCCCTGAGCCTTCATGACGCTGATCACCTGATCCACATACTTCTCGCAGATGTCCAGGTCCGGGGCCTCCACCATCACGCGGACCACCGGCTCCGTGCCGGACTGGCGCAGCAGAATCCGCCCGTCGCTGCCCAGGCTCTCGGTGACCTTGGCCACCTCCGCCTGAACGGCCGCGTCGTCCTGAGCCGCCTTTTTATCCACTACCCGAACATTTTTCAGCACCTGGGGGTAGATTTCCACCTCGGAGGCCAGCTTTGCCAGGGATTCCTTCTTCTCCAGCATCACCTCCATCACCTTGAGGGAGGTCAGGATTCCGTCGCCCGTGGTGGCGTGCTTGCTGAAAATGATATGGCCCGACTGCTCGCCGCCCAGACAGTGGCCGGTGCTCGCCATGTTCTCGTACACGTACTTGTCGCCCACAGCCGTTTTCTCGTACGCGATGCCCTCGCGCTCAAAGGCCTTGTAGAGGCCGAAGTTGGACATGATGGTGGTCACCACCGTATTCTTGTACAGCGTGCCCTGCTCCTTCATGTATTTGCCGCACACATACATGATGCTGTCGCCGTCCACCACATTCCCGTTCTCGTCCACCGCGATACAGCGGTCCGCGTCTCCGTCGTAGGCAAAGCCCACGTCACAGCCCTCCTGCACCACGAACTTCTGTAAATGCTCAATGTGGGTGGAGCCGCAGTCCGTGTTGATGTTCAGGCCGTTGGGGCTGTTGTTCATCACATGGGTTTGGGCGCCCAGGGCGTCGAACACGTTCTTGGCGATGGCCGAGGCGCTGCCGTTGGCGCAGTCCAGGGCCACCTTCTTATTCTTGAAGGAACGGGTGGCAATGGAGATCAAATAACCGATGTAGCGGTTCCGGCCCGCCGCAAAGTCCACGGTGCGGCCGATGCGGTCCTTCTGCGCCAGAGGGATTTCCGGCGTCTCGCCATCCAAGTACTTCTCAATCTCCGCGATCACGCTCTCCTCCAGCTTCTCGCCCCGCTCGTTGATCACCTTGATGCCGTTGTCGTAATATGGATTGTGGCTGGCGGAGATCATGATGCCGCAGTTAAAGCCCTCCGTGCGCACCACATAGGAAACGCTGGGGGTGGTGGTCACGTGCAGCAGAAATACGTCCGCGCCGGACGCGGTGAGCCCCGCCACCAGCGAATACTCAAACATGTAGCTGCTGCGCCGGGTGTCCTTGCCGATCACTATCTGGCAGCGCTCCTCCGGCTTTTTCTGTCCGTAATACCACCCCAGAAAGCGGCCCACCTTGTACGCGTGCTCCACCGTCAGGTCTACATTTGCCTCTCCGCGAAATCCATCGGTGCCAAAATATTTTCCCATTCTTCTCTCTTTCCTTCCTGTCCCTTTTTTGTCGTCTCAGCAGCGTTATGCTTGCTGGCTCTTAAGCTCCTTCAGGTAGCGTCCCAGGGCGTCCTGCCACGTGGGGAGCGGCTGGAACCCGTTCTCGGTCAGCTTCTCCTTGCTCATGCGGCTGTTGGCTGGCCGCTTGGCCTTGGCCGGGTAGGAGGCGGAATCCACCGGCGTCACCTTCACCTGGTCCATGCCCGCCTGCTTGAAGATTTCGCAGGCAAATTCATACCAGCTGCAAATCCCCTCGTTGGTGGCGTGGTAGCGGCCGTAGCGCTCGGTCTGGATCATATCCACCAGCAGCCTTGCCAGATCATAGGTGTAGGTAGGGGAGCCGACCTGGTCGTCGACCACGCTGACCGCCCCCTTCTCCCGCCCCAGCCGGAGCATGGTTTTGATGAAGTTCTTGCCGTTTAAGCCGAACACCCAGGCGATGCGCACGATGAAATACTGTTTCACCGCCTGCTCCACCGCGATCTCTCCCTCGTACTTGGTCAGCCCGTAGACGTTGAGTGGCTCCCGGTGATCGTCTGGCTCCCAGGGCCGCTGCCCCTGCCCGTTGAACACGTAGTCCGTGCTGATATACATCAGCTTGATGTCCAGAGCCTTGCAGACCCTGGCGATATTGCGGGTGCCCTCCGCGTTGATCCTGCGGCACAGCTCCAGGTTCTCCTCCGCTGCGTCTACTGCAGTATATGCAGCGCAGTGGATCACTGCGTCTGGGGAAGCCTGTTTAATTACGCGGTCGCAGGCCCCGGCGTCCGTGATATCCATCTCCTCCACGTCCACGCCCACGGCCTCGATTCCGCGCTTTGTAAACTCGTTCATCAGATCGCGTCCCAGCTGCCCCTTCGCACCAGTCACTAAAACTTTCATAAATACCATACCTCCTGCTTCATAGCCTCTGCATATCGCCGGCCGGCCCGGGCTCTGCGCGCAAAACGCCCGCGCAAATCCCGCTTCCGCCAAACCACAACGCCTGAGCGCAGATCCCTCTGCTCCCAGGCGCGAATTTACCACAAGGGTACCAGGCATAGCCTGGTGGATTCCCTCGCGCAGGGCCGGATATCTCCCCGCGCGCCCGGAACTGCCCAGTCACCTTTTTACAGCCGGTTCCCGTACATCTTGTCAAAATAGCTGTTGTATTCCCCGCTGAGAATATTTTTCCACCAGTCCTGGTTGTCCAGATACCACTGGATCGTCTGCTGGATGCCGGTGTCAAAGTTGTACTTCGGCTCCCAGCCCAGCTCGGTCTCAATCTTGGTGGGATCGATGGCGTAGCGCATATCGTGTCCCGGGCGGTCTGTCACAAAGCGGATCAGGCTCTCGGGCTTGTCCAGGGCCTTTAAGATGGTTTTCACCACCTCCAGGTTGGTGCGCTCGTTGTGTCCGCCGATGTTATACACCTCGCCCACGCGGCCCTTGTGGATCACCAGGTCGATGGCCTCGCAGTGGTCCGCCACGTGCAGCCAGTCGCGGACATTCTCGCCCGTGCCGTATACCGGAAGCTCCTCGTCCGCCAGCGCGCGGCTGATGATCAGGGGAATCAGCTTCTCCGGGAAATGGTATGGTCCGTAGTTGTTGGAGCAGCGGGACACGGTCACCGGCAGCCCGTAGGTCCTGTGGTACGCCAGCACGAACAGGTCGGCGCTGGCCTTGGAGGACGAGTAGGGGCTGGAGGTGTGCAACGGCGTCTCCTCCGTGAAGAACAGGTCCGGGCGGTCCAGGGGCAGATCCCCGTAGACCTCGTCCGTGGATACCTGATGGTAGCGCTTGATCCCGTAGGTGCGGCAGGCGTCCAGCAGTGTGGTGGTTCCCATCACGTTGGTGCGCACAAAGGCCTCGGGATCGGTGATGGAGCGGTCCACATGGCTCTCGGCCGCAAAGTTCACCACCACGTCCGGCTTCTCGTCCTCAAACAGCTTGAAAATGAACGCCCGGTCCGCGATATCGCCCTTCACAAACTTGTAGTTAGGCTTGTCCTCCACTGGTTTTAAATTCTCCAGGTTGCCCGCGTAGGTCAGTAGGTCCAGGTTCACAATCTGATAATCCGGATATTTGTTGACCATGTGCTGTACAAAATTACTTCCGATAAATCCGGCTCCGCCGGTCACGATAACCTTCATGTTATTGCCTCCGTCTTTTGATTTCGTCTCTGCCTGGCGGTCAGTCCGCCGCGTGCAGCTTGTCCACATACTTCCCGTCCAGGACATCCTTTAGGTACTTGCCATACTGGTTCTTTTTCAGCACCTCGTAGGTCTCCAGCACCTGCTCCCTGGTAATCCAGCCGTGCAGGTACCCGATCTCCTCCAGGCAGGCGATCTTGCGGTGCTCGTGGGTCTCCACCGTCTTTACAAAGTTGGTGGCCTCCACCAGGGACTCGTGGGTCCCCGTGTCCAGCCAGGTAAAGCCCTGCCCGAGCAGCGTCACCTCCAGCTCCCCGTTTTCCAGATAGATGCGGTTCAAATCTGTGATCTCCAGCTCGCCCCGGGCCGAGGTTTTTAAGTTCTTAGCGTACTCCACCACCCGGTTGTCGTAGAAATACAGGCCGGTCACGCAGTAGTTGGACTTGGGCTTCTCCGGCTTCTCCTCGATGGACACGGCCTTTCCGCTCTTGTCGAACTCCACGATGCCGAAGCGCTCGGGGTCGTCCACATAGTAGCCGAACACCGTGGCTCCTGTCTTCCTGGAAGCGGCGGCCTTCAGGCGCTTCACCAGCCCCTGCCCGTGGAAAATGTTGTCGCCCAGCACCATGGCCACGCTGTCGTCCCCGATGAACTCCTCGCCGATGATGAACGCCTGGGCCAGGCCGTCGGGACTGGGCTGCACGGCATAGCTCAAGCGGATGCCGAACTGGTTCCCGTCGCCCAGCAGCGCTTCAAAGCGCGGCGTATCGTCCGGGGTGGAGATAATCAGAATATCCCGGATGCCCGCGTTCATCAGCACGGACAGCGGGTAGTAAATCATTGGTTTATCATAAATCGGAAGCAGCTGCTTCGATGTGACCTTGGTCAGCGGATACAGTCTCGTACCGCTTCCGCCGGCTAATATGATTCCCTTCATTTTTTCCTCCTTGTAAAGGCACGTAATTTTTCTTTGTCCAATATAACATACTATCCCCGATTTTTCAAACTTTGTCATGATTTTTTCGCTGGAATTCAAGAAGAATTAAGATTTCGCCGTCATTTTCCAATATCCAGCAAATCAAGGAGCTCCTGCACCTTCTCAGGGCTTGCGGCAAAGGATTTGACGGGCTGGCCCAGGTATTGGTCGCAATCCGCCTCCGTCATTTTGCTCTCCCGCTCCGCCGGCCCGCTCTCCGTCTCCACCGTATAGCTCCAGCTCATCTCCCCCAGATTGCCGGTCAGCGCGATCAGCACGCAGGCGTACTGCTTCATCCGCTCCTCAAAGACAGCGGATTTGGAAACGCCGTCCTCGAACAGAAGCTTCCACCCGTAGGGCTCCTGCGAGGTCTGCAGCTCGTTGGTGTACGCGCCCAGGGTTCCCACGCCCAGGGCCCCGGCCAGCCTGCCGTCCGCGGAGGCGTCCCCGATGTAGGGATTGCGCGCCTGAAACAGCTGCCCCGCCAGTTTGCTGATCACCGTGCCGTCGCTTTTGATCACGATGCCGCCGATGTCCACCCCTTTGCCGGTCTCCGGCAGGTCCATCTCCAGGTTGAACACGCCGCTGCGGTTCCAGGGAGAGGGCAGGCAGGCGTACACCACCAGCCGGTCCGGTCCGTCCGCTTCGCGGGCCAGTTTGTATCTGCTGTAAACCGCGGCCGAATCGTAGAAAACGCCGCCGAAATTGATTGTTTTGTCATTGACGTTGGTGTAGATAATATAGTAGGAATCCACGGGGTAGCCGATCACAAACAGCTTCACAAACGCGGCGGCGGCCACGATCAGAAGCGCGGCCAGGGCCCCGGTAAGCAGCCTACGGCGGCTGTTTTTGCGCACCTTTTTCAGGTAATCGATCTCCCGCTCCTCCTCCTCCCGCTTCGTCTGGCTCTCGCCCTCTATCTGCCGCTCCATGCGCTCCCAGCGCTCCCGGCAGGCTGCGCACCCCTCCAGATGGGCTTTGATCTCCTGTGACGTGACCTCCGAGGTAAGGCCGTCCACAAACAGGGGCAGCAGGTCCTGTATCAACTCGCAAGGAATATTATACTTCATAATTTTTCCGCCTCCTTCATCACTTTCTCTTTTCCGCGGTAATAGGTCACCCTCGCCCAGTTCTCGCTTTTCTCCATGATGTCCCCGATCTGGGCGAATGTCAGATTGCCCACCAGGCGAAGGTAAATCACCTCCCGCATGGGGTTATCCAACTGATGGACCAGCTTTAAAATCTGAAGATTTTCCCAGCAGCCCATAAGCTCGCTCTCAGCGGAGGGAACCGCAGCGGCCTCCGCTTCCTGAAGCGGCGCTGGCTGCCCCTGTTTTTTTCTCAGGTGTTCCAGCCACAGATTCTTTGCGATGCCGCACAGCCAGGTGGAGACGCTGCTCTCCCCTCTGTAGCTGCCAATGTTTTTGACCGCCCGGTAGAACGTTTCCTGGGTCAGCTCCTCTGCAAGGTCGGGATTCTTCGTCCGGGTCAAGAGAAAACCATATACCATTTTCGCGTGGTCTAAATAGATTTGTTCCATGGAATCCATATATGCTTTTCCTCCTTTCACTCAATCAGTGTCCCGAACGCGGCTTTCGTTACAGGCTATTTCAAATATTTTCTGCCGCGAACTCGATACGGCCGCTGCTTTTTTGTTTTCCCAGATTTTTACATTCAAGAAAAGCCCTGCTTGCGCAGAGCTTTCCATATATTTTCTTTTAACGGCGTGCCGCCGTGCCGGCCTGCGGTAATGCCGGCCGGACTCCCTGCAAAAGCGTCCTGGCCGGCATCAAAAATTGCCTGCCGTAATCATTATATTACGACAGGCAAAAAACTATGTCAATCTATTCCCGCGCTTTATTGGGATAAACCATTTGCATTTACAGCAGCAGGTCTGTTATTCCTGCTCCACATCGTCCGTATCCACCGCAACGGTCCTTATCTTTTTGCTCTCAAGCCGGTCGCGGACAAAGGGCCAGAACAGGCTCAAGATGGCGACGACCAGGAACACGCAGGATGCAGGCCTCATGAAGAAATAGCCGAAGCCATATTCCGTGTAGGTAAGTCCCTTTCGCAGGTTGCTCTCCAGCATAGGCCCGAGAATGAATCCCAGGAGGAACGGCGCCCGGTTCAAGCCTGAAAACGAGAAGAATATACCGATCAGGCTAATGAACACGCACAGCATCAGGGAATCAATGTTGTTGGACAGAGAGTAAGCTCCCGTGAAGCAGAAGAGCACGATCCCGGTAAACAGGTAGTGATAAGGAATCGACAGGATCTTTGGGAATATTCTCAATCCGCAAAACGAGAAAATAAGGGCAAGGACCGCGCCCAGCAGCAGGGTGATAAAAAACAGGTACACATAATCCGCAGAGGTCCGCATGAGCAGCGGGCCCGGCTCCAGGCCAAACACGATCAGCGCGCTCAAAATCAGCGTTGTGGGCGTGTCCCCCGGGATACCCAGGGTGATCATGGGAATGATTGCGCCTCCGATGGAAGCGTTGTTTGAAACCTCCGCAGCGTATACGCCCTCAGGATTGCCGTGTCCGAAGGTCTCCGGTTCCTTGGAGGCGCTTTTGGCCATGGCGTACGACACCTGGTTGGAAAGGCCGGGGCCCATGCCGGGCAAAAAGCCGATCCAGACGCCCACCAGGAAGGACCGGGCGATCAGGACTTTCTTCTCGATAAACTCCTTTAGCGATACGCCCAGGCCCTTAAAATTGCACGGCTCCACCGGCGGATTGACATTTTTATGCTTTGCATAGTTTACGATAACTGTGCTCAGAGCAAATATCCCCAGCATCAGGCAGGTCGTATTGATCCCGCCCAGCAGCAGGTGGATGCCGAAGTTGAACCGCTTGCCGCCGTCGATGGGGGAGAAGCCTACGCACGAGAGGATTACGCCCAGAAACGCCGCGATCAGGCCGTTCCACATATCATCCTTGGAGATCGTCACCACCAGAACAATCGCGCAGAAGCAAAGGCTGAAGTACTCCCAGGGTCCCATGAGAAGGGCGACCTTTGAGATAATGGGGCAGAAGAACATTGCGACCAGAATCCCTCCGATGGAGCCGATGGCGGACGAGAGGATCGCGATCCCCAGCGCTCTCGTGGCCTCCCCCTTCTGCGTCATGGGATAGCCGTCATAGACAGTCGCAATGGACGCGGTGGTTCCCGGAATGCCCGTCAGGATCGAACCAAAAAGGCCGCCGGAGGTTCCGCCAATGTACATGCTGCCCAGGAAAATCAGTCCCGTGTATCCCGGCATAATAAAGGAGACGGGAAGGAACAACGCCAACGCCATACTGCCTGTCAGACCAGGGATCGCGCCGAATATAAGGCCGATGATATTTCCACCGAGAGCCATGCACATATTTTGCAATGTAAAATATGTCGTTATCGCCTGTAAAATCATGATAATCCCCCTCTCATCCCAGCATCTTTAGCAGCGCTTTAATCCATTTCCCCTGCGGAAGGGGAATTTTGATCACATAGGAGAAGAGCCCATAAGTCAAAGCCACCATCAGTACCGAGAACAGTATCCTGTGCCAAACGTTCAGCTTTTTCGTATCGGCCAGCAGCGTGGTCATGATGAACATCAGCACCAATGAAGAAAGGATGTAGCCCAGGTACTTTACTGAAAGCACATAGACAACCAGGAGCACCCATAAACCAACCAGCCGGACGTAGTCTCTCTTATTGGGAAGAAACGCTTTTGCCTTACTCTTTGCGGAACTTAGGAATTTTCCGATTCCGCAGAGAATAATGCCGATTCCGCAAAGAAATGGGAAAAATTTAGGGCCCAAATCATTTGTAGCTACCGTAAACAGAGATTTGATCCTGGATGTAAAAAACAAGATCAGCACACCTAGTCCAATGTAAAATAGAGAGAGATAATGATCTTTATTGAGTTTCATATGGTCCCCTTCCCCCGTAATAATAGTCTTTTAGCGATTTGCTTTGACGCCTAGGGTCTCGCCCACGGAATCATAAACATTGAAGGTGTCCTTGTACCATTCCTGGCTCTTTGTGAGATCGAAGGGATCGATGATGGTGCCTTCCTTCTTCATATAATCCTTCAGCTCAGCGTCTGAGAATACCTTTACCATAACCTCGTTGATCTTCACAATCGTCTCGTCCGGAACGTTCTTGCTGGTGACAATCAGCACGGGATCCAGACATTTCAGGTCGGTATACCCCATCTGCGCATACGTGGGAGCGTCCTGGTTGATCTCGCTCCTGGTGATCGGCTCGTCGGAGCAGGCAAGGATGCGGATATCGCCGTTCTTGGCATAGCTCTCGGCGGAGGAAGCGCTGAGAGAGGTCACCTCGATATGACCGCCCAGGATCGCGGAGATGGCTTCGGCGGTCTTTCCCGCCTCAACGTACTTGAACTGCACGCCGGCAGCCTGAGCGAACTCCTCCACCCTGAAATGGGACCTGGAACCAAGGCTGGTGCCGAATACAATCGCGCCGGGATTCTTGCGCGCATCCTCAAGCAGCTGCTCCATGGTCTCGTACTTGGAATCCGCTTTCACGCAGATGTATGCGCAGCTCTCACGGTTCACATAGTTGGCAACCTTAAAATCCTCCAGAGGATTCACGTCAACCGCCCCGGTAATATAGCTGGTGAAGAAGGAAGGGATGAAGAAACCCACGTTCAGGGCGTCCTCGTCATCCTGATAAACGGTATCGATCGCCACCGCGCCGCCGCCCTCAGCCTGATTCACCACGATAAAATTCGCCCCTGTCTCCTTCTTGGCGATCTCAGCAACCTTCCGGGCGATCAGGTCCGTACCGCCGCCTGCCGCCGCGGCGACAATCAAGTTCACATTTCCCTCAGGCCAATTAACCTCGTCTGCGCTTCCCTGAGCCTCCTTTGCACTTTCCTGCGTCTCCTTTGCGCTCTCATTCGCAGCTTTTGCCGTATCGCTTGCGGGAGCGCCGGAAGAACCACAGCCAACAACGGACAGACACAGCGCAGCAGCCAAAAACCCCGTTAAACATCTCTTTCTCATTTTTACCCTCCATACATATTGAATTATTTTCATCAACGCCATGAACACACTATATCTGACGAAGGACGATCAAATGGTAATCTGGAAATCAGGTCACAGCTTCTTTTCAGCAATGGCTTGAGCGGACTTGATTTTATTATCCTTGCCGCGGGCCTCCATGCGCCTGAACAGCTCGGAGTACAGCAGCATCACGATATACATCTGGGAAGCCACCCCTGAGATGGAACCGCCCTGGATAGGGCCCTCGGTGGCGCCGCTGCACAGAAGAATATCGGCATACGGGGCCGCCGGCGTCTGCATAAACTTGGTGATAAATACCGTCACCGCCCCCGCCTCGTGGGACATCTTGGCAATGCGGATGCTGTCCTTTGTGATGCCTGAATTGCAGAAAATGATGGCCACGCTGTCCTCAGACATCAGGGAGGCAGCCGTAAGCTGCATATGGACGTCGCTGGTGTAAAAAATGTTCGGCAAAATCCGCATAATGCGGTTCTGCATCATCATAGCAGACACGCCGGAGTTTCCAAAGCCAAAGAGATGGACGTTCCGGGCGTTCATAATGGCGTCCACAGTCCGGGAAATGGCGTCATAATCCAGCGAGGACAGCGTTTCACTCACCGCATCCGTAAATACCTCGGACACCTGCTGGGCCAGCTCGTGCAGGTCATGGGATTGCGCAAGGTTGAACGTTCCCTTGCTGTCAAGCATGTCGTTCACATTGCTGGACAGCGCCAGCGCCAGCTTGAAGTCCTGGTACCCTCCCACCTGCATGGAACGGCAAAAACGGAACACCGTGGTGTCGCCCACCCCGCAGCTGTTGGATAACTCGTTGATTGTCATTTTGACCACTGCCTGAGGATTTTGCAGCACATAGTCCGCAACCTTCTTCTCCAACCGGGTCAGCTGGTCGTAACAACTGCGAATGCTGATCAGTAAATTTGTCTCAGCCATAAAACCTCCTGAATGTTTTTATTGTGCGATATGCTTCATATGTGTCCATTATAGCGCATGAAAATAGAAATGCAAGAGAAAATGGAGAAAAATTTTATTTTTTGGAGAAAAATTTTATTTCTATTGACTAGCCCCTATTTTGTTGTTATCATAAAATAAGTTTTATGGAGTTACCACTTGTTTAAGGAGGAATCTGCTATGACGAAACAGCAAAGCCGAGGCGGCGCTGAACTGGCCCAGGCCGTCCGGGCTGCCTATGCCAGGGGGGAGAGCGATTACTATATGGAGCCCCTTGTGCGTGTGGATGAAACCGGCGCCCCCATTGGGCGCATACAGGATGGGGACACGGTAATCTTCGGCTGCCGCCGGGGCGAGCGGGAGATCGAGCTGACCGAGATGTTCACGGAGCCGGATTTCGACAAGGTTGAGAGAACCGCCCTGAACGATCTGCAGTTTGTCATCATGACCCTGTACCACGACAAATTCAGGGATCTGCCCATCGCCTTCGCGCCCGAGCAGGTGCAGAAGCCTCTGGCCCAGGTGATCAGCGAAGCCGGACGCACCCAGCTACACGCCGCGGAATCGGAAAAATTCGCTCATGTAACGTTCTTCTTCAACGGCGGCAACAGAACCCCCTACCCCGGCGAGGAGGACATCATGGTGCCCTCGCCCAAGGGCGTGCCCTTTGAGGATGTGCCGGAGCTCAGCCTGTCGGAGGTGGTGGATGAGGTGATAAACCGGCTGGAAGGGCCGGATTTCGTGGTGGTGAATTACGCCAACGGCGATGTCATCGGCCACACCTCGAGCAATCCCGCAAAGATTGCCGCCGCCGGCCACATGAGCAGACAGCTGGAGCGGCTGGTGGGCGCCGCCGAGGCCCGGGACTTTGTGGTAATGATCACAGCGGATCACGGAAACCTGGAATCCATGATCACGCCCAGCGGCAAGCCGGATGTGGCCCACACCTCCACCCCTGTGCCCTTCCTGCTCCTTGACCCCCGCCGTGAAAACCCCGTCTCCCCCCAAAACGGAAGCCTCTGCGATGTGGCCCCCACGGTGCTCCACGCTATGGGCATCCCACAGCCCCCTGAAATGGATGGCGCTACCCTGATCCCCGGCGTCCGCTTCGACGAGGGACGTAAGGTGCTGCTGATCATCCTGGACGGGTGGGGATTGGGCGAAGCGAGCGGACGCAACCCCATTTTCCTGGCGGACACTCCCTACTGGGATTTCCTGCTTGAAGCGTACCCCTGCGCAGCCCTGAACGCCTCCGGCAGCTTCGTGGGTCTCGGCCGGGACAAAGCCGGAAACTCCGAGGCCGGACACTTAAACCTGGGGGCCGGCCGGGTTGTCCCTCAGGACGACATCCGTTTAGACAAGGCAATCTCCGACGGCAGCTTTGATCAAAATCCCGTTTTCCTGAGCGCGCTGCAGCGGACCAGAGAACGGGGCGGCGCGCTGCATATCCTGTCCTACCTGACGGATAAATCCTCCCACGGGTCCATCGACTACGCCAAGGCCCTATGCCGTATGGCAAAAGATCTTCCGGTTATCAACCTGCACATCATTTTTGACGGCCGCAGCACAGAACCGGGCAGCGCGCCGAGGCTCCTGATGGAGCTGGAGGAGGAGTTGGAGCGCATTGGCTCCGGCCGCATCGTGGACGGCGTGGGCCGCGGCATTGTGCTGGACCGGGATCAGAATTACGTCAAGGTCAAACGCGGCTACGATGCCATGGTGCTGGGGCAGGGAACGCCCTACCGCTAATGCGGGGAACACGGCCGGCCCACCTGTATACCGTATCTAATCGCCCACCCCACTGGCAGCAGATGGGCTGGGCGATTTTCTCTGCCCAGCCCACGTCCCGCGGAGACCGCAGCCCGCTGCGTCCCTTCCCCGCCAAACCAAATCCATCTAAAAATCGCCCCATTTTTTCTCAAAATGGAGCGATCCCACGCAAATCTATTCATTTTAAAGGCTGTCCCGGACAGAGGTAATCTGCCGGAAAGCCGGGTTAAATCAAATAACCTTATATCCCCTCGTTCAACCGGCTCAGCTTCATGGCCTGGTCGGCTGCGATCAGATTGTCCAGAAGCTCCTGTATATCCCCGTTCATGATGGCGTCGATCTTGTACAGCGTCAGCTTGATGCGGTGGTCGGTCACACGGCCCTGGGGGAAGTTGTAGGTGCGGATCTTCTCCGAGCGGTCGCCGGTTCCGATCTGGCTCCTGCGCTCCTCTGCCTCGGAGCTCTGGCGCTTCTCCAGCTCGATGTCGTAGAGCTTGGAACGCAGCAGGCGGAAGGCCTTCTCCTTGTTCTGGAGCTGGGACTTCTCCGTCTGGCTGTAGATCACGATTCCGGTGGGCATATGGGTCAGACGCACCGCGGAATCCGTGGTGTTGACGCACTGGCCGCCGTTTCCGGAGGCGCGCATCACGTCGATACGGCAGTCGTTCATATCGATCTGCACGTCCACCTCCTCCGCCTCGGGCATCACCGCCACCGTGGCCGTGGAGGTGTGAATCCGGCCGCCGGATTCCGTCTCAGGAACACGCTGTACCCGGTGAACGCCGCTCTCGTATTTCAGCTTGGAGTAGGCGCCCTTGCCTGTCACCATGGCCACCACTTCCTTAAAGCCGCCGATCCCGTTCTCGTTCAGGCTGATGATCTCCACCTTCCAGCGCTGGCTGTCCGCGTAGTTGGTGTACATCCGGTACAGCTCCGCCGCGAACAGGGCCGCCTCGTCGCCGCCCGCGCCCGCGCGTATCTCCAGAATTATATTTTTGTCGTCGTTGGGGTCCTTGGGCAGCAGCAAAATTTTCAGCTCGTGCTCCAGGTCCTCGATGCGCTTTTTGGCGTTGGACAGCTCTTCCTTTGCCATCTCGCGCATCTCCTCGTCGCTCTCCTCCTCCAGCATAGCCAGGCTGTCCTCCACATCCTGTTTCGCCTGTTTGTACTGCTTGTAGGCCTCCACGATGGGCGCAAGGTCGGCCTGCTCCTTCATCAGCTTGGTAAACCGCTTGGTATCCTGGGTCACGTCCGGATCGCCCAGCATCAGCATCAGCTCTTCATAATGAATTAAAATATCATCTAATTTGTCAAACATAACTCTCTCCCGATTCTATCCTTACAATTCTTGTTCCAAGGGGCAGATACCGCGCTTCGCCTCAGGGGCGGCCCGATTCCCCGATCATCCGCCGCGCAGCGCGCTCCTCCCCGCAGCCGGGGCGCAAGGCCCGCACCACCCGGTCCATTCCCGCCATATCCTTCACAGTCCGTATCTCCTGAAATCCTTCCTGTTCCAAAAGCGCGCTCACCGACTGGGCCTGGTCCCAGCCGATTTCCAGGTAGAGCGCTCCCCCGGGGCGCAGCCGGCGTTTTCCCTCCGCCGCCAGTATCCGGTAGAATTTCAGCCCGTCCGGGCTGCCGTCCAGGGCCAGCCTGGGCTCGTGATCCCGCACCTCAGGCTCCAGGCCCGGGATCACCCCACTGGGGATGTAGGGCGGATTGGACACCAGCACGTCAAATTGTTGCCCCGGTTCCAGGGCCGAGAACATATCGCTGAGAAGCAGGCGAAACTCCCCGTCCCAATCCGCCAGCAGCGCGGCGGCGTTTTTCTCCGCCACCTTTAACGCTTTCTCGGACACGTCCAGCGCCGTCACCTTCCCGTATCCGCCCAGCCGGGCCAGGCTGACCGCAATACAGCCCGAGCCGGTGCACACGTCCAGGAGTTCCAGGTCCCGCTCCCTCTGCTCCTCGAGCACCAGCTCCACCAGGGTCTCCGTGTCCTGTCTTGGGATCAGCACGTGCTCGTTTACAAAAAATCCCAAACCCATAAATTCCTGCACGCCCAACAGCTGCTGCAGCGGAATCCGCAGAGCCCGCTTTCCGGTAAGCGCCCGGTAGGCGGCGGCTTTTTCCTCCCCGTCCGGTATCTTTTCCACCGCCCGGCCGCGGTCCGCCAGGAAGGAGGCCAGGCCCAGCCCGAACGCCTCCAGCAGCAGGTACCGCGCGTCCAGCTGCGCGTCCGGGACCCCCGCTCTACTTAATTGTTCCGTTCCCTGATCCAGAAGCTGCTGCAGCGTCATTTCCATTCTCCCATCCCGGAAATTCTTCATTGAGATACTTTCTCCAGTCAAACACCGACTCCACCGCCGCGATGGCGACCTCGATCATGCCGTCGTCCGGCTCCTTGGTGGTCAGCCCCTGCATCCACATACCGGGACGGCTCAATATATTCACCAGCTTGGAGTCGTGGCGGCCCGCAAAGCGCAAAAGCTCATAGGATACCCCCGCGATAGCCGGGATCAGCACAATCCGGCTGACGATGCGCATCCACAACGTCTCCGGGCGGACCGCCATAAAAAACAGGATGCTGATCACCATCACGATCAGAATAAAGCTGGTGCCGCAGCGCTTGTGCTCCTTGGAGCTGGCGCGCACATTGTCCACCGTCAGCTCCAGACCGTGCTCCAGGCAGTTGATGCACTTGTGCTCCGAGCCATGGTACATGAAGGTCCGCTTGATGTCCTCCATGCGGCTCACCAATTTAATGTATGCGATAAAGATGACAATACGGATCACGCCTTCCAGCACCGCCATCACCGTATCCGAGGTGATAAACCTGCGGCAGAGCCCTGCGATAAACAGGGGCAGCACCATAAAGATGCCGATGGCCATGGCGAAGGAAAAAATCATCACCACCGTCATGATCACGCTTTCCAGCTTTTCACCGAACACCTTATCCAGCCATTCCTCGAACTTGGACGGAGTTTCCTCCTCGTCGTCCTCGAAAAAGCTGCAGGACCAGGTCAGGGCGCGCATGCCCAGCACCATGGAGTCCGCGAAGCTGAAGATGCCGCGGATAAACGGCAGGCCCAAAATCTTCGCCTTCTTGGTCATGCTCACATAGTGATCCTTTTTCACCTCAATTTCCCCGTCCGGTTTGCGGACCGCTATCGCGTAATCCGGGCCGTTCTGCATCATAATGCCCTCGATTACCGCCTGTCCGCCGATTCCTGAGTATTTCATCTATTTTAACCTTTCCATCTCTTTCCGAAAAATACGAAAAGGGCTGAGCCAGTTTTCAAGCTCAACCCCTTATCAATCTCACTTATTTCATACCATACTTACGATTGAACTTATCAATACGTCCGCGAGCTGCGGCAGCCTTCTGCTGGCCGGTATAGAAAGAATGGCACTTGGAACAAACTTCAACGTGAATGTCCTTCTTGGTGGAGCCTGTTACAAACTCATTCCCACAGTTGCAAACTACCTTTGCCTCGTAATAATTCGGATGGATTCCTTCCTTCATTTTGTTCACCTCTCTGATTTTATTTGCGGTTTCCGACCGCGGCCTGTATGCCAATCTGCCTTTGTACATAGCCGCTGCCCCTGCGGACGCGGAACGCACAAATATCAGCACTGTTCGAGTTAAGCGCCTCCGTTGCCGTAAGGTTGACTCACGCGGATGCCAAAACTGCCGTCAATTCAGACAGCTTAAACAGTATAGCATAACTTGGACAGGAATGCAACCATTTTTGTGCGAATTTTATTTTTCCAACAACGCCGCGTTTCCCGGCCATCTCCCGCGCCGGACCAGCCTCAGCCGGCAACGGCTTTGAGCGAGAGTATGACCGTGGTTCCCCCGTACCGGCTGCTTTTTATGACCAGGTTTCCCTGGTTCCGATCCATAATCCTTTTGGACACGGATAATCCGCCGGATGGCCCGCCGCAGCGCTTTGGATCCCCCTTCAGCGTCCATTGCAGCTCCTGAAAGGAAATCCCGCTTCCGCTGTCGGACACCTCCAGGACTCCATACCCCTGCTCCTGTCCAAGGCTGATATAGACCTTCTCGTTTTCGGGCGTATGGATCAGGGCGTTGTCAAGGGCGTTGGAAACTGCCAGCTCCAAAAGCTCCCTGTCCCCATGGACCACCACCTGCTGGCAGGGCCTTTTAATCCCCGCGTCCTCCAGCAGATCCGGGTCCGTCACATTCCCCACAATCTGGAAACCGCTAAAGTTGGGCGGCAGCTTGCGGAAGGCGTCATCGTCCTTGTCTATGATAATGACGTCACCGCCATTCTCCGAGAGCTCGCCAGCCAGCCCAGCCCCAAAGCGGCTGCACCCTGCGATGATGATCGTCTTTTTCCTGTTCCACATGCCGCCTCCCCCTTTTCGCTATTTTTTATATTGATAGCGCCATTATATACAATGAATTTTAGTAAAGCAATTATCTTAACAGCTTATTAATACATATAGAACAGTCTTTATACCAGTTTGATACGGCTCTCCAAAATTCCCGCCAGCCCGTCATCCGCCCGGAGTATTCGGGCTTTTAAGGGCGCTCTGCGCACAACAATCGCCCGCAGGCTCCGTCAGCGGCCCATTGCATTCAAAAAAACGGTATGGCGCCCGAATGCGCCATACCGCAAAATTTAAAAACGTCCTGTAAACCCCTGCTGTCTATAAAATGCAGCGGCCCTTCGCCTTACTTGCTGACCGTCAGCACGTCCTCCCGCTCCGCCAGCTTGGTCATAAGGGTGGACTTGCATAAGCCGGGAGGGAATACCACGTCAAACTCCAGCTTGATTTCCTCTTTCTTTGTCTTTTTAATCTGCAAGCCTGCGATCTCCACGTGCTCATCAGTCAAAAAGCGCTCAATGGTCGCCACCGAGCCGGCCTTATTGGCAATCGTCATGCTGATCAGGCCGTTGGAAGCTACGTTGGCAAAATAAGCGATTTTATGCATAATAAACTGCATGATGATAATCAAAAACGCGGAGGTGATCCCGATGACGTACATCCCGGAACCCATGGCAAGGCCCACGCCCGCTGTTGCCCACATGCCGGCGGCGGTGGTCAGGCCGTTGACCAGGTTGTTGCGCACAAAGATCACTCCAGCGCCCAGAAATCCGACCCCGCTGACCACCTGGGCCGCGATACGGGAGGCGTCCGCGCTGTAGCCGTCAAAAAAGCCGTACTTGGACACCACCATCATCAGGGCCGCGCCCAGCGCCACAATGGCGTGGGTGCGGATACCCGCCGACTTATTCCGGTTTTTTCGTTCATTTCCGATCAAAAGCCCCAGGAAGGTGGCGATCACAATCCGCAGCAGATATTCCAGCTGCGTAAAGATGTAGGGGACCTCAAACTGACTCCAAACCGATAATTCTTCCATTGTTTTCGCTTCTCCGTTTCTGTCCGGGCGGCTTTACACGCAGCTGCACGCGAC
Source organism: Enterocloster asparagiformis (assembly GCA_018380885.1). Taxonomy (GTDB): domain Bacteria; phylum Bacillota; class Clostridia; order Lachnospirales; family Lachnospiraceae; genus Enterocloster. The sequence continues at coordinate 51,926 of JAGZSY010000013.1, forward strand.
GAAATGGTTCGGCTCGATTTCCCGAAGCTGGGGATTGCCGTTTTTACAGCACTCCTGCGCGTAGTCGCAGCGCTTCCGGAACCGGCACTCATCCGGCAGATTGACCGGAGATGTGATCTCGCCCTTAATCAGCTGGCGTTTCGGCTTATCCTTGCCCACGATGGGCAGCGGGATAGCCGACAGCAGAGCCTTGGTGTATGGGTGGATCGGATTCTTAAACAGGATATCGGACGGGGCCTTTTCAACCATCTGCCCCAGATACATAACTGCAATGTCATCCGAGAAATACTTCACAACCGACAGGTCATGGGTGATGAAAATGTAAGTCAGCCCCAGATCCTGCTGCAGCTGCCGGAGCAGGTTTAAAATCTGCGCCTGAATCGAAACATCCAGCGCGGAAACCGGCTCGTCGCACACGATCAGCTTTGGCTCCACAGCCAGTGCCCGGGCGATGCCGATTCTCTGGCGGCGTCCTCCGTCCAGCTCGTGGGGATACACGTTGATATAGCGCTCCGCCAGTCCAACGGTCTCCATCAGCTTCAGGGTACGCTTTTCCACATCGCTCTTGGTCTTTAACAGCTTGTGCTCAATGATCGGCTCGCTGATCAGCTGGGACACGGTCTGTCTGGGGTCCAGGGACGAGAAGGGGTCCTGGAACACCATCTGCATCTCCTGGCGCAGGCTGCGCATCTGCTTGCGGCTGTAGCCAGTAATGTCCTTGCCGTCAAAAATAATTTTTCCCGACGTGGGCTCCAGCAGCTTTAATATGGTACGACCTGTAGTGGATTTTCCGCAGCCGGACTCGCCCACGATGCCAAGGGTCCTGCCCTCTTCGACTTTAAAGCTCACCCCGTCCACGGCGTGCAGCATACCGCCTGGGGTGCTGAAATATTTTGTCAGATTGTCGACTTCCAAAATTGTCTTATTTGCCATCCCTGTTCCTCCTCAAGCTAAAATCAGGCTTTTCGTAAGCATGACAGGCCACAAAGTGCGAATCGCTGCCTTTGACTGCCTGCAGCTCAGGAACCTTCTGAGAACAGCATTCCGCTGCGTACGGACACCTTGGTGCAAAGGAGCAGCCCGGCGGCAGGTCGGACGGGTCCGGCATAAGTCCCTGGATCGGCTCCAGCATCTCGCCCCGCTCTTTTAAGTTGGGCAGGGAATCGAACAGCCCCTCAGTGTAGGGATGCTGCATATGGTTAAACACGTCGTCCGCAGTTCCTCTTTCCACGATCCGGCCCGCGTACACAACGGCCACGTCGTCGCAGACCTCCGCCACAACGCCCAGGTCATGGGTGATCAGCAGCATGGACATCTCCCGCTCCTGGATCAGCTGCTTCATCAGCTCCAGCACCTGCGCCTGAATGGTAACATCCAGCGCGGTGGTCGGCTCGTCGGCAATCAGGAGCTTGGGGTTGCAGGCCAGCGCGATGGCGATTACCACCCGCTGCTTCATGCCGCCTGAGAACTGGTGCGGGTAATCATACGCCCGGGACTCGGAGATGCCCACCAGCTTCAGCATATCCTTCGCCTTCTCAAACGCGTCCTTCTTGGACAGGTTCTGATGGAGCTCAATACTCTCGCTGATCTGCTCTCCCACGGTCATAACCGGGTTCAAAGCCGTCATGGGATCCTGGAAAATCATCGCCACGTCGTTGCCGCGCATATGCTCCAGCTGACTCGCCGCCATCTCCAGAACATTTTCGCCGTCCAGGTAAATCTCGCCGCTCTTGATCACCCCCGGAGGGTTGGGCACCAGATTCAGGATGGACAGGGCCGTGGTGGTCTTGCCCGCGCCCGTCTCGCCCACAAGGCCAAGGGTGCGCTTTTTCTCGATCTCAATATCGATTCCGTTGACCGCGTGGACGTCTGCATCCTCCGTCTCATAGTGGACAACCAGATCTTTTATTTTCAGTACCAAATCTTCTGCCATAGGTCTCACCTCTCCTATTTCTTCATCTTCGGATCAAGCGCGTCGCGCAGACCGTCACCGAGCAAATTCAGGGCCAGCACAGTCAGCATAATCGCAAATCCAGGGATAATGCACATGTAGCTGGCATCTCTGATATGGCTGCGCCCTGCGGACAGCAGAGCTCCCCACTCCGGAGCGGGAGCCGGAACACCGATTCCCAGAAAGCTCAGGGATGAAGCGGAAATGATGGTCGTACCGATCTGCAGCGTAATCTGTACAATGATCGGGGAAAGACAGTTGGGAAGAATATGCTTTAAAATAATCTTCCAGGTGGGAAGTCCCATCGCGTAGGAGGATTCCACATATTCCTGATCACGGATCGTCATGACCGCGGCGCGGACGATTCGCGCAAAGCTGCTGGCGCAGGAGAATGCCAGCGCGATCATCAGGTTCACCGTGCTGGTCCCCAGCAGGGACACGATCACCACAGCCGTCATAATGTTCGGGATAGAGTAGAAGATATCGACGCCTCTCATGATGAGGGAGTCCGTCAGCCCCCCGTAGAAGCCGGCCAGGGAGCCCAGCAGGGTGCCCACAACCAGCCCCAGAAGCACAGAGCCCACGCCGATCATCAGGGAGTAGCGCGCACCGTATATCACGCGCGCGAACAGGTCCCGTCCAAATTCATCCGTACCGAACCAGTGGGCCAGGCCGGGCGCCATCAGACGCTCGGACATGTTCTGGCCGATCACGTCCGTCTCATAATTAAAGATCAGCGGGCTTATAACCGCCGCGGTAACCAGTGCGATCAGGAAGATCATGCCGATGACCGATCCCCGGTTCCGGATCAGATGTCTCCACGCTTCCTGAAACATGGTACGGCTTTTAATTTTTTTCTTTACTGCCACAGTCTCCGACATCGAATCACCCCTTCTTACTGTATTGTGCCTTGATACGCGGATCAAAGAACGCATAGATCAGATCCACGCCCAGGTTAATGATGCACATCAGGATCGAACACATGATAATAGCCCCCGTTACCATAGGCGTATCCCGCTTGGAAATGGAGTCATAGACCAGGCGGCCGATGCCGGGCCATGAGAACACGGTCTCGGCCAGCACGGAGCCGGTGATCACCAGGGACATCTGCAGTCCAATCGCCGTGATAATGGGAATCAGCGCGTTTTTCAGCCCATGGGTGTAGATAACCCGCTTTTCGGGACAGCCCTTGGCCCGCGCCGTGGTCATGTAGTCCTGTCGAAGCACATCCAGCATGGAGGACCTGGTGGTACGGGTGATCAGCGCGGCCAGGCCGAAGCCCACGGTTACAGCCGGCAGAATGATGCTGGAGAATCCTGATTTGCCGCCCGAGGGCAGCAGCCCCAGCTTCAAGGCAAATATGATAATCAGCATCAGGCCCAGCCAGAAGTTGGGCATCGACGTGCCGAACAAGGCGAAAATCATTCCCGCCGTATCCTTCCACGTGTTCTGGTGGATTGCCGTATAAATTCCCAGAGGAAGGGATACCACCACGGCGATCAGAACTGCGGCGCCTCCCAGCGCCAGGGTGTTCGGAAGTTTCTCCATAAAGGTCTTAAAAACATCCTTCTTCGTGACATAGGATTTCCCCATATCTCCTGTCAGCATCCCCTTCATATAGTTGGCATACCGCACCGGGAACGGGTCATTCAGGCCAAGCTCCTCGCGAATCTGCTCGATCTGCTCCGGCTTCGCGTTATCGCCGGCCAGCATCAGGGCCGGATCGCCCCCCGTCAGACTCATAGCCCAGTAAATCAGGAAAGAGGTCACCAGAATTACCGGAATCAGCATTATCAACCGCTTAAAGATGTATTTAATCATTCATTGCACACTCCTTTTCCTTTGGTGTGTCCCCCCAAGAAACTTGCGGGTCATAAGGACCCGCAAGCAGCTTAGACTATCTCATTTACTCTGCAATATAAGCATGGCGCCAGTCGTGGTTTCCGCCTCCGAAGAGGTACTGGCCCTGTAAGTTCTTGTTGTACGCGATTACCAGGTTTGCGATGTAAAGCGGAACCTGCGGGCACGCGTCAACCAGATACTCCTGGAGCTCCTGAGAGGCCGCAAGACGCTTATCCTGATCCTTCTCAGTGGCGACAGTGTCAACCAGTCCGTCCACCTTGGCGTCGGAATAGTGATGGTAGTTGGAACCGGAACCGGTGTAGAACAGGTCGCGGTATACGAAGTCAACCTTGGAGTCCTCGTTCCATCTCCACAGGAACAGCTCCTGGCTGCCGTCCACGCAGGCGGATTTCAGGGTTGCGGTTTCCATGGGCTCAAGGGTCGCGTTAACGCCGATCGCAGCCAGGTTGGCCTGGATAACAGTTGCGATCTGCTCGTAGGGAGCGCCGGAGGCATAGCTCAGAGTGGTCTCAATTCCTCCGTCGGGATATCCGGCTTCCGCCATCAGGGATTTCGCGCGGTCCACATCGTAGTTGAAGCCCTCCATGTCGTCGTAGAAGCCCCACAGTCCACGGTTCAGGATGGTCTTCTGGGGAGTTCCCTTTCCGTAAACGGCTGCTTCCAGAACAGCGTCGCGGTCGATGGAGCAGGCAACGGCCTGTCTCAGCTTCTGGTTATCCCACGGTGCCTTCTCAACGTTGAATGCGAAGTAGAATAAACGTGTTCCGGGCTGCTCGTAAACGGTAATGTTCTTATCCTCTTCCAGGTACTGCAGTTCGTTGATGGGCGGATTGACGCAGACATCAATCTCGTTGGACTGAAGCGCGATCACGCGGGAGGATGCCTCTATGTAAGGACGGAACTCCAATGCGTCCGAGATGCCGGGCGCCAGGTTATCGCCCGCCGGGATATCATTGCCCCAGTAATCCGGTACCTTCACCAGCCTGCAGTACTCGCCCTCTACCCACTCGTCAAACTTGTAGGGGCCTGTGCCGATGTAATAAGGATTTTCCACGCCGTCGTCATATGCCTTCTTGGACAGGATGGAGAGCGGCACGGAGGCCAGGGACTGAACGAACTCGTTGTTGTAGCTCTCAATCTCAATCTCGATGGTGTGGTCGTCCACAACCGTACACTGCACATAGCCGGCCAGGTTGGAGGCCACCATGTTGGTCATCGCCATATCCAGGGTGAACTTCACGTCGTCCGCGGTCATAGGCGTCTTGTTGCCGTCGTTAAAATACACATCGTCGCGCAGGTGCATCACAATGTGGGTGTCGTCCTTGAACTCCCAGTCCGTTGCCAGGCACGGAATGAAGCGCTCTTCCCCGTCAGCGCCGTTGGTGAAGAATACCAGGGTCTGATGGGTGTTTTTCAGGACAATGTTGTTGATCTGGTCCTGCTGCTGCTGAAGATCCAGATTGTTGATATCTGCATCCGTGCCGATCACCAGCGTTTCCTTGTGAGCGGGAACCGCGGGTCCGCTTCCGGCTTCCGCCGACTCACCGGCCTGAGTGGCGGGAGCCGCGCTGCCGCCGCCGCTGTCCTTGCTACCGCCGCAGGCGGCTAAAGAGCCTGCCAGCATAGCTACACTGAGTAACAATGCGATCTTTTTTTTCATCAATATTTTCCTCCATATCTTTATTTTCTTCAGCTATAAGTAGCCTCACCCTACAGCTGTAGGATTCCTGATCTTGAATATACCCTTGCCAGCCGCGCCATCCGGAGGGTAAAAATAAGTGCAAAAAAAAAGCGCAGCCCATTTATACCCCAAATTCACGATCCGGGACCATAACTTAACGCAGCCGCTCTCATTCTCCTGGCAATATGCATATTCCGTTGTTGATCATATGAAAATAATACCATCATTTTATCCATTATGCAAGCGGCATTTTACATTTTACCTAAACATTTCTTACATTTTACAATTAAACCAGGCTCCCAGGGCCTGCGCCTTCATGCAATATGTCAAATATAAAAATGCCGGATTCCCCATTTACCGGGGATTCCGGCATTTTACAGATGGTCCGGCCTATGCTTTCTGCCGGTTATAGTTGATCAGGCTTCCGGCCCGGATAATGGCCCGCTCTTCCCGCGTCAGCTCCGTTATGTAAAGGGCGATCTCGTCCGCCGTTTCCCCCGACGGGCTGAGCACGTAGGCCTGAATGCGGCTCATATCCCCCTCCAGCGCCTTTTTGACCCAGGGGATAAAGATATAGTCGCCGGTTTCAAACTTCGGTTCCCCTTCCATCTGAAACGGCAGCATCCCCCAGTTGATCACGTTGGAGCGGTAGCGTTTGGTGGCGTACTCCCGGCAGATATTTGCCAGACCGCCCAGCACCCGCTGGCAGCTGGCGGCCTGTTCCCGCGCGGAGCCGTCCCCAGGTCTCACCGCATAGATCACGCTGCCGGTTTCCGTGTCCCTGCCGTTCGCCTCTGCCAATCCCGGCAGCTTCCGAATCCGCCCGAACACCTCCGCCAGCTCTCTATCCGTCTCTTCCGGATTCCCGCCGGCCCTCCTGGCCTTTTCGATGGCGTCGACCTGTTTGGCCCTGCCCACATAGGCCGGCTCTCTCCGTGACAGGGTGAACTCCGCCAGTCCCAGGGGATTGGAGCGGAAGGAGGACGTCTCTCCCGACGGGATCAGCTCGTCTGTGGTGGTCACCGGGTCCATGATCCTGGCGCACACCTTCAGGAGGATATGATCCGTCAAACCGCCCATCTCTGGCCAGTCCTTGATGTTGGGGCCGTAGATCAGCCGCTCCTGCTCCTGCGCCTTCCCCCATCCAAAATATACGCGGTTTTGGTACACCGCAGCGTCAAACTCATGTTCCGGCACATCTCCCCAGCAGTCCAGGCTCTCCGCGGAGGTAAGCGCGCCTCCGTTCGCAGCGGTGGCCGCGATGGAACGCGCGTCCATCAGGGCCACCGCAGCCATCTGTCCGTTTCCAGGCTTGGAGCCCTCCCGGTTCGGGAAGTTGCGGGTGGTGTGCCGGATGCTGAGCCCGTTGTTGGCCGGCGTGTCCCCGGCGCCAAAGCAGGGGCCGCAGAACGCGGTGCGGATCACCGCGCCCGCGCCGATCAGCTCCGTAATTGCCCCCTTGGCGATCAGGTCGCCAAGCACCGGCTGGGAGGAGGGGTACACGTCCAGCGAAAAATCGCCGCAGCCGCAGTTCTTTCCCCGCAGGGCATGAGCCGCCTCCATGACATTGGTATAATTGCCGCCCGCGCAGCCGGCGATAATGCCCTGCTGGACATGGAGCTTTCCATCCCACACCTTATCACGCAGCGTGAAATTGGCGCGCCCGTCCGCCACCTTGGCGGCGCGTTCCTCCACCTGGCGCAGAATGTCGTCCAGATTTTCATTCAGCTCATCGATGGCAAAGACATTGCTGGGGTGGAAGGGAAGGGCGATCATGGGCTTGATCCCGCTCAAATTCACGCGCACGCAGCCATCGTAGTAAGCGACTGCGCCCGGCTTCAGCTCCCGGTACTCCCCGCCCCGCCCGTGGCGCTCCAGGTATCCGCGGGTGTCCCCGTCCGTCCTCCAGACAGAGGTGAGGCAGGTGGTCTCCGTGGTCATCACGTCGATGCCGTTGCGGTAATCCGTGGTCATGCCCGCCACTCCCGGGCCGACAAACTCCATCACCTTGTTTTTCACATACCCGTTTTGGAACACTGCGCCGATGATCGCCAGCGCAATATCCTGTGGCCCCACATACGGCTTGGGGCTGCCTTCCAGGTATACGGCGATCACCTCCGGATACTCGATATCATAGGTGTCGCAAAGCAGCTGCTTTACCAGCTCGCCGCCGCCCTCCCCGATTCCCAGGGTTCCCAGCGCCCCGTAGCGGGTATGGCTGTCCGACCCCAGAATCATTTTCCCGCAGCCGGCCATCATCTCCCGCATATACTGGTGCATAACCGCAATATGGGGCGGCACGAAAATCCCCCCGTATTTTTTGCAGGCGGACAGCCCAAAGAGGTGATCGTCCCCGTTGATGGTTCCCCCCACGGCGCACAGGGAGTTGTGGCAGTTTGTGAGCACATAGGGCAGGGGAAACCGCTCCATCCCCGAGGCCCTGGCCGTCTGGATCACCCCCACGAAGGTGATGTCGTGGGAGGTCATGGAATCAAATTTGAGCTTCAAGTGTTTCATGTCGCCGGATGTGTTGTGAGATTTTAAAATATTGTAAGTAATCGTGGCCTGCCGTGCCCGCCCCTGATCCGGCTCCGCGCCGGAAAATTGCCCGGCGCGTGAGGCCTCGGATTTTGGGATAATTTGTGTTTCGTTTAGTAGGTAAATGCCTTCTTTATAGAGTGTTATCATATTGGTTCCTCCGCATCATTGGTTAAATCTTGCCTTTACTCGTTTCCACAAATACCGGTCTGTTGCCAGCATCAAAACCGCCATTGCGATCCCAAGCATTGTCAACGGCCTTTGGGGTAAAATCAGGAGAACACCGCCCACAACCCAGACAATGCGCCTGATAATTGTTTCATCTTCGTGCAGATAGCCTTGCAGGCCGATTGCCATGCACAGAACTCCGGCTATACAGATTGCCACCACCATTGCAATCTGCAGCGGCGAACCGATCATTACAAGTTCCGGCTGAATCGCAAGGCAGAATGCAATTAAAAATGACGGCAGCGCCATTTTGAACGCGGTCAGACCAATTTTCAGCGCAGATTCTTCCGCAATCGGAGCCGCCGCGAATGCGGCCAATGCAACCGGAGGTGTTATGGCGGACATTGATCCGAAATAGAGGACAAACAGGTGCGCTGCCAGCGGCGGAACCCCTAATTTGACGATTGCCGGCGCCGCCAAAATACATAAAATTGCATAGCAGGCAGATGCCGGAAGCCCCATTCCCATAATCAGCGAGCCCAGCATTACCAAAAGCAGCAGAATTGCAAGGTTATTGTTGGCCAACGCAATCAAAATATTGGACAGCTTCAGAATCAGCCCGGACGACTGAAGCCCCAGCAAAATGATTCCCGCACAAGAACATGCCATTACAACTGTCACCGAGCCTTTGGCCGTTTTGACAAGAACCGACAGCCACTCCCGCTTCAAAATACTCCGCTTTTCCTTCTTAAAAGAAGCCAGCACGATTAAAAGGATGCAGCAATACAGACAGGCTTTATAAGCCGGATATCGGAAAGCTCCCAGAAAAATTATCAAAATGACAAGCGGAGGAATATACATCCACCCCTGATCCTTCAAAAGCGCTCTGCCATCCGGAATTTCTTCAGCCGGCAGTCCTCTCAAATTAGATTGTTTTGCTTTCAGATCAACAGAAACATACAGGGCTAAATAGTAAAGGATTGCCGGTATTGCCGCGGCCTTGCATACCTCCCAGTAGGAAATCCCCAGCGTATCCGCCATGATGAACGCTGCTGCCCCCATAACCGGCGGCATGATCAGTCCTCCCGTTGAAGCCACCGATTCAACCGCGCCTGCAAAATCGCGTTTGTAGCCCACACGCCTCATAAGCGGAATTGTAATCGTCCCCGTCCCAACCACATTTGCCACTGCGCTTCCGCTGATCGAGCCAAACAGAGCGCTCCCGAAGATCGAAACCTTGGCCGGTCCTCCCCTGAATTTTCCAAAACCTGAATTGGCCCAATCGAGGAAAAAGTCGCTTCCCCCCAATGTCTCCAACAATTGTCCGAACATCAGGAAAATAAATACCTGTGTCGTCGATACGCCCAACACGCTGCTGAATATGCCTTCCGTAGTCATATAGCCCATGGAAATCAGCTTTGAAAGTTTTACGCCCGCGTGCCGCAGCAGCGGAAATGGTATTTTTGCCCCGAAATAAGCGTACCCCAAAAATACCAGCCCAATAATCGGCATCGCCCATCCCACGACCCTGACCGTCCCAATCAGGACCAGGCAGATCAAAAGGAACCCCAGAACCTTGTCGCTCCCGGTAGGCTGAATCAGACGCATCGGTTCATTCATTTCCAGCCAGTTGAATGTGACGTTTAAGCATGTGACAAATGTCAGCGCTGCCAGAGCGATCCCCAGTATGTAGGACATCCTTTTCAAAAGTATATGTTCCGGCCGTTTCTTCGGATAGATTAAAAAGGCAAGCGACAAACCGCATGCAAGATGGATGCTCCTCTGCTGCATTCCGGGAAACGGCATATAGAATGCGGTAAAAAGCTGGAACACACACATGACCACCGCAATCACTATAATCAGTTTATCTGTGATTTTTTGTAGACTCATTTCCTACCCCCTCTTCTATTTAAAATGGCCGCCGCATATTATGCAGCGGCCAAGCCTATGTCCGGCATATGTCATTGAATATAGCCTTTTTCTCTAAAATAACGTTCTGTGCCAGGATGAAGCGGCGCAATGGCCGTGTCGATGGTATTCTGGGCAGTGGCGCCTTTAACCCCCGCAAAGACACCCGTCCACTCATCATATTTTTCATCCAGCGTCTTGGCGATCTGATATGCCAGCTCTTCCGGGAAATCTTCTGTGACAACCAGAGCGTACGGGCTTCCCACTGTGTGATAATCTTCCTCCTGTCCCTTATAGGTACCCGCCGGTCTGGTAACTTCACTCAGATAGCTGCATGATTCAAGGAACTGCTTTTTCTGCTCATCGCTGAATTCAATAAACCTTGCGCCTCCCGGCATGTTGAAAATTTCGGTCACAGACGAATGGGGGTCGCATGCGCAGATCCACAGAGAGTCGATTGTGGATGTATTGAGCGCCTCATAGCTCTCCGACGGTGTGAGGTACTGTAAATCATAATAGTCCTCTCTCCCCATCTCTTTTAAAAGCTCTGAAATCAGGAGCTGACCGGAATTTCCCTTATTGCAGATCGAAACCCTGGCTCCCTTCAGGTCCTCAATAGTCTGATACTCGGAGCCGGCGCGGACAATCACGCTGAGAAAGCTGTTCGGAGAGCCATATAACGTGCGCAGCTGAGGATTGGGCGCAATTCCCTCACTCTCATCGCCATTATAATAGTTGTAAATATACGCGGCAGATGCCACCCCCATGGGCATCTCCCCGGTCGCCACACTGATCAGGTTCTCGCCTCCGCCGGTGGTGATCGCCGGCGTAATATTAATATTGTCATTGTTGGAGCTCACAACCTGAGCTGCGGAGGACGTGTACATGTAAGTCCATCCCCCTGTGGTTGTGGCTCCGCAGGTAATTTCAGCCACTCCATCCACCACAGGAATCAGGTCATTGCCCTCAAATTTTGCCTCTGCCTGTGTTTGCGTATTCCCGGTCTCCTTTTCTTCTGCCGGCTGGACAGCAGCCGTCTCCGCCGTCTTAGCCGCTGTGGTACCGGGCTCGCTTTTCCCCGCGCACCCTGCCGATAAAACCATTGCGGAAATAAGTAAACCGCTGATTATACATCTGCTTTTTCTCATATCTACTCCTCCTTTTATTGTTTAAGCTATCGCCACATTTTCCTTCCGATTACTCAGATAAAGAACTATAACCAGAATATAACCTGCTATTGTCAACGGCAGCTGCGGTAAAATCAACAGGACTCCCCCGACCACCCACAAGATCCGCTTTGGCATATTGACGCTCCGGTTGATATACCCCTGTATGCCAACCGACATTCCAACCACGCCCAACACACAGTTGATAAATACAAATGCAATGCTATACCACGATCCAATCATAAGCAGTTCCGGCTGGAACCCAAAACAAAACGCAATCAGAAACGCCGGAAGCGCCATTTTAAATGCTATTATGCCGATTTTTGCCGCCCCCTCTTTGGCAATCGGCGCTGCTGCAAACGCAGCCATGGCAACCGGAGGTGTAATCGCAGACATTGCGCCGAAATAGAGTACAAACAGATGAGCTCCGATTGTCGGAACACCCAGGGCAACCAGCGACGGAGCCGCCAGAATCGCCAGAATAATATAACAGGCAGAGGCCGGCAGTCCCATTCCCATAATCAGAGAACCAATCATGACCAGTATCATCAGAAGCCATAACCTTCCATCAGCCATGGCAATTAAAATATTCGACAATTTCAGAATCAGGCCGGAGGTCTGCAGAGACATCAGGATGAGTCCCGCGCAAGCGCACGCCATAATGACCGTCATTGAACTCTTGGCTGTTTTTACCAAAATATGGTACCATTCCCGTTTCAGGGTCTGTCGAAGGTTTTTCTTTGTCATTGCCAGGATCAACAGCAGAATACAGCAGTAGATACACGCCCTGTAGGCGGGATATTGTAATACTCCCAGGACAAGGATCAGAACAACCAACGGCGGCAGATAAATGTACCCGCTCTCTTTCAGCAGCTTTTTACCGTTTGGAAGCTCTTCTTTTGGTATGCCCTGCAGGTTAAGAGCTCTCGCCCGCAAATCAACGTTGACGAACAGCGCCAGATAATAGAGAATTGCGGGGATCAGCGCCGCAAGACACACCTGCCAATAGGTTATTCCCACGATATCGGCCATGATAAAGGCCGCCGCGCCCATAACCGGAGGCATGATCAGGCCTCCCGTAGAGGCAACCGACTCTACCGCGCCGGCATACGCGGAATCATAGCCCACCTTTTTCATCAGAGGGATTGTGATTGTCCCAGTACCGACAACATTTGCAACCGCGCTTCCACTGATCGAGCCGAACAGCGCGCTTCCAAAAATCGACACCTTGGCAGGGCCTCCCCGCAGCTTTCCAAAACCTGAGTTAGCCCACTCCAGAAAGAACTCGCTTCCCCCCAGCGTTTCCAATAGTTGTCCAAACAAAAGGAATATAAAAACCTGATCGGTTGATACGCCCAGAATACTGCTGAAAATACCCTCCGTACACATATAGGTCATACTGATCAGATTGCCAAACTTAACCCCGGCATGTTTAAACATTCCCGGCATATAGCTTCCAAAGTATGCGTATCCCAGAAATATGATGGCGATCAACGGCATCGCCCACCCCGTCACTTTTCTGGTGCCCCACAATACCAATATTGCCAAAAGCACGCCGAACACTTTATCGGATGTGCCCGGGATAGCAAGGCGCATCGGTTTGGCCATAGCCCCCCAGTTTAACGCCACATTCAGGCAGGCCGTCAACGCTAAGACTGCGCAGACCATTCCCAGAATGTATGAGAGCCTCCTCATTCCCAGTTTTTCAGGCCTGTTTTTAGGATAGTAGAGATATACGATCGCCAGTCCTAATCCCAAATGTACTGCCCGCTGCGCCATTCCCGGCAGCGGCATGTAAAGAGCTGTATAAATTTGGAAGATTGTGAGGGTGGCTGCCAACACTCCGGCCACCCGGTCTGATATTTTCTCTATCAAAATGTCCTCCTCGCATTTGTCCGTAAGTTATTGAATTAACCCCTTCTCCTTTGCATAGCGCTCCACTCCGGGATGAAGCGGCGCATATGCAGCGTTCACAACCGCTTCCAATGTAGAACCTTCCACATTTGATGCGATGGAAACCCATTCCTCATAATGTTCATCCAATGCTTTCGCAATCTGATAAGCCGTTTCCTCCGGAAAATCTTCCCGGACTACCAGTGCATACGGGCTTCCCCAGCTGATCACATCTTTGTCCTGCCCCTCGTAGGTTCCCGCCGGCCGAACGCTGGGACTCATATACGGAATATTGGCAGTGATCTGATCGATTTTATCCTGGGGAATATCCAAAAATCTAAAATTTCCGGTCATGAACAATTCTGTCATCGCCGTATGCGGGTCAGACGTATTCGTGATAAAACCGTCAATCGTGCCTGTTACCATGGCATCCTTGCTCTCATTCATTGTCAGATACTGCAGATCAAAATAATCATCCGCCATGCCGAATACCTTCAGGCAGCCATAGATCGATTCAGCCGCCGATCCTCCCTGATTTCCGATGGAAACCTTCTTTCCTTTCAAATCTTCCAGGGTCTCGTAAGACGAATTTTTCGCTACAATTACGCTGAAGGTTGTGGCCTTGGATACCCAGAGGGTTCTCAGGTTTTTATTTTCAGTGATCCCCTCGTCCGTATCTCCATCATAGAACTGCGCAACCACGTTGCTCCCTGCGATTCCCATCGGCATCTCGTTGTTGACAATACGGACCATATTTTCGCTTCCGCCTGTGGTGATCTGCGCAGTCACGTTAACCCCATCCACATATTTGTTAATAATCTCAGCACATGCCGCTCCCCAAAGGTAAGTAAAGCCCCCTGTGGTGGCCGTGCCCATCATAACCTCTTCCTTGCCGCTAGAGGACTGGCTCTCCGCGGCGGTTGTCGCCGCCGCTTCCGTTTTCGTTTCCGTTGCCTGGGAAGCCGCCCCTGTACTCGCATTCCCACAGCCCATCAAATTCCCCATAAAAACAAATGTCAACGCAATCAGTATATTTCTTCTTTTCATATACCTTCTCCTATTCATGTAAAATTTTGGAACTACAATCCATTATAATTCTGTTTCTCATATGACGGATATGGAAATTTATTCCTTATTTTCCAAAATTCATAATTTTATCTGCGTTCTCAAGTTCAAGTATTAAATTCTCTAAAGCTGAAACCTCCCACTCCTCCATCCCTTCCCCCGCCAACCCTCTAAACTTCCGCTTCTCCTGCTCCTCGGTCAGCGGCCGGGCCACGCTTCCGGACATATCGTCCACCTGCTCCGTGAGCTCGGCGCCGTCCTTTGTGGTCAGGCGCAGGCGGCAGCCCCATCTGGAGGGGTAGCGCTGCGTGAACAGCGGGTCGGCCTTTACCTGAACGTTTCCGGCGATTTTTCTGATCAGTGGATCGCCGATGGCCTCCGGCGTAAACTCCGCCAGGGATACATTTCCCCGCACCAGGGCCGCGGCCACTGTGTAGGGGATGCTGAATTTCGCCTCCACCGCGCTGGACGGATAGCTCTGGGAGCCGCACTGCAGAACGCCCACCTCGTACGTCTCCACAATGATGCGCTCCACCCGGGCCGGATCGGCCTTTTCCCGCAGCGCCAGCGCACCGTCGATGGCGTGGTGGGTGCTGCGGCAGCAGGGGTAGGGCTTCTTGTCGATCTTCAGGATTTCGTATTCCGTTCCAATCCCCCTGGCCAGCTTTTCCAAATCAAATGAATCCGTCACCGCCCGGTACAAGCCCCCGTCCTTTGCGTCCAGAATCCGCTCCGGGCCGGTCATGCCGCCCCTGGCCAGCACCGCGGCCGTCAGGCCGTTCACCGCAGCCCGGGCGGGATGCAGCTTCTTACAGGTGGCGCCCTCCTCCAGGAAGGCCCACAGCCCCGAGGACTGGGTGCCCGCCATTCCCAGGGCGGATACCATCTGCTCCTCGTCCAGCCCCAGAAGATGCCCGGCGGCAGCCGCGGCCCCAAAGGTGCCGATGATCCCGGTGCCGTGCCATCCCCGCTTCCGGTTGCTGGCCACGTCCATGGCCATCCCAACCCTGGCCATGACCTCGTAGCCGGCGATCACCGCCTCCAACAGGTGCCTGCCCGACTCCCCCAGCGCCTCGGCCAGAGTCCAGGCCGTCTCCACCACCACCGCGCCCACGTGGGATTTGGAGCCGGTGTGCACGTCGTCCAGTTCCAGGGCGTGTCCCATTATGCCGTTCAACAGAAGCGCCTGGAACACGTCCAGGGAGAACCCCTGCCCCCACACGCCGGCCGCCCGCCCGGCGGGCACACCACACCACTGTCTCAGCTCCCGGCACAGTTCCGGTATCTCCTCATACCGGGCCGCCCCCAGAGCGCAGCCGATGCTGTCCAGCACGCAGTATTTTGCGGCTCTCACCACCTCCTCAGGCGCCTGCTCCAAGCGGAAATCAACTGCAAAACCGGCCAGCTTTCTAAGCTCCGCCATATTCTCCCCCCTTCATTCCGTCAAATATCCAGAGAATTGTATTTTTCTATGTAATTGAGCAGCCCGCCCTCGCTGACAATCTTGATCTCCTTGTCAGACAGCTTGAACTCCATGGCAAAGTCCGGATCATTCTTCTTGTGGATAACGCGCCCTTTTACGTCCACCACCAGCTCATCCCCGTCCTCGATGCGGTCGGTATCGCATTCGATCAGCAGCATCCCGTTGTTGATGGCGTTGCGGTAGAAAATACGCCCAAAGCTCTTGGAGAGGACCGCTCCCACACCCGCCTCTTTGATAATCAGCGGCGCGATCTCGCGGCTGGAACCGCAGCCGAAATTCCGGTCCGCCACGATGAAATCGTCCTCCCGCACCTCCCGGGCAAATTCCGGCCTGGCATCCTCCAAAACATGTTTCGCGTACTCCTTCGGATTCGCACGCAGAGAAATCAACCTCCCCGGCGCAATGGAATCCGTGCTCACATTGCTGCCAAATTTCCAGGCTTTTCCTTTTATTTCATCCCTGATCATAACTGTTTTCCTCCTCCTACATGACCTCTCGCGGATCTGTGATAAAGCCGCGCAGCGCCGTTGCCGCCGCCGTTGCCGGGCTTGACAGGTAAATGCTTGCGGTGGGATTTCCCATTCTCCCTTTGAAATTGCGGTTCTGCGTGGCCACCACCACCTCGTTGTCCGCCGGAATCCCCTGGTGGACGCCCATGCAGGGGCCGCAGTTGGGGGCCTCGATCATAGCCCCAGCCTCCGCAAGCGCCAGCAGCGTCCCGTCCTGCATGCACTCCTTGTACACCGCAGCGGAGTTGGGAATCACCAAAAGGCGCAGCCCCTTTGCGATCTTCTTCCCCCGCAGGATGTCCGCGGCCACGTGCAGGTCCTCGGTGCGGCCGTTGGTGCAGCTTCCGATGAACACCATATCCACCTTCTGGTCCGCACAGTTCTTCGCCAAATCCACGTTGTGCACATAGTGGGGCTTCGCCACCATGGGCTCCAGGGCCGCGGCGTCAATGTCGATCACCCGCTCAAAATCAGCGTCCTCGTCCCCGCGGATTTCCCGGTAATCCGCTTCCCTGCCAAACTTCTTCAAAAATTCTCTCGTATGCCCGTCGGTCTCCATAATGGCCGCCTTAGCGCCAACGTCCACCCCCATGCTGGTGATGGTGAGCCGCCCCGCCATATCCAGCGCGTGAATGGTGTCGCCCCTGAACTCCAGGGCCTTATAGATGGCCTGGTCCGACTGGATAATACCTGCCAGCTTCAGCATAATATCCTTGGCATACACGCCCTTGGGCAGTTCCCCGTTCACATTAATCCGGAAGGTCTCGGGCACCTTGATCCAGGTTTTTCCGTAGCGCGTGACCGCCACCATGTCGGTGGAACCGCAGCCCGTGGCAAAAGCGCCGAAGGCGCCGTGCACCGTAGTGTGGGAATCTCCCACGATGCAGACCGAGCCGCATTTTAAATAATCCTCGTACACGTGGGCGTGTACATGTCCCGTTCCGCCTTCCTCCCAGTGGCAGTTATGGCTGCACGCGTACCTCCTGGTCAGCGCGTGCTCGTTGGCCACCTCCCTTGTGGGAACCGGGCCGAACTCGTTGGCAAACAAAATCCGCTCCGAATCAAATACCGGATCGTCCTGATACCCCCTCTCGTTCATCAGCCGGACCAAAAGCGGTCCCGAGCCGTCGTGGAGGGCCGCAAAGTCCACATCCACCACCACCGTCTCACCCGCGTGCACCGGCCTTCCCATCTTTTCACTTAATATCTTTTCTACCAATGTCTGTCCCATAAAACCTGTCTCCTCCTGAATTATTTGGCTAAATATCCGCGTTCCCGATTTTCAACGCGTTCAGCAGCGGCGAAACCCCGTCCAGCTTTTCGATGCCCTGCAGCAGCTCCGCCAGCCGCTTTGTCTGCTCCTCCGTGTAATCGTGCTCCAGATTGTTGGCGAATTTTGTCATCACCGCGTCCAGATCCACCGGATTCTGGGGCGTCCCCTTCTCCCACCGTTGGTCAAACACAAATTCCTTACCGTCCTTCAGGCGGATTTTCACCCATCCCGGGAAATATCCCGGATTGCGCTTCCCGTCGTCGGCCACGCATTTCACCCGGCTCATCAGACTGCTGATTTGGCTGTCCCTCACCAGGCGCATGTCGATCTCCCAGGGGCTGACCTTTCCCTTGGAGAGCGCCACGCTCGCCACGTAGGGCAGGCTGAAACGCATCATGTAATCGGTCTGGGGATTTTTCTTGGCCCCCTCCGGCTCGCATACGATGTGATAGCAGCGCTCCTCGATGCGGCACTCGATTTCATCCACATCCGCTGCCTTGACCCCGTATTTTTCCCTGGCCTCCAGCACACAGTCGATAAAGGAATGGGTCATGTGGCAGACCGGGTACATTTTGAAGGTAATTTCCGGGGTGTGCCACACTGTGCCCAGATTGTCAAATTCCTCCGCCCCGCAGGCCAGACCGCAATGGGTCTTAAACAGTCCGAAATCTCCCTCGAACACTTCCCTCGCGCCGGTGAAGCCCGCCATCGCCAGCTTCAGCGCGTACACCGCGCTGTGGGCAGCCCAGCCCGGATGAAGCTTTTTCACCCAACTGCCGTCCCGGAGAAATTCCTGCAGCCCCGCGGCCTGGCTGCCGCAGATTCCCAGGGCGTTGACCAGAATATCCTTGGGCGCCTTGTAGAGCTTTCCTGCCACGCAGGCCGCCGCGAAAGACGATACGATTCCGGTTCCATGATACCCCACGTCGTGGAACCTTCCTTTGGCCGACAGGGCCAGCCGCACAATCACTTCCCAGCCGATGATGATGGCCTCGTAGATTTCCCGCCCGGAGGCTCCCACCGCCTCCCCGATGCAGATTGCCGTGCTGACCACCGCCGCGCTGGGGTGGACAATCCCGCCCACATGGGTGTCGTCGTAATCCGATCCATGGATTAATCCGGCGTTATACAGCACCGCGTCCGCGGCCTGGACCTTGTCCCCGCTCCCCCACAGGGTGCACGCAGGCCGGCTCCCGTTCTCCATCACCACCCGCCGTATGGCCTGGGCGTGCTCGGCCTCCAGATTTGCCATTGCGACGCCAAAGGTGTCCATCAGCAACAGCTTTCCATATCCAATCACATTGGCCGGAATCGTCTCCAAGGTCTGTTCCAGGGTAAACTCCGCAATTCGCTCGGAAATTGTTTTCATATACCTCTCCTTACTTTTGATTTATATTTACATTATAATTAACACATTGTCGCAAATCCAATATGTAATCCAGATGTTTTATATTCAAATTTCCTATGATATACCCAAAACTTGACATTTTACAGCATTTAACCTAAACTATTACTGCAACATCAAGAATATCAGCTATATTCGCAGAAAGGGCCGGCAATGAATCTAAATATCCGTGAAATTGAGTACATTTTGACCATTATGGAGGAGGGCAGCATCACAAAAGCTTCGCAAAAGTTATTCATTGCTCAGCCGTCGCTGAGCCAGGTGCTGAAACGGGTGGAAGCGGAGCTGGGCGTCACCCTGTTCACCCGCGTCAAAAACCGTCTCAAATTAACGCCCGAGGGCGAGGTGTTCATCGACGCGGGACAACGGATTATGAAGGTGATCGGTGAGCTGGACCAAAGCTTTTCCGGCCTTTCCACCGCCCAGTCCGGCCGTCTGGTGGTGGGCGTTCCCTATCTGCTGGGCACGCTGATCGCTACCGAAATCATTCCCCTGTACCGCGAGCGCTTCCCCCTGATTGAGCTTCAGCTGGTGGAGTCCTCCTCAACCGAGCTGGAGCAGCTCCTGATGGACGGCGCCATCGATATCAGCGTGATGCCCCTTCCCTTCAAATTCAACGATTTTCCCTATCATCTGTTTCTAAAGAGCCGTATGGTGCTCCTGACCTCCAGGGACAATGAAATTACAGAACACGCATACCGCAAGGATCCGGGCGACCGTTTTCTCTACATGGACATCACCCAGCTGAACAACGCCCCCTTTATCATCGGCCACCCTGGACAGCGAATCCGCACCATCAATGAAACCATTTTCAAAAAGGCGCGGATTACGCCCAATATCGTGATGACCAGCCGGAACCAGGAGACCATCAAGCGCATGGTGGCCAACGGTATCGGCTATACCTTTATACCGGAACACTATTTGGGAATATTTGGGTCTTTCGATTATCTGAACTGTTACTATCTGGAGCCGGAGGTAGATTACCAGTGGAAAGTGGTCACAGCCTATTACGACGACACCCATATGTCCACTGCCGTGCAGAACTTTTTAGATATCATGGATGAGTATTATTACGGACATTTTGCCGGTCCCGGCGAAGCGCCCGGGGACAAGCCCAAAGCCTCCGTCCTCTGACGGCGGCCCCGGACCTGCCGCCGGACCGCACCGCAGCGCAAAATAAGGCGTACACCGCCGGGCTTTCTCAGCCGCGGCAGTGTACGCCTCTTTTGATTTTATATGATGGATCAATAAAACCTGATCTTCTTCGCCATCTCCACAAACTCCCGGTTGTTCCGGGTCCTGGCGAACAAATCCAGCACCTTCTCAACAGCGTCCTCGGGCTTTAGGGAGTTGGTGGCCCGGTGGATAATGTCCACGCACTCCGCCTCCTCCTTGCTCAGCAGCAGGTCGTCCCTTCTGGTTCCTGAGCGCAGGATGTCGATGGCCGGGAAAATCCGCTTCTCCGACAGCTTGCGGTCCAACATGAGCTCCATGTTGCCCGTGCCCTTAAACTCCTCGTATACCACGTCGTCCATACGGCTTCCTGTGTCCACCAGCGCCGTGGCCAGGATCGTCAGGCTTCCGCCCTCCCGCATATTGCGGGCCGCGCCGAAGAACCGCTTGGGCATGTATAAGGCCGCCGGGTCAAGGCCGCCGGAAAGCGTCCGGCCGCTGGGCGTCACCGTCAGGTTGTAGGCCCTGGTCAGGCGGGTGATGCTGTCTAACAGGATCATCACATCGCGCCCGTGCTCCACCAGGCGCTTGGCGCGCTCGATCACCATCTCGGAGACGCGCTTGTGATTGCTGGCCTCCTCGTCAAAGGTGGAATAGATCACCTCCACATTGGGGCCCACAATGGCCTCCTTGATATCCGTCACCTCCTCCGGCCGCTCGTCGATCAGCAGGATCATCAGATGCATGTCCGGATAGTTGGTGGTCACCGCCTTGGCCACCTGTTTGAGCAGCGTGGTCTTTCCGGCTTTGGGCGGGGACACGATCATGCCGCGCTGCCCCTTGCCGATGGGCGACAATAAATCCAGCACGCGCATAGCCACGGATACCCGCTCGCCCGGGCGCTCCATGTGCAGCCGCTTGTTGGGAAAGATCGGGGTCAGGTCCTCAAAATTCGGGCGCGTCTCCGTGGCGCTTAAGGGATAGCCGTTGACGGTGCGGATGTAGAGCAGGGCCGCAAACTTCTCCGTGGCGGACTTCACCCTGCGGTTTCCGCTGATAATATCGCCGGTTTTTAAGTTGAAGCGGCGTATCTGGGACGGAGCCACGTACACGTCGTTCTCGCCGGGCAGGAAATTCTCGCAGCGGATAAAGCCGAAACCGTCCGGCATAACCTCCAGGATGCCGTTGGCCTCGATGCCGCTGTCCAGCTCCGCCAGGTCCTGGTTGTTGAGCCCCCCCACGTCGGGCCTGGTCTCAGGCCGCTGCTGCCGCTCCTCGCCGGCAGGCGCGCCGTAGGAGGAAACGGACGGCTGGGAAACGTTCTGGCTGTTGTTGTAGTACCGGTTCCCGCTCTGAGCTCCCTTATCGTAGGGACGGTTGTTGCGCCTGGGATCCGCCATGCGGTTGTCCTGGCGTCCCTGGCGGCTGTCGTACACCACAGGGCCTCTGGGCTGGCGCTGCTGCTCCTGGGGGCGCGCCGGCTGCTGCGCCTCCCGCTCCTGGGCAGCGGGCTGGGCGTTCTCCCGCTCACTGCCGCGCCCGCGGACCGTATCGCGCTCCGCTCCCCTGGCCGGATGCACTGCCTCAGCCTCCGCTGTCCGCGGCGCAGGAGCGGCCTCGCGGGCCGGGGCCGTACTGCGCTCCGCCTGTACCGGCTTCACCTGGGGATTCTTCTCCGCCTGCCGGCACAAAAGCTCGATCAGCTCCGCCTTGCGCATGCTGCTCACGCCTTTTAATCCCTGGGCCTTGGCCAGCTCGCGCAGTTCCGCCACTGGCAGTGTCTCTAATTTCTCGCGCATAATAATTCTCCTTATCATAGCATAACAAGCCGGTCCCCCCTTCGGTGGAACACAGCGTGGTACAAATCTATTTTATTAAAATGTCTTAGGTATGGGGGTTATTCCAGATATAAGAATCCATTTGGAAAAACGGACTACCGGCGGCAGGAAAACGCCGCCAGCCCATCCAACATAGCTATATTATATACTTCACCGTTTGGAAATGTAAAGTTAAAATTGCGTCATTTAAGCCCTTTTATCCATTTTCTGCCGGATAAACCTCTTTTTCTTCCCTGAGCAGGCCTCCGGGCACCCTTCCGTCCGTGTCGCCCAGGCTGACGCCCAGCACTTTCGCCAGCAGCGGCCCCTCGTCCACCAGGCGCATGCTGCCGATCCTGGCCCCGGGGATAAAGTCCGGGCCTGCGCCGAAAAAGATCGTCTGGTAGTTCTCCTTGGTCGGCAGATACCCGTGGGTGCCCGCGTGGAGGCCGCTGCCGTAACCGGCCTGCTGATAGGGCACGGCGCATTCGTTCTGATAAAAGTATCCGTCCCTGGCCTCCAGCATAAAGGTGCAGTCCCGGTTGGCTCCCATGCTGCGAATCTGCGGCTGCTCGAAAATCTGCTCCAGGCCGGAGTTCTCATCCTCCTGCCAGAGGCGCAGGAACCGCCGCACCTCCCCTTCCAGCGCCCGGTCGCGGCGGTTTTTCAGGTAGATGTAGCAAGCCCCGTCGCACTCCCTGGCCAGCACCTTCCAGTCCTTCACCACGCCCTTCTCAGTTGTCAGCCAGCCCTTGCGCCGGAACCAGTAGTTGGGATAGACCGCCATGGACACGTCCTTCTGGCAGTGGTCTCCCAGGACCACCACATTCGTCCTCTGCTCCCACCCCATGCTGCCCAACAGGCTGAACACCTCCCCCAGCCGCCGGTCGTGGCGGCCCAGAGCGTCCTGAATCCCGGGAACCGTGGCGCCGAAGGTGTGCCGGTTGGTGTCCACATCGGTCAGGTGGGCGAACAGCACGTCCGGCTGGTAACGCCTCAGCGTGTACAGCGCGCAGGCCTGCACGAAATTGTCCAGCCGCGGCTGCTTCACCCCGTCCACCATGTAGCCGAACCGCCGGTACAGGTCGATCTGATACCAGGGCGTGCCGTTTGAGAGGCTGACGGAGACCTGATTTTCCCAGGGCTGATTGGCCCATACCTCCGGCAGATTGTAGCGGATTCTGGCCTTGCCCGTCACCGGCCACAGCAGGGCCGCCACCCTGAGCCCGCTCTTGCGGGCCTCGTCGTAAAGCGTGGTCCCGTGGATGTAGCGGCGCTGCCAGAACCAGTCCGGCTTGCGCTTTTCCGGCTGAATCTTGTGGTTGTTTACAATCCGGTGGTTGGCGGGATACAGCCCGGTCATGATGCTGGTGTGGGCCGGATAGGTCAGGCTGGGATACACGCTGACCACCCGCTCACAGCCCGCAGCCCGCTTCAAAAATGCCCGGAAATGGGGCAGTGTATTCATGTAGGGCAGATCGATGCTGCCCACTGCGTCCAGTGAGAGCACGATCAGCCTGTTTCTCTCTCGTCTCATCATGATTCAACACATCTCCTACCGCGTACGCGCGCCTGCCCGGGGAAGCCTTCTGCCCGGCCTCCCCCCGCAGTTTACGTATCTTCCTCCCTGAGCCAGCGCATATGGCGGCGAATCTCCCGCTCATACCCGTTGTCCGAAGGCTCGTAGAATACGGAGCCTTCCATTCCATCGGGGAGGTACTGCTGCTTTACATAGTGTTTGGGATAATCGTGGGCGTACTTGTATCCAACCCCATGCCCCAGCTTCTGAGCCCCCTTGTAATGCTTGTCCTGCAAATGGACGGGCACCGGCATGGTGCGCTGGGCGGCCACCGCCTCCGAAGCCGCGCTCACCGCCATACAGGCCGCGTTGCTCTTGGGCGCGGTGGCCACGTAGGTGACCGCCTGGGACAGGATGATCTGCGCCTCCGGCATGCCGATGCGCTCCACCGCCTGGGCCGCGCTCACCGCCACGGTCAGGGCCTGAGGGTCCGCGTTTCCCACGTCCTCGGAAGCGCAGATCATGATCCGACGGGCGATGAACTTGATGTCCTCCCCGGCGTAGAGCATCCGCGCCAGGTAGTAAACCGCCGCATCAGGGTCTGAGCCCCGCATGCTCTTGATAAAGGCCGACACCGTGTCGTAGTGGTTATCCCCGTTCTTGTCGTAGCGCACCACCCGCTTCTGGATGCACTCCTGGGCCGCCCCCAGATCGATGTGAATCTTGCCGTCCGGCCCCCGCTCCGTGGTGAGAATGCCCAGCTCCACAGCGTTCAGGGCAGCTCTGGCGTCCCCGTTGGCCGTATCCGCAAGAAATTCCGCCGCCTCGTCGTCGATGACGGCGTCGTAGGCACCCATTCCCCGCTCCTTGTCGTACACGGCCCGGCGGATCAGCTCCCTGATGTCGTCCTTTTCCAGGGGCTTCAGCTCAAATATCCGCGACCGGGACAGCAAGGCCCCGTTCACCTCAAAATAGGGGTTCTCCGTGGTCGCCCCGATGAGAATCAGCGTACCGTCCTCCACAAAGGGCAGGAGATAGTCCTGCTGCCCCTTGTTGAAGCGGTGTATCTCATCCACGAACAGGATGGTTTTCTTCCCATACATGCCCATGTTGTCCTTGGCCGCCTTCACCACTTCCTCCATATCCTTCTTGCCCGCCACCGTGGCGTTGATCTGCCGGAAGTCGGCGCTGGTGGTGCCTGCGATCACCTTTGCCAGCGTGGTCTTTCCCGTGCCCGGCGGGCCGTAAAAGATGATGGAGCCCAGCTTGTCCGCCTTGATAGCCCGGTACAGGAGCTTGTCCCTGCCCACAATGTGCTGCTGTCCCACCACCTCGTCCAATGTCCTCGGGCGCAGCCGGGAGGCCAGGGGGGATTCCGTCTCCATCTTGCTCTCCCGCATAAAATCAAATAAATCCATATCCATCTCATTCACCGTCCATCCCGCGGCTGCGGATAAATCCCCACAACCACGCCGTATTCGGCGGGTATCTCCGCCATCGCCTGTTCCATGGCTTTTTCCACGACCAGCACCTTTTTCGCGCCTGCCTGGTAAAACACATCCTCGTACGCTCTCCGCTCCACCTTGGTCAGCTCCAGGGGCACGCAGACCGCGATCCTCGGCTTGCAAAACAGCCTGCGCCGGCAGCATTTGCCCACAAAATAGCGCATCATTTTCGCGGCCAGCTCGTAGTCGGCCACCACGCCGTCCTTAAACGGGCTCACCACCTCCACCGTCCCCTCAAGCTTGTCCGCGGCCGGGTCCCCGGCCAGCTTCACCGCCTCCCGGCCCAGAGCCAGAATGCGGGGCCCGTGGAGGGCGGCAGCCGTCTCCTCCGAGATTTCCACCGGCCCCCGCCTTGCGTACAGCCGGATCAGCGCCGGCCTGTAGCCGTTTATAAGTTTATTCTCCACCATCGGCCGTATCCTCCCGTCGTTCAAAGAAATTTCCTATTCCCCGGTCTCCCGGTTCCCCGCCGCGTACTCGCCCGGGCAGATATCCATAACGCACCGCACCGGCTGGATAAGCGCGTCCTCGTACTGGCAGCGCCACTGGACCTCCCGGCTCATTTCTCCGTCCAGAAGCCCGTCGATGGTCTCGCCGTTCTTGATCGGCGCGTCCTGGTCGAACAGGTAGGAGGCCACGTTGTAGGCGTGGTTCACCACCCGGTTGGGATCCAGGCCGTGAAAATGGTACTGCACGTCCGGAAGTCCCACCGCGTACATTCCCAGGGTGTCCACAATCTGATCGTCCGTCCCCTGGATGTTGAAAAACCTGGCGTTGACGCCGAAATACACGAACCTGTCCGCCCGGGAAATCCCGTGCTCCCGGACCATCTGCGCGGTAAACAGCTTGCCCGCCGGCGCCACCCACACAGCGGTACAGTCCGCGAACAGCTTCAGCGCCGTCTCCAGCCAATCCATCAAAAGCTCGCAGCGCTGCTTGTACTCCAGCCCCGCTGACATCATATCAAAAATTGAGACCTGGTACCTGCAGGACGCCAGAATCTCCTCCCCGTCCTGCACATCCCACAGCTGGCTCCGGGAAAAGGCGTCGATGGAGTCCTGGGCAAAGTCCCGCACCTCCGTCATCACCACCTGGGCCGGAACCACCCCGTCCTTGTATGTAACCGGATATTTCTTAATTGCAAAGGAGACCAGCCCCGGCCCCGGGCTCACCTGGTCCACCTGGCCGAAGCACGCTTCCAGCGCCCGCCCGATGGCCTCTGTCTCCGGACGCTGCGGCCGCTCGGCAAACAGCAGATGCATAAAGTAAATATTCTGAAATTCCGCCTTATCCTGTGTGTTCTGTTTAAAATCCCCGTTTTTTTCCAATTGTTTATTCCTCCTTGGCTGCCGTCCTGACTCCGGCCCCGGCGGGCCGCCCGAATCTCAGTCAATCAACACCTCATCAACCGTAACAAAAGTATAGCCCTGCGGCGTCAGGGTGTCAATGATTTCCAGCGCCGCCTCCACGGATGTGGGAAAAATGTCGTGCATCAATATAATATCCCCATCCTTTACGTCTTTCAAGACGCGCTTCACGATTTTCTGGCGATTCTGCAGCTTCCAGTCCAGCGAATCCACGGACCACAGCACCGTGGTCATATCCACCTTGCACTCCAGATCGTCGTTCCAATCCCCGTAAGGCGGGCGCAGATACTGGGGCCGCTGGCCGGTGATCTCCTCAATCATCAGGCTGGTCTGATCCACCGCCTCGCAGACCGCCTTCTCCCCGGCCTTGGTCAGCTGGATATGGCGGTAGCTGTGGTTTCCGATCAGATGCCCCTCCTCCTTCATCCGCCGCACCAGGTCCTCGTTCCCGTTTATGCTCTCCCCCATCAGGAAAAACGTCGCCTTGACGCCCCGGGCCTTCAGCCCGTCCAGCAGGTCCTTGGTGCACTCCTTGTTGGGGCCGTCGTCAAAGGTCAGCGCCACGCACTTTACCGCGTTTCCCCGCTTCTCGCTCACCACGCCCTCTCCCGGCCCCGCGTCCGCCGGCCTCCCGATGCCTGAATTGCCTTCTGAGGCGGGCGCAGCGCGCTCCCAGACCGCCCGCCCTTCGCCCCAGGCGGGCAGCTCCCAGATTCCCAGCGTCCACAAGAGCGCCGCAACCAGCAGCAGATCCAATCCGGCCACCGCCGCCAATAGCCTCAGCTTCTTTCCCATTTTTCCGGTTCCCCGCTTCCGAAATCTTATATTCTATCTCCCAATATATGATCGCGCCTGCGGTAAAATGCCAGGGCGGCGCAAGGGGGCCGCAGCGCGGCTACGGGGCGGGTTTGAAAAAGATCAGGCTGGAACCGCAGCAAAACGCGGCCGGTCAGCCTGATCTGAAATTACACTTTATGGGGCGGCCATTTTTGGTCCGCCATTTTTCCTAGACGCCGGGACCTCCGTCCACGCCGGTGATCACGGGAGTGGAACCGCCGCCGCTCTGGCCCGCCGGGCTATCCTGGCCCGAGGGAGCCTGGCCGGAGGCTTCCTCTCCTTCAGCCTGCGGCTGCTCGGCCACGCTCAGAGCGCCGCTTCCGTCCGCCGTGTAATTCACGCCGTCCACGGTCACCTGGGTATTGGCCGCCATGCGGCCCTGGTCGTCCAGATAATACTTCACGCCGCCCACCTCGGTCAGGCCTGTGGCCATATGTCCGTTGGCGTCAAAGTAGTACCAGATTCCCTCCACGCTCTGCCAGCCGGTCACCATCTGCCCGTCGCTGTTAAAGTAGTACCAGCTGCCGTCCATGTCGCGCCAGCCCGTGGCCATCGCGCCGTTACCGCGCATGAAGTACCAGTGCCCGCCGTCCTGCAGCCAGCCGGTGTGCATCACGCCGTCGCTGTCCGAGTAATAGCGCGTGTTGTTGTCCGTGATCCAGCCCTTAGACAGCGCGCCGCTTCCGTCCAGATAATACCACTTGTTGTCCTGGTTGGTCCAGCCTGTGGCCATGCGGCCGCTGCTCTCCAGGAAGAAACGCTTTCCTCCCTCATCCAGCCAGCCGGTGCGCATCACCGCCGTGCTGTGATCCATAAAGTACCAGGCTCCGTTATCATTTACCCAGCCTGTGGAAGCCGCCCCGGAGCTGCCCAGATAGTACCAGCTTCCGTCCTGCTCCTTCCAGCCGTACTGCATCTTGCCGGTGCCGTCGTCCAGATAGTAACGCTTTCCGGACTGCGTAAACCATCCCTTCTTCGCAAAGCCGTCCCCGTCCATATAGTACCAGCCGTTCCCGTCGTTGATCCAGGTATCCTTCTGCATGGCGTAGTTCTGGTAGTAGTAGGTGTTTCCGCCGATGGTCCGCCACAGGTTCGCCGGAATCACACCGGAGAAATCCTTAAACTGGAAATCAATATCCACGTTTCCGCCGATTCCGTTCACCGCGCCGGTGCTGGTGGCCTGCCACATCACCGGCGAGGAGTAGGTGTACATGGCATTGTACCGGGCCACCCACACCGGGTAGCTCATCAGCGACATGTCCAGCTTGTTCTTCAGCCAGTTTTCATTGGCGTAGATAATGGGATAGTATCCCGCATCCTGAATCCGCCGGCAGAACGCGTTGGCGATAGCCGCCAACTCCTCCTTGGAGAGCACGCCCTGGGTGCTGTCCTCCATGTCGAAGGCCACCGGGTAGGATACCGGATAGTCCTTGATCAGATCCAGCACAAAGTCAGCCTCCTCCACCGCCATATCCGGGGTGAGCGCCAGGGAATAGATGTACACGCCGACCTTGATGCCGGCGTCGTGGGCCTCCTGGATATTCTTGTGAAAGTACGGAT
This sequence comes from Enterocloster asparagiformis, assembly GCA_018380885.1. Lineage (GTDB taxonomy): Bacteria > Bacillota > Clostridia > Lachnospirales > Lachnospiraceae > Enterocloster. Next base: position 80,607 of record JAGZSY010000013.1, read on the forward strand.
CCACCGCGCCCTTGGATCTGGTCCCCAGCATGACGAAGGAAACGTCGTCCGCCGCCACCTGGCGCCAGTTCACATCCCCCTGCCAGCGGGATACGTCGATGCCCCGGGCCAGCACGTTGGGAATGGCGGTTCCGTCGTGCATCTGATAAACGCCGCCCACCTTTTTCCAGGCGTTGGTGTTGGCGTTGGTGTTGGCGTTGGTGTTGGCGCTGGAGCTGCCCCCGGTATTCGTGGCCGTGCCGCCGCCCGTGACGCCGGGACCGCCGGGGCCGCCGACGCTGGTGCTGGTGGTGACATTGTTTTCACCCGGTCCGATGGCCCAGGCAGTTCCCGTGGGCAGTCCGGTCATCACAACGATCATCCCCGCCAGAGCCGCACCCTGGCAGCGCTTCACCAAGTGTCTCACATTCTTCATAATGTTCTCCTCTTTTAGTCAGTGTAAAGGTCGCTCAGGCAATGGGCCGCGGGCCGGACTGTGCCGGAGGCCCATTGCGCTTAAAACAAATGGATGTCCTCTGAATCCTTCGGGGGACATCCATTTTCTTCTCAAAACATGCCGCCGCCTATCTGGGGCCGTCCGTTCTTCCCGGCTCCAACGTGTTGCCGTTAGATGACGGGCTGTTGGACGATCCGCCGGATGTGGGGCCATTGCTGCTGCCGCCCGGCGACGTACTGTTGCTGCTGCCCGGTCCGTTGGAGGAAACGAAATTGTTGCCGCTGGACCCGGAACCGCCGGGACCGCTGCTGGAATTGCTGCTGCCGGACGGACTGCTGCTGCCCGGACTCTGGGCTGAAACGCCTCCGGCGTTCTGGCAGACGCCGCTGGCATCAAAGGTATACTGGCTTCCGTCAATGGTCAGCGTGGTGTTGGCCGCCATCTTACCTGTGGTCGGATCGAGATAATAATACTTGCCGGAAAGCTGAATCCACTTGGTCATCATATGGCCGTTGTTGCTGAAATAATACCAGGAATCGCCGATCTGCTTCCAGCCCTTGGACATCTTTCCGTTGGTGTTGTCCATATAATACTTGTTGCCCTCGCTGTCCGTCAGCCAGTCGATCAGCATGCGGCCGTCGGTGTTCAGGTAGAAGTAGTCTCCGTCAATCTGCGCCCAGCCCGTCATCATCTTGCCGTCCGTGCCGAACAGATACCAGTTGTCCTTGATCTGGGCCCAGGAGTTCACCACGCACTTGCCGTTGCTCTGGAAATAATACCAGGCGTTGTCCATATCGCGCCAGCCCGTCGCCATAGCGCCGTTGCCCCGCATGTAGTAGTAATCCACATTGTTGTTGCCGCGGTCGATCTTCAGCCAGCCGGTCACCATGGTGCCGTCGTCCAGCATATAGTACCATTTATCATCCGTATTCACCCACCCGGTGGCCATCAGGCCGCTGGGCTTGAAGAAATACCATTTTCCGTCGATCTGTACAAATCCGGTGCTCATGTATCCGGTGGACAAATCCATGTAGTAATAGCCGTCGCTGGTGTGCACCCAGCCCTTGCGGGTCGTGTTGTTTTCCACATAGGTCCATTTATCGCCTGATTTGGTCCATCCGTCCGCATAAGCTGTAAATGCCGATCCCAATGACATCACACTGATCAGCCCCGCGGCAACCAGCGCCATAAAACGTTTTTTGTGTACCATCCGTCATCCTCCTCATACATCGTCCCAAACGCACTCCGGCTCCTGGTAAAACGCATCATAAGCTCCTGTGGATATCAGGCCCTTTATGCATAAGGACTTGTGATACTTCCCACGAGAGCCGGTCTCACATAATTCTGATTATAGCACAGCCATTCTGCTAAATGGTAACATTTTTATTACAATTTCCGTAATTTCCTATAATATTTTTTGGCATAACGGTACATGATGATCGTGTATTCGCCGAATTCATCGCCCAGCACGCTCTTGTAAACAGCCCACAGGCTCCACAGAAAACCGCCCAGCGCGGCGTAGGCGTAGGTGGCGAAGGTCTCCTCTTTTGTGGGCTCCCGCTGAAGATAAATGCTCAGAAGGCGGTCCGTCTGCTCCTCGTCGTAGTAGGAGTAGATGGCGCACATGGCCACGTCGATCATGGGGTCGCACATGCCCGCGTACTCCCAGTCCAGCAGCTTTACCTCACCATTTTCCAAAAATAGGTAATTATCTACGTTGGCATCGATGTGGCACAGGCATTTCCCTCTTCCCATTTGGTCCAGGCGGTCCATCAGCCAGTCCATCCAGCCCCGGACCTCCTCGTAGTCCTCAAAAAGCGTGCCGCCATGGCTCTTGCACAGCTTCTCGTAAAAGCCGATGCGCTCGCGGATATCGAAATCATGTTCAACCTTAACGCCACTATTATGCAGCCTGCGCAGCATTTCCATGCATCGCTCTAAATCTTCCCAGTCCCCCGAGGAGGCGTTGCGCGCGCCCTCGTAAAAATCCGCGATCTTGTATCCGGTCTCAGGGTTCAGGTACAGCAGATGCTCCGTGATCCCCAGGGGCATCACCGCGTCGTAGACCTGCTTCTCCTGGAAACGGTTGACCAGAAGCTGGGTGCCCGGCCCCGGTATGCGGCAGATGCACGGTTTTCCCTTCACCTGAAACAGGAAGGATTTATTGGTCATCCCAGCCTTCAGGCAGCGGATGTCCCGAATCTCGGACTCCGGCACCTGGAATACCCCGGCCACCAGCTTCATGGCCTCGTTGTCCGACTGGTTCTGGTATTTGGTGTCAAACAGGCGCAGTTCTTCCAGGTTTTCGAACTCATACACCTGATTCTCCGGCTGGCGGTTGATATCCATCTCGATCTCATCCCAGCGCTCCGCGCCCACCCCGGACTCCCGGACGGCCCGATCAAGCAGGGACTGATCCCCGCCCTCCAGGCGGCTTTTTGCCTCCCCCTCCAGCATGTCCACAAAGACCTGCTCCCAGTAGAACTGCTCCGTCCCCGGAGTCTCGTAGTAAGCCTTCAAAACCGGCATGAACCTGGCGGTAAATTCCCTGGAAAAATAGGCGGGCCCGTACATCACCCAGGCGTCTCTGCCCCCCACGCGCACGTCGGTAATCCGCCCTTTCTTATTATAAGACAAGCACCACTCCTTGGTCTCGCCCTTCTGGAACGCGGAGGAATACCAGGCGCCGCACTCGTAGGCGTGGTACATGTTCTCCCGCAGCCAGTTGTCCGAGGAGAGCAGGTACATGTTGCGGCCCTCCAGCACCTTCCGGGCGCGGTAAATGGTCGCCAGCGTATTCTTGCCAGAATACTCCGGATTGTACAGCAGCTTCACGTCAAATTTATCGATCAGATACTCAAATTTTTCCTTCAGATAGCCCACGGCGATGGTGATGTCCGTCACCTCGGCCTCGTGGAGCTGACGAATCTGCCGCTCGATCATGCGCTCCCCAAACACCTCCAGCAGCCCCTTGGGCATCTCGAAGGTCAGGGGGACAAACCTGGACCCAAAACCCGCGGCAATGATCAGCGCGCCGTCCACCTTGTACGGCGCCAGCAGCCTGCGGCCATCATCCAGAATTTTCCATTTCCGTGAAGCGCCCCCGGGCTCGTCCTCCGCAATCAGCTTGCGGCTCACGCACTCCTTCACCAGGGAATTCACCGTTCCCAGGGATACATCCAGCTTCTGCGCCATCTCCCGCTGCGTGATATCCGGCTGCTCCAGCACGGTCCTGCATATAAGTCCATATCGATCCATCCGCTTGTCCTCTCACCTTTGTTCAATTTATCTCATTTTTAAAAATATATGAACATTATATCACGATGGATGAAAAATGCAAGGGGAATCATTGCCAGGAGCTCTCACAGCCCGCAACAGGAAATCCCCGGCCCGGACAACGCCGCCCGGGCCGGGGATCATCAGTCTGATCATCCTATGCTTAAAAATGCAATATTATACCTCAAATATCAAATCCCCATAGCTGGGCATGGGCCACAGTTCCTTGTCCACGATCATCTCCAGGCGGTCCGCCGGCGCGCGCAGCGCCTCCATGGCGGGGGCCACCACGCTGTGGTAGGCCACGGCCTGCTCCCTGCCGCCTTCCATGGCAGCGGCCTGGTCCGTAGCCTCGATCAGGGCGGCCAGCGCCACCTTCATATCGCTGAGCAGATCGGAGGATTCGGTCAAAAGCTCGGTCTGCACGCTCACGTCTGCCTCCGGGCAGGCGTTTCTCACCGCGCAGATGGAACCGGCCAGTTGGGTGGTGTACTTGATCACCGCGGGAATAATCTGCTTGCTGGCCATGTCGATCATGGTTCTGGCCTCGATGTTCACCGCCTTGGAGTAGCCCTCGTACTCGACCTCAGCCCTGGATTCCAGCTCCGCCCTGGTGAACACGCTGAACTCCTCGAACAGCTTCACGGCCTTCTCCGTGGTCAGGGCCGGGATGGCCTCCACCATGGAGCCGATGTTGGGCAGGCCCCTGCGCTCGGCCTCGGCGACCCACTCCTTGGAGTAGCCGTTGCCGTTAAAGACCACGCGGCGGTGGGCGGCCAGCGTCTCCTTGATCAGGTCGTGCACAGCCATGTCAAAATCGTCGGCCGCCTCCAGTATATCCGCCGCCTCCTTAAACGCCTCGGCCACAATGGTGTTTAACACTGTGTTGGGGCTGGCGATGGAGTCGGAGGCCCCCACCATGCGGAACTCAAACTTATTGCCCGTGAAGGCAAAGGGCGAGGTCCGGTTGCGGTCCGTGGCGTCCTTATCCAGGTCCGGCAGAATGTTGACGCCGGTTTTTAAGGTGCCGCCCTTCTTGGAGTGGGTGGCCTCGCCGGTGCTGCACAGCTGGTCGATCACATCCTCCAGCTGCTCGCCCAGGAAAATGGAGATGATCGCAGGCGGCGCCTCGTTGGAGCCCAGGCGCTGCTCGTTGCCCACGTCGGCGGCGGATTCCCGCAGCAGGTCAGCGTGGACGTCCACGGCCTTGATGATGCAGGCCAGCACCAGCAGGAACTGGATATTCTCATGGGGCGTATCCCCGGGGTTGAGCATGTTGGTGCCGTCGTCCCCGGTCAGGGACCAGTTGTCGTGCTTGCCGGAGCCGTTCACACCGGCAAAGGGCTTCTCGTGGAGCAGGCAGGCCATGCCGTGGCGGCCGGCCACCTTCTTCAGCGTCTCCATCACGATCTGGTTGTGGTCCACCGCCAGGTTGACCTCCTCAAAGATGGGGGCCAGCTCGTGTTGTGCCGGAGCCGCCTCGTTGTGCTGGGTCTTGGCCGGCACGCCCAGCTTCCACAGCTCCTTGTTCACCTCGTTCATGTAGGAGCCGATGCGCTCGCGGATCACACCGAAATAGTGGTCCTCCAGCTCCTGCCCCTTGGGCGGCATGGCGCCGAACAGGGTGCGGCCGGTGTAGATCAGGTCCTTGCGCTCCATATATTTGGCCCGATCCACCAGGAAATACTCCTGCTCCGCTCCCACGGAGGGGGTCACGCGCTTGGCCGTGGTGTTGCCGAACAGGCGGAGGATGCGCAGGGCCTGCTCGTTGACCGCCTGCACGGAGCGCAGCAGCGGAGTTTTCTTGTCCAGGGCCTCGCCCTTGTAGGAGCAGAACGCGGTGGGAATGCAGAGCGTCACGCCGATGGCGTCCTCGCGCAGGAACGCGGAGGACGTGCAGTCCCAGGCCGTGTAGCCCCGGGCCTCGAAGGTGGCGCGCAGGCCACCGGAGGGGAAGGAGGAGGCGTCCGGCTCGCCCTTGATCAGCTCCTTGCCGGAAAACTCCATGATCACCCTGCCGTCGCTGGGCGCGGAGATAAAGGAATCGTGCTTCTCCGCTGTCACTCCGGTCAGAGGCTGGAACCAGTGGGTATAATGGGTCGCCCCACGCTCAATGGCCCAATCCTTCATGGCGTGAGCCACAACGTCCGCAATGCTTGGGTCCAGCTCGGCCCCGTCCTCGATCGTCTTTTTCAGTTTTTTGTAAACGCTCTTTGGAAGGCGGTCCCGCATCACGGCGTCGTTAAAAACGTTCTTGCCGAACATATCGGTCACATTTAATACCTCACTCATTGATTGTTCCATCCTCTCTTTTTCAAATCAATCATATTTAAATCAACGCCGTTTTTCGTTTTCGGAAAATGCGCCGGTCAACGGCATATGCGCGCCCGGCGCGTCGGCTTTTTGCCGCAGGAGGGGTGATCCCCTGCCAATGGAGAAATATCGTCTGCGGAGGAAAATCCCCTGCCGATGGAAAAATCCCCTGCCGCCGGCAATCTCCCGTCCACGGTGGAAAAATCCCTTGCCGCCGGCAACTCCCGCCCGCGGTGGAAAAATCCCTTGCCGCCGGCAATCTCCCGTCCGCGGTGGAAAAATCCCTTGCCGCCGGCAACTCCCGCCCGCGGTGGAAAAATCCCTTGCTGCCGGCAATCTCCCGTCCGCGGTGGAAAAATCCCTTGCCGCAGGCAACCTCCTGTCCGCGGTAGAAAAATCCCTTGCCGCCGGCAAAATCCCGCCCGCGGAAAAAAATCCCCTGTCGCAGACAATCTCCCGTCCGCAGGCCCCCTGACAGCCCAGGCGCGGATACTTTTGATATTAAGAAAGCGTTCTCCCTGTAGAGAGAACGCCTTCGTTCTTTAAATAAAATAAACCATTTCCTATCAAAATGCAAGCGATCTTTTTATAAAAAACTGCATTTATTTTAATGCATTTTATTAGTACAACTAATCAATTCAGGCTTTGCCAACGGAACCGAACAGCTCCATCTTTTCCTTAACAGTCGCCTTGATGGCCTCAGCGCCGGGAGCCAGCAGCTTTCTCGGGTCAAAGCCCTTGCCCTGCTGATCCTTGCCCGCCTCGATGTACGCTCTGGTGGCGTCCGCAAAGGACAGCTGGCACTCAGTGTTCACGTTGATCTTGGCCACGCCCAGGCTGATGGCTTTCTTGATCATATCCTCCGGGATTCCGGTGCCGCCGTGCAGAACCAGAGGCATGTCGCCTACCGCTTCCTTCACCTTGGCCAGAACGTCGAAGTTTAAGCCCTGCCAGTTTGCCGGATATTTTCCGTGGATGTTGCCGATGCCGGCAGCCAGGAAATCGATGCCCAAATCCGCGATGGACTTGCACTCCGCGGGATCAGCGCACTCGCCCGCGCCCACAACGCCGTCCTCCTCGCCGCCGATGGAACCCACCTCGGCCTCCAGGGACAGGCCCATAGCGTGGGCGATCTTCACCAGCTCTCTTGTTTTCTCAATATTCTCCTCGATGGGATAGTGGGAGCCGTCGAACATGATGGAAGAAAATCCGGCTTTGATGCACTTGTAGCAGCCGTCGTAGGTGCCGTGATCCAGATGCAGCGCCACGGGAACCGTGATGTTTAACTCCTCCATCATGGCCTTGGTCATAGCCGCAACGGTCTTAAAGCCGGTCATGTATTTGCCCGCGCCCTCGGAAACGCCCAGGATCACCGGAGACTGAAGTTCCTGTGCCGTGAGCAGCACGGACTTGGTCCACTCCAGGTTGTTGATATTGAACTGGCCTACTGCGTACTTGCCTTCTCTTGCTTTTTCGAGCATCTCTGTTGCTGAAACTAACATTTATATACCCTCCTTATATTGTTGTTATATTGTTATATATTTAACATTCTCACTCATTATAGCAAACCTGCCCTGAAAAGGGAAGGGCAAATTATCAAATCTTCAAAATCCCCCTGACCGTATCCGTCATGCCCTGCACATCGCACTCCAGATCGTGGCGGATGGGCGCCGTGCGAATCTCCTCCACCGCCTGGGGCACCAGCACGCCGGACAGGCTGCTGAGGGCGTCCACCACGGCAAACTCGTCCATGGCCGCGGTCTCGTCCGCGCCCTGGATGGCCTCCATCACGCTGCGCGAGAACTTGAAGGGGCTGGCCGTGGAGGCGATCACCGTCTTGGCCTGATCCCCGCTGCGCTGGGCGTAGCTGTGGTAGACCGTGGCCGCCACGCCTGTGTGGGTGTCCACCAGATAGCCAGTGTCCTTGAAAATGCGGCGGATCGTGTCCGCGTTCTCCTGCTGGTCGGCGTATCCGCCCGCAAAGTCCGCCATAAAGCGGCGCATCTCATCGGTCACGGTATAGCTGCCCTTCTCCGAGAGCTCCCGCATCAGAGCGGCGCACACAGATCCGTCGCAGCCCGCGCTCAGATAGATTAAGCGCTCCAGGTTGCTGGAGATCAGGATGTCCATGGACGGAGAGTTGGTCAGGATAAACTGACGCTTCCTGTCATAGGTCCCGGTGGTAAAAAAGTCGTATAACACCTTGTTGTCGTTGGAGGCGCAGATCAGGGTCTTGATGGGAAGTCCCATGCGCTTAGCAAAGTACGCGGCCAGGATATTGCCGAAGTTGCCGGTGGGCACGGTGACGTTGATCACCTCATCTTTTTCAATCTCGCCGTTCTCAAATAGTTTGGCATACGCATATACATAATATACGATCTGCGGCACCAATCTTCCTATATTAATAGAATTTGCCGATGAAAACTGGTACCCGCGGTCCGCCAGCTCCGCCGCCAGATTCTTGTCCGCGAATATCTTCTTCACGCCGGTCTGGGCGTCGTCGAAGTTGCCGTGAATAGCCACCACGCTGGTGTTTTCGCCCTTCTGGGTGCGCATCTGCAGCTCCTGTACCTTGCTGACTCCGTCCTTGGGGTAGAACACGATGATCCTGGTGCCCGGCACGTCCGCAAACCCGGCCATGGCCGCCTTTCCGGTGTCGCCCGAGGTGGCTGTGAGTATGACAATTTCCTTGTCCACCTGGTTTTTCCTCGCAGCAGTGGTCATCAGATGAGGCAGGATGGAGAGCGCCATGTCCTTGAAGGCAATGGTGCTGCCGTGGTACAGCTCCAGGAAATAAGCCCCGTCCGCCTTTGCCAGAGGCGCAATCTCTTCCGTATCGAACTTGCTGTCGTAAGCCTTTGCGATGCAGCCCTTTAACTCCTCCTCCGTAAAATCCGTCAGAAACAGCTTCATCACCTCGTAAGCCGTCTCCTGATACGTCATGCCGGCCAAGCGCTCCACCGGAACGTCAAGAGCCGGGATTTCGGTGGGCATAAACAAGCCGCCGTCGTCCGCCAGCCCCTTTAAAATCGCCTGGGAGGCCGTCACACCCGCCTCGCCGCCTCTGGTACTCTGATAGGATAAGCCCATGTTTTTTTCCTCGCTTCTACCATAGAATCTCGATGTTTGTTGATTTCATTATACATGATCTTAGCATATTTAAGCCATGGGCGCAACTGAATAATTGCAGGCCCTCATGGCCGCAATCGCCAATGTCACAATGATGTAATTGTGGTCCTTACAGCAAAAAAGTTGTATATTTTTCGAAAAACTATTGACTTTTGAAAAAAAAACGAATATAATCCTTAACATCACAGGGGTTAAAGCCCCACACAGTTTGACATCTGCGCACATCAGGCAGAAAACTCAACAAAATTAAGGAAGTATAGTGGGCAAAGGCGCTCAGGAATTCTAGGGACATATTGCGGATTCTTTGGGTGTTTTTTTATACCCTTTCCCAAGCTTCCCGACGATAGCAAGACTTTAGAAAGGTGGTACAGAGTATGATCCAGGTAAAAAATCTGAAGAAAAATTTCGGTGATTTGGAAGTGCTTAAAAACATCAACTTAACGGTGCAGGAAGGCGAGAAGCTGGTAATTATCGGCCCGTCCGGAAGCGGCAAGAGCACTTTGATCCGCTGCATGAATTATCTGGAGGAGCCCACGGCCGGAGAGGTTTACATCAACGACCAGAGACTGACTCACAAGAACCGCGGCGAGATGGCCCGCAAGTATTCCTCCATGGTGTTCCAGCAGTTCAATCTGTACCCGCACATGACCGTGCTGCAGAACCTGACGCTGGCTCCCATCAAGCTGCAGAAGGTTCCGAAGGCCGAGGCCGAGGCTGAGGCCATGAAATATCTGGAGCGCGTGGGCCTTTCCGACAAGGCGGACTGCTATCCCCAGAATCTGTCCGGCGGCCAGCAGCAGCGTGTGGCCATCGCCCGCGCACTGTGCACCAAGCAGAAACTGATCCTGTTCGACGAGCCGACCTCTGCGCTGGACCCTGAGATGGTTCAGGAGGTTCTTGACGTTATGGTTAACCTCTCCAAGGAGAACATCACCATGGTCTGCGTTACCCACGAGATGGGCTTTGCCAAGCAGGTCGCGGACCGCGTCATTTTCATGGACGACGGCACCATCGTGGAGGAGGGTACTCCCGAACACTTCTTTGAGAATCCGGAAAATGAGCGCACCAAGGCGTTCCTCAGCAAGATTCTCCACTAAAATCCATCGCGCCCACAGGCGCCAACATCTGTAAAGATATCGCCGGGCAACCGGCGTTTTCTAAAAAGTAAGAAAAGAGGAGGACACAATTATGAAAAAGAATCTTAAAATGAGCGCTGCCATCCTGACCGCCGCCCTGGTGGCGGGCGCCCTGACAGCCTGCGGAGGCTCTTCCAGCACCCCCACCACAGCGCCCAGCGCTGCGGATACCACTGCCGCCGATTCCGGTTCCGCTGCCGACACCGGTTCCACCACCGGCGACGTGAGCGCAGATGTTCAGAAGATCATCGATGCCGGCGTTTTAAAGGTTGGCGTCAAGACGGATGTTCCCTGCTTCAGCCTGCAGAATACCGCCACCGGCGAGTACGAGGGCTTAGAGGACGATCTGGCCTACACCATCGCGGGCAAGATCTTCGGCTGCACCCCCGATGAGGCCAAGGAAAAGAAGCTGGTCGCATTCCAGGGCGTTACCGCCAAGACCAGAGGTCCCCTCGTGGAGAACGGCGAGCTTGACATGGTAATCGCCACTTTCACCATCACCGAAGAGCGCAAGGAGACCTACAACTTCTCCACACCGTACTTCACCGACGCCGTAGGCCTGCTGGTTCTCAAGGATTCCGGAATCAACTCCATTGAGGACCTGGACGGAAAGGTAATCGGCGTTGCCCAGGGTTCCACCAGCCAGAAGGGCTTCGAAGCCTATGTGGCGGAAAAAGGAATCAATGTAACTCCCACCTTTGAGGAGTTTGACGGCTATCCCGCGCTGGCTGCCGCCCTCTCCGCAAAGAACATCGACGTATTCTCCGTAGACCGCGCGATCCTGGCCGGATACAGAGACGATACCAACAAGCTGCTGGACGACCGCTACGCAGAACAGGAGTACGGCGTTTGCACCAAGAAGGAAAACACCGGGCTTGCAGAACTGGTTGACGGCGTTGTTACCGATCTGAAGGACAGCGGCAAATTAGCAGAAATGATCAAAGATTGGGGAATCGAATAACTCATGATTAAAGGTCTCTTTGAAGCAAAACGCTGGAATGCCCTGTTTCAGGTGTTCCCGGAAAAGTACATACCAGGCTTTATTATGACCTTAAAAGTAGCGCTAACAGGACTCCTGTTAGCGCTGGTTTTAGGGATCATTTTCGGTATGCTTTCCACATCGAAAGCAAAAATATGCAGGTTTTTCTCCCGGGTGTACGTGGAATTTTTCCAGAACACGCCGCTGGTGGTGCAGGTATTCTTTTACTACAACTGCCTACCCTACGTGATCGGCGGGCGCGTGCCCAAATTCCTGCTGGGCGTGCTGGGCGTGGGAATCTACCACGGCGCCTACATATCCGAGGTAATCCGCACGGGCATCGAAGCCGTGCCCAAGGGACAATTTGAAGCCGCCTATTCCCAAGGCTTCTCCTATTTACAGACCATGCGCTACATCATCCTGCCGCAAACCATGAAGATCATCCTGCCCTCACTGGCCAACCAGGCGTTAAACCTGGTGAAAAACACCTCCGTGCTGGCCATGGTTGCGGGCCTGGATCTCATGTATTTCGCGGACTCCTGGGGCAGCGACCGGGGCTATTTCGCCCAGGCGTACTTCTCCTGCGCGCTGCTGTACTTTGTGATCTGCTTCCCCCTGGCCAGGCTGGCCCGGTATCTGGAAGCGCGCGCAAAGAGGCTGCCTGTTCCCAAAAAACGGAAGGGGGTGGCATAATTGGCCGAGGGATTTAACCTGATTTTTACAAAAGCCAACTTTCTGTTTATGATGAGCGGCCTGGCAACCACTGTTCTGATCTCCCTGGGAACCATCATCCTCAGCCTGATCTTCGGCACCATCCTGGCCCTGCTGCGCCACTTCTGCTACGGAAAATGGGCGTGGCTGTCCGGTCTGACAGGCGTATACATCGAATTTTTCCGCTGCACGCCCAACATCCTGTGGATTCTCTGGATCCGCTTTACCATCAAGGGCAACCCGACGGTTCTGGCGATCTTCGCCTGCACGCTGTTCACCACCGCTGTGATGGCGGAGATCATCCGCGGCGGTTTGAACGGGATACCCAAGGGGCAGTTTGAGAGCGCGGCCTCCCAGGGCTTCAGCTTCTTCCAGACGCTGTTTTACATCGTCCTGCCCCAGACCTATAAGAGCATCATCCCCGCCATGCTGAGCCAGGTGATCACCGTGATCAAGGACACCTCCTTCTTAAAGGTGGTGGATATCGCGGAGTTCATGCGCAATTCCTACGTGGTGATGGGTAAGCTCAGCGCTCCGGCCCATATTATTATGCTTTACATTTTTATTGCGCTGTGTTATTTTATTATCTGCTTCTCCTTGTCCTGCGGAGTCAGATATTATCAGAAAAAAGTGCTCAGCGCTGCCAGAACATGACAAATATCAGACCCGCCGGGATTCTTCCGGCGGGCTTTTGATTTTCCCTGGCCGGGAAAGCTCACTTTATCAAATAAGAGGAAATTAAGATGGAATACACACAGATTGTGGAGGGAACCTTTGAAAGCAGGCCCAACCGCTTCATCGCCCAGGTGAAGGTGGACGGCGTAGGGGTGGTCAGCCACGTAAAGAACACCGGCCGCTGCCGCGAGCTGCTCATTCCGGGCGCCAGGGTGTTTCTGGAATACCACCCCGAGGCCGCGGAGGGAAAGCGCAAGACCGCCTACGACCTGATCGGGGTCTGCAAGGGCGATACGCTCATCAATATGGACTCCCAGGCGCCCAACCGGGCAGCCTGGGAATGGATATGCTCGGAACACGGCCCCCGTTTTCTGCTGCCCGATGGCAAAGGGCGCGTGAAAAATGTGCGCCGGGAGGTGGTCCACGGTGACTCGCGGTTTGACCTGGCCTTTGAGCTGGAGTCCGGGGACCTGCCCGCAAGACCCGCTTTTATGGAGGTCAAGGGCGTGACCCTGGAGGAAAACGGCGTGGCCATGTTCCCGGACGCCCCCACAGAGCGGGGTATCAAGCATCTAAACGGCCTGGCACGGGCGGTTCAGGAGGGCTATCTGGCCTACGCGCTGTTCGTGATCCAGATGAAGGGCGTGCACCTTTTCACGCCCAACGCTGCGACCCATCCCGCCTTCGGGGAGGCCTTAAAGAAGGCCCGGGAGGCCGGGGTGAGGGTGCTGGCCTTTGACTGCCGCGTTACGGAGCGGACCCTGGATATCGCGGACCCGGTGGCCGTGAGGCTGTGACCTGGCCGGTGGCGTTTTCCGGAATCCCACATATAATGGTGTAAGGCTTCTTTTTATCGGGGGATTTCTATGGTAGTTCCTCTGAGTCAGCTAAGTGCGGGGGAACAGGCCCGGGTTGTCTGGATCGCCAGCGAGCCGGACACAGCCAAGCGGCTCGCCGACCTGGGTTTCGCTCCCCGGGAACCGGTCACCTGTGTGATCAAGGGACCGGAGCGCTGTATGTCCGCTTACCTGATCCGCGATTCAGTCATCGCCCTCAGGGCTGCGAACGCTGCGGAAATCCTGGTCAAACTCAATTCTTAGGGCGGTTCCCTCTGTGCGTTAAACCTCAAGCGGCCTGCCGGATACAATTCCGGCAGGCCGCTGCGTTTTTTCATTAATAGCGGTTATCGAACACCCGCGTGGATTTTTTCTCGCTTCTGGGCAGCTCGCCCATGTCCACCAGCTTGACCACCGGGGTCAGGCCGATCCGGCCCTTAAACTGGGTCTGAATCTCGATCTCCAGCGCATAGCGGTTCACCCCCGGCTCGGTCTCCACAAACAGGGTCAGCACGTCCTTGCCCATCAGATGGTCCACCATCACCTGGTACTCGCTGGAAGCGCCCTTGATGCCGGTGAGCAGCTCCTCGATCTGGCTGGGGAAGATGTTCACGCCTTTTACCTTCACCATGTCGTCCGTGCGGCCGATCAGCGTGTCGATGCGCGGGAAGGGCGAGCCGCAGGGGCAGTCTCCCGGCACAATCCGCGACAGGTCGTGGGTGCGGTAGCGGATCAGCGGAGCTCCCTGTTTGCGCAGGGTGGTGATCACGATCTCGCCCACCTCGCCGTCCGGCAGCACCTGGCCGGTCTTGGGGTCCACGATCTCCAGATAGAGGAAATCATCCCAGTAGTGCATGGCTCCCTGGGCCTGGCAGTTGATGGCGATGCCCGGGCCGTAGACCTCGGTGAGGCCGTAGATATCGTACAGGTCCACGCCCAGCTCATTGGCGATGCGCTGGCGCATCTTATCGCCCCAGCGCTCGGAGCCGATCACGCCCTTTTTCAGGCAGACCTTGTCCCCGATGCCGCGCTTGGCGATCTCCTCGGCCAGCAGCAGGGCGTAGGAGGAGGTGGCGCAGAGCACTGTGGACTTCATGTCCATCATCATCCGCAGCTGCTTGTCCGTATTCCCCGGCCCCATGGGCACCGTCATGGCGCCCAGAAGCTCGGCTCCCAGCTGGAAGCCGATGCCAGCGGTCCACAGCCCGTATCCGGGCGTGATCTGGATGCGGTCCATGTTGGTGATTCCCGCCATCTCGTAGCAGCGCTTGAACATGAACGCCCAGTCGTCCACGTCCTGCTGGGTGTAGGGGATGATCACCGGGGTCCCGGTGGTGCCGGATGAGGAGTGGATTCGCACGATCTTTTCCTCCGGCTCCGTCATCAGGCCCAGGGGATAGGCCTCCCTCAAATCGCCCTTCCAGGTAAAGGGAAGCTTCTCAAAGTCCTCCTGGGACTGAATCTGGTCCACATTAACCCCTTCCAGCTTGTGTTTGTAAAAACATTCCTTTGAGGTGAGCTTTTTCAACTGTTCCTTGATAAGAAGGAACTGGGATTCTTTCATTTTCATGGGTTTGGTCCTCTTCTCTTCCGCTTTTGTCTCCTGTTACCTGCCGTCGGCGCGCCCGTACGCCCGGGCGCCCAGCTCCAGGGCCTTCAAGTTCATTTCCTTAAATTTCTCCGGCACGCGCTTTTCAACGGCCTGCTCCATCTCCTCCATGGTCAGGCCGGTCAATCCGCTGGCGATGGCAGCGCCCAGCAGCACTACGTTCAGCACCCTGGGGGAGCCGCACTCCGCACAGATGGCCGTCCCGTCCACCACCACCAGGTTTTTCACGGATTTGTTCAGATACTCCATCATCTCTTCTCCGGTGTAACCGCCCCCTGAGAGGGACGCGGTGACCGGGCGGATCGGAGTGGGGCAGACGATGGCGCAGCCGTCCTTCTTTAAGTAGGGCAGACAGCGGACAGCCTCCGCCGGCTCAAAGCAGATCAGCACATCCGCTCCCCGGTGGGGAATCATGGGGGAATCGATATCCCGGCCGATGCGCACGTGGCTGACCACGCTGCCGCCGCGCTGTGCCATTCCGATGGTCTCGGCGCCTCTGGCCTCCATGCCTTTTTCCATGGCCGCCAGGGCGATCAGGCGAGACGCCAGCACCGTTCCCTGGCCGCCCACACCGCAGAGCAATACATTCTTCGTCATCACCGCACCTCCTCTTCGATCGCGCCTACGGAACAGATTCTGCCGCACAGGCCGCAGCCGGTGCACAGGCCCGTCTCAATCCTCACCCGGTCGCCGTCCAGCACCAGGGCCGGGCAGCCGATTTCCGTGATGCAGGCTCTGCACTGTACGCAGCGGTCCTGATCGATCCGGCAGCGCCGGTCGGATTTCACCACGGCGATACAGGGAGACTTAAAGATCACCGCCTTCACGCCGTCTAAGCCGGAAACCTCCTTCACCGTGTCCACCGCAAGCTCCAGGTTGAGCGGGTCCACGGTGACGATCTTCGTCACGCCCACGGCCTCCAGAATCTTCACAATGCTCACCTTGTCCACCACCTGGCCCATCATGGTGTGTCCGGTGCCCGGATGTGGCTGGTGGCCGGTCATGGCCGTGGTGGAGTTGTCCAGCACGCAGACCGTCAGGTTGGCCTGGTTGTACACCGCGTTCACGATGCCGGTGATTCCCGAGGCAAAGAAGGTGGAGTCCCCCACAAAGGAGAAGTAGCGCTTGTCCGGCTCCACCCGCGAGAGCCCCTGGGCCATGGTGATCCCGGCGCCCATGCACAGGCAGGTGTCCACCATGTCCAGAGGCTTGGCGTTGCCCAGGGTGTAACAGCCGATATCGCCGCAGTAGACACCCTCCAGGGGAGCGCCCTGCCGCCCCTGGTTCAGCGACTCCACAGCCCGCTTGACCGCGTAGAAGGACGCGCGGTGGGGACATCCGGCGCAGAGCACCGGCGGGCGGACCGGCAGCGGAGGCACCGGCAGCGCTGCCTCCGGCTCATCTCCCTCCAACTCCCGCAGATAGTCTATGTAGGGCTGTCCCAGGTAGGACTCCAGCACTGCGCGGACGGATTCCACACTGTTCTCCCCTGCGCGCTGCACATTCCCGGTGAGCTTTCCCTTTACGGACACAGGCAGGTGGTGCCTGCCGCAGAGCACCAGAAGCCCGGTCTCCAGCACCGGATCCAGCTCTTCCACGGCCAGAGCCTCCTCCAGGCCGTCCATGAACTTTAACAGCAGCGGCTCGGGCATGGGGTTGGGCGTCGCCACCTTGAGCACGCGGACGCCCTTGTAACCCCTCAGCGCCTCCATCACGTACTCGTAATTGATGCCGTGGGTGATCACGCCCCTGGCGCAGCCCCTTTCCGACTCCATGCTCAGGCGGTTAAAGCGGTAATCGCTGAAATCCGCGCCGATCACCGGCAGGCGCTCCTCGATCATCCGGTGGTTGGCGTTGGAGAGCCGCGGAAAGATTACCCATTTATTGGAATCCTTGATGAATCCCTCCGGCTTTGGCCGGGGGGCGCGCTCCCCCACCTCCACGCTGGCACAGCC
Source organism: Enterocloster asparagiformis (assembly GCA_018380885.1). GTDB lineage: Bacteria > Bacillota > Clostridia > Lachnospirales > Lachnospiraceae > Enterocloster. The sequence goes on from JAGZSY010000013.1 coordinate 97,662, forward strand.
GTGGCAGACGCGGGTGGTGGGCCGAAACAGCACCGGCGTGTGGTATTTCTCCGAGTAATCGAAGGCGTCTGCGATCATCTCATAGGCTTCCTCCGGGGAACTGGGATCGAACACCGGCAGCTTGGAAAACTGGCCGAAATGCCGCGTGTCCTGCTCGGTCTGGGAGGAGATGGGCCCGGGATCATCGGCGACCACCACCACCATGCCGCCCTTAACGCCCACGTAGGCCAGGCTCATCAGCGGGTCTGTAGCCACGTTTAAGCCCACCTGCTTCATGGTTACCATGGTTCTGGCTCCGGCGTAGGCCGCGGCGGCGGCCACCTCCATGCCGGCCTTCTCGTTGACCGACCACTCCACATAGATATCTCCCTGGTTGTGCCTGGCTACGGTCTCCAGTATCTCCGTGGACGGCGTCCCGGGATAACCGGACACCACCTGGACCCCGGCGTGGATCGCGCCCAGGCCGATCGCCTCATTTCCCATCAAAAATGCTTTGGACATTCCATTTCCCCCTTCTCTTGATTCAGGTCGCGCAGGCCTGCGGCTGCCGGGCCGCGCTGTTCCCTGATCGGCAAAAAACCTGCCCTCTCATTGTCGAAAGGGCAGGTTCCACTATCGTATCCCTGCAATGCCACCTTATCGGATCGCAAAAAACAAACATGCCGTCACATATCCGGCCCTTAACGCAGGCCTGCGTCTCGGATACTGGGCCCGGCGCAGGCGCCGTGCCTTTCCCCTCACCCTCAGCGGTCCATTTGCCGTCCGGCTTATTACGGGGCTTCCACCTGCCCCCGCTCTCTGGAAATGCTCCCTACGGTTTGATCTCCGCTTCATCGGTTTATTGTACAAGTTATGGATAATTATTGCAGATTTCAGGGAATCTGTCAATGATTTATTTGTTATATCTGGTATGATTCCTGATTATGAGAAGGCCCCGCGCCTCAATCCTGATCGTTGGTCAGATGCGCCTTGTCCAACAGGTAGATCACCAGGCTCATAACCATGCCCACCACGCAGGCCAGCACCATGCCGGTCAGCTGGATACTGCCGATCTTTAACGCGATCCCGGACAGGCCTGCCACGAAGATCACGCTGGTCAGGGCCTGGTTGCGGTTCTTGCTGTAATCCACCTGGGCGTCCACCAGGATGCGCAGGCCCGAGGTGCCGATCATGCCGTAGAGCAGGAAGGAGATACCGCCGATCACAGGGCCGGGGATGGTCTGGATCATGGTGGAGAGCTTGCCGATAAAGGAGCAGGCGATAGACAACACGGCCGCCCCGCCGATCACGCGCACGCTGTACACCCTGGTCACGGCCATAACGCCGATGTTCTCGCCGTAGGTGGTGGTGGGCACCGAGCCGATCAGACCGGAGATCATGGTGGAGAAGTTATCGCCAAACAGGGAGCGGTGCAGCCCCGGATCCTTTAACAGGTCGCGGCCCACGATCTTGCTGGTCACCACCTGGTGTCCGATGTGCTCGGAGGTGATCACCAGCAGCACCGGGAGGATCATCATGATCGCATTGAGATTAAACTTGGGGGCGGTGAAATTGGGCAGAGCGAACAGCGGAGCCGCCGCCACCTGGCTGAAGTCCACGATCCCGCAGGCCACGGCAGCCACATAACCGGCCACCACCGCGATCAGGATGGGGATGACGGAAAAGAATTTGCGGAACAGAATGGAGCCGAACACGGCCGTGCCCAGCGTCACCAGGAACACGATCACGTTCTTGGGATCGATGACCGGGTCCAGAAGCCCCGCGTTGGAGGCGGCCGAGCCGGAGAGCTCCAGTCCGATCAGCGCCACCACCGGCCCCATGGCCGCAGGCGGCAGGACCACGTCGATCCAGTCGGTGCCGAACTTATACACAATGTAGGCCAGTATACAGCCGCAGAAGCCCACCGCCACAAAGCCGCCCAGAGCGTATTCGTAGCCGAAATTGGCGATCACCGCGCCGGCCGGAGCCAGAAATGCAAAGCTGGAGCCCAGGTAGGCGGGAGCCTTGCCCTTTGTGACCAGAATAAAGAGCAGGGTGCCGATTCCGTTCATAAACAGCACTATGGCCGGGCTGATGTGGAATATGGATGGTACCAGCACGGATGCGCCGAACATGGCGAACATGTGCTGTAAGCTCAGCGGTACCAGCAGGTTAAACGGTACCTTTTCTTCTACCTGAATGATGCGTCGATTGTCCATTTTCTTCCTCCGTTTGTCTCATTCGCCGCCGCGGTCAACAGAACCGTAAACCGCGGCTTTCCTCTTTCATACGTTTACAATGGCAGCGGTGCGGCATACCGGGTCACTGGCCCGCTGTTTTCTCCGCCGCTGTCCTTCCCCCGTGTTCCCGCTTCTGCCCGTGGCCGTTGCCCCGCCGGGAATGGCCGCCGCGGGAATCCGTCCTTGCGTTTCCCCCTCCGGACCGGCCGCCGCCGCGTCCCCTGTTGTGGTTTGATCTGCCCCGCTCGAAGCAGCGCTCGCAGATCGAGAAGGGGTAATCCCAGGACAGCTCCTTGCCGCAGAAGGAGCATTTGCGGGAATAGCTGGCGCACTCGGTCTTTAAAATCCTGCTGATCTCCTCCTCCGTCTCATGGCGCTCCCTGGTCAGGTTCTCGGCCTGGATGGGGAGCCCCACCTTTCTGGAGAACTGGAAGTAAAGGTCCAGCATCTTGTAGTAGCTCTCCAGGTCGTAGAGATCGTTCCCGGGGCTGTACGGAAATTCCAGCTCCTCCACCTCCCGGTAATCCCGGCAGTAGTCCCGCCACAGGTCCATGACCAGCTTGTTGTCGATATCGATGGCGCAGGTGATAAGCTTGTAGATTTCCGGTTTGGGAAATTCTTCCATATCGTCGTAGTGCACGTCCACAAAGTTCTGGTAGAGGGCCAGCAGCTCGTCCACCTCCATCTTGACATAGATGGAGGGCGTGTCCATGCCCGCCCAGATTTTCACCAGCGTGTCGATCTGCGCCGGCAGACTCAAAAGCTGCTCCGGGAAGCCAACATACGCCTTCATAATGGGCATCGGCAGACGGGCGAGCCCGTCGGCGATCACGTCCAGATCGTCGATGGCCGCCACAAAGCCCTCGTCGTAAAGGCCGTAGCGCCCGGCCCGGCCGGCGATCTGTTTGATCTCCTCCGGGTTTAAGGTGCGCTTGTTCACGCCGTCGAACTTGCGCGTCTCAACAAAGACGATGCGCCGGATAGGCAGATTCAGGCCCATACCGATGGCGTCGGTGCTCACCACCACGTCCGTCTCCTTGGCCAGGAAGCGGCGCACCTGCTCCCGCCTTGTGGCGGGGGGCAGATTCCCATAGATCACGCTGCAGCGCACGCCCTGGTTCTCCAGGTGGGCCGCCAGCGCCAGCACGGACTTCTTGGAGAACACGATCAGGGCGTCGCCCTTTTTCAGATCGCGGCCCAGCACGTAGGGCTCCTCCTGAAGGGTCAGACGGGTGTTCCGCTTATGGCGGACGATCTTGAACTGATCCCCGCACCGGCGGATCATCTGCACCACAATGTCCTCCGCCTCCGGCGCCATACAGAGGTGAATCTCCTCGGCCCTAAGCCCCAGAATAGCCCTGGTCCAGTTGTGTCCCCGGTACGGGTCGGCAATCATCTGGCACTCGTCCACCACCACGATATCGAAATACTCGTGATCGTTTAACATCTCCACCGTGCAGGCCTGACAGAGGGCGCCGGGAATCTCCAGCGTCTCCTCGCCGGTAATCATGGAGCAGGCCAGCCCCTCCGTGTTCAGCCGGTCGTACACCTCCAGGGCCAGCAGGCGCAGGGGCCCGAAATAAGCCCCGTGAGCGCACTGCTTTAAGCGCTCCAGGGCATCGTGTGTCTTGCCGCTGTTGGTGGGACCGATGTGGAGAATGAATTTCCGCTTCATCTCCCGCGCTCCGGGGTATTCCAGCTCCGGCTTCTGCTGGATGGCCTCGCGGATGCCCCGCTGGATCGTCTTTGGCACGTAGAACAGCTCGTAGGCACGCTCCAGGGAGTTAGACAGCAGATAGCGGCGGATGCCCTGCATTTTCAGCACATTTTCCAGCGCCTCCATAGACAGCCCCGGCGTAAATTCCAGGTCCCTCCTGGCCAGAAGCTCGCAGAACTCCAGCATCTTCCCATACTGCTCCTCCCACTCCTCCCGCTGGGGACCGGGCTTCACCGTGTTCTCACGGCGCATGAGGTAGGAGCAGGATTTAGCCATCATGGCATGTATGTCGTTCAGCTCGTTGGCCTTCTCCACCGCGTCCAGGCACGCCTGGTTTAAGCGGCTCACCCGCCGCTTCATATCCGCCGCGGTCATGGCGCGGTAGCGCTTGTTCACATTGCCGAAAAACAGCTCTTTGTAATACTCGCCCAGATAAGCGGCGCACTCCGTGTGCGTTTCCGCACGTTTTCTCTCATCCATATGCATCACACCATCGTCGTGTCCACGAAATGCTCAAAGCCGGTGATGCCGAACTCCGCGCTGATGGCGTTGATGCCGTCCACAATCTCTTCCCTGGAATAATTGTTGGTGTACAGGAAATCGTCGTCGAATTCGTTCAGATACATATAGAAGGCCAAAGCCATTTCCAGATATTTCTTGTCGGCGGAATCCACCTCGTCGAATAAAAGGTTCTCCGCCTCATTGATGCTGCCCTCCTCCGCCAAGGCGGTCAGGCGGCGGAACCGGCGGTCCATCTCGGTGTCGTCCGCCTCATTGGTGGGAAGATCGTAGTCCACATTGTCTTTTCCCAGAAACAGACGCGCGATGGCTTTCACCAGATCGCTGATCGTCCGCATCACGTAATCATCCTGAAACCCCATGAATGTTATCTCCTTTGTTCTCTGTTATTATGTGCCGAAAAACCGCATTAAAGTAAGTATAATCGATAACACTGCGCCGGTCAATATCTTACTTGGGGCCGGGCCGCGAATCGGATCGGGGCCGGACGGGGATTGCGGCGTCCGTTTTCTTTTCCCGCTCCGGTTCCGCGGGGTTTCCGGTCCGACGGAAACCGCCGCTCACCCCTTGAGGCAATGCATGTAGGACTCGGCCTCATCCCAGTTTACCGTGAATCCGGCCCCGTGGGAGCAGAATACCGAGGACGAGGTGTGCTCCGTGTCCGCCCCCTTGTCGTAGCCGATCCGGCGGATCACCTCCTCGGAGTTATGGCAGGGGTAAAAGCCAGCGCTCACCGCAGACATGGAGGCGCTTCCCCGGGTGGCGGATGCCAGCTCCACGCCGTAATCCATGAAGGCGGCCACCGGCCCGCGCCCGCGGACCACCGCCGTATCCCCCAACTGCCGGGGCGGCTCGCTCTCCCCGCAGCGCTTCCTGATGTCCGAGAGAATCCGCCCCAGATACTCCGCCGGGGCGCAAATCTCAAACTGGTACCAGGGTTCCAGCAGCAGATTTTCCGCCTTCTCCAGTCCCTGACGGATCGCCCGGTAGGTTGCCTCCCTGAAATCTCCGCCCTCCGTGTGCTTCAGGTGGGACCTGCCGTTGGTCAGGACTACCCGGACGTCGGTCAGAGGGGAACCGGTGAGAATCCCCTTGTGCTCCCGCTCGAACACGTGGGTGCGTACCAGATTCTGGTAATTTGCGGACAGCACATCCACGTGGCAGCGGCTCTCAAAGGAAATCCCGCTGCCCCTGGGCGCCGGCTCCAGCAGCAGATTTACCTCCGCGTAATGGCGGAGGGGCTCATAATGCCCGTAACCCGCCACCGGCGCGGCGATGGTCTCCCGGTAGAGCACCTGCGGGGGCATGAACTCCACTTCCACGGCGAACCTGTCCCTGATCAGACGCCGGAGCACCTCCAGCTGAATCACCCCCATGACGCGCACGCAAATCTGCTCCTGCCCATCCGGCAGCCTGCGGCTGTTCACCGCAATCTGCGGGTCCTCGTCCTCCAGGATTCTCAAAATCTCCAGCAGCCGGTGGTTGTCCGTCCCCGGCCCGGCCAGCACCCGCGCCTCCAGGGCCGGCACCATCTGGAAATCCACCCGCTCCCGCGCCTGCGCTGCGCCCTCCAGGCTGATCCGCTCTCCGCAGACCGGGGTTGAAAGCCCTGTCACAGCCGCCAAATCTCCGGCGCAAGCCCGCTCCATCGCCCCGTATTTTGCGCCGAAGCAGCAAAAGATCTGGTTGACCTTCTCGCGCACCGGCTGGCCGTCATTTCCCATAAACTGGAATTCATCCCGGATATTCAGCGTTCCCCGCTCCACCTTGACAAAGGTAATCCTCTGTCCTTTGTTATCCCGGCGCACCTTGTAGACCAGCCCGGAAAACGCGGCCTCCGGCTCATAAGCCGTGGCGGTCAGGCGGTCGAACACCTGCCAAAACCCATCGATTCCCCAGTCCTTTAAGGCGGAGCCGGCCATCACCGCAAACGCCCGGCGCTGCCGGATCAGATTTTGCAGCGCCCTCACGCCCTGGTCTGAGGTTAACCTTCCCTCCAGATATGCGTCCAGCGCCTCCTCGTCCCGCTCCGCCACAAACTCGGCCAGCTCCCCGTCCATGTCAAGCTCTCCCGGCTCGCGGATCAGCACGGCGTCCTCCGTCAGGCGGCTGCGGATCATCTCCAGGGTGCGGCCGCAGTCCGCGCCCTCCAGGTCCATTTTATTGATGAAAAAGAACACCGGCACCTCATAGCGCTCCAGCAGCTTAAACAGGGTGACCGCATGGGCCGGCACCCCGCCCGTGCCGTCCAGCAGCAAAACCCCGTAGTCCAGAGCCATCACCGCCCGCTCCGTCTCAGCGCTGAAATCCACGTGCCCAGGAGTGTCCAGCAGATAGTAGGTGTTGTGGTTATATTCAAAAAAGCCCTGGTCCGCGAATATGGTGATTCCCCGCTCCCGCTCGATGGGATTGGCGTCCATCACCGTGTCGCGGCTGTCCACCCGACCGGGCGCGCTGATCGCCCCGGCGTGGTATAAAAGCTGCTCGGAAAATGTGGTTTTGCCCCCGTCCACATGGGCCAGTATGCCGATTGTTTTCTTCATAATCCCGTTCCGCCTTCCATTGTGTTGTCGCTACCTATTTTACCACAGCACTCCCCGGGTGTCATCCCAATCCGCCGGGTAAAATACTGCGGCCGCCTTATGCCCAGGCACTTTCCCCGCCGCGGCCGCATATTTAGATTATAAGGTTCTTCCGCCGGAGCGGCCCTGCGCTGTTCCCGGCGGTTTCATTGTCCGCCGAAAATTCACAGCCGCCCTTCCCGGCGGCGGGCGGGCAAACTGGAGGTTGTTATGAAAGACGGACGCACTCTGATCGCGCTCACCGGCTGCCCCAACACGGGCAAAACCACCATCTTTAACGGGCTGACCGGCCGGAATACGCCCACCGGAAATTGGGCGGGCACCACTGTGGAGCCGGCGGTCGGCACTTATATGTACAGCGGCTGCACCTATCTCATGGCCGATATTCCCGGCTCGGACAGCCTGTCCGCGGGCGGGCAGTGGGAGACGCTGCCCCGGGATTTTCTGCGCTCCGGCCTGGCCGACGCCGTGCTGGTGGTGTGCAGCGCCTCAGCCCTGGAGCGGGGCCTGTCCTACCTGGACCGCCTTCTGCGCCTGGAGCGGGTGCGGCAGACGGGCCTTCCGGTGGTGCTCTGCCTGAATCTCTGGGACGAGGCCAAAAAGCGCAGCATATCGATTGATCTGGATCTCTTATCCGATGTGCTCCAAATCCCCGTGGTCCCCTGCTGCGCCCGCTGCCGTGAGGATCTGGACGATGTGAAAACAGCGCTCCACTACGCCTGCACGCCGGCGCAGCGAAGCCGCTTCCGCTATGAATGCCTGGATTTCTCGCCCAAGCGTCTGGCGGACGCCTGCTGCGGACGCCGCCCCAGCGCACCACGGGTCTCTCTTCCCTTTGACCGGGTGGTTACTGATCCGCTGTACGGCAAGCTGTTTCTATTTTTCCTGATGACCGCCCTGTTCTGGGCCGCCATGGCCTGCTCCGCCCCGGTATCCGGCCTGCTGCGGCGCGGCCTGGAGGGCCTTGGCGCACCCTTTAACGCGTTTCTCTCCTGGTCACACACCCCGCCGTGGCTGGTCTCCTGCCTGGTCCGAGCCATCGGCCTTCCCCTGGCCTGGACCCTGCCGCTCATGCTGCCTCCCATGGCAATTTTTTTCCCCCTGCTGGCCCTGGCCGGCGAATCCGGCCTGCTGCCCCGGGCCGCCTTCGCCATGGACCGCTGTCTGGAGCGCTGCCGGGCCTGCGGCAGGCAGTGCATGTCCATGGCGGTGGGAATGGGCTGCAGCGCCGCCGGGGTGCTGAACTGCCGGCCAATCGCCTCCCCCGGACAGCGCCTGACCGCGGTTGTGACCGCCTCCTTCATCCCGTGCAGCGGAAAGTTTCCCCTGCTGGCCGCCCTTGCGCTCCTGTTTTTCACCGGTTTTCCGGCCTGGGGCCTGCCTGACGGCCTGTTTCGGGCGCTGCTCCTGTCCGGCGCCTTCACCGCCGCCCTGGGCGCTAATCTCGCTCTGTCCCGGCTCCTCTCCAACGCCCTTGCGGGCGGCAGGCCCCCGGCCTTTATTCTGGAGCTGCCTGAATTCAGGCGGCCCCGCTTCGGCAGGGTCATCCGCGATTCCCTGTTCAGCCGCGTGGTGCTGGTAATGGGGCGCATGGCCGCGGTGGTCCTGCCCGCCGGGATGCTCATCTGGATCTCGGCCCGCATCTTCTGCCCCGGCCCCTCCGGCGGCTGGTTCACCCTGGCGCCCTCGGCTCCCAGCCTGTTAGATGCCTTCATCCGTCTCTTTGACCCCATGGGCAGACTCATGGGGCTGGACGGCGTCATCCTGGCCGCGTTCCTGATCGGCCTGCCGGCCAACGAGGCAGTGTTTCCCCTGATCCTGATGATCTACCTTCAGTCAGGCCCCTCGGTTCCGGCCGGCTCCCTGGGACAGTTCCTGGCCCTTCACGGCTGGACCTGGCGCACGGCCCTCTGTCTCATGGCTCTCTGCGTATTCCACTGGCCCTGCCTGACCACCTGCCGCATCATCCGCCGCGAGACCGGCTCTCTCCTGTGGACGGCCGCCGCCGTCCTGCTGCCCGCCCTGGCGGGCCTTCTGGTCTGCGCCTGCCTCAACCTTGTGCTGACCATGACGCCGTAAAATCTGCCAACAATTACCTGTGATTTGCGCCCGATTTTCTTGACTGTTCTGCCATAATTTTCTATAATAAAGGGGGATAATCCCACTTTTTTACAGATAATTTCCGGGTTGTCCTCATGTTTTACATTCTTTTCTCATAAGATATTGATAACTCAAACTGCAAAAGAAGGCGTATACCATGCACAGATCACACTCCGCAAACACCACAGACCACCGCAGGCTTCCCCATCCGTCCCCCTGGGCCCTTGGGGGATTCCTGCTGCTCTCAGCCGCCCTGCTCCAGCTGGCCGCCCGGAAGCTCACGGGCTTCGGCCAATGGTATGCGGTCACCGTCTACCCTGCCATCGTGGGCACCCTGGGGCGACTGACCGGCCTTTTCCCCTTCTCCGTGGTGGAAATCGGTCTCTACGCCCTGATCCTGTTCTGCCTGTTCTTCCTGGTCAAGAACCTTCGCCGGCCGAAAAAGCTTCTCTCAGGCGCCTTTCTGCTGGTCTCCATCCTGGCCCTTGTATTCACCCTCAACTGTGGAATCAACTACTACCGCCAGCCCTTTTCAGCGGGCAGCGGACTCACGCTGCGCAAGTCCTCCACGGATGAGCTCTACGCCCTGTGCAGCTACCTGGTGGATCAGGTGGGAGCGGCCAAAGCCGACCTGGACGCCCAGGCCCCCTACGCCGGCCAGACAGAGGACACTCCCCCGCCCGCCTTCCGCGACATCCGCCGTTACAGCTCTGCGGGGCGCTCGGCAATGGAAAGGCTGGGAGAACTCTTCCCCGACCTGGACGGCTTTTACCCCCAGCCCAAGGCCCTGATCGTGTCCCGCATCCTCTCGGTCCAGCAGCTCTGCGGCATCTACTCCCCCTTCACCGTGGAGGCAAACTACAACCGGGAGATGCCCCGCTACAACATCCCACACACCATCTGCCACGAGCTGAGCCACCTGAAAGGCTTCATGCGGGAGGACGAGGCCAACTTCATCGGCTACATGGCCTGTATCGGCTCCGACGACCCTGAATTCCGCTACAGCGGCTACCTCACAGGCTGGGTTTACGCCGGCAACGCCCTGGCTAAGGCCGATATGGACGCCTACATAACCCTGCACCAGAAGCTTCCCCCGGAAGCCGTAGTCGATCTGGCCTACAACAATTCCTACTGGAACCATTTCGACGGCCGCGTGGCCGAAGCCTCCACCCGCATGAACGACACCTACCTGAAGCTTCAAAACCAGACCGACGGGGTCAAAAGCTACGGCCGCATGGTCGATCTGATGCTGGCCTACTACCGGGAATCCCTGGGCGGGGTATCGCAGTAAAACAAACGCCGCGTCTTCCTCCCGCCGCGGGCGGTGGAAGGAGGGCGGGCGGCGGAAGGCCCGCTGCAGGCTATGCCGGGCAAAAAATGAGCGCCGTCCCCAGGGGACGACGCTTCCTTTTTATCGTCTTTTCTCCTTTACCAACAGCCAGATAATCACAAATCCCGTGCACAACACCATGAGCTGCAGCACCGCGATCACGCCCACAGCGCTCAAAAACAGCTTCACAGCCGGTTTCAGCTGGCTTCCCGTCAAAGCCGCGCCGGGCTCATACTCCTCGCTGCCGGTCTGTTCCGCGGACATGGGCAGTTCCAGACGTTCACGCACCTGCCGTTCCAAATCCGAAAGCGCATTTTCCTGGAAAATATCTTCAATCCCGCTGTCCCGCAGCACCTTCCGGTAGGACTCGCTGCTTCCCATGGCAGACAGCGTCATATAGCGGTCCAGCGTTCCCTCCCAGTCCGACTCAGACTCGATCCACAGCCGCAGCGCAGGAAACGCCGACGTTCCGTAGCTGATGTAGTAAAGAGGGCTGTGATAAATATGCGGGACCGTGTCCCACTCATAACAGGCCTCCCCGTCATAGTCGAAATACAAATCCCCGTACTCCCCGGCAATCCTCCGGAACAGGCGGTTCATCTCGTCCAGAGACATATCGGGATCAGCGTACACCGCCGTCTCAAACTCATCCATCATGGCGCCGGTGACAATCGATTCCAGCAAATCCGACACAGCCTCAATCTCCATGGACCGGCCCGCGTCGCCGAACATCTCATCGGCATAATGCATCAGCAGCATCTGCATGCCCTGGGAATCGATCTCGCTGACATCCACGTACCCGTACTGAAACATGCTGGGCACCGGGTCCCCGAATATGGAGGCGAAATGCCCGAACTCATGGAACACGCTCAGGTAATCCCGGTAATCCCCTTCCAGCGTCAGAAAGATAAAGCTGTCCCCATAATACGGCAGGTCTGTGGTGAACCCTCCGCTGCGGTTCTCCCCCTCCCCGGCCGGCTGTATATCATACAGCTCATGCCTGCGCATATACGCCAGCGTATCCCCCAGTTCCCCGCTCATGCGCCTCACACAGGGTTCCATAAGATCGAAAATCTCCCCCGCGTCCCTGGGCTCCAGGTCATACAACGCCTCGTAATCCACATCAGCATACCAGCAATCGATCACCAGCGGCACAATGATCTCTTTAATGTCCTGGCGGGTCCTGGCCACGTCCTCCTGGGTGAAATCCCTTCCGTATACGGAGCGGTAAGCATAATCTGCGTAATTGTCATAACCGCACGCCTCCGCGATCTCCTGGCGCACCTGGACCAGACGGCGGTAGATTTCCCCCACCTTCCGGTTGCGCTCCCGGTTCAGCAACGACAGGATTTCATAGTACTGATCGCTGTAAGCCTCGGCCTCCTGGTCCAGGCGCTGGTAGGTCCACTCCTCGCCGTCCACCTCCACCCGGTATTCCGCGGCCGAGGCCTGATCGTACTCCAGCACCAGGCCCTGCTCCTGCTTGTCAAGCTCCAGCAAAGCCGGGTCCAGCTCCTCATAGTACCGCAGAGAGCGGGCGCTTTTCCTGCCCATCTCCCCCTCAAGCAGTGAGCCGTAGGAGGTGTCCAGAACTGCTTTCATACATCTGGCGGCCTTGTCGATGGCCTCAGGATACAGGGTCTGCATAAACTCCATCTCATCCGCCGCGGCCTGGTCATCCATATTCCGGCTGTAGGCAATATCGGACAGGCTGTACATGGTGCTCATGCGGTCCACCTCGTCCAACAGCCCGCGGTAGGCTTCCCTCACCTGCTCGTCCTGCCCTTCGCTGCCGGCCGCCTGCTCCAGGCGCTCCACCGCGGCTTCCATATCCGCCATCTCATAGCGTTTATACTCCATCTGGGAAAAATCCGTGCCGGCATGCTCCTTGGGGGAATACCAGGCCGTCTCCGCTCCCGCAGCCCCGTAACTGACAAAAGGCACGGCGATCATGAACACCAACGTCCACGCCGCCGCGCGCTTTAACCACCGCTTCAAACTCATACCCATAACCGCAGCCTCCCGGATCAATGATATGTATATTCTAACACACATCCAGGGATGTCACAAGCGCCTAACGCGCCCTGGCCGTTCTGCCCCCGGCTCCCTGGGAGGGAACGAATAGTTGTAACCGCGGGTCAGGACGCCCACCTCCTCCAGGGTGCCCATCATGCGGTACACCGTGGCGACCCCGATGGACGGGTCCCGCTTGGCCGCCTCATAGTATATTTCCTTGCAGCTGCTCCAATCCGCTTCCAGAATCACATCGATCAGCACCTTCCTCTGGGGTGTAATCCGCTTGCCGTTTTTTCGAAGCGCGTGAAAAACCTGCTCTCTCTGCCACATACTGGTTCCTCCTCTCAAACTGTCCGGCAGCCCGCCCCGCACGGCGCCGCCGTATATCGGGTCCTGCCGGCTTTGTATTCCCGCGTCCGCCGCAAACTGTCCCGTATTCTTAAACCAGCGGCTGCCCGGCCTCGCACAAGTTAGTTCCATCTAACTTCTTGTTTCAAGATTAGCATTATCTAACTCGATTGTCAAGATTTTTTTCACAGTACCGGTCAGCCCGAAACCGCTCCGCTCCCACTGGTCCGGACTGCCATTTCTCCCACATGGAAAGAGGGCCGGCGCATTTCTGCACCGGCCCTCTTCGCGGAGAGTGTACCAAACTGTGTCAGCCTTCAATGGCAATGTACTTCTTTTCCTCCACCTGGGGTTTGTTCTCAACCTTGGGGATGGACAGCTTGAGGATACCGTTTTCAAATTTCGCCTTGATATCCTCCTCCTTCACGCCCTCGCCCACGTAGAAGCTTCTGCTGCAGGAACCGGCGTAGCGCTCCCGGCGGATATAGCGGCCCTCCTTGTCCTGCTCGTCGTTGTTGGCGCTGGTGGCGGCGCTGATGGTCAAATATCCGTCCTTCAGCTGGGCCTTAATGTCCTCTTTCTTAAAACCAGGCATATCGATGTCCAGCTCGTAGCTGCCGTCCGTGTCCCGGATATCTGTTTTCATCATAGTGTTGAATTTCTTTCCGCCAAAGGGGAAATCCATAAAATCATCAAATAAGTTCTCTCCAAAAATACTCGGCATTAACATAAATCATCGCTCCTTTATCTCTTATATATGCTCAGCCAATTCGTTTCCTGGAAACTCGGAAGGTAGATCGTTCATCATTTCTCTCCCTCTTTGTTCTATCTGTAATATAACACTTATTATTAGCACTGTCAAGAGTCGAGTGCTAATTTTTTTAAATTTTTTGTTTTCCTTCTTTGTACACAAACTTCTTTATCTGTTGTATACTGATTTACGGCAGACTATCCATCAATCATCAGAAACGGGGGGAATTTATCTATGAAGCACATTAAGCCTGTGATCATCGGCATCGCCGGCGGAACCGGCTCCGGCAAATCCACATTTACCAACCGCCTGCGGGATGAATTTGGCGATCAGATCACCGTGATCTATCACGACAACTATTACCGCGCCCATGACGAGCTGTCCCTCGGGGAGCGTCGTTTGTTGAATTACGACCATCCGGATGCCTTTGAGACGGAGCTGCTCATGCAGCATTTGGAACTGCTGAAGGCGGGAAAAGCCATTGAATATCCCACCTACGATTACAGCCGTTACAACCGGGCCAGGGAAACGCTGCGGATCGAGCCCAAACGGGTGATCCTTCTGGAGGGCATTCTGGTGCTATTTGATTCGCGCATCCGGGATCTGCTGGATATCAAGGTTTATGTGGACGCGGATGCGGACGAGCGTATCTTACGGCGCATTCTGCGCGATACAAAGGAGCGGGGACGGGATGTGGAGAATATCGTGGATCAGTACCTGACCACCGTCAAGCCCATGCACAGCCTGTTTGTGGAACCCACCCGCACCTTTGCGGACATCATCACCAACAGCGGGATGAACGACGTGGCTTTTGACTTGATGTGCTGTAAAATCCGGGAAATCCTGAAAGCCTGATTTTCCCGGAAACCGCCCTGTTTTTAAGCAACATAAATCAGGCCCGCAAGGCCTCCGGGAAAACCCGCCCGCATTCCGGCAAAATACCGGCGCCGGCCGCGCCCATCAGGCAGCGCAGCCGGCGCCGGTATCTTTGTTGCTTCCATTCCCCTCTCTTATCCCATTACATCCGGAACCGTCACCGGTCCCCTTCCCACAGATAGTAGTTGTTGTCCCGGTCCGAGTCCGCCATCATGGCCTCGATCTCCCGCAGCAGATAGCTGTCCGGCAGATTCCGCTCCCACCACCGGTAGCCCGCGCTGGCGCGCACCGCCTTCCTGTCTATGGGGCGCCCCGCATAATAGTCCATGTAGACTCTGGCGTACACCCCTGACATGGACTTCATAATGTCGTCCCCCAGGTTGCGGATCACGCCTCCGATCTGGTCGCTGATCAGCTTCTGGATATACCGGTAGGACCAGTCAGGGAAATCCAGCAGGTCCTGATTTTCCACGCCGTGGGCCGCCGCCCAGGCTGAGACGTCCACCGCCCGGGTGGAATACTCCAGACTGCCGTCCTCCTTCCAGTCCAGAAATCCGTACTGGCAGGGCGGAATGCTGAGCGCGTCCGTGACGATCTCCAGGATGCCGTAATCGCTGTCAGGCACACCGGGCTCGGCCTTGTACCTGCGCATGCGCTGCACGTGCAGATGGCCGCTGAAAAACAGGGGCAGGCGGTATTTCTGAAACAGATCAATCGCCTGGTCGTTGTTTTCCATGGCGCACTGGGTAGTGTACATGCGGCTCTGGTACAGCAGGTTGTGGTGGGCGATGGGGAGCACAAAAATCCCCTTCTCCTGCGCTTCGGCCAAAATTTTGTCCATCCAGGCCATGGTGCTGTCTTTTAACCGCCCCTCCACCAGATTCACCGGATCGTACTGGGCGGAATCCAGCATAAGCAGCCAGTTTTTGTCGTCCAGGGCGTAAGCGTAGCTCAGGGAATCCTCGTCCCTGCTGAACGCCTGGTCATAGCCGAATTCGCGGTAAATCTCGTAAAACTCCCGGGCGTTTACGGTTTCAGCCGGAGTCTTGACGTCCCCGAAGTACACCGAAGCGGCGGAATAATTGTTGATATCGTGGTTTCCCGGAATCACCAGCACCTGCACGCCCGCATCCTGAACCCGCTTCAGCCGGTGGGCCAGCTCCTGATGGTTCATTTTCTCGCCGTTCATGGTGATATCGCCGCTGAGCACCAGGGCCGAGGGCCGCTCTGCGATCACCTCGTCCAGAAACGCCTCCAGAAGCTCCGGCAGATAGCGGACCACCTTGCCGTCGCTGTGCTCCACGAACTCCTGAAACGCTTTTCCCCCGTCGTCCGCGGACGCGCTCTGGTAATGCAGGTCCGTTGCCAGCACAAGCCTGGGCGGCCGGTAGGGCTCCTCCTGCTTCTGGGGCGGCGCCCACGCGCCGGCGATCTGTTTCTTCCAGCCCTCATACCTGTAGTCCACATTCCCCCAGTCCTCCTGGGGCCGGGACTCTGCGGGCCTGGAGGGCGTGGCGGGGGAATACGGGCGCTCCGGCTCCCTCGCCTCAGACGGGCTTGACTCCGCCGCTTCACCGCTGCTCTCCACAACCGCCGGGCCGCCGGGACCTGCGATTTTGTCCATAATATATAATACCCCAAAGCATGTCAGAAAAACGGCGGCATACATCAGGGTAATCAAAATCCAGGTCTTTTTTTTCATCACAGGAACTCCCGGCTGCGGACAATCCCCAACTGCTCCATGGCGTAGGCGATCCCGTCCTCCTCAACGCTCCTGGTCACGAACGTGGCAAACGGGTCCAGCACAGGGCTGTGCTTTTCCATCACCACGCAGTTGCTGGCGTACTCAAACATGGCCAGATCATTGCTGCTGTCGCCGAACACATAGGCGGCTTCCCGCGAAAGCCCGTAATGCGCAAGGACCCGTTCAATGGCTGTGGCCTTGGAGTGGCCGGCCGGAACGCACTCGTAGTACCCCTGCCCGCGGTCAATGATGTCCATGTTTTCCATCTGCTGAAACAGCCCTTCGCAATCGCTCAGATAGTCGGAAGCCAGATAACACTTGTCGTACTCGTAGTAATCCACGTCCCAGTTGTAGGGCGAGAGGGCGCCGTTTTCCCGCAGATCGGACCGCAGATTCTCCAGCTCCTTAAAACGCGACGGCTCGCTGCGCATATAGCAGCTTTCCGCCCCCTCCAGAATACCGTCCATCCCGAATTCCAAAATATTCCGCTTCAGGCGGACCCCCTCCTCGTGGGGAATAAAATAACGGTAGATCACCTGGTCCCCGGCAATAATATGGGTCCC
Organism: Enterocloster asparagiformis; assembly: GCA_018380885.1. Taxonomy (GTDB): domain Bacteria; phylum Bacillota; class Clostridia; order Lachnospirales; family Lachnospiraceae; genus Enterocloster. The sequence goes on from JAGZSY010000013.1 coordinate 114,427, forward strand.
GCAGCCGCACAAATATCCGTCGGCCTCGATCTGCCGTTTCACTTCATCCAGGTTGCAGTAAGTGCGCCCTGAATTGATAAAAACCAGATGCCCGTTGGAACGCGCCTCTCTCAGCGCGTTCCGGGCACTCTCCGGGATCCGCCGCGTGCCCTCGGCCAGCAGCGTCCCGTCCACGTCAAAAAATAATGCCTTTTGGTTCTTCATGTTTGCTCTATCGGTCCTCTAATTCTCAGTCAGCAGTATGCGGGTCAGTCGTCATCCCTGAATACGATGGTCTGGGTATCCTCGTCCATGCTCTCCACGATCGCCAGGGACTCCAGGCGGATTCCCTCGGAGCGCAGCAGATCGCCGCCCACCTGGAAGCCTTTTTCCACCACGATGCCGGCGCCCACCAGCTTGGCGCCGGACTCCTTCACCAGGGCTACCAGCCCCTCCAGGGCCTTGCCGTTGGCCAGGAAATCGTCGATCAGCAGCACCTTGTCGTCGGGCCCTAAAAACTCCCTGGACACGATGATATCGTAGACTCTGCCGTGGGTGAAGGATTCCACCTTGGTGGTGTACACCTCCCCGGCAATGTTCTTGGTCTGTGTTTTCTTGGCAAATACCACCGGCACGTCGAAATACTGGGCGACGATACAGGCGATGCCGATGCCGGACGCCTCGATGGTGAGGATCTTGGTCACCTCAGAGTCCGCGAAACGGCGCTTGAACTCCTTGCCGATCTCACCGAACAGGCGAATATCCATCTGGTGGTTCAAAAAGCTGTCTACCTTCAGCACGTTTCCGGCCTTGATCTTGCCGTCCTTCCGTATTCTGTCTTTTAAAAGCTGCATGAGAGAATCCTCCTTTTTCTTTAGATACGCGTTTTGTTATACCGCACTACTGTGCGTTCGATTCCGTCTGCGCCTGAGTCGTCTCTTCTGCTGTAGTTTCATCTGCTGCTGTGGTAGTCTCCGCCGCCGTAGTCTCCTCCGCCGCTGCGGTAGTCTCCTCCGCCGTGGTCTCTTCCGCCGCTGCGGTAGTCTCCGCCGCCGTGGTCTCCTCCGCCGCTGCGGTCTCTCCCTCCGCGGTCTCGGCTGTCTTTTCCACCGCGTTGTCGGCCAGGAACTTCATGACCTTATAGTTCTTGACCAGCTGCGCCACTGTCTCCTCGCCGTAGGAGTCCACCATGGTGGCGATATCCATTCCGTTTAACTCGGCGAACGCCTGGCGGTCCCCATCGTCCGGAACCAGGTTTTCCTGGGCCGCGATAGCGTCGATCACCTTCTGGGTTTTCATCTCCTGCTTTACGGAGGACATGATCATCTGCTTGAGGCCGGCCTCATCGGTGCCGTAGCTCTGGGCCATGCCGGACAGGGTGGTGCCGAAGGCCTTGGCCTGCTTGGTATAGTTGTCCAGCTCCTGGTTATAGCGCTTGGAAACCTCGCTGCGGCCCAGCTTCATATCGGAGTCGTTCACCACCAGGCTTAAAACATCCTGCTGCTTCTGGGTATCGATGCGCTTTGCCTTCTCAGCCTCTAAATCGGCCTTGGTATCCGCCATGAACTCGTCCACGGTCTGGAAGGGGGATACGCGCTGTACGAACGCATCGTTCAGAACCGCGTCCTGCTTCTCCTTCACCGCCTTCACATCAACGGAGAACACCACGTCCTGGCCGGCCAGAGCGGCCTCGCCGTAGGTCTCCGGGAAGGTCAGGTTCAACTCCTTGTGGTCGCCCTTCTTGGTTCCCACCAGGCCCTCCTCGAAGCCCTCGATAAACCGGTGGGAGCCCAGCGTCAGATCCACGCCTTCGCCGCTTCCTCCGGCGAACTCCACGCCGTCCTGGGTGCCCACATAGTCGATGTTGACAATGTCGCCCTCCTTGGCCGGGCGGTCCACCTCCACGTAGCTGGGGTTGGCGTCCATAATCTCCTTGACCTTGGCGTAAACCTCGCCCTCCGACACCTCGCGGGAGGCGACGTAAACTTCCACACCCTTATACTGAGCCAGTTTGTCACTGCCTGAGCAGCCCGTCAAAACAGCGGCGGCCACTGCCCCGCAGATACATAATAAAGCAAACTTTTTCATCTTACATTTTCCTTTTCTGTCACTTCATTTCGCCCGCCCCCGGCGGTGCGCTGTACTTAGTTATATCATACCTGTGGTTGAAAAAAAAGCTTTTCCACGAATTTCATGAAATTTTAAGGTTATTTATAGAAGGCTTTAAAAGCCTTGTAGGTGTTGTAAACATCCAGCTTGGAGGCCAGCTCGAAGGGCGCGTGCATGGACAGGATCGGCACCCCTAAATCCACGGTGTCCACGTCCATACCGGCCACAAACTTGGCGATGGTTCCGCCGCCGCCCGCGTCCACCGCGCCCAGCTCTCCCGCCTGCCAGTAAACTCCCTCGTCCTCCATGATTCCGATCACCTTGGCCATGGTCTCGGCGCTGGCGTCGTTGGACCCGGACTTTCCTCTGGCGCCCGTATACTTGGTCAGCACGCAGCCCTTGTTGATGTAGCTGGAGTTGCGGGCCTCGTAGACGTCGGAGAAGGTGGGATCATAGGCCGCGTTCACATCCGAGGACAGGCAGAGCGAATTTTTCAGCACGTCCCGGGCCTTGACGCCGGCCTGGTCCGCCAGGTCCTCTATGTAATGGAGCACGTAATCCGAATCCAACCCCGTGTTGCCGTTGGAACCGATCTCCTCCTTGTCGGCCAGAACCGTCACCGTGGTGCGGGCCGGCTTCCTGGTCTCGATCTCCGCCATCAGCGCCGTGTAGGCGCACACCCGGTCGTCCTGACCGTAAGCGCCCACCATGCTGCGGTCAAAGCCGACGTCGGACGCCTTGTGGGCCGGAACCATCTCGATCTCCGCCCGGTAGAAGTCGCGCTCCGTGATCCCGTACATCTCATTTAAAATCTGCAGGGCCAGAAGCTTGACCGGCTCCTTCACATCCTCGTCCTGGAACGGCACGGAACCGATGACAATATTCAGCTCCTCGCCCTTGATCCCCTCGGCCAGCTTCCGTTCGTTCTGCTTGGCGGCCAGATGGGGCAGCAAATCCGTGACGCAGAACACCGGATCGCCCTCCTTCTCCCCGATGCTGATCTCCACCTTCTCCCCGTCCTTCTTCACGATGACGCCGTGCATGGACAGCGGGATGGTCGCCCACTGGTACTTGCGGATGCCGCCGTAGTAATGGGTCTTAAAGTATGCGATATCCTCCTTCTCGTAGACCGGGTTGGGCTTTAAATCCAGGCGGGGCGAATCGATGTGGGCCCCGTTGATGCGCAGACCGTCGGTCAGCGACTTTTTGCCGAAGGTGGTGGCGATAACGGACTTCCCGCGATTGACATAATAGACCTTGTCCCCGGGCTCGTAGGAAGCCTTGGGATCAAAGGGCTTATAGCCGGCCTTCTTCAGCATGCGGACGGCCAAAACCACGCACTCCCGTTCCGTCTTGCCGGCGTTTAAAAACTCCTTGTAGCCCTCGCAGAACTTGGAAGCCTTCTCCGTCTGCTGGGGAGCCTCCTTGGCGATATGCGGGAATTTCCAGGTCAGCTTTTCCTGCAGTTCCTGTCCGTTTGTTTTCTTTGACATTGTCTTTTCCTCCTGAATGTATTTTAAAATTGCAGTTATTCCGTATCCTCACGGCGGTTTAAAGTTCAAATCTCCTTTTCACCGGGCCGTCGCTCTTAAAATGCCGGTGCAGCCTGTCCATAAACAGCGCCAGGGCCGCAGCGTCGTCCGCCCTGCCGGCCTCGCCGATCATGGCCATAAGCTGTTCCCTCTCTTTCGCCGCCTCCGCCAGACAGGCGGTCATTCTGCCGTCCTGCTCCGCCAGGGCCGCCCGCGCCGCGGCCGCCGGATGCTCCCGGATATAAGCCCGGTACCCAGCCTCAGCCTCCGGCTTCAGGCCCTGGGGAAAGCAGAGCCGGTACAGCGCCATCCTGGCCACGGCCTCCTCCGGCTCCTGGGCCCTGGCGTAGGGGAAAAGGCGGTCGTATTCCCGAAAATCAAAATCAGGGCCGTCAAAGCAGTAGCGGTACATATGGCCGCAGCCGTGGACCTCCCGCATGATGATGCGGGCGGGGGTATTCTCCACCGAGTCCTCGTAGAACTCCGGGAACAGCAGCCGCGCCTGAAGCTCCCCCTCCGGCGAGCGGATATCCACCCTGAGGGCCTGGCGCAGCTCCGAGAGAATCTCTTTGAGGCAGGATTTCTCCCCCGGCAGGACGCGCACGCTCAGCCGTTCCATGCCGGTGCAGCCTGTGAACGCGCCCGCGCCCCAGTCTGTGGTCGTGGAGCCGCACTCCAGCTTTTTCATATTCTCACAGCCGTAAAACGCGTAGGCGCCCACCGCCTTCACCCCGTCCGGGAGGCACACCGCTTCGACTCCTCCGCCGCAGACGGCCGGAAGCCCCTGGCACTGCTCCGTGTCCGCGGCATCCCCCTGGATCCCGGTCTCCTGATTCTCCCCGCAATCCCAGAGATACAGCGGTTCCTTAAATCCCCCCTGATCCCTAACGGCGCGGCCCATGGAGCCGGAAAACAGATAGGCCGCCAGCCGGGTCACCGGCTCCCCCGCCACGGCGGTCGGAATCTGCACCGTTCCGTCTAAACCAAAACAACGCCGGATGCAGATTCCATCCAGCGTTTTACTATACAATATCTTCATGTCTGTATCCTCGTCAAATCCTGCCGGTATTCAGTTTTGCTGAACGCAGCTGTTCAATACCCTGCAGTGGCGGTTTTACGCTATCCCATATCCCCTGGGGCCGTGGGATTTGGCCCGCTTTTCCACGCTTTCCCGCGGCCAGCGCAGTCAATATGCAGATCTGCCGAACAGTTGCCCTAAACATATATACCTAACAGTTTATACAGTTTGGGAGGATTTTTCAAGTACATTTTCGCGTTTTACAGTATCTTTCAATTTTGTATTTCCCTACATAAGGCCGGCGGCCCGGTAAAACAGCCAGATCACGGTGCCCCCCGCCAGCGCGATACCTCCCACCGCAGCCATCATGGCAACCGCCATCACAGCCTGCAGCACCACCATGGAAAACAGTGGAAAGCGGTCGCAGAACGCTTCCAGCGGAGCCTTTAAATTCATCAATAATTTTGCAGCCATGGAATCACTTCCTCTCTGTAATTACAGAATACCATGGCCGCTCATAAATTTTCCATTGCTTACGGTCCGACCGCTGTTAATGTTTCATAAATTGCGTTCAATCTTCCGCCAGCTCCGTCAGCCTGGCCGCCGCCTCCGCCGCGATGGTGTTCAGCACGTTCTTATCATTGGGCGGGATCGTGTCGTCCCCCTTTAGCTCCACGCCGATCACCGCGTAGGTGGATTTCCCCCTGTAAACCGGCGTGTAGCGGGCCTTTGCCCCAGGCAGGGTGTCGGTGGTGCGCCCGGCCTTGTGCCGGTTTTTAAAGGCCCAGGCCGCCACCGCCTCCTCGTCGCTGCCGGAAAACACCTGGGCAGCGGATGCTTCCTCGCCCTCCAGCGCAAAAATCCTGCGCCCGGAAAGCTTGCCATCCATCGTATTGTAGACCACGATATTCCGCCCCAGAAGGCTTTTCACCTGCCTTCCGCAGATTTCTAACACCTCCTGCGCGCTCTGGCCCTTTCGCAGGCTGCGGCTCACGTTCAACAGCACCTGCATGTACCGCGAATCCCGCTCCGCAATCCCGGCCTGCTCCTTCAGCCGTCCGGCCAGCGTGCTGGTCACTAGGGCGCAGAACAGCATGGCGGCAAAGGTAAAGGGATAGGAGGCCGCATCCGCCTCCAGCGTAAAGCGCGGCTCCGTAAAAAAGAAGTTGAACAGCAGCACCGCGGCCAGGGACGCCATTACGCCCCAGCGCCTGCCGCTGGTGGCGTAGGCCACCCACACCACCCCCATGATATAGACCATGACCACGTTGATCTCCCCGACCTGAGCCTGGTCCAGCAGCAGGGACGCCAGGGTGGCAATTCCCAGGATCAGCGCTGTTTTCAACAGCTCCCCCCTGTTTTTCTTTTCAAATATTTCCAGAATTTTCCGTTTCCCAATCCGGGGAACCCCGTTGCTGTCGGGAATCACGTAGATGTCCATGTTGGGCAGCCGCTTGATCAGACGGTCGATCAGGGTCGGTTTCACATAGAACAGATGGGGCTTTTGCACCGTGCGCCCAATCACGATCTTGGAGATGCCGTTGCGCCTGGCGTACCCGGCGATCTGCTCCACAATATCCTCGCCGTACAGGGTGATCACATTGGCCCCAAACTGCTTGGCCAGGGCGATATTCGCCTCCATCTTCCTGGATATTTTCTCATTTTCCTGTTTGATCTGCGCGGTCTCCACCAGGATCGCCGTAAAGTCCCCGTGAAACGCGCCGGCCATGCGGGCTGCGGTGCGGATTACCCTGGCGTTGGTGGGGGACGGGGACAGGCAGACCAGCACGTGTTCCCCTGTGTAATAGTCCTTGCCCGCCGCCTCCCGCTCCCGCACCACCTCCCGGTTCACCCGGTCCGCGGTCCGGCGCAGCGCGATTTCCCGCAGCGCAGAGAGATTTTCCACAGTAAAAAAATTCGCCGCGGCGCGCCCTGCCTGCTCCTTCCGGTAAATCTTCCCCTCCTCCAGCCGCTTTTGCAGCTCCTCCGGGGAGATGTCCACCAGCTCCACCTGGTCCGCCTGGTCGAAAATGCGGTCCGGGATGCGCTCGTTCACGCGGACATGGGTGATGGAGGCCACAATATCGTGGAGGCTCTCCAGATGCTGGACGTTCACGGTGGTGTACACGTCGATGCCGGCCTCCAGAAGCTCGACCACGTCCTGCCAGCGCTTCCTGTGGCGGCAGCCCTCCACGTTGGTGTGGGCCAGTTCATCCACCAGAACCAGACCCGGGCGGCGGATCAGCACGCCGTCCAAGTCAAATTCCCGCAGCTCGATGCCCTTGTACTTGATCCACTTTGGAGGCAGCACCTCCAGCCCGGAGAGCAGGGCCATGGTCTCCGGGCGGTCATGGGGTTCGATATACCCGGCCAGCACGTCCCTCCCGGCCGCCGCCTCGTCCCGGGCCGCCTCCAGCATCGCATAGGTTTTTCCCACCCCGGCCGCATAGCCGAAGAAAATCTTCATGCGCCCGCGGCCGCTGTCCTGCCCCTTGGGAAAATTCTTTCTCAAAATCTGTTCCGGATCCGGTCTGCCATCCATATGTTCACGACCCCTGTCTTTTTTATGATACCGCTGCCGTCAAACCACATTTGCAGCTAGTAAACGCGTTTCAGAGCTGCCGTGCATCGCGGCAGCTCAGGACTATTTTCCTAAAAATTTACAATTTTCCATCTAACGCCAGGTTCACCTTCAGCACATTGACTCTCGGCTCCCCGAATAGCCCAAAGGTCCTGCCGGTGGTGTACCGGTCGATGACCGCCTGCACGTCCTCGGCGGCGATCCCCCTGGCCTGCGCAATCCGCGCAGCCTGGTACCGGGCGGCGGCCGGCGATATCTCCGGGTCCAGCCCGCTGCCGGAGCAGGTGACCAAATCTACCGGGATGGGCGCTTCCCCCTGTTCCGGGTTGGCGGCCCGAAGCCGCTCCACCCGCTCCGCCACCAGCGCCTCAAGCTCCTCGCCGGCCGGCGTCTTGTTGGAGGCCCAGGAATACAGGAGGGGCTCCCCGTCCTCGCCGGTGAATGTGGCGGTATCCACGTTCATGATCCTGCCCCACAGATATTGATCGTCCGTGAACTCCTGGGCCAAAAGCTCGCTCCCATACTTTTTCCCGTCGCTGCCCACAATAATGGATCCGGTGGACTGTCTGGGAAATACGGCCCTGGAGATACCCGTGATCAGGGCCGGGTAGAGCAGGCTGGTGATGGCCAGCATGACCAGGAAAAATCCGAGCATCTTGGGAATGACTGTTTTTACTGTTTTCATCATGTTCTTCCTTTCCTTCCTATACAATCATACCGGTTGTGGTGAGCAGCACATCGATGGCCTTTATGGCCGCAAAGGGTATGATAATGCCGCCCAGACCGTAAACCAGGAGATTCCCGCTGAGCATCTTTGCCGCGGACACCTCGCGGTATTTCACGCCCTTTAGCGCCAGGGGGATCAGCGCCACGATAATCAGAGCGTTGTAGATAATGGCGGAGAGCACGGCGCTCTGGGCGCTGTGAAGCCCCATGATGTTCAGCGCGGCCAGTCCCGGGTAAAGCCCCATAAAAAGCGCCGGAATAATGGCGAAGTATTTCGCCACGTCGTTGGCGATGCTGAAGGTGGTCAGGGAGCCCCTGGTCATCAACAGCTGTTTGCCGATCTTCACAATCTCGATCAGCTTGGTAGGCGAGGAATCCAGGTCCACCATATTGCCGGCCTCCTTGGCCGCCTGGGTGCCGGTGTTCATGGCCACCGCCACGTCCGCCTGGGCCAGTGCGGGGGCGTCGTTGGTGCCGTCCCCGGTCATAGCCACCAGATGGCCCTTGGCCTGGTATTCCCGGATCATTTCCAGCTTAGCCTCGGGCGTGGCCTCCGCCAGAAAATCGTCCACCCCCGCCTCCGCGGCGATGGAGGCTGCGGTCAGCGGGTTGTCGCCGGTGATCATGATGGTGCGGATTCCCATTTTCCTCAAATCCGCAAACTTCTCCTTCACCCCCTGCTTCACAATGTCCTTCAGCTCCACGACGCCCAGCACCCGGCCGTCCCTGGCCACCACCAGCGGCGTCCCGCCCTGGTTTGCGATGCGGGCAACCGTGTCCTCGCACTCCCGGCTGAACTGTCCGCCCCGGGCGGTGACATAGGCTTTCACAGCGTCCGCGGCGCCCTTGCGAATTTCCGAACCGTGTATGTTGACTCCGCTCATCCTGGTTTTGGCAGTAAAGGGCACAAATTCCGCGCTCAGCTCTTCCATATTGCGGCCGCGGATTCCGAAACGCTCCTTGGCCAGCACCACGATGCTGCGGCCCTCGGGCGTCTCATCCGCCAGGGAGGAGAGCTGGGCTGCATCCGCCAGCTCCCTCTCATCCGCACCGTCCACCGGGATGAAGGCGTCCGCCTGCCGGTTGCCCAGGGTGATGGTGCCGGTCTTGTCGAGAAGCAGGGTATCCACATCGCCCGCGGCCTCGATGGCTCTCCCGCTCATGGCCAGCACGTTGGCCTGGTTTAAACGGCTCATGCCCGCGATGCCGATGGCGGACAGCAGGGCGCCGATGGTGGTGGGCGCCAGACAGATCAGCAGCGCCACCAGGTTGGTGATGGAGGTGGGGTTGACAGCCCCCTTTTCCACGGAGGCGAACACCGAGTAGGAGTACAGGGCCACGGTGACCAGCACAAAGATAATAGATAGGGCCACCAGGAATATCTGCAGCGCCAGCTCGTTGGGGGTCTTTTTCCTGGAAGCGCCCTCCACCATGGCGATCATTTTATCCATAAAGCCTTCCCCGGGATTGCTGGTGATTTTCACCACCAGCCAGTCGGAGATCACCGTGGTTCCTCCGGTCACGGCGCTCCGGTCCCCGCCGCTCTCGCGGATCACCGGCGCGGACTCTCCGGTGATTGCGCTCTCATCCACCGAGGCCGCGCCCTCCACCACGTCGCCGTCGGCGGGAATCTGTTCTCCCGCCCTCACAATCACCAGATCCCCTTTGCGCAGCTCGGTGGATTTCACCAGCTGCGCCTCGGACTTGCGGTCCGCGGAGGGGATTCTGGACGCCGTCACGTCCCTGCGCCCGGCCCGCAGAGCGTCGGCCTGGGCCTTGCCCCTGCCCTCGGCTATGGCTTCCGCAAAATTGCCGAACAGGCAGGTAAACCACAGGATAATGGAAATCGCCAGTATGTATCCCGGATGGGCGTCCCGGATTCCCGCCAGGGCCATCACAAAGAGCGCAAGGGTCAGGATGGCGGATACAAACACCATGAACATAACCGGGTTTTTCACCTGAATTTTTGGATTGAGCTTCAGCACCGAATCCTTCAGGGCCCGGCTCATTATGTTTCGGTCAGCAAAAATACTTTTATTTTTTTGGTCCTTCATATCGATTCATTCCTTCCGTTATGCGATCTATGCGATCATCTCAAAAAATTCTGCCACAGGTCCCAGGGACAGCGCCGGGAAGAAGCTCAGAGCGCCAACCAGCAGCACCACGAAGATCAGCAGGAAAATAAACATGGCGTTGTGGGTGGGCAGGGTGCCGGAGCTGACCGCCACCTTTTTCTTCCTCACCAGGCTTCCGGCGATAGCCAGCGTGGCGAACATGGGCACAAACCTCACGAAGAGCATGACCAGCCCGATGCTCACATTCAAGAACGGCGTGTTGGCGTTGAATCCCGCAAACGCGGAGCCGTTGTTGCCGCCCGCGGATGAATACGCGTAGAGAACCTCCGAGAATCCGTGGGCGCCCGGGTTGTTTAAGCTCTCATGGGTGGCGGGAAGCAGGGCCGCGATGCCGCTGCCCACCAGGATCGCCACCGGCGTGGCCAGGCAGACCAAAACCGCCATCTTCATCTCAAAGGGCTCAATCTTCTTGCAGAGATATTCCGGCGTCCTGCCCACCATCAGTCCGGCGATGAACACCGTCATAACGGCAAACCCGATCATTCCGTACAGTCCGCAGCCCGTGCCCCCAAACACCACCTCGCCCAGCTGCATGAGAAGCATGGGGATCATGCCGCCTATGGGCGTGTAGCTGTCGTGCATACTGTTGACCGACCCGTTGGAGGCCGCCGTGGTGAACACGGCCCAGGTGGTGGAGGTGGCGATGCCGAAGCGCGTCTCCTTGCCCTCCATGTTGCCGCCCGGCTGGCCGTCCGTCCCCGTGTAGACCGCGCCGCTCTGGCTGATCTGGGGGGTGCCGCTCTGCTCGGCCGTTCCTACAATGGCGAGGGACACCGCCAGCAGGATGAACATGGCCAGGAAAATGGCGATTCCCTGCCGCTTATCCCTCACATTTTGCCCAAAGGTAAAGCACAGGGCCGCGGGGATCAGCAGGAGCGAGATCATTTCAAACAGGTTGGACAACGGCGTGGGATTCTCAAAGGGATGGGCGGAGTTGTTTCCGAAAAATCCGCCGCCGTTTGTGCCCAGCTGCTTGATCGCGATCTGGCTGGCTGCCGGCCCCAGCGGAACCACCTGCTTGGTGACCACTGTCGTGGTCCCATCGTCGTTTTCCACCGTCACAGGCTCAAGCAGCTCCACCTCGTCATACCGGCTGAAGGTCTGGGGCGTGCCCTGGGAGGCGATGACCAGGGAGACCACGATGGACAGCGGAATCAGCACATACAGCACTGTTCTCGTCATATCCGCGTAGAAATTTCCCAGCCCTGTTTTCTTCACCCGCACAAACCCGCGGATCAGGGCGAACAGCACCACGATGCCCACGGCGGCGGAGACGAAGTTCTGGAAATTCAGTCCCACCATCTGGCTGAAGTAGCTCAGGCCGGACTCGCCGGAGTAGGCCTGCCAGTTGGTGTTGGTGGTAAAGCTGGAGGCCGTGTTGAATCCCAAATGCCAGCTCATATTGCCGATCCCCTGGGGATTCATGGGGAGAAATTTCTGGAAGCACAGGATAAACCACAGCACAAACAGGCTGAACACGCTGAATACCGCCGTGCAGACTGAGTATTTCTTCCAGTCCATATCCTCGTTCTCGTCAATTTTCAGTACTCTGTAAATGCCGCGCTCCGCCGGGCGCAGGAGCCTTGACAGAAAAACCGGCTCCCCGTTCATCACCTTTGCGATATATGTTCCCAGCGGTATTGCCAACAGAACCAGTATGACACAATATCCGATCATCTGAACAGCCACGTTTGTCATTGTTTGTCACCTCTCAATAGAATCATTACCAGGTATAGGAGTATACCCACTGCGGTCGCGCCTACAAGGCCGTACATAATTGCCATAGCTTTTTCCTCCTCTTTTTATGATAAGCTATGTTAGCATGGCCCCTGATAAAGATTCCATTGTTCACTTTCCGCTGTCCATAAAGATCCCATAAACGCAGAAAGGGGAATCGTCCCCCGGCCTTCGGCTCCGAGAAACAATTCCCCTTATTCTGTATTCCCAATTTTTTCCTTATTCGTCCGCGAACCGATACCCCACGCCCACCTCTGTCAGAATAAAACGTGGGTTGGCCGTGTCGTCCTCGATTTTGCGGCGGATATTGGCCATAAACACCCGCAGGGACTGATAGTCGTCCGTGGTGTCGTAGCCCCAGACCTCGTTCTGGATGTAGTGATGGGTCAGCACCTTGCCGCTGTTGTTCACCAGCAGCGTCATCATCTTGTACTCAATGGGCGTCAGATGAATCTCCTGGCCGTGGACAAAGATCTTGCGCTTCTCAAAATCAATCTTCAGGTAATCCAGCTCAAACTCGGTCATCTGCTTTTTTACCGTCCCCTTGTGGCGCAGCGCCACCCTGATTCTGGCCAAAAGCTCCTCAGCGTTGAAGGGCTTCATCACGAAGTCGTCCGCGCCCTCGTCCAGGGCCGACACCTTCTCCCGCTCCTGCCCTCTGGCGGACACGATGATGATGGGCACCTCCGACTTCTGGCGAATCTGCCGCAATACCTCCATGCCGTCCACATCCGGCAGGCCCAGGTCCAGCAGGATCAGATCAGGATTGTCCGCATAGAAATAAGATATCCCCGAAAGGCCGTTATCCGCCAGAATATACTTATATCCCTTGGTCTGAAGGGAAATCTTCAGAAAGTTCTGAATGGTTTTGTCGTCCTCAATCACCAATATAGTCAGTTCATTCACCTTTCATATCCTCCATCGGCATCTCTACACAAAAAGTCGCACCGCCGGCGCTGTTGTTAAACGCCGAGATTTTTCCGCCCTGGGCCTCCACAATGGCCTTGCAGATGGTAAGCCCCAGACCCACGCCGCGCTGGCGGTCCCCATCCTGGTACGCGGTGGTAAAGAAATTGTCGAAAATCTGCGCCATCTTATCTTCCGGTATCCCCACCCCGTTGTCGGAAACCTGGAACCGGATACTGTCCCCCACTCGCTCCGCGGAAATCGTCACCGTGGCGCCTTCCCCTGAGTGGCGGAACGCGTTGTCCAAAAGGTTGACCAGCACCTGGATGAACAGGCGCCCGTCCACGGAGAAGAGCAGAATCTCCTCCGGAGTTTTCGTTTTCAGTTGGTGGTTTCCGATGCGCTTTGAGACCAGCTTCACGGCGGAGCCGATCATGTCGTCCACCACTTCCTTGGTCTTATTGATATCCAGCCTGCCCTCCTGGATTCTGGTCAGATTCAGCAGGTTTTCCACCATGGTGCTGAGCCACTCCGTATCCTTGCAGATATCCCTCAGCATACTGCAAACCGTATCCTGGTCGATAATTCCGATGTTGTCGCACAGGAAACCGGCGTTGCTGCCGATGCCTGTGAGGGGGGTGCGCAGATCGTGGGAAATGCTGCGCAGCAGCGTGCTCTTTAAGCGCTCCCGCTCCATCTGAATCCGGTTGTTCTCCTTCTCGCGGCTCAACTGCTCCCGCTCAATCACCAGGGTGATCTGGGAGATCACCGTATCCACGTAGACCTTCTCCTCCTCCCGGAGGGACCAGTCCGTGCAGTCGAACACGATCACGCCGTAGGTTTTTTCCCGGTTCTTGATGGGAATGTAAAGGCCGCTGTCGCCGGGGAACTGGCATTCCCCGTGGCCGCAGGGAAGGGACTGGTTGTAGCACCACTCGGCCAGCGCGTTGGGAAATTCCTCCCTGCTGCTCTCCTTGAGCATGACCGTCACGCGCTTGCCCGTCAGGCCCGCCAGGCTCTCCTCGCTGTAGCGCTTAATCTCGTCGAATCCCGACACATTGAGGAAGCCGTTGCCGATGGCGTTGATCCTGCTGGTAATCTCCCGCTTCTTGTTGGCGATCTGCATCTGCCGCTGCAATTTGACCATCAGCGTGGACACAATGACCGCCACCACCACGAAAATCAACACGGAGATCGCATAGTTGGCGTCGTACATGTGAAACGTCAGCTTTGGCTCCGTAAACAGGTAGTTGAACGTCAAAGCAAACACAAACGCCGAGAGAATCCCCCAGGTCAGACTGCCGGTGAGCACGATGCTGATCAGCACGCCCACCAGGTAAACCAACAACAGATTCTCCGCCCGCAGGCCGGCTTTGCTCATCAGAATCGCCAGCATCGTGGATAAAACCCAGATGATGGCAATTTTCATCCACGCTCCCACCAGCTGGGCTGCTTCTTTTCCGTAATCATGAGACATATCAAATATTTCCCTTCAACGCGCGTTTCTCAGTCCGATCCGGCATATCCGGCCAGAATCTGCGCGGGGCTGACGGCGTGGTCCACTCCCAGCCGTTGGAATATTTCCACATTGGCCGGGTTCTGGACCAGGCACGCGGTTTTTTTCACTCCCATCAGGCGCTTTGCCACCTGGCACACCTCCAGATTGTCCGCGTCCCTTGGCTCCAGGGCCACCAGCATACCGCAGCTGCGGATGCCCGCCTCCGCTAAGACTTCCTCCTGGCATGGATTCCCGCAGGTCACAGCCAGATCGTGCTTTGCGGACAAATACTCGCAGTAGGCGCGGTCCTCCTGGACCACGATCACCCTATGCCCCGCGCTCTTTAAAAGTTCGATCAGATAATCCGCCGTTTCCCGGCCTCCGGCAACCAGTATCTTCATACTGCCTCCTTTCGGCAGGCCTCCCCCACGATGCGCGCGTACTCCTCGGCCGAGGATTCCAGCGGGCAGACGGCCGTGATGCCCGAATCGCCGATGATCTTCTGGCGCTGCCTGTCCTCCAGCATCACGTACACGTGCTCCACCTCCATCAGACAGCGGGCGATCTGGCCCACCATCAGGTTAACGTTGTCATTCTGCGTAGCGGCCACCAGGGCCACGGCCTTTCCGGCCCCGCACCGTTCCAGCACCCTGGGGTCAGTCACATCCCCCTCCACCTGGTTTCCTTTAAAATCCTCCGGCAGCTTTCGAAACGCATCCCTCCGGCTGTCCACCACCACTACGTCGTAGCCTTTGGCGGAGAGCTGGCCGGCTAACCTTGCTCCCCACTGACTGGAACCGACAATGACGATCTTTTTACCCTTGCGAAATAACATAGTGCGCCCTCCTTCCCAGAGCGCGTTGGAAAATCGCGTTCCGCCAGCCGCGCGCCGCGTTTTTTGGAGCTTTGCTCCCCGTCAGGGAGGCGCAAACGGGCAGTGCGGATGGAGGGAAAGAATTTTCTAACACGCTGTCATATATCCTAATTTTATTTTAACCGGAGGATATATAAAGAAGATAGACAAAATTTCCACAAGCCATATAAAGATTCTATAAAGAAGCTATAAAGAAGCTTCCCGCGGCCGCCGCACGGCGGGGCCGGTAAAACCGGCGGCTCAGCCCCGGCCTTCCGCCCGCAGTATCGCCTGGTCCGCGTCCCTCTCCATGCGCTGGAAATCGGCTTGGGACAGCTCCACGCCGGCGGATTTGACATTCTCCGCGATCTGAGGCAGCTTTCTGGCCCCGCACAGGATGTTAAACTGAGGGCTGCGCATCATGGACCAGCGGATCACCAGGTTGGCGGTGGAGCAGTGGTAACGATCCGCCAAATCCCGCCAGCCGGCCATCATTTCGTTGGCGATGGCGATGTTCTCCGGCCTCCACCAGAATTTGTTCTCCCTGGTCTCCCCGGGCTTGGGAACGTAGTTGTCGGGCACTGTGCCGGTCAGCAGCCCCTGCTCGATGGGCGAGTAGGTCTGCAGCGTAACGGCGTTGGCCTCGCAGTAGGGCAGCAGCTCCCGCTCCACCCGGCGGTCCAGCATACTGTACTTTTCCTGAATCGCATCCAACTGACCGCACCGGCGGTAATCCTCCAGGTGGCGCAGCTCCACGTTGGAAGCGCCGATGGCCCGGATCTTGCCCTCCTCCTTCATGCGCGTGAGCTCGCCCATGGTCTCCGCGATGGGCACCAGGCCGTAGGTTTTACACTGCCAGTGGGTGTAGTACACGTCGATATAGTCCGTGCCCAGCGCTTTCAGGCTGAGCTCCAGGTCCCGGCGGATGGCCTGGGGCCGCAGGTCCCGATGCACGGTGTGCCCTTCTCTTGAAAAATGAAATTCGCCCCCGTCGTCGTACCACTGCAAACCGCATTTCGTGGACAAAATCACGTCGTGGCGGCGGTCCCTTATGGCTTTTCCCACCACCTCCTCGCTGTGTCCGAATCCGTAAACCCGTGCCGTGTCGATCCAGTTGATCCCCTGGTCCAGGGCCGCGTGGATGGTGCGGACGGACTCCGCGTCGTCGTTGTCCCCCCACCATGTCCCTCCGCCGATGGCCCACGCGCCCATGGACAGCCCGCTGGCCAATATTCCTGACGTTCCGATCTCTCTCTGCTCCATATGATGACTCCCTTCACGATGAAACCTCGCCCGCTCCCGGCCTCTTTCCGGGCGGCGGCGCTGCGTGTTTATATCCCTATTATGCCACCATCCGAAGGATTGATGGCAAGGGTTACGTTTTTCCGATTATATCACAAATACCGTCGGGCCGTCCACCGCTCCCAGGCGGCCAGCGCCAGGCAGCCTGTTCCATAGCACAGGATATCCGCCCAGTCGAACACGGACCCCAGCACCACCCGGGCCACAGGATTTCCGGCGAAAAACGGCAGCTTCGCCAACTGCAGGTATTGCAGCCACTCGATGAACACCGCAAACCAGAACACATAGAGGGGCAGGCGCTTCCATCCCAGCGGGCGGACGGCCCGCACAAAGCAGTACACCACCCAGACCACCATCACATCCCCCAGGTAGGGGCGCACAAACCGGTCCCGCACCCGCAGCGCGATGAACGCCTCCAGGGCAAACAGCGCAAGAAACGCCAGGGTATAGCGCAGGCGCTGTTGATTTTTGTTCGGTCTCTCCATGTTCTCCTCCTCGCCGGCGGCGCAGACTAAAAAACGGGAGCCGCCGCGCCCAGGGCCGCCTCTCCCGTTTTCCATACCTTCAACGATTTTCGTCTAGTGATCACATTATATCATATATCCTTTAAAATGCCAGCTTCCAGACCGCAATCAAAATCGAAAACACCGCAATCCCCTTTTTCAGGATCAGCTGGTTGATCCGCACCGCGTTTTTGCTGCCAAACACCACCCCGATCCCATGGGCCGCCAGCGCGGCCCCCAGCACGGGCAGCAGATCTAAAGCGGAGCACTGGGTCATGTAGCCGATGCAGGCCGGGATTCCGATAAACACGGAGTTAAACAGCGCCACGCCCACCGCGGTGCGCACGCCCACGCCCAGCACTACCAGCAGGGGCATCACCAGCACCGGCCCTCCGGCACCGGACAGGGAGCAGATCACGCCGGTCACAAAGCCCAGAGCCAAGGTCGCCATCAGGTGTTCCGTAATCTGGTAGCCCGCCTTCTCCCCGTTTTGGTCCTGGGCCCTGTCCTTGCGCAGGAGAATGGAGACGCCGGACAGGAGCACCACCACGTACAGGAGTATTTTCACCTGTCCCTCAGGGATTACCAGGTTCAGCCGCACCCCCAGAGCCGCCCCGGCCAGGCTGCCGATGCTCAGGCGGATGCCGAAGGGAATATCCAAATTTCCCGCTTTCCTATAGTTCGCCGACCCCAGGGCGCCGGACACGATAAAGGCCGCAAAGCTCAGCGCCAGCCCCTCCGGTACGCCCATCCCTAAAGGACCGGTATACACGATGGGCAGCAGAAAGCCCGCCACGCCCGTCAGCCCCACCAGGACGCCGACCACCAGATTTGCCGCAACTACGATCATCCAGAATCCCATTTTCCAGATTCCTCCAACTCATTGATTTATTTTCCGGGCAGCGATGGCTGTAAATCCGCTCAGCTCCGCCCGTTTTCTTCCATATATTTGCGGGACTCGTAAAGAATCCGTTCTTCGTCCATGGTGAGCACGCTGCGGTTCTTCATCAGAACCTTGCCGGACACCACCATGTCGGACACATCCCCGGCGTTCACGCACTCCAGCAGCGTGTGAATCTTGTCGCCGGTGGGGCACAGATGGGGCTGGTTCATGTCGATACCGATCAAATCCGCCTTGTACCCCGCTTCCACGCGGCCCAGCAGCCCTTCCTCGCCCAGGGCGGCCGCCCCGCCCTCCAGCACCATGCGCAGGATCGTCTCCGCCGGCATCACCTTGGGGTTGCCGTTGGGCACTCCGTGGAAAATGTTCATCACCGAGCGGAAAATCTTCATTTCATTCCACAGGCTCAAGCCGCCGTGGGCCGCTCCGTCCGTGCCCATGCCCACCGGGATTCCCATTTCCAGCAGCTGCGGCGTGTCCGGGACGGCCTTGCCGCAGTTGCTGAAGGGGCAGTGGCAGACCTTCACGCCGCGTTCCCGCACCAGCTCCTTTTCCTGATCGGAGAGAATCAGGCTGTGGGCGCCCAGGAAATTGTTGTCCAACACCTGCATTTTTTCCAGATACTCGTAGGGCCGCATGCCCTCCCGCCCGATGATGCCCTTGACCTCGCCCATATACTCGTTCATGTGGGCCTGGAGCATGGTGCCCCTGGCCCGGGCGTGATCCGCTTCCAGCTCCACCAGACGGCCGGAGCAGGAATTCAGCGCCCGCAGGGAATAGTAGACCTTGAGGTTTCCTCTGCCGTGGAAGGCCTCGAACAGGGAATCCGTGCGCCGCACCGCCTCCACGGCGTCCATGGCGATGGATTCCGGCAGCCCCTCCTCGTCCATGGTGGAATAGCTGAGGGCTCCTCTGAGTCCGCTCTGCTCATAGACAGCGGCGGCCTCCTCCATAAAATAGCTGCCCGCATCGATGAAACCGGCCGTGCCGGACTTGATCATCTCCAGCGCCGCCGCCTGGGCGGAAAGCCGCATTTTCTCCGGCGTCAGCGTGCTCTCAAAGGGAAGCATGACCCTGGTCCAGATGATGGGCTTGGCGTCCAGCACCAGGCCCTTTAAGAGCTGCTGTCCTGTGTGCATGTGGCTGTCGATCAGCCCCGGCATAAACAGCTTATACCGCCCGTCCAGGGTCTCATCCGCCTCATACTGTTCCCCCAGATTTTCGCCCACAGCCAGAATCCTTCCGTCCGCCGCCGCGATATCCACATGTTCCCGCAGTTCGCCGCTGTTTATCAACACATCCGCGCCCTTAATCAACAGATCGCATTTTTGCATTTTCTTCCCTCCTCCGTCAGATCGCCCCGGTGAGCGTCAGAATCATCTGGTCCCACAGGCAGGACCCCAAAAACGTTCCGGTCATCACAAAAATACCTACAATCAGAATCTTCCAGCCCTGGCTGAGAAATGTTTTCAGCTGGTCGCTGATCGCCAGACCCGCAAAGGCGCCCACCATAGTAAACGGGGCCGTAAAATTGATGTTTCCGGCCGCCTGGATCACGAACTCGCGCACAGGGGAGAGGGGGCAGGCGGACAGCAGGCCGATGATGGAGCAGTACGCTACGATGGGCAGCTTTAAGGGGAGCACCTTGGTGAAAACCACCGCGATCATGGAGATCACCAGCAGCACCGCCAGGCCCGGAATGGAATCCGCAAAGCTGACGCCGTATCCCAGTAAATTCGCCAGGCCCGTCCCGCAGGCCCCCAGTACAAACAGTACAAACCATTCTATGTATCTCATGCCGCCTTCTCCTCCTTCTTCTCCTTCAGTGCAAACCGCCCCAGCTTCGGTTCCAGAATCCGGTAAAGCTTATCCGCCAGGGGAATTGCGATAAACATGGTGATGTAGATGCCTGTGATTCCGGCCATGGTCTCGCCGGCGCTGGCCATGGTGGAAATGAGCTCGGCGCTGCCCGGATAGATGGCGCACAGGCTGGCGCTGGCGCTGGCCATCATGATGCCCGCTCCCACACCGGAAGCGAGGCCCAGCGCCTGGGGATGGAACCATCCGGTCATGCCCACCACCGAGGCCATCAGCCCGAAATAGATGGTGCCAACCATGCCCCCCACAATGTAGATTGACAGGCTGCCCCTGGCCTCCGCAGAGTCCGGCCCGTAGATGTTGTTGATCAGCGCCATGTGATACTCCCTGTTGATGGAATGGCAGGCGCCCACGGCCTCGCGCTTCATTCCCAGCAAAATGGCGATGGGCATGGCCAAAAGCGGTCCCAGCAGGTTGCCGAAGCCGTGCAGCAGAAGCGCCGGCCCGGAGTTGAGAATGGTGTCGATGTTGGCGCCCGCCGTGATCCCCAGCTTGGCGATAAAGGGACAAATCCCCACCACCACCAGCTTGGACGCCGCCTTCACATGGCGGCTGTCCACGATTTTGAGCACCTGCGGTCCGCTGAGCACCCCCAAAATAATGGCGTAAAATATGGGGAACAGAATGAACATCCCCTTGCCCACCGGGATCTTGATCTGCCCGATGTTGTCCGCGATCAGGATGAACACAAAAGCCAGCGCGAATATCTTCCATTCCAGCGCAAACCGTTCCCTCAGCGAACCGTACACATAATTTTCCTTCTTTCCGCTCATAAGAGCCCCTCCTTTCCAGCCGGCTGTTATTTTTCACCCCGTCCGGCTGTTACAATCACCTTGTAATCAGTATTTTAGCCAAATTACGCGCTGCAAAAAAGGACAAATGAGCACTTTTAACGGAAATTTTCATTGATTCCCCCAAAGCAGGGGTGATATACTTAGATCAATAAGCACAGGCGGCGCAGGCCGCCGGACAAATGAAACGAGGGATGGAAATGACGCTGACCGAACTGGAACAGAAGGTTCCCAAGCTTTTAGAATACACCCGGAACATGCCCGGGGACATCCGCAGCCGCTGCACGGTGCGCACTCACGCCGCCGGGTCCATCATTCACCAGAAAAATATGGAGCTGGGCTATTTCGGAATCGTGGCCCAGGGCGAGAACCGGGTCATCAATGAATTCGAGAACGGAAACGTGTATATGATCGAGAGCAACAAGGCCATTGATTTCATCGGGGAGGTCACCATACTGGCCGGCATGCCCCGTACCTCGGTCACAATCGAGGCGGTGACGGAAAATGTGGTGGCCTACATCAGCCGCAGGGATGCGGAGCGCTGGCTGGCCGAGGATATGAACATCCTGCGCCTCACGAGCCGTCACACTGCGTTCAAGCTCTACCGCTCCTCCTACAACAACGGCGCTAAGCTCTTCTACCCGCCCAGCTACCTGCTGCTGGACTACATTGTGAAATACGGCCGCCAGTGCGGCATCGACGGCCCCGCGCCGCCCAAGCAGGTCACGGTCAGCCGGACCCGCCAGCTCATGCAGGAGGAGATCGGCATCAACGTGAAAACCTTAAACAGGACCATCCGCCAGTTGAAGGAGGAGGGGTTCTTCACCCTGTGCAAGGGCAAGATCACCTTCACAAGAGAGCAGTACGAGATGGCGGACAGCTGGCTGGAGACGGCCCGGGACAAATAGAATACCGCAGCCTCTGCGAATTTTGCAGAGACTGCGGTATTTTTGACGTGGATGTTCTGTTTTCTGCGGATTCGTACCGCTTTGGTGCCGCTTATGTACCGCTCCGGCCTACGCCTCCTGGTTTGGCTGCTGGCCCGGCTCCGCCGCCGGCTCTTCCGCCGCCGTTTTTTCCGTGGCCGCCGCCGGCATGCCCTTAGCCGGGTAATATTTCAGCTTGAGGAAATCATCCATCCCGCCGGCCAGCACATTCCGGTAGGACGAATCGTTCCCGGTGACAATGTGTCCCAGCCTATCGTATTCCGCCATGGCCTTTTTGGTGCGTCCGCCGGACAGGGCCTTGGACACGAAGGACCCGTCCAGGAAAACCACGCCCATCATGCTGACCGTATTTTTCCCGCTTCGCTCGGAGAAGGGGTAAACCCAGATCATCGTATCGTTTTCGTGGATCGCCTTCTTATCCGAGAACATGCCGAAGGTCCAGCGCTTTCCAACCCAGAGGCTGCCCAGCTTCAACGCGCCGCTGAAGTCCTGCTCCAGCTCTTCCTCCTTAAACTGGGGATGAGCCGCCAGATAATCCGCCACGCTGCGCCCGATGGCCTTGGACGAGGCGTTGCCCAGAGCCACCAGGCCGATCAGGGCCAAAGCCACGCCGAAGGCGCTGAATCCATAAATGTTGCCGACCGTGTCCCCTTTTATTTTTCCGCCTGTGATCACATAGACCGTGTCCGGCACTTCGTCCAGCACCGAGCCCAGGGCTTTCTTGTAATAGCGAAGGTCCTCGCCTGAGAGCAGTTCCAGGCTGCCCTTGACCACAATCCCGGTCTCCGCGACATCGCCCTCTCCATCCAGAGCCGCCCAGAACTGATCCGCCAGCTCCTCCATGCCGTCCTCCTGCTTGACCGCGCACTCCACTGCCAGGAAATCATCCCGGTTCTCATCGTACACAACGTAGCCCAGCCGCGATTTGGAGGTGCCTCTGCTCACGCCGTTCACCTTTTTGGTGACCATCTCCTCCATGTAGGAGCCAAGAGGGTATTTGACCTCATAGGACACATACTGCCCCTCCAGCTCCTGGAGGTTCATCTCTCCCGTCAGGACAACCGGCCCCTTAATCGCGTCGAACACGGCAAAATCCGTCAGCATAAACGCCACATAGCCGGCGATCAGTAAAACAATGCCAATGCAGATTTGCGGAAGCCGCACAGCCCAAGTCATTTTCTTAACCATTCCCATTTCCTCTTTTCCATAAGTATGCCAATATCATATCAAGTTCAATGCCAAGCTGCAAGAAGCCCGTCACGAACCGGAGTTTTACAGCACGAGCAGCCCTTCAAGGTCCTTTTTCATCCCGGTATGCAGGCAATACCTTGACGGTTTTTTCGCTATTTTATGCTGGAAAATCCGTCAAGGCTTTTGCCGCCCGTTTGCTATAATAGGATAACGTTCATATCATCGGGAAGGAGTGTCACAACGCTATGAAACCAGAAGATCCATCACAGACCCCGGCCGGCCCGGGAACCATGGGCCGGGAAACCCACTACTGCGCGGAGCAAATCCAGATTTTGGAAGGGCTGGAGGCTGTGCGCAAGCGGCCCGCCATGTACATCGGCAGCACGGCCGCTCCCGGGCTCCATCACCTGGTCTACGAGATCGTGGACAACGCGGTGGACGAGGCCCTGGCCGGCCATTGCAGCGCGGTGTCCGTCACCCTGAACCGGGACGGCTCGGTTACCGTGTCCGACAACGGCCGCGGCATCCCGGTGGGCATTCAGACGAAAACGGGGCTGTCCGCGCTGCAGGTGGTGTTTACCGTGCTCCACGCAGGCGGCAAATTCGACAGCAGCAATTACAAAGTTTCCGGCGGGCTCCACGGCGTAGGCGCCTCGGTGGTCAACGCCCTCTCCCTGCATCTGAGCGTGCAGGTCTGCAGGGAGGGCGGCCTCTGGGAGCAGAGCTACACCCGCGGGATCCCCGACGGCCCGGTGCGGCGGACCGGCCTCTGCGGCCCCCACAGCCCCGGAACCACAGTGACCTTTCTACCGGACCCGGAAATCTTCCGGGACACGGTATTTCAATATGAGCTACTGAAAAACCGGCTGCGGGAGACCGCCTTTCTCACCGGAGGGCTGTCCCTGTCCCTGACCGACCTGCGGGGCTGCCCTGAGGGCGTGGAGGGCTTAAGGGGTGCGCGGGATATGGTCGGCTCGGGAGGAGCGGTGGGCTCGAGTGAGATGGTCGGCTCGGGGGACTTGGCCGGCTCGGAGGACTTGGCCGGCTCGGGGGACTTGGTCGGCTCGGAGGACTCGGTCGGCTCGGGAGACTTGGTCGGCTCAGGGGACTGGATCGGCTCAGGGGGCTGGGTCGGCTCAGGGGGCTCGGCGGCCCGCCGGGACCATTTCCACTGCGAAAAGGGGCTGGAAGATTTTGTAAGCTGGCTGAACCGGGAGGCCTCCCCCTTATACGGGGAAATTCTCTGCGGCGGCTCGGATTCCGGGGAAATCCAGGTGGAATTTGCCCTCCAGCACACCTCGGGCTACGACCAGCGACTTTACAGCTTTGCCAACAACATCTCCACCCCTGAGGGCGGTTCCCATGTTACCGGCTTTCACAGCGCTCTGGTTCGGGCCTTAAACCACTGCGCCCGGAGCCTGAAGCTGCTGAAGGAGTCCGCGCCTCCCCTCTGCCGGGAGGAGCTCACCGAGGGGCTCACGGCCGTGGTCAGCGTGCGCATGCAGGACCCTCAATTCGAGGGCCAGACCAAGCAGAAGCTGGGCAGCAGCCAGGCCCGGCCCGCGGTAGACGGTCTGGTATACCACCGTTTGACATTGTTCCTGGAGCAGCATCCCGATACGGCCAAGGCCATCTGCAACAAGGCCCTGCTGGCGCGCAAGGCCAAGGACGCGGCCAAAAGCGCCCGGGATCTGGCCCGCCGCAAAACCGCCCTCTCCGGCCTCACCCTGCCCGGCAAGCTGGCGGACTGTTCCGGCCGCAATCCCGAGAACTGCGAGCTGTTTATCGTGGAGGGCGACTCCGCGGGCGGCTCCGCCAAAGCGGCCCGCTGCCGGGAAAACCAGGCCGTCCTGCCTCTGCGCGGCAAGATACTCAACGTGGAGAAGGCGGCCATGGACAGAATCTCGTCCAATGCGGAGATCAAGGCCATGATCTCCGCCTTTGGGACCGGGGTTATGGAACACTTTTGCCTGGAACGGCTGCGCTACCACAAGATTATCCTGATGACCGACGCGGATGTGGACGGCGCCCACATCACCACCCTGCTCCTGACCTTTTTGTTCCGCTTTATGCCCGAGCTGATCCGGCACGGGCACGTATTTTTGGCACAGCCGCCCCTTTACCGGGTAGAAAAAGGCCGCAAACTCTGGTATGCTTACAGTGACGCACAGCTGTCCCGGGTTCTGGATGAGAACGGCCGGGACGGCAATTACAAAATCCAGCGCTACAAGGGACTGGGAGAAATGGACGCGGAACAGCTGTGGGAGACCACCATGGATCCAACGCGGCGCAGCCTCCTGCGGGTGACCACCGGCCGGGACATTGATTCGGACAGCCTGCGGGAGACCGACCGCACCTTTGCCCTGCTCATGGGAAATGATGTGGAGCCCCGCCGGGATTTCATCCTGGCCAATGCGGACCGCATCTCCATGCTGGATGTGTAGGGGCGGCAGGCACGTCCTCCCGCCCCTGCCTGTATTCCTGATCGAGAGGGGTAGTTCCATGAACCGAGACGACTTGCAGCTTTTTATGACCATATTTGATGAGCGGAACCTGTTAAAGGCCGCCGAGCTCTTATATCTCTCCCCTTCCACAGCCGGTTCCCGGCTGCGGGCCATGGAGGAGGAGCTGGGCTTTGAGCTGTTCGAGCGCAGGAAGGGCGTGAAGGAGGCTGCGCCCACGCCAAAGGGCCTGGAGTTTTCCCGCATCGCAGCCCAGATGCTCTCCCTCTGGAACGAGGCCGACCAGCTGAGCCGCGCGGAGGACTCCCCCCACCTCTCCGTGGCCACTGTGGACAGCTTTTTGGATTACAACCTGACGCCCCTTTACCGGGACCTGGTCTCACTCCACGGCTTCTCCCTGGATATCAAATGCTATCCCGCAGACATGATCTACGCCCTGGTGGGCAAAAAGCAGGCGGACGTGGGCTTTGCCCTGTACCACACCAGCGATCCCCACGTGGACGTGACGCCGGTGATGGAGGACGACATGGTGTTGGTGAGCCCGAAGTCCTCCGGCCTCTCTACCCCGGTGGACCCCGCGTGCCTGCCGCCGGAGCGCGAGCTGTTCACCGGCTCCCATTTCAACAGCAATGTGGGCTGGGGGCCTGAATTCCGTCTGTGGCACGACCGGTATATCGGCGCCTCCTGCCGCCCCCTGGTCACAGCCTCCAGCATCTCCATTCTCATCGGCTTCCTGGAGATCGGGGATTACTGGACCATCATGCCCTCCACCACGGCCAGGGGCCTGGCGGAGCAGTTCCCCATCCAAATCCTGGCCCTGGATCCGGCTCCCCCGAAGCGCACCCTTTACATGCTGACCCACAAATCCCCCTCCAGCCTGTCCGCCGCCAACACGGAGCTGTTTCGCGGATATCTCAGGGAATATCTGGGAAATTTTGCGGACCCGCTCCGCGCAAAAAAGCCGTCCCAACCGGAACGGCCTTCTCCTCATTCGTTTCAATTTTGAATCCCTTTTGAACGGGCGCGCCTTAATCGTCGTCCTTGCTGCACATCTGAAGTCTGTGCTGATACTTTTCACGCGTGGCCAGTCCGCCGCGAATATGGCGCTCGGACTTATTCACATCCAGAACCACCCTGGCCTGAGCTGCCAGGGTCGGATTGATGTGCTCCAATCGGTCGGTAACGTCCTTATGTACCGTAGATTTGGAGATTCCGAACTTTTTCGCTGTCTGCCTCACCGTTGCATTGTGGTCTATGATGTAATTGGCGATGGCTACGGCCCGTTCTTCAATGTACTCCTTCAAACGAATCCCCCTGAGGATGTTTTTTACATCTTATGCGGGGGATAAATGGAATAGCACACCCTGTACGGATTCTATCGGAAATATTTTTCTATCTCACGCGGAAATTTTCAAGTCAGCGCGTCCCCGACGGCTTCTGAACCAAATAGCGCCTCATCGTCTCCAGCAGCTCAGACGCCTTTTCAAAGCAGCCGCTGGTTTTAAAGAAATGCACGCCCTTTTGAGATTGAAGAAGTGTATGAACCTCCACTTATCCGCATTATATGCGTTCGCTGTCTTGCATTACAGGCCTGCGTCCTTTCCTACCACCAGACGATCCAAATCCGCCAGCATACAGGGATGTTCCTTGCTGCGGTACATCATGTTGGAACGTCTGACTTTAAGTCCGGTTTCCTCCATGAAACGCCTTGCGACATATTCTTCCAGATCGCGCCCCTAACGCATCGATTCATTATCTTCTATCATGACCTGATCCGATACCTTGTCGCGATATACGCTCATCTGGCTTGCATACGGGTTCAGCCCGCAGACAGCCCCCGCATCCGATCCTCCGATACCGGTTTTTCTGAGCCTGAGCCAGGCTTCCCGGCTCGGCTCCGGATCGCCGGATGGGTGATTATGGATACATACAACAAAAGCGGCGTTGTTTAAAATCGAGTATTTAAAAATGTTCTGTACATCTACAATACAGTTATTTAATCCCCCCACCGCAACGATTTCTACCGCTTCCTGCGGGTTGGTGAAACGCCGCATACCATACAGTACACGGCTCTCCTTTACAATCTGAAGGTGCACGATTCCGACTTTCTTTTTGGGAATGGGCCGCTTTGTCATATTTTCAAGCTTTTTGTACCTTCTAAGCTTTGCTCACCAACTGATAAGCCTTGTCGATCATTGCATTTCCATCTACCGTCTTGGCAAATAGAAGCCATGCCTTAGCACTGCTGTCAAAAAACACCGCTATGAAAATTTCTCCATAGCGGTGTCTATCTTTCTATTATTATGATAACAGTATCTTTTGTATCTCTAAATTCTATGTCAAACAGTTCAAATGCTTTATGGATCGGTCTTTCTTCCCGTGGCGTCTCCGGCTCCCATTCATCCTCTTTATCCAAGCACTGTAAAAACTGCTCTACTGAAGGTTCCGCCATGCTAATATAAATCACATGCCGAAAATTCTCGTATGCAAATTTCTTTAATATATAAGTTTTTCCTACCTGTTTGGCGCCAGAGACCTGAAGGACCTGACCGGAATCATTCTGTTTCCATTGCAACAATTTATTATATATATCACGTTTCAATCCTGATGTTTAGACAAAGTTCGACTAATTGTTATCACCATTAAAGAAAGCAGGAGAAAATATCCCCTGCTCGAAGCATCATATTAAGCTTCCCGCATCTAAATTTCCAGTTCGACAGACTGGAAGTTATTTCATAGAATCTAACTGTTTTTTGAGTCACAAAATACCTGCCATGTTTGAATCTGATTTCTTTTAATTTTTACTTTCCAACAAGCGGGGAGAGCCCAATATTTTTCTTCGTTTCCCAAATATGAAGCACTTGTTTTTCCTATAATCTATGGAAAATTTATCACTTTCAATGTAATCACAAATCTCAATGAGATAATCGGGAAACCAGTCAAAATACCCTTTTCATAGCGATTACTTCCCCCTAAAAATTCTTACATCAAACTGTAAAATAAGGTCTATGCTCCATTAAATGCATCCTGTACGACAAATTCCGATTTATTCAGTTTGATAAAGCAGAATTTTACACTACTTTCAGTTTCCCAATAAATAGGAATTATTCTTAAAAACCGGATGTGTCCTTTGTTTCTTCATACTCTTTAGACACATAATTAAAATGATGCTGAACTCCATTATCGTTTTTCATATTATGGTAAATAGTCATATTGTCTAATTCCCACTTTGTATTGAATGCCACCTGCCCAAGACTGATAGCTTCTCCCATATCATTGCAGTACTCAAAGAGGCTACTTTTATAGACGTCTTGAACATTAGGTTTTCCATATTTTTCTGTAAGACTTTTCTCAACCTTTTGAAAATCATTATAGTATTCATTAAAATTACTATGATCTTCAACTACCGCATATACAACTGCAAACAATTCGTCATTTTGATTAAACGCATATATTAATTTCACATTTACACCAGCTGCTGTTGTATCATAGCTTAAAGTGTTACTTACTTTTCCTTTTGAATAAACGCCACCCTTTTCTTCTTCATATCTTTCCACCACATCTTTTGAATCTCCAAACTGTGCATTTCTTATATCGCAATTTCTCTTTTCAATCTTAACAATTATGTTCTTAACTTCGGACGTATTACCACTCGCATCCTCACTATAAACGTCAAGCAAAAATTCTCCTTCACTATCAAAGTTTGTATCCCCGTCTATTTTAATCTGTTGTGTTCCACTGGCATCAGTAGAAGTTGCATAATCGTCCACATTAAACTCATCACCCAAATTCAAAAAAACTTCAGGTGTATTCAGTGTTAATATTGGTGCTGTGGTGTCCTTTATGCTAATATTATATTGAAAATCTTTTGTATTTCCTTTTTTATTAGTTGCCAAATACGTTATTGTATAATTTCCGGGGGTATTTATATCAAAACCACCATCATCTGAAACTTTCATTTCCGTAATAATCTCCGAATCAAAAGCTATACAATCTGAAGGTTTGATTTTTTCTCCTAACTCTATCTCATTCACAGTCTGCCTAACTCCTTCAAAAGATCCTTTTCCACACCCTGCCATAACTACCGAACACACTGTTAATGCACACATAAACGTCATTACTCTACTAGCATAAACTTTGCTTTTCATTGTAATTCCCCCTTTTTCTTTTCTATTAGAAATATAACACCAATCCCGTATTTTTAGTAGAGAGGTAAAGCCTAAATTAAGCTAATTTGAATTCACAAAATTCCAATTTATGGTTCTCTTCCAACTCCATCTTCTTAAACTATCTTTTAAGAAACGTCCCTCGCTCTGCTCGTTCAACTATAAATTGCTTTCATAATATCATAAACTTATAAATGTTACCACAGGATATTACCCTGAAAACCCGAAATGTCTCAAACATCCCCGTAAATCCAATTTTGAAAAAGAAAACAGCAGCTTTGATTGTTCAAAACCGCGCTTTTCATCATAGGCAAATTGTTTCACCAAAGCGCAGGGGAAATCTTTACATTGTCCGCAATGCTTATACCCTTTTGTTTCAGAGCACGATTTTACTGGGCAGCTTTCGCCCCAAAATGGTTTCTCAATATTCACACATCCCTTGCATCCAACTTGTTCTTTATAAGAGCATTCACTACATAAAAGACCACATCTTGATTCAATCGTAAATATCCCCCTCCCTTTAGAGTGATAATAGAACAAAAGGGTGTCGCAAAATCATCAAAATAGATGATTGAGCGGCACCCTCGCTCTGTATATAAAAAAATCAGGAGAACATCATTCTCGATTGACTTCCTCCTGATTTTTGACATACTTTAATAAGCTTACAGTTTTTCTTGTATTTACGCACTCGCTTTGACATCAAACAAACAGCTTCCAGTCCACTCATTCTTGATTTTCTATGTAATTTATTTAAATTGTATCCCATACTCAGCAAGAGAATCTCCAGTTTTACCTTCTTCTTACCACGCAACAGGAATCGTTGGAAACCGTAGTCGTTTTTCAAAACCCCGAAGGCCCCCTCTACCTGGATCGAGCGATTCTTCCGGTACTTAATTCCTTTCTCGCTCTGAATGTTTTGATACGATTTTTCACGCTTCTCCAAAAAGCTTTTAGAAACATACAGGCGCTTGTTACCCTTCGCTTTCATGCATTTCTCTTTATAGGCGCAGCCGGTGCACTCCTCACATTCGTATACCGTCACCTCGGATTCGTAC
>JAGZSY010000044.1 GCA_018380885.1 Enterocloster asparagiformis
AAGTCAATCGAGAATGATTTTCTCCTGATTTTTTTCTATATACAGAGCGAGGGTGCCGCTCAATCATCTATTTTGATGATTTTGCGACACCCTCTTTTTGTTGTGTGTTGCATTTTGTCTTGTGGTTATATATAAAAAAGCCCTATGAGCCCTGAGTTTTGGGATTTTATGTAATTGGCTAAATGATAAAGTGATTTGAGGAGATGTGAAAACTGGAATTTACACTTATAAAAGATGTATAGAACGCTTGGAATTACTGTGCCTTTTTAGACACAGCTACGTATTGATTGTCTTGGCATTCTTTGCACATATTTACAATTCCACTGATAAGAGCCCGTTCTTTTACAAAGCAAATATTACCGCATTTGCAGGTGCATTTCCATACACGACCGCTTTTAGCGTTCCAGTAATAATGTGCGGTGAGCTGCCCATAGTCCTTTCCGGGAACTACCAATCCGATATTTTTTTGCATTTTTATTTTCCTCCTTGATCGGAATTATAACACGGTTGTAAGGACGAAATGCGCTGTGCCGGGGACAGATATATGATAGAATTTGCATGATACGTGGAGCATGATGAACAAGGCATGTAGAAGAACATTAACACTTTTCCGTATGCGATTGTTTCCGCTGGCAGAACCTTTCTGACGTGCTTGATTGTCCGTCCTTTGTTTCGCTTGCCTGCAAGGGAAAGCTGTGTTGCAAAATGATATCCTTTGTGCTTTCTGTCTGATTTTCATAAAAATGTTTCTTAATACGTCTTGAAATCACTTCTATTCCCGCCTCGTCCGCATCGGATACCAATACCAAATATTGACAGCTGCTGTACTGGACAAATATGTCATTCCTTCGCAGATTGTTATGAATTAACGCCTTCAGCAAGAGCATCACCTGCTCCTGATTTTCAGGTTTTAGAACGCCACTTTCTTTTTCTGATAATGTAAATAAGATAACATAAAAGGATTTTAAATCATCCTTATACTTATCACGGCATAAAGTGCGCTCCAGAAAGCGATATATGCCTTGAAATACCTCATAGCTTAGATAGTAAGCCCCCTCCGCAGGTACACGTTCCTGCAAATCATGCTGAATGAGTTTCGTGTCCATTTCAACTCTTTTGTTCGATCGATTATCCATTTCACATTTTGGAGCGCGTACATTGTGAAGCGCTTGTTTCTTTTGCAATAATAGCTGATCGGCCCGATTAAACATCTTTATATAATCATCTCGCTCCATGTAAATAGCCTCGCCAAAGGACGCTGACAGTGTAAATTGTTTCGAACTTTTTATTTTTATCTGTCCCAATCGTTTTTGTAACATTTGTTTTTGCTGTGAAAGTCCTTTTATATCCAGCGTATTATGATAAAATATGACAAATTCATCTCCACCGGTGCGGGCTACCAAATTATTTTTCATCGTCTTTTTTAAGATATAAGCGACATTCTGCAACAGCTCATCACCTGCAATGTGTCCATACTGATCATTGACATTCTTGAAATTATCTAAATCAAAGACCAGTATCGCACCACTGCGCTTTACGGCCAACGCCTGGTTGACTTTCTGTTCAATCGTTATTCGATTGTATATTCCTGTCAGCCCATCTAATTCTGCCAATGCCTGTAATCGTAGATTTTCTCGTTGTAACTGTTCCTTTGATAGCGATGTATTAATATTAAAATCTGTTCCTTCCCATAGTGGCTGTTTCATTCACGCTCACTCTCCATTCTGACTGCGCCGGAACAAAAACTTTCTCCTCAATTTATTTTACCACTCATCCCCCAAAACGTCAACTTTGTATGCAAACAGGAATTATTATGTGCAAACAGGAATTTGCAATATCAATAAAGTTAGATTATAATGAAAATACAAACTAATCGCACAGGAGGAAAAGAAGTGAAATACTGTCACTACACAGAACAGGAGGTTGTTGACAAAACCAAAGAGGCCATTCACTATTTTATCAGCAAACAGATTGACCAGTTTGTGAAAATGCTGGATAGAGACTTTGTCTGGGTGGGCGATTATGAACCGCTTTATATGAAGGGAATTCCCGCTTTTCTGGAAAGTGTAAAGGAAGAAATACAGGAACAACTCCCAATAAGCATTACTGAAGAGGAGTATGCGCTATTATCCCATGAACGTCACCTATGGATAACATATGGGCGCTTCACGGTAACCGTTGAAAGACAGGTTTCCAGAATTCACTTTACATTTGTCTGGCGCCAAAAGTGTGACAATCTCATGTTGCTCCATGCCAATGCAAACCATGCCAGACCCCTGCCGCAGGTAGATGCGCAGTCCAGAATATTTGAATTGCCATCTCGTTCCCATCACCCGCTGCACATCACAGATGAAAAAAAACTGGCTTTCCGCAGCTTAACCGGGAGCATTCACTACCTACAGGCAGAAGAGATACGATATATTAAAGCTAATAACAATATGTGTCAAATTTTCACCACCTCAAGCTCCTTTTCCTGCCGCACCACTCTAAAAAAGCTTACCGCATCCCCGTTTCTTCGAATACACAAAAGCTATCTTGTAAACGCTTCCCATCTCCGCGAAATCTGCCGCTACCGGGCTACGCTCTTAGACGGAACGGAGTTGCCTATTGGGAAAGAGTGGTATATGGACCTTAAGCAATGGATGATGAAAAAATAGTGATCTAACTACAGATTCATCATTTTGTGTCTGCCCCTGGGACGTATATGTTTTGTAATCGATATGATGAAACCAAAAGTTGTCGTTAATGCAGATTGCAAACCAAGGAGAAACGGGCGGGCAGCGCAGGATACCAGCTTCCCCGGGACTTCCTTACCGCAGCCTGCAGTAACACAGGCGCTATTTCTATTGGCGGTACCATGGAAATACCATTCATCCATACAAATCCATCCCGTTTAAAGATGATTTTCGTGTGACGGGTCCAATTCCCGCCAATCGCTTTTTTCGCCGTACCTGCGCAGCAAAGGAGGAGCCATTACGGCTCCTCCTCTCCATAAACATCCATATCGCGTTCCTGTCTCAGGGTGTTCGGCCCTGTAAACCCGTCGCTGCTCCACCACGGGTTGAACGTCTCCACATTTTTTGCCCGCTGCTCCAACTCTTCCGTGGACTCTTGTTCGCCCTGCTTCATATTCATCACCTCGGAGATAGTATCATCCAAAACAGATCATACTATACCGCCCCGGGATCTCAAATGTCCTGAATTTTTCGATCACTTCTGTTCCTTCTTTTTCCACTCCCAATACCGAAACCACATATCCATTC
This sequence comes from Enterocloster asparagiformis, assembly GCA_018380885.1. GTDB lineage: Bacteria > Bacillota > Clostridia > Lachnospirales > Lachnospiraceae > Enterocloster. The sequence continues at coordinate 3,264 of JAGZSY010000044.1, forward strand.
GTATCTGTCTGCCCACCCGCCTGATACTGACCAGATTTGCCATGGACAGCAGACGCAGCAGCGAATCCGCTTCATCGCAGGCCAGTACCTCGTCCTTTGCCACCATCCGGACCGTGGCGGAACCCCCGGCCTCTTTGACGCCTATTTTCGCCTCGCCCTCAAATTCTCTGCGCAGCCTGCGGTATAAGGTTTTGATCGCCCGCCTGCGCTCCGGAACAGGCATCCTGGCGTAAGCCCGTTCAAATCCCTCCATTCGCCTCATCAGACTCTGAAAGCTTTTACTTGACATAGAATCATCACCTCACTATTTAATAACTCACTATATTGTAACTTACTATACAGTGAATTACTAGATATTTTTTTCTTGGATATAATTTTACCAGAAAGGCGGTGGGAAAATGGGATATTTACACTTGAAAATAAATGACATGATTGCGGAAAAGAAGGTCAGCAAGAACGAATTATGTGATTTTCTGGATATCCCGCGGGCAAATTTTAACCGTTACTGCCGGGACGAGTTTCAGCGGATCGACGCAAACCTCATCTGCAAATTATGCGCATTTTTCGAATGCGGCGCCGGTGATTTAATCGAATTTGTGGAGGAAGCGTCCGACGGGGAACTCAGCTACAGAAAACTGAAAAAATAGCTGTACAGGGATCGGCCTACGCCGGTCCTTTTTTGATTCACAGGAAACTTGCGCCCCCAAAAGCAGGAGGCCGCTGAAGCAACCGCCTGGCAGCGCCGGCATTTCTACCGCGAAACGCTCTGTTTCTTCGCGGGCAGGGTCCCGCGCGATCTGCCGGCGGTTTGCTCGCTTAAATCCTGAATTTGCCATTGCATTTTCGAACACATGTTCGTATAATGGTATTGAGGTGATCTAAGCATGACAAAAAAAGTGTACGTTATCGCATCCTTTAATCCCGACGGGCATGTGTGCCCGCTCTGGCTCCGGCTCTCCCTGGCAAAGGACGCTCCAACCTACCGGATCATGGACTGCAAATGCATATCCATGCCTGACCGCTATTTGGACTGCGCCCGGTTCCGGTGCTCCGTGACCGCTGACGGGGCGCGCCACGAGGTGGGGCTGAGCTATTATGCCCGGGAGTGCCGTTGGTATATTACCGTCAACAATTCCTGTCCTCTGGCCGTTTAAAAACTTGCTTCATCTCCCGCGACTTTCCCGCCGTTCCCCGTCATATACTGTACAAATCTATTTCCCAAAGGAATTTAAATGTCCGATCTGTTAAATAGTTATGAAAACAACGGCTTTTTTCACGAGACGCCGGCAGCTTACTTAGACGACACCGGCGCTATGCCGGGAATGGCGGAGGCCCCTTCCGGAACCGGCCTGGCGCGTCTGCTAAACGCCGCCTCCACGCCGTTTCCCGTCAACCTCTCCCTGGACCGCGTCCCCCGGATCGCCGGCTCTGTCTTTTCCAGCCTTACCGATTACGACGCGGTGCCCGCCGGGGCCCACCGCATCGCGCTGACCCAGGAGAATTCCTCCGGCGCCATTCTGTTGGAAAAGGAGCTGATCTTTCTCCCTGGCGCCCACTCCACCGCCGTGCTGGTGGACGCCTCCGGCCAGGGCGTGGATGTTTTGCAGTTCACCGATCAGTCCTGCGATCCCGTCACCCAGGGCCACGCCTGTCTGCGGACCGTGAACGTCAGCATGGAAGGCTCCTCCTTTGCGCTCCACACCGCCGAGGGGAACGCGCTGCACCAGCAGATTCCCTTCGGCTCAGCCACCCCCTACCGCACATTGCCGGCAGGCCCCTACAGCTTCTACGTGATCGAGGATTCCGGATACCAATGGCTCTCCGGCCCCATTGCAGGGACTTCCCTCAATATCCGTCCCGGCGAGAGCTATACCCTGTATCTGATGGGCAACACCTGGTCCCCCTACGGATTCAGGATCATCTCCGTGAAGGACGCCTAGGGCGCCACTGCGCAGCGACGCCCTTTTTGCGCAGAGAAAAAGAGCTCCTGCCCGGAGCTCTTCCCCCACTAAAATATTCCCTCAAAGCTCTCCCGCAGCGTGTCGCAGGACCGGCTCATCTTCTCCTGCTCCTCATCGGTCAGGGACAGGGGCAGGACCTTCTGGATTCCGTTCTGGTTGATGATACAGGGAGCGCCCACGAACACATCCCGCTGGCCGAACTCCCCGCGCATCATGGCCGACACGGTGAGCACGCTGTGCTCGTCGCCCAGAATCGCCTTGGTGATCCTGGTCAGCGCCATACCGATGCCGTAGTAGGTGGCGTTCTTGGCCTCGATGATCTTGTACGCCGCAGTGCGCACCTCCTCTTCAATCTGGTCCAGGCGATCCCGGCAGACGGCGTCGTTCTCCCCGCACAGCTCCAGGATGGGCTTGGTGGCCAGCAGCGCCTGGCTCCAGGGCACGAACTCGGAGTCGCCGTGCTCGCCCATGACATAGGCGTGCACGTTTCTGGGGTCCACATTCAGGTATTCGCCCAGCAGGTAGCGCAGGCGCGCCGTGTCCAGCGCCGTGCCGCTGCCCAGCACGCGCCTGGGATTAAATCCGGACAAGACGCAGGTGATCCGGGTCATGATGTCCACCGGATTGGTAGCCACCAGGAATATCCCGTTGAACCCCGAGGAGGTCACCGGATCGATGATGGAGCGGAACACCTGAGCGTTGCGCTTCAACAGGTCCAGACGAGTCTCCCCCGGCTTCTGGGCCACTCCGGCGCAGATCACCACGATGTCCGCATCCGCGCAGTCGCCGTACTCCCCCGCATAGATCGTCATGCTGGAGTTGGCGAAGGCCAGGCCGTGGTTTAAGTCCATGGCCTCCCCGACCGCCCGCGTCTTGTTCACGTCAATCAGCACCAGCTCGTCGCAAACCGACTGGTTCAACAGGCTGTAGGCGTAGCTCATCCCCACCATGCCGGTGCCTACGATTACCACTTTCCGCTTGTCAACTTTCATTCTTCCACTCACTTTCTCAGGGAACAGCCCGCCTCCCGGACTGTCTGTCCGAGCTGCGCCCCCTGTTGCTTACAATGTTCAGGTTGCTCCGTTTCCCCTCATTATATGCACCTGCGCCGTGCCGAATCATAAGCTTTTGCGCACAGAACCGCCGGCATCCCCGGCACAAACGCATCCGCACACCGGCGCGGCGTTCTCCTTGGCCGGGCCGCCGGCCCCGGTTAGCGATCCAGCTTTTTTGCCATCAGCTCGCCGTTGCTGCTGTAGGCGATGGCGCTCTCCCTGGTGATGGCGCCTTTGCGGTACAGCCCGATGATGCTGTTGTCCATGGAAATCATCCCCTCTTCCTGGGAGGTGGCGATAATTCCGTCGATCTGATGAATTTTGGACTCCCGGATCATGTTGCGGATGGCGTTGTTCAAAAACATCACCTCGAACGCCGGCTGCACGCCCCCGTCCACCGTTGGGATCAGCTGCTGGGAGATAACCGCGTCCAACACCATGGAGAGCTGGGTGCGGATCTGCTGCTGCTGGCTCGGAGGAAACGCGTCGATCACGCGGTCGATGGTGTTGGCCGCGCCGATGGTGTGCAGGGTGGAGAGGATCAAATGCCCTGTCTCCGCCGCGGTCATGGCCGTGCTGATGGTCTCGTGATCGCGCATCTCGCCCAGGAGAATCACATCCGGCGCCTGGCGCAGCGAGGCCCGCAGACCGGTCAGATAGCTGTCCGTATCCGTGACGATCTCTCGCTGGGTTACAACGCTCTGCTTATGCCTGTGCAGATATTCGATGGGGTCCTCCAGCGTGATCACGTGGGCGTTGCGGGTCCTGTTGATCTCGTCGATGATGCAGGCCAGGGTGGTGCTCTTACCGCTTCCCGCGGGCCCTGTGACCAGCACCATACCCTTGGTCATCTTTGCCACGTCGATGATGATTTTCGGCAGATGCAGGGCGGCCGGGTCGGGCAGCTCGAACCGCACTACGCGGATGATACCGGCCAGGGAGCCTCTCTGGCGGAAAATACTGGCTCTGAACCTGGAAACGCCGGGGATGGCGAAGGAGAAGTCGTCGTCGCCGTGCTCCCGCACCTTGGCCATATCCCGGTTCTTGGCCAGTTCATAGATCTGTGTGATCATCCGGTCCATCTCCTCCGGCATGATCTTGTCCTCGCCCTGGTAGATGATCCGGCCGCCGATCTTGTAAGAAAATGGCATGCCTGGCACGAGAAAGATGTCCGCCGCGTCCTGTTCCACCGCCGCTGTCAGCAATTCCTTTACGTTCATGGTTCTATTTTGCTCCTTCTGCTCCAAATTTTACTCGCTCTGATCCGCTATCATCGCGTTTTCCTTCGTTCAGGCCCAAGCGGCCTTTGGCAACGCGCCAAAAGCGCGGCGCTCCTGCCAATTTGCTGTAGGATTTCCGCCGCCTGGGACCGCCCAGTTCCCTTGTTTGGGCCCGCCCAAGCCCCGGCGCCGCGGCTGTTTCCCTGCGGGAATTTCGCCGTCCGTCCCCTGCCCGGCCTAAGCCCCGGCGCCTCCGTCCCACACGGGCATCGAGTTGTCGATCTCGTACTGGCCGCTGTCGTACACATACCAGGAGTGAATCTGGTAGCGCACGCCCTCGCCGCACACCAGCGTCAGCTCGATGCGCAGGGACTGTCCCCGCTCCATGGGAATGTCCGTGACCACCACGCCCTCCTCCTGGTGATACATATCTCCCAGCCGCGCCTTGACGGCATCGCTGGCCGAGGACGAGTCGTCGGAATGTCCCATTTCCTCCTGCAGCACCGCATCCACCTGGCGCACCCACTCCTGCCCCTTTGCATCCGCCTCATAGTAGGCGCTCACCGCCTCCGCCTGGCGCTCCGCCAGGCTCAAGTCGCCTTTGGCGCTGCTTAAGGAGAGCAGTCCGAAGGTGGCCAGGCACAGCACAATAAATATCAGCACCAGCGAGGCCGCTCCAATATTCACTTTTCCTCCGCCCGATTCCCTCGCCATCTGTCAAATCCCGCCTTTTCTTTCATTATGGTTTTATATATTGATCCGCGTTCAGCACGTACAGCACGGTTCCCTTGTCCCGCGAACCGGATCCATAGCGCATCACCGCGATCTCCGTCATCTGCATGTTGTCCACCGTGCCGCACAGGACTTCCGCGGCGTAGGCGAGCTTCTTCCCCGCCGCATGCAGCTCCCCCGCGTCCCCATAGCGGTTCCACTCCTCATCCCAGACCGGTGCGTAGCTGTGGAAATCCCCGGCGCTTGTGATCAGCTCTCTGCGCGCCCGCTGTTCGTCGTTCTCCCACTCCAGCAGGGATTTCCCGAAGTCCCGGTCCGGCACGGGAAGGCCGCTTCCCAGCGCTTCCAGCTCTCCGGCCTTGATCTCCTCGGCCAGCGTCTCAGCCGCCAGCACCGCCTGGTTGATATCCCTGGCCCTGCGGCTGGTGGAATCCGCCTTGACAAACACGGTCACGCAGAGCGCCGCGCATATGATAAAAAATCCGCTCACAAGAATCATTTCCATCAGAAACGGCCCTGAGCCGGATCCCCGTCTACCACTCATTTTCCCAGACACCTCCGCTTCTCAAATACAGCCTCAGGCTGCCGCCGCCCTCCCCCAGAGTGCGGATGGTCAGCAGGCGGTCCGACAGGGATACGTCCAGCCCCGAGCACTCCAGAATATCCAGCCCGTCCTTCAGCCCCAGACCGCTCTCCGGATTGGAGAAGAGCTCCTTCACCCGGCCGTCCTGGTAATAGATCCATGTCTCATAGCGGGTATCTCCCACGTCCTGGCCCAGAACCAGCACCGGCACGCCGTCCATTTCCCGGACCTCCACCATGCCCTCCCGGTCCCCCTGGCGCACCTTGTTGGCAATGTAGCTTAACGCTGTGGTTCCGGTAAAATTCCGGTTGCTGCGCAGGGTGATGTTCTCGTACACCCGGCTCCCGATCAGCACGGTAAAAAGGGCGCACAGAATGAACACCAGGAACAGCAGGCCGGTGAAAAGCACGTTCACATTGTTGCTTCTTCTCGCCGCCGTCCGATTCATCTGCGCGCCTCCTCTTCCTCAATGGGATTGATGATAATCTCCGGCATCACATTGGACGCGAAGCCGTTGTAAAATACATTGTAGCGGTCCCTGTCGATGCGGACCCCGTAATTCTCCTCCAGATACTCCACGCTGGGCGGATAACGCCCCTCGATGGCGTAGCACTGGACCGAAGCTCTGGTCACCGCCCTGCGCAGGGAGTCCTCCCCCTTTCTGCCCGCCTTTGCGGCAAAGGAAAGAGCGCCCGCCGCGAACACAGCCACAAGGAGCAGAAGGGCCGCTGCGGATAGCAGGTAGCCCTTCGTCTGGCTTTTTCTTCGTCTACTTCTTCTGTCAACTCTCATCTGAAAATCCTCATCCGATGGCGGCCAGCACGCCCACTAAGGGCAGCATCACCGACAGGAGCACCAGCCCCACGGAGACGGCCAGCACAGCCACAATGGTGGGCTCAAATCTGGCCAGCATGTTGTCCATTGACTGGTCCGCCGCCTGCTCGAAGTCCCCGGAGATTTCCTCCATCACCGCGTCCAGACGGCCGCTGCGGCTTCCCACCTTGATCATCTGCACATAGAAACCGGAAAACAGGCCCGTATCCTTCATCGCCTGGTAGTAGCTTGCCCCCGTCTCCAGCGCCTGGCCGCATTTGCGTATCTGCGCGGCCACCTTCTCGTTGTCCACCAGCTCGCCGGCCAAGTCCAGCCCCTTCTCAAATTCCATGCCGCTCTTGAGCGTAAGGGACAGCACGGAGGTGAAACGGCGGTTTGCAATGGACAGCGCGATGCGGCTGTGGCATTTAACATAGTTGATCATCTTGTCCACAAGGGTTATCCTGTGTCCGAACCTGGAGGCCGCCCAGATGCAGAGCACGGCGACAGCGATCACCGCCGCCGCAATCAACGCCCCGCCGCTGAACAGGCCGCCCAAGCGGATGGCCGACTGGGCCACCGGCGACATCCTGGCGCCCAGCTGCTCGTACACCTGGTCAAAGACCGGCATCACTCTGGAAAACAGCACAAACAACACCACCAGCAGCATGACCACCATCATGACCGGGTAGGTCAGGGCATTTTTTACGTTGACCAGCAGCCGGTACTCCTTCTCATAGTAATCCGACAGGGATTTCATCATCTGATCCAGCGTGCCGGACTGCTGTCCCAGCTTGGCCATGTGCACCACATAGAGGGGAAATGTACCCGCGTCCTCCAGCACTTTGAAAAACGGGTCCCCAAACTCCGCGCCCTCTGCCATATAAAGCAAGAGCGCCTTCTCCTCCTCACAGCCCGCATCCTCGGCCATGATGGTCAGCCCCTCGTCCAGCGGCAGCCGACAGCTCCTGATAGGAATATTGATAAGGTTTTTCTGGCTTTTTCATACTCGCCTGATGTCCTCCTGATCGTCAATAACTGTACTTACCCTGGTAATTGGAGCCGTTGCCGATATATTTCATAATCTCCTCGCTCTGGTTCCCGCTGGAGGCAAAGGTGGGATCCATCAGCTTCCAGTCCTTGCCGTCAAAATAAATCACATTGTCCACCCAGCCCTGACCGTCCAGATACACGTTGATCCAGGCGTGATACAGATTCCCGGTGTAGCCCACCACCAGTTTGGTGGGGATATCCTGGGAGCGCAGCATGGCTGTCATCAGCGCAGCGTAGTCGAAGCAGATTCCCTTTTTCTGGGCCAGCACCACGTCCACGTTGGGCAGATAGCCGGACTGGACGGAGGCCGCCTTGGCCGTGTCGTAGGTGATGTTGGTGATCACATAGTTGTAAATGTCCGCAACCACAGCCACCTGGTCGGCCGAGCCCGCGCATACGGCGGCGCCGGTCTGCACCGCGGCGCTGGAGGCGTTGAAATTCACATACTGGTTCGGATACAAAAACGGACCGAACTCATTGGTGATGCTGGCGCTCACATCCTGGCTGAAGGCCTGGGAATACTGGTTCCCTGAGACATTCTCAAAAACCTTTACCTGGTAGGTGCCGCTTCCCTCGGATAGGGGGAACACCTCGTACACGCCGCTGTTGTTCAAATCATATGTATAGGTGGTGGAACCGCTCTTGGTAATCTGCACCTTGATCTTGGGATTGCTGCCCAGGTATTTGAGCATGATGTAGCCCTCGCCCATGTTGGAGGCGTCCAGCCTGGCCAGGTTGTTCTCATAGGTCACGGTGCCGGAAGCGATGGGCGTGCGCACATAGCTGCCCGCCGGCTTGCTGTAGAGCGGAACCGCCTGGTCCTCAATGGTGACGGGCTGCGCCTCTGCCACCAGCCGTGACTCTGTCCCGTCGTTCTCCGCCTGTGCTGCGGCCGCTTTCGAACCGCCCTCCCCGGAAACGGACGTCCCCGCCGTCCCGTTCTCCCCGGCAGCTTCTGCGGCCGCGGACTCCTGCCCTGCATTTCCTCCGGCCCCGGCTCCACAGCCCACGGACCCGGCGGCCAGCGCGAACGCCGTCATGGATATTAAAATGGCTTTTTTCTTCATGAAAACCACTGCTCCTTTACTAAAACGGCCCCGGTGCGTGTCAGCTCAGGCGCTGCCGCACAATCTCATAGGCCATAACGCCGGCCGCCACCGAGGCGTTCAGCGAATCGATATCGCCCTTCATGGGGATGGAGGCTACCATGTCGCAGTGCTCACGCACCAGCTTGCCCACGCCTTCGCCCTCATTGCCCACCACCAGGCCGATGGGGCCTTTTAAGTTCAGGCGGTACATCAGCTCGCCGCCCATATCCGCGCAGACAAACCACATGCCCTTTTTCTTCAGATCCTCCATGGTAGCGGTCAGGTTGGTGACCTTGGCCACCGGCGTATAGTTCAGCGCCCCGGCCGAGGTCTTTGCCACCGTGGCGGTCAGGCCGACCGCTCTGCGCTTGGGGATAATCACCCCGTGGGCTCCCGCCAGATTGGCGGTACGGATGATCGCGCCCAGATTGTGGGGATCCTCGATGCCGTCCAGCAGAATTAAAAACGGCGGCTCGCCCTTCTCCTCTGCGATCTTCAATATATCCTCCACCTCGGCGTACTCGTAGGCCGCCGCATAGGCGATCACCCCCTGGTGTTTTCCGGTCTCAGACATCTGGTCCAGGCGCTCCTTGGCCACGTAATTCACGATGGTGTCGCGCTTTTTCGCCTCCCGCACAATGGTGCGGACCGGACCGTCCTGGCAGCCGTCCAGCACAAACAGCTTGTCAATGGTCTTGCCGGCCCTGAAGGCCTCCAGCACCGCGTTGCGCCCCTCTATGGTCAGTTCTTCGTATCTCATTCCTGTGTTTCTCCTTTATCGTCCGGCGGCTCGATGAAGCCCGCCTTTTTGAGGCCCAGGCTCACCAGCTCCACCAGCCTGTCATACTGCCCGTTGAGGAACAGCCAGCCCACCAGGGCCTCCAGCCCTGTCGCCATGCGGTAATCGATCATGGTGGCGTGCTTTGCCATGGTGACGGACTTGGCGTTGCGGCCCCGCTTGTAAGCCGCAAGCTCCTCCGCGGTCAGCTCCTCCTGCAAGGCCTTCACCAGACTGGCCTGGGCCGAAGCCTTTACCATCTCGGCGCTGTGCTTGTGCATCTTGTTCACCTGCATGCTGCCCTTGTTGATCACCTTGGAGCGGATCATCAGCTCGTACACCGCGTCCCCGATATAGGCCAGAACCAACGGCGAGTAGGTCCGCACGTCCACCGGCTCCAGGCCCATGCTTTTTTTATAATATTCCAGAAAATCCGCTAAAGTTACACTCTCTTCCACTTTACGCCCTCTCTGGTGTCCTCCAGTACGATTCCCATATCTAAAAGCTTGCCGCGGATCTCGTCGGCCAGGGCGAAATTCTTCTCCTTGCGCGCCTGCTGCCTGGCGGCGATCAGCTCCTCAACCTGGGCGTCCAGGGCCTCGGCCTTGCGCTCTGTGATAATCCCCAGCACGTCGCACAGCTTTTGGATCATGTCCTTCAAATAGGAAACGTAGCGGGCCGTGCTGTTCTCGTCCGCCGTGGAGTTGGCCAGCTTTACCAGCTCAAAGATGGCGGAAATGGCGTCGGCGGTGTTAAAGTCGTCGTCCATGGCGGCCTCGTACTTGCCGCGCAGGGCGTCGGCCTCGGCCATGCGGTTCTGTTCGTCGCAGGTCTCGGCATTGCCGCTCGCCTTACCCTCCAGCTCCCGCAGCTTTTCCATGCAGGTGATGATGCGCTCCAGGCCGTTCTTGGAAGCCTCCATCAGGTCCGCGCTGAAGTTCAACGGGCTGCGGTAATGGGCGCTGAGCATGAAGAAGCGCAGCACCTGCAGGTCGTACTTTTCGCCGATCTCCCGCACGGTAAAGAAATTGCCCAGGGATTTGGACATCTTTTTATTATCAATATTCAGAAACGCGTTGTGCATCCAGTAGGTGGCAAAGGGTTTTCCGTTGGCGGATTCGCTCTGGGCGATCTCGTTCTCGTGATGCGGGAAAATCAGGTCCTCGCCGCCGGCGTGGATGTCGATCTGCTCGCCCAGATATTTCTTGGACATCACGGAGCACTCGATGTGCCAGCCCGGACGGCCCTGGCACCAGGGAGACTCCCAGTAGGGCTCCCCCTCCTTTTTCGGCTTCCAGAGCACGAAATCATTGGGGTCTTGCTTGCCCTCCTCGCCGGTCACCTTGATCTCGCGGAAGCCGGACTGAAGGTCCTCCAGGTTCTTGTGGGACAGCTTGCCGTACTCCTTAAAGGAGTTGGTGCGGAAATACACGGTTCCGTCGGCGGCCGCGTAGGCGTGCCCCTTCTCAATCAGGGTGCCGATCATATCCAGCATGCCGCAGATTTCCTCCGTAGCCAGGGGATGAACGGTGGCCGGCTTTACGTTCATGGAGGCCATATCCTTCTTGCACTCCGCGATATAGCGCTTGGAAATAGTGTCCGCATCCACGCCCTCCTCGATGGCCTTCTTGATGATCTTGTCGTCCACGTCCGTAAAGTTTGACACGTACTGAACGTCGTAGCTCTTGTACTCAAAATACCGGCGAACCGTGTCGAACACGATCATGGGCCTGGCGTTGCCGATGTGAATGAAATTGTACACCGTGGGGCCGCACACGTACATCTTTACAACCCCCGGAGTCAGCGGAATAAATTCTTCTTTCCTTCTGCTCAGTGTGTTAAATATCTTCATACTCTTACTCTCCTCGGTTTTTTACATTTCCGTCCCGCCGCTATTTTGGCAGCCGCCACAGCCGCCGCAACCGGCCTGAATCATTCTATTATCATAGCAGTAGTCTGCCACTTCCGTCAATAAGGTAATTGCCTGTGAGGCGATGCCCTCGCCGCTTCCCGTAAAGCCCAGCCCCTCCTCGGTGGTGGCCTTCACGCTGACCCGGCCCGCGTCCAGATGCAGGGCCCGGGCAATATTCGCCGCCATCTGCGGCCTGTACGCCGCCAGCTTGGGCCGCTGGGCGATAACGGTGGCGTCGATGTTCTCCACCACATAGCCCTTTTCCTCCAAAAGCGCGCCCACGTGCTTTAACAGTTCTATGCTGGAAATCCCCTTATATGCCGGGTCCGTGTCGGGAAAATGCTGCCCGATGTCTCCCAAGGCCGCAGCCCCCAGCAGCGCGTCCATCACCGCGTGGATCAGCACATCCGCGTCCGAGTGGCCTAAAAGCCCCTTTTCATAAGGGATCTCCACGCCGCCCAGGATTAATTTGCGCTCCTCCACCAGACGGTGGACGTCGTATCCTTGTCCGATTCTCATAATTGATCGTTTCCTTTCTGAATCTCATTTTGTTTTCGCATAATTGCCGCGAGCCGCCTGTCACGGCCGGCCTAATCCTCTGTAAATGAGACAGCGGGCGTCCGGCCGGAACATCTCCCTGTCCCGGCGCCGACCCCCGCGCTGTAATCTTATCCTGGTGATCCACAGGCAATGCGGGACATTATCCCACAATCCTGATCTTTCTCGCAATACACCCCAACTGCAAGTCCGACTGGATACCGCAGCTCTCCCCGTCCGCGTGCACCGGCAGGGCCCGCTCCGTGTGGATCGAGAGTTCCCCGCACTCGTAAGTCCTCACTCCCTTGCGCCTGCCGTGGCTTCCGGTCAGAGACTCCAGGAGAATGGGCACCAGCTTGCGCCTGGCCGCGTGGCTGACCACGCACACGGAGAGCTTTCCGTCGCTGCAGCTCGCCCTGGGCGCCAGCTTGAAGCCGCCTCCCTCAAAGGGCTGTATATGACAGGAAATGAATGCGATGTGGTTGAACTCCACCTTTTTCACCCCGTCCAGTATGATATAGCCCTTACAGGGCTTGCATTTAAATAACTGGCGGATACCGGATATCAAATAGGAAAGCCGCCCCAATCCCACACGCCGCAGCCTCTGCCGCAGCTTGGACTCCAGCAGGTCGTGACAGACCGCCGCGTCGAAGCCGATGCCGGCGCTGACCAGAAAACGCCTGTGATTAACCTCCTGGGCGCCGTAGGTTAAGATGCCGTAATCCAGCATACGGTAATGCCTCGGCGCCAAAAGCCGCTTCAGCGCCTTCACGGGATTGCCCGGAAGCTTCAGGCTTCTGGCCAGGTCATTTCCGGAGCCGGCGGGAATATAGCCGAGCGTCAGAGGGCCGCAAAAAACCAGGCCGTCCAGGACCTCATTCATCGTCCCGTCCCCGCCCACCGCCACAATCACCTGCGGTTCCCGGTTGCCATCCGTCAGTTCCCTGGCAATATTCCGGGCATCGCCCCTGCCAGCCGTAAGATAGGCTTCATATTCCACTTGATGCTTTTCCAGATAAATGGCGACGGCCCGCCAGAGCCTGCCGCCTTTTCCGCACCCGGCATTGGGATTCACAATAAAATAGTACATGAAACCCTCCCATTATTATTCTTTCCTTAGTATACCATATAATAGATGAAAACACTAAGAAAATTTCTATAAAAAAATGGAATAAAAAGTCTTGACATTTTAATTATTATGGGATATACTGTTCAAGCAGTCGCGAGTGAGACAAGCGCGGCGGTGGATACGGGGTCTTAGCTCAGCTGGGAGAGCATCTGCCTTACAAGCAGAGGGTCATAGGTTCGAGCCCTATAGGCCCCATCCAAAAAACCTAATATGGCGGAATAGCTCAGTTGGCTAGAGCACACGGTTCATACCCGTGGTGTCGAGAGTTCAAATCTCCCTTCCGCTACTCAGAAAACCTCGTAAATTCAATGTTTGCGAGGTTTTTATTTTTTAGTTAGATAGTTTATTCCTTTCCCCCGGCGTTTGCCCCAGCAGCAAAAATAGGAATCGAGCTGATCCTGGTTGACGAGTTTCGTTTCTATACATATTATGTATTGGGATTATTATATAGCCTGTCCGTGCAGTCAAGCAGTTGAGACTGCTCGACATTCTGTTTCATACAAAATAATAATACTCCATATCCTGTATGGAAATTGTCATGCTGGGATGATTAAGAATGTTCCTGATATCTGTAAGTATGTTTTTTAATGATTCTACAAATATTTCCTGTGTTTCTACCTCTACCGGATTTCTAACAGTTGTAATCACATGAGCATATTCTGTTAGTTTGCATCCTCTTACCTCTCCGCAAATCAAACTTCTTCTGTCGATCAGCCCTGTTATATACTTGCTACTTCTGTAAAATTCTTTATTTGCGCACTCTTCCCATATATGGGATAGATATTCATCCGTATAATATCTTGTGTCAATCCCAAAGAGCGATATGATATATCTTTCGGTTTTCATATCCCAGCCTACGGTCTTTTATTATTACAATATGTCTTATAAATAGTTTTGCCACAAATTTTCTTAATTCCAATGATCTGTGTAATGGACTCCCTTTCGTGCCAACGAAGCTCCTTTTACTCAAAATAGCGGGGAGCGCGCAATCTGCCCCTGCTTTTGGATTTTATCCGGCAGGTAAGTATATTACTTGCCGCCCTTCCCCTCATATATATCATATTTGTGCAACGATAAATAGCAGAGTCAAAGCAGGACGGCAAATCATCTTCAATATCGGAGGATTCTGTTGAAGGAATTAAATGTAACTCTTCCCGATAAAATTAAAAACAAAAAATCATTCCGGTTCCTGCACGCAAATAGCTTTTTCCAAAAATATCATGAAAGGATCACCTCCTTAGCAGTGGCGGAGATACCGGCCTTGCCATCCACGTTATACACCGTTGCCTGAAATCCCCTGACAGTCACACTAACATCATTTTTGCTTGCTTCAAGTGCTTCCTGCGTCATCTTCGGTACCTTATCGTTGGTTTTGATGGTAATTTTATCAAATCCGTTTCGGCTCGCAACGATATAGTTGTATCCTTCCAATTCTTTTCCTCTTTCCCCGTTGGCGAATGAATAGCGCGGACTAACTCGTGCTAAATAGATCCCCTTCGGACAAACCTGTTCTATATTCGTAATAAAAATTTCCATTTTTAATCTCCTTTTATTTTTTAATAGATTGCCCACAATAAACAGGAACGCAAAAAAAGCCCCACTATGATTGTGTAAAAATATCTTCGCCTCAACAAACTATGCTCTAGTTGGCAGCGAATAACACTTTTTAATATTCCTAAAGGAATATCACAATCATAATAGCAGCCATTTATATAAAAAGTATATTAACTGTTATTATTAATATTTATACTATTTTTGATATTCCTAAAGGAATATCACAATCATCATAACGGCAATTTATATAAAATAAATTTGCTATTAATAACATGCCCTCCAAGCGGAGAATCAATCATAAATTAATTTTTACTCCTACAACGCTTTGCCTCTCGCCTCCTTTCTTACTCTCACATTACTTTATCAAAAAATCCCCTTTTTTGCAAGTAAATTAAGAACAACGTTTTATACAATTAAATTTTTGCAATGCCGGAAGAGACGTATTAAGTGAAGCGATTGCAGAAATAACATGTTATGGACAAGATCATACAGCTTCAGGTGTTCAGCCATTTACCCATAACAAACTATACGAGATTTTCCTCCTTTCTCCGGCAATGCCATTCGCCAGGTTCCCCCGCATAAATCGCACATATGGCCTTCCCTCCCCCGCCCGGTGGATACCGAAGTCGGCGGTATCCCGCAAAAGAGGCCGGAGCGTTCAAACCCGCGCTCCGGCCTCTTTTGCGTCACAATTTGCACAGCGCCACATCTCGCGCTTACGTCCCCTCACATCCTCCACCGCTCTCTTTGATATACCGGCGATGTCCTGCTCAACCGCAGCCTGGGATACAATTGCCTGCCGTGCGGTCTTGTCCTTTTACTTGTTTAACCCGGTTATTATTCAGACATTTTGCCGTTCCATTCGCCGTAAATCCAATCCCCCGCCTCAGCCTGCGATCTTCTTGTCCGCCGTCTTTTCCTCCGGCGTGCGCAGCAGACCAAACTGGATGGTGACACAGGTGGAGATCAAAATCCCCAAAATATAAAAGGAATATTTCATCACGCTGAGCGGCGATACCTTGGCCAGCTCGGTCACGATCAGCATGCCGCCGTCGTGGGGCATCACAGCCAGAAAGGCGCAGGCGAAGATATCCACCAAGCTGGCCAGCCGCTTGGGCGCAATCTTGTATTTGCCGCCGATCTCCTTGGCCATGGGACAGGTGACGATGATTCCGATGGTGTTGTTCACCATGGCCGCCGACAGCAAGCCTGAGAGCAGGCCGATGCCGTACTCGGCTTCCCTGCGGCTGTGTATTTTGGTAGTGATAGCATTTACCAGCCACTCCACGCCTCCGTAATACCGAACCAGGCCGATGATTCCGGAGATCATGGCCGCCACAATGCTGATGCTGAACATATCGCTCATGCCGTCGCCTATGGCCTGAATCCACGGAAAAAAGCCGATGGTTCCCTGGGCCAGGCCGATGACGCCGGTCAGCAGGATGCCGATAAACAGCACCATGGCCACGTTGAGTCCCATGACGGCAGTCACCAGCACCACCACGTAGGGCAGCACCTGAATGACGTCAAAGGGGCCCGCCTGGATCGCGCCCTGGCCTCCGCCACCCACGATGCCGTAAAGGACCATCGCCACCACCGCAGCCGGGAGGGCCATGAAAAAGTTCATGCGGAATTTGTCCCGCATCTCCGAGCCGCAGCCCTGGGCCGCGGAGATCGTGGTGTCGGAAATCATGGACAGGTTATCTCCGAAATAAGAGCCGCCGATCACCGCAGCGCTGACCGCAGCCAGATTTAAGCCCGCTCCCTGGGCTACTCCGATG
The DNA here is from genome assembly GCA_018380885.1 of Enterocloster asparagiformis. Taxonomy (GTDB): domain Bacteria; phylum Bacillota; class Clostridia; order Lachnospirales; family Lachnospiraceae; genus Enterocloster. Next base: position 19,460 of record JAGZSY010000044.1, read on the forward strand.
GCGACAGGAGCCATGGCCGCGATGGTGCCCATGGAGGTGCCGATGGCGGTGGAGATAAAGCAGCACATCAGAAATACGCCCGGGATCAGAACTGAGACCGGCAGGAAATTCAGGCTCATATTGATCACCGATTCCTTTCCCCCCATGGCCGCCGCCGCGCCCTGGAAGCCTCCGGCCATCAGATAGATCAGGATCGTCATCATAACGCCAGGATTTCCCATATTTTTACAGAACACATCCAACTTCTCGGCGACCTTAATCTCCGGAGCCAAAAGCAGCGCCACACCGATTCCAGCCAGAATCGCCACATGGCGCGGGAACATTCCAAAGGGGCTTTCCACCCCCATCAAGGTAAACGTGATGCCACACCCTACATATATAATCAGGAACACAACAAGGGGCAAAAATGCTGAGGCACCGTATTTTCTTCGACCATCATCCATATTCATTTTCCTCTCCGGCGTTTTCCTTCACTCATACCGGAAAACGCCGTCTTTTCTCTGTTCATTCCATATGACTTCAGTTTCCGCCTTTGCGCCGGCGGGAAGCGCCGCCCGGAAGCAGGCACGGCAGAGTGCGCCGTCTGCTGTAATTTTACCAGCTTCCAGGTTCATTGGCAACCGCCCGCCTGCTCTTATTCTGCGTTGGGAATTCCGTTTAATACCGGATTGATTTCACGTTTTGTCTGTTTTTTCTGTTGGTCCGACCGTTTCATCCAATCCTTGCCGTCCACCACCCTTGCGATGATCATCGCCAGGCCGGTGTCACCGGTTACATTGACAACAGTTGCCGGCGCGTCGGTGATGGTTCCGATCAGCACCATAATCGGGATGGACACGGTGGGGAATCCAAATGCGGAGATGATAAATATTTCCGCCACATAGCCTCCTGCCGGGATTCCGCCCATGACAACGGAGGCCACAACGGCGATGACAATGGACAGGAGAATGTTCTTCGGCGTGGCATAGGGGATGCTGAACACGGAGCACAGGAAGGAAATTTTCAGTATCTGGATGATGCAGGCTCCGTCCTTATGCAGGTTCGCTCCCAGGGGGATGGACACATCTGCGATGTCCGAGGGAATCCCAAGCTCCTTGGCCTGAATCAGGTTCAGCGGCAATGTGGCCGCGGAGGAGCAGGTGCCCAGCGCCGTCAGCGTGGGAGCGGCGGCCGTTTTCCACCATCTCTTAACGCCCTCAGGGCCTGCGCCGATGTAGGCCATAACCGTCTGGGAAATCACATAGTACAGGACAATTACCACGCAGTAGATGATGATAGCCCTTGAAAGCGGCCCGATCACCTCCTGGCCGTACTGGCCGATCAGGATGGCGAAGTAGCAGCCCAGTCCCAGGGGAGCCAGCTTCATCACGATGCCGATCAGCTTTACGATCACCTCGGTCATGCAGTCCATGAGGTGCAGCACGGGTTTGCCCTTCTCGCCTGCCAGAATAATCGCGATGGCGAAAATAATGGTAAATACGATGAGCGCCATCAGGTTGCTCTTGGAGAACAGCAGCGGGAAATCGCCGACTGTGAACATGCCCAGGAAGTTCATGCTGCTGGTCATGTTCTCCACCTCCTCGGTCATGTTCAGGACAGCGCCCTTGGCCGGATCAAACAGCAGGGCTGCCACCACCATGAACAGACAGGAGATCACTCCGGTAATAATGGTTCCCGCCAGGAAGGTCACCAGGATTTTTCTCAATTTTGCCAGATTTTCCATCTTCGCGATGGCCGCCGTCAGAGAGCAGAAAATCAGCGGCACCACACAGCAGTACAGTAAATTCAGAAACAGATCAGCGATCGGCTGCAGCACCGCCGCTCCCTCTCCCCAGAAGAAGCCCACGACACCGCCGACTACCATCGCGCAAAGCAACATGATTGAAGACTTATATGTATTCCACAGCGTTTTCATATTTCCACCTTTTCTTAATATACCACGTTTCAAGTTTCATCACCTGGGGCCGGCGCCGGCTGCCGCCCCAGGCTTTAGCTGAATGTAATGATTCTCTTTCTATATTAAATGCGCCTCAGATTACGCATTCAATTTCTTCAAATTTTCCTTGATATTTTTCACCGCCTTCAGCACAATATCGGGATGGGTGCCCATGTTCAGGCGGATAAAGCCCTTCCAGTTCTCGCCGAACCACTCGCCGTAGTCCACGGCCAGGCGGCATTTCTCCTGGGTGAAATCGCGCACATCGTCCATGGGAACGTATTTTCTCAAATCCATGAACACAAGATAGGTCCCCTCCAAGGGCGCGATGTAGACGCCGGGGAATTCCTTCATCTCCTCCACTACGGTCTCGTAGTTGGCGCGGATCACCTTCTTCACATTCTGGTACCACTCCTCGCCGCCCCGCAGCGCGGCTTCCACAGCCGTGATGCCGAATACATTGACTTCAACCGAATTGTAAACCTTGGTAAAGTCGTCCCAAATCTTTCTCAGCTCCTCGTTCTCGATCACAATGGTGGAGGTCAGGCAGGTAGCAAGGTTGAAGGTCTTGGAGGAGGCGAACGCGGTGATCATATTGTCCGCATACTTGCCCCCGGCTATGGTGGCCGCCGGAATATGCTTGTGATCGCCGAACACCAGGTCCTGATGGATTTCGTCGGAGATCACCAGCACGTTGTGCCGCGCGCAGATCTCCAGCATCCGCTCCAGCTCCTCCTCCTTCCACACGCGCCCCGCCGGGTTGTGGGGAGAACAGAGAATGTACATTTTCACGTCGTTATCCACAATCGCTTTCTCAAAGCCGTCGAAATCGATGGTGTACACGCCCTCGTCATACTTTAAGTCGCAGGTAACCAGAGTGCGCCCGCTGTCCTTCACACAGTTGTGGAATGGATAATATACCGGAGTCATAATGATCACGGAATCTCCCGGCTGGGTGTACATGTTCACGGACCAGTACAGGGCTGCGACCACGCCCGGGGAAACGCGCATCCATTCCTTTTTCAACTGATACCCGTGGTGGCCGTACTCCCAGTCCATCACCGCCTCGTAATAGGAATCCGGCACAAAGGAATAGCCGAAAATGCCGTGGCTCACTCTCTTGGCCAGCGCGTCGGTCACGCACTCAGGAGTGCGAAATTCCATATCCGCCACCCACATAGAAATCAGATCCGGATCCCCGAAGCGGGTCTGGAGCGCATCCCACTTTAAGCTGGCCGTGCCATTCCTGTCCACATAGTACCTGTCGCAAAACTCTTTTACTTCCATTGTTCAAACCCTCCACATTTTTCAATTTTTAGTTTAATCATTAAACCATCTATGGTTGGATTATATAATACATTCGTTGTTTTGTCAATATTTTTTGTTTAATTATTAAACTATTTTTCGTTTTTTGTTTTGTTATTAAACCATTTGATTTTTTTGACTTTCTGTGATAAACTGAGTTTATAATTGGGGAGTATTACGCATTAGCAAAGGAGGAGCCAAATATGGAACCAAAGGAATCCGGAAAGCTTCCGCCATCCGACGACAGCTTCATTGACCAGACCTTCCACACGTTAAATGAACGCCACAACAACATCTACCAGTTTGTGATGCGTTATAATGATTATATTCTTTCCGTTCACGATTACGGCGAGGGCATCCCAATGACCATGATCGAGATCCACACCCTTACTTATATTGAAGAGCATCCCGGCGTCACGGTGACGGAGCTGGCAAAATACTGGGGCAAGACAAAAGGCGCCCTTTCCCAGACCGCCAGCCGCCTGGCCGAATGGGGCCTGATCACCAAGGAAAAGAAGGAGGACAATGCCAAGAATGTCTGCCTTTACCCAACGGAGCTGGGAATCAGGCTGAGCAAATCCCACAAGCTCTACGATACCCTGGATATCACCAAGACCATGGGGGAACTGCGCAAGGAGTGCTCGCCGGACGAGATCGACGCATTTTATAAGGTTCTTTCCGTGTACAACCAGGTAATACAGAAGGATTTTGAGATCAACAAGGGCACCAGGGCGGTGGGGAGAAAGCCCAAGCGAAGGGATTCGTAACCATCCCCGCGCCGGCCTGTTCAAAGTCCCGCCCCATTGTCAAAAAAACGGCACCGGACTAACGTTTCCGGTGCCGTTCTGCGGCAAAATTAAATATTATAAAATAAATTCCGTTTGCCCTTGACAACTGTCATATACCATGGTATATTAAAGGAGTATTTTTTATAAGATTTTGATTTCACATGTTTTTGTAAGTCATTATTCCTATGATGATTTACAAAAACGTGTGATTTTTTTTAGTTTTATCAAAAAATATAAATATTATATTTCAGGAGGTATCTTTCATGAATAAAGGTACAGTAAAATGGTTTAACTCACAGAAGGGCTTCGGCTTCATCACCAACAGCGAGAATGGCGAGGACATCTTCGTTCACTACTCCGGTATCGCTTCCAACGGCTTCAAGTCCCTGGAAGACGGCCAGTCCGTTACCTTTGATATCACCAACGGCAACCGCGGCTTACAGGCTGTGAATGTCTGCGTAGCATAATCAAACCAATTAAAAAGAGTCCGGCGAGCCGGGCTCTTTTTGATTGGCTGCAATGAGCCGCAGGCTGGACCTGGGGCTCATTGCAGCACATAAACTAAGGCTCTGAAAAAGTTCAAGCAGCTCCGCCAGGGCGCGGTAACATCATGCCCTGGGGGAAGGCCGGTCCGGCTTTCTCCGCACAGGCACATTAATGGTTCCAGTAACCCTTATGGACCTCAGCGATCTCCTCCACCAGCTCCGGGAAGGGGCCCACTACCTGGATCTCCTTCTGCCCTCTGGCGAACACCTCGCGGCAGGGCAGGTCAAAGGTGGGATTCTGGGGATCGGCGCCGGTTTGGGCCAGCAGTTCCTTCTCCGTCATTCCGTAAACCACCCGGCCGATTCCGGCCCAGTAGATGGCGCCCGCGCACATTGCGCAGGGCTCCGCCGTGGTGTAGAGCGTGCAGTCCTTTAAAAACTCCTTGGAATAGAGCTGGGAAGCGCGCTCCGCTGTCTGGGTCTCCGCATGGCCCGTGCACTTTTTCTCCGTGATCTCCACATTGGGCTGCTCCAGCAGAATATTTCCCTCCCTGTCCGCCAAAAGCGCGCCGAAGGGCGTGTTCCCAGCCTCCCGGGACTGCCGGGAAATCTCCACGCAGCGCTTTAAATTTCTGATATCGATTGCATATTCCATTTCTTCCTCCTGACCGGTATAAGGTAAGCCCCTCACATCCGCTGTCCTGAATTTAACGCAGTCTCAGGCGCCAAGCCCCCGGACTGCCGACAGTTACAATTTATCACAAGTTTGCGCCAATGTAAATTGCAAATATCCGGCGCGTCCTTTGATTTCCCGAAAAAGCGGACAGGACCGCGGTTACCGCTGCCTGTCCTTCTCATGTTCTGCCGTCACTTTTTCCCACAGCCGCTCAAACCCTTCCGGGTCCGGTCCGGCGCCGCCCTCGGCCTCCACCTCGGCCTCGGCCGCTTTAAATTCCCGCAGCAAATCTTCATCCGAATTACGGTATAAGCGCTGCAGCAGTTCATCAATCTCTTCCATAAAAAATACGCCTCCTTGCCATCCAAGTATAGCGCATTTTGCCGTCCTACTGCTATTTTGCTCGGATTTCCGAGCGCTTTTTGTCCACTAAAGATATTCGCTTTCCACCAGGTCTGAAATTTTAATTTTCAAACCCTTCGCCAGTTGCTCAAGGGTATCGGCGCGCGGCATGGATCCCTTCCGAATCTCATGCACCGTTGAACGGGATAATCCTGTGAGAATACTTACCTGACGCTCTGTTAAATTCCGCTGTTCCATAATCTCGTCAAGCAATATCTTCATGTAGTCTATTATACAGGAAATCAGAGAAAAAGCATCTGGGATTTTCTGGTTTCCCATCAATTCCGGCGCGCAAAAAGGACCGCATCCTGTTCGCTGTTCCGAACGTTTTGCGGTCCTCCTCTATCTGCCAAATACTCCCCTTATATTGTATCAGGCTCCAGTTCTGTTCATTCTACATTTTTCTTTAACGCGCCCAGCACCAGGCAGCCGGCCACGGCGCCCACCACAACTGCGGCCAGGTACATAAACGGGTTGCCGATGGTGGGCAGCACGAAGATTCCCCCGTGTGGCGCACGCAGCGTGCAGTTAAAGGCCATGGACAGACCGCCCGCGATGGCGGATCCCACAATACAGGACGGTATCACCCGCAGCGGATCCTGGGCCGCGAAGGGAATGGCGCCCTCAGTGATAAAGGACAGGCCCATCACATAGTTTACGATGCCGGACTGGCGCTCCTTGGCCGTGAACTTCTTTTTGAAGAAGGTAGTGCACAGGGCGATGGCGATCGGCGGAACCATTCCGCCGGCCATCACGGCCGCCATCACTTCAAAGTTGCCTTCCGCCAGCTGGGCGGTGCCGAACACGTAAGCCGCCTTGTTGAAGGGGCCGCCCATGTCGATGGACATCATGCCGCCCAAAACCATACCCAGCACAATCCGGCTGGCGCCGCCCATTCCGTTCAGGAAATGGGTCAGGCCGTCGTTGATCATGCCCATGTAGGGGTTCACAAAGGTGGTCACCACTGCGGCCAGGAAAATTCCGATCACCGGGTACAGCAGCACCGGCTTGATTCCCTCCAGGGCCTTGGGCAGTTTCTCAAAGAGCTTGCGCAGCCCCACCACGATGTAGCCGCCCACAAAGCCCGCAAACAGCGCGCCCAGGAAGCCCGCGTTCACCGCGCCCCCAGCCGGGTTGGCGAAGGTGGAGCCCATCTTGGCGATCAGGCCGGCCACCAGGCCCACGGCCAGGCCGGGACGGTCCGCGATGCTCATGGCGATGAATCCGGCCAGAATCGGCAGCATCATGCCGAAGGCCTGCTCGCCGATGGTTTTCAGATAAGCGGCCAGCGGCGTGTTCTTGCCAAAGTTGGAGGGATCGATGGAATAGTCGTCAAAGAGGAAGGCCAGGGCGATCAGGATGCCGCCGCCGATCACAAAGGGCAGCATGTGGGAGACGCCGTTCATCAGATGCTTATAAATAGCTCTGCCCAAACTGTCCTGTTTCTCATCCGCCGCCGTATCGGCCCCGCCCTGACCGTCGTGGTGGTATACCGGGACTGTGCCGCTCACCGCGCGTTTGATCAGCTCCTCCGCCTTGTGGATGCCGTCCGCCACCGGAACCATGATCACAGGCTTGCCGTCAAAGCGGGCCATCTCCACGTTCTTGTCCGCCGCAATGATGATGGCGTCCGCATTTGCGATCTCAGACCTGGTCAGCACGTTCTGCGCGCCGCCGGAGCCGTCTGTCTCGGCCTTCAGCGCGATGCCCAGATTTTTGGCCGTGTTTTCCAGATTTTCCGCCGCCATATAGGTGTGGGCGATGCCTGTCGGGCAGGCCGTCACCGCCAGCACGCGGTAGCCGGAATGTCCGCAGGCTGCTCCGCTCCCCAAAGCCTCCCCCTGATCCGCTTTCCTGTCGTCGGTCACGGCAGCCCCATTGTCCGCGCCGCCGCGCTGGGAAGCATTCTCCCCGGTTCCAGCCGGATTTTCCTGGCCGCTCTCCTGCTCTGCGGCGCCGAACCTGGCCGTCTCCGCCTGGTCAATCACCTGGAGGAACTCCTCCTTGGTTTTGGCCGCGATCAGAGACTCCTTAAAGCCCGGATTCATCAGCAGGGTGGAAAGCCGCGCCAGCGCTTCCAGGTGCACATCCGCCCCCTCTGCCGGAGCTGCGATCATAAAGATCAGGTTTGCCAGGGAACCGTCAAAGGCCTCGTAGTCCACGCCCTCGGGCAGGACCATCGCGGCCAGGCCGGGCTCCGCCACCGCCGCCACCTTGGCGTGGGGAATGGCGATGCCCTCGCCGATGGCTGTACTGCCCAGCCCTTCCCTGGCCAGGATGCCCTCCTTGTATCCGGCTGGATCCTTCAGCCTTCCTCCGGCCTTCATCAACGCCACCAACTTGTCAATGGCCTGCTCTTTATCGGCCGCCTTCTCATTTAAACCGATGCTCTCCTTTTTCAATAACTCAGTAATCCGCATGAAAATTGCCCCTCCTTATCAAATGAATTGCCTGCAAGTTCCTGTTGCGGCTCTCACAGCGTTTCCAACAGCCGCATAATCTCTTCCTTCGTTCCGATCCCGTCGGAAAATGCCGTTGCGCCGCCGCAGGCTGTCCCCAGCTTCAGCGCGTAGCCGTAATCTCCTGTCTCCAGGTATCCGGCCAGGAATCCGGCTACCATAGAGTCCCCGGCGCCCACGGAGTTTTTCACAACGCCTCTGGCCACTCCCAGTCGCAGCACCTGGCCGTCCTCGGACACCAGAAGGGCGCCGTCCCCTGCCATGGAAACCAGCACGTTGCGCGCTCCCCGCTCCTGGAGCTTTCGCGCGTATGCCGCGATCTCCTCCTGACCGTCCAGCTCCACGCCGAACATCTGTCCCAGCTCGTGATTGTTGGGTTTGATCAGAAACGGGTGGTAGCGGAGCACATTGAGCAGCAGGTCCTTCTCAGCATCCACCGCGATGCGAACGCCGCGGCCGTCCAGGCGCGCCATGATCCGCTCGTAGATATCGTCCCCGATGGAGGCCGGTATACTGCCGGAGAGCACCAGAACATCGCCCTCCCTCAAGCCTTCCAGCTTCTCAAACAGCCCCTGCACGTCCCGGTCCGTGATCTCAGGCCCCATGCCGTTGATCTCGCTCTCCTGGTCGGATTTCAGCTTCACGTTGATCCGGGACATGCCCTTTTCCACGTGGATGAAGTCGGACCGGAACCCCAATCCCCTGATCCCGCGCTCGATCTCGTCGCCGGTGAACCCTGCCACAAACCCCAGGGCCACGCTCTCATACCCCAGGTTGGCCAGAAGCGCCGATACATTGATCCCCTTACCCCCGTAGAAAATGTGTTCCCGCACCGTGCGGTTGACCTGCCCCAGCGTGAAATGATTTACGCTCACAACATAGTCCAAAGCCGGGTTGAACGTCACTGTGTAAATCATATATCGCATACCTCTCTTTATATGAAATTTTATTTCTTATCTCTGTCTATATCATAGTATGATATTTGTTTTTCGTCAATAGTATTTTATATGAAAATCTATTTCTCAGCTACTTTCATCACTGCGCACAAAAACAGGCGGCTTTTTCCAGTGAAAGCCGCCTGTTTTTGTGCATTTTGCCTGGCTATTTCTTGTCCGGTGAGATCACCCTCTCATGCCTGCGAATATGCTCCACAGCGTCTTTCTTGCTGTTCAGCAGAAGAAGGTAAAGGATTTCCATCACTGCCGTGGCCGTGACCCGGGAGAACCAGAATTCCTCGGTCAAAAGCTTTTCCCGCGTAGCCGTGATAATCCGGTAATCGCTGATCCCCGCCAGCGGCGAATCCGGGTTGTTGGTGATGACGATCACCGTGCAGCCGTTGTCCTTCGCCCCCTCGGCCATGGACATCAGCCGCCTGGAGGCTCCGGAGTTGGAAATGACCAGCACCACGTCCTGGGGGCCCAGATTAAAGGTGTAGGCCGTCTGGGCCTCCCAAATCTCCCCTGCCACCGCCGGGATTCCCAGCTGATTGAGCTTAAACGCGCCGTCCATGGCCACAGGGATGGTATTTCCCACCGCCGCAAGCTGCACCATGCGGGCATTTTCCAGCTTGCCCAGAATCCGCTCCAGGTTGTCCGGGTCCATCATACTCACCGTCTCCGTCAGCTCCGCCACCTTGTTGGCCAGAATGTTCTGGAGGGACTGGCGGATGTCGCTCCGGTCGATGTCGTTGGACACGCTCAAATCCTTCTGCTCATCCTCCAGCACCTCCCTGGCCAGCGTCAGCTTCAGATTGTGAAATCCCTTAAAGCCGCAGCGCCGGCAGAACCTGGAAACAGTGGCATCGCTGGTGCCGCTGGCCCTGGCCAGCTCCCCCACGGTCATATCCACCACTTGCGCCTTGTGCTCCATCATATAATCCGCGATCTTTTTCTCCGCCTCGAAAAACGTATCGTAGGAAGAGCAGATTGCCCCCAATACACTGCGCGTTTCTTGCATTTCATCCTCCATCATTTCTGTGTAAATTTATTTCATGCAATTACTATAGCACACAATGCTCTAAAAAAAAAGAATTTCCCGGCAGAATCCATAAGACTTTCTCAAAAATTATTAACTTTTCCTTAGCCCCCTTGTATTTCCATTTTTTATGTGCTATAATCCGAAAATGCTAAAGAATTAACAGTTTTTTCACATTGCCCGGCCTGTTTTTACCGGCCCTGGGCCACGGTTTCTTTAGAAGAAAGAGAGATGGGTTTTATGAAAAGTATCGCTGCGTTTTTGCGCAAGTACAGTCATGTATGGATCCTGTCCTACGGCTTTATTTATCTTACCTGGTTCTGCTATCTGGAGCGCACGGTTACCCGTAATTACCACGTGATGCACGTGGCCATGGACGACTACATCCCATTCAACGAATATTTTATCGTTCCATACCTGATGTGGTTTTTGTATATCGCTGTCACAATCCTTTACTTCCTCTTTACTAATAAGGAAGATTATTACCGCCTGTGCCTGTTTTTATTCTCCGGCATGACCATCAGCCTGATTATCTGTACCTTTTTCCACAACGGTACGGACTTCCGCCCGGTCCTGGATCCGGATAAAAATATCTTTACCTCGGCCGTGGCCGCGCTGTACAAGACGGACACCCCCACCAACGTGTTCCCCAGCGTGCACGTGTACAACTCCATCGGCGCCCACATCGCCATCATGAAGAGCGAAGCGCTGAAAAAGCACCGGCTGGTGCGGATCGGATCCAGTATCCTGATGATCTCCATCTGCCTGTCCACGGTATTTTTAAAACAGCACTCCGTCATCGACGCGATCGGCTCCGTGGTGATGGCCTACGTGATTTACTGGGTCGTCTACGGCTACGGCTGGTCCACGGAAAACAAAAAGGTTACGCAGAAGGTCCTTGGATAATATTTCCGCACATACAAAGGCCGCTCCCGGGCTGGGAGCGGTTTTTTCTTGCCTTTTTTTCTGAATTTGCTATAATGAATACACGGTATCTAACCGTTTCTCTTTGGGACATTGATCCCAGTCATGGAAATCCGGCGTTTCTGCCGAATATCCCGCAACCGATTCCAACCACGCGGCTTCTGCTGTTTAATAAGGAGGGATGAAATGGCAGAACAAAACCTCTACATCAACCGTTTGCTCTCAAAAACGGAATATTTCGCAGACCTGTGCAACGCCGTCCTGTTTAAAGGGGCGGTGGTGATCCGGCCGGAGGAACTCATACCGCAGCCCGGTCACACCGGAATTATGATCGCGGACCCCAAAAAGGGACGCCGCGTCCTGCAGCGCTACCGGGACGTTGCCATGAAAACAACAGGAGGCATGTGCATCGCGTTCCTTGCCTGTGAGAACCAGGCGGACATCCACTATGCCATGCCCGTGCGCTCCATGCTCTACGACGCGCTTGACTACATGGAGCAGGTTCAGCAGCTCCAAGCCCAAAACCGCAATGAAAAAGCGGCGAAGAGCCACGGCGAATTTCTCTCTGGCCTGCAAAAGGGAGACCGGCTGCGCCCGGTCATCACCCTGGTTTTATATTACGGCCGGGAGCCCTGGGACGGGGCCACGGACCTTTACGGGCAGATCGGCCTCGGCCAATCGGACCCGCTTTACAGCGCTCTTTCCCCATTTATTTCCAACTATCACGTCAATCTGATCCATGCGCGCAGCATAACCAATCTGGAACATTTCCACACCCATTTACAACTGATTTTTGCCATGTTACAATATAATACAGATAAGCAGGCGCTGTACTCCTTTGTGCGGGAACGGCAGGAGGACCTGAAAGCGCTGGACCAGACGGACCTTATGGCGCTTTTCTCCCTGATCGGCGAGCAGAAGCGGCTGCAGAAAATTATGGAGCAAACGGACAGTGAGGAGGGATTTAATTTGTGCAAGGCAATCGACGATCTGATCGCGGACGGAATTGAACAGGGAAAGAGCGAGGGCGAGGACCGTCTGTCCAGCCTGATCTCCCTGCTTTTGAAAATGCAGCGCGTCGACCTGGTGGAGCAGGTGGCCTGCAACCGGGAACTGCGCAGGAAGCTGTACGAAAAATACCGGCTCTGATCAAGGGCGCACAAAACAGGCTGCGAAAGGGAGGACCTTCCCCTCTTTCGCAGCCTGTTTTTTCAATAGCATCGGGCCTTGGACGCCTAATTGAACCCGTAAAACTTCTGCGTGATCTTGTATCCCGCGATCAATAGCTTGCGACCTCCCTTGCCCGGCAGGTTGCAGCCCTGGCCCAGGAATCCTGTGCGCAGCCTGATGTACAACGGCAGATTCTGTTTTTTCAGGTACTGCCAGAGCTCTTTCTTCTTCTCCAGGTTCTCGTCGGTCCCCGACTTGATGGCCAGCACCGATGAGATCGTCATCATGATTTCCAGATATTGAATCATGTAGTGGCGCAGCTTTCGGTTGGCGATCTTGGTCACATCGTAGTAGCCCAGCATAAGCTTGGTCACCAGCAGCTGCTGGTCAATTCTCCCGATCATCACCTTTTCGTTCACCGACTGGTCCTCGCGGCCGATGTAGTACCGGTAGAAGTTCACATCCAGGTAATACATGTGCTTCACATGGGGCAGGGGCTGGTACACGAAAATGTTGTCCACATAAAAGGTGTGCTTGGGCAGCTGCAAGCCGCACTGGATCAGCAGCGCCGTCCGGTAGATCACGGAGTGCATGAGGATATACTGCCCCTTCATGAAGAACTTCACGTCGCTCCAGCCGAACATCTTGTCCTTGGGAAATGCGGTGTGGTAGCTCATCACCTTCTTGCGCTTGGCGCCCTCCTTCTCGTAGACAAAGTTGGAAACCAGCATGTCCAGCGTCTCCCCGCAGTACACAAAGCGGCGCAGGGTCTCCAGCACCTTGGCATAGGCCTCCTCGTTAACCCAGTCGTCGCTGTCCACCACCTTGAAAAAGATGCCCGTGGCGTTCTTCAGGCCTGTGTTCACCGCCTGGCCGTGTCCGCCGTTTTCCTGGTGGATCGCCTTGCAGATGGTGGGATACTTTCTGGCATACTCGTCCGCGATCTCAGGAGTGCGGTCCTTGGTGGAGCCGTCGTCCACAATGATGATCTCCACCTCCTCGCCCCCGGTGAGAAGCGTCTGGATACAGTGCTCCATGTATGGCTCCGAATTGTAGCACGGAATTGCAACGGATAATAGCTTCACAATTTTTCCTCCTACTGATAGGCTTCTTTCAACACTATGCAAATCATATCACATTATTTTTTGTTTTACTATAGGGTTTTCGATAATTGAATTGCATTTTTCCCCAATTTAACCTATAATAAACTTAATTTCAGAAAACAAATGGCATTTTGAGCTATACCGGTCAAAGTCAAGGGGATTTGGCCTGGCTCGATGCCTTCGCGAAAACAATCACACAAGCGAGGTATGGATTATGGCAAAAAAACGCATCGTCATAGCGATCGGTCACAAGGACCTGGGCACCAATCTTCCGGAACAGAAAGCCGCGGTGGCGAAAACCGCCAAGGTGATCGCTGATTTCATCCAGGACGGATGGCAGGTGGCCATCGTCCACAGCAACGCTCCCCAGGTGGGCATGATTCACACAGCGATGAACGAGTTCGGCAAGCAGCACGACGGCTACAGCAAAGCGCCCATGTCTGTCTGCTCCGCCATGAGCCAGGGCTATATCGGCTATGATATGCAAAACGGCATCCGCGCCGAGCTGATCAAGCGCGGAATCTATAAACCGGTCTCCACCGTGCTGACCCAGGTCACCGTTGATCCCTACGACGAGGCCTTCTACACGCCAATCAAGACAATCGGCCGCGTAATGACCCCCGAGGAGGCCGAGGAGGAGGAACAGAAGGGCAATCACGTGGTCCAGGTGGAGGGCGGTTACCGCCGCATCGTGGCCTCTCCCCATCCCATGGCCATTGTGGAGATCGACGCCATCAAGGCGCTTCTGGACGCGGATCAGATTGTCATCGCCTGCGGAGGAGGCGGCATCCCGGTGATGGAGCAGGGGTACAACCTCCACGGCGCCAGCGCCATCATTGAGAAGGATTTAGCCAGCGGGCTTCTGGCAAAGGAAGTGGACGCCGATGTGCTGATGATTCTCACCAGCGTGGACAATGTGACGCTGAACTACGGCTCTCCCGAGGAGAAGCCCATCCTGCGCATGAATATCCAGGAGGCCAGGGATTACATGGCTCAGGGACAGTTCGAGTTCGCCTCCATGCTGCCCAAGGTGTCCGCGTCCGTGGATTTCATCGAGAACGGCAAGGGGCGCAGCGCCATCATCACCTCCCTGGACAAGGCCAAATCCAGCCTGAAGGGAGAAGCGGGCACGACGATCGCGTAGAGGCGTAACCTCCCGGAAGCCGCCGGGCACACAATAGAAAAAGCCTGTGAATTGGATCTTTCCCATTCACAGGCTTTTTGTCATTTCACCATGTAAGCGATTCGGCAGCGGTCAAAAATCAATATGATTGATCCTGCAATACGCCTCCAGCTTGGAAAGCAGCAGCTCTTTTGTCTCACTGCCGCAAAAGCTGGCCTGCACCGCATTTTTTTCCACACGTATCAGGTCCTTTTCCGTCCAGCCGTAGGCGCCAGCCGCCAGCTCCAGCTCTCCGCAGAGATCAATACCGAACAGCTCCGGGTCATCGGTATTCACCGTCACGGGAATTCCCAGGTCATACAGCCTGCCCAGAGGGTGAGCCTGCACGTCTGGATACAATTCCACCAGATTCGATGTAAGGCACACATTCAGCGCAATCTGCTCTTCTGCAAGCCGCTTTAAAAGCCGCTCGTCCGAGACCGCCCTGACGCCGTGGTCGATCCGCATGGCTCCCAACAGATCCAGGGCCTCCTCCACGCCCTCCGCAGGAGAGGACTCGCCCGCATGTACCGTTACGCCGAAGCCCGCGTTTTTTGCCTCGAGAAAGGCCTCGTACAATACCCGGTTGGACTGCTTCGACTCCGCTTCGTTTCCGTCCACCGAAAGCCCCAACAGCCTGGGATGGCGGTTTTCCTTCATCCACCGGACAATTTCTAACGCCTCTCTCCTGGTCTGGGATCTCAGAAGGGATACCAGCAGCCGGCAGTCACAGTACCCTTCCGCGTAAGCCTGCTCAAAGCCCTCCAGGATATTGGGTATCAGTTCGCTGTAGCGCAGCGCCTTCCAATGGGTTGGATTGGTCATCACCTCGGCATACATAATATTTTGAGACGAAGCGTACTTAGCGAAGCGGTACGCCAGCTTTCTGGCATCCGAACCATCCTTTACCAGCGAACAGATCCAGTTTAACAGCTCCAAAAAATCAGACAAACCGGAAAAGGTAATCAGTTCTTCTTTTGGTCTGGGAAGTTCGATCCCATTCTTATGCGCCAATTCCTCGATCAAATTGAGATCCAGCGTTCCCTCCAGGTGAATGTGAAGCTCCACTTTTGGAAGCCCTTTAATAAATGTCTGTATCATAGACCTTCTTCCTCCTTATCATACTGTTTCTGTGCTACAGCAGAACATCTAAAAACAGGTAAAATGCAAACAGAATACTCAGCACGACCACAATCTTCGACAATTTCTTCGCCCTGCCTGATCCGATCATACAGAGGGTGTAGCTCAGCACCGAAAATAAAACTCCGTTGGCGATATTATAAGTGAACGGCATCATGATCACGGCGAAAAATACAGGCATGGAAACCGTAAAATCGCTCAAATCCAGATGACACAGAGGCTCCATCATAAAAATTCCCACCATGATCAGCGCCGGAGAAATCGCAACAGACGGGATCATCAAAAATACCGGTGAAAAGAACAGCGTCATCAGAAAGCAAAATCCTGTTACGCAGGCGGTGAGCCCTGTGCGTCCTCCCACGGATATTCCCGTCACGCTCTCCGCTCCATAAATGGACACCGTGCTGGTCCCCAGCACCGCTCCGATGGCCGCTCCGCTGGCGGATACAAACAGCGCTTTGCCCGCGTCCGGAATCGAGCCGTCCTCCCGCACCATATCAGCCTTGGGCGCAACCCCCAGAAGGACGCTGATGCTGTCGAACAAATCCACCATGAGGAAGCTTAAGATCGCAAATACAACCCCTACCGTCTTGTTGAAATCGCTGCTAAACATCCCCTTGAGGCTCAACTGTCCAAAGGTGGGCGCCAGGGCCTCCACCGGATTGTCAAAGGACATCACCGCTGTGGGCAGTTTTGTGTACGCATCTCCGGTCAGCGGGTTTTGAGCAAAAAGTCCCAGAAACGCCACGACCACAATTCCGATCAAAATTCCTCCCTTGACGTTCTTGATCACCAGCACCGCAGTGACAATAATGCCGATCAAAGCGATCACGGTGCCCGGATTGCCCAAATCCCCCAGTGTGAGCAGCGTGTCAGGTGAAGCGACCACGATCCCCGCCTCCTGAAATCCGATAAACGCGATAAAAAAGCCAACGCCAGCGCCCAGCGCCTGTTTGATACACTGCGGTATCCCGTCAACAATCTTCTGCTGCACCTTCAGCAGTCCCAACAGCATAAAGGAGCAGCCGGAAATGCACACGCAGGCCAGACCGTTCTGCCAGCTCATTCCCAATGTCTTTACCACATAAAACGCCATAAAACTGCTCAATCCGATGGCAGGGCCCAACGCGATGGGAAAATTTCCCCATATTCCCATCAGCATACACGCGATGAAAATGGAAATCGCCGTGGCCCAAAACACCGCCTTCGTGTCCATCCCCGCATTCGCCAGAATTGCAGGGTTTAAGATCACGACGCTGGCGCAGGATAAAAACGTAGTGATCCCGGCAATGCACTCTGTTTTTACGTCGCTCCCCCTCTCCCTGATATGAAAAACCCGCTCCATCATCCCATTTCCTTCCATTGTTCTTCCCCTTTCTCTTCTTTTGTTAATATGATATTATGGTGATATGGTATTACCTTTATTGAGAGCTTTTAAAAGTGAACTGCCCAAAATGCAGCTCACTTCTAAAATGCAATGATGTTTCTCACGAGGTTAAAACGGATATAATCGGTATTATAATACGTTCTGCCATAGATCAGCGGCTGATTGTCCTGCCCATACACGAGGCCATAGAACTCCAGCACGGAACTGCTCTCAAATTCTGTCTCGACTCCGCTTAAGGTCTTGACCTCCGAAGCCGCTACTGTTTTCAGCTGAATCCAGTCGCGTATGGCCAGCTTCCCCGCCTTGGTCCTGACCACGTCATAGGTGGAATTTTTCTCCCAATCCTCCCGCGATACCGGCTCGGAAAAGATATCCCCGGCCACATAGTCCTGACACACAATCGCCAGATGGCCGTCCGCATAGTACGCGCGCTCCGCGCAGATCACCGCGCTCTCCGACGGAACCCCCAGCGCCTTCGCCACGATAATGTCCCCGGTAAGTTTCTCCACCGCCTTCAAGCAGATCCTCATCTCATATCCGCTCTGATCCACCAAGCGCCCCAGCTCCTGGGACACGCCCAAATTGATTTTAAACTGTTTGGCCTGGGGATTGACAAAGGTTCCCCGGCCGTGTATGCGGATGATCACGCCCTCCTGCTCCAGCTCGTCCAGCGCCCGCCTGACCGTGACGCGGCTCACGCCGTAATTCTGCGCAATGGTGTTTTCCGGCGGCAGCTTTGTCCCTTTTTCCAAATCCAGGTTGTCAATATAATCGTAAAGCTCGGCTTTCACCGTATCGCTCAGATTTTTTCTTAGAAATGGGCGCATCTCCATATTCAATACCGCCTTCATAAAGTATTACCTTAGTACCAATCTATCACGAGGCTTTGATTTTGTCAACCAACAAATCCATTTTATACAGAAAACGGCCCGCCCTCAACCATACCGGTTCAGGGCGGGCCGTGTCTCCCATTGGCTGCGATTATGCGTTCTTCACCTCGGCGATGTCGATCAGCGTCAGCTCCTTGGCCCGGTTCTCCAGGCTGGTGGCCAGCGCCGCCGCCGTATCCAGGCTGGTCAGCACGTTCACGCCGGTCTCAATGGCGTTGCGGCGGATGATAAAGCCGTCGTGGCTGCGCTCCGCGCCCTGGGGCGGAATGTCGATGATCAGATCGATCTGATGGCCCAGCACCAGGTCCAGGATATTGGGGCTCTCCTGCTCGATCTTGCGGATTTCGTAGGCCTTCACGCCGTTTGCGTTGAGCGTCCTGGCCGTGCCGCGGGTGGCGAAGATTTGGTATCCCACGGCTGCGAATCTGCGGGCGATGTCCACCGCCTCCTCCTGCTCGGAGTGGCGCACGCTCATGATCATTTTCCGGTACTTGGGCAGACGGATTCCCGCGCCCTCAAACGCCTTGTAAAGCGCTTCGTTAAAGGTCTTTGCGATTCCCAGGCACTCGCCCGTGGACTTCATCTCCGGCCCCAGGCTGATGTCCGCGCCACGAATCTTCTCAAAGGAGAACACGGGCATCTTGATGGCGATGTAGTCCGAAGCGGGCTGCAGGCCCGGCGTGTAGCCCAGCTCCTTTATGGTGTGCCCGCAGATGATCCTGGTGGCTAACGGCACGATGGGGATTCCCGTCACCTTGCTGATGTAGGGCACCGTGCGGGAGCTTCTGGGGTTCACCTCGATAATGTAGACGTCGTCTCCGTCCACGATGAACTGGATGTTGATCATGCCCTTGACGTGGAGCGCTCTCGCCAGCTTCTCGGTGTACTCCACCAGGGTGTCCACGTTTTTCTGCGTCAGATCCTGGGCCGGATACACGGAGATGCTGTCCCCGGAGTGGATTCCCGTCCGCTCGATGTGCTGCATAATTCCCGGGATCAGGATATCGGTGCCGTCGCAGATGGCGTCCACCTCGATCTCCTTGCCCATGATATATTTATCCACCAGAATGGGGTGCTCCTGGGCAATCTGGTTGATAATTCCGATAAACTCGTCGATATCCTCGTCGCAGATGGCGATCTGCATGCCCTGGCCGCCCAGCACGTAGGAGGGGCGCACCAGCACAGGATAACCCAGGTCATTGGCGGCCTTCTTGGCCTCCTCGGCCGTGAACACCGTGTGCCCTGCCGGACGCGGGATATCGCACTGCTCCAGAATCTCGTCGAAGCGCTCCCGGTCCTCCGCCGCGTCCACGTCCTCGGCCGCGGTTCCCAGAATCGGCACGCCCATCTTCATCAGGGCCTCGGTCAGCTTGATGGCCGTCTGGCCGCCGAACTGAACCACCGCCCCGTCGGGCTTCTCGATATCCACAATGCTCTCCACATCCTCGGGCGTCAGCGGCTCGAAGTACAGCTTGTCCGCAATGTCGAAGTCCGTGCTCACGGTCTCAGGGTTGTTGTTGATGATAATGGTCTCGTAGCCTTCCTTGCTGAAGGCCCAGGTGCTGTGCACGGAACAGAAGTCGAACTCGATTCCCTGGCCGATGCGGATGGGGCCGGAGCCCAGCACCAGCACCTTCTTGCGGCCGCTGGTCTGCACCGCCTCGTTGAAGCTGCCGAAGCAGGAGTAATAGTAGGGCGTCTCCGCCGCAAACTCCGCCGCGCAGGTGTCCACCATCTTGTAGGCGGCGCGGATATCATTGTCGTAGCGCAGCTTTTTCACCTGCTCCTGGGGGATTCCGGTCAGCCGGGCAATCACGTTGTCCGGGAACTCGATGCGCTTGGCCTCGGCCAAAAGCTCCGCGGTCAGCTCCTTCTCGCCTCTGCCGACGGCCTTCAGCTCGTTCTCCATCTCCACCAGAATCGACAGCTTGTCGATAAACCAAAAATCGATCTTCGTGATCCCGTGAATTTCCTCGTAGGTAAAGCCGCGGCGCAGTGCCTCAGCGATCCGCCAAATCCGCATGTCGTCCACCCGGTTCAGCTCCTCGCGCAGACTGCCGTCGCTCAAATCCGTAAAATCGTAGGACAGCAGGCAGTCCACGTGCTGCTCCAGGGAGCGGATGGCCTTCATCAGACCGCCCTCGAAGTTGGTGCAGATGCTCATCACCTCGCCGGTGGCCTTCATCTGCGTGCCCAGGGTGCGCTTGGCGCTGATAAATTTGTCAAAGGGCAGCCGGGGCATCTTCACCACGCAGTAATCCAGCATGGGTTCAAAGCTGGCGTAAGTCTTTTTCGTGACTGCGTTTTTGATCTCATCCAGGGTGTAGCCCAGGGCGATCTTGGCCGCCACCTTGGCGATGGGGTAGCCGGTGGCCTTGGAAGCCAGGGCGGAGGAGCGGCTCACCCGGGGGTTCACCTCGATCACGCAGTATTCAAAGCTGTCCGGGTTCAGGGCGTACTGCACGTTGCAGCCGCCGGTGATTCCCAGCTCGCTGATGATATTCAGGGCTGAGGTTCTTAACATCTGGTATTCCTTATCGCCCAGGGTCTGGGAGGGAGCCACCACGATGCTGTCGCCGGTGTGCACGCCCACCGGGTCGATATTCTCCATGTTGCAGACCGTGATCACGTTGCCCGCGCCGTCGCGCATCACCTCGTACTCGATCTCCTTCCAGCCCGCGATGCAGCGCTCCACCAGCACCTGTCCCACCCGGGAGAGGCGCAGGCCGTTCTCCAGAATCTCGGCGCACTGCTCCGGGTTCTGGGCGATTCCGCCGCCGGAGCCGCCCAGGGTGTAGGCCGGGCGCAGCACCACCGGATATCCGATCTGCTCGGCGATCTCAAGTCCGTGCCGTACGTCCTCCACGATATCCGAGGGGGCCACCGGCTCGCCGATCTTCTCCATGGTCTCCTTGAACATTTCCCGGTCCTCGGCCTTCTTGATGGTCAGGGCCGTGGTTCCGATCAGGCGCACGTTGTGCTCCTTCAAAAAGCCCGCGTCCTCCAGCTCCATGGCCAGGTTCAGCCCGGCCTGGCCGCCCAGAGTGGGCAGAACGCTGTCCGGTTTTTCTTTTAAAATCAACTGCTCCACCACTTCCACGGTCAGCGGCTCGATGTATACGCGGTCCGCAATATCCTTGTCCGTCATAATGGTGGCCGGGTTGGAGTTTAACAGCACAACCTCGATGCCCTCCTCCTTTAAGGAGCGGCAGGCCTGGGTGCCGGCGTAGTCAAACTCCGCCGCCTGGCCGATGATGATGGGGCCGGAGCCCAGTACCAGAACTTTCTTGATCTCAGGATTTTTCGGCATCAGTTCTTCACCTCCATCATTTTAAGGAAACGGTCAAACAGGTATCCCGAATCCTGGGGTCCCGGGCAGGCCTCCGGGTGATACTGCACCGTAAAAATATTTTTGCCCGTATATTTTAACCCCTCGTTGGTCCCGTCGTTCACATTCACGAACGCCGGCTTTGCCAGCGCCGGGTCCAGCTTCTGTGTGTCCACCACATACCCGTGGTTCTGGGAGGAAATGTAAACCCGTCCGGTTTCCAGATCCTTCACCGGATGGTTTCCTCCGCGGTGGCCGTATTTCAGCTTGTACGTGTCCATGCCGTTGGCCAAGGCCATCAGCTGATGTCCCAGGCAGATGGCGAAAATCGGCACCTCGGAATCGTACATCTTCTTGATTTCCTTAATGATCTCCACATTTTCCTTGGGATCGCCGGGGCCGTTGCTCAGCATGATTCCGTCCGGCTTCTCCGCCAGCACCGTCTCGGCGGGCGTGTCCGCCGGGTAAACCGTGACCTGGCAGCCCCTCTGGTTCAGAGAACGGGCGATATTGTCCTTTGCGCCGTAATCCATCAGCGCCACCCGCTTGCCCTCTCCTGGCAGCACGTACTTCTCCTTTGTGGTGGTTT
Source organism: Enterocloster asparagiformis (assembly GCA_018380885.1). Taxonomy (GTDB): domain Bacteria; phylum Bacillota; class Clostridia; order Lachnospirales; family Lachnospiraceae; genus Enterocloster. The sequence continues at coordinate 41,178 of JAGZSY010000044.1, forward strand.
TCATCACCACTCCGGCCACTGTGTACTGCTTCATCCGGCTGATGGGCTCCGCAAAATCGGCATACGCCTTTGTGGTGATCATGCCGTTCATGGTTCCTTTTTCTCTTAACAGTTTTGTCAGGGCTCTTGTATCGATACCACAGATACCGGGAATATCATGTTCTTCTAAGAAATGCTGAATGGTATCCTCGCTTCGGAAATTGCTGGGGATTCTTGATAATTCTCTTACAATATAACCATCGGGCCAAGGCTTCCTGGACTCCATGTCTTTATAGCAGATGCCGTAGTTGCCAATCAGCGGGTAAGTCATCACCACAGCTTGTCCCGCGTAGGATGGGTCTGTCAGGACTTCCAGATAACCGGTCATCGAGGTATTGAACACAATCTCACTGATCACTTCCCTCTGCGAACCGATGCTGGTTCCGGTAAAAACAGTTCCGTCTTCCAGTATGAGGTATGCTTTCATATGGGGTACCTGTCCTTTCTTTTGCGTCGTATAACGTGTTTGCAATGGGCCTCACATTATTTCAGCCCAAATTGTAAAGATTATACTGTATTTCGTATTAATTTGCAATGGCTTTAAACCCTAAATTTTTTTGCCATTTGCTAATTTTTTTTGTAATTATGTAAACCCTAACCATTGACAAAAGTTCCCTTTCTGATTTATAAGTATCCCCACATAATCCGATCCATATCCCTTATAAATCCTCCCTTCCGCCCGCAAGTCCCAGGGCCCCGGGGGCGGGGAGCGGCCGGAGCCCAGGAGCAGGACCGCCCGCATGCCGCTTCCCGCCCCTGGGTGCGCGTACCCTCCGCCTCTCTCCCTACACTAACTCCGCAATTCTGGTAATCCCCACATAGATATGTGAAATTTTATACCATGTGGCAAAATTCACCACCCCTGTCTGCGGCAGCCCGAAAATCGACTGGAACTCCCTCACCGCAGCGGCAGTCTGTTCCCCGTAAATCCCATCCGGGTTCACCCGCGGAATCGCTGAGTACACCGTGGCAATGGTGTCCAGCTGTTCCTGCATCTGCTGCACCTTGGGCCCGGAGCTTCCCACCGTCAGATCGTACCCCGGCCAGGAAGCCGGTATCCCTGAAATCTGCTCCGCCGTATTCACATAGATCGTATCCCCATAAAAATACCGCAGAATCTCGATGGGGCTGTACCCCCGCTGGCCCAGGTCGCAGCTGCCCCATTGGGTCAACCAGTTAGTGCGTGCGTATAAGGAAGCGGCGCTTCCTAATTTAGTGTATATAAGAGAATTGAGTGTGGTATTAAATTAGAACGGAAGGCGGCTCGGGTTATCGCCGGACGCCGCCCTTCTCATGCTCATCAATCAGTTTCTTCCATAATCGCTTGAACCCCTCTGGATCTTGTTGCGGCCCACCTTCGGCCTCCATTTCAGCCTCAGCCGCCTTGAACTCTTGCAACAGTTGTTCGTCCGAAAAACCATATAGGTTCTGTAGCAATTTTGTTATCTCGTCTTTCTCTTTCATTACCATCCCTCCTGAAATCAATTATACTGCTGTTGTTTCTTGTGCGAGGATGGTAAAATTATCCATTTTTCACTCAGATCTGCTCTTCCAGATCAACCCTCCAGATTTCCTGCGCCCCATTGGCCCGAGTATGCCAGCAAGCGCCCTCCAGAGGTCCGCCAGGTGTGTTGTCCAGGAAATACCAGTCTCCGGTGCCGTCGTCAGGATCGCATACACGGCCGTCCCAC
>JAGZSY010000014.1 GCA_018380885.1 Enterocloster asparagiformis
ATACCAACTTTCCAGTCAGTCTTAATCTTTGCAAAAGAGAATCCATACCCCTCTCTTTTCCCAATGTAATGCAACTATAAGTCCCTTTCAAGATCCTGGATATGGAATCTCGAATTACAATTCAGGATAATCCACCAGGAGATGAGTTGCCGCCCGAGAGAGGGCAATTTGTGCCAATAAATTGTAATCTGCCTGCGCCGGCCGCCGTCCCTTGCCGGGACATCGGGCCGCTTTTGAGGATAATATCTGCAATAGCGCGGGCAAAAAAGCCGCCGCACACGGCTTTTTACGTCCGTATGCGGCGGCTTCTCCAGATTCATTACCACGGGCCGCCGGCGCAGCCTGAGCCCATGGTTTTATATTATTGTTCCTTTTTCCGGTTCTTTCCCAGCGCCATATATACCGCCAGCAGCACGCCTGATACCAGAGCGGTCATCTCCGCCGCAGTGCTCCTGTTTCCGGTCTTGGGGATGGCGGCCAGGGGAACTTCCCCGTCATCGATCATTGCCATGGCCTGCTGCGCTTCCGCAGAGGCGTTGGGCGGCAGCACCGCCAGAGGTGTCTGGCTGGGCGCGATCTCGGTCACCTGGTGGCCAGGCCCCTCCGACACATAGGTTTCGCTGCGCCCGGGGCCGCCCGAACCGCTGTTTCCGCCTGAAGAGCCGTTTCCGGCGCTCTGGTTATTTCCAGTGTCCGAAGTGCCGGGAACCACCGGGGTATCCGGGGTGTCGGGCGTATCCGGGGTGTCAGGGGTATCCGGTTGACCGGGGGTGTCCGGAGTTTCCGGACCTTCCGGGACAACAGGCGTTTGTCCGCTGTCCGGCGGAATCGGCGCGACTTCCTCCTCATATACCGGATATACATTCAGGTCTGAGGTTATACCGGTCAGGTCCTGATCCCATCCCACAAATTTCTTTCCCTCCACGTCAGCAGGTTTGGGCGGGTTCTCAACAGAGCCCCCCTCTTCCACCTGGCGGACAGCGATCACGCTGGTCTGATCCGCCTCGTAGAAGGTGACTGTGTGCATGATTGCCTGGGGTTTTACATATTGGTTGGTAAATAACACCTCTATGTTGTAGATAAAGCCGTTTTCCTGGAACCCGCCGGACACCGGGGTGTCAACGGGATTCATGCCGGTGTGGGATCCGTTTTCCAGGAACTCCCAGCCCCTGTCATTTCCAGGCTGTACCAGCTCAGACGCCGTCATTTTCAACAGTCCTGCAATATCCGTTTTGTTGGGCTGGCTGGTATTCACGTTCTGATACCACGCCTCTGTGCCGTAGTCGTACAGCAGATATGCCCTCCAGGGCACACCAGTGGTCAGCCCTGACTGCATTCCCACATACGGAACCACTTGGGGATTGCCGTTGTTGGGCCGCACATAGATCGCCAGAAACGCGCTGTCCAGTAATTTCCCGAAGCTCTCCTCGTCGGTGTACCAGCATGAACTGCGCAGCAAATCCTCCAGGCCCTCGTCTTTTGCCAGCGGCCACACAAAGCTTCCGTTGGCTCCCGTCAGGGCATTGTCCTCCGCCAGTCTGGCCCTGTACATCTCGTTGTTAATCCATCCCGACTTGCCAAGGATATCCGCCCGCATGGCGGCCTTTTCTTTCTCTGTCAGATCCGTGCTGTTGGTGACCGCCGTGATGGCTATGGCCAACGCCTCGGCGCGTTCGATCAGCGAACCGTAGGCGTTGGGATCGCGGCTGTATTCCGGGAGCTTCGTCCCGTCGCTCTCCCCGCCGCCCTCGCCGGTCTCAGACTGCGCCACCTTTACTTTATTGTAGGTTACGGAAATACATGTGTTATTTTCCAGGCTTTCCTGCACAACGCTGTACTGCACGCTGCTCTTGGAATCCGTCAGAGTGACCGGTATTTTAACGCTGCCGCCGGGCTGTAACTCGCATTCCAGAACCGTCGTCCCTTCCCCTGTTTCCGTCTGCGAATATGCTTCAGAATCCTCCACCTGCACCGAACCGGTCAGGGTAACGGTGTAACGGTACGCTTCCGGCACGTCGCTGCCGGCTGCCAGTTCATTGTTGATCGTCAGCGTCACCTGTCTGCCGGCTGCCGGAAGTGAGAAAAAGCTGCTCAGGCTGAAAGCCGTGAGGCCTACCGCCGCGCTGGCGGATGCGCTTCTGGAGGACGTTTTCAACAACACCGGGTCAAGGCTCTCTGCGGTGTCGATGGTTTCGTCCATGGCTGCCGCCAAAACCGGCACATCATGTTTGGACATGGAGAGGGACACGCCCTCGCTGGAGTCGCTGCCGGAATCGGAGCTTCCGCTGTCGCCGGAGCCGCTGCCGGAATCGGAGCTTCCGCTGTCGTCGGAGCCGCTGCCGGAATCGGAGCTTCCGCTGTCGCCGGAGCCGCTGCCGGAATCGGAGCTTTCGCTGTCGCCGGAGCTGCTGCCGGTATCGGAGCTGTTGCCGCTGCCGGAATCCGCGCTTCCGCTGTCGCTTGTATCGCTGCCACTATTTCCGTTACCATCCCCGGAGCTGCCTCCGTCGCCGGAGCCGCCCGTCTGGGAGCTTTCGCCGCCTGCCATATCACTGCTGCCGGTATCCGTGCTTGTATTTCCCTCGCCTGAACTTCCGCTGCCGTTTTTGTCCTCAGCATTGTTTTCAGCGCCGTTGCTTGCGCTGTCGGAACCGGACTCTGTCTTGTCTGTCACATCGCCGGAATTTCCGGCTCCATCCTCGTTGTCCCCGGTCTCAGATTTATCTTCCGCCTGATTCCCGTCGCTTTCACCGGCCGTGTCGCTGCCGGCCTCCGCCGACGGCTCCTCCGCCCCGCCGGCAGCCGGTTCCTTCTCCAGCTCGGCGCTCTCGCCCGTTCCGGCACTGCCCGCGCCGCCCACGGCCGTCTCCGGCGCTGCCGGCTCGACGACCTCCACTGCCGCCGTGGACTCCGGAACCTTCTTCTCAGGCTCCAGGACTTCCTTCATCTCTTCCTTCAGGGTATCCGCGCAATACACATATGTCTTTTCCGTCAGATAGCCGTTGATATTAAACTGATACGCCACATCCTTATTGGACTTGTTGGTAAACAGCACGATCAGCTGTTCGTCTCCCGTGAGTTCATAGTCGCGGTCCGCCGCCGGCTGGGAGCTATCCTCAGCTTCAGCGCGCTCCGTCTCCAGCTCCCGGACGCCCTCGTTCTCCGTCTCCGGGGCCTGGGTCTCCTCCGTCCCTTCGGACACTGACGGCTCTTCAGCCGCGCCTGTCCCGGCCGGTTCGCTCACTTCCTCGAAAGCCCCTGTCTCAGGCTCCTCAGCGCTCAGGGTCTCGTTCCCGTCAACAGCCTGCTCGCTGTCGTCCGCCGGCTCTTCCGTCTCCCGATCCGTCTCAAATTCCTCATCCGTCTCATCGGGAATGTCATCCGCCCGCAAATCCGCAGCTTGGGCCGGAGTCGCCGCGAAAAGCTCCTGATCCTCGTCCCCGTCCGTCAGCTCCGCTTCCCAGCTTCTGTCGTCGTATGCCACCTCGGCGTTTCCATCCTTACGCACAAACAGCTGGATGGACGTCTTGTCCGGCAAATCCTTTTTCTTGAACTTGTAATCCACCGTATACAACGGATTCTCCTTGCTGGCGGCCAACAGCTGGCGGTACTGGGCCACCGTGTCCGCGTCATCGCTGACAAACAGGAAATCCGACTCATCCTTTAAAATGTGGTTGCCGCGAATGGCGTCCGCAATAGACTGTTCCAGTTTTTCCCAGTCCAGATCGATGACGCATTCAACCAGCTCCGTCTCGTCGTCCTCGTCGGCGTCGCGCACCGCGGCGAAGGCATTACCGATACAGGACGTGGAGGCGACACAGAATGCCAGAATCGCGGCAGCGCCCTTTCTCAACTTCTTTTCCAATTTATTGATCATATAAGATTCCACCTTACCCATTATTTACTATTGCAATCATAGCACACTCCGGTTACATTTCGGTTACATATTATCATTTTTCAAAATATTTTTGCGTTAATCGTCTTTTTGTGACCGTTTATTTTACAATAATTTACAATTCAATTGCGATTCCGGACAAAATATAAGCCTGATTTCCAAGTAGAGGAATTTCTTCGCTCAGGAAACCAGGCTTCTGACCGTATCGGTTACACCTGCCGCCGGGCTATGCCACCTTCTTGAATTTGGGGAAATAGCAGAACAGCACCTTGGCAATAATTTTATCCTTCTTCACATATTGGTTATCCCAGTATCGGGCGTCCAGCGAATTGTTCCGGTTGTCGCCCATCATGAAATAGCTGTCCGCCGGCACCTCGTAGGGCCCCCAGGACCCTTCCATCTCTTCCGCCAGATATGGCTCATCCAGGGGAGTGTCCGAATCGTCGATGTAAACCTTTCCGTCAATGACGTTCACCGTTTCCCCGGGCAGGCCGATCACCCGCTTCACATAGTAGGTCTTTCCCGTGGGATCATCCGGGAAATGGAAAATAACCACGTCGCCGCGCTGGGGATCACTGTTGATGTAAGAAAGTCTGGAGCCGATCACCCGGCTCTTGGACATGATCGTGGGGATCATGGAACCGGTTGGCACGCGGCTGTTGGCAATCACAAAGTTGTTGAGCACAAAGGCGATCACCACGGCGGCAACTATTATCTGAATCCAGCTGATAATCTCCGCCTTCCAGTTGATCGGTTCCTTCTCTTTCTTTTCTCTATCTGACATGAAACATTCCTCTTTTCCGCAACGGGAGGACTAACGGATCTGTCCGTCCCCGTAAATAATATATTTGGTGGTAGTCAGCTCCTTGAGCCCCATGGGGCCTCTGGCGTGCAGCTTCTGGGTGCTGATGCCGATCTCCGCCCCAAAGCCGAACTCCTCCCCGTCCGTAAAGCGCGTGGAGGCGTTGACGTACACAGCCGCCGCATCCACCTCGTTTAAGAAGCGCTGGGCGTTGAAATAATCGCTGGTAATAATCGCCTCGGAGTGGCCGGTGCCGTAGCGGTTGATGTGGGCGATGGCCTGGTCCAGGGAGTCCACCAGCTTTAAGGACAGAATGTAATCCAGGTACTCGGTTCCCCAGTCCTCCTCCGTCGCAGGGGTGAAGCCAGGCTCGATGGCGCAGGCCGCCTCGTCCGCCCTGATCTCCACCTGTTTATCCCTTAATTTCTTTTTCAACAGCGGCAGGAAACGCTCCGCCACGGCCCGGTGCACCACCAGGGACTCGCAGGCGTTGCAGACGCCGATCCGCTGCGTTTTAGCGTTGTAAATAATATCCAAAGCCATGTTGAAATCCGCAGACTCATCCACGTAAATATGGCAGTTGCCGGTTCCCGTCTCAATCACAGGCACGGTGCTGTTCTCCACCACCGCCCTGATCAGCCCTGCGCCTCCCCTGGGGATCAGCACATCCACATACTGGTTCAGCCGCATGAGCTCCCGGGTGGTATCCCGGCTGGTGTCCTCCACCAGCTGCACCGCGTCCGCAGGCAGGCCGGCGCGGGTCAGCCCTTCCCGCAGGCAGGCCACGATGGCCTGGTTGGAACGGATGGCATCGCTGCCGCCCTTTAAGATCACCGCGTTGCCGCTCTTAAAGCACAGGCCGAAGGCGTCCGCCGTCACGTTTGGCCGCGCCTCGTAGATCATCCCGATCACGCCCAGAGGCACCCGCTTCTGGCCGATCTGCAGCCCGTTGGGGCGCAGCTTCACGGAGAGCACCTCCCCCACCGGGTCCTCCAGAGCGGACACCTGCAAAAGCCCGTCGGCCATGGCCTGGACCCTGGCCGGAGTCAGCATCAGACGGTCCAAAAGCCCCTGGCTCATACCGTTGCTTTTCGCCTTCTCGCAGTCCTCCTGATTGGCCAAAAGGATTTCCTCCTCACCCTCCAGAAGGGATCTGGCGGCCTCCTCCAGGCCCATATTCTTTTCCCTGGATCCCAGGATGCCTAACAGCCTTGATACTTCCTTGGCCTGACGGCCGATTTCATTCAATGTCATATGAATCTCCCTCATCCATCCTCACAAACACAAAGAGCGCCAACGCCCGGCCGGAAGCTCCCGCCCGGAACTTACAGTACATGATACCACAGAGACCCGGCAAAAGTCTACCGTTTCCGGTCAATTTCCGGGGCGCTGCCGCATTTTACCAGGCCGGAGGTGGTGAGAATCTCTCCCACTGGAAGATCATGCTCCTCTGCCGGCAGCCGGGGCACCACCTGAAACTCATAGGCCAGGCCCAGCGTGTCGTGGCCCGGCTCCCGGGCCAGAAAGCGGTCGTAATACCCGCCGCCATAGCCGACCCGGTATCCCCGCCGGTCAAAGACAGCTCCCGGCACGATCACCAGGGCCGACGGTTCCGCCGCTCTCCCGCACCCGCAGGCCGGCTCCGGTATTCCCCGGTACCCAGCCGCCAAATCGCCCTCATTGCAGACCCAGAAAAATTCCATCTGCCCGTTTTTCGCCCGGGGCGCTGCCACCGGAATGTTTTTGGCCCAGAGCGCCCGGATCAGCCTGCGGGTGTCCGCCTCCCGGCGGTAGGAAATGTAGGTGTAAATGGGCCGGCCGCTCCACAGCCCGCCGTACTGCTCCATCTGCGCCCAGAGCCGCCTGTTTAAATCGGCGGCCTCGATCTTGCCCATCCCGTCCCGCCGCTCCAGCATCTCCCTGCGCAGCTTTTTTTTCTCTGTCTCCGTCCTTTGATCCGCCATCATTCCCCCTGAATATTGCCGTACTTTTTGCCCAGGTCCGTGATGGTTCCGTCCTGCTCCCGGATGGAAATGTTGTTAAGCGTCCCTCTCAGGTTGGCGCGGATGGCCGCTATGTACTCCTGCCTCAGCGCGGCCTGCTCCGCCTTTTCCTCGTCGGTCAGTCCCACGGACTGGGATTTATGGTAAAGCTCATTGATCCTGTCAATGCGTGTCGCGTCCATTTTATCTTCCTCCTGTTCGATCAATATTCGCTGTTTAAGTAATGCATCAGGTCAAAATCCAGGTTCGGGTGAGCCAGAAACAGGGTTCCCTTCTCCTCCCCAGCCATGATCTGCTGAATCACCTCCACGTGGTCTCCGTTGGCGATCACCATATCCGCCCCGCTGTCCGTGGCGATGCGAGCCGCCGCCAGCTTGGCAGACATGCCCCCTGTGCCCACGCTGCTGCCGGACGTGCTCTTGCCCATGGAGAGAAACTCCGGCGTAATCTCCGGCACCAGGCTGATAAACCCGGCCTGGGGATTGCAACGCGGGTCGTCCGTGTAGAGCCCGTCGATATCGGACAGCAGGATCAGCAGGTCGCCGCCGATCAGGGCCGTCACAATGGCGCTGAGGCGGTCGTTGTCGCCAAAGCTGTCCACATAGGGAATCTCTGAGGTGGACACCGTGTCGTTCTCGTTGACCACGGGGATGGCCCCCAGCTTCAGCAGCTCCTCAAAGGTGTTCTGGGCATTGTAGCGGGAGGCATCGTTGACCATGGTATCCTTGGTCAGCAGCACCTGGGCCGCGGTCTGGTTGTACTCGGCGAATATTTTCTGGTACACCATCATCAGCCGCGCCTGTCCCACCGCGGCGTAGGCCTGTTTCTGGGCCAGGGTATCCGGCCTTCCGGCGTGGCCCAGCGCCTGGCGCCCGGCCGCAATGGCTCCGGAGGACACTAAAACCACATCTCGCCCCTCGCCCTTTAAATCGCTGATCAGTCGGATCAGACGCTCAATTTTCAATAAATTCAACGCTCCTGTCCCGGGATGGGTCAGGGAGGAGGAGCCGATTTTAATCACCACACGCTTTTTCAGCCTCAGCGTTTGCCGTTCTTCATTCTGCATGATAGTTCCCTCTCATTTATGATATCGCGATGGATTATGCCTCGTCCACAATCTGGGGCAGGGCAAAACGCCGGATGATCTCCTCCGCCGTCTTTAAGCCGTCCATGGCCGCGGAGGTGATTCCCCCCGCGTAGCCCGCCCCCTCCCCGCAGGGATAAATTCCGCCCACAGAGCTCTGTAATCCCTGGTCCCTGGGGATGCGCACCGGCGAGCTGGTACGGCTCTCGATGCCTGCCAAAATGGCATCCGGGCGGGAAAAGCCGCGGATCATGCCCTCAAAGGCCTCCACGCCCTCAATCAGCGCGCCGGACAGCTCCTCGGGCCAGAGCTGACGCAGGTTGCAGAAGGCGTAGCCGCCCTTAAACTGCGGTTGGACCCCGCCGAACCCTGGGGAGGACTTGCGGTTGTCCTTAAAATCGCCGTAGAGCTGAACCGGGATTTTCCCGCCGCCCAGAGCAAAGGCCCGCTCCTCCAGCTGGCGCTGGAAATGCATGCCGCCCAGCGGGGTGGCATCCGGGAAATCTTCCGGCGTCACTGTCACGATCAGAGCGCTGTTGGCGTTCTCACCGGCCCGGCCGTGATAGCTCATGCCGTTGACCGCCAGACGCCCCGGCTCCGAGGAGGCGTCCACCACGTAGCCGCCCGGACACATGCAGAAGGAATACACGCCCCGCCCCGAGGAGGCCTTCCAGGTCACCTTGTAGCTGGCCGCCCCCAACTCGCCCACCTGTTCCCTGCCATACTGGCTTAAGTTGATCATGGACTGGGGATGCTGGATGCGCAGCCCCACGGCAAAGGCCTTGGCCTCCATGGGGATACCGCGCCGGCACAGCATCTCAAAGGTATCCCGGGCGCTGTGGCCGATGGCTAACACCGCGGCCTCGGCGGGAATCCGCCGGGCCCCGCCCACAATCAGCGCGCTCAGATGCCCGTCCTTTAGCTCCACATCCGTCACCTGGCTCATGAAGTGCACCTGCCCGCCCAGGTTTATGATCTCCCTGCGGATGGCCTTCACCACCAGGCTCAGCACATCCGTGCCGATGTGAGGCTTGTTGACGTAGAGGATGGACGGGTCTGCTCCGAACTCCACCAGGATGCGCAGCACCTCCCGGTTGCGCCCCGAGGCGTCCTTCACCAGAGTGTTCAGCTTTCCGTCGGAGAACGTGCCCGCTCCGCCCTCGCCGAACTGCACGTTGGAGTCCGGGTTTAAGCCCCTGCCCTCCCAGAAGGCGGCCACCTGCCGGGTGCGGGCATCCACGTCCTGGCCGCGCTCCAGCAGAATGGGCCGGTACCCCTTTTTCGCCAGCAGCAGTCCGCAGAAAAGTCCCGCCGGCCCTGTGCCCACCACCACCGGCGGGTGATCCAGGCGCTCTTCCCCGCACTGGGGGCAGCGATAAGCTTTTTCCTGGGAAACCGTTACGTTCCGGTCTCTCAATCTATGTACCAGCTGCTGTTCCCCCGCGCCGTCCAGACCGCCCACGGCCACGTCCACCACATAGCTGTAGTTGATCTCCGGCTTTTTTCGGGCGTCCACCGACTGCTTGACAATATTCAGTTTTGCTATGCGGCCTTCCCTGATCCGCAGCGCCTTGGCTGCTTTGGCCCTCAGGCCCTCCTCGCTGTGGCCCAGCGGCATTTTTAACTGATTGATCCGAATCATGAGCTCTCTGTTTTCTCCCGTCGTTTTATAGGATTGCGGCCCCTGGCCGCGTTTGTCCCCGCAATGGCGCCGCTGGACCAGGCAAATTGCAGGTTGTAGCCGCCGCAGATGCCATCCACATCCAGAATCTCCCCCGCCAGATACAGCCCCGGCGCGCATCGCGACTCCATGGTTGCCGGGTCCACCTGGCGCGTGTCCACGCCGCCGCAGCAGACCTGGGCGTTGGCAAAGGGATTCACGCTCATGACCAGGGCCTGGTATGATTTCAGCTGTTCCAGCAGCCTTGCCAGCTGTCTGTTTTTCAGTCCGCCGGCCGGCAGGGCCGGCTCGATCCCGGCGGCTTGCAGCAGCACTGCGGCCAGCTTCCTGTTAAGCAGCCCCACAAACAGCTCCTCCGCAGTTTTGTAGCCCAGGCGCCGCGCGCGCTCCCGCAGGCGTTCAAAGGCCTGCTCCTGCGGCCAGGCGGGCAGGAAATCCACCTGCACGGTGACGCGCTTGCCCGCGTCCAGCGCTCTGGCCGCAAAACGGCTGATCTGGAAGGTGGGGATGCCGGACAGGCCGTAGTCCGTCAGCTGCAGCTCCCCCGTGTCCTCGGCCAAAAGGGCGCCGTCTGCGTAAAGGCTCAGGCGGGCCTCCGTGCGGATTCCTGCCAGCTGTTTGTAGTGCCGGCCCTGGCAGCGCAGCTGCACCAGAGCCGGCAGAGGCTTGATCACCTTGTGCCCCAGCCCCCTGGCCAGCTCATAACCGCTGCCGTCGGAACCGGTGCTCGGCGCCGCCTTGGAGCCGGCCGCCAGGATCACCGCGTCCGCCCTCAAGTCTCCCTGTCCGGTGGCCACCACATAGCCGGACCGCCCGGGCTGCGGATTATCTCCCCCGTTTTCTCTGCCCCCGGCCTCGGGGCGTCTTTCCGTTTGCCCGGACGAGCCCGCCGGGCTGGGGCTGATCCCCTTGGCCTCGCAGCCAGTGAGCACCACAACGCCCAGCCGCTCCACCTCCCGGCGCAGCACGTCCAAAACAGCGCTGGCCTGGTCGCTGTTGGGGTAAATGTAGCCGCCTCTGCTCCTGGTCTCGATGCCCAGCTCCCGGAAAAAATCCAGGGTCGCTTCCACCGGAAATCCCTCCAACACCTTCAGCGGAAACTCCGGCTGGCCGCAGCGGTAGCACTCCGGCCGCATATCCAGATTCGTCATATTGCAGCGGCCGTTGCCGGTGGAGAGGATCTTCTTCCCCACCCGGTCCATATGTTCCACAATCGTCACGTCGGCCCCCTGGCGGGCGCCGCAAATGGCGGCAACCAGACCGCTGGCTCCGCCTCCGATGATGATAATCTTCCGTTTCATTTATCTCTTCCCATCCCTTACTGCGGGCCGCAGACCACGCCCGCTGGTTCGAAGTACATTTTATCTGTTTTCTCCGTACATTTCAACACTTTTCACATAATTCTCACACCCGGAACCCAATCCGGCCTCCGGGGCCGCGCTCCCCGGCCCCTCAGCTGGTGTAGGACTCCAGATAATGGTACACATCCATCATGTTCGGAAACCAGATGCCCTCCATCAGCCGCTCCCGCTCCGTCTCCGGGAAATCCGTGATTGGGATGTGGGTGTAGAGACAGATGGTGCTCTGGTCCTTGCTGAACACCAGCAGGAACCCGGATTCCGCCACCAGGTAAAACTCTCTCTCAGGCCCTGTCTCCAGGACCGGTTTCACCTCGTCCTGGTTCACGGCCACCTGATTCTCCAGCTCATCGACGGTCTCGGTTTCCACCGCGGTCCCCGGCAGCGCCTGCTCCTGGCGGAGGCTGTAGCGGGTCACGGCGTAGCCCACGATCAGGCAGACGATGGACGTGGCAATAAATAACAGAAAGCAGTACATATACTTCTTCATGGAATAAACCCTCCTTGTAGACGAGTACTGCATTGCGCGGATCCCCAGGGATTCAGCTGCGCAATGCAGTATTAGTATCTGCTTTCTGTTCAGTTTTTAATCACATATACAATTTTTTCTGAGAATTATTTACAGCAGCTTCATCCGCTCTAAAAGCGGGATCAGCCTTCTTCCGCCGGGCATCCCCGCCAATTCCTTGCGGCCCACGCCTTTAAATTTCACCAAAAGCACGCCGTACACCGCCACTGCGGCCAGGATTGCGGGCAGAACCTGCACCACCAGCCACAGCCGGCGGTCCGCCGCTCCCGCGGGAACTGCCAGGCGGATCAGGCGGTAAACCGCGTAGGCGGCCGCCCCCATGAACAGGGCGCTGACGCCGGGCACCACAAAGGTCTTGCGGTACTCCTGGCGGTAATCCGCGATGCGCGCAATGGCCCTGCCGTTGAGGATGCACATAAAAAACGCGAATAAAATATTGGCAAACACCACGCTGTAGATTCCCCATTTGGCCCCCAGAAGCATAGCTTCCAGAGCGGCCACGTGAAGGGCCAGGGAAATGCAGGCGTTGCGCAGCGGGATATTCATGTGGTTTAAGCCCTGCAAAATAGCGTTGGTCACTGTGGACAGGGAATAGAACACCACCGCCAGGGAGCCGACCATAGTCAGCCGGATCACGGTGAGGTTGTCCTCGCTGCCGAACAGCAGGTTGTTGATGGGCGCGGACAGCACGGTAAGGCCCACCGCCGCCGGAATGGCGATCACCATAGAGAACCGCACTGCGGTGGCGATCCGCTCCAAAATCTGCTCCCGGTTCCCGCTGGCCACCGCCCGGCTCAGGGAGGGGATCAGGGACGAGGACAGCGCGTTGGAGACTGCCACCGGGATGTTGAAGAGCAGCTGATAATACCCTAAAACTCCCCACAGCGTGGCAATGGTCACCGCCGAATGGCCCAGGCGGTCCATCCCCTGGCCAAAGAAATAGTTGTCCAGCACATTGCTGATATTGTACACCGTGCTGCTGAGCACAATGGGCAGGATGGTGATGGTCAGCGTGTGGGCCAGCTGGCGGTAGGATTCCAGCCTGCCGCTCACGTCGGCCTCAGCCAGCCTGCGCCGCTCCGGCGTCTGAGCGCGGGTCAGAAAAATAAAAAAGATCAGCGCCGTCAGCGCTCCGGCGCCCGTGCCGATGGTGCCCCCCGCCGCGCCCAGGGCGTAGGAATACTCCGTGGCGCCCCTGGCCTGGTTCAAGGAGGTGCCCACCTTAAACAGAATGGCGGCCGCGGCTACGCTGACAATGGCGTTTACAATCTGCTCCAAAATCTGCGAGATCGCGGTGGGGACCATGGAGCCCGTACCCTGAAAATATCCCCGCAGCACGCCCAGATAGGCCATAATCCAGATCGTGGGGGCCAGGGTCTTTAACGCGTACATGGAAAACGGAGTCTTGATCATCCGGGCGAAGCTCTCCGCCCCGAACCAGAGCACCCCGGCGGCCACCGCGCCCACCACCGTGGCGTAGGCCAGGGACGCCCGCAATATCCTGCGGCTGTTCTGGTGCTCCTCCCTGGCAATCCGGGTGGCCACCATCTTGGAGACCGCCACCGGCATGCTGTAGGAGGACAGAATCAGCAGAATATTGTACACGCCGAAGGAGGAGGTGTAGTATCCGTTGCCTCTTTTTCCGATAATGTTGCTCAGCGGAATGCGGTAAAACATTCCGATCATACGGACCACAATGCCCGTGATGGCCAGGATGCTGCCCTGGATCACAAAATTGGCAGCCTTTTTGCCGCCCGGAGATGTGCTCTTGCGGTTTCCGTTCTGTTCTTTTGTCGATGCGCTCATGAATGGTTACTCTTTTCCTGTAATTTCAATTTTATTAAAATCCCGGGTAGGGATGATGCAGACCCAGGTCTTGCCCTGATTCAGCACAATCTCGTTGTGTTCCAGATCATAGTAGTGGGTGACCCCGAACTCCCCGTCCTTCTCCCAGCTGATGGGAATGGCTTGTCCGCCGGTGATAAAATAGCCGCACTCCGCCGCGTGGACGTTGATGTTCAAATATTCCGTGGTGGCGTAATGACCTGTCTGGCAGCACTGAAAAATCACGTTTTTCACCGTGATGGGCCCCTCGTTTCCCTGGTGGACGCCGCCGTACTGATAGCGGTGGTACAAGCCGTCCTCCTGGTCGTAGAGGAAATATGCCTTATTCATAGTATACCCGGGTTTTACCGTATCAGCCGCCATCACGCCGGGGCGGTCCTTCAGCAGATCGGTCACGCCGTCCCTGGCGAACAGATAATGCCCCTGATAGGCGGAGTCGTATTCCTGGGAATAGCCCAGCTTTTTAATGGACTCCTGCAGGCGCGGGCCGCTGGAATAGGCGTTGTGGGGCGCCTTGCGGTCGCTGGAGCGGTAGTAGGCCACGGTCCCGATGCCGTCGAGCCCGTTGATGTTGTCCACGTTTGCCAGGTAGGGCTTGGCAAAGGTGCTCTGCCCGTAGTGAGCGTAGATGGCGTCGAACTCCCGGGCAAAATACGTGTAGTAGGTCCGGCAGCTGCGCACCGAGCCGATGCGCTCCAAATCGTCGTAATCCTCAATGATGGACATATAGCGGTTCATGTCCCCCTCCACCGGCGCCTCATAGACCACGCCGGCCCGGTTGATGCCGTACTGGGGCAAAGCCTGCTTGTCGTTGCTCATCATAATCGCAATGGGGCGCCGGTCGGCCTTGGCCGTGTCCGTGATCTCACCGGTCAGATAGCTGCGGATCAGCGCATCCTCCGCCACCCGCTCCTCCGGCAGATAGTAGGGCGGCAAATCCGAGTTTTCCGGTTCGGCCTCCGTGGTCGTGGTCTCGATGCGAATTTCCGCCGACGTGGTGACGGGCTTTGTCTCCTCCGCCGTGGTGATCTCCACATAGGTCTGTTTGGCGCAGCCGCTCAAAAGTGCCGCTGCAAACAAAATTCCCGCCATACGCTTCCATTGCGCCTTTTTCATCTCGTGTACCCCCTGCGTTCCAGAATTTCATTCTGTCTGGCTTCCATCAACAGGCGTTCGCCGTCCTCCATGTGGTCGTAGCCGCACAGATGGAGCATGCTGTGAGCCACCAGAAAGGCCAGCTCCCTGGTCTGGGAGTGGCCGTATTTCTCCGCCTGCTCCTCCACCTTGTCCACGCTGATCACAATATCCCCCAGCATCAGCTCCCCCGTCTCAGGGTTAAAGTAGTCCTCCACCGATTCCTCCACGTGGTCGAAATCCGCGGGAGCCTCGTAATCCACCATGGGAAAGCTCAACACATCCGTGGGCGCGTCGATGCCGCGGTGATCACGGTTGATCTCCCGGATGGCGTCGTTGTCCGTCAAAATCACGCTGACCTCCGCCTCGTAGGGGCATTTCTCGTAATCCAGGGACTCGTTCACCACATCCCGGATGATCTCCTCGTAGGGCAGCTTCAGCTTTTTCTCCGCCTCGTATTCAATGGTTATGGTCATAGCTTGTTTTCTCCTTTGTCTGGCGTGAGGGCGCAGCAGCGCAGCCCGCCCCTGTCTGTCATGAGCGTTCCCGCTCCCTGGTCCTGCGGGCGTGGGCCGTGGACTTGCCCTTCTGCTCAAAGTCGTCGTAGGCCTGGACAATTTTCTGTACCAGGGGATGGCGCACCACGTCGGAGCTGCTCAGGTAGCAGAAGCCGATGTCGTCGATCCGCCGCAAAACCTTGATGGCCGTGTCCAGGCCCGAGGTGGCTCCGCTGGGCAGGTCCTTCTGGGTCTGGTCGCCGGTGACAATCACCTTGGAGCCGAAGCCGATGCGGGTCAGGAACATTTTCATCTGGGCCGGCGTGGTGTTCTGGGCCTCGTCCAGGATAATATAGGCGTTGTCCAATGTGCGGCCGCGCATGTAAGCCAGGGGCGCCACCTCGATCAGCCCCTTCTCCGAATTGTGCAGGTAGCTCTCCGCGCCCATGATCTGGTACAGGGCGTCGTAGAGAGGCCGCAGATAGGGGTCTATCTTGCTCTGCAGATCGCCGGGCAGAAAGCCCAGCTTCTCCCCCGCCTCGATGGCCGGCCGGGTCAGGATGATCCGCCCCACCTCTCCGTTCTTAAACGCCTGGATCGCCATGGCCATGGCCAGATAGGTCTTGCCCGTGCCGGCCGGTCCTATGCCGAACACGATCATTTTCTTGCGGATGGCGTCCACGTACTGCTTCTGTCCCATGGTCTTGGGCTTCACCGGCTTGCCGGTGATGGTGCGGCAGATAATGTCCTTGTCGATCTCCAGAATCTGCCCGTCGCTCTCCGTGAAGGAGAGGGACAGGGCGTAGTCCACGTTCTGCTCCGTGATGGAATTGCCCCGCTTAGACAGCTCCACCAGATTGTTAAAAACACTTTTGGCCTGGCGGATGGTCTGCTCAGGCCCGATTAATTTGATTTCGCCGTCCCTGGCAATGATGGTCACGTGCAGGGTGCGCTCTATTTTCTTTAAGTATGAGTCAAACTGCCCGCATACGTTGCGTTCATGTTCAACCGGGATGTCGATCATGGTCTCGATAACACTCATTGTGCTGCTTTCGTCTCCTCTGGTTCATTATTGGGAATGACCTCCTCCTGCGCCAGGGGCACCGCTTTCTGGATTTGCTCCAGCGTTACGAACTGCCCGGTGATGGTACATTTGGTTGCACTCGTTTCTATTCTATCATTATTTTCGAGAATTTGTACCCCTTTTTCTGTTAATTTTTGCATGTACAGCGCTTTTTCCTGATCTCCGATGCGCCTTAGCTCCTCCTCGGTATACTTCCGGTCGTAGACGGACATCTCTTTTCCCCCGATATCCCCCAGATAAACCGGCAGGTAAAAATTAGAAAAAAGCTTCAGCTGACGCTCCTCCATCACATAGTCCCACTGACTGTCCCCAAAGGAAGGCAGCAGAAACGTAAAGGAGGCGGCCCCCGCCTTCACATACCATCCCCTGCGGGTTTTCCCCGTGGGGACGCGCTCCGTGTGCATCAGCGGGAAGGATTTTTGGTACTGGTTCATCGTCCTGGCCGTCACGTCCGCGTCCGCCCGCACCCCGTAGCGGTTGACCTCCTCCTCGGCGTCGTTCTTGATGGAAACAATCCCCTTCACCAGCACCTGTCCCTCCTCCACCTCGTCCCCGATGGCCACCTGGGCAGTGCCCTGGCGCACGATCATGGAGGTGATCACCCCCGGCTTGGCCGCCACCAGGTCGCAGGGCGTCTCATCCTTCTCAGGCAGCACGGAAATGACCTCATTTTCCTTGATGTGGATCAAAAGCCTGGTCCCGGACACCCGGGCCGAAACCCAGGTGATCTCCGGAAAATTGGCCCTGAACCCGCTCTCCAGCGCCTCGCAGTCGATCCTCTTTTTATACATCCCATAATTCACGTCCTGCTCCGCCAGATACCGCACCAAGGTATCATACGTGTAGTGGTAATTTCCCTCAAACTCAATATCCCACACAAACAGGCTCATCGCATACAAAAAAACAAAAAAGCCGGCCACCCCGGCTCCGAACAGCTTGCGCTTCCGGTTGCGGTACAAAAAGAAGGGCAGCCCATGCCGCTCCAGAATCCGCAGCCTCACCCTGGACTTTTTCACCAGGGGCCTCACCCTGCGGTATCCCGGAACCGTCATGTAAAACTCATAATCCCCATCCTTGCAGAGAATGCCCCATATCTCCAGCTTTCTCGCGTTGCACAGGTTCAAAAAGCGCTCCGGCGAATACCCGTGAAGCCTGAGCTTCACATATCCGTGCCAGTTATGTAGCAGCCGTTCCACCACCGCAGCCTCCTCCTCTCCTCACTCAGGCCGTATCAGGCTTCAAACTCCAGAGACTGTATCTGGCCCGTAATCTTCATTTCCTCGCTGGTATAATATTCGATCATCAGGCGCGCCCCGTGAACAATCACCTTACAGGTCCTGGCCTGCACCTTCACCAGCGTATCTGTATATAAAAGGATGCTGCGATAATTCTCAATACAGACCTCCCGCCGTCCCACAAAGCTGACCAGCACATCCCCCAGCATCACATCCCGCGGAAGCCCCAGCGCAGTCACCGCCGCCGCCTTCGATTCCCCTAACATAATCCCTCACTCCCGACACACTGGTTCCCTTTATTATATGCGCCACCCCGTCAAAAATACCCTTCACATTTCCCTTTAAGTTGTCTCCCTATTCCCGAAATCCCCAGCGCCTTCGCCGCGGGAGGGCAGTCCCGGGCGATTGCGAAGCGGACCGCAGCCACTTATGGCCGGGGAGCGGCAAAACCGTGGAGAAATCGGGGCCACAAAGCCCCGATTTCAGGCGACTTGAGCGAAGAAATCCATCAGGATTTCTCCGCGAATGGAGCCGGTGCCGCGGTTTTGCCGTTCCCCGGACATTAGAGGCTGCGCTTCGCTTCGCAGTCCTGGGCTGCCCTCCCGCGGCGAAGGCGCGTCCCTTTCGCGAAAATTCCACATTTCCCTCACATTTCCCATCCCCCCCGAATACACTATACTGAATCAATCAAACACAGTGAGGTCAATATGAATCGTCAGTCCTACTATCCAGACAGAAATGACGAAGCCACCATCGTCAGCACCGCTGCGGTGGACAACGAAGCCGGAACCCCGGTCATTCCGCTTCCCAATCCCGGCGAGGGCGGCCCCGTCGCCGACGGCAATACATCCATGCCGGACGCCAACGTTCCGGTCATCCCCCTTCCCAATCCCGGCGAAGGAGGTCCTGTTGCCGGCGGCAACCCGCCCATCTACCGCCCCATCATTCCCGGAATCGGCGGCAACGTAACCATTATCCCCGGAATCACCTTCCCCTGCTCCTCCTGCAATAACAACAGCTACGGAAGAGTCCGGTTCCTCAACGCCTCCAACGGCTACCAGCCCTTCTTCGTGTATCTGGGCAACTGGCTGGTGGCCAGCCGCTTCGGCAACGGAGACATGACCAACTATCTCCAGGCCATCTCCGGCAGCCAGACCGTGACCATCTCCGGCTCCAACGGCTATGTCTATGTGCAGAAGCAGATCACCGTGCGCGCAGGCAGTTCCATGACCGTGGCCATCATCAACACCGCCAGCGGCTTAGACATTATGGAAATCTCCGATCTCTCCTGCAACGCGCCCTCCGGCACCAGCTGCCTGCGGGTCTCCAACCTCTCCCTGGACCTGGGGCCCTTCGACGTGACCATCGGCAACCAGAACAGCAGCTACACGCCCTTCACCAACGTGCGCTACCGCGAGGTTACGCCCTACACCAGCTTCTATCCCGGCTGGTACCAGCTCTACATTTCCAGAACCGGCTCCCAGCCCAATATCTCCGTTGCCACGGCGGCAGCCAACATGAGCGCCAACACCTCCTACACCCTCTACATCTTCAACGCCGCCAACGCCGTGGACGGCCTGAGGACCATGGTGGTGTCCAACTAAGCCAGTCCCGCGGGAAATCATCCCGCACAAAAAACACAGGGGATAGCCGGACAGTCCGGCAGCCCCTGTGTTTTCTCATCTACAGCACTTCAAACTCACAATTCAGAACGCTCTGGTACGCATTTTCCTCGCTCCTACTCTCCTCCAGCTCCCGGATCAGGCCCGTGGTCTTGACCATGCGCATGAGGGTCACCACCGCCGGAATGTGCTCCTTGGAATCCTTGCTGGCAAGACAGAAAATCACCCGCACCTTCTTTTCCCCAAAGCACACCGGCGTCTCCGTGATCAGCAGGCTCAGGCTGGTCTGGCAAATGCCCTCCACGCCCTTGCCGTGCAGCAGCGCAAAGGAGCCGTCCGACACGGAGTAAAACCCCTGTTCCTCGATAAAGCCGATCATATTGTCCACATAACACGCCTCGATGAAGCCGCGTTTTAGCAGCAGACCCGCGCTCATGCGCACGGCCTCCCGCCACTCCAGCGCTTCCCCGCACAGGCGGATGCAGTCGTACTTTAAAAAGCTGCTGAAGCTCTTGGGGTTGGTGAAGGGCTTCACCGTCTGGTAGCCCAGCTCCTTCTCGATCACATCCAGGACCCTGGCCCTGGTGTGGTCGTCCAAAAAACCCAGCTTTTCCTCGATGGCGTAATAGCTGGACAGGATCGTCTTGCGCGGAATCCCCAGGCGCTCGATGGCCGCCCGGTCCTCGGGCTGGAGAATTGGGTTCACCACCAGGCAGGGCCTGGGCAGGCTGTTGTTCAGCTTGATGGTGGAGAGCACGTAATCGATGGCCGCCCAGTCCGGGTACGCCGAAATCTTGTAAATAGGGATGGTGTCCAGGATGTGGATCTGATACTCGCTGAGCAGTGATTCCTTCAGCATAGTGGTCGTGCCGTACCCGTGCCCGCAGACCAGAAGCACCCGCTTGTAGGGCACGCTCTTCATCCGCTTCAGGCTGGCCATAAAACAGACGGTCAGGTACACGATCTCGTCCTCGTTGTTGATCTCCTTCAAAATGTCAATCTCGCCGCACACCTGGGCCATCAGATTGTACATCTGCCGGTCCTGGGGCCGCAGCAGGGCGATCATGTTGTCCCGGATGCTCACATGGTTGTTGATGCGCTGGATTAAGGGAATCATGTGGTTTAACAGTCCCTCCACCAGGGTCCTGTCCTTGTCAAAGGGCATGTTCAGCCGTTTGGACATCGCGGAGATCAGGGAAAATGTCACCGCCTCCGCCTGCACAGGGTCCACGTCCGCGTTTCCCCCGGCGATCTTGTTGGTGAAATCAAACATTTTCGCCATCATGCAGATGTGCTCCCCCGAGACCTGGCGGCCGATAATCTCCTCCAGGCGCTTCCCGAACCGCTCAAACGCCTCCCGGTTGAAATCGGGCGCCACCGTGATGTCCAGGGGGTAGACCTTTCCGTGGAGAATATACCAGACCAACACCACCACGTTGGACATGTACCACAGGTAGGAGCTGCTGGTCAGCGTGCACTTCAACTCCTCTAACAGATCGTCCACCGCCATCACCACGCCGGCCACGGACACGCCCTCAAAGGCCTTGTGAATGATATGGATACAGTAAAATTCATAGGAATTGTAATTGGTAAAGGGATTGATCAAATACTCGATGTACTTGCGGAACTCCTGGTTGAGCAGAGTGGCCCGCTTGATCTTCGGCCCGGCCAGATAGAATTTCCCCGAGTAGCCGATGCCCATCCCGTCCTTTTTCAACGTCTCGTCCAAAGCCGCCATGTCATTTTTCACCGTGGAGCGGGATACCCTAAACTGCTCGCTCAGCTGGTTGATCTTCAAATCCTCGTTGCGGATCATCAGGATCAGAAGCAGAATGGACATGCGCTCCTTGCCGGTGTATATGACCTCGTTTCCGTCCTCCATCCCCTTTAAATCCAGGCTTTCCGGGTAAACCAGCACCCCCTTGGAATGCTTTTCAATCTCCGGCAGGCGCTCCAAGGACAGGATATCGTTGATCCGGTCCACGTCGTAGCGCACGCTCCGCTCGGAGACGTCTAAATCCCTGGCGATCTCCTTGAAGGAGGACTGGCCGTGGGATTTCAGGTAACGGATGATGTTCAGCATTCTTCCATTAAACATTTCTGCCTCTCCCCAAATTGACTCAGGCAATGGCCTGCGGCCCACTGCCCACAACAGGACAAGAGGGGATGCTCCCCTCTCCCCTCGTCCTGCTTCCCATATGTAGCGTTTCTATAGCCGGTACTCCCCTTGTCCGTACTACTGGAACGTGTCCTGAATCTTTTTCATCACGGCGTCGGACTTCTTGATCAGATCGGAAACGCCCATCTTCAAAACCTTTTTGCCCTTAAAGCGGTCCAATCCCTCCAGAGCCACATCGTTTACCAGAACCACGCAGACCGCCTCGTCGATGTCCTTCTGCTTGAGCTGATTCTCAACGCCGGCTCCGCCCTGGGTCTCGATCAGAACCTCGATGCCTAACTTCTCGCCGGAGAGCTTTAAAGCCTCCGCTGCCATATAAGTGTGCGCCACGCCCGACGGGCAGGATGTAATACCGACTACCTTCATGTTTTTTTCCTCCTGAAATTTTTCTGTTTTCTGTTTATTTGTAGGGACCTGCGCCCAGGGGCGCCGTAAATCTTATAAATCGTCAAATGTGATCTCGTCCAGATCATCTTCCTCCACGGCCTTCACAACCGCGTCATCCATATTGTTCTTCTTCAGTAAGTTTACCATAATTGCGGTCACAAATCCACCTGCCAGCACGGAAATAAAGTACCAGATTCTGCCCTCGACCACCGGCAGCACGATCAGTCCGCCCCAGGGCGCATGGTTCAGCACTCCTGTCAGGAAGGGGATGATGTTTCCAACCACAGCGCCCACGATCAGGGACGGGATTACGCGCAGCGGATCGTTGGCTGCAAAGGGGATGGCTCCCTCGGTGATGCCCACGCAGCCCATGAGGATTGCGGCCTTACCCGCTTCCTTCTCCTCGGAGTTGTACTTCTTGGGAGCCAGCAGGGTGGCGATGCCCATGCCGATGGGCGGGGTGCAGATGGCGACGCCCACACCGCCCATCAGGTAGGGAAGGGTGTCGACCTGGGTCTGTGCGAACAGGGTTGCAACCTTGTTGACCGGGCCGCCCATGTCAAACGCGGTCATAGCGCCCAAGATGGAGGCCAGCGGAACCTTGCCCACGTCGCCCAGGCTGGACAGCCAGTTGGTCAGTCCATTCATCACAGCAGCGATAGGACCGCCGATTCCCCAGACGATGATTCCGCCGGTGATAAAGGTGCCCACCAGGGGATAGATGAAGATGGAGCCCAGCGTTTTAAGGGAGATGGGAAGCTTGATCCGCTTCAGCTGCTTTACGACCACGCCGGCGATCAGGCCGGCCGCCATGCCGCCCAGGAAGCCCGCGCCCATCTCTTTTGCCAGGTACGCGCCGATCATACCGGGCGCCAGGCCGGGCTTGTCGGCGATGGAGTAGGCGATGTAACCGCCCAGAACCGGGACGAACAGCGTCAGGCCGCCAAGGCCGATCTGCGCCAATCCGGCCAGCCAGCCGGTCTCCGGGGTAGCCGCTCCCGCGGGGTTTAACATAACCGCTAAGGAGAACAGGATACCGCCTGCCACGATAAACGGGATCATGTGGGACGTACCTGTCAAAATATGTTTTTTCAGTATCTTTATCTGCTCTTTCATCTCATTACCCCTCCAAAACTTCCGTCAAGATTTGATATACCTGCTCCTTGGTGCTGTTTCTCAGCGACTCCCTGAACTCCTCGTGCATGAGCTTTCTGGACAGGTTCGCCAGAATCTTCATGTGGGTGTCCCCGGCCTCGGCCAGAGGACACGCGATCAGGATGATCAGGTCCGCGCTCTCGCCGCTCTCCTCGTTCCAAACCACCGGCTTTGCGGTGCGGCCGAAGCAGACGCTGGCCTCCAGAACCTTGTCGGTCTTGCCGTGAGGCAGACCCATGTCAAACCCTACGAAGGTGGGGGAAATGGCCTCCCTGGCCAAAACGTCCTGGAAAAATCCTTCCGTGTCCGTGATCTTGCCGGCCTTGCCCAACTCCTCGGCCAGCGTGTGGATCACATCTTTTTTCTCCCCCTGGATGTCGAACACGATGCAATTCTCATTGATTAACTTACCCATCTAAAAACCTCCTGCCCGGTCTCGCCGGATCATTTAAAATTCTCTTTCAAGCGCTTGAAGAGGAACTGTTTATCTCTTACATGGGATATCATAAAGCCTGGAACGCATTTTGAACAGATAGAAGATTTGAAAAAAGTTTTTACAGAAATTTAAGGATTGCCGCCGTACAAAAACAGGCGGCCGCACATGTCCGTGCAGCCGCCCAGCCGCGGTTTGGGCTATTTTTTAGCTGTTCAGTTTTCGGGCTGTTCGCAGACAAGCTTCACCGTCAGCGCCTTGGAGGACGAGACCAGCAAAACGGTGATCTCACAGCCGTCCTCCCCCGCCCGTTCCAGCACCCGGACATTGCCCTTGTAGCCGGCCTCATCCTCCTCCTGGCGGGCAAAGCCCTCATTTTGAATCAGGTATTCCATATATTGCTCCAGAAGCTCATTCCCATCCCCATGGACCACATATTGGTACTGCGCTTCGGAAACGCCCGAGCCGCTGCTGGAGGAGTAGCCCGCCAGCCGATGTTTTCCCAGCACCGTGTAGACCGAAGGAATCTTCTCGTCCCTTACCGTGTAATACTCCTCCTTGGAAACCTGATTGAGCACCAGGTAAGTGACTGAGAACATCAGCGCGAAAAATATCGCGATACCCCCGGCGACCTTTAACAGGGTTTTCCAGAGAGGCGCTTTGGGGCCCTGCACATAAGAGAGGCGCAGCCGCCTGTCGTAGGGCATACGGCCGCCAAGGCAGAGATAGATGATCAGCGTCACGGGCCACACGACCACCAGCAGCCATTTAAAAACGATATGCAGGAAGGATATGGCCAGCTTGGCGTTCCCCTCCCCCTGATCCCAGTTCAGGCGCAGACCAAGGAGCCATTTTCCCAGCGTCATCCCCTTAAACTTGTAATCCGCGATCAAAAAGTAGGCCAGAAACAGCCAAAACAGCCCCAGCGCAACGACCAGGGGATCTCCCTTCGGGGCGACAGCGTTGTTCAAATTGATCAGCACAAAACCCGCGGTCAGCAAAATCATATAATCAATTAAAAATGCTACGATTCGTTTCATACTCCATATCCTCCCGGACAAACGTCCCTAACCCTGTATATCCGCTTCAGTGGGCCCATCCTCCAGCGTGCCCTCCACCGTAACCGAATGTCCCCAGAACAGATCCCCGTCGCCAAACCAGAAGCAGAACTCCCCATCGGGCCGCACCTCAATGTCCTCCAGCTCCAGGCAGGCCTCAAATTTCTCCTCGTCCAGCTCCTCCTCGTCCTCCTCCAGCCAGTTTTCGTTCTTCAGCTCCAGAAGGTCCCGGGAGGCCTGGGAAAGCGCCCGGCTTTGCCACCCTTTTGGGTCCCCCATCAGCGCCCTGGCGGTCTTGAGGGAATCCTCCATGGCTTCGTCCTCATCCCACTCAAAGGACAGGCGCACCGTCCGGCCCAGCCACTGCACGTCCGCCTCGAACAAATTCACCTGCCGGTCCAGGGTAAAGCGCCCCAGCTCACCGCCGTCCAGATACACCGGCTTTTGCAGCTCCGCCGATATGGCCTCCAGCTCCTCGTCCTCTGCCGGGCAAAGGCCGCCCACAAGCATAAAACGCGCCGGTCTCCCGCGGTCGGCGCGCACCGCGGCGCGGATCACGCTGTCCGGCTTCACCTGCGCCTGCAGGCTGTGAAGCAGATTGTCGTCCGCCTTCAGGGTCAGGGAGCCGTCCCCCCGCACCGCCGCCTCCCCCGGACGTTTATAGGCCGCCAGGCCGATGGAAGCGGACCAGAATTTCTCCCCCGGCACCCTTCCGCCCCCAAAGCCGCTTGGGCCTGTCAGGAGCAGAAGCTCCTGGGTCTTTTCCTCAAACTGCGCCTCAAACCGGCTGATTTCATTCTCCGCACTCATCATCTGTCCCTCCCTGTATCTTCACAGCTCATTTTGCCGCCGGGAAAGCCCGGCCTACACACGGCGCCGCCGCGACCGATCTTTTGCACAGCAAAAGAGCTCCTTCCGCGCGCTTTTTACAGCACAACAGGTAGGAGCTCCGTCTGTCATAATCTTATTCGTCCCAGTTGTGGTAAACCGCCTGCACGTCGTCGTCCTCGTCCAGCAGATCCAGAATCCTGGTCAGCTTCTTGATGTCCTCCGGGTCGGAAAGCTCCACCCAGGTCTGGGGAATCATGGTCACGTCCGCCTCCAGCATGGGCACATTTTCCGCCTCCAGCGCCTCGCGCACCTTGCTGAAATCCTCAGGCGCGGTGTATACCTCGTAGCTGTCCTCCTCCTCGGAGAAGTCCTCAGCGCCGGCGTCCAGCGCCAGCATCATCAGATCGTCGGGATCCATCTCGCACTCTTCCTTGTCGATGATGATCTGACCCTTCTTGTCGAACATGTAGGACACGCTGCCCGGCGTGCCCACGTTTCCGCTGCCCTTGGTGAACGCGCTGCGCACATTGGCGGCCGTGCGGTTCTTGTTGTCGGTCAGGGTATCCACGATGATGGCCACACCGCTGGGGCCGTAGCCCTCGTATGTAAGCACCTCGTAGTTGACGGCGTTGGCGTCCCCGGCGGCCTTCTTGATGCCGCGGTCGATGGTATCGTTGGGCATGTTGTTGGCCTTGGCCTTGGCGATCACGTCGCGCAGCTTGCTGTTGTTGGCCGGATCAGCTCCGCCCTCCTTTACGGCAACGGCGATCTCACGCCCGATCACGGTGAAGATTTTTCCCTTCGCCGCGTCGTTTCTCTCTTTCTTATGCTTAATGTTGGCAAATTTTGAATGTCCTGACATTCGGATAACACCCTTTCTTCAATAAATTCTGTTTTTAACGACATGCGCCCCGCGAACATTCCGGGACCATTGTCTCTGGCATGTAAACATCTTTTCAATCTTAACACGATTTTTGGCCTCTGACAAGGGGAAATTACAGGGTTTTCAAAGGCCGAACCCCGATTTAACGGATTTCCGCAGCCAGGTTGCGCAGCCACTTCTTCTGCCGGTAACGGATGTAGCCGAGAATCATCTTGTAGACCTCCTCCAGCATCACCAGCGCGTAAACCGCATAGATGGGAAGCTTCCACACCAGCGCTCCCAGAAAGGCCAGAGGCACGCCGATAATCCACACGCCGCTGGTGTCCAGAAACAGGCACATTTTCGTATCCCCGCCGCTTCTGAGCACGCCCACCACGTTCACGTAGTTAAACATCTTGGCCGGCATGTAGAGGGCGAACAAAAGGATGCACATGTTGACGTCCCGGGCCACCTCAGGCGTGATGCGGTAGAGCCCGATGAGGGGCCAGCGTATGCCCACCACCACCGCGGCAGCCGCCAGGGTAGCGATAAACTGCAGGATGAAAAAGTTCATCGCGTACCGCTCCGCCCGCTTGAGCTTCCCGGCGCCCATCTCATTTCCCAGAATCACGGCAGTGGCCGCGGAAAGTCCCTGGAACAGCACCACCACAATGTCCTGGATGGTGGTGGCGATGGTGATGGCTGCCACCGCGTCGTCCCCCATGCGCCCGTAGGCCAGGGAGTACATGGTGGTGCCCAGTCCCCACATGAACTCGTTGGCGATCACCGGCGCCGCCGTGTCCAGGAAGCGGCGGATAAAGGGCCCGGGCCAGCCGAACAGCTCTGAAATTGTGCCCGCCACCGGCGACTTGGTGCCGTACACATAGCCCACCACCAGCGCAGTCTCGATGAGTCGGGCGATCAGCGTGGCCAGAGCGGCTCCCACCACGCCCAGCCTGGGCGCGCCGAACGCGCCGAAGATCAGGATATAGTTGAGAATGATGTTGATCACAATGGCAATGCAGCTGGTGCACACGGGCACCTTTACCTGGTTCACCGCCCGCAGCATGGCCACGAACACGTTGGTCAGGGCGATAAAGGGGTAGGTGAGGGCCGCCACCCGCAGGTAGGTGGCGCCCAGGGCGATGCTGGCCTCACTGGTGGTGAAGATGCGCATCACCCTGTCCGGGCAGACCAGCCCCGGAATCACAAACAGCGCCGCGCCAGCCATCGCTAGCGCCACGGACAGGCCCAGCACCTTGCGGATGTGCTTCACATCCTTCCGGCCCCAGAACTGCGCGGCCAAAATCCCGCTGCCGCTGACAATCCCGAACACCAGCAGCGAAAACACAAAAAAGACCTTGTTCGCCAGCCCCACAGCCGCAATGGCCGTGGCCCCCAGGGTGCCGATCATCAGCGTGTCCACCAGGTTGACCACTGTGTTCAGCATGCCCTGCAGGGCTACCGGGCAGGCGATCTGCACGGCCTTTTTCAAAAATATTTTATCCTGGAACATCTCCTTTGTGCTCTGTACGATCTGCGTCATCTGAATCCTTCATTTCCTTTCCCACTTCCCCTTCGCCGGATTCCGGTTCGCAGATTCTGCTCACATGGACGGACTCGATCATCTTGTTGCCCACCTTTACGACCTGAAAACGGTAGCCCGCAAACTCCACCAGCGGCCTTTCGTGCTCCTGGGGAATGCGGTCCAGACGGGAGATCAAAAAGCCGTTGAGCGTGTCGTAGGTGTCGCTGTCCTCGTCGGAAAAGCGGATGCCCAGGGCGTCCATCACATCCTCCAGCGGCGTCATGCCGCTCATGAGGAAGCTGCCGTCCTCCTGAGGCGTGATAAACTCCTCCTCCTCGTCGTATTCGTCCATGATATTGCCCACGATCTCTTCCAGAATGTCCTCCATGGTCAGCAGGCCCGCCGTCTGTCCGTACTCGTCCACCACGATCTCCATATGTATCTTGTTGGACTGCATCTCCTTGAACAGCGTGTCGATGCTGCGCGTCTCCGGAATAAAGCTGGCTTCCCTGAGAAGCCCGGGGATCTCTGTTAGCTGCCGGTCCTTGTTCTCCGGCTTTTCAAAATATGCCATGGCGTCCCGCAGGTGCAGGATGCCAACGATATCGTCAATATCCTCCCCGTATACGGGATACCGTGTGTTGGTGCCTTCCTTGAGGATGAAGTCCACCGCCTCTTTCAGTGTGGTATCAGCCGCCAGCACCACCATGTTGGTGCGGTGGGTCATAATATCCCAGGCCTCCTTGTCACCGAGTTGGAAAATATTGGTAATCATTTCCGTCTCCCCGGCCTCCAGAACCCCCTGCTCATGGCCCTCATTCACCATGGACATGATATCTTCCTCCGTCACATTCTCATCGTCGGCCATCATATCCACTCCGAAGGCCTTCAGCACCAGCCACGCGATGCCGCTGATCAGCTTGGTGAGCGGCAAAAGCAGGGCCGCCACGAACAGCACGGCCGGCATCACGCGGTATCCCCACTTCTCCGGCTCCTTGGCCGCAAGGCGTTTGGGGATAATGATGCCGAAGCTGACGATCAGCGCCACCACGACCACGGCGAACAGCACCATAAGGCCTGTCCACATCCACCACAGCGGGTCCGCGTACCAGGCGGGGGCCGGCAGCCCCTTCGCAAGGTCCATGGCCCGGCTTTCGGACATCAGCGACATGGTCTTGAAACGCGCGGCCGCGGCGCTCACCATCATGGGCAGAACAATGATGCCGGTGATGATGCCCGCCAGATGGGTGGTGATCTGGATGGTGTTCACAAAACGGGTGGGCCGGTTTAC
Source organism: Enterocloster asparagiformis (assembly GCA_018380885.1). Taxonomy (GTDB): domain Bacteria; phylum Bacillota; class Clostridia; order Lachnospirales; family Lachnospiraceae; genus Enterocloster. The sequence goes on from JAGZSY010000014.1 coordinate 28,494, forward strand.
GATCCGGAGCAGACGGGCGGCCTTCTGATTACCGTTCTCCATCTCCTCCTCCAGCTTTCCCTCGTTCACATTCTGGATGGCGGAACCGAATCCGTAAAACACCGCCTCCAGAAGGATAAGGCCGATCAATACCAAAATACCGACAGGCGAATAACCATCGTCCATAGATGTAAAAAACACTCCCTTCGTGCGTTAAAATCACAGAAAAACAGAGCTGTGCCCTGCAACCGACGGCATAACTCTGTTTATCATAACATTATTACCACTTTTCGTCAATGGCCGGGCAATTCCCGGCTTTGTCACAGTTTTGACTGGATATATTCCGCAATTTTCCTGCGGCCCAGAACCGACAGCTTGTATCCCTTGCCGTTCTTCATAATCACCTTGATGCCCGTGGGCATAAACTGGATGAAAGGCCCTACATTGCAGGTCCTGACCTCATCGATCTCCTCGTAAGGCAGGTCCAGAGACGCCGCAAACCCTCCGCGAAACAGGATGCGCTTGTTGGTAAGCCAGTATTTTCCCGACTTCTGACTGTACATGCAGAATGTTTTCTCCCAGTAGTCGCCCTTGACCTCGCTTTCCACGATTTCGCCTTCGCTCAGTTCTAAATTGTCTGCCATCTCTACTCTCTTCCTCCTGTAAAATAATCAAACACATTATATAGCAAAGCATCGGAAAAGAAAAGCGGAATTTTAGCAAGGCGCATTTTTCCTATGTATCCAGCGCCAGACTGATGAGCAGCGCATCGTTCACCCGCTGCTGCAATTCATCGTCGATATGGCATATTTTCTCTTTCAGCCGCTGCTTGTCAATGGTCCGCAGCTGCTCCAGCAAAATCACCGAGTCCTTCACCATGGCGCAGCGCCTGGTGTTCAGCTCCACATGGGTGGGAAGCTTCGCCTTGTTCATCTTCGAGGTGATGGCGGCGCAGATCACCGTGGGGCTGTGTTTGTTCCCGACATCGTTCTGTATAATCAGCACGGGGCGGACCCCGCCCTGTTCGGACCCCACCACCGGCCTTAAATCCGCGTAATAGATATCACCACGTTTGATTATCACAGTCTTCACACTCCGTCAATCTATATTTAACATTAGTATTGACACACTCCGGCCATATATTCACTCCCATACACGGCGCGGTCTACTATTAACATATGATTCAAACGTGAAAACGGAACCCCTGCGGCGGTCTAGGGCCTGCCGAAGCCCTCGCAGACATCCTGAAAATAATCCTTGGTTCCAACGATCCGCCCGCCCTGCAGATAAACCCTGGGCACCCGCTTGCCCAGGCCGCAGATCAGCTCGTAGTGGAAGCCTCCGCCAACCTCCGCCAGCTCCTCCACTGTGATCTGTTCCCCGCCGTCCCTGCCGATCAGCGTCACCTCGCCGTCCTCCGCAGCCTCCGGGATATCCGTCACATCCGCCATGAGCTGGTCCATGCAGATTCTCCCCAGAATGGGCGCCCTTCGCCCGCATATGAGCACGCTGCCCTTTCCCGAAAGGCTCCGGGGATAGCCGTCCCCGTAGCCCACCGGCACGGTGGCGATGCGCGTGGGCCGACGGGTCACAAAGGTTCCGCCGTAGCTGACCGGCGTTCCCGGGCCCACGGTCTTTATGTAGGAAATGCAGCTCTTAAGCTCCATTGCCGGCAGGAGATGCACAGCCTCCCGGTCCACCTCCCCCGAGGGATAGAGGCCGTAGATGGAGATTCCCGCCCGCACCAGCTCCAGGCTGTTGGAGGGCAGCCCCTCCACGATGCCGGCGCTGTTGCTGCAATGCTTTAAGGGGATTTTTATCCCCCGCTGTCCCAGCAGGTCCACAAAGTCCAGATATGCGGCCAACTGGGCCTTGGCGGATTCCTTATCCCGCTCATCCGCCCGGGCGAAATGAGTGAACATGCCCTCGATCTCGATTCCGGGCAGGCGGCTCATGGCCAGCACCATGTCCGCCGAGTCCGCGTCCGGCCGCATGCCGATGCGGCTCATCCCCGTGTCCACGGCCAGATGGAGCTTCGCCCGCACGCCCTGCACGCAGGCCAGCTCTGAGAGGCGTTCCGCCTGGTCCATGGTGAACACCGTGGGGCGGATCTCCCGGCGGATCAGCTCCCCATACTGGTCCGGGTGCGTGACCCCCAGAACCAGTATCATTTTTTCGATCCCATGGCGGCGCAGGATCACGCCCTCCTCCAGGGTCGCCACCGCAAAGCCGCGCACATAGGGGTCCACAGCCATGGCCACCGGCACAGAGCCGTGGCCGTAGCCGTCCGCCTTCACCACGCCGATCATCCCGGTACCCTCCGGCAGCTTGGCGGCCATCTCCCTCATATTGGAAGCCACCGCGTCCAGATTCACGGTGGCGTACACTCTGTTATATGGTCTCATCTTTATTCTCCCCGTTCTCTGTGGATTGACGGCTGCCGCCGCCCATGACGCCGCCGATGGCTTCCGCCAGATCGGAGGCCAGCAAACCGTGGCTGCCTGTCCGTTCCTCAGCCAGCTCTCCCGCCAGGCCGTGCACGTAGACGCCCAGGCGGGCGCTCTCCGACTCGTCCAGGCCCAGGCCCAGCAGCCCGGCGATCATCCCGGTCAGCACGTCTCCGGAGCCTGCCTTCGCCATGGCGCTGCTGCCGCTGGAGTTGATGTAGATGCCGCCCTCCCGGGAGGCCACCACCGTGGCAGCATCCTTAAGCACGCAGGTCAGCCCGTAGTGGGCCGCGTACTCGGCCGCAGTCTCCACCAGATTTTCCTGAATCTGGGCAATGGTCTGGCCCGTCAGCCTGGCCATCTCCCCCAGATGGGGCGTGATGATGATATTTTCCGTAAAATAGGAGGTCAGATAGGGATGGGCCGCTATGGTGTTGAGCCCGTCCGCATCCACCACCACCGGCGAGCAGGCCATGGTGAGAATGTCCTCCACCAGATATTCCACGTAGGCGCCGCAGCCCAAGCCCGGGCCCAGCACCACCACGTCGGCCCACCGGCACTGCTCGTCGATCAGCTTGCGGAACTCCTCCCGCCCCTCCATGAGCTGGTTGGCAGTGTAGGTGGCCAGAATGGCTTCCGGCAGCCTGGACTGGAGAATCAGCCGGTTCTCCTCCACAGTCAGAAGCTTCACCAGACCGGCGCCGGTGCGGTAGGCTGCCAGGGCGCTCAAATAGGCTGCGCCGCACATGTTCTCCGAGCCCGCCACGATCAGCACCTTGCCGAAGGTTCCCTTGTTGGAGTAGGCGGCCCGCCGGGGAATCCTCCCCAGATCGGACGGATCATAGGTGCAGGCATAGGGCGTATCCTGCGCTTCCTCCCCCTCCTCCTCTGCGCCGTCCTCCTGCTCCAGAGAGGACAGCGGCGGAAAGCCGATGTTCTCCACCACCACGCGCCCTGCGCGGCCGCGTCCCGGGTACAGCACCGTGCCACGCTTCTCCCAGCCGAAGGTCACGGTCACATCCGCGCTCACCGCCTCGCCCATCACCCTGCCGGTGTCGGAGTGGATGCCCGAGGGGACGTCCACCGACACCACGCTGCCGATCAGGCCCATCTCCCGCAGGCGGTTGACGCGCTGCAGGCATTTTGCATACGCGCCCTGCACCTGGCGGCTCAAGCCCACGCCGAATACGGCGTCGATCAGGACCCTGCCCTGCGCCTGGCCCTGCTCGTCTATCTCCATCCACTGGTCGCAGGAGATGATCTCCATGCCCAGATTCCTGGCGATTTTCAGCTGGTGGAGAAATTCCTCCGTGCCCTTCTCCGGCTGTCCGGTCAGCACCACGCAGGTGCCCACGCCCTCCAGAAACAGCATCCGCGCTGCGGCGATGCCGTCAGCCCCGTTGTTCCCTGTGCCGCAGACAGACCAGACCTCCGTCCCTCGGGCGGATGCGCCGCCCCGGCTTTCCTTTGCCAGGATCGCCTTTACCTCCCGCGCCACCGCAAAGGCGGCCCGCTCCATGAGCACCATGGACGGTATGCCGATGGTGCCGATGGCGTAGGCATCCATGGCTTTCATCTGTTTTCCGGTCACCAATGTCCTCATCTCTGATCCTCCCTTTCCGCCGCGCCGGGTACGCCCTCAGCCACGGCAAAGGCCATGGCGTGGCCTGCCGTATTGCTGATGGACACCTCGATGCGCTCCACGCCCAGCTCCCCGGCCAGCTCCCGCGCGCCCCTGTACAGATTCACATAAGGCTTTCCCAGTTCATCGCGGACCACCTCGATATCGATGGGCATAAAGGTGCGAAAGCCCGTTCCCAGCGCCTTGGCCACAGCCTCCTTGACAGCAAAACTGCCGGCAAACCTGGAGGCTTTGCCTCCCGCTTGCCGGCATTCTAGTTCCGTAAATGTGCGCACCACAAAAGAATCCCGTTCGCAGGCCTTCTTGACGCGATCAATTTCCACTAAATCCGTTCCAACACCCAGTATCATATTACAAGGCACCCCGTCACTTGGATGATTTTTCACCCTTGCCGTCGCCCTGGTCCTGCATGCTGCACACGCGGTAGGACAGGCGCATCAGGCTCTCGGACAGATGCACGTTCTCCACCACCACGTCGTCGGGCACCACCAGGTCGGTGTGGGCGAAATTCCAGATCGCCTTGATTCCCGCGCCCACCAGGCGGTCCGCTATCTCCGGCGCCTTGGTCTTGGGTATGGTCAGGGCTGCGATTTGAATCTCGTTGTCCTTGATAAATGTCTCCAGATCGTCCACGGAGCGGATCTCGATTCCGCGGATCACCAGTCCGATCAGCTTGGGGTTGATGTCGAACATGCCTTTGATCACAAAACCGCGGCGCTCAAAATTGGTATAGTTGGCAATGGCCTGTCCCAGATTTCCGGCTCCGATGATAATCACATTATGCTGCTGGTCGATTCCCAGGATCTTTGAGATCTCGGAATACAGGTACTTCACATTGTACCCGTAGCCCTGCTGGCCGAATCCTCCGAAATTGTTCAGATCCTGGCGGATCTGCGATGCGGTCACCTTCATCCTGGCACTCAGCTCGTTTGAAGAAATCCGCTCCACGCCCTCTTCGATCAGCTCCCCCAAATATCGATAGTAGCGCGGCAGCCTTCCGATCACTGCCTTGGAGATTTCTTTCCGTTCCATTTATTTTGTCACCTTCCCTGAAAAAATATAGTCATCTTCTGTGAGATTTTAATAGTTCTATTATACGCACGCGTCAAAAAAATGTCAAACACGTTTCATGATGTTCTTGAAAAAAATATAACCCTATATTATACTTGAATAGGCCCTCTGGCCGTATAAAAGCCTGTAAAACCAATTTGTACAGGGCTTTGAAAAGGAGAACTACCATGATTTTGTCATGCAGCAACATCACCAAATCCTTTGGGGACAACGATATTTTAAGACATATATCCTTTCATATAGAGGAACACGAGAAGGCGGCCGTGGTGGGCATCAACGGAGCCGGCAAGTCCACCCTTCTGAAAATCATCATCGGCGAGCTGGCGCCCGATGAGGGCAGCGTGACCGTCTCAAAGGGCTCCACCGTGGGCTATCTGGCCCAGCACCAGGACCTGGAGGGCGCGGAAACCATCTACGACGCCCTGCTGGAGGTGAAGCGGCCCATCCTGGACATGGAGGAGCAGCTGCGCCGCCTGGAGCTGGAGATGAAGTCCGCTTCCGGCGAGGAGCTGGAGGCCAAGCTGTCCCTGTACGGCCGTTTAAACCACGAATTTGAGATGGCCAACGGCTACGCCTGCCGCAGCGAGATCACCGGGGTCCTAAAAGGGCTGGGCTTTGAGGAGGACGAGTTCAAAAAGCCCATCACCGCCCTGTCCGGCGGTCAAAAAACCCGGGTGTCTCTGGGAAAGCTGCTGCTGACAAAGCCGGACATCCTGCTTCTGGACGAGCCCACCAACCATCTGGACATGGAGTCCATCGCCTGGCTGGAGACCTACCTAAAGAGCTATACCGGCGCGGTGCTGATCGTGGCCCACGACCGCTATTTCCTGGACCGGGTGGTGACCAAGATCGTGGAGCTGGACAACGGCGCGGGCACCGTGTTTCTGGGCAACTACTCCGCCTACTCGGACAAGAAGGCCATGCTTCGCGACGCCCAGATTCGCGCCTACTTAAACCAACAGCAGGAAATCAAGCACCAGGAGGCGGTGATCACCAAGCTCAAGTCCTTTAACCGCGAGAAATCCATCCGCAGGGCGGAGAGCCGCGAGAAGATGCTGGATAAGATCGAGCGCCTGGACAAGCCGGTGGAGGTCAACGACGCCATGGATATCCGCCTGGAGCCCGACGTGGTCAGCGGCAACGACGTGCTCATCGTGAAGGATTTAAAAAAGTCCTTTGACGCCCAGGTATTATTCGAGCACGTGGATTTCGAGGTCAAACGCGGCGAGCGCATCGCGATCATCGGCAACAACGGCACCGGGAAAACCACGCTGCTAAAGCTCATCAACCGGATGCTGCCCGCCGACACCGGCGAAATCCGCCTGGGCTCCAAGGTGCACATCGGCTACTACGACCAGGAGCACCAGGTGCTGCACATGGAAAAAACCCTGTTCGATGAGATTCAGGACACCTATCCCTCCATGAACAACACCCAGATCCGCAACACCCTGGCCTCCTTTCTGTTTACCGGGGACGATGTGTTCAAGCTGATCCGGGATTTAAGCGGCGGCGAGCGCGGCCGCGTGTCCCTGGCCAAGCTCATGCTCTCGGACGCCAACTTCCTGCTCCTGGATGAGCCCACCAACCACCTGGACATCACCTCCAAGGAGATTCTGGAGAGCGCCTTAAACCGTTATACCGGCACCGTGCTGTACGTGTCCCACGACCGCTATTTCATCAACCGCACGGCCACCCGGATTCTGGACCTGACCGGGCGCACCTTTGTGAATTATATTGGGAACTACGACTATTATCTGGAGAAGAAGGAGGACGTGGAGGCCGCCCATTTCCAACGTCTGGCCGCGTCCCGCCCCATCCCCCCTTCCGTCTCGGCCTCCATCCCCGGCGGCAAGGCGGCAGGCGCCATCTTCGCCCCGGAATCGGGCCCCGCTCTGCCTGAGAAGGAATCGGCGGCGGCTCCCCTGGGCAAACTGGAATGGAAGGCCCAGAAGGAGGAGCAAGCCAGAATCCGCAAGCTCCAGAACGAGCTTAAAAGAACCGAGGACGAGATTCACCGCCTGGAGACCCGGGACGCCGAGATCGACGGCCTTCTGGCCCTGGAGGAGGTCTACACCGACGTCGCCAGGCTGATGGAGCTGAACAAGGAAAAGGAAAACAGCGCCGCCAGACTGGAAGAGCTGTACGCCCGCTGGGAAGAGCTGGCCGAGGAGGCATAGCGCGGCGCCTTTACCACAGGCGTCCCGGCGGCCTGGCAAAGCCCCGGCGTACCCGGCAGAAAGCCGCCCCACCGCTTTTCTGAAAGGAGATTTCCATGAAATTCAAACGCATCGCGGCTCTGATCGCCGCGCTTCTCTTCATCGCCCTGTCCATCGCCCTCCTGGTGCTGGCCGTCATTGGCGCGCCCGCCAACTACCTGATGGGCGCCCTGCTCTGCCTGGTGCTGGTGCCGGTGTTCTTCTACGCCATGAACCTGATCAGCCGGGTGCTGACGCGGGATGAGGAACAGGACCAGAACCGGAAAGACGAGTCATAGACTGAGTGCTTTACCGTCCAAAAGCGGACGCCCCCGGCCCTGAGCAAGGGGCGTGGTGCGTCCGCTTTTTGTTGTCTGCCGCAGGATTTTGCGGCTTTTTCTCAATATCTATTTGCGCAGGATAATGTCCTCGCGTCCCGGTCCGTTGGATACCATGGTGATCTTCACGCCGATCTCCTTCTCCACAAACTCGATGTAGCCGCGGCAGTTCTCGGGTAAATCCTCGTACTTCCTGATTCCGCGGATATCGCACTTCCAGCCGGGCAGCTTTGTATACACCGGCTTAGCCCGGTTCAGCTTCACCGTGGTGGGGAAATCCCGGGTGATCTGCCCGTCGATCTCATAGCCCACGCACACGGACAGCTCATCCAGATAGCCCAGCACATCCAGCACCGTGAAGGCCACCTCGGTGGCTCCCTGGATGCGGCAGCCGTAGCGGGTGGCCACCGCGTCGAACCAGCCCACTCTTCTGGGGCGGCCGGTGGTAGCGCCGTACTCCCCGCCGTCCCCGCCGCGGCGGCGCAGCTCCTCCGCCTCGTCGCCGAAGATTTCGCTGACAAAATCTCCCGCGCCCACGGCGCTGGAATACGCTTTCACCACAGTGGTGATATCCTTGATCTCATAGGGCGGGATTCCCGCGCCGATAGCGCCGTAGGCCGCCAGCGTGGAAGAGGACGTCACCATGGGATAGATACCGTGGTCCGGATCCTTTAGGGAACCCAGCTGTCCCTCCAGCAGAATCCGCTTGCCCTGGCGGATGGCCTCGTACAGATAGGCGGAGGTGTCGCACACATAGGGGTCTACCATCCCGCGGTACTCAAGCATCTCCTGAAACACTTCCTCCGGGTCCAGAAGCGGCTTGTGGTATAAGTGCTCCAGCAGCACATTCTTCATCTCGCAGATGCGGTAAACCTTCTCCCGCAGGCTCTCCTCGTCGTAAAGCTCGCTGACCTGAAAGCCGATCTTGGCGTATTTATCGGAATAAAACGGCGCGATGCCGGATTTGGTGGAGCCAAAGGACTTGCCTGCCAGCCGCGCCTCCTCGTAGGTGTCGAACAGCACGTGGTAGGGCATGAGAATCTGGGCGCGGTCGGAAACCAGGATATGGGGCTCGGGCACGCCCTTTTCCACCAGAGACTGCACCTCCTTCACCAGGTAGGGAATGTTGAGCGCCACGCCGTTGCCGATGATGTTGGTGGTGTGCTGGTAAAACACGCCGGACGGAAGCAGGTGAAGCGCAAACTTGCCGTAGTTGTTGATGATGGTGTGGCCGGCGTTGCTGCCGCCCTGAAAGCGGATGATGATGTCCGATTCCTTGGCCAGCATGTCCGTGATCTTGCCTTTTCCCTCGTCTCCCCAGTTCGCTCCTACAATCGCTTGAACCATTTGATAATCCTCCTTCGGGCAATGCCCGCAAACGTTGTCGTGTGTAGCCGTATCGAATGCCATGGGACGGCCCGCAGCAGCCGGGCCAAAATCCTTTTATACTTTACTACAAGGAATGTCATAAGTAAAGACAGTCTTTATTATGTTTTCCATAAGTACAAATTATGTCATTTGTGACTGCGCTGCTTTTGGGAAATTGCCCGGGAGAGCCTAGATTCGGATTTTCGTCCACTTCCCCGACTTAAAGCGCCAGCTGGTGAACAGATAGCGGCTGACCTGGTCCGCCAGAATCCCCAGCCATATGCCCACCAGGCCAAAGCCCGCCACATAACACATCACGTAGGAGACCGCGGTGCGGATGATGGTGACGCTGACGGTGGAGGCGATGGTGGTGAAAATCACGTCGCCGGCGCCGCGCAGGCAGCCCATGTAGATCACCTGGGCAATCTGCACGATCACGATCAGCACAATCACCCGCACCAGGGTCACGCCCATGTCCACAATATGGGGCTCGTCAAAATAGATCCTGTACAGGAACCGCCCGCCCAACAGGAAGAACACCGAGACGGCCAAAGAAATGACATTGCCGATGCGCTGGCATATCTGCCCGTAAAGCCGGGCCAGCTTCTCCCGCTTCTCCCCCAGGCTGCGCCCGATCAGGGCCACGGCCGCCACCTGCATGCCGTCCCCGAAGGAGAAGGAGAGGCTCAAAATGTTCATGGCCGCCTGGTGGGCGGCAAAGGCCTCTGTCCCCAGCTTTGCCGTCATCACCGCGGTGGACATGAAGCCGGCCCGCATGAGCAGCTGTTCCAGGAACACGCTGGAGCTGAGCCTGGCGATGGCCTTCACCGGCTTCAGGGACAGACGCACCTTGTCGCGCACCATGGCGCGGATGTTCACAAAGCTGTCCTTGCGCAGCAGGGAGGCGATGCTCATGAAGCAGGCCACCACGGTGCCGAACACCGTGGCGATGGCCGCCCCCCGGATTCCCAGGGCCGGGAAGCCGAAATGGCCGCCGATCAGCAGGTAGTTGCCCAAAATGTTGAGCAGGTTGGAGGTTACATTGGTGGTCATGGCGATGCGGGTGTTGCCGGACCCGCGCTGGGCCGCGTTGATCACCAGGGAAATGATGTTGAACATCATGCCGCCCATGATGATGCGGAAGTACATCACCGCGCCCTCATGGGTGTCCGCCCCGGAACCGCACAGGCGGATAATGGGGTCCGCCAGATAGACGCTGGCCGCGCTGACCGCCGTGCCGGCGATGGCAGTAAACACCAGGGCGGTCAGCAGGGTCTCGTTGGCCCCGTAGGCGTCCCCCTCCCCCTTGCGCCGGGCCACCAGGGCCGAGACCGACACGTTGGTGGCGATAAACAGCGCCAGGCCGATGAATTTGGGCTGGGTGGTCAGGCCCACCGCTGCCACCGCGTAGGCCCCGATGGAGCTGACCATCATGGTGTCCACCATGCCCGCCAGGGCCACAAAAAAGGATTCCAGCACCGACGGCCACGCCATATTGACGGCCGTGCGGATTCTTCCCCTGTTCTTGTCCAGCCAGCGCTGTGCGTTGTGTATTATCATTTCCCATTCTCCTCTGTATCATTCCCGTTTTCTGAGAGCCGTCCTCCGGTGATCATCTGAAACAGGCTCCGCCCGGCCAGGGAGATCAGATTCTCATCTCCGGTCACCACGCAAATCTGCCGTCCGGGCATCTCCTGGCGGAATTTCAGCTCGAACACTTCCCCCCGCTTTAGGGCTTCCCTGGCAAATCCCTCCATCACGCAGCCCACGCCCATATTCCGCTTAGCGAACTGGACCACCATGTCGCTGATGGCCAGCTCAAATTCCGGCGTCAATTCAATGGAATGTCCGGCCAGGAACCGGTCCATAAAGGTTCTGGTGCTGGTATTTTTTTCCAAAAATATGCAGGGAAGCCCGGACAGCACCGTGTAATCCAGCTCCTTGTCCTTCAGGTATTCGAAGCGCTTGCCCGCGATAAACACGTTGCGTATGGGCATCACCGGAATCTGGCGGATCCCCTTTCCCGCCTCAAAGGGCGTGGTCACCACGCCGAAGTCGATCCGTCCCCCGGTCAGGCTCTCGATGGTCTCCGGCGTGGGCGCGTTGGACACATTGACCTTGATGTTGGGGAACTCCTGGTGGAACTGTTCTAAAAACGGGAGCAGGAAAAACTGAAGCGTCATGTCGCTGGCCCCTATGCGCACTTCGCCCATGTCCATGCCCAGCATCCGCTCCAGCATGCGCTGCCCCTCCAGCAGGTTCTCCACCCCGCTTTTCACATAGCGGTACAGCAGCTCCCCCTCCCGGGTCAGAACCACGCCCTTGGAGGTGCGGGAGAACAGCCGGGTGCCGGCCTCCTTCTCCAGCTGGCGCACCGCCTGGCTCACCGCGGGCTGGGAGATGCACAGCTCCCTGGCCGCCGCCGTCAGGCTGCCGTAACGGCTCACATAATAAAACACTTTATAATACTCAAAATTAATGGTCATCGCCATTTCCCCCGTCGTACTGTGCGCTACCGGAAATTCCGGCAGTCCGCAAGCTCCCACTAGATCATAATAATTAATCATACCACAGGCAAGGGCGTCCCGTCAAAACCGGAACGCCCGTTTATACAAAATCTTTCTTTCAGCTTTAAACGTTGATCTGCGCCGTCATGCCCAGAAGATCGGAATTTTCCTGAAGCAGGGGGTTGATCACCTCGTCCAGGAACTCCTCCACCTGCTGGGGCGCGCGGCCCACGTAGCGGGACGGATCCATGGTCTGCTTAAGGGCCTCTAAAGACAGGCCGAAGGCCGGGTCCGCCGCGATCAGCTCCAGCAGGTTGTTGTCCAGCCCGTTCTCCTTCACATTCCGGCCCGCCTCCATGGAGAGCTCGCGGATGCGCTCGTGCAGCTCCTGGCGGTCCCCGCCCGCCTTCACCGCGTCCATCATGATGTTCTCAGTGGCCATAAAGGGCAGCTCCGCCATCATGTGCTTTTCAATGACCTTGGGGTACACCACCAGCCCGTCCACCACGTTTAAGTACAGGTCCAGGATGCCGTCCACCGCCAGAAATCCCTCCGGCACGGACAGCCGCTTGTTGGCGGAGTCGTCCAGGGTCCGCTCGAACCACTGGGTGGAGGCCACCAGCATGGGGTTCATCATGTCGCTCATCACGTAGTTTGCCAGGGAGGCGATGCGCTCGCTGCGCATGGGGTTGCGCTTGTACGCCATGGCCGAGGAGCCGATCTGCTTCTTCTCAAAGGGCTCCTCCACCTCCTTCAAATGCTGCAGAAGGCGCACGTCGTTGGAGAACTTGTGGGCGCTCTGGGCGATGCCCGCGAGCACGCCCAGCACACGGCTGTCCACCTTGCGGGAATAGGTCTGGCCGGATACCGGGTAACAGCCGGAAAAGCCCATTTTCTCGGCGATCCTCTGGTCCAGCCGGCGGCATTTTTCGTGGTCGCCGTCAAAGAGCTCCAGGAAGCTTGCCTGGGTGCCGGTGGTTCCCTTGGAGCCCAACAGGCGCATGGAACCGATGAGATAATCCAGATCGTCCAAATCCAGCTTCAGCTCCATCATCCACAGGGTGGCGCGCTTTCCCACCGTGGTGGGCTGGGCAGGCTGGAAATGGGTGAAGGCCAGGGTCGGCTGACCCTTGTAGCGGTCCGCGAACTTAGCCAGCTCGGCAATTACATTGATCAGCTTTTTTCGCACCAGCTTTAAGGCCTCGGTCATGACGATCAAATCCGTGTTGTCCCCCACATAGCAGGAGGTGGCTCCCAGGTGGATGATCCCCTTGGCCGCCGGGCACTGTACGCCGTAGGCGTACACATGGCTCATGACGTCGTGGCGCACTTCCTTCTCCCTCGCCTGGGCCACCTGGTAGTTGATCTCCTCGGCGTGGGCCTTCAGCTCGTCGATCTGCTCCTGGGTAATGGACAGCCCCAGCTCCTTCTCCGTCTCCGCCAGGGCGATCCACAGCTTTCTCCAGGTCTTGAATTTCTTGTCCGGCGAGAAAATGTACTGCATCTCCCTGCTGGCGTAACGCTCGGACAGCGGGCTCACATATTTGTTATATTCACTCATGGGATAGTTCGTCCTCTCTTCTTTTTTCCGGCCGTGGGAAGGCGCGCCCGCGCCTCCCCTCCGGACATGGTTATCTCTCGTAGCTCCCCCGGATATCCTCCCCGGGCGGCTCGATGGGGTAGCTTCCGTTAAAACACGCGGCGCAGATGGGCTTGCCCCCGGCCATCTCCCGCAGCCGCTCCATGCGCAGATAGGAAAGGGAATCCGCGCCGATCATCTGCCTGATCTCATCCACGGTGCGCCCGTGGGCGATGAGCTGGTCCTCGTCCGGGATATCGGTGCCGAAGTAGCAGGGGTGCAGAAACGGCGGCGCGCTGACCCTCACGTGCACCTCCCTTGCCCCCGCATCCCGCAGCATGTTCACGATCAGCTCGCTGGTGGTGCCCCGAACGATGGAGTCGTCGATCATGATCACCCGTTTTCCGGCCACCGCCTCCTTGAGCACGTTGAGCTTCACCCGCACCGCGGACTCCCGGCTGCTCTGCTTGGGCTTGATAAAGGTCCTGCCCACGTAGGAATTTTTCACAAAGGCTGTGCCGTAGGGGATTCCGGACTCCATGGAATAGCCCAGAGCCGCAGCATTCCCGGACTCGGGCACGCCCACCACCAGGTCCGCCTCCACCGGCGAATCCAGGGCCAGAAAGCGCCCAGCCTGAAGCCGCGCACTGTACACGCCCACGCCGTCGAACACGCTGTCCGGGCGGGAAAAATAGATGTACTCAAACACGCATCTGGCCTCCTTCGAGGCGTCCGGCAGGCACATTTCCCGGTTGGAGGCGATGCCGTCCCTGGTGATGGCCACGATCTCGCCAGGCTCCACGTCCCGGACGAATTCCGCGCCGATGGTCTCCAGGGCGCAGGTCTCGGAGGCCAGGATATAGGCGTTGTCCCGCCTGCCGATGCACAGGGGCTTAAAACCGAATGGGTCCCTGGCCCCGATCAGCTTCCTGGGGCTCATGATCACCAGGGAATAGGCGCCGGACAGCTTTGCCATGGCAGCGGCCACAGCGCTCTCCACATTGGGCGTGTTGATCCGCGCCCTGGCGATGTGGTAGGCGATCACCTCGGAGTCGATGGTGGTTTGGAAAATGGCGCCGGTGTACTCCAGCTCCCGCCGCAGCTGGGGCGCGTTCACCAGGTTGCCGTTGTGGGCCAGGGCCAGGGTGCCCTTCACGTAGTTGAGCACCAGAGGCTGGGCGTTTTCCCTGGTGCTGCTGCCCGCCGTGGAGTAGCGCACATGGCCCACGCCGATATTTCCGTGCATCTGTTCCAGATGCTCCGTCTCAAACACTTCGTTGCAAAGCCCCATTCCCTTGTACGCGGAAACCTTCCCCTTGGGTCCCCCGGTGTCGCTGACTGCGATTCCGCAGCTCTCCTGCCCCCTGTGCTGCAGGGCGAAAAGCCCGTAGTAGATGGTGGAAGCCACATCCCCGCCGTCAAAGTCGTAAATCCCGAAAACCCCGCATTCTTCCCGCAGCTTGTCCCCTCCAATGTCAAAATCCAGCTCATTCATCCGGTCGATATCCTTTCTGCCTGTAGGATTGGTTAATCCCCTCTGCCGGTCCGACAGGGGGGAATGGGTCGTTTGATTATGGAATTTTACTGGATTCCCAGTCTGCGGAACACTTCCTCGTAAGCGTCCTCGACCCCGCCCAGGTCTCTTCTGAAGCGGTCCTTGTCCAGCTTTTCATGGGTGTCCTTGTCCCACAGGCGGCAGGTATCCGGGGAAATCTCGTCCGCCAGGATAATCTTGCCATGGTAGCGGCCGAACTCGATCTTGAAGTCGATCAAATCGATGTTCAGCGCGTCGAAATACTGCTGCAGCACCTCGTTTACCTTGAAGGCGTACTTGGTGATATCGTCGATCTCCTCCTGGGTGGCCAGCTCCAGAGCCAGCGCGTAGTAGCTGTTGATAAAGGGATCGCCCAGGTCGTCGTTCTTGTAGCTGAACTCCAGGGTGGGGCATTTGAACTTGATGCCCTCCTCCATGCCCATCTTCTTGGCAAAGCTGCCTGCGGAGAAGTTGCGGATGATCACCTCCAGGGGAACGATCTCCACCTTCTTGACTGCGGTCTCGCGGTCATTTAATTCCTCAACCAGGTGGGTGGGAACGCCCTGGGCTTCCAGCTTCTTGAAAATGAAATTGGTCATGCGGTTGTTGATCGCGCCCTTGCCAACGATGGTTCCCTTTTTCAGTCCGTTGAATGCGGTCGCATCATCTTTGTAGGATACGATTAATACATCCGGGTCCTCTGTTGTGTAGACTTTTTTTGCCTTTCCCTCGTAGAG
This sequence comes from Enterocloster asparagiformis, assembly GCA_018380885.1. Lineage (GTDB taxonomy): Bacteria > Bacillota > Clostridia > Lachnospirales > Lachnospiraceae > Enterocloster. The sequence continues at coordinate 43,891 of JAGZSY010000014.1, forward strand.
CATCTCTTTCTTTTCCATGGGTATCCACCTGTCCTTTTCTATGTATTCCATTGACTTATAAGTTGGCGCTATAAAAGAGCGTCTTTTCAGTAGAAATTATAATACAATCCCTCAGTGAATACAAGCCGGCCAATCATTAAAATTCCTAATGAGTTGTATACACAAAAGCTAATCACTCTCCGCGGCACCGTGCTCCTCCACCTCAAACAGGCTGATCTCCCCGTTATCCAGCCGCAGGCGGATTCCCCGCCCGGATCTGGCAGGCCCTGGGCCGGGCTCGGACACCTGCCGCACCTCGTCCACCCGCTCCACCGTGACAAAAGTGGAGGCAAACCAGCAGGCCTCGGCCAGGATTGCGGCCAGCAGGCACAGCTTAACCAACAGGACCAGGGTCCTGCCCATCCTGCCTTTACCCCGGCTCCGTTTCCACCGGCGCACCTTCGCCCGGCGCCATCTTCTGCGCTCCAGCCCGTAAAACGCCGCAGTCAAAATCATTCCATCGCCTCCCGCCACATTCCCATTATAGCGGAAGCAGGGCCGCCGCACAAGCAGAAAATGGACCTTCGCTCCTGTTGGCAAGAGCAAAGGTCCCTGAGCGCTGGCTCCAGATTATTCATTGGCCCCGTTGTTGGTGGTGTTGGCGGTATCCTGGGCGCTGCTGGACTCCGTGTCCTCCATACCGTTTCTCACGTCGTCGGCGCCCTTTTCAATGTCGTTTACAACGCCGTCGATGATTCCGCCGTCCTCGGAGGTACCCGTTACGGCAGAGGAGCCGGATTCGCCCGTCTGGCCGGATTCCTGGGCCGCCGTGCCGGACTGCTGCGTAGCGGACTGGCTGGTGCCGCTTGAGGACTGACCGGAATTGCCGGAATTGTTATTGGAGCTGCCGCAGGCTGTGGCGGTCATCACCATAGCGATCAGCAGCATTGTGAAAATAATAGGTCTGATTTTTTTCATAATCGCATTCTCCTTTCGATTTCTACCCTTATTATGTGCGTTGGGAGAAGGGATTATGGTGGAAATATTTTCTATTTTTTTCACAACGCGGATATCCCGTTTTAGATTTCAGGCAGCGCTACAGCCCGATCACATCCGCCATGTCATACAACCCCGGCTCTCTCCCGGCCAGGAACTTGGCCGCGGCCAGAGCTCCCTTGGCGAATATGGCCCGGGAGTAGGCGGTGTGGCTAAGGGTAATCACCTCGTCGGTGCCCGCAAAGATCACGTCGTGCTCGCCCACAATGGTTCCGCCGCGCACTGCCGAGATTCCGATCTCCTTGGGATCCCTGGCCTCGCTTCTCCCGCTGCGGTCATAGGTATAGTGGTAGGCGCTTTCCATGGCGCTGTTGACGGAGTCCGCCAGGGCCAGGGCCGTGCCGCTGGGTGCGTCTTTTTTCCGCCGGTGGTGCTTCTCCACGATCTCAATGTCAAAGCCCGATGAGGCCAGCACCCTGGCCGCATCCTGCACCAGCTTCATCAATAAGTTCACCCCAAGGGACATATTGGCGGAGCGGAGAACAGCCGTTTTCTCAGCCGTCTCGCCCACCCGGATGATCTGCGCCTCGGAGAGCCCGGTGGTGCACAGCACCAGGGGCAGCCCGCGGGACCCGCAGTAGTCCAGCAGGCCGTCCGCCGCCTTGGCGGAGGCGAAATCCACCACCACGTCCGCCTGCACGTCGCAGGCGTTGAGGGAGTCGAACACCGGGTAGCCCTGATCCGGGCCGCTGCTCACATCGATGCCCGCCACAATCTCAATGTCCGGGTCCTCGGCGGCCAGACCGGTGATCACCCGGCCCATGGCGCCGTTGCAGCCATGCATAATCATTCTTACCATATCATTTCCTCCCGGCCCGCGCTCACAGAAGCCCGTAGGCCGTCATGGCGGCTTTCAGCTTCTCCTGGTTCTGGGGCTCCATCTCTGTCAGCGGCATGCGCAACGGGCCCACGTTTTTGCCCATCAGGTTCATGGCTGCCTTGACCGGAATCGGGTTCACCTCCCGGAACAGCTCGTTGATCAGCGGGATGGCCGCAAGCTGCAGCCGCGCGCTCTTTGCCGGGTCGCCGTCAAAGAAGGCCTGGCAGATGGCGTGGGTCTGGGCCGGGGCCACGTTGCTCAGCACCGAGATCACGCCCTGTCCTCCCAGAGCCAGCAGGGGAACGATCTGGTCGTCGTTGCCGGAGTACAGGTCCACCTGGCCGTCCGCCAGATTCATCATGGTGGCCATTGCGGAGAAATTGCCGCTGGCCTCCTTGACGCCCACGATGTTGTCCACGGTCTTACACAGGGAAGCGATGGTCTGGGGCTGGATGGTCACGCCGGTGCGGCCGGGAATGTTGTACAGCAGAATGGGGATCTTCACCGCGTCCGCCACCGCTTTGAAGTGACCCATCAGGCCGTTCTGGGTGGCCTTGTTGTAGTAGGGGGAGACCAGAAGCAGGCCGTCCGCGCCGTACTTTTCCGCCTCGGCGGACAGGTAGACCGCGGTCTCCGTACAGTTGGAGCCGGTGCCCGCGATCACGGGAATCCTCTTTTTCGTCACCTGGCAGACGTAGCGGATCACCTCCAGATGCTCCTCGTGGGACATGGTGGACGCTTCCCCGGTGGTGCCGCAGGCGATAATGGCATCGGTTCCTCCCGCGATCTGCTCCTCCACGATCTCCTCCAGCTTCTCGTAGTTCACCTCCCCGCTTTCCTTGAACGGGGTAATTAACGCGACGCCTGCTCCTTTGAAAATTGCCATAATCCTTCTCTCCTTTTTCTTGAATCAATCATGGGCTTGCTCCTTCTGCCGCAGGAAATATCCGGTTCCCTTTCCCTGTTACAGAGACCCGCCCCTGCGGGCAGGCCGTGCCAACGGCTCGTCGTATATACAAAAAGGACTGACGGTCAGTCAGCCCTTATACGTTCGATCCATAATCTGCATCGTATTTCAGGTAGCTCACCATCCGCTGGGGATGACAGTTATATGGCTGTTCGCCATATACCCAGAGCAGCATGCAGCGCAGGCGCATCCTCTCTTCGGCGTCTCTCCCTTTCCCAAACCTTCCTCTGTGCCTGCCACATCCGGTTTGATACTGATGATTAACGCAACCTCTACTCTATGATTGTTGGTACTATATTATCATTGAACCATTTTCTTGTCAACAACTATTCTTCGGTCTTTACTTCCTCGTAGCGGGTCTGAAGGCGCGTCACCTCGTCCACGCAGCCGTCCAGCTCCTGGGGATAAACCGTGCCCGTGAGAATCAGGCGGATCTCCACCTGGCGGGCCTGCTCGATCACGTTGATCAGCTCCTCAAGGGAAATGATGCCCTCGTCCAGGATTCCCAGAATCTCGTCCAGGATCAGCATATCGCACTCCCGGGTCGCCAGCACCTTCCTGGCGAAGTTTAAACCGTTGCGGATATTGATACAAGCCTCATTCTTCTCCTCTTCCGTCAGACGGTCGAAAATAACAGAGGACTTCTCAAAGCGGAACAGTTTAAATTCCGGCTCCAGACGCTTGATCACTTCCGCGTTTTGCAGGTCCAGCGATCCTTTTAAAAACTGCACCATGATGACCGATTGGCCTTTGTTCAGGGCGCTGATTCCCCGGCCCAGCGCTCCGGTGGATTTACCCCTGCCCGGCCCGCAGATCACCTGTATCATGCTTTCTTTCATCGTATTGCACCTCGTATGCTGATAAAACAGCCTTTTCCTAACTAAAAGATCATTCACAATGAACATGGCCCATAATAGCATAGTTTCTCGGATTTTGCAAACTTTTCTTAAATATTTTTTAACTTTTCACTAAGATTTTCCAAACTTATTCGATCTCGTCGCACTCCAGTTTGCTGATGCTCACCTCGTAGGCGATGCGCTTCTCGCACTCCGTCTCGCTGATCTTTTTGGTGTACTCCCGGCTCTGCACCCGGCCCCAGATCCGCACCCTGGTGCCCACGGTAAAGCCGGAGGCAAAGCGGGCGTTTCTTCCCCAGGAGATGCAGGGTATGTAGTCGGACTTGCCGTAGGGGCGGTTCACCGCCAGCAGTATATCGGCGATCTCCCGTCCCAGGGGAGTTTTCCGGTAAATGGGCGCCTTGCAGATATACCCGTCCAGAAAAATCTGATTGGTTTTCGTGTAATCCGTGAACTCCTCCATAAAATGGACTTCCCGCACAAAGATGGACAGCATCAGGCGGTTTTTCACGCCCTCGTGGCGGTTGTAGGAGCGGAACTGGCCCAGCGCCTCGATGGTGCAGCCTATGTAATCCTCATGCACATCGATCAGACGCTCCGACACCATAAGCGGAATGATATCGGCCTGCTCGCTGAGACGGTTTACCGCCACATCCACCATATAAAAGCCCTCGCCAAACACCTCATGGCTGAATGTAAATCCCGATACGATTTTTCCGATCACGCTTACCTTGTTGTTCTCAATCATTTTTTCTGACATAGTACATCTCCTCTTCGCTTCGATTCTATTTTTGTTCGCGGCCAAAGGTCCGCCTGTTTTCGTTTCGCCGCGGCAGTACATTCGCGGCACATAGATAGTTTATGAGGCGATTCGGGATAATAGACCAAAAAAATTGGCGAATCCTGAGAAACATTTCGACAGGATTCGCCATATTGCGCGTTACACGGTATTTATTTGTTAAAGGAAGCGCGCTTGCGCATGGTGGGATCGAGAATCTTTTTGCGGATGCGCAGGCTCTTGGGAGTCACCTCCAGCAGCTCGTCGGTATCGATAAAGTCCAGGCACTGCTCCAGGCTCATAATCTTGGGCGGCGTCAGCTTTAAGGCCTCGTCGGCGCTGCTGGAACGGGTGTTTGTCAGCTTTTTGGTCTTGCAGACGTTGATCTCAATGTCCTCGGCCTTGGGATTCTGTCCCACCACCATGCCGGCGTACACCTTGGTGCCCGGGGTAATGAACAGCGCGCCGCGCTCCTGGGCGTTAAACAGGCCGTAGGTGATAGCCTCGCCCGCCTCAAAGGCGATCAGGGAGCCGGTGGGACGGTAGGTCAAATCGCCCTTGTAGGGTGCGTAACCGTCGAAAATCGTGTTCAGGATGCCGTTGCCCTTGGTGTCGGTCATGAAGTCTCCGCGGTATCCGATCAGCCCTCTGGAGGGGATGGAAAATTCCAGGCGGGTGTATCCGCCGGCCGCCTTGCTCATGCCCTGCAGCTCGCCCTTGCGGCTGGTCAGCTTCTGGATCACCACGCCGGTAAATTCCTCGGGCACGTCGATATAAGCGATCTCCATGGGCTCCAGCTTGCGGTTGCGCTCGTCGTACTTGTAGAGCACCTCGGCCTTGCTGGCGGCGAACTCAAAGCCCTCGCGGCGCATGTTCTCGATCAGCACGGACAGATGGAGCTCGCCCCGGCCGGACACCTTAAAGCAATCCGCGCTGTCCGTCTCCTCCACCCGCAGGCTGACGTCCGTGTTCAGCTCCCTGAACAGGCGGTCGCGCAGGTGGCGGGACGTGATGTATTTGCCCTCCTGGCCGGCCAGCGGGCTGTCGTTGACCATGAAGTACATGGCGATGGTGGGCTCGGAAATCTTCTGGAACGGAATCGCCTCCGGTTTCTCCGGAGAACAGATGGTGTCTCCGATGTGGATATCCGCGATACCGGAAATGGCCACGATGGAGCCGATCCCCGCCTGCTGTACCTCCACGCGGTTCAGTCCGTCGAACTCGTAGAGCTTTCCGATCTTGATCTTCTTGAATTTGTCCGGGTCGTGGTGGTTCACCAGCACGCACTCCTGGTTCACTCTGAGGCCGCCGTTGTCCACCTTGCCGATGCCGATACGGCCTACATATTCGTTGTAGTCGATGGTGCTGATCAGCACCTGGGTGTCCGCATCCGGATCGCCCTCCGGGGCCGGAATATAGTTGATGATCGTCTCAAACAGCGGCACCATATCCACTTCCGGATCGTCCAGCTCCTTCTTTGCAAAGCCGCCTCTGGCGGAGGCAAAGACAAAGGGGCAGTCCAGCTGCTCGTCGGAGGCGTCTAAATCCATGAACAGCTCCAGCACCTCATCGATCACCTCCTCAGGCCTGGCCTCGGGGCGGTCGATTTTGTTCACGCAGACAATGACGGAGAGATCGAGCTCCAGAGCCTTCTGCAGCACGAACTTGGTCTGGGGCATGGGGCCCTCGTAAGCGTCCACCACCAGAACCACGCCGTTTACCATCTTTAAAACGCGCTCCACCTCGCCGCCGAAATCCGCGTGTCCGGGGGTGTCGATGATGTTGATCTTGGTATCTTTATAATAAACCGCCGTGTTCTTGGACAGGATGGTGATGCCGCGCTCGCGCTCGATATCGTTGGAGTCCATGACGCGCTCCTGCACCTCCTGGTTGGCCCTGAACACGCCGCTCTGACGCAGCAGCTGGTCCACCAGGGTGGTCTTGCCGTGGTCTACATGGGCGATGATTGCAATGTTTCTGACGTCTTGTCTTTTCATTTTCATAGTACGTACTCTTCCTTCACTTTATAGATAAAATCGGGTGTCTACTTATTTATATATGCATTTGTCACGGTTTATAAGTATAACATTGGTATTCCCGGATTGCAAGGAAAAATTAGGCCCTGGCCCTTATTTTTCAAATACGATCAGCTCTCCCTCCGCCAAACCGTAATAAACCTTGTCCTCCCTGCGCAGCAGCGCCCGGCCTGCCGTGGCCTCGGTGATCTGCTTCTCAAAGGTCTCCAACTGCTCCGAGGGCACCATGTAAGTAAACGCTGCCCGGTCCGTGTACGCGCTGTCCAGGGCCGTCAGGCCAGTCTGGGCGGCGATATACTGGATCTTGCCCACGCCGTTGTAGTCCGTGTCCACGGTCAGCCGGACCCCCGGGCGCTTTTCCACCACCAGGCAGTGCTTTAACCCCTCCTGGACCGCCTGGGAGTAGGCCCGCACCAGGCCGCCGGTCCCCAAAAGGGTGCCGCCGAAATACCGGGTGACCACCGCGCAGACATCATGGATATCCTGGCCCGCCAGCACGTCCAGCATGGGCTTGCCCGCGGTCTGGGCCGGCTCGCCGTCGTCGGAGAAGCGCACCGTCTGGCTGCGCTCCCCGATGCGGTAGACATAGCAGTGATGGCGGGCATCCCAATATTTTTTCCGTATCTCCTCGATAAACGCCAGGGCCTCCTCCTCGGTGGACACGGGTTTGAGGTCCGCGATAAACCGCGATTTCTTCTCCGTAATCTCTCCGCTGCCGCCCCGGTATAGTATTTTAAAGGCTTCTTCCACTTAATCCGCTCCTTTTCGCATTTTCAGGTATAATTTTCCCACTTTCTGTCTAAATTCTCATAATTTTAATCATAATATAGATAACCCCGGATGACAAGGGCTTATTTAATCCTTTTCATTTCCGATAAACTGTTGTATAATATGAGCACTTGGTGAGGTCTTTCACGAACCTAGTGCGAATATATCCCTGACCACTTGGCGAGGTCTTTCACGAGCCTAGTGGGAACGGGGTAATATGAGCACTTGGCGAGGTATTTCACGCACTGGTACTCACACCCGACCTCAGCGTTCCCGCAACAGCCTTCGCGCCTCTGCGGCCGCCCGGAAACCCACAATCCGGACAGTGCCGGCCCCGGGCCGTGTTGAAGGCTCTGGTTTTGCCGGTTTCATTTCCGGCATTTTGCGGACACGCCTCCAAGAACGAACATAAAAGGAGCAGTTTCATGAACTATGGGAAGTATGAGACAGAGCGCAGGCTCAAGTCTCTTCACTCAAAGTCAGCCAAATACACGTCCAAGCTGTTTTTAAACATATTCAAGGCGCTGTTTGTGCTGTTCTTATTCTGCGTGGTAGTGGGGGCCAGCATCGGTTTCGGTATGGTCAAGGGCATCATCGACAACGCGCCCACCGTGGACATTCTGAACATACAGCCGGACCGGTTTGCCACCACCATCTACGATGCCAAGGGCAATCTGACCGACACGCTGGTGACCAGCGGTTCCAACCGCGAAGCCGCCACCTACGACGAACTTCCGCCGGATCTGGTCAACGCCTTTGTGGCCATTGAGGACTCGCGCTTCTGGTCCCACAACGGCATCGACATCCGTTCCATCGCCCGCGCGGCCAAAGGCCTGATCAGCGACGACTATGCAGGCGGCGGAAGCACCATCACCCAGCAGCTGATCAAGAACAATGTATTTGCCGGCGGCATGGAATCCGGCTGGGGTCCCCGCATCGAGCGCAAGCTGCAGGAGCAGTTTCTCGCCGTCCAGCTGGAAAAAAATTCCGGCATGAGCAAGGAGGACACCAAAAAGCAGATCATCACCAGCTACTTAAACACCATCAACCTGGGCAGCAACACCCTGGGCGTCAAGGTGGCGGCGCGGCGCTATTTTAATAAAGAAGTCTCCGACCTGACCCTGTCGGAATGCGCGGTTCTGGCGTCCATCACCAAAAACCCCTCCCGCCTAAACCCCATCACCGGGGCCGAGGCCAACGCGGAGCGCCGGGCCATCGTGCTGCAATACATGTTTGAGCAGGATTATATCTCCAAGGACCAGCAGGAAAAGGCTCTGGCGGACGACGTCTACAGCCGCATCCAGAACGTGGACGCGGTCAAAAAGGAGAGCGTCACCCCTTACAGCTATTTCACAGACGAGCTGATCGAACAGGTCATCCAGGACTTGATGGAAAAGCTGGACTACACGGAAAGCCAGGCCAGCAACCTTCTCTACTCCGGCGGACTGCAAATCTACACAACCCAGGACCCGGATATACAGGCCATTGTGGATGAAGAGATCAACAACCCGGACAACTACGATGCAGCCAAGTATTCCATGGAATACCGCCTGTCCGTCACCCACGCAAACGGCGAAACCCAGCACTACTCCAACAAGAACGTGGAGGCGTGGCGCAAATCCGTGCTGGGCGACAAAAACTTCAACGGACTTTACACCAGCACCGAGGCCCTTCAGCAGGATATCGACCAATACAAAACATGGCTGCTGAAAGAGGGCGACGAGATCATCGGCGAACGGCTGAACACAAACCTGCAGCCCCAGGCCTCCTTCGTGCTTTTAGACCAGCACACCGGCGAGGTCATCGCCATCAGCGGCGGGCGCGGCGAGAAAAAGGACAGCCTGACCTTAAACCGCGCCACCAACGTGCCGCGGCAGCCCGGTTCCACCTTCAAGGTGATCTCCGCCTTCGCCCCGGCCCTGGACGCCTGCGGCGCCACCCTGGGCACGGTCTATTACGACGCGCCCTACACGGTGGGCACCAAGTCCTTCCGCAACTGGTGGGGCGAGAGCCGCGGCTACACCGGCTACTCCAGCATCCGGGACGGCATCATTTACTCCATGAACATCGTGGCGGTGCGCTGCCTGATGGAGACCGTAACCCCGCAGTTGGGTGTGGAGTACGCGGAAAATATGGGCATTTCCACCATGACTAAAACCGACTTGGGCGCGGCGACGGCCCTGGGCGGACTGACCCTGGGCACCACCAACCTGGACCTGACGGCGGCCTACGCTTCCATTGCCAACGGCGGCGTTTACATCCGTCCCCGGTTCTACACCAAAATTCTGGACCACAACGGCAAGGTGCTCATCGACAATCAGCCGGAGACCCGGCAGGTGCTGAAAGATTCCACCGCATTCCTGCTGACGGATGCGATGACAGACGTGATGAAGGGCAACCGGAAATTTATGCGTCCGGGCGTATCCCCCATCAGCGCCACCGGTACCGCGGCCGCCCTGAACAATATGTCCGCGGCCGGAAAGAGCGGCACCACCACCAGCAACGTGGATGTCTGGTTTGAGGGCTTCACGCCCTATTACACCGCGGGCATCTGGGGCGGCTGCGACAGCAACCAGAAATTAAAGGACGGCAACGTAAACAACGGCGGAACCTCCTTCCACAAGGCCATCTGGCGCAAGATCATGAACCGGGTGCACGAAGGTTTATCCGATCCCGGCTTCGTCATCCCGGACAGCATCGAGACCGCGCAAATTTGCCGCAAATCCGGCAAGCGCGCCGTCTCCGGCGTCTGCGACCACGATCCCAGGGGCAACGCGGTCTACACCGAGTATTTCGCCAAGGGCACTGCCCCCACGGAAGTATGCGACAAGCATGTGTCCGTGACGGTGTGCGCCGAATCCGGTATGCGCCCCACCCCCTTCTGCCCGGAGAAAACCACGCGTATCTGCATGGTGCTGCCCAGCGGTGAGGACGGGCCCACGGACGACTCCTACTATGCAATTCCGGGAGAGTGCCCGCTGCACACGGATGCCTCCACCATCATTGTACCGCCCGCCGAATCAAACGGCGGGGACTCACCGGGCTACGAAACCCCATTAGGTCCCGGCTACCAGCCCTCCAGGGAACCCTCCTCCGAGTACGGACCCGGAGTACAATAGACATCGGCCGCAGGCGGCGGCCATACCGCCGCCCACAGCCGCAAAAAGCACCGCGCAGCAGGCTCCTTCAAGCCCGCCGCGCGGTGTTTTCCTTTCACCATGCCTGTTTTTCGCCCATTCGCGATCTGTGGGGAATACAATAAAAAAGCCCTGTGCTAAAATCATCAGAGGAGGTGATCAAATGAATCAACTGGAAACTGGAAAATTTATCGCTGAACTGCGAAAAGAAAAATCCCTGACCCAAGCGCAGCTGGGCGATCTGCTGGGCGTCACGAACAAAACCATATCCCGCTGGGAAAACGGCAACTACATGCCCGACCTGTCCGTTCTGCAAGCCCTCTGCGCCGTGCTGGAAGTCAGCGTCAACGAGATGCTCAGCGGAAAGCGGCTGGATCAATCCGACTTCCGTCAGCAGGCGGACGCCAATCTGCTGCTCACCCTTTCCCAGGCCAAACGGATGAAGCGCGACTACAAGCTCATCGACTTTCTAAGCGGAACCGGCACCGGCCTGCTAATCTCCACCCTTATCTCCCCCGACTCCCCCCGCCGGACCGCCGTGCTCGCCGTCAGCCTGATCATGCTGGCTCTGGCCAGCCTCAGACAATACCGCTTCGGCCGCTTCCTCCAAAATCTCCTGAACCACCCCCGCTAACTCAAGCCATGCCCCCATCCGCCGACCGCCGATATCTAGCGGGTGAGCGCCAGGGGGGCGGGGCGGGAGGTGACTGCGCAGCGGTGTTGGAGAGTCTTTTCCCGCCCCTTGCGCCTTAGACTCTCCCGCCGCGGAGTCCCGGAACCTCCAGTCCCGCCCCCTGGCGCTCACGGACGGATGCAGCTCTCCCCCTCAGCGCTCTCCCGATACAACCGAATCATCCCCGCAATATCCCCCCTGGTATACGGTTTCGGCACAAACCCAAACGCCCGGATATTCCACGTCTTAATCGAAAGCCCCGGAATATCCGACAGCAGCACCACCTTGGGCGGATGGGAAACCTCCGCCAGCCTGGCCGCCAGCGTAATCCCGCTGATATCCGGCATCACCACGTCGGAAAACACCAAATCCACCGGCTCCTGATCCACAATCCGCAGCACGTCCGCCGGGTGCTCAAATCTCCCCCGAAGCTCGATGCCCTCCGTCTCCTCCAGGATACCGGTCAGCTTATCCAGCAGCTCCGGATCATTATCCACGATCACTGTTCTGATACCCATAGTTCCTCCCATATCCCCTTATCTTCCGGCTGCCCCCCGCCACACGGCGAATTTGCGCCGCAGCCTTTGTTTTGCCGCGCCTGCGGGCCAGCGCCGGCCCATCAGCCAAAAGCGCGCCCCTTCCCATGCCGCGCGGCAGACCTACGGCCCGCTCTGCTTTCCGGGCGGGCCGCGTTATTCTCTATTATACCGGCTAATCCCGCCGGATTCAATGGAAATTTTTCCGCGCTACTTCATTTTCGGCTTAAACACCAGGCTGGCCAGGTATCCGAACACCAGCGCCCCGCAGATGCCCGCGGACCCGGCGGTGAAGCCGCCCTTGAACACGCCCAGCAGGCCGTCCTTGCCAACGGCCTCCTTCACGCCCTTCCACAGGGCGTTGCCGAAGCCCAGCAGGGGTACGGACGCTCCCGCTCCGGCCCACTCCATAAAAGGCTGGTACAGGCCCACGCAGCCCAGAATCGCGCCGCTGACCACCAGAATCACCATGATGCGGCCCGGCATCAGCTTTGTCTTTTCCATCAGGATTTGCACCAGTGCGCAGATGATCCCGCCCACCAGAAACGCTTTCACATAATCCATCCTTTTGCCTCCTTAACCGTCGATGTGCTCGATGACAACCGCGTGCGCTATGCCCGGTATGCTCTGTCCCTCGTTGAAGCTGATGTTGGACAAGAGCGCCCCGGTGGGCACGAACAGCACCCGCTTCCAGGTGCCGTCCTGGATTTTGGGCAGCACATAGGAGCACAGCGTCACCGCCGAGCAGCCGCAGCCGCTTCCGCCAGCGTGGGTATCCTGCTGGTCCTTGTCGTAAATCTCCATCCCGCAGTCCATGTGAAGCTCGCTGAGATCCCGGCCCTTGTTCTTCATAAAGTCCAACAGAATGGTCCGCCCCACCTCGCCCAAGTCCCCGGTGATAATCTTATCGTACCAGGTTTCATTGACCTGGAAATCCTCCAGGTTCTGCTCGATGGTGTGGTACGCCGCCGGAGCCATAGCCGCGCCCATATTCATGGAATCCTTGGTCCCCATGTCCACCATGCGACCCGTGGTAATCCCCGTGATCTTTGCCAGCCCCTCCTTGCGGTCCCCGGCCAGCGCCACGCAGCCGGCCCCGGTGACCGTCCAGGTGGCGGACAGCGGCCGCTGGTTGCCGTAGCCCAGCGGGAAACGGAACTCCTTCTCAGCCGTGGCGAAGTGGCTGGAGGCCATTGCCAACACCTGGTTGGCGTAGCCTGCGTTCACCGCCATGGCCCCAAGGCTCATGGCCTCTCCCATTGTGGAGCAGGCCCCGTAAAGCCCGAACAGCGGGATTTCCAAATCCACCGTTCCGAAGGAGGTGGCAATCAGCTGGCCCAGCAGGTCCCCGGCGAAGAGATAGCGCAGATCGCCCTTTCTGAGCCCGCCCTTCTCAATGGCCTTGTCCGCGGCCTGCTTCTGCAGCGCGCTCTCCGCCTGCTCCCAGTTGTCCTTGCCGCACATGTCGTCCTGCTCGATCTGGTCAAAGAGAGGGCCCAAGGGACCTTCCCCCTCCTTCTTGCCCACCACGGAGGCGGCGCTGACGATCACCGGCGGATGCTCAAATTCCAGACTGGCCTTTCCTTTCATTTCTCCCATTGTATCTCACCTCTCATATTATCAACGCAAATTTTCTAGCTATATTTGCACGCTTCAATACTACTTTGTCCAGTTTTCCATTTTTATATGCATCCGCCTGGCGGCAATGGCCGGCGGACTTCAACGCGTATTTTTTCATTTAAAAAAGGAATGTTCCCTGCCGAAGCCTGGAACATTCCTCAATTGAAAACCGGCCGCCATATGAAACCGGCGCGCTATTGAATTGAAAATAAATTGGCCAACAGGATCACAATGGGCAGGCAGATGAGAGTCCTCTCCAAAAAAATCACGAACAGCTGCCAGAGCTTTAAGGGCAGCTTGGAGGTGAGGATCATCGCCCCGATCTCCGTAATATAGATCACCTGGAGCACCGCGATGCAGCCGATGATAAACCTGGTGTAAAACGAGGGAATCAGAGCGCCCACTATCACCGGCAGGTACTGATCCGCAAACCCCAGAATCATGGCCGGCGCAGCCTCCGCGGCATAGGGCACGGAAAACAGCTCCAGCAATACGCTGAACGGATAGGACATGATCTGAAAGAGCGACGTGTACTCTGTGAGGATCAGGGAGATGGTGCCAAAGGCCATCAGGACCGGCGCCGTGTTGGCGATGAGGTCGAAAGCGGTGGTCAGCCCCTTTGTGACAAAGCCCTTAAAGGAGGCGGCCCGGGAGGCCCGCTTGAGGGCCAGGTGCAGTCCCCACTGGAAATTGGTCGTATGTTCCGGAACCGACTCCGAAGCCTGCTTTCCGCTCTCCGGATTGTAGCGGTCCGCCATGGAACGCAGCGGCCAAATCCGCGGCGTGATCACGGCGCAGATGAAACCGGCTATGAAAATGGTCAGATAATAGCTGGCGAACACCCGGGAAATTTTCAAGTGCTGGGCCATGGCCGAGCAGAAGCTGATGCTCACCACGGAAAAATTCGTCACGATGATGGACGCCTCCCTGGCCGTGTAGCAGCCCGTCTCATACTGGGAGATCGTCAGGTAAGCGCCGCACACCCCGGACCCGATCCAGGAGGAGAAGCAGTCGATGAGCGCCCGCCCCGGGACGTGAAACAGCGGACGGGCAATATTTTTCAGGAGAGTGCTCACAAAATCCATGATGCCGTAGTCGGTCAGAAGGGGCAGGAAAAAACCGGCCACAAAGAACCACATCCCGCAGGTGGGCAGCAGGGAAAACAAAATATTCCCCCCTGTCTCAGCAGAGCGGATGAACTGCGGCCCCAGATGGAACAGGGTCAGAACCGCGAAAACCGCGCCGGCCAGCCGGACCCCCAGCCAGAAACGCGTTGTGGAAAAAATACGGCTCCAGGTAGGGCTCCCCTGAATCCAGGAAATCGGGGACACCTTGTTCCAGATGGAGATGGCTGTGGGAACCGCCACCATAATCGTCATGGCATAGGGCAGAATCTGTTTCAATAATTCCTGGGAATAATTTACAAATATTCCCACCACGATCATGCTCTCCCCCTTGAACTGTACGGGGATTAAGAATAAGATCACCCCGATGACGGAAGGTATGATAAATTTCAGCAGGTCCCCCCTGTCATGATTTGCATTACCCCTGTTTTGCATAATATGAACCTCCTGTCGGTCAGCTTCTGTATACTCATCTCAAAATATTTTGAACAGCTTAAGCAGAGTATGCGCACACATACTCTGCTCTGAGCTCAGGCAAACATAATTTCTGTTCCGGTCTCGCCCTTCAGGGCATCCATGGCTTTGTCCAGGCTTGTGATAATCGCTTTTTTGTGGGGATACGCGCGGACAAATTTCATGGCCGCCTCCACCTTGGGCAGCATACTCCCGGGGGCGAACTGCCCCTGTTCAATGTACGCGGCCGCCTCCTTCAGCCCCAGACGGTCCAGATTCTGCTGATCCGGCTTTCCCCAGTTAATCGCCACCTTCTCCACCTCGGTCAGGATCATCAGGATATCCGCCTCAACCTCCTCCGCCAGCAGCTCCGCCGCGAAATCCTTGTCGATCACCGCCGCCACACCCTCCAGGGTGCCGTCCATGTTCTCCACCACCGGGATACCGCCGCCCCCACAGGATATGACGATGGAGGAATCCCACAGCTTCTTCACCGCGGAGATCTCCACGATCTTTCTGGGAATGGGCGAGGCCACCACACGGCGCCAGCCCCTCCCGGCGTCCTCCTTCATGGTGTAGCCGCGCTCGGCGCTCAGTTTTCCTGCCTCCTCCTCGGTGTAAAAGGGGCCGATGGGCTTGGTGGGGTTCTGAAATGCGGGGTCGTTTCGGTCCACAATCACCTGGGTGGCCACGGTCAGCACCGGCGCCCTCATGTTCCGCCTGCTCAGCGAATACTTGAGCGACTGCTGGATGTGGTAGCCGATGTAGCCCTGGGACATGGCGTTGCAGACGTCAAAGGGCATGGCAGGAGTCACATCCCCCGCTGCCTCGGAGGCCAGCAGGATTCTTCCCACCTGGGGGCCGTTGCCGTGCACAATGGCGATCTCATATCCGCTGCTGCTGATGTCCGCGATGTGCTCGCAGGTTTTCTTCACAATTTTCAACTGGTTATCCGCTGTGGGCGCGGTCCCCTTGGATTGCAGGGCGTTTCCGCCCAGCGCAATCACAACTTTCTGTTTCATTGTACAATCCCTCTCCAAAATTTTCATCCCTTTTCCCTAATATTTTTGAATGTTTTTCGTCACGCAGTGGATGCCGCCGCCCCGGATATTCAAGTCCATAGCGGGGATCGGGATGATCCTGCGGTCCGGAAACGCCTCCTGAAGCACTGCCAGAGCCTGCTCGTCCCGCCTCTTTATGGCCTCAGGACGGCCCTCCTGCCAGTAGGACTGGGCCAGGACCACCCCGTTACAGATCAGGAAATTGCAGTAGCTCATGGCCGGCTGCATGATGATCTCCCCCTCCGGCATGGGCGTCCCATCGTCCAGGACATTCTCCTCGCCCTCGGAGAAGCGCTTGCCCCAGGTCACGTTGGTCCAATCCTCCGGCGTGGTGGTCACATAGTATGGCTCCGGCGTGGGAATCCGCAGGATGCGAAGGGGATTGCCCTCCCCGTCCGTCTCATTTTTCAGCACCTCGTAAGCCATATCCAGGCGCTCCTTCGTGATCCGGGCGGACTCAAGCCTGGAGGCCTCCTCCTGACTCACCTCCGCCAGCAGCACCGTGTTTTTGTCCACAAAACGGCACATTTCATCGATATGGCCGTTGGCGGACCCGGAGCGGTACACCGGCTTTCCGTCCACATAGTCCAGCACGCCCAGCGTGGCGGACTCGTCGTCGTAAATTCCCAGGGGCAGCCAAATGATCTTTTTCAGATTGAACAGGCGCTTAAATTCCTCCTCCACCTGCTCCTTTGTCAGCCCGGAGTTGCGCTTTGTCACCTCCGTGTCCTCGATGGCCATCATCACGCCTGCGCCGTTAAATTCCTTGTCCCCGCCCTCGGTGATGAGAATGGAGTTCACAATGTCCGTACAGCCCATCTCGATGGCCATATGCGGTGCGAATCTGGCGCACAGGGTGGACATTTCGCTGTTCTCGTCCCCCTCGCCGTACATGTCGAAGCGGAAGTTGACCAGGCGCATATTTCCCGCGCCGTCCTTCATGAGGTCCGGGCCGTAGTCCCGGGACCAGTTCATGATGTCCGGGTACCGTGTGATATGGACGTCCGCCGGATCGATCCCTTTATTTTTCAACGTCTCCAGGCAGGACTCATAGGTCCCGGCAAAGCCGCAATTCACATAGACCTCCGCCTGGCCGATCAGGTTCTTTATAATGTCCGCGAACACGTTTAAGGTGTACATTCCCTTAACCGGCTCTGCGATGCGGGGCCAGCAGATTACCACCGCCTGCTGCTCCTCAAATTCTCCTGCGTAACGAAATCCTTCTAATGTTCCCATAATCGTTTATCCTCCCTATTTAACAAACTACAAATCCAAGAATCAGGTACGCCACCACGGTGATCGCCCCTGCGATCAGCACGTAGGGCCTGGTGGTTCTCATCACATCCACCGGGTTGGAATTGATCTCCTCCCCGATCAGCATGATTAACGCGCCTCTGGGGCTCAGCACGGAGCCGATGGCCGCCGCCGAGAACAGGGTCCCGGCCAGCACGAAGGGGCTGATGCCCAGTCCGGTTGTGACCGGAAGGCAGGCCGCCAGGAACATGGACGTGGTGGGCCAGAACATGCCGGTCAGGGTGCCGATGATTGTGGCCGCCACAAAGAAGAACGCCAATACCGCGCCCGGCAGCAGTATGGAGGCCACGGCCTGAACCAGCTCGGGAAAGCCGATCTGCTTCATGATGGCCGTCATCTCATAGCCCAGCATCAGGTAGGCGGTGGGCTTTAACATGGCGTTCATGCCCCGGTAAAACGCGCCCATATAGTCGTCGAATCCCATCACCCTGCGGATCAGGTACCAGAAGAGCATGAACACCATGGTGATGATGATGCCGATGACAAGGTCGCCTCCGTTAAAGGCCGCGCAGACCGCCAGAACCGCCAGGGGCACCAGGAAATCCGCCACTGTGGCCGTGCGCCTTTTGCCGTCCGCTTCCGTTTTCGCTTCCACGGCCTCCTCTTCCCCGTAAACCGAGAAATCGTATGTATTGTCTTTAACCTGCCGGTTCGCCTTGCGGATATTTCCCAGGGCAGGCAGAACGCCGGCCACGAACAGCACCACGATCACCATCAGGACGATGGGGAAAAACAGGTAGGGAATCACCTTGGTGATGTAATCCACGGTCCCGTTCTCCGTGATCCCGGCGCCCTCGATCAGCTGCACGAAGTACACGGACCAGGTGGTAAACGGCATGAGGATCACTAACGGGATACACAGCACTGTGATCAGAAAGCCCATGGTCTCCACCGGTATCCTGTTCCGTCTGCCGATGCTCTTGCAGTAGGAGCCCAGCACAACGCCCTTTAAAAATTCGTCCGCATAGATCACAATACCCATAATCACCACGGAAAGCAATGTTTTTTTCTCATTATCAGCAAATTTCCGCACCCATTTGCAGAATTTGTCCGTGGCCTTGGCCGCGTCGATGATCTCGGTGAACATGCCGATGATCAGCGTGAACACAATAACCCACACATTGGTGGCATCCGACATCACGTCGCTTAAAAAGCTGTAAAACAGCGCCGCCAGATTCCACGTCTGGTTTTCAAACGCGTAGATCACCAGCGCTGAAAAAATTCCCAGCAGACAGGATTCAAACGCCTTTTTTGTCTTTACAACCGCCAGAAACGCGATTGCCACCGGAATTAAACTCAGTAAATACATTTCCCCGCCCCTCTCTTCCTATCGTCCTCTGTCTCAGCTTCCCGGCCCTTACTCTGCGTCGTCCCCCAAAACCGCGTACATCACGGCTTTGATGGTGTGCTGCCGGTTCTCCGCTTCCCGGAATATGTACTCCGCGTTGGCCTCGAATACCTCGTCCGTCACTTCCAGGCCTCCCGCCAAAAACTCCTTGAGCTTTGGATCGCCCACAAAGTCTAACAGCTCCTGCCCGCCCTTGTGCTCGCAGTTGTGGGTAGCGGGAAGCATGTGCAGCACGATGGCGTCGGGGTTCTGCGTCTTTTCCATCAGCTCCCGGTTGACCTGGTAATTTCTGTACTTTGCGATGCCCGGAAGCCAGGTCACGGTCTTATTTGTGAAAAATCCCCAGTTTTCTGTGGACACCACATCCGTGCCCTTGATCGCCTCCACATCCTCAGTCTCCTCAAAGGTGCACTGGGGATTGTATTTCCGGTACAGCTCCCGGATAAACTGCTTCTGCTCCTCAGGCATCGCGCCGGACCAGCCGTCCACCGGCGTGCCCTTGGGTACCTCCTGGTAAAACTTTTCCTGCTCCTCGGGCGTGAGCAGGGCCACGGCCTCGTCCAGGGACATAAAGGATGTGATGTACTTGAAATTCATGCCCAGCATGGCGCAGGCCACGGCGTAGGAGTAAGCGCAGCAGGCGCCGCCGCGTCCGATGTAGCAGAAGGTTTTGCCCTTGTAGCCCTCACGCCCCCACACCTCGTCCAGGGTCATGAAATCCGCAAGCATCTGCGTGGGATGCTCATGCTTGGTGTAGCCGTTGATGATCGGGATGGACGACTCGGCCGCCATCTTCTGAAGCAGCTCGTGGCTGGTCCCCCGGTAGGCGATCACGTCGTACATCCCCGAGAACACCCTCATGGAGTCCTTGATGGTCTCCTTGGTCCCGAAATGGGAGTTGGACAGGTAGGTGGTGCCCATGCCCAGGTCGCAGCCCGAGGTCTCAAAGGAACACCTGGTCCTGGTGGACTCCATCTCAAACAGCATCAGCAGGTTCTGGCCCACGTTCTTTCTCTGATCCGCCCGCTCCTTTTTCTGCTTCTTCATGTCGTGGGACAGATCCAGCAGATACCGGATCTCCTCCGGTGTGAAATCCTCCAGCGCTAAAAAATGTCTCCCCTTCAACGTTCCTTTCATCTTCGCAAATTCCTCCTCATATTTTTATATACATACATGATTGTATGTTTTGGACAGACGATAACCTATGACAGACTTCTCAAAATCAAATCCACCTTGCTCTCGATGTTCTCCTTTGTCAGATTGGCATCCCCATCAGTGGTGTAGTGGACTACCATATAGCTGTCAAAGCCGAGAAGATAGGTGAAAATAAAGATCGTGGCCTCGTGGGCGTCCAAGTCCTGGCGGAACTCGCCGCTCTCAATCCCCCGCCTGATCTCCCGCTCGATGATGCCGATGAATAAGTCGTCCAGCTTTCTCTGACGGTCCACCACGTCCGTGATCTCAGTGCTGATCTCGACCTTGTAACGGATAATGATCATATAGGGGCTGGGGTTGCTCTTCTTGGTGATATCCTTGATCAGAAGATTCCGGATCGTCTCCCGGGCGGACTCGAGCACCTCATAGCGGTCGTAAATGTCCAGATAAAACCGCTCGTAGCGGTTGACAATCTCATCCAGAATATCCTTTTTGCACTCAAAGTTCCAGTAAAAAGCTCCTCTGGTCAGCCCCACCCGCTTGGTGATGTCCTCCAGCGTGGTCTTGGAATAGCCCTTTTCTATAAAGTTTTGAATCGCGGAATTGATAATCAACTCCCTGGTCTCTTTTGAATTGTGTTGTCTTGTCATCTCTTGATCCCTGCCTTTATTTAGATATTACTACCATGTGAGCAGATTGTCAAGAGAAAATACATACACGTATGTATTTTTTTATTTTAGGGGCATGCAATGGCCTGCGGCCCATTGCATTCAGCAAAAAGGCAGGGCGGTCGCAGCCCTGCCTTGCTCTTAAATAAATCCCAGCGACGTCAGCATCCAGTACCCCAGGCCCAGCACCCAGCTGGCCAGCACCCCGTACAGGATCACCGGCCCGGCGATGGTGAAGATTTTGCAGCCCACGCCGAACACCTCGCCCTCGGCGTGAAACTCCACCGCCGGGGCCGCCACGGAGTTGGCGAAGCCGGTGATGGGCACCAGCGCGCCGGCCCCGCCGAACTTTACGATCTTCTGGTAAATGTTGAGTCCGGTGAGGATCACGCTTATGAAGATCAGCTCCAGGGAGGTCCAGGCCGCGGCGGCCTCCTTCTCCATGCCCATGCTGTCCGTCATGAAATTGGTAAAGAACTGCCCAAGGCAGCAGATCACACCGCCCACCAGAAATGCGCAGGCCATGTTCTTGGCCAGGCTGTGGACAGGCGTCACCTCCTTGACGTATTGGTCATATTTTTGTTTGTCAACTTCCAATTTAAGTCTCCTTTCTTGCCGGGGTCCGCCGTCAGGTCTGCGCCCCGAATCCGTTCCAGAAATAGACCAGGCACCCGATCAGCTTTCCGGCCGCTATGGATATAATCATATACTGGAGCCCCACCGCCAGATGGATTCTCCTGCTGATCACAGGCAGGGCCTTTAAGGTCTCCGCCAGGCTCATCACCAGGCAGCCCACAAAGATACCTGCGGTGAGCCCGAACACGCCCAGAAAAACAGGGCCGAAAAAGCCGCCCAGGGGAATGGGGATTTCATACAGATCGGATACGTTTCCCAGAATCCCTCCCGCCACGATGACGGTCTCATAGAGGATCAGATGGTTCCTGGTCCCGGTGCGGCCCATGAGACGGGGGAACACGCCGATGATGGCCAGAAACGCGTAAACGCCGGCCGCGATGATGCCGCCGGCGCACAGGCCCGTAAAACCGAGAAACAGCTGTTTAAGTAACATCGATCTTCGACTCCTTTCTCCCGTCCTCCGCGATCAGAGTCTTGCTGATATTGTCCTCGTACAGGCGCATCTCCACTTCCAGGGGCGTGGGGTCCGTATTCAGCTTGAACGCGGCCACATGGTTGAAAAAGACCACGATTCCCAACGCCAGCCCAATAGAATAGCTGACCTCCAGAATGGTGAAGCCGTTTGACTCCTGCCCCATAACCAGGCGGTATACCTCGCCGAACACGTCGGTGACGCTGGAATCGTTGTTGAAGGTCATGATGGCAAAGGCCGCGCCGCAGAAGCAGACGGCGCAGACAAACAGGGTCTTGGCCCACTGCCAGGCGTACATGGGGGGAGTTGGCGGCTGGTAAGCGATGATAAAATCCACCTCCCCCACATTGTTCACCTGTATGGCTGAATCCAGCTGTTCCAGCTTTTCAATGACCTCCAGGGCGCTCACCACATAGCGGTGTTTCCTGTCTCCATTTATATGCTTCACCTTCATGGCGTTGCATTTATTCTGAATGTTCTTATCCTCGCAGTAAACCTCCGCCACGTCCTTTAACACCACGTCCTTGTGATGAATCTCCGTGATCTGGTTCAGCTTTAAATAGACGGTTTTGCTCATAACGCCTCGTCCACCACAACGGATGCCGGGTTGGTCACAAAGGCGGGAACCAGTCCGCTCTCAAAGGGCGTTTCCATCCGCACCAGGGTGCCTTCCTGCTCCACGTCCCGTCCGCCAAATCCGGACAGACAGTACCATACGGCCGCGCACACAAGCACCAGGGCGGCCGCTAAGGCCAACAGACTCCACACATGTTTTCCAAAGCCCATCATTTGACTTCACATCCTTTCTTGCTTCTCGCAAAGGCGGCCGCCGATCATCTTACGGCCTGGCTTTGCGGTTTCGGTTAATTGGCTTCTGACAATAGTATGGATTTTTTTCTGTTTTTTTATGCGAACCGTTTCTGCTTCAATATTTACGACTCAAATCGTTTCCGCATTGCTTTTAAAATTCGTTTTTCCAGACGGGACACCTGTACCTGGGAGATTCCTAAATCCTGGGCAATCTGGGTCTGGGTCTGGTTGCGGAAATAGCGGCGCACGATGATCTCCCGCTCGTCCTCCTCCAGGGAGGACAAGAGCTCCTTTAAAACCATGCGGTTGATCAGCGCCTCGTGCTCGTTGTTCTCCTCCTCCAGCCGGTCCATGAGGCACAGCTGGTTGTCGTCGCTTCCGCCCACAGGCCGGTACAGGGATTCCACCTCCGCTCCCGCCTCCATGGAAGCCGCCACCTCCTCACGGCTGACCCCTACGGAGCCGGCGATCTCCTCGATGGTCGGCTCCCGGCCCAGCTCATAGGTCATCTCCTCCCTGGCGCATTTCACCTTCAGCCCCAGCTCCTTGATGGAGCGGCTGACCTTGATCATGCCGTCGTCCCGGAGAAAGCGCTTGATCTCCCCGGTGATCATGGGCACGGCGTAGGTGGAGAATTTCACCTCAAAGGCTGTGTCGAATTTGTCGATGGCCTTCATCAGGCCGATGCTGCCGATCTGAAACAGGTCCTCCACCTCGTATCCCCGCCCGGAAAACCGGCGGACGATGCTCCAGATCAGCCCTACGTTGTCCATCACCAGCTGGTCCCTGGCCGTTTTATCCCCTTCGTGAGCCCGCAAAATTAATTTTAAGGTCTCATCCATGGCCGTCACCTGCCAATGAACTTTTTCATGGTCACCAGCGTTCCCCGGCCCGGCTCGGATTCCACCTGCACCTGGTCCATAAATGCTTCCATGAAGGAAAAGCCCATTCCGGACCGCTCTCCCGAAGTGTCGGTGGTGTACATGGGTTCCATGGCGGTTTTCACGTCCGGTATGCCCACTCCCGTGTCCCGGACGCAGACCGTCAGGCTCGTCTCCCCGCCTGTCCGGGCCGTGATGTCCATGTAAATGGTCCCGGCCTCGCCCTTATAGCCGTGGATCACCGCGTTGGTCACCGCCTCGCTGACCGCGGTCTTGACATCGTCGATCTCCTCCAGGGTAGGGTTTAAACGGCTCATAAACACCGCG
The DNA here is from genome assembly GCA_018380885.1 of Enterocloster asparagiformis. Lineage (GTDB taxonomy): Bacteria > Bacillota > Clostridia > Lachnospirales > Lachnospiraceae > Enterocloster. Next base: position 67,367 of record JAGZSY010000014.1, read on the forward strand.
GTCACCACCCTGGCAAACTCCTCGTTCTGCGACAGGCTGTCAAGCTCCAGCCGCAGGTGTTCCTTTTTCGTCTCCATCATCTTATCCTCCATTTTTTCCTTCCTCCTATCCATTAATGGCTGACTCTTTATCTTCAAATCCGCGGATCAGTTTCGCCATCCCGCCCACGGTCAGAATGCGACTCACCTGGGTTCCCGCGCCGTAATAGGTGACCTCTCCTTTGCTGGCCTTCATCTGCTTGTAACGCCCCAAGAGCACCCCGATTCCCGAGGAATCCATAAACCGTGTCCTGGAAAAATCAAACACAATGCGCCGGATATAGTTCTCCTCCAGCAGCAGGTCCGTCTCAATCTTTAAGGTTTTGCAGTTGTGGTGGTCAATCTCCTGCGGCAGGTGGATCACCAGCGTCTGCCCCGCGGCCTCGTAGGCAAATGTTTTCTGCTCCATATTCGCTCACTCCTCTTTCCTTCTATGTTCAAAATGCTCTGGGCGCCAAGGCGCCGGGGGCATTTTCGCTAAACAGGACGCATTTTCCGATGCAACAAAAAAAGACACCACAAAAGATCCGTTTCATCTCTTGTAGTGTCTTGATATCCCATGGTTATCTTTGGCCGCCGGGATCAGTACCCCCTGGCGTTCTTTGCCCTGGCGGCGTAATCCGAATCCGGATAATTGCCCACCACCTGGTCAAACATGGCGTTGGCGTTTTCCGTGTCCCCGGCGATCTGGTACAGGCGGCCCACATAGAACATGGCCTCTGGGTTGTCCGCCTTTATCTTGAGGCTGGCCTGGTAATACTCCATGGCCTGGGCCGTATTGCCCGCGTTCCACAGCTCCGTGCCCTTTGTCACCAGCACCTGGTATACATTGGCCGTCATGTCAGCCCGCACATCCTCCACAATCGCCTGGATGGACTCGTCGGTGATCAGGGAGAAATCCGCGTCCGCAAAGGATTTGGCCGCCGTGATCATGTCCCCGGCCCGGTAGGCCTGGAGCACGCCGATTAAGCTCTGGTACTGCACCATCACGCTGGTATTGCCGTTCACCAGCTCGTCCAGACGGGACTGAACCTCTTTGGCGCTCTCATCCAGCTCGTCGTACTGTCCCTTAAGGGCCTCGTACTGCTGGTTGGCCGTGTTGAGCTTCTGGAGATAGGGCACCATCTCCTGGTTGTGCCGCTCGTTTAAAGCCTTCTCATTGGCCGGCAGCACCAGGAAAAAGAACGCGGCCACGCCGATCACCAGGCCGATCACAATGTGCAGCACCATGGACAGCCCCGTGTTCTCCTTGTAGGTGGGAGGCATGATCACGTCGTCGTCCTGCATCTGGCGGTGGGAAAACGCCTTGGTCATGCGCTTGCGCTCCGCCTCCGCCCGCCCTGTGTTCTGCTTGACAATGGACATATAGTACAGGGCCTTGGGGTTGCTCTTGTCGATCTGCAAAATCTTGTACAGGGAGCGTCCCGCCTTGGTGTAGTCCTCCCGGCCCATGTACAGCAGAGCCAACAGCAGGTGTGCTTTGACGAAGTGGGGCTTCGCCTGGACCACCCTGGCCAGCTGCATGATGGCCAGGTCGTCGCTGCCGTTCTGGGCGTGCCACAGCGCCTGGTTGAATGTCTTGATATTCTGGCTCTCGATCTCCAGCTGCCCGGGCTTTCGCTGTATCTCGTCCAGGTAGTGGTCCGCCAGGTTTTTCTCCGGCTGCAGGTTCAGGCTGATCACCCACTGGACCAGGGCATCGGAAACCTCCCCGCTCTCATAGTAGATCAGCCCCAGAAGATTTCTGGCATCCGTCTGATATTTATTGAAATGCAAACTGTCCTTGAGCGACTGGGCCGCCCCGGACAGGTCGCGCATTTTTGCCTTTTCCAGGCCCAGATTGTAGTAGCTGTTGGCTATCTGGGCATTTCTTTTCTGTATGTCCATAGTCACCGCCTATTTGTCGCTCATATTCTCCTTGATCAGTTCCATCATGATGTCCGTCATATCCGTCAGGTCGCTCTTCACAATGGCGTCCTCCACGTCCTCCACGTCCAGGCTGGGCTTAAAGCGCTCAATCTCATCCTCAAAGTCTATCACTATTTTTCACTCCTCACGTGTTCAAGCATTTCTCTCAGTTCTCCGATCAGGTACAGGGAACCAGCGCAAAACAGCAGCTGTCCCTCGGAGGCCCTTCTCATATCCGCCAGCGCCTCCTCCGCGTTCTCGTATTCCGTCACAGGGCAAACCGCAAAGGTCCGGAATACCTGGGCCAGCTCCCCTGTGTCCAGCCCGCGGCTGCTTTTCATGCGGGCGATTCCCACGCCCTGCCACGGTATCCCCCGGCAAAGCGTTTCCACCATGCCGCGGTAATCCTTGTCCGCCACGGCGGCGAACAAAAGGTAGGGTTCTTTTCCCGTCCGCCCGGCCACGTCCCGCACCGCCTCCGTAAAGGCTGCGATGCCGCCCGGGTTGTGGGCGCCGTCCAGGTAGACGCCCGGCGCCGCCTGCTCCATGCGGCCGGGCCAGCGGGTGGCCCGGATTCCGCGCTGCAGGGCCCTGTCGTCCGCCTCAATCCCCAATCCCCGCAGGACCTCCAGGGTGCGGACCGCCAGCATGGCGTTGCGGGCCTGGTAGCGCGCCTCAAAGGGCACCGCCAGGTCCAGCCGGCTCCGGTCCCCCATCCTGGCCTGCATGAAAAAGCCTTCCCCGCCGTCCAGGCTGCCGCGAATCTCGAAGTCGTCCTCCCCCACCGGATACCGGGGCGCGTCCAGAAAATATGCGCGGCCCTCGATCACGGCGGAGGCCTCGGGCTGGCCGCCGTCAAATATCACCGGCACCCGCTCCTTGATGATGCCGGCCTTTTCCCCCGCGATTGCGGAGATAGTATTTCCCAAAAACTGGGTGTGATCCAGGCTGATGGAGGTGATCACACAGGCCAGTGGATGCTCGATCACATTGGTGGTGTCCAGACGCCCGCCCATGCCGGTTTCCAGAACCGCCACGTCCACCTGCTTGTCCCGAAACAGGTCTATGGCCATATAAAACAGGAACTCAAAAAATGTAGGGTGGCACTTGCCCCGGGCCACCATCTGCTCCGTCACGGCGCGCACAGCCAAAAAGCTCCGCTCAAAGCTCTCCCTGTCCGCCATCTCCCCGTCGATGAGAAAGCGCTCCCGCACCTGCTCCAAATGTGGGGAGACAAAGGTTCCGGTATGGTAGCCGGCCTCCCGCAGCGCGGATGTCAGAAACGCGCATACGGAGCCCTTCCCGTTGGTCCCGGCCACGTGTACGGCCTTCAGGGCACGGTCCGGATTGCCCATGGCCTCCAGATATGCGCGCACATCCTCAAGTGAATTTTTCTGTTTGGTCCACATCGGAATGCCCAGCAGATATTCCTCCGCATTCACCATAAATCTACCCGTCTTTCCAGCCTGTCCTCCAGACCTTTATCAGTTTACCCCAAATTTTCCCGGAGCGCAACCGGATATTCCCGACACGCTTCGACAACACGGCAGGGGCCCGCCGTCTGATGCGCGCAGAGCCCGGAGGACCGGCGGACGCGCCGCCGGCCTGACCCGGGCCCCACTGTCAATTCTCCGCTACCGCGTCCTCGCGCTTGCTTCCCACCGGCACCTGCGCCAGCACGATGGCGCCGAACATGATCACACACCCGGTGATCTCCTTGGCGTTCAGCCGCTGGCCCAGTAAAACCCAGCCGGCCAGCACGGAGATGCTGGACTCCAAGCTTAAAATCAGGGAAGCCACGGTGGGATTCATCCCCTTCTGCCCCACGATCTGCAGGGTGTAGGCCACGCCGCAGCTCATCACGCCGGCGTAGAGCACCGGCGCCCAGGCCGCCAGAAGCTGGCCAAGCTTCGGCTCCTCGAACAGCACCGTGCACACGCCGGAGAGGATTCCCGCTACCAGAAACTGGATACAGGAGAGCTTAACCCCGTCCGCCATGGGCGAAAAGTAATCGATCACCAGGATGTGCACGGAGAACAAAACAGCGCACACCAGCACCAGCACATCGCCTAGATTGATTCCGCCGCTGCCGCCCGTCATGCACAGCATGTAGAGCCCCACCACCGCCATGACCACCGCTCCCCAGATCAGAGGACTGCATTTCTTGCCGAAGAACAGGCCCAGAATGGGCACGATCACAATATAGCAGGCCGTAATAAAGCCGGCCTTACCCACGGTGGTATACTGGATGCCGAACTGCTGGAAATTGCTGGCCAGAAACAACGCCGCGCCGCAGCAGATTCCGCCTATCACCAGAATCTTTTTATTTTCCTCAGGAACGTCCTTCTGATTTCTTTTCCCCCGGTCCATAAACAGGATCAGCGGAACCAGCACCACAGCGCCGATCAGGCACCTGGCGCAGTTGAAGGTGAAGGGCCCCACGTAATCCATTCCGGCGCTCTGGGCCACAAACGCAACGCCCCAGATGGCGGCGGTCAGCAGTAACAGCAGTGAATTTTTCAGTTTCATGTTTTCCTCGTCCTTTTATAATACCTTAACCCGGCAGAATCGGGCTCAGGCTGTAATTGATCGCCACGTCCTTGCGCACATAATTGCGGTTGAAGCTGGCCAGGATCCTGTGCACCACGCGCTCCCCGTTCTCGTAGGTGGTGGTGGGCAGCAGGATGATGTACTGGCTGACGCTGTAGCGTGAGAAGGCGTCGCTGGAGCGCAGGGAGCTCTTGATGGACTGCTTCAGCCGTTCCATGGCTCTGGACTGAATCTCCGGACGCAGCATCCGCCCCTGCCGGTCGCTGACCGTCAGCAGGCAGAGATAAATGGAATCCCCGCTGCGCTCCACGCCCCGCTGCTCAATCTGAAACAGCCGCTTAAACACCGCGTACTCGCACAGATAGGCGCCGTTCTGCCCGGACACGGCCTCTCCCAGCTCCCTCTGGATCTGATCCAGCTGAGCCAGAGCAGGACGCTCCTTGCTGCTGATCACCCGGTACAGCTCCTTAAAGGACTCCGAGGGCGTGATCAGCTTGTCGCGGTAAAACATTTCCGTGGTATCATCGTAGAGCTTAAGCGCCTCCTCCTGGCGCCCGTCCAGGAAGTTGGCGTAGATCAGATGATAGTAAAAGTGCTCGTCATAGGGATCTATGGCCACCGCCCGCTCACACAGGCCGATGGTCTCCCCGTACCGCTTCTCCCCAGTCAGGAAGGTGGCCGTCCGGCACACCAGCTTCTGGTACAGGGAGTGGTAGTAGGCGCTGATGGGGATCACCCACGACTCGTCCCCGGACTTGGGCAGGAAATATCCGCGGTAGAGGTCCACCGCCTCCATGGCCTCGGCGTAAACGTCCGCCATGGGCCGCCCCGGGTCCAGCACCAGGTGGCACAGCTCCTCAAAGCGCTCCGCGTCCACCCGGCAGCCGCAGGCCTCCGTGCTCCAGCAGTAGGTGCCGTGCCGGTTCACCAGCAGCTCCGGGGCCGGAAACCCGGCGCTCTCCAGCATCTTGCGGACCCTGAACACCAGGGTCTTTAAGGCGCCGTAGGGATTGTCCTGGCTCTCATCCGGCCAGATGGCGCCAAACAGGTCCCCGATTCCCAGCTCCTTTTTCCGGTTCATAATCAGGAAGCACAGCAGGCTCCAGGCCTTCCGGGAACGGTTGTCGTTGTCCCCCATCGTCTTTTCCCCAAGGGTGAGGGAAAAGCCCCCCAGCATGTTGGCCTGGATCATCGGCCGCTCTTCTGATGCGTAGTTCATGTTTTGTTATCCCCCTTATTCGGCATACCCGCAGGTTGCAATCACCCCAGCAGCTGGCTCAGCCTGGCTTTTACCTGATCCATCATCTGGTTATATTTTTCCAGTTTTTCCTTCTCGGCGTCGATCTTGGCCTGGGGCGCGCGGCTCACGAATTTCTCGTTGTTCAGCATGCCGTTGGACCGGGCCAGCTCGCCCTCCAGACGTTTCTCCTCGCCCCGCAGGCGCTCGATCTCCTTCTGGATGTCCACCAGATCGGCAAAGGGCATGTAGATGGCCGCCCTGGGAATCACCGCGGACACAGCGTCGGCCGCGATTCCCTCCTTGTCCTTCTGCAAAATCACCTCGTTGGCATAACCCAGGGAGGCGAAAAAGCTTCTGCTGTGCTCAAAGATCCCCAGCAGCGCCTCGTCCTCGCTGACCACGTACACCTTGGCCCGCTTGCTGGGCGGCACGTTCATGTCGGAGCGCACGCCGCGGATGGCGCGCACCGCCTCCTTGATGGTCTCGGTGGCGTTTTCCTCCTCCTGGAAGCTCCTCTCCTCCAGGTAAACAGGCCACTGGGACACCATGATGGTCTCCTCTTCCTCCTGAAGGTTGCAGAAAATCTCCTCGGTGATAAAGGGCATGAAGGGATGCAGCAGCTTTAAGGCCTGGATCAGCACGGTTTTCAGGGTCCAGATGGCCGCGGCCTTGGTCACGTCATCTTCATTGTACAGCCTGGGCTTCACCATTTCAATATACCAATCGCAAAATTCTTCCCAAATGAAGTCGTACACCTTCTGCAGGGCGATGCCCAGCTCATAGCGGTCCAGATTGTCGGTCACATCCCTGGCCAGGGTGTTGCACTTAGAGAGAATCCAGCGGTCCGCCATGGTCAGGCTGTCCAGGGTGACGCCCCGCACATCCGGCGCTTTCTCAATGTTCATCATAATGAAGCGGGAGGCGTTCCAAACCTTGTTGGCAAAATTGCGGCTGTTCTCCACCCGCTCCCAGTAGAAGCGCATGTCGTTGCCGGGCGCATTTCCGGTGATCAATGTCATGCGCAGGGCGTCGGCGCCGTACTTGTCGATCACCTCCAGGGGATCGATGCCGTTGCCCAGGGACTTGCTCATCTTCCGGCCCTGGGAGTCGCGCACCAGGCCGTGGATCAGCACGGTGTGGAAGGGGCTCTTGCCGGTCTGCTCCAGGCCGGAGAATACCATGCGGATCACCCAGAAGAAAATGATGTCGTAGCCGGTCACCAGCACGTCCGTGGGATAGAAATAATCCAGATCCTCGGTTTTTTCCGGCCAGCCCAGGGTTGAGAAGGGCCACAGGGCGGAGGAAAACCAGGTGTCCAAAGTGTCCTCGTCCTGTGCGAAACGGGAGCCGCCGCACTTGGGGCACTGACAGGGCGCTTTCTTGGCGACCACGATCTCACCGCAGTCCTGGCAGTAGTAGGCCGGAATCCGGTGGCCCCACCACAGCTGGCGGGAGATGCACCAGTCGCGGATATTCTCCAGCCAGTGCAGATAGGTCTTTCCAAAGCTCTCAGGCACGAATTTCAGCTCGCCGGTCTTTAAGGCCTCGATGGCCGGCTTTGCCATCTCGTCCATCTTGACGAACCACTGCTGCTTCACCATGGGCTCCACAGTGGTCTTGCAGCGGTCGTGGGTGCCCACGTTGTGGGAGTGGGGAACCACCTTGACCAGCAGGCCCTGGGCCTTCAAATCCTCCACAATGGCCTTTCTGGCCTCGTAGCGGTCCATGCCAAAGTAGGGTCCGGGCACGTTCACGGTGGCGTCGTCGTTTAAGATCACGATCTCTTCCAGGTTGTGGCGCTTGCCCACCTCGAAGTCGTTGGGGTCGTGAGCCGGCGTGATCTTCACGCAGCCGGTGCCGAATTCCTGGTCCACGTAGGCGTCGGCGATCACCGGAATCTCCCGGTCGGTCAGCGGCAGCTTCAGCATCTTGCCCACAATATCCTTGTAGCGCTCGTCGTCCGGGTTCACCGCCACCGCGGTGTCGCCCAGCATGGTCTCCGGGCGGGTGGTGGCGATCTCCACAAAGCGTCCCGGCTCGCCGATCACCGGGTAGTTGATGTGCCAGAAGAAGCCGTCCTGCTCCTCATGCTCCACCTCTGCGTCGGAGATGGAGGTCTGGCAGACCGGGCACCAGTTGATGATGCGGGAGCCTTTATAGATATAGCCCTTTTCGTACAGCTTGACAAATACCTCCAGCACCGCGTCGGAGCAGCCCTCGTCCATGGTAAAGCGCTCCCGCTCCCAGTCCGCGGAGGACCCCATCCTGTGCAGCTGGTTCACGATGCGCGTGCCGTACTCCTTTTTCCACTCCCAGCACTTCTCCAGAAAGCCCTCGCGGCCCAGGTCGTGCTTGTCGATCCCCTCGCTCTTCAGCTTGTCAATGACCTTGACCTCGGTGGCGATGGCGGCGTGGTCCGTGCCGGGCTGCCACAGCGCCTCGTAGCCCTGCATGCGCTTGTAGCGGATCAGAATGTCCTGCATGGTGTTGTCCAGGGCGTGGCCCATGTGCAGCTGTCCGGTGATATTGGGCGGTGGCATCACGATGGTAAAGGGCTTCTTATCCCGGTTCACCTTGGCGTGGAAATACTTTCCGTCCAGCCATTTCTGGTACAGGCGGTCCTCAATGTCCGCCGGATTGTAAGTTTTTTCCAATTCTTTCATTGATCTCACATCTCCTTTTCTGTTCCGTCTGCAGCGGCGAATTTTGCCGGGTATACGGCGCTATCGCGCAAAAACGCCCTCTGCAGACCCTTAAAGTCTGCAAAGGGCGATCGTAACCGCGGTACCACCTTTGTTCACCGGGAAAATCCCGGCCTCATTTGGGCTGTTAACGGGCGCCGCCCGGGGACGCCTAACCGCCCTGCAGGGCGTATCAGCGTTCCGGCTCCGAAGCTACCTTCCGCCGCGCCTCTCCCGGACGGCCTTTCAGCCTGTGAGCCGTCCTCTCTGCCGGTGGCGCCGGCGTACTCCTCTTCCTCACTGCCATTGTTTCGATATATACTTTCCCATGATAATGATAATCTGCAATTTTGTCAAGCAGTTTCTTTCACCTGCTCCTGTTCTCTCCAGCCCTTGCAGACATCCACCCACCGCTCGCAGCCGGAGGACAGCTCCAGCTCCGGGATGGTCAGGCGCACGGCGCTGTTCGCGCTCCCGCAGGCCGGGTAAACCACGTCGAACCGTTTCAGGGACTGGTCCAGGAACACCCGCACGCCGGCCTTGATGCCAAAGGGGCAGACGCCGCCCACCGCGTGTCCCACCAGCTCCTCCGCCTCTTGGGGCGTCAGCATCTTCGCCTTGGTCCCGAACGCATCCTTGTATCTGCGGTTGTCCACCTTCACGTCCCCGGCCGCCACCACCAGCACCGGCTCCCCGTCCACCATAAAGGACAGGGTCTTGGCGATATGGGCGGGCTCGCAGCCCACCGCCTGGGCCGCCAGCTCCACGGTGGCGCTGGACACGTCGAACACCTGGACGCGCCCGCCCAGGCCGAACTGGTCCAAATGTGCTTTTGCTCTGTCAAATGCCATTTCTGTATCCTCCATTTTCCGCCGCCATGGCCTGGTCACGTCCGGCCGCCCGACGGCTCATCTTCTTGACCGGGAAAGACCGGTCAGGAAACATCGGATGTCCGTCCGATGGGAAAATTGTTGAAGAACGCCGCTTACAGGCCAGCTTGACGCGCCCTTCTTCAGCAATTTCCCCGCCGTCTGAACTGTTACGTTATATCATCACGCGGTACTCCTGCTTCCACTGCTGGATCATTTTCGCCGCTCCCTCCGCCCGCTTGACCGGGTCCTTCTTAAAGAGCTCCCGCAGCCGGACCACGTCCTCGTTCACCAGCGCGCTCTGGCGGGCCGTCTCCAGCTCCCGGTCCCACTCTGCGATCAGCTCCCGCGAGAACAGGGCGTGGTATCGCTCTCCCACCGGCAGCGCAGGCTCGAACACGGTCAGGTAGTAAATCTGCTTCAGGGTCCCCATGTCCTTGTTCATGTTGTAGGACTTGTCCAGGGCCTTTAAGGCCCGGTCGAACTGGAACATCTGCGCGTAGGCCGCCCCCAGGTTGTGATAGATGCCGGCTACAAATCCGTCGTCCACCACCTTGTCCGCGGGATACTCCAGCAGCCGCTCATAGCGCAGGGCAGCCTTGCCGTACTGCTTTTTGTGGAACAGGTCGTCGGCCCTGGCCTTGGCGTACTGGGCCGGGTGGAGCTTTCTCAATCCGGCCACGGTCTGCTTGAAGCGGTTCTGCTCCTGGTCCGTGTAGTAGTCGCACTCGGACAGGATCAGAAACAGCAGATCGTCGCTCCTGGAGCCCGCGTCCATCAGCACCTTCAGCTTGTCCGCCAGGTAGGCCATATCCAGTTCGTCCCTGATAAAGGCCAGCAGGGATTCGTCCACAAAGTCCTCCATCACCAGCAGCGGGTGATTGTAGATCACGTAGCACAGCTCCTGGGAGGAGTGGATGTGGATGCCCAAAATTTCAATATAATAGGGATGTTTCACCGGCTCATACCGGCACAGCAGCAAACTCATAGCGTCACCTCTTGCTTGACCACTGCCTCCGTGGCCGGGAACAGCTCCCCAAAGCCCTTGTCCTTGATCACCGTAACCATGGTCCGCTCATCCAGAAACGCCAGGCTCATCTGGATCCTGGTGGTTCTGGGCGGGCGCTTGGGAAACCCGGTCAGGGGAATCCGCACCAATTTCTTTTTCTTGGAGTCAAGGGGCGTGATCGTAAATTCTATTTCGCTCTGGTCGTCCAGAATAAAATCCATGGTGCTCTTGGACTCGTACCAGTTGTCGCCGTAGGAGGCCAGCACCAGCCAGCCCTCCTTCTGCCCTCTGGTCACCCGCATGGATACCTCGGTCTTGAGCCTGCCCTCGCAGATGAAAATGTAGGGGTAGGAGGTGGCGCTCTGACAGCAGTCCGCGCCCTTGTAGGCCGCCCCACGGGCGAACAGCACCGGCTCGGCAAACACCTTGCGGCGGTGGCAGACCAGCTTCATAAACTCTCCCGCCCAGTCCGTGCGGTCAAAGCCCTTTCCAGTCAGAAAGATGGAGGAAAACAGCTTCTTGGACAAAAGCCGCTCCCCGCAGGAGCAGAGAATCCGGTCCGCCAGCCGGCTGCCCGACGGTGAATCCAGGATGTCCAGATTAAAAGCCTCCTCCATATCCTCGCTGTCGGCCTGGACCATATTCCGGCGCAGCCCCCGCTGCACCTTCATCTCGTAGTAACACAGGCGCTGGTTGGACAGGTCGAACAGCCCCACCTGGTTGGTCCACAGGTCCTTTTTCTGGCTCAGCACATAGTAGACAAAGCTCTCCATGTGGCTGATCACGTGAACCTGTTCCCTGGGAATGCCCAGGAAATCCGCGCAGTACATCAGCGTGTCCGTCATCTTGGCGTCCACCTTCTGGAGGGAGATCACCAGCTGGGCCGTCTGCTCCTCCCCGAATTCCTTCTTGGGATACTCCAGCATCTTCATGACAAACAGATTTAAAAGCTCCCGCCCTGTATAGCGGATTCCCCCGATGGTGGAGGTGCCGTCCTTGCGCACCATCTTCAGCAGCTTGTCCACAATCACGCCCTCGCCCACCAGGGTGCAGGCGTAAGCCTCCTCCCCGGCCAGCCAGACCTCCTCCTCCTTCTTTCGGCATATCACCGTCGGAATCGTCCATGATTTTTCCTTATCGTAACAGCTGATCCTGGTATAGTCGTCATTTAAGTCCAGCCCAATCACAAGCCCGTCCATAGACAGCCCCTTTCTTAACCTTAAATAATGGAAAACAGCTCCGAGAGCACCGCCGCCTTTTTGAGGTAGTCCTCCATGGCTTTTTTCAGGGCTTCCTCGTCCTTCCGGCCCTGAGCGGCCCCCATCTGATTTAACAGGGCAAAACGGCTGTTTTCCTTTCCGTCCAGCTTGTGGTCGCAGGCCACCCGGCCCTCGGCCGCCAGAACGCGTTTTCCCTCTTCGTAGTCGTAAATCCTGTATTCCATGGTTTCGCCCTCAAACAGCACCTTCTGCTTGACGAAAATGCCCTGATAAACGCGGCGCAGCTCCTCGCTGTGAAACTGCTCCTCGTCCGGCAGAATCCGCACCAGCAGCTCAGGCCTTCCGTCCCGCCTGCCGATGTACTCCACCATGGCCTTGTCCATAATGTCCTCAGGCACTGCCATGTGCCGGGACAGCTCCCTGGTATAGGGGAACACCAGCCCCTCGGAGATCAAAAGGCCTCCGATCAGCCGGCAGAGTCTGATCTGTTCCTCGGAAAGCCGGGCGCAGTTGGCATAGTAGAGCGTCAGGGCCAGCAAATAGATGGTGGGCACCTTGTCCTTCTCGATGCTCTGGTTCACCGCGCTCTCCAAATACTCGAACACCCGCCCGTCCACCTGCTTGCGATCCAGGAAGTAGGCGATGCTCTTCTCCGTAAAGTAAGCCTTCACCACACTCTCCCGGGTCTTTTTGCGGTTCACGTAGAGCTGGAACACGGAGTCGATCTGATCCGTGCTGCCGGTGAACATCATCTGGGCCAGAAGCCGCTCCTCCAGGTCGTAGGTCTCCACGTGCTCCTCCACGCCGCGGATCAGCACCTCGTACATCTGGGACACCGTGCCGTTGAAGTGCTCGCACAGATAATCCAGGATCACGCTGTCGTAGCGGCCCTCACGGAACACCCCGTAGGACAGGTTCAGCAGCACCTCGTCCTGGTCAAAGAGGCTCTGCAAAATCATCTTGGCGCACAGCTTCATCCGCCGCCCGGCGCTGATATTCTCGCTGCCGTAGAGGCGGATCATCTCATAGGCCTCCCGGAAATAATTCTGGCTGATCAGCGTGCCGCATATCTTCTGCCGCTGTGCCGCGGTCAGCTCCTCCTTGTCCATCTGCACCAGATAGGCGCAGTCAAAGGCGGACCCGTCGTCCGTCTCGTCCTCTGCCTTGCGGCAGTAATAATCCGTCACCACGGTGGACAGTCTGCGGGCGAACACCGGGTTTAAATCCATCTCCTGGATGATCTGCTCCACAAACTCGGCCTGGTCATCGCGCTCGATGCCCGTCTCCAGGATGCGGCGGCACTCCGCCAGCCGCAGCATGGTGTGCTCCGGGTAGACCTGGTAGCACTTCTCCAGCAGCTCCGGCTTATCCATCACCGGAACCTTCCAATATTGTACATCCGCGTACCTGTTGCCGAAGGCGTCCTGGAACAACAGCACAATGTTGTCCGCATAGATGGGCACGTAGGCCACATTTTCCTCCAGCAGGTACGCGTAATCCTCATTTAATTCCTCGTAGCGCACGATCACGTACTTCATGCGGCTGTCCCGGCATTTGATCCGGTAGGACTTGAGAATCCCGGGCAGGACCCTGGCCACCCGGCGGTCGATCATATCCTTATATATTATATGGTCGTAGATCACCGCCAGCCGGCTGTCGATGCGCGAGGCGAACAGCTGCTCCATGGCGAACTTCTCCATGTGACGCGTGTAGGTCTGGTACAGCTCCAGGGAGGGGTTCATGTACAGCAGGATATTCTTGTACAGCACCTTCCGGCTGTGCTCGTCCAGGTCCTTCTCGTAGGAGAAGTACAGCAGCACCTCCTTTGGCAGCAGGTGGCCGTAGTCCCCGGGCAGGGAGTAGAGAAAATACTCGTACAGCCGCGTCAAGTTCACGCCGTTCTCCAGGGCCAGCTTATACCACTGGAAAGCTCCCGCCCCCCTGCGGTCTCCCTTGATCAGGATGCTGCATACCGCGGCCAGAATCTCAACCCTGGGATACAGCTCGTAGAGCCGCGTCATCAGCCGCTCGTACATCCTGCGGTAATGGCGCAGCGACAGAGCCAGGTGCGCAGCCTTTGCGGCCATCTCCTGGCTCACCATTCCTTTTCTGGCCCCCAAATGCAGGGCCTGCACCTCGAAGTCCCCCAGGGAGGCCAGCAGGTCCAGATGGTCCTCCAAAAGGCGGCAGGCCGCGGTGTAGAGGAAGGGGCTGCGGCAGCCCTCCTGGTGCATGGATTTCATCCGCAAATACAGCTCCAGCGGGTTCTGTTTCAGGGTGGGGTCCAGCTTTAGCAGCAGGAAAAACAGATATTCCCTGGCAGAGCCGTCCTCCTCCAGGTATTTTCCGATCAAACGGATCAGCGACTCCTGCTGGGATTGGGAGGGCGACAGCTGAAGCTTCAAATACTGATAAAAGCAGTAATTCTCCACCTGCTTCTCCCGGCGCTCCATCACGTGGTCCCGGCACTCCTCCAGCACCGAGGCCGCGGCGTCCTTCTTCCCGCCGGCCAGAAACAGTTCCGCCTGTAGGAGCCGGACCAGGTCATCCTCCCGGTAGTTCTCCCTGAGCTGCTCCACCTCCTTTGCCATTTGGTTGCGCAGCAGGGCGGGCTCGTAAACCCCCGTCTCGTAATTCAGCCGCAGGGAGAGGTAGCGCAGCAGGCTGTCCTTGTCGATATGCATATCAGCTTCCGGGTCCCGGTGGGTGATGTCCACCGTCTCGTCCCCCTCCGCCTCCACGGCCACCGTGAAGCTCTCCTTCAGGGAGACGATCCTGATCCGCCCGAAATTCTTCCCGCGGTGCAGGTACTTCGGCCGGATGCGGTAGGTGATACAGCAGCGCCCCCCGGAGAAATCCCGGTCCGTAATCCGGTCCGTCCCCAGCTCGATAAAGGGCTCGTCCGCCTCGATCTGGGCCGAGACATACCCCCAGCCGTTCACCCGTATCTCTATTTTATCCTCAATGGTATCCAACGGATTCTCGTAATTCCTGGACTTTGTGTCCACCGACAGCTCCACAGGCTCCTTGACCCCCAGGGCCACCAGAAATTCCTCCAGCAGGTTGCGCCGCCCGGGCCTGCCTCTCAGGCCGTCGTACAGCGTCCTGCAGCGCGCGTCCTGCATGAACGGCGTCTCCACAAAATCCTGGTACTCAAAGAGCTGCAGGGCCTGCTCTAAATCCCGCTTGGCCAGCCGCCCGAAGTCGTCCGGGGTCTTGAGGCTCTCCAGGGTTTCCCCCGCACTGCCGGCCTGAATGCGCAAAGAATAAGGAATCTCTTTCTCACCGCCATTCGTGACCAGATAAAAAGATCCCTTGATAACTTCCCCGTGTTCGCAATACTTGCTGTTGACTTCGTAAACAATTCGGTTGCGCAGACCGCCGAAGGCGTTGTTCGCTACCGTGACCCGCGGATTGCCGGAGTAAATCAGTCCCTTGATGTGCAGGCCGTTGCCGCTGATCACCATCAGTTCCCCCCTGGCCGTCGTGCCCGCAGGCACGCTCCCTTCCACCGCGGACGGAGTGATCACAAGCTTTGGCACCTCGCTGTCAATGATTCCCTTGGCAAGCCGGTTGATCCGCTCTCTCATAGTACCACCTGTATCTTTATCCTTTGCTCATAATGTATTATGATACCACATTTCATCTTGAATTAAAAGACAAAAGTTGATATGATAGAGGAAAATGGTTACAGATTGGCCATACTAATGTTTCAACGAGGCTGTGCGAAGCGGCTGGAATGAAAAGGATAATGGAGAGTGCGCGATATGCTGAATGAACCTATGACCCTATACAAATTGATGAATCTGTATATGCTGAAACAGGTTAATTTTCCGCTGACCAACGCCCAGCTCACCAATTTTTTCACCGAGCACGAGTACACCACCTACTTTACGCTCCAGCAGGCTTTGAACGAGCTGGAGGATTCGGGCCTGATCCACAAGGAGCCCAGCCACAACAGCACCCGCTATGAGATCACCCGCGAGGGCGAGGAGACCCTGAACTTTTTCGGCAAGAACATCTCCCCCGCCATTATAGACGACATGGACCAGTACCTGAGGGAGAACAAATTCCGCCTCCGCGAGGAGGTGGGCACCAGCGCGGACTACTACAAGGCCACCGGCCAGGACTACATTGTTCACTGCGAGGTCCGCGAGGGCAAGACCGTGCTGATCCGCCTGGACTTAGCCCTGCCGGACAAGGAGCAGGCCGAGGCCATGTGCAGCAACTGGAAGGAAAAGAGCCAGGAAATCTACTCCTTTGCTATGAAAACGCTGCTCTCCTGAGGCCCCTGTTGATCACCATATTTTTCCATTTTCCAATCCCGGACGTTCAGGGAGCAGGACCACAATGCCGGTCCTGCTCCCTTTTTGTCCGTATGAGTCGGTCCGCCGTCAAAGCCGGTCAAGCTTTCCCGCCACGGCGGCTGCGGCCTTTTCGATATCCGTCTTTTTTACATAGATCCGGTACTGTATATTCAGCGAAGGATTGGTGCCGAAACGGTCCACCGCGATGGAACCGGAGCCGTAGTTGCGTGCCATCCCGCCCGACGTATTCACAATGTAGTCGATTCCGTAGCGCTCCAGCGCAGCCCTGGCCTTTGACTGCGCTTCCATGGAGAATGTGCTGAACACTTCTTTCCGGTTGAATATGGTAATCATAGCCGCCGCTCCTTTCATATCCCGTCTGCGTTGTCAATTCCAGTATATCCTATCTCATCCTGAAAATCTTTAACTTTTCCGGTTATCCTCATTAAATTTTTCTAACGCTCCGCTATCCGCCATGACCCCCTCAATCAGGTCCCAAATCTCCTCGCGTCCCTGCTTGGTCTCGGCGGAGAAGGGGATCAAAATTCCGTCCTTGTCCATCCCCAGGCCCTGGCGCAGGAGCTTCACCTGCTTTTGAATCTGGCTGCGGTTGATCTTGTCCAGCTTGGTGGCGATGATCACCGGGTGGTAGCCGTTGTAAACGATCCAGTCGTACATGGACTTGTCGTTGGCCGACGGCTCGTGGCGGATGTCCACCAGCAGGAACACCATCTTCAGCATAGGGGACTGGCGCAGGTAGCGCTCGATCATCTTCCCCCACTTCTCCTTGGCCGCCAGGGCCACCTTGGCGTAGCCGTAGCCCGGCAGGTCCACATAGTACAGCGCGTCGTTGATATTGTAAAAATTGATAGTCTGGGTCTTGCCCGGCTGGGACGAAGTCCTGGCGTAGGCCTTGCGGTTCATCAGCGCGTTGATCAGCGACGACTTGCCCACGTTGGACTTGCCCGAGAAGGCAAACTCCGGCAGATGGTTCTCCGGGAGCTTGCTGGTCACGCCGATCACAGTCTCCAGATTCACACTCTTGATAATCATATGGTTGGTTCCTTTCTCTAGGAGGCCAGGGCCTCGCCCAGCACCTGGGACATCTCCTTCACATACACGATCTCCAGGCCCTTGGTAATTTCCCGCGACAGCTCCGCCATATCCGGGCGGTTCTTATCCGGCACCAGCACCTTCTTGATGTGGGCCATGCGGGCCGCCAGAATCTTCTCCTTCAGTCCGCCGATGGGCAGAACCCTGCCGCGCAGGGTGATCTCGCCGGTCATAGCCACCTTTGCCGATACCTTCCTGCCCGTCACCGCGCTGACCATGGCCGTTGCCATGGTGATTCCCGCGGAAGGACCGTCCTTGGGCACCGCGCCCTCGGGAATGTGGATGTGCAGGTCGTGCTTCTCAAAGTAGTCGTCCGGAACCTGGTAGTCCGGGCAGATGGACCGCACAAAGGTCAGGGCTGTCTGGGCCGACTCCTTCATCACGTCGCCCAACTGGCCGGTCATCAGCAGGTTTCCCTTGCCCGGCATCACATTGACCTCGATCTGCAGGGTGTCGCCGCCCACGCTGGTCCAGGCCAGACCGCGGACGATGCCCACCTGGTCCTCCTCGTTGGCGTCCTCAAAGGTCACCTTTTCCTTGCCCAGGTACTTCTCCAGGTTGCTCTCCGTGATCTTGATGGACCTGCGCTTGTCCTCCAGAAATTCCCTGGCCGCCTTGCGGCAGATGTCCCCGATGCGCCGCTCTAAGTTGCGGACCCCGGCCTCCCTGGTGTAATTGTGGATGATTTTTTCCAAAGCACGGTCGGAGAAGGAGACCTCCTCCCGCTTCAGACCGTTGCGCTCCAGCTGCTTTCCCACCAGGTAATCCTTGGCGATGTGGAATTTTTCATTCTCCGTATAGCTGTTGACCTCGATGAGCTCCATGCGGTCCAGCAGCGGGCCGGGGATGGTCTGGGTGGTGTTGGCCGTGGCGATGAACAGCACCTGGGATAAGTCGATGGGCTGCTCCACGTAGTGGTCGCGGAACTTCACGTTCTGCTCGCTGTCCAGCACCTCCAGAAGCGCAGAGGAGGTATCTCCCTTGTAGTCGCTGCTGACCTTATCGATCTCATCCAGAAGCATCAGCGGGTTGCTGACGCCCGCCTGGCGGATGCCCTCCACGATGCGGCCCGGCATGGCGCCCACGTAGGTCTTGCGGTGTCCGCGTATCTCCGCCTCGTCCCGCACGCCGCCTAGGCTGATGCGCACGTACTTCTTGTTCAGCGCCCTGGCCACGGAGCGGGCGATGCTGGTCTTGCCGGTTCCCGGCGGCCCCACCAGACAGATAATCGGGCTGGTACCCTTTTTGGTCAGGGTCCGCACCGCCAGATACTCCAGGATGCGCTCCTTCACCTTGTCCAGGCCGTAGTGGTCCGCATTGAGAATCTGCTCCGCATGCTTTAAATCGTCGTTGTCCTTGGAAACCTTTTTCCAGGGCAGCTCCAGAAGGGTCTCGATGTAGGTCCTGAGCACGTTGGCCTCCTGGCTTCCGGCCGGCATCCCCCTGAACCGCTCGATCTCCTTGCGCAGCTTTTCCTTCGTCTCCTTGTCCGCCTTCAGAAGCCCCAGCTTTTTCTGGTACTCGTCCGCATCGGACATGGTGTTGTCCTCCCCCAGCTCCTGGCGGATGACCTTCATCTGCTCCCGCAGAATGTACTCCTTCTGGTTCTGATCTATGTCAGCTTTTACCTTTTCCTGGAAATCCTTTTTGATGCGGTAGATTTCCATCTCGGACATCAGAGTGCGCAATATTACCTCGTAGCGGGCCTCCAGGGAGGTGCTCTCCAGCACGCCCTGGCGCACCGTGTAATCCCAGGGCAGCTGAATGGCGATCTGGTCCAACAGCTCCTCCAGGGAGGGGATCACCTTGAGTCCGGGCAGCAAATCCTGGCTGAACTTTATATTCTCCCGTCCATACTCATCCAATTTATCTTTCACAATCCGCAGCATGGCCTCCTTGGTCAGGCTGTCCAGATCCTCTTCTTCCGTCTCCATAGAGCCAACCTGCGCAATCAGAGCCGGCTCCTCGCTGTCAAAGCAGAGAAGCTCTCCCCGCTCCAACCCTTCCACCAGAACGCGCACCACATGCTTGGGGAGCTTCACCATCTGTTTGACAGCGGCCACGGTTCCCACCTGATACAGGTCGTCCAGCTCAGGCTCAGCCACCTCGTGGTGCTTCTGTGTCACCAGAAAGATCTTCTGGTCTCCGATCATGGCTTTTTCCACCGCGGCCATGGACCGCGGCCTGGTGATATCAAAGTGCATCACCATCTTGGGCAGTATGGTCAGCCCCCGTAATGCCACCACAGGCATTGTCTTAATTTGTTCTTCCATACTTGTTCGTTCACCTCTTGTACCCTTTAAAAGGCCGCTGCAACTTAAGGGATATATCCTTCTATCCTGTTTGCAGCGGCCTTTCTTTTCACTTGTTCTATGCAATTTCTCCAGTTTTGCTATCCCCGCGTTTCCGGTCCGCGCGGCCCTTCCGCGGGTTTGCCGGAACATCGCGGTACACCAGCTCCGGCTGGGCCCTGTTCTTCACCACATCCCTGGTAATCGTACAGATACCGATGCTCTCATCCGAAGGAATCTCATACATCAGATCCATCATCACGCCCTCGATGATGGAGCGCAGGCCTCTGGCCCCGATCTTGCGGTCCACCGCCAGCTGGGCGATCTCCTCCAGCGCCTCCGGGGTGAATTCCAGCTTTACATTGTCCAGCTCCAGCAGCTTCTGATACTGCTTGATCAGAGCGTTCTTGGGCTCTGATAAAATCCGCACCATGGCATCCCTGGTCAGGGACTGCAGGGACACATTCACCGGCACGCGGCCGATGAACTCGGGGATCAGGCCGAACTTGGTCAGATCCTTGGGCTCCACCTTCTTTAACAGCTCGTCGATGTTCATGTCGTTCTTATCCACGATCTCGGCGTTGAAACCGATGGAACCGGCGGAAAGCCGGGCCTCCACGATCTTCTCCAGGCCGTCGAAGGCGCCTCCGACAATGAAGAGAATGTTGGTGGTGTCGATCTGCAGCAGCTCCTGATGGGGATGCTTTCTTCCGCCCTGGGGCGGCACGCTGGCAACGGTTCCCTCCAGGATCTTCAGCAGGGCCTGCTGTACGCCCTCGCCGGACACGTCCCTGGTAATGGACACATTCTCCGACTTCTTGGTAATCTTGTCGATCTCATCAATATAGATAATGCCGTATTCCGCCCGGGCGATATCGTAATCCGCCGCCTGGATCAGCTTCAGCAAAATATTCTCCACGTCCTCGCCCACATAGCCCGCCTCGGTCAGAGCCGTGGCATCCGCAATGGCAAAGGGCACATTCAAAATCTTGGCCAGAGTCTGCGCCAGATAAGTCTTTCCGGAGCCTGTGGGGCCGATCATCAGAATGTTGCTCTTCTGAACGTCCACGTCCACGTGCTGGCAGGCGGTCACGCGCTTGTAGTGGTTGTATACGGCCACGGAAAGCACCTTCTTCGCCTCGTCCTGGCCGATTACGTATTCGTCCAGAAACGTCTTGATCTCCTTGGGCTTTAACAGCCGGATATCCGAAAGGCCCGGAGCGGTCTCTTCCTCGCTTCCGTCCAGCTCCTCCTCCAGGATCTCCGAGCACAGCTCAATGCACTCGTCGCAGATATAGACATTGTTGTTGCCGGCTCCGGCAATCATCTTTCGCACCTGATCCTGCGTTCTTCCGCAGAAGGAGCAGCGGATCGTGTCATCTGTCCTAATTGGCATATTTTACCTTACCTTTCATTCACAGAAATAGGGCTGACGGTCAATGGTTGGTGATAATCTGGTCAATCAGGCCGTATTCCCTGGCCTCCTCAGCGCTCATGTAATAGTCGCGCTCCGTATCCCGCTCGATGACCTCCAGCGGTTTGCCGGTGTTGGCCGCCAAAATCTCATTCAGTTTCCGTTTGGTCTTTAAAATGTTCTCAGCGACAATCTTGATCTCCGTCGCCTGGCCCTGGGCTCCGCCCGAAGGCTGATGGATCATGATCTGGGAGTTGGGCAGCGAGAAACGCTTGCCCTTTGCGCCGCCGGAAAGCAGGAATGCGCCCATGCTGGCCGCCATTCCGATACAGATGGTGGACACATCGCTCTTGATATAGTTCATGGTGTCGTAGATCGCCATGCCCGCGGTCACCGATCCGCCCGGGCTGTTGATGTACAGATTGATGTCCTTGCCCGGGTCCTCAGCCTCCAGAAACAGCAGCTGCGCCACAATCAGGCTGGCGGACACGTCGTTCACTTCCTCGCCCAGAAAAATGATTCTCTCCTTTAACAGCCGGGAGTAAATATCGTAGGAGCGCTCCCCGCGGCTGGTCTGTTCAATGACATAAGGTACTAAACTCATAATCAGATCCTCCTGTCTGTCTGTCATTTTGGTTTGACATACGTCTCATAAAACCAAGGAGATTCCCAGCAGGCCATTTGGACACCAGGAATCCCCCTTGCTCTCAAAACGCAGCCTCAGCGCGCCGGCACAACCGGCGGCCCGCTGCATTCAATTAAACTAACTTGGCCTCTGCCACCAGGAAGTCAACCGCTTCCTGAACGGCCAGATCTTCCTTCATCTGCTTCTTATCCTGCTCGCCCATGTATTCTTTCAGCTTGTCGGCTTCCATCTGGTAAGCGGCCGCCATCTTGGTGATCTCCTCGTCCAGACGCTCGTCGGAAACCTGGATGTTCTCCTGCTTTACAACCTCCTCCAGGACCAGTCTGGTCTGGATGCGCTTCACCGCCTGGGGACGCATCTGCTCCTTCATCTGCTCGATGGTCATGCCGGTGTATTTCAGATAGAGCTCCAGGTTCAGGCCCTGGCTCTGCATTTTGCGCGCGGTATCCTGCAGCATGTTCTCCACCTGCCCGTCGATCATGGGCTCCGGGATCTCCATGGAAGCGCCCTCCACTACCTTTTCAACCACGCGGTTCTCGTTCTCGGTAGCTGCCTCCTTCTGCTTCTTCTCAGACAGTTTCGCCTCAATATCCTTTTTGTATTCATCCAGAGTCTCAAATTCGGAAACTTCTCCGGCGAACTCATCGTTCAGCTCCGGGATCTCCTTGACCTTGATCTCCTTAACCGTTACCTTGAAGGTAGCGGGCTTTCCTGCCAGCTCGGCGGCATGGTACTCAGCCGGGAAGGTTACGTTTACCTCGCAGGCCTCGCCGATATTCTTGCCGATCAGCTGCTCCTCAAAGGTGTCGATAAAGGAGTGGGAGCCGATGGTCAGGCTGTAGTCCTCTGCCTTGCCGCCGTCAAAGGCCTTGCCGTCCACATAGCCGTCGAAGTCGATCACTACCTGGTCGCCGTCCGCAACAGGCCTGTCCTCAACGGTCAGCAGTCTGGCGTTCTGCTCCTGAACCTTCTTCAGCTCAGCCTCGATGTCCTCAGCCTTCACGGAAGCGTCGGCCTTCTCCACCTCCAGGCCCTTGTACTCGCCCAGGGTCACTTCCGGCTTAACAGCCACGGTGGCGGTGTAGATAAATTCCTTGCCCTTCTCGATCTGGGTGATGCTGATCTCGGGTCTGGAAACGATATCCAGCTCGCTCTCCTTCATGGCGTCCGCGTAGGTCTCGTTGATGGCCTCATCCGCCGCGTCCTCATAGAAAACGCCCACGCCGTACATCTTCTCGATCATAGCCTGGGGAGCTTTTCCTTTGCGGAATCCGGGAATGTTGAAACGGTTCTTATTCTTATTGAATGCTTTCTTGATTGCCTTCTCAAACTGCTCTGCCGGCACCTCCACGGTCAGCTTCGCCATGTTTTTTTCTAATTTTTCTACTTGTAAACTCATTATATGGGTTCCTCCTTAAAATATATGTGATTCGCCCATATCCCGAGGGCGCTACACTTCAATTTACCATTATAGCATGCCCGTTCGCAAAATTCCAGTATTATTTTGCGAAACTGCAATGTAACTGCAATGTTGCCCTTCCGCAGCCGCCTCAGCCCTGATCGTACTGGATGGATTTCTTGATTTTAGCCGACTGCTGGGTTCCCTGGAGCAGGCGGACCAGCTCCAGCCCCATGTCCAGCGCGTAGCCCAAGCCTCTGCCCGTGGTGATATTTCCGTCCGTAATCACGCCCTGCAGGGTGTAGGAGACGCCATGGAGCCGGTCCTCGTAGCCCGGGTAGCAGGTGGCGGTGCGGCCCTTCAACAGTCCCAGCTCTCCCAGCACGCTGGGCGCGGCGCAGATTGCCGCCAGGCGCCTGCCCTGTTTGTTTGCTTTCACCAGCGCGTTGGCGAGCCCCTCATGGGCCTTCAAATTTGGAGTTCCCGGCACGCCGCCCGGGAGAAACAGAACGTCGGCCTCGTCCGGATTCACCTCTTCAAACAGAGCATCCGTCTGAATGGTGATGTTGTGGGAGCCGGTTACCATACGATTTCCGGTAACGGATACCAGCAGCGTTTCCACCCCGGCCCTGCGCAGCACGTCCACTACGGCCAGACATTCCACCTCTTCCAAACCTTCCGCTAAAATTGCAAACACCTTTGCCATGACAATCTCCTTCCCTGTACGTATTCTCATTAAACATTCTAGCATGGTTGCGGAAAATTGCCAGTCCTTTTTTCATTTTTGATAATTTTGCTGTTCTAATGAAAAGCTACATGTTATGATACTGTCAGAATGTATATGACTCAGGAGGAAAACAATGGAAATTGAACGGAAATATCGGATCGCCGCCCTGCCGGAACACTACCGGTCCTACCCGGTCCGGGCCATTGAGCAGGCTTATCTGTGCACGGACCCGGTGGTGCGGGTGCGCAGGGACGGGGACGAATACTATCTCACCTACAAGGGCCGCGGCCTGCTGGCCCGTGAGGAGTACAATCTCCCCTTAAACGAACAGGCCTACCGCCATCTGCTGGAGAAGGCCGACGGCATCGTGCTGACCAAGGACCGCTACATGATTCCCATGACCGGACCATACTCCCACCTGACCATCGAGCTGGACGTGTTCTCAGGCGTGTACGACGGTCTCGTTCTGGCCGAGGTGGAATTTCCCACCGAGGAGGAGGCCAACGCCTTTGTGCCGCCGGAGTGGTTCACCGAGGATGTGACCATGTCCGGCGAATACCAGAACAGCCGGTTGAGCAGCGGCCTGATTAAATTCGACTGATTCCCGCGGGGCGTCTGAAAACGCTTCCCGCCGCCCGCCTGCAACCAAAAACGCCGCCGTCCGCAGAATCATCTCAGAATGATCCCACGCGGACAGCAGCGTTTTTATTTACCGGTTTATCAGCCCCAGGATCAGCACCACCACGAACAGGACGCAGAGGCAGCCGATAATGATGTCCATTGTCCGGACGGAGACGTGAATGCGGTCATAGAAGCTCTCCTTGAGCGACTGGGATTTGAGCTCTTTGTTCTCATCCTTCAGCCGCCGGTTCTCCTCCTCCAGCTCTCGCAGGCGCTCCTCCGGAAGCATTTCTTTCTCTTCCATAGGCGATTACTTCTTCACAATGTACTTGCGGATATCCAGAGCGATTGCCACCACGATTACAACGCCCTGCAGAATGTACTGGTAGTTGGGGTCAACGCCCAGGAACTGCAGCGTGGATTTTAACAGCTCGAACACCAGCACGCCGACGATTACGCCGGAAATTTTGCCGACGCCGCCGTTTACGGATACGCCGCCGATGGTACAGGCTGCGATTGCCTCCAGCTCATAGCCCTGGCCCATGTTGGTGCTGGCGCCTGCGGTTTTCGCCGCCAGCAGGAAGCCGGCCAGCGCGTACAGAGCGGTCGCTGTCACGTAGATGATGATTTTCGTCTTTTTCACGTTTACGCCGGATACCTCGGCCGCGCTCTCATTGCCGCCGATGGCGTACATGTATTTGCCGTGGCGGGTCATATTGTACACGAACCACATGATCAGGCCTACCACTGCCGCGATGATGAACAGATAGGGTATGCCGGGGAAGCTGGTGGTTTTAAACAGAGCGCCGGTACCCACATTGACGAAATCCTTGCGGAAGCCGCCCAGAGGAACGTTCTTGGTGTAAACCTGTACAACGCCGTACACGATCAGCTGCATGCCCAGGGTGCCGATGAACGCCGGCACGCTTAAGAAGGAGATCACCAGGCCGTTGATCAGACCAAAGATACAGCAGACAGCAACGCAGATCAGCAGGACCAGAATCACGGGCAGATCTGGCAGGTTGGGATAAAACCGTCCCGCGAAGTTGGCGTCCTGGAGCAGGGTGCCTGCAATACAGGCGCTTAAGCCCACGCAGCGTCCTGCGGACAGGTCCGTGCCGCGGGTGATCAGACAGCCGCTGACGCCGAAGGCGATGATGAAACGGGGCGCGCAGTTTAACGCGATGCCCTTCATGTTGTTGAAGCTGAAGAAATTATCTTTTGTGATACTTACATATGCCACCATGATAATCAGCAGCATGATAATTCCGTTGTTGATTAAAAAATCTTTGACATTTATTTTCTTTTTATCCATCCCTACGTCCTCCTTCGGCTAAAACTTGGTAGCCAGGCTCATGATATTCTCCTGGGTTGCTTCTTCACCGGATACCTCGCCGGTAATCCTGCCGTTACACATTACCATGATGCGGTCGGACATACCGATCAGCTCCGGCATCTCGGAGGAAATCATGATAATGGCTTTTCCCTGCTTCGCAAGATTGATCATAATCTGATAGATCTCGTACTTGGCGCCCACGTCGATGCCCCGGGTGGGCTCATCCATGATCAGCACGTCCGGGTTGTTGGCCAGCCACCGGGAGATGATAACCTTCTGCTGGTTGCCGCCCGAGAGAGACTGGATTGTGGTCTTGCTGCTGGGCGTCTTGATGCTCAGCTTCGCCACGTTGTCCTTGACCAGCTGCTCGATCTTTCCGTGGTTCAGCACGATGCCCATATCCAGATACTGATCCAGCGAGGAGATGGAAACGTTGTCCGCGATGGACAGGCAGCCGATGATACCGGTCCCCCGCCGGTCCTCGGTGATCATACCGATATTGCCGCGGATCGCGTCCTGGGGTCTGGCCACCTTGATGGGCTTGCCGTTCATCAGCACCTCGCCGCTTGCCACATGGCGCATGCCGAAGATGGCCTCCATCAGCTCGGTTCTCTGAGCGCCCACCAGGCCGCCGAAGCCCAGGATTTCACCCCGGTGCAGCTCAAAGCTGCAGTCCTGGAAGGAGCGCTCGTGGATGCTGGATAAGTGCTTTACCTCCAGGATCACGTCCCCGGGCTCATTGTCCCTGGGCGGATAGATGTTGGTCAGCTCGCGGCCCACCATCTGTTTTACGATCTCCTGGTCGCTGATATCCTTCACCGCCCAGCTGCCCACGTAAGTGCCGTCGCGCATGATGGTGATGTCGTCCGCGATCTCGCGGATCTCAGCCATCTTGTGGGATATGTAAATCAGGGAAACGCCTCTGTCCCGCAGATCGCGGACGATCCGGAACAGGGCTTCCACCTCGTTGTCCGTCAGGGAGGAGGTAGGCTCATCCAGAATCACCACCTTGGCGTTCATGGATACGGCCTTGGCAATCTCAACGGACTGCATCTGTGAGATGGACAGAGTGCCCAGCTTGGCTTTGGGATCGAAGCTCATCTTCACGTCTTTCAGCCACTTCTCCGCTTCCTCGTTCATTTTCTTATGGTCGATTACTTTCAGCGGGCCATAATTCCTGGTCGGAAACCTGCCGCAGTACATATTCTCGGCGATGGAACGCTCCGGTATGGGCTGCAGTTCCTGGTGCACCATGGCCAGACCTTTGTGAAGGGCGTCGTCCGGGTTCAGGATATTCATCTTCTCCCCGTCCAAATAAACTTCCCCCTCATCCATCTTGTAAATTCCGAACAGGCACTTCATCAGCGTGGATTTGCCGGCGCCGTTCTCGCCCATCAGAGCGTGTACGGTGCCCGGCCGGACCTTCAGGCTGATCCCGTCCAGAGCCTTGACGCCGGGGAAACTTTTGCTGACACCCCGCATTTCCAATCTGTACTCTGCCATCCCGTTATCTCCTTTCATAAAATCAGGTGTGCCGGACAGACACACCTGAAAAATTTCTACTCTGCTAACCGCTTATTTCACGATGTCAAGGATTTCCTGTGCGTTGTCATTGGTAACCTTTACATAGTCAACCATGTTTACGTTCTCAACGTCTTTGCCATTTAAGAAATCACAAGCAATGTTGGCAGCTTTCTGAGCCTGGCTGATGTGATCGTTAAATACAGTACCGGTCATCTTGCCTTCCATTACGTTCTGAACGGCCTCGGTCAGAGCGTCAACGCCTACGATGTAGATGTCCTCGCCCACTTTTCTGTCTGCTGCCTGGATTGCGGCCAGAGCGCCCAGAGCCATTGCGTCGTTGTTACAGAACACAACGTCGATCTTGTCGCCATACTGAGTCAGAGCATCCTGCACGATCTGCTGGCCCTTGGCCTGATCCCAGTCGCCTCTCTGCTTTAACAGCTCCTCAACCTTCACGCCTGCGTCGGTCAGAGCCTTTACGGAGTACTCGGTTCTGTACTGAGCGTCCACGTTCTCGGGATCGCCCTGAACCATGATGTAGCTCACAACGCCGTCGCCGTTGGCATCGCCGTGGTTCTCAAGCTCTGCGATCTCCTCGCCCTGGAAGGTGCCGGACTGTCTTGCGTCCGCGCCAACGTATGTAGCCTTGATTCCTTCGTCTTTCCATCTCTGCTCTTCCGCTACATCCGGCTCGCGGTTGATGTAAACAACGGGGATTCCGGCCTCGTTACACTTGTCGGTAACAGTGGGAGCGGAGGAGGACTGAACCAGGTTCAGGATCAGAACGTCCACGCCCTGGTTGATGAAGTTGTCGATCTGGTTGGTCTGCTCAGCCTGATCGTTCTTGCCGTCCATGATGGTGATGTTCTCTTTCTTGAAGCCCAGGTCCTCAACCAGATATCTCTCTAACTCGGTACGGTACAGGGTCATGAAGTTATCGTCGAATTTGTAGATGCTGATGCCGACCTTCTTATCAGCATAGTCACCGGTAGTCGCTGCCGCTGCCTCTGTAGCCGCCTCACTGGCTGCCGCCGCAGCCTCGGTCGCTGCCTCTGTGGCCGCCTCGGTCGCTGCTTCAGTTTTCGGAGCCTCGGTGGCTGCTGCGGTGGTCTCTTTCGCTCCGCCGCCGCATCCTGCCATGGAAAATACCATTGCGGAAGCCATTGCAACTGCAGTAACTTTTCTTAATACTCTCATGTTTGTAATCCTCCCTTTGCTTTGTTTTCGGTTTTCTGTCGTATTTGTTACTTTTATCTTAACGACAAGGTTATTATAGTTCCGAATTATGCATTTTTCCATATGATTTTTTACGGTCCATTATGAAATTTCTTTGATTTTCTGTCTAATGTGATATTTTTTTATAATATTCTTCAAACTTTCAAAGCATTTTTTTGCTTTCAGGGGTAAAAAAAGCCCTGTGCACAGGAGTTTTGCTCCATTTTGCACAAGGCCTTTCCTGTCTATTCCCTGCCGGTCAGGGCAATCTGCGGGCAGCGGTAGTATTTTCCCCCGTCCAGGGAGATGTCCTCAGGCACGCCCTTGCCCATGGCGCAGGCTGCGGCGATGTCGAAAATCACCCTGGCGTACTGCTCCCGGTCGGACTCCACCGTGCCGAACAAGTCCCCTGCCTCCAGGGCTTCCTTGCCCACCGGCGTGCCGTCGATCCCCACCACCTTGATGGCGCCCTTGCGAATGTTCGCCCGCTTGATAGCGTCGATTGCCCCCAGGGCCATGTCGTCGTTGTTGCAGATCACCAGCTCGATCTGGTCCGGGTACTCCGAGAGCCACTGCTCCATCCAGGCCGACGCCTGGCTGCGCTCCCAGTTGGCGATGCCTCCGGTCAGCTTTTCCAGGGGCACGCCCCCGTCCTTTAGGGTCTGGATGGACCACTCGGTGCGGATCAGGGAGTCCTGGTGGCTGCTCTCCCCCTCCAGGAGCACATAGCTCACCAGGCCGTCCCCGTTGCTGTCCAGGGTGGACGGATCCTTTTTGTAGGCGTCCACCAGGATATTGCCCTGGAGCACCGCGGATTCCTTGGCATCCGCCCCCACGTAGTACAGCTTTTCCCAGCGGTTCATGTCCTCCTCCACCGGCTCCCGGTTGAAGAACACCACGGGAATCCCCGCATCTATGGCCTTGTCGATGATGATGGACGCAGCGGAGCGATCCACGATGTTCACGCACAGGGCGTCGTAGCCCAGGGAGATAAACCGCTCCACCTGGCTGTTCTGGGTGTTCTGGTTCAGCTTGGCGTCCACAATATCCATGACCACCTTGATGCCGGTCTCCTGCTCGTAGGCCTTGGCCCGCTCCTCCAGAGCCGCCCGCACCGTGCTGATGAACGTGTCGTCGCCCCTGTACAGCGTAACGCCGATGCGGACCGAGGTTTTGGGCGGCGTCACCCGGTTGCTTTTGTACCAGTACACAATCCCGGCCACCACTGCGGCCAGCGCCAGGATCACCGCCGTGCCGCCGCACAGCCACCGTTTTTTGTTGACCTCCATATGGTTTCCTCCCCCACATTCTCCCTTTTCCCATCAGTCCATGGGATAGAGCATTTTCTCGTACTGCTTGTCCCGCAGCTGCGGTTTTTCTATATAGTAGGAGTCCAGAAGGATCTGTTCCCTCTGCCGCCTGCCCTCAATGGCCTCCACGGCCCGCTCCACGCTCAGGTACCCCTCGTCGTACCGGTTGTAGGTCACCAGCCCCCGGATAATCCCCTTGTCCAGCTGGTTGAGCAGCGCGGTGGTGCTGCCCACGCCGTAGAGGCCGGTGATATAATCGTGATACACGCTGCTGTCCTCCAGAATCTGGGCCGCCTCCCACAGGGAGGGCGTGTCGAGGGCTACAATGGCCGCCCGGCCGCTGCCGGGATAGACCGTCTCCTCGATGATCCCGCGGTAGGTGTCGCCGTCCCTGCGCTCCACCAGCGAGCAGGTGAAGCCCTCCCGCTCCAGAACGGTTCTCACGCCGTCGTAAACCCGCAGGTTGAGGCCGTACTCCAGCCCGTCCGTAAACAGATACACAGGATTTTCCTTGGGCTGCTGGGCAGCCACCGCGTTCCCCAGCTTCTCCCCCATCTCGTAGCCGTCCACCGCCACGCTGGCCACCACGATCTCGTTGGGCACCGGCGACCCCAGCAGCACCACCGGACTGTTTAAGCTGGTGCGGTCCAGGGCCCGGATTGTCTCCTGCTCGTTTACCGGGGTCAGGATCACGGCCTTGGCCCCGTCCTTGATCTCACGGTTCACCAGCTCCAGCTGCTGTTCCTGGTCATTGCGCTCGTACAGCGTAATAAAGTTGATATCCGCGTGGTACTCTAAGGCCGCCTTGTCCATTCCCTTGCGGAAATTCCCGTAAAAATCGTCGTTGAAATCCTCGATGATCACGGAAATGGGATAAATTTCCACCTTTTTCTCCTTGATGATTAAATCGGTGGACGACATCAGAAACAGCAGGATCAGGGCGCAGGCCGACAGAGCCCACAGTATTTTCTCATTTTTCGACATTGCTATCATGTTGGCTTTCCCTCCGTCCTGCCCGTCACGTGACCTTCCCTGCCACCTGCTCGTAGGGAACGGCCGGCAGATGGGCCGTGACCGTGGTTCCCTCGTCCGGCTCAGAGTCGATGACCAGCCCGTACTCTTTGCCGAAATACAGCTTGATGCGCTCGTTCACATTGCGCACGCCGATGCCCGAGCCCCGTTTGGAGGACACGTGGCCGGAAGCCGCAAACAGATTCTCCACCTGCTCCCCGGTCATGCCCAGGCCGTTGTCCCCCACGCTCATGTACAGGTCGCCGTCCTCCCGCCACGCCCGGATTCGAATTTCCCCGTCCCCGTCCATAAATTCCATGCCGTGGTAGATGGCGTTCTCCACCAGGGGCTGGAGCATGAGCTTTAAGCTGGCCAGCTCCTCCACGCCCGGCTCCGCCTCAATGGCGTAGGTGAATTTGTTCTTGTAGCGCATGGACTGGATCATCAGATAGTTGCGCACGTGCTCCAGCTCGTCCCTCACCGGGATTATACTCTTGCCCTTGCTCAGGCTGATGCGGAAGAACCGCGCCAGGGCGGTCACCACCTTTACGGCCTCGGACTGCCGCTCGTTCTCGATCATCCACACGATGATATCCAGGGTATTATAGAGGAAATGTGGGTTGATCTGGGATTGCAGGGTGTCGAACTCGCTCTTGCGCTTGGACTCGTGCTCAGCCACGATATCATTCATCAGCCGCCTGATCTGCCTGGCCATATTCTGGATGGAATTGCCCAAATGCTGAATCTCATAGGAGCCGCCGGCATACACATTGGCCTCCAGATTGCCCTCCTCGATCTCGTTCACCGACTTCTCCAGGGCCTTGATGGGATCGGTGATCCTGGAGGAAATATAGGAGTTGATGATGGACAGGATGAACAGGATAAAGGCGATGATAAAAACCACGAACAGCTTGGTTTTCAGATTGTTCAGGGACACCCCGTCCATGGGGGTGACGCCCACGATCTTCCAGCCGGTGTAGCCCACGCTCTTTACCGTCACCAGGCGCTTTTTGCCCTCAAACAGCTCCTCGTGGTTGCCGTCCCGGTACTCCGCCGCCTTCAGATTGTTCTCGCTGGCGATGCCGGAGTCCAGAAGCTGGGCCCTGGGGTGGTAGATAATGTCCCCGCCGCTGCTGATTAAGTACACGTAGCCTCCGTTTCCCAGGCTGACGCTGTCGAAGAGCTGCTCCAGGCTGCTGTAGCGGATATCGATGAGCAACACGCCCTGGTCCGTGTAGGGGCCCTGGGTGATCTCCACCGCCCGGGACACGGAGATCACCCAGCGGTACTGGTTCTCGTTGGCGTCAAAGATGTACTGGACCTGGGGGATGGAGAAATGCAGGTTCTCCGTCTTTTCCAGGGTATTCTTAAACCAGGGCTCGGACCGCACATCCAGGCTGGTCTTGAGCCTGGCAGCGGGAACCGCCTCCAGAAGCTTGCCGTCGTTGGACAAAAGGGCGATATTTTCCACATTGTCCTTGTTGTTGTCGTAGAGCAGGGTGATCTCGCGGTTGATGGAGCTGTCGGACAGGTCCGCGTTCTTGACGGCCCCGTAGTACAGGGAGTCGGACAGCTTCATGATGGTGCGCAGGTAGGTATCCGTGGTCCGGGAGAGCTGGTTGATCAGAATCTGGTTCTCCTCCTGGATGGACGCCGACATCTGCCCGGACATGCGGCTGTACATGGACAGGGCGATGAAGATGCTGGCCGCCAGGGCGGACACGGTGAAATAGATGAATATGGTATAGCGGATGCTGGTATTCTGGAACGGATACCGGCGCTTTTTCAAAGGCATGGCCGCCCTCCTCGCTTACTTGGCCCCCCTGAACTTGGTGGGCGAGACGCCGAAGCGCTTCTTAAACACATAGCTGAAATAATTCTGCTCCTGGTACCCCACCTTGGCCGCAATGACGTAGGTCTTGTCATCCGTCTTGCCCAAAAGCTCCACCGCCTTGTCCAGGCGCACCTCGGTCAGGTAGGCGATGTAGGCCTGGCCCGTCTCCTTCTTGAACATGGTGGAGAAGTAGGCCGGGCTCATGTGCAAATGGCGGCAGATTTTTTCCACGGACAGCTCGGGGTCCTGGTAATTGTCCTGGATATACTGCTTGGCCTCCTTGATCACCTGCTTCATGGTATTGTCGCGCTCCTGGTTCATGGCCTGGTTCATGCGCAGGGCCACGGGCAGCAGCCACTGGCCGAATTCCTCCTGCTTCTGCATCTTGGGGATCACGGTGAAGGTGTCCGCGTAATCCCGGCCTTCCCCGAACATCTCCGCCATATCCAGGTCGTACTGCTGCATCAATTGGACGATGCAGTTGGCCACGCTGAGCATATAGGCCTGGTGCTGTCTGAAATGCACCTTCGCGTCGCTCATCCGCTCCACCACCCGCCGGACGGCCTCCTCGATCTTCTCCTGAGGCCCGAACTTCACGGCCGCGATCAGGTCCGCCTCGTCCCGGCTGTCAAAGGACAGCTTGCCGCCGTCCCCCGGCTCCACGTCGTTGATGTAGATGGTGCTGCCGATGCCCACGATGGCCTTGTAGCCCAGGGCGTCCACCGCCGCCTTGTAGGAATCCCCGATGTAGAGAAGGTCCGTGCAGCGGTGGCCGATGCCGATGGTGATGGGCACCTCCAGAATCTTGCGCGTCTCCTTGCAGATATCGCCCAGCACATCGATGAGGCCGGTCTGGCTGTTCTCCTCATCGATGGCGGCGATCACCGTCATACCGGATTCCGGCCCCTGATTGGAGGTGAACATGGTGAACCGGCAGTAGTCCTTCAGCTTCTCCTCCACGATCTGCATGACGGAGATGGGGATCAGGTTGGTCTCCTGGTGCAGCGGCAGCCCTCTCCCCTCCTTCTGCTCCGCCGGCTCGATGTCGATCGCCACAGCCACCCATTTCTGGGCGCCGGCGATGGGAATGTCGTACTCGGACAGGCGGTTTTCCAGCAGGTCCGCGCCCACCCTGCGGTTGATCAGGTCGTTTAAGAACTGCTCTCTCAGGATGGGCAGGCTTTTGCGGTAATTCTCCCGCAGCAGGCTGACGTTGCGCTTCTGCTCGATCTCCTCGTCCAGATTGGACTTGATCCGCTTTAAGATGGCGGTCAATTCCTCCACGTTGACGGGCTTTAAAATGTACTCGGTCACATTGAGCTTGATGGCCTGCTTGGCGTATTCAAAATCATCGTAGCCGGAGAAAATGACGATTTTGGTGGACGGAAAGCGCTGGCGCACCTTCTCCGCCAGGGTCAGGCCGTCCATATAAGGCATGCGGATATCCGTCAGAATCACGTCCGGCTCCAGGGCCTCGACGCGCTCCAGGGCTTCCTCGCCGTTCTCCGCATCGCCGACCACCTGGAATCCGGCCGCGTTCCAGTCGATCTTTTTGATAATGCTCTTGCGCACCTCTTCCTCATCGTCCACCAGGATAATCCGATATAAATCCATGCCCAAACCCCTTCTCCCTATGATTCGTCAAATGATTCACAACATATTTACCAATTAGTATACAATGTTTGGGCCGGTTCGGCAACTATTTCCACCAAAGCCTTCCGTTTACCGGCCCGTCTGAAACCGATGCCGTAGGACAGCGCTTCCTGCCCCGGCTCCCGGACGGCCATGAGCGCCCGTCCCTCACGCACGGTACAGCAGCGCGTTGCAGATGGCCGCGGCCACGTTGCTGCCGCCCTTTCTGCCCCTGGCCACAACGTACGGCGTGTGTTCCAGCGTCAGGATCAGCTCCTTGGACTGGACCACATTGACGAACCCCACCGGCACCCCGATGATCAGCGCAGGCTTTAAAAGGCCGTCCGTCACCAGCTCGTACAGGCGCACCAGCGCGGTGGGCGCGTTTCCCACGGCAAAGATGCAGGGCACCGCTTCCCTGGGGCCTCCCTGCCCGTACAGGGCCGCCGCCTTGTCCATGCTGGCCGCCGCCCTGGTGGTGCCGCGCTCCGCCGCGGTTCTTGCCACGTCCTCGTCGGCCATGAAGCAGAGCGCCTCTCCCCCCAGCTTTGCAAGCCGCGCCTTGTTCACGCCGGACCAGCCCATCCTGGTGTCCGTCATAATGTGGGCCCCTGCCCGCAGCGCTTCCAGTCCCAGCGCAACCGCCCGGCCCGAGAATGCCAGGCTGTCCGCGTACTCGAAGTCCGCGGTTGTGTGGATGCACCGCTTGATCACCGGCTCCTGCTCCGGGTCCAGCTTTTTTCCCATTTCCTCCAGCTCCCGGCCGATAATCTCAAAGCTCCTGGCCTCGATCTGCGAGGGCAGCACCTGCTCCAGCTCAATCTTCACGCCCTACTCCTCCCTTCAAGCCCATAATACCGTATATCCGCTCCATGTCCAGGCCGGCCCTCAGGCCCTTTGCCAGGGCTTCAAACTGCCTCTCCTTAAACGCTGCGTAGTCCGCAGTCCCCTCCAGGTCCGCGCTCAGGCCCTTTTTCGCCAGCAGGGCCTCGGTCAGGCATCTGGCGATGCCGGGGTCGTCGAATATGCCGTGAACGTAGGAGCCGTACACATTTCCCCGGTTCCATCCGTCCGTTTTCACCTGTTTGGAGCCGGATTGGGTCTCCATCAGATAGGCCATTGGGCGGCAGATTTCCGGCTCCGCCCGGTAGTCCGCCAGCTTGCCCGTGTCCTCCGGTCCCCGCCCTCCGGAAATGGCGGTGCGGCCCATGTGAATCTCATAGCCCTCCACGCACTTTCCGGACAGGGCCGACAGGGCGCCGTCCAGCTCCCCCAGGGAGCCGCTGACCCGGGTGCGGACCTTCTCCTCCTCGAACCAGGTGGTCAGGGGGAGCAGGCCCATGCCTGCCGCCCTGCGCACCGGCCCGCCCTCAGCGCCGGCCTCGTCGATCACCTCTTCTCCCAGCATCTGGAAACCTCCGCAGATGCCCCAGAGGGGGATCCGGCGTGAAGCCAGCTTGAGCACCGCCGCCTCCAGGCCGCTGCTGCGCAGCCACAGCAGATCGCTGATGGTATTTTTGGTCCCCGGCAGCACCACCAGATCGGGATTCCCCAGCTCCGACGGTCTGGCCACATAGCGTACCCGCACGCAGGGGATAGCGCTCAGGGCGTTGAAATCGGTGAAATTGGCGATCCGCGGGAACCGGATCACCGCAATGTCCACCAGCGGGACCTCCCCCCTTTGTGCGCCGCCGTTTTCCAGGGCGCCGCTTAAGCTGTCCTCGTCCTCCAGCTCCACGTTCATGTAGGGCACCACCCCGGCCACCGGAATCCCGCACAGCTTCTCCAGCATGGCCACTCCGGGATCCAGGATGGACTTGTCGCCCCGGAACTTGTTGACCACCAGGCCCTTGACCCTTGCCCGCTCTTCCTCCTTCAAGAGGGCGATAGTGCCGAACAGCTGGGCGAACACGCCGCCCCGGTCAATGTCCCCCACCAGCAGCACCGGCGCATCGGCCATGGCCGCCATGCCCATGTTCACGATGTCCTCGTGATTTAAATTGATCTCCGCCGGGCTTCCCGCCCCCTCGATCACAACAATGTCGCAGGACTCCTCCAGGCGGCGGTAGGACTCCATCACTGCCGGAACCAGCTCCTTCTTATAGGCGAAGTATTCCCGGGCCTTCATGTTGCCGATGGGGACTCCCCGCACGATCACCTGGCTGCCCACGTCGGTGGTGGGCTTCAGCAGGATGGGGTTCATATCCACCGTGGGCCTGATGCCGGCGGCCTCCGCCTGGACCACCTGGGCCCGGCCCATTTCCAGGCCCTCCTCCGTGATAAAGGAGTTGAGGGCCATGTTCTGGGATTTAAAGGGGGCCACGCGGTAGCCGTCCTCCTTAAAGATGCGGCAGAGTCCCGCCGCGATCAGGCTTTTGCCCACATTTGACATGGTTCCCTGTATCATGATCGCTTTTGCCATCGCTCTATTCCTGCCTTTCCAAATGATATTCCCGCTTTAGAATCCGCTCCAGCTCCCGGATAAGAATTTCGTTGTCCCCCCGCAGCCTTACGCAGACGCGGTAATAGGTGTTGTCCAGCCCCCGGTAGTTGGCGCAGGAGCGGATCAGAATGCGCTGCTGTAAGAGCGCGTGGTAGAGTCTGCCTTTGGGGAAGGGTGAGACAGCGGAGGGCGGGGCTGCTCCCGCCGGGTCGCGAAAGAAAATGTAATTGGCCCGGGAGCCGTACACCACCAGTCCCAGCCGGGTCAATTCGTCTGTCAGCCATCTGCGCTCCGCCGCGATGGCCCGCGTGGACTTCCGCACATATTCCGTTTCGCCCAGCGCAGCCAGCCCGGCCGCCTGGGCGACGTTTGAAACGCTCCAGGGCTGCCGCACCCGCTCCAGCTTCTCCATCAGCTCGCCGCAGGCGCACAGGCCGTATCCCAGGCGCAGTCCCGCCATCGCGTAGAGCTTGGTAAATGCTTTGAGCACGAACAAATTGGGGTGTTTTTCCAAGAATGGAATCACAGAACAGCTCCCCGGATCGTCCAGAAAATCGCAGAAGCACTCGTCCACCGCCAAAAGCGCGCCTATCTCCCGGCAGGCTCCTGCCGCCCATTCCACATCCTCCCGCGGGATCGGTACTCCGGTGGGATTGTTGGGATTGCAGAGGAACACCAGCCGGGGGCCCTCAGCCAATTTTTCCAACAATCTCTCCCGGTTCAGCCCGAATCCGTCCTGCTCAAGCAGGTCCAGATAGGACACCCTGCAATCCACCGCGGCCAGCGCCTGCTCATATTCGGAAAAAGCCGGAGCCGTCACCAGGGCGCGATCCGGCTTTACCGCCAGAGCCAGCCCGAAAATCAGGTCAGCGGCCCCGTTGCCGCAGATCACCCACTCCTCCTTAACTCCGTGATAAGCGGCCAGGGCCTTCACCAGTTTCCTGCTGCGGCTGTCCGGGTAGGCTGCGCTGTCCGCCAGACTGTCCGCCGCCGCCCGCCGCACTGCCTGGGGCAGCCCCAACGGGTTTAGGTTTGCCGAGAAATCCAGCTCCACCTCCTGGCTGTAGATATCTCCTCCGTGTTGATATTCCATGGTCCTATCCTCCTTCACAAAACAGCCCACAGGGCCAGAAATACGGCCCACGCCGCCAAGAGCAGCAGTTGGGCGCAAAACATCAGCCGGTTTGCCCTCCGCACATCCGCCGCCTGGATTTCCCGCACCGGGTCCCCGATATAGGGCTTGCGGCAGAGTGCGCCGAAATACCAGGCGTCCCCGGCCAGGCGCAGGCCCAGGGCCCCGGCGCAGGCGGCCTCGGATTGGGCGGAATTGGGACTGGCGTGGTTAAACCGGTCCCGCAGAAACACCTTCCAGGCCCCCCTGCCGTCAAATCCGGGCAGCAGCGCGGCGCAGGCGCAAAACAGCAGGCCGGTGAGCCGGGCGGGCGCCAGATTGAGCAGGTCGTCCAGCTTGGCTGCCGCCCGTCCCAGTTCCAGGTAGCGCTCATTTTTGTAGCCCACCATGGAGTCCATAGTGTTCACCGCCTTGTAGAGATAACCGCCCAAAGGGCCGAAAAGCGCCATGTAGACCATGGGGGCGATCACGCCGTCGGAGGCGTTCTCAGCCACGGTCTCCACGGCCGCCCGCAGGATACCGCCGCCGTCCAGGGGCGCGGTGTCCCGGCCTACGATCATGGAAACATTTCTTCTGGCTTCCTCCACGTCGCCCTTTTCCATGGAGCGGCATACCTTCATGCTCTGCGCGCACAGGTCCCTGGCCGCCAGAAGCTGGTAGCACATCAGGCTCTCCGCCGCAAGAAAGATCCCCGCCCCCGCGTGTCCGGGCAGGCGCAGCAGAATTTCCCCAAAAATTCCCAGAACCAGCGCCGGCACCGCGGTCCAGAACAGACACATAAGGGACGCCAAAATCCAGCCCGCAGTCCGCTCCCGGCCCGCAAAACGCGGGCGCAGCCGCGCCTCCAGCCCGGATATCATCCGCCCCATCAGCCGCACCGGGTGGGGCAGCCGCACCGGGTCGCCAAAGAGCCAATCCAGCGCGCAGCCGCCCAGCAGGGCCGCCCCGTGAAACACAAAGCTTCCATACCATCCCAGTTCCATACCAAACATGCAGTCATTCTCTCCCGTTCTCTGTTCTGTGCCGCCTCAGGCCGCTCTGTTATTTAATCCTCTGCCCCAGCCCGCAGTTCACCCGCCACACCTGCCGGGCCCCGGCGGCCAGACTGCAGCAAAGCCTTCCCGTCTCCTCCCGCCAGCTCCGCTCCAGCCGGTCCACCGGGACGATGCCGCCGCCGATCTCATCGGTGACGATCACGCGGTCCGGCCTGGCCTGCAGCAGAATTTGCGCCAGCCCCCCCGTATCCGCCTCCACCTCACCGGTCAAAGCCCGGCGGACAAAGGCCTGGAAATTATAGCAGAAGGCAGCGGACAACAGGCGGTCCATATCCGCCTGCGCTCCATCCACCCACTCCACAGCTTCCCCCGCCGTCAGCTCCCGCTCCACAAAGGCCCGTTTTCCCTGGGCCGTTCCGCCTGTTACCAGAATCATACTGCTCCGCCTTTCCTGAATGGTTTTAACGTTCCGGGCGCAGGGCCCGCTTTCTTTGCCGGTCCGGGACCTGCCCGGCGGCCATGCGGACGGCCTGCGCCCCCGCTACCCGGCCGCCCCCATATGCCCGGCCGCAGCCAGCCAGAACAGGCTCGCCAACTCGCAGACCTGCAAAAAATAACCGGCCAGATCACCCGTTATACCCCCGAACTGCCCCACAGACATGCGGCGGTAATAAAGGAATACCGCCAACTGCACCGCCAGCAGTCCAAACGCCGCGGCCGGACCGCCTCCCGGAACCGCCATGGCGCAAAACCACAGGGCCGCGGCCAGCCAAAGGCCCAGGCTGATCCCCGCGGCCCGGCGCTTGGCGCCGTCGGAGAAGGTGGCGGCCAGACCGCTCTTTTTCGCGCAGGGGAAGAACACCACCGACAGGCCGCTGAGCGCCCGCTCCATCACCAAAACCGGCAGCGCCAGGGGCCATAGCCCCAACACCGTAACCTCGTACGCGGCGGCCGCGTACAGGAGCAGATATCCCCCGCAGCCGATCACCGCGAACGCGCCCACATGGGGATCCTTGAGAATCTCCAGCTTCTTCTCCCGGTCCCCGTATGAATGGATGGCATCCATGGTGTCCAGAAAGCCGTCCATGTGGATGCCGCCGGTGACCAGAAGAGGCAGGGCCGCCGCAGCCAGCGCGCGGCCGGCCGCCGAGAAGCCCAGCGCCGCGCCGGCCGCCTGCAAAAGCCACAGCGCCAGCCCCTCCAGGATTCCCACCACAGGGAACCAGCACATCACATAGCCCATACGCTCTCTGGTCCAGTTGATCGTTGGCATGGGAAATTTGGAGTACATGGAGACAGCGATGATCAAAGAATAAAATCCGTTCACAGCTTGTCCCCCTCTCCTGCCGTCCGGCCTGTGTGCTCCGGGGAAGCGCCCGCAGCATCGGCCTCCCCCTTGAGCACCACCGGAATCCCATACACCACTTCCACCACCCGGTCCGCCAGCTTGGCCAGGCCGGCATTGATTCTACCCATCAGACGGATATACTCCATTGTCTCTGCCTCATAGGCAATCCCGTCGCCTCCCACCTCGTTGGTGACGATAACCAGCTCCCCGCACCGGCGGGCCAGGGCTTTGATTCCGGCCATCACCGCCTCATAGGCGGGCCGGGACAGCGATTTGCCCCCGTCGGGCCCTTTGCCCCTGTCGGGTTCTCTGCTCCCGGCCGGCAAATCCCGGCCGCCGAACATCTCGTTGGCGGCCAGGTTGGACACGCACTCCAAGAGCACCGCCGTCCCCTCAGGACCGCCGGGGATCCGCACCGTCTCCAGCCCTCTGGGACACTCGACGGTGCGAAATCCTTTTCCGGCCCGCTGCCGGCGGTGGCGCTCCACCTTTTGGCGTCCCTCTTCCCCGTAAACCTCCATGGTGGCCACATACCACCTGCGCGGGCAGCCGCTTTCCGCCGTCAGGCGTTCCGCGTACTCCGATTTTCCGCTCCCGCAGCCCCCTGTCACCAGTGTTATCATGCGCTCACATTCCTCTCCCTTTCTCATGTCAGGGGCTGGTATTGCTCCACCTGCATCTCCCCGAAGGTGCTCATTCCGTCGTAAACCGCCAGGGCCATATCCAGCAGCGGGAAAAGAGCGGCCGCGCCGGTACCCTCGCCCAGGCACATCCCGGCGTTGATAGCAGGCTCCAGCCCCAGAGCCTCCAGGGCCATGGCCCCGGCCGGCTCCGCGGACACGTGGGAGGCCAGGAGATATCCGCCCACAGCCGGGCAGATGCGCACCGCCGCCAGGGCCGCGGCCGCGCAGATCAGCCCGTCCAGCACCGCCGGAATCCCATAGTAGGCGCAGCCGATATAGAGTCCGGCCAGTCCGGCCAGGTCCAGCCCGCCCACCTTGGACAGCACGTCGATCCCGTCCCGTTTATCCGGGCGGCGCAGTCGGATCCCCTCCTCGATCACCGCGATTTTCCTGTGAAGGGAGGGCGTGTCCAGCCCTGCGCCCCGGCCGGTCACCCGGCCGGCCGGCTGTTCCAGGAGCACGGACAGCACCGCGCTGCTGGTGGTCGTGTTGCCGATGCCCATTTCCCCGGACCCCAGCAGTTCAAAGCCCCTGCGGCTCATCTCCCCCGCCACGGCGATCCCCGTCTCCAGGGCCTGCACCGTCTCCCGGCGGCTCATAGCCGCCTCCTTCAGAAAATTCCTAGTTCCCGGCGCAACCTTCATCCGCAGTATACCCGGCGAGGACACTTCCCCGGCGATGCCGATGTCCACCGGGATCACCTGGGCCCCGGCCACAGCGGCCATCCGGCACACGCAGGAGGTGCCCTCCCCCATGTGCTCCGCCACAATCGCGGTCACCTCCTGGCCGGTCTGGGTTACCCCCTCGGCCACAATCCCGTTATCCGCGCACATGACCACGATGGCCTTGCGGCCAATGGAAATCCGCGGCGTTCCTTTAACTCCCGCGATGCGGATCAGATCGCGCTCCAGCACGCCCAGGCTGTTCAGGGGCTTGGCCACGCTGTCCCAGCGCCGTTTCGCCAGGGAGGCGGCCTCACTGTCCGGTTCCTTTATGGTATCAATCACTTTCTCTAATGTCAGCATCTCCATTTACCAGCTTTCCGTGTTTTTCCTCCCGGTACCGGGCGCACTGTCTTGCAAAGCGCCTGACTAGCTCCGGGCAGGAGCGGTAATACAGGTGGGGAAATCCCGCCAATACCCGCCCCTGTTCGCGCATGGCCGGCCAGCGCTTCTGTCCCACCGGCTTGACTGCCTCCATCACCGCCCGCTCCCCGTCCAGGGCGCAGTGCCAATAATGAAACTCGTGGGCCCGTACCGTCTCCCCCCGCCTCAGATAGCGGCCGTCCGCTTTTGCGGCTACCGTGATATAGCCGAACTGCCGCAGCCTGTTCTCCCTGCGTCCCGCGCCCGCAAACACCCCGGCCATGGGGTAGACCGTGCCGCCGTCCGCCTCCAGTTCCTCCAGCAGATACAGATATCCCCCGCACTCGGCCAGCATCGGCATGCCCTCCCGGGCCGCCTTGCGGATGCTCTCTCGCATACTCTGATTTCCTGCCAACTCCCGGGCGTGCAGCTCCGGATAACCGCCGCCCAGCAGCAGTCCGTCCGCCAGCTCCGGGATTTCCCGGTCATGGACCGGGCTGAAATAGCAGAGGCTTGCCCCCGCCAGCTCCAGGGCCCGCAGGTTCTCCCGGTAATAGAAGCAAAACGCCTCGTCCATGGCCACTCCCAGGCGAAAGGCGGGGCGCAGAGGAGCGGCGGGCGTTTCCGGGCACTTTGCAGGGCTCTCCTCCTGCTCCGCCGGACAGCCGGCGCAGTCCCTTCGGCCACCGCTGCCGCCCAGAGCCAAAATCCCTTCCCAGTCCAGCGCGGTCTCCAGCTCCTCCCCCAGGCGTTCCATTTGGCTTTTCAAATCCGCGATCTCCCCGGGCAGCACCAGGCCCAGGTGGCGGCTCTCAATTTTCAGCCAGTCCATCTTCGGCACATAGCCCAGGCATCTGACCGGCAGCTCCGACTCGATGGCCTGTTTCAGCAGGCCGTACATCCCGGCGCTCACACGGTTTAGGATCACGCCCAATATGCGGCTGCGCCCGCCCCGGGCGCCGGCCGGGACATAGTTTAGAAAGCCCTGGATCAGAGCGGCAAGGGACAGGCTGGCCCCCCGTCCGTCCACCACCAGAATCACCGGGATATCCAGAATATCAGCCATCTCGCAGGAGCTTCCCCGGACCGAGACTCCGCCCAGGCCGTCGAAATATCCCATGACGCCCTCCACCACGCCGAAGCCGCCCGGCCCCGCGTTCTCCGCCAGCGTCCGCTCCGCCAGGCTTCTGACCTGGTCCGGCGGCAGAAAGAAGCTGTCCAGATTGCAGCTCTCCACCTCCAGCACCCTCCGGTGAAACATCGGGTCAATGTAGTCCGGCCCGCACTTGTAGGCCGCCAGGCTGATCCCCCTGCGCTTCAGCCCGGCCAGAAGCCCCATGGTCACCACCGTCTTGCCGCTGCCGCTGGAGGGCGCGGCGAGGAGCACGCCTCTCACAGCCTCTCCTCCACGGAGGCCGGATTCTGCATCAGGGCGACGTACACCGGATTGCCCGCGCCGGGCATATGGTAGCTTCCGGCCGGGCGGAACGAATCCACCCGCACCTGAACCAGCTCCCAGACAGCGAACCGAAAGCGTTTCCGGCAGGCTAAAAGCTCAGCCACAGTCTCCAGCGTGATTGCGTTGGCCACAATGCGTGCGCCAGGCTCCCTGCTCAGCACATGCTCCACCACCTGCAAAAGAGCGCCCCCGCTGCCTCCGATAAACACATGGGTGGGCGCCGGCAATCCGGCCAGCGCCTCCGGCGCGCTCCCCGGCACTACGTGAAAGCCCTGCCAATTCCCCAGCAGCCGTTCCCCGTTCATCCTGGTCAGCTCCAGGGCCTCCTCCTTTTTCTCCACCGCGTAGACCTGTCCCGCACCCCAGGCCTTCAGCGCCAGCCCCATCTCCACGGCCACTGAGCCTGTGCCGGAGCCGATATCATAGCACACCGCCCCGGGCCACAGCCCCAGCTTTGACAGGGAGACGGCCCGCACCTCGGATTTGGTCATGGGCACCTTTCCCCGGAGAAACGCGCTGTCCGGAAGGCCGAAGGAACAGAATGCCCCGCTTGCGGCCAGGAAATATTCCGCCACGGCGCAGCACAGGCTGCCGAAGGGGCGTTCCCTGTGGCAGGCGAGAATCTCCTCCGGATTTCCCTCCTGAATGCGCTCCCCTGTCCCGGCAAGATTTTCCCCGATCCACAGGCGGCAATCCGAGAGCCCGGCTTCCAAAAGCGCCTCGCACAGCTCCTTCACGCCGATCTTTCCGCCCAGGAGCAGAAAGCTTTCCCTGTGGCTGCGCACCCAGTCCGCCGGGTTCACATCCCGGCCATGGCAGCTCAGAACCGCCATGCTCTGCCAGTTTTTCCCCAGCCTGGCCGCAAGCCAGGAAAGGCTGGAAATCCCGGGCACCAGCTCGGTCTCCCAGCCGCGCTCCCGGAACGCGGCCGCCGCTCCGGAGGCGGCGCTGTAAAAGCCCGTGTCCCCTGACACCAGAAACACGGCCCGGCTCCACTGGTTTGCGCTCAGAAACTCCACCATCTCCCCGGTGCGGTGGGAGGGCAGCACCAGACGCCCGGAGAGCTCGTGCGCCAGCCCTTCCGTGAGCCGGGGCGCGCCCATAACCACCTGGGCCTCCCTCAGCCGCCGGCTTCCTAAGCCCGTCAGCTGTTCCGGTCCGCCCATGCCGGCGCCCACAATCGAAATTCTCTTATCACACATGCCGTGTCCTCCTCCACTGTTCATAGCGCTCCATCACCGCTTCCACGCTCAGGCCCTGTTCCGCCTCCGGCCGCTCGATCACCAGCGCAACCGCCTCCGCCTCCGCGGCGGCCTGCACCTTTTCCCGAAAGCCGCCTTTATCCCCCGTATCCTTTGTCACCAGAAAGCGGCAGTCAAATTCCGCAAGCTGGGAGCGGTTTGTCTCCACGGAAAACGGCCCCTGCATGGCGATGATATGGCGTCCGGACAGTCCCCGGTCCAGGCACTCTCT
This sequence comes from Enterocloster asparagiformis, assembly GCA_018380885.1. Taxonomy (GTDB): domain Bacteria; phylum Bacillota; class Clostridia; order Lachnospirales; family Lachnospiraceae; genus Enterocloster. Next base: position 111,880 of record JAGZSY010000014.1, read on the forward strand.
TAAGGACGCAAGCGCGGGCAGCACCCGGGCGTAAACCCGGACCGCGAAATCCGGTATGCGCGTGAAAGCGGCCAGCTCCTTGCTGCCGGTGGTGACCAGAATATTTCCATCCCGGGCAGATAGCCACTCCACCGCCGCCTCCACGGACGGCACCCGCACCACGCCGCGCTGCGCCTCCTCCCGCCCTGACCCGGGGCGCAGGCAGCGCAGGCATTCCCGCCCGGTTTTTTCGCAGGCCTCCCGCACATTCCTGGTCACCTGTTCCGCGTAGGGGTGGGTGGCGTCCACCACCAGGCCCGGCTTCTGCTCCAGAATCAGCTGGGCGATCTCCTCCCCGTCCATGCGCTTTACCCGCACGTCCAGGCAGGGGTTGGCCCGCAGCGCTGAATCCAGCACTTCCCGGCCGTAATCCGTGGCCACGCACAGTATCGTCCTCTGCCCCCGCTCCGCCAGGCGGGCGGCCAGCTCCCGCCCCTCCGTGGTCCCTCCGAACAGCAGCACCGGAGGCAGACGGTCAGCCCGGCTGTCCATGGCGGTATCCCCTAGGCGTCACCATATAGTCTCCGATCCGGCGGGTGGTGGAATTTCCCACATAAATGGTGGTGAACATGTCCGCCTTCCAGTCCCGCAGCTCCCGCAGCGTCATGACGCGGCACTCCTGTCCCTCCCGGCCGATGTTGCGCACCGCGCCGCAGACCGTGTCCCCGCCGCAATAGGCCAGCAGGCGGTCGCAGGCCATGGCCAGGTAGTTTGCCCTGGACTTGCTGGAGGGATTGTAAAGACAGATCACAAAATCGCCCTGGGCAGCCAGCTCCAGGCGCTTCCAGATGGTCTCGATGGGGGTCAGCCTGTCGCTGAGGCTGATCACCGCAAAGTCGTGCATCAGCGGGGCGCCCAACACTGCGGCCCCCGCGCAGGCGGCCGTCACGCCCGGGATCACCCGCACCGCAACCCCCGGATACTCCGGGGCCAGCTCCAGGATCAGGCCGGCCATGCCGTAGACGCCTGCATCCCCACTGCACACCATGGCGGTGCTGCGCCCCTTCATGCAGCACTCCAGCGCCAGCCTGCACCGCTCCTCCTCCCGGGTCATAGCCGTGGTCAGGATATCCTTGTCCGGATAGCGCTCCCGCACCAAATCCACGTACACCGTGTACCCGGCCAGCACCTCGCTGTTTTGGACCGCCTCGTCCGCCTGGGGCGTCATCTGCCCCTCATCCCCCGGGCCGATGCCCACCACATACAATATTCCAGCCACTATAATTCCTCCCCTTTTCTGAATTCCGTCGTAAACTGAGGGTGGTACAGCTTGGAGCGCTCATACCCGGCCTGGGATACGCTCTCGCCCACCACCACCAGGGCCGTTTTGGTAATCCCCTCCCTGGCGGCACTATCCCCCAGCTCGTCCAGCCGGCATAGGACCGTTTTTTCCTCCGGCCAGGTGGCCTTATAGACAATAGCGGCCGGCGTGGAGGGCTCATACCCCCCGTCCATCAGCTCCCGCTGCAGCTCCGCCAGCATCCCCGCGCTCAAAAAGATCACCATGGTGGCGCCGTGGGCCGCAAATCCGGCGATCGACTCACGCTCCGGCACCGGCGTTCTGCCGGCCATTCTGGTGATCACCACGCTCTGGGAAACGCCCGGCAGCGTGTACTCCATGCCCAGGGCAGCGGCGGCGCCGCAGAAGGAGCTGACCCCGGGGCAGATGTCGTAGGAAATCCCCAGCCGGTCCATGGCATCCATCTGCTCCCGGATGGCGCCGTAGAGGCAGGGATCGCCGGTGTGCAGGCGCACTGTGGCAAGGCCCTGTTCCTCCGCGCCGCAAATCACCTCCACCACCGCCTCCAGCGTCATATGCGCGCTGTTGTAGACCCGGCAGTTCTCCTTCAGGCCGGACAGCAGCTCCGGGTTCACCAGCGAACCGGCATAAATCACCACATCTGCCTGCGCAAGCAGCCTCTGCCCCCGGACCGTAATTAAATCCGGCGCTCCAGGACCGGCTCCCACAATATGTACCATCTCTTATCCTCCTGCTCTTATCTTCTCTGTCAGCTCGTCCGCGCCCTGAGTGCGGCCGAGAATTCCTCTGGCGTTGGTAAAGACCACGGCCTCTATTTTCATGCCGCCGGCCCTGTGCCGCAGGTGCATGTGCACGCGCCCGATCACCCGCTCCATCACCGCCAGGCCCAGGCCCGGCGTCCGGTCCATGTACTCCATAGCCTGGTCCACCGTGATGGCCTCCAGAATCCGCTCCGTCAGCTCTGTCCCGGCCCCGCAGGCCGCGGCGTGGGCGGCCAGTATCTCCATGCGCCCGTCCGCCATGGAGGAGTGGGTGTTCATGATCCCGGCGGCGACCTTTACCAGCTTTCCCGCGTGGCCCACCAGGAGCACCTGGCGGATGCCCTCCTCCACCGCCATGTCGATGGAGGCTCCGATGTAATTGCTGCACTTGACCGCCCGCTCCAAATCCAGCCCCAGGCTCTCCCGCACAAAGGCCTCGCCGTAATTTCCCGGGGTCAGCACCAGGGACCGGCGGCCCTGAACGACCTGCCGGCGGATATCCAGACGGATGGTGGCCAGCAGCGCCGCCTCGCTCATGGGTTCCACGATGCCCGTGGTGCCCAGAATGGAGATTCCTCCCCGGATGCCTAAGCGGCCGTTGAAGGTATTGGCAGCCCGCGCCTCCCCCTCGGGGGCGGAAATCACAATCCACAGCGAACCGGCAAAGCCCCGGGCGGCGCACACCCTCTCCACGTGCTCAAAGACCATTTTCCTGGGCACCGGGTTGATGGCATGTTTTCCCACTTCACAGCTAAGTCCCGCCATTGTCACCAGTCCAATTCCCACTCCGCCCTTTAATTTCAGTCTCACTCCGGCGTTTACATGTTCATACCACCCACCCGGCGCTTCCTGAGCAGGGGGCGCGACCCCCACCCAGGCGCAAATCTGCATGCCGTGGGTCACGTCCGGGTCGTCCCCGCCGTCCTTGCGGACCGCGCAGCCCACCCAGCCCTCCCCCCGCCGGATATCCTCCACATTCAGCATAAAGCGGACCTGTCCCGGCGTCTCCACCGCGGCCTGCTCCACCGCCTGCTCCCCCAACAACATGGCGGCAGCTGCCGTGGAAGCCGCTGCCGCGCAAGTGCCGGTGGTGTATCCGCACCTTAACTTTTTCTGCTGCCTGTAAATATATGTATTTTCCATCGCTGCCCTCAACCGTTCTAATCTCACCTGTAAGTTATACCATATCAAAAAAAAAATCTCAATCTTTTCAAAAAAAGTGTTTACCTTTTTGGAAATTTGTGCTATGATATCAAACGGTGGTTACGGGATCGTAGCTCAGCTGGGAGAGCGCCTGCTTCGCATGTAGGAGGTCGAGGGTTCGAGTCCCTTCGGTTCCACTCACAGATCAACGGTTAAAGTGACGTGTTTGCGTCATTTTGACCGTTTTTTTGATTTCGAAAGATATGGTCCAATCTGGTCCAATTTCAGGTCCAAAATTGGTCAATAGATTTGATGGTTAATTATACAGTTTTGCGATTATTCTTGCTCAGGGCTGCTCTCTTCTCCTCCAATGAGATGATGTTTGGCGAATAATTAACAGCATTAACTCGTACTGAGTGCCCCAGCAAACTTGAAACAATGTAAGGTGATACGCCTTGCTTTTTTAATTGCGCTGATAGCGTTGCTCGCATAGCTTGCATACATTTACAGTTATTACGGCGAAGCCAATCACGAACTTGCGGTGTTGATACCCATTCAGTGTTACCGTTTTTTCTACAAAAAAGGAATTTGGAATCACTATTCGTCCGCTGTCTTATTTCTAAAACTTTGTTAATCAGCAGCGCTAAATCTTCTGTCATGGGAATAGTCCGCTTTTTTTTATTTTTAGTGGGGCCAATATAGTAGATTGTTTTTTGCCCCTTGTTTTGGATAGTTTTCTCTGAAGTATCTATATTAATATACTTTTCGTTAATATTATCCAAAGTTATTGCAACTGCTTCTCCAGCTCTTACTCCGGTTAATGATACAAACATTGCGCAATATGGGACCAGACTATCTGGATCTCGGCTAATCTTTTCACTTACGGCCATGTCAAAACGTTTTGAATCTGTTTCGTCGATAGCTTTCCACGATTCATCCTTGACTTTTTCATCACACTGAGCAACTATCATTTCCCAGTCAACAAAATCGCATACATTTTCTGTTACTATGCGCTTTATTTTTGCGTATTTGAACATACCTCTTATTATGCAATTTATATTACTACACGCTTTTCTGGGAATCTTTCGTGCTTTGCACCTTTCAAGCATGAAATTTTCGATTTCCTCAGATTCCATTTCATCTATAGGCCGTTTTTCAAAATCAGTTCCTTCAAATACTCTTGCATAATCAGTCCTATATTTTTCAATCGTACCGTGGTCTCTTTTTTTTCCTACTGACTGTCTCTCTTTCCATACGGAAAACCACTGCTTAAACGTCGGAGAAGAATTCTCTATGTCTTTTTCCCTATCATATTTTTCTAGCTTAGAAAAAACTTCTTCTTTAGTTTTTGCTTTTATTGATTTAAACCCATCAGCATACCGATCGTCGCGTATCTTTATACCGAATCGCTTATCATCTCCTTTTAGCTGCTTAATTTCTTTAATCCCATACTTTTCAAGCAACCCCTTCATCTTATTCATATCTTCGTTTTGCTGCACATCGTCTGTATTAATTATAACATTTTGAAGGGCTTCTATCAACTCCGCTTTTGTTATTATTATCACCTCTATGTATTAATCTAATAGCAATAACTGTGCCATTTAGTTTTAATGTAAACCCCTTTTCCTTGTTTCCCTCGTGATTGCCAAATTACTTTATCTGGTAACACGCTGCCATTCTCCAAAAGCCATCTTGCATTTTCCCAATTAGCTTCAGTCGGATCACGGTCGTAATTGCCATCTGAAACACAGGCGTATTGCCCCGGTTCGTACACAACAGCTTCAATCGTATCGGGAAATTCTGGGTGCTTAACACGATTAAGTACGACAGAACCAACATAGCGCTGTTCTTCGTCTGAGCAACCCTGGGCCTCGCCACAAATCAGATGTGCCAACACATATAAATCATTTTCGGTATATTGGGGAATTTCAGATTCTTCACTTGATAGATAATCAGACTTGATATAGGCGAATCCATTTTCTGTAGTGATCATGGACCATCCTTCAATCTCTATTATAACTTCAAAACTTGTATTCAAAAGTGCCTGGCTCAAAATGTCCGATTCCACATTCGGCTCTTTTCGAATGTTGACTCCATCTGTGTTTGAATACATTGTATATGTATCAGTAACACTATCTAGCAAACGTTCAAACTGTTCTGCAGTTACCTTCTCTGGATCGGATTTATCTTGTCCATAGACAGGGAAACAATATAACGCGCTAACAAGCGCGAATAAAAACAAAAATCTATTCATACAACCTCCAAAAGTATAAAAATTCTAATGGAATATCAATACTGTTTACTTTTCCATCTATAAAACCATTTAAATATAGATTGATTTTTACATTGCCCCCAAATATTTCATTTAATTCATTGGCAATAATTTCTAAATTATCCATATCATCTGGGTAAACGCAAACCAAATCTTCAAATGGACACTCGTATGCAAAACTATTGCTAATTTTTTTATTTTTCACTTCGTTCTCAAATATCTTTTGATTGGTCTTAAAGTCATTAGCAATATATTTTTCTCCCAAATACACAGATATACTAATACTTTCGATTTCGATTCCTTTAAACTCTTTAACTATACCGTCCACTTATTGACTCACCATCTTTCCCAATAAAACCTTATTTCTATTGCTCTAAAATATTTTTTGTATCCATCTTCAAAGCACACGGGGATTTATTGCTCTCACTAAATCTCCAACCTTTTTACCACGTTAAGCGCTATATATTCTCTTCTACCTTGGTATTCTTAGTTTTGTATAGGCTTAGCTTTTCTAAAATTGTGTCAATTTCAGAAATCGCCTCATCATCGAGCGGTTCTACCTCATCCACAGTAACTAAAAGTCCACATTTACTCGACATGATATTCAGTTTGCCAGTTCTAAGATCAGCAGAAACAACAATATATGGTTCATTGTCCTCTAAATATCTGACTAAAGCTCCAGCACAGTAATCGCGGCGGTTATTGTCATAGTTTATAAGCTTGTAAACTATATCCTTTATGTTGTTTGTAGCTTCGATATCTCTTCGATTTACACTTCCAAATGTTGTCATCAAATCATCCGAAACATATCCTCCACAGTAAAACTTCCGACATACTTCCCATATTTTTTCTATCGAAATTTGTGGGTAGTACTTATTATAAATGTCCTCATAGTTGAATATTTTATAATAATTCTGTTCAGCATAATCTTTACTACCATACGTAATTATCTTTTTACTTTTTTCAATAAAATAGCACGTGTCGTTTTCATGCCAATACCAGTTAGTTATTTCACTTAAAGATTCAGAACTGTTCCATATAAAATCGATTTTTTTTAATTCTTTCAGTAAATCATTTGCATATTCTTCCTTGCTACATAAGATTACGGTTTCATCAGAATCGACATTTTTCAAAAAATCTTCAACCCAGTTTTTCATCTATATATCCTCCTCAAGCATATTGTTTAGAGTCAACATTATATTATAAATTACTTCAAGCTCATCATCTGTTTCTGCAGATTCGGCAGATTCGCCCAATCTTTCAAGTAGATCATGGTACCATTCATTCCTGATCAACTGTCTTATCCTCCATATCAGTGGAGCCGAAGCCACCGTTGCGAACACCACTCGCATGATCACTAACGGTCAAACCAAATGGAATAAAAATACCCTGAGCAATGCTATCTCCAGCATTTATTTTTACTGTTTTGCGGATTGAGGAATCATTAATCAGTTTGATTTGAATATGTCCCTCGTTATCAGAATTGTAGTAATCACTGTCAATAATCCCGGTTCCGTTTATGAGCCGCAAACCATATTTAAACCCAAGTCCGCTGCGCATATAGATTTTCAGCACCCAACCATCATCAATCCGGCACCGGATTCCAGTTGGTATTGTAATTGTCTCATCTGGCTCAAGTGTAAAACCATACGGACTAAAAAAGTCGTATCCAGCAGAGCCTACCGTTTTTCTTTCTGGAAGTTTAATTGACTCGTACTCTACCGGGAGTACGTCTCTTAAAAATATCTCAAGCGAACGTCCACAGAGGCTTGCTTGCTTTCCCCAGTCTTTTACAAATTGCTCATATGTTACTTTTTCAAAATATGCTATCCCCATTCTCTCCTCCAAAACATTCTATTCTTCTGGCAAACTGATTGTCTGAAGCCAGCTTTACTCCAAGCACCTCATCGAAGTGAGGCTGATGCCCAGGTTGGTACCTCCCAAACTTTACAATTACATTATGGTATTGTGCCAGTTTCTCTATTTTTTCCGCCATTTCGCTCGGGTAGTATCCTGTATAAACCACAAAGTCATCCTGACAATTAGCGCTTCTGAAGCGTTGAATAACTTCCAAAACCTCTTCAAACTGGAGCATTGGTTCGAGCCCGCCAATCACAATAGCTTTGGTAATGTCATTTTCAATATATCTACGGAATATTTCATCCGCAGATATATCAATACATTTCACATTTGTTAAAGTTGAGTTTTGACATGTCGATATGTCTAGCCCTTGTTCGGTACAACATTTCCAATCACATGAAATTGCACCAAGAAACATGGAGGGCTTTTTGTAATTTACAAAATCCTCATCGACAAGACCACTAATTCTCATTACCCAATCTCCTGAAGTCGATCAATCTCAAACCAGTCTCGCATGGAAAATTCGTTCTTCCGCTCTTTAGAATACGTTTTTTCCGGGGTTAAAAATCCAACAATCCGTTGCCATGTTGTCTCTACTGGCTCTCCGCAATATGGACATACCTTGCCGTAAAATCCGTGATTATGTTTACAGGAGCTAATTCTAAGACAGAACGCAAAATAGATAACCCCCTGGTCTGCGATATAGTTAAGCAGTTCCCATGCTGTATCAAAATCCTCAATAGGAGCATCGAGATTAATGTGGGCAATACCACCTCCCGAACATGCCTTGTCAAGAATCGCACTTAATCTGATCTTTTCATGAATTGTTGTTTTTACACCGAGCGGAATCCATTGATTTCCATAAAGCGGAAGTTCATATGTCTGTTCTGGATGGAAGAACTTATCTTTTTCCATTAAAATCACAGCTGCTCGTTCTGCCGGAATCTCTTCAATATTAATTGAATAATCCTTATCTGCGGCAAAAGCATCTTTTACCTCTGTGATGGTAGCTAGAATTTCCTTGGCAAACTGCACTCCTTCATCGAAGTAAAAAGTATTTCCAAAATCATCTTTATATGTAAGGCCGAATTTTTGAAGAGCTTCGTATACTCCAATAATGCCGATTGTATTATATTGTGAATCGAGTGACATAACGTGTTTGGAATAATTGGGGAGAAGTCCCTTTTCGATGTTTCTTTTGATGATATGCCGGACACAATCTAGTGCTTTTAGATTTAGCTCTACATAATCCCGCAATGTATTTAGATATTCTGATTTTGTGTTACTCTCATACGCAATTCTTGCCAAGTTGATTGTGTTCACCTTTATACTACCAACTTCTAGCGCCGATCCGCCAATACTGTTAAAATACCCGAGATTTTTGACATCGCTCAGGAGTCTACAACAGTTACTCAGCGTTGTAACGTCACTGCTTACGAAGAAATTACTATCGTCCCACTTCATGTTGTGTCGGCAGCACCATTTTGCAAAGTCCTCGTCTACAAATTTCCCATCTTTTCTCAGAAGTGAAAACGTTAAAACTGGAAATGTCATCATATTTTGGCTTCTTATGTTACTAACTACTTTCATAAAACACTTCTGGTATTCAATAATCTCGTCGATATAATCAATGACTAACGAACCATCAGGATATTCTTTACCTCCAAAAAGAGCTGTCATGTATGGGCGGTCGAATATTGAAATATTTGTAAATGCAGACTGATTCACACGTAAATATGGCTGATTCAGTTTATAAACAATTCTCTGAAATTCCTGATCACGATATCTTTCGGGTGTTCCAGTATAATACCCAGTCTCAACATCCTTTTTCCAAAAATAGAATGAATATATCAGGAAACTTGGTAAACCACACGCTCCAGAGGTTCTATTAGATGTCCAGCTTACAAACTCCCCAATAAAATCCGTGAACGTTACAAGATGTTTTGGTGGCTGAGCATTAAAGTTTTCTACAAAATACAGCCCTTTATTTACCACATCTTCAATATCATAAGCAAAACAATAGGGTTTGAGCGAAGAGGAAGCAGCATCGTGCATATAAAAGTATCCAATCCATTCCGCCTTAAGCCAAGCGTTGGCGCACGCAAATCCATACTTCTTATTTATCTCATAGAAAATCTTGTTAAATGCCAGAAGTTTTGAATGAGGCTTACTCATCTCAGCTTCAAGGGAACAAATATCCTTTGTGCCAACATTTGCGTTACTATCGATGGTCGCATCGGCTACAGTCTGCTTGTCAACGAAATTGTCAATAAAGTCCGTATAGCTCAACTGGGCATCTGAGAAGCCATTCAGTTTTGCGATTTCCTCTCCATATTCTGTCAGCATTTTATTAAAGCTTGCCGTAAAATTCTTATTCAGTTTAATATTAATATCCAATCAAATACTCCTCATTGTATCTTTTTAAGCCAGTTCATCGCTTTTGCAAAATCCATAAACTCACCATCTACCTCAAGCACAGGTGCAGACTGGAATCCCCTGGCAATCGCTGGTTCAATATCTGTAGATTCTTCAAACTTAAGATTTTTCATTTCTAGTCTCTTTTTGAGAGACATGCAATTACGACAATGCGTTGTGTATAAGACTATTTTCAAGCCATCTCCTCCTTTACAGACAAAAAATGCACACACTTTCCATTTTTATCTTGCTTATACTGTTCTCGCAAATAGATAACACCACGCTCAACATGTTTATCATTGCGGGCACAGTTTAAAGTACATTCCCTATTAAAGCAATATATAAAATCTGTACTTTTATCCATTAGTCCATCAAAAACAAAATTTCATATACTATATCGTCAACAGTTTTCTTATAATTTGGATTCTTAATAACAAAATCCACTTCATCTTCTAAGCCGTCATACTGACCAATATCGCTTAGATTACGACGTATACATTCATCAATATCGTCTCGAGTTTCAAGTGATTTGATTAGTCTGTCCCGACGCGGGACATCGATATAAAAAGAAATGATATTTAGATTTTTATTCTTTTTTAAATTGCGGAATCCTCTTGGCGTAACAACTATAACGCCATTATCTGTACAGTCTTTTAAGGCCGTTCCGTAATTCCACCCATTATATGAACCAGTTTCGGCAAATTCCATATCCTTTTGCATTTTCACATAAGTGTCATTACTAACGAAGTGATAATCAATTCCATCAATTTCTCCGCGCCTGGGCGGCCTTGTGGTGTATGTTATAATTTTATGATAAGGTTTTAATCCCGAAAGTATACCAGCAACTGTACTTTTACCAGCAGCAGAGCCCCCAAGGATACAAATCATTCCCCATCCTCCGATCCATCATAAAAAATCAGTTCATTCGAATACGGAAGTGTTCTAGCCCACTGGATAAAACTATCGGACCATTCAGTAAGTTTATGATTTTTTCGCTGGTGTACAATGTTACGGATATTCTCATAATTCATACTTACTGTACGTGTTTGTAGCCAGGATTCAGGAAGCAATCGAATTAGCTCTTTCCAATACATCTTATCTTTCGTTTCAAGGTATCTAATTCTCAGTTTTTCAGCATATTCCACTACTACATTCCATATATCATCAACCGTAGCATTCGGGTCTACGTAATATGTATCAATGGGTAGATTTGAGTAGTGATCCATTTCGAAACAATCCTTTGTAATCGGAGTAGATACTAGCTTATGCATTTTGCTAGTCGAGTTAGCTACCGTTCCCACTTTGTATGTATCAAATTCAGACCACCAGTATTGAGGCGCTGTAATGTCTACCCATACCTGAATTTGCCTTATAAACTTCCGGTGCTCGCTTCCACCACTTATAAGTCGCTGAGCTAATTGCATATCATTATCTCCTATTAGCAAATGACATCCTCTGATGTCATCCTTGCCATCAATATCTGCAGGCCATACATGTTTGCTGTCGCTTTTATCCCAACTATTCATCGGATTTCTCATTCCGCGCAATGCCGGTTCAAAACCAGCGATCATTGTCTTTTCAAACTTCAATCAATCAGCTTCCTTTCTACATCTAATGCAAAACTTTTCACACATAGTTTCATAGCAAGGCTGTCCCCAAAATTCCCCACGATATTCTTCGTGCTTCCTAATCCAAAGATTGTTACCACATGTTGGGCACCGCTCGTTTATCATTACAATAGCAGTATTATTATGCCTTGTTTCTGATTGGCCAAAAAGCATCACACTTCCCGTCCCCTTTAATTCGTCCTGCTGCAAAATCTACATATGATTGCCACAAACTTGAAGGCGCTCTATACCGCCAACACTTTAATTTATAAGGACAATGTTTAGATGAACACTTTGTTATATCCGCCATATTCCCTCCTCATAATTAGCTAAAACGTTTTTTCTGTTTCTCTTAGCTGTTTCATAGTCAAGATATCTTTATATCACCAAACATAATCTCTTTCAAAATTTGGATTATACAATCCTCCCATCCCATTTTTCAAATTGTTCTATTTTTGCAGCCAGAGCTTCTGATATTCGTAATTCACTGGACATATCCCTAATAGCCCACTTCACAAGTAATGGCAGATTAAGCAAGTCGTTTGATGATCTTGATCTCTGTCCAATTATTTTTCCGTCTGCTCTAAGTAATGTCACATGATAAGTGTATAAGTCATTCAGTGCAACCGTAGAAAAAATCTCTACCCGAGCAAGGAATTTCTGTCCAGTCAAACTAATTTCCTTATCTAATACTATTTTATTCATCTTCCTCCATTTCGAGTTCGCAGCCACATGTACCACAAACGATCCTTTTATCGCGTTTCGCCCGAACAACCAGATCGCATCCAGGGCAAGTGTATTTAAAGCTAGTTTTATTTTTCGGAGGCTTTTCTTCTTCCCTGTCCCCGCCTCGGAAATAATCAAATGCCTTCTCATCTGGCATTATTGTATCCCTGATAAATTTCAATAGCGTGTCATCAGGTTCAGTAAAGCCCCAGCCCACACTTTTGCCCTTTTCTACAATTAAGCCAACTTCCTCAGCTAAAGCCTTAAACTTCTTATTATGTACATTTCCGTTACAGTCTTTGACTCCGTAGAATGCATTTGCGTAATGTACCATCTCATGTTGCAGAGTGCCGACAATCTGTTCAACTGGAGCGTTAAGATACAAAGGATTTAAATTGATCTCATAGCGTGCCAAGTTTTCATCTTCATCATGCTCTTTTTGACGCCAAACCTTTCCCAGTGTAAAATGACCAAGATTGTTCGATCTCGCTTTTTGAAGTGTAATTACCGGCGGCGACAGTTTTCCTTCGTAATACTTTTCATTCAGAATATCGAAAATACGATATAGCTCATTTAGAGCTGTTCCAACTACATTAATACAACTCACCTTCCTTATTTAGTTTTTTTGTTTAACATGTTATGGGGTTTTCTCCTTGCGGAGGCTCGAACGAGCAAGAATAAGTAGATAGATTCTACTATAGGTAAAGTATATCACTATTTTTTGAACCTGTCAATATGGGTTTAATTTTTAGTTATCATTTTTATAAATTCATCTTCTGTTATGATATTTATGCCAGCCTCTTTGGCACTTTGTGTTTTACCTGTGTTTGACATTTTGTCATTTGCAATTAGAAAGTCTGTACTTTTACTAACAGTGTTAGTAACTTTGCCACCGTGTATTTCAATATCTGTTACAAGATCTCTTCTGTTTTTGTAAATATTGAGTTTTCCTGTTATACAAAATGTTTTGCCGGCAAATTGGAGTTCGGATGCTTTTCTAGTTTTTTTAAATTCTAGTATGTTTGCAAGTTCGTAAAACCCAGAATCTTTATATATACTCTGTAACCATTTCCAAATATTATCTGCAGTTTTTACACCAATTCCGTTGATATTCATCAAGGCTGAATAATCCGCTGATGAAAAAGAGCTCCAATTATTGTCAAAATAATCCGCTATAAGACCTGACTGAGCTCTGCCTACTCCAGGGATTCCGCATGCTGTGAGAAACTGTGTCATAGTACATGTTTTACTCTTTTCGATAGATTCTAAAAGCTTTTTTACAGATTTTTCACCATAACCTTCCAGAAAGATCATTTCCTCAGCGTGCTTAGCAAGCCGGTAAATGTCTATGGGTTCATTAATCCAGCCAAAATCTACAAAGGTACTTAATGTGGCTGTGGATAGGCCGTCAATGTTCATAGCGTCACGTCTTACAAAATTTTCAAGACGCTTCAGCACTTTTCCGCTACAATCATTATTTGTACATCTCAGGATTTCTGTATCATGGTCTTTTACGATTTCAAGCTTTTCTCCGCAAATCGGACATATTGTCGGAATTTGACAAGTTCCCGTTTTCGAAAGGTTCTCGCGAATTTGAGGAATAATCATGTTGGCTTTATAAACTGTTATCTCGTCGTTATAGCCCAACTCTAGTGCCTTGAAAATACTAACATTGTGAATTGAGGCACGGTTTACTGAAGTACCATCAATAACAACTGTATTAAAAACAGCGACTGGCGTAAGCACGCCCGTCCTCCCCATACTCCATTCAACGTCTATCAGCCGGGTCCGTTCCTCCTCGTCATAAAACTTAAATGCCATTGCAGAACGAAAATATTTCCTAGTCCTCCCAAGGCTATTCGCATATGAAGTATCATTAAACCGCAGAACCTCTCCATCAATAGGATAATGTAGCTTATTACACTCTAACCTAACCGGATCAATTGTCTGTTCAAGTATTTCCAGATTTTCAGAATCACTAATTGCCAGATGCGGGACAACTGTAAATCCAAGAGAACGAAGCTTTTCAAGCTCCTGGCTAAATAGTGGCGGCTCAGGCTCGACTATTTTCCAAGCAACAAATCTTACTTTCCTGGCAGCACAAATACTACTGTCATGCTGTCGTACTGCTCCAGCAGCCATGTTTCGCGGTGTGGAGAACCGATCATCAACCGGTAACATCTCATTGATCATCTTAAAGTCATCCCAACGAACTATTGCTTCTCCACATATTTCCGCGTGATCCACAGGAATAGTGAGTGGCAAATCAAGAATAGAACCAGCGTTGTGAGTGATGTCCTCTCCCACTTCACTATCTCCTCGTGTCTCCAAGCGGATAAGCTTACCTTTTTCGTATGTTGCGCCAATTGTAAGCCCATCCATTTTTGCCATTAGTACGCCCGGCCTTGTACCAATGAAACTCTTTAGTTCGTCAACTGATTTCGTTTTATTTAACGACAGCATGGGATGTGCGTGGTTGACTTTCTGCAGTTCACTTACCACCTCAAACCCAACGGACTGAGTTGGTGAATTTGAAAAGATCACTCCTTCAGTTTGCTCTAGGTCAGTTAGCTCGTCTAGTAACGAATCATATTCGAAGTCCGAAACAATAGAAATATTTTTATTGTAATAAAAGTTTCGGTACATATTTAATTGATCGGTTAGCTTTTTGATTCTTTCAATATTGTCCATGGCGGCCTCCAGATGAATCAATTCAACTTATTTAGAAAAGCTTTCAGAGTATGATTACGTATCTCTGTTCCTTTAAGCCAGCGAATATATCCCGGATCATTTTTATACACGTCGATCAGCAGCTCGCCATTATGCTTACCAAAGTTTAAAACATACTCCTCCAACGAGTTCTCTGCTTTTTCCTCTAATGGTTCGGACTTGTCAAACAAAACCTCGATGTCCTTACGCGATGCCAAATAGTCACAAAGGTGAACAAATTTTTGCATCGAAGTCTGCGGCTTAGGCAAAACAACCTTACTCCGATTAGTTTTACACCATTGCCCCATGTGCGAAGCAACTAAGCCGGAAATAATCTCCCTGTCATAGTTCGATATAATTCCATTAAGGTCGTCACACTCACGAATCCAATTTGCTGCAGTGATTGGGTGTTCATGTGTCGTGTACATACTGCCATCAGTTCCATGCTTCCATCCATCGTGAAGGATTAGTGCTGTGATAATCAAATCGCGCTGAAATGAATCGAACTCATCCCGTAATTGTTCAAGTTCAAAAACATGAACTGCAAACCGAACAGCCGCTTTTGTATGGCGCACCAATCCACCATTTCCTAGTGCATAGCTCGGGTGATATTTACCTGTCGAGCTGGCTGCAACCTCGAAAAAGTAATCCGGAAGTAGCTCAATAGCTTTCTCCGCGAATTGTCTTACGTCGTCACTTGCTATGCTTTTTAGTTCATTCTCGAAAATCTTAACTTTATCCATTTTGTCTCCTTATTTTAAAATATATCTCAGATAGTAACGAAAGGTACCGATAATAAAAATGGGCGTATAGCTGATATCCGGCATGAATACAACTTCAAGAGAATACTTGCAGTTAAATGTATGCAGCGTTGCAGCAAAGCTCTTAGCCCCGTAATCTGTTCGATAGTTTCCAGAGATAATGTCTGAATATTGGCAGTTCTCAATCAGCAAGTATTTCCGTTTGGCCTTCGCAACTGCAAATTCTTCTTCGAATCTTGTACGGGTTTGTGTAAAGCAACCAGATAGTTCTTCAGCCGAATTTTTTCGTTCAATAAACACTTCGTCAAAAAAGTACTTGTCACGAGCAATACCCAACTCAGGAGCTGCAGGAAGCATAAAACTGTAATCGCCGCATGGCAGCCCCATCTTCTTATGACAAATCTTATGTTGGTCAAAATACGAAAGGATATGATCATTTTTTTGCTCACGGCTATCCGTAAGTATCGTCATAGATTCTAGGATTTTGTCAATCTCTGATTCTGTGTATCTGTGTCTATCTAACATCTCTCACCCCAACTGTACCTTTGTATAATCATTAATCCAGGTGTCAAACACGCCCTCCATAGCTACCCATGTGTCATTAACCTTCTTTTGCCTGGGCTCCTTTTTATGTGCGTTAATATAAATAATATCTCCGTCCTCCACAGGAACTCTATCGTACGCAACTCTAATGCTTTTATTTCTCCGATCAAGTTTTTTATGGATCTTGAACTCCTTCTTTTTCCCTGTTGCTAAACAATATCCTATAAACTTAGGAGAATATGTAGTATTAAGTTCTGTTATCAAACAATATCTAGGATCAAGATCAGCGTTAACATAATCCACATATCCCAGAACATCTAGCTGGAATTTGACAATAGTCCCTACACCATACTCTTCATTGGGAACACGTTTAGCAAGTTCCTTAACTAATCCGATCCAGTCCAAGTTTGTATATTGTTTATCGCTGATTTTTCCAGATTTTGTTACATCAGTTGCAAACTGCGAAATATCTACATCTCCAAGATTCAGTTCATCTAGTTTGGATTTTGAAATTGTTTTTAAACCATTCCCATTACTACCAGACCATTTATCATAGATTTTCAGAATAGTAAGAAGTTTTTTTATAGAACCATATTTACTAAAATATCCTATTTTAACAAGACTTTTAAAAACCGACGCGTTAATTTGCGTTCCTTTTATTGCGTGTCGTATGTCTACAAAATCATCTAGTCCACTTTTATAAATATTGTTGATATCGTGCATTACATTTTCGCCAATCCCCTTAATACTTCCTAGATTGGGATAAATGACTTTCAAATTATCATCCACAACAAAACGAGAGTTGTCATTACCATATTTATATTCTCCCATTCTGTATCCAAAAAAGTCCATGGCCTCCTTCTGCAAATCGGCCACTTTGTCCTTGTCTTTCTTTGCTTGGTAGTAGTTCAAAACAACTTCGTAGAATACCGAGGTATGATGAGCTTTAGGCCACGCTTCATAAAGTGAGTCTAAGGCCATAGCCAACGCATGAGGAGCATTAAACCCGTATCTAGCACTGTCCTTGATCACTTGGAATATTGCGTCAAAGTTATTGAGATTTCCAATATTTTGCAACCAATGATTGCGCATATTGTTCTCAACTTTTTTTAGTGCTTCACCTTTGAGCTTTTTCTTACTGATTTTTTTTATTGTGTCGTAACTATCTTTCATAAGAATCCCCAGATAAGAAAATACTCTCATCACTGCTTCCTGGTAAAGCATATAGTGAAAACTATCTTCCAAAAGCTGATCTATTGCTGGTTCCCCGCACGAATACTCCTTCCGTTCCAGAAAACCATCTAGCAGCGATTTAAATCCAGGACGAATGGCCGCAACAAAAGCGCACAGCTCACGGACATTTTGGGGAGAGAATCGCATGACCTTCTTAGTCGTAGACGCTCTCTCACATTGATTCAGACAGCAGGTAATTCCTCGCTTATACAAATCCCACGTTAGCGGGTCATCTTTTACCATCTCCCGCAATTCATCTGTTGTCGGGACCTTCATACCAAGGTTAGTGTACAAATTACTAATTATTGAAACACAATCTACGATCAAAAAATCCAGTTTCACAAATCCGTAGTAGTCAAGTAAACCGCCTTCCACGCAAGCCACAACCACTGATTTTCCTGTTGATTCCGAATGGCACCGGATAAGACCGATCTCATATCGGATATCTCCATATCCAATTAAATCTCGATCCTTATTGTCTCCGTTAAAAAGCAGGAAACCACATGCATGAACGCGTCCCTGTTCAACAATCCCCTGATACGGTTTACTTTCTTCAAACACCTGAAGCAGCTGCTTATCCTTTATAAAATCTTCAATAAAAATAAGCTTCTTATCTTCTTCATCCTCTACTTGCTTCAAAGCCTCATTATACTGATCAATACATTTTGAAATTTCATTAGCTATCGACGGCTCCACACCTTTTATGTCGGCGTATAGCTTAAACCCTGACTTTTCTCCCAGTTTCGCAACCGCTAAAAGCGGGTAGCAACTATGAGCTCCAAGAATGTCTTTAGAGGCGGAAACAAACGGCTCTTGTGCTGAAATATTTAGATCAATATCTGGCATTTGGTGAGAGCTTAATATTCTCTCCTTGGTCATAAAGCGCTCAGGATAAATTGGAGCTTCAGCGGTAAAACGATCCATCGTTGTAAAACCAAGTAATTTGCTGCAATAATATGAACTGGCACTTCCTCGTGATGTTGTGGTTAGTACCCCGCCATATTTAGGAGTGATCGCAGTGTTGACAATTTTAGGATTAGTAAGAAAATAATCAGCTGTCCCGCTTCCAATAATCTCGTCTAGCTCATACTTGATGCCTTCAAGTCTCTCGGTGCTATGGGTTGGCTCCTTTGCATAGGCATCCATCAGATTCTTTTCGAGAATAGAACACCTTTCCTTGTAGCTCAGACTCTGATATTCTGGTAGTATCGGGATTTTAAAATTTGTATTGATCTCAAAATCTCTGCAGCCATCAATAAATACTTGAGTATTCATCATTGCATACACTATCTCATCATCTGAAAGAACGCACTGTTGCTTCATCCTACGGTATACTTCTTTTCCATTAGGAAAATCCATATACCATCCGCATTCGTCATCGTACTTTACATCTTTCCTTTGAAGAAGATTATCTCTTTTAATGCAGTCCTCATCGTTTAGATAATGGGTATCTAGTCCAATTATGGTCTGAATACCATACTTTTTAGAAAACTCATAAATTCTTCTATTTAATTCCTTTTGTGGGGTAGTGATATGACATTGATATTCAAGAAAAAAACTATCTCCGAAATGCTCCCAGATTTTTAGCCATATCTCCTCTGCATCTTCGTACTTCCAACCTGCAATGCAAGCGGATGTAACATAAACATCTTCTGGAGACAAGGTAAAGAGAAGTTCTAAATCAATTCGCGGTCTGTAATAGTACCCATCTTCCGCCGCCATTGAGATAATGTAATTCAACTTGCGCACGCCGGTATAATTACGAGCCACCAAAACCATATGGCAGTTAGTATTGTCTCGTTTTTCCCGAGTATGTTCCTTACCATTTTTGTCTATGTAGTTCTCATACTCAACAGCCTTGCGGTCTTTCACCCAATAAACTTCAGCTCCATATCTAAAGCTTATATTTTTCTCTTTACATTTATTGTACACATAAAGCCATTCACCTTGGAAGCCGTGTTCCGTGGAGAACATGCATTTGCAATTAAAACTTTTGGAATAGTCGATGAATTCCTCTACACTCGTAGCAGAATCTGGAACTGTTAGATTGCTCCATGCAGTATGCTTATGGTAATTCTCCATCAACATACCTAGTTTCATCCACTCCTTAATACTGTAAGGAAATTTGAAATTGAGACGTGACAATGCAGCTTCACATGCAATCAAAAGGCTATTCATAATGACCTCTAGTGCGATAGACACATTCGTTACGGTAGTTGCATAGCTCTCGACATTGCATATAAGACTGTTTATCTGTAAATCTTTTATCCCTATAAATTGCCCGAATCAGCTTTTTTGCCCACTCTAATGTAGCCTCATAATCTGCGGCACTAAAATCAATCACAGAAAGCTCACCGTTCTTCTTAAAATGGTGCCAAACAATTTTTGTTGGGAATTTGCCAAACTCTTTAAAAATCGCATGACAATATATGTACATTTGGTGACTATACGCCGCAAAATTCTCTTGTTGATTTTTCAAAACCCCACCTGACTTTTTGAAAAATGGGTCGATAGATTTATGATCAACTAGTACGAGGTCGCCAGATGCCTTATCTCTCAATAAAAGATCTACGAATCCAGTGAACCTGCGCCTTCCAATTTTAAACTGCAGCTTTTTTTCCACCCACACAACATCGTAGCGCTGTAAATACGAATCGTCACATATACAAAGATAATCCAGACATGCATTGAATATATTATCCATAGTATTTTTCCGAACTTGGCGAACAATATCTTTGTAACAATCAAGGTATTCTGTCGGTGCTTGATCTAAACCAATTTCTCGATTACATAATTTCTGGAATACCTGGTGCATAGCAGCTCCATTTTCGGCATAAAAATTGCTTATTCCTTTATTATTCTCAATTTTATAGAGATAAAATGCATAGGGGCATGTTTCGTACAAATGCAAAGTAGAAAACGACCTAACAATCTGGTCTAGCTCAGTTTTATACGGGGACGCCAAATTTATCTCTCCATTCAGTTATTGTTACTGTTTCAGGGAATACTCTAATAGGTTGACGGTCAAAATCATCAGAATAGAAATCCTCAATAATCCCCTTTTTCCAAATGATTGCATAATACTTGTTCTCAAACTGCACAATAGAAAGCAAACCATCTCTATGCGTTGTACTATAAAACTCGCGATTCTTTCTGTCTACTTCATACTCTGAAATCAAAAAAGCAATCTCATCTTCTGATAACCTTTTTTCGTTTTCTAATTTTTGAGATAAAGTGGTCCGCAAATCTTTCCTATAAGGATCTCCCAAAAAAATCAACCTCCTTTTATAAGATGAAAGTTTTTAATCATGCCTTTGCACTATAAAAACTCTCCCTATCAAATAGTTTACCGTTAGCTAAATAAATCTCTTTATAACATGGGCGCAGCTTCTTATACAATTCTTTTAATGTCATTGGTACAATTTTCTTCTCAAACCTTTTTGTTTCCCAAAAATAGTGGCCACTTACTTCTACATCTATAAAATCAAATCTATTGTAAAAATCGGCATCCCTATCTTTTGAATCTACACCCCAGGAAGCGTAACCAACGGTCCATAAATCAGTTTTATCATCGTATGAAATCTTATATTTAACTTGATTATCAGAAAAAAACCTGTTATGTTGATTTCGATCTTCGTTTACGCACCTTTCAAATTCTTCATATGTATATGGAACAAGAACATCCTTCTTACTATCTCTCGGTGAGAAATTATTAGTACAAATCATCTGCTCATAAATATCTGAATATTCTTTTGAACACTTATTGTCACTGCATGAAATAAATTTATTTTTAGGAAAGCTACGATATTGCTCAAATTTCCATTTATATGAGTTTTTATAAATCGTTTCACACCTCGCGAAGTCATACTCAGAATCATAATGTTTATAAGCAAACCAATAATATTTTCCATATAGGTAGTCAATCCTTTCGTACGGAATACGAGTTGGCTCAAATCTGCCACTTATAGTTGGAATATCGTCCAAATTATTTGATGACACATACCGCCCATTTTCCATCCACCTGTATCCACACGAATAATAATCAAACTTCCCCATATAGATAAATTCCTGATTATCCTTCGTTAAGTAGGTCGCACCGACGATCAGATTCTTAGCTTTTATTTTTACATTGCTATGGACAATATTGTTATATTCTGCAATTATTTTATAATCTGGTGCTTCTACAGGCATAAGAAGTAAATTCTTTCCGTCCCATACATAAACAAACTCTCCTTCCAGGCCCCTACCTTTAATCGAATTTGAATACTCGAGAATATATAATAGATTTTCAATTGTAATTTCGAATTCAAAATTTCGTGGATCATAAATTCTGCAATATGCCTGTCTACGATCTCTCCAACACCTGCTCTTGTTTCCGACCTTCTTATTTAGCACGAATCAGGATGTGGGAACATTTTCAAATTCATCGTTTGGAATTTCTTTGTCCCGCCAGTTCTGCCAGGAAGCCTCTTTACGCAGTTTATTCTTTTCGTCGTAATAGATTACATATGCCAGCTTCCCCGTGTATGTATCAGAGCGTTTCTGATATCCAACGTTTATAACCTTTGGAATAAAAATACTACTTTTCATTTAACCCCTTCTTTTGCCACCTTATTTTCTCAATAATCGGACGAACTATTTTAATCCACGCGCTTGGCCGGTTGATTTCTAACTTCATTAGTAAAAGGCTTTAGAACTTCGTCTACTATTTCTTGAGAAATTAAGCAATCCGCCCCATCAGGAATAGGCTTCTCAGCTCGTTTACCTCTAACTACATCATCTTTAGTTGGGATGATTTCAATACTACTCATATTATTAAATATAATTTTTGTGTCATCCGCACTCATATTTATCTTTTCACCTTCTTTTCCAGTAAGACCTGAATTCGCTTGATTTAGATGTTTATAACGATAGGTCCCTCACTTAGTTCAACAACATCGTATGTAACATCGTCATTCAAAACGATGGGTTTATTATTTTCAAATTGCTCTGATATGTATTCTCTTAAAAAATCAAGGTCATTTGTAGACATCAACTTATTTGGCTTAACGATTAGTATTCTCTTCATATGATGTAATCCCTCTATTCGATTCTTGTGTTTTTGAATCAATAATACTTTCTGTCCGAGTATAAGAATACCATCCGTATTTCGGACCACAATGATCAACGCACAAATTACTATCACCATTACAGCAATTATCACATTGTATACAATTTGGTTCTTCATTGTCCGCTGTATAGATTCTTCTCACTCTCTAACCCCTCAGTTTCATCTGCCATGGGAAGGATGGTTCTGTTTCTGTATCTACCAGATGTTTAACCACCAAGAATTCCCGGTAGAGTTCTTGGATTGTTTCCCGCGGAGGAAGCCCGTTAATTTCGCTGTAGACGAGTAAACGCCCGTTTTTATCTGTTACCAGCAATTCAAGTGTTCCGCAGTAATTCCTAACAGTAATAAGGCTTTCCCTTTTTACTTCATTTCCCGTTCCATACAGCAGATAATCCTCGCCAATCGGAATGCCGATTGGAGCAATCTCTTTGTAACCAGTCGTCATGGCCGTACACGCAGTTGCCTCAAAATGCTCGTAAGTGATATCTTCTAGGCTATCTTTTTTAAAATTTTCGTTCATTCCAATCTCCTTTTTTCGCATTTAGGACATCTTTCCATCCATACCTCTAAATGTTAATTAATCAGTTTAAACACTCAACCGATTCTATGGTTCCGTCATCACACATAGGAGAACCACTACCGTTTTGCTGTAAGTCAACAAATTTGTTGACTGCCTTTTTCTCTGCTTCCTCAAGTGTATCAGCGGAAACTGTAATAAAACGATGCCTATAGACAGTCACAAATCCGCCGACCTCAATTTTGTATTTTCCCATCAGCACTCACTTTCCCCGGTTCTTCCGGAAATGCTAATTAGCTTACCAACTGATTATGCAGTATCCAGGCATCAATCCCAATTCTGTGCAGTCTCTCAATACATATTTTACGTATCTCCACAGCTTCCCGCCGGAATAAAACCCGTCCCATTCTTCCAAGATGATCAGATCCCCTACTTGGATGTCATCATCATCCACCCGGATTTCAAAATTCTTCTCCCTAGCTCGTACTAAACGAAAATATTCCGGTAAGATTTTCTTTTTAATAATTTTCACTCTTCCTCCTTTTGCTAAATGTTAATCATACTCATAATTGCCTAGCTCAATATCTTTTCCGCACGCCAAGCATTTAACATCTTCCCAATCATCATCCCAGTATCCAGGAACTTTAATATTTTTCCAATTCAACACTATATCAGTGCCACAATGCGGACATTCTAAAGATATAGATACCGGCATTACATCAATATGAAAGTCTGTTTTTTTCATTCAGGCAGTCCTCCAAATACTAATTCTCAGGAATTACCTGCCCTGATTCTTCAAGCCTTTCAGCGACTCTTCCCAGAACCTTCATAATATCTCGATACTCACCTTTTGTTAAAACGCAGCATTTTGTAAACTCGTGAATATACATTCTTAGATCCCTACATTCTTTAATTCCAATCAATTCTTCAGTCATGATTTCCTCCAAATATTTTATTAGACAAATTGCAATTTGTCTTATTATCCCACGTCGTTTTTGATCCTTCGTTGGTATATCCGCACGAACAAATCCAAAAAGTATACCATCCACCGAAAACGCATTTCAAACGAGACTCCATGTATTTTCCACATTTAGGACATGTTTTCATATACACCTCCAAAATCTCTTAAAATCAGTTTACCAACTCCTACCACTTGTAAATTTACCATCTTCTAAATCATATCTGAAATCTCTCCATGCTTCTTGAACTTCTCTTTCATCTTCGATTCCATTACGTTCTAAATATCTCTCAAAAGCCTTTCTTTCATCTTCATCCGGTAAATATCCACTCATAATAATTTCTCCTATCTCCAGCACTTGGCAGCCAAAATGTTAATTATCAGTTTAGCGGATTAAGCAAATCCGGATTCTCATGGATATTTCCGATTACCTTTGCATAATCCTCCATTGGTCCCACTGGCATATCTGGAAGCCCAGAAGCCGCTATATAAAATCCCACACTATCCATATCTTGCCTATCTACCGGGCAATGCGCCTGATACGTGCCATACCGAACAACCATATTATCAGCAAGTATTTTCCCTCCCAAATGGCTTTCAATTATATCCCCCTCAAAGATTTCTTTTCCTGATATATCATATTTCCCTGTACTCTCTCCCAAAGTGTTCATATCAAGAAATTCTTCCTCATCATAATCCGATGATATTTTTAAGGCATCTAACATACTGTTATTGAATGTAAGTATTCTCCATTTTCCATCTGCTAAGGCTCTTGCCCTATATCTTATTTCTCTCATAGCTCCCCTTCCTCCGTTTCTCCAGGAAAGCTTAATTTTTTCGCGTCCTAAACTTAATTGTTACTTCCATAACACACCGAAACTCTCGCTTACACTTCCTGCACTCCATAGTCCTTTCGTTGCCACTGATATTAATCAGACCGCTGTTTCCCAATATCTCATGCTTACTTTGTTTTGCTCCACAATACGGACACACAATACTTTCGGTGCTTACCGGCATATAACTTTCCTCCTCAAAATTTAATTTATCCGAACAACTCGTTTAAACACTTAATGCACATCTCTTTTAATTTTGCCTGAGATATAGCAACCCTATCGTTATCAGACAACCTTATTTCAAATCCGTCCCATTCAACCGATACCCAATTTCCACGCGTCGATGTTCGTCCGGCATTTATAAGAATATTACTTTCATCCACAAATTGTCCCATAAAACCCTCCTTATGAAAACGCTAAGTTACGCTTTCTTTGAATTTACAATATTCTTCTTCTGTTATTTTACCGTCGTGCCACTTACGTCGCATAAGTCGCATAAGTTCTGCTGTGGCGGCCTTTTCCTCTTTTCGCATTATGTACGAACTATCTTTCTTTTCAATTTCTGCTACCCACTTTGTCCATAGTGGTGTTGTAAACTCCTTCCAATTAACTTCTGGAAGATGAACTGTCAAATTGTCCCAACATTTATCATCTACATTTAGTGGTGGTTTCCAGAGATTGATATAATAAACTTCGTACAAATTCATATCTGCTTCTGTCGAAAACTCTGCATAATCAATCTTCGTGACCTGATTGATACATATGCTTCTATGCATTGGTTTCTGGAATAAATGACCCCGTATACGGTTTTGAAGTGGTTGTTTAGTTCGACCCAAATACACCAATGTTTCCCCATAGAAAATGCGATAAAGAATAAATCCTTGTATTTTATCTATGCTTTGTCTCATAAAAACACTTCCGTCAAAATGTTAATCTTCTTTAGAATCAAAATACCACTTTCTGATTCTATTGCTCCATTTCTCAGCTTCGCTACTTTTCCCAATGCTCCAACCAACAAAGAACCATAATCCTGCCACTAGCGCCAGTTCTATCCAGTGTGTCATCTTTCTTCTCCTTACTTAATTGTTATTTACCGCCATCCCGGTACAATCACCGAGATGGTGAAATATCAGTTTTGTCGAGTAACTTTATCTTTTTTCGCATACCTTATGCAAAACTGAAGCAACCCTTCTTGTTCATCTTTTTTTAAAATTTCTTCCAGTTCAACTGCATTGTCCGAAATAAAAAACAATAATACCCTTGCTTTAAATGCTTCTGAATAACTACATTTGTACGCTTTTTGTATGTCGGAAATCCTGTATATATTGGTATCTTTCATATCTCACCTTCTTTAATTTTGAAAATCCTAATTTTGTGGATTAAGCTTTCGTCCACACTTTGGACAAAAATCAACTGGAACGGATAAATCAGTACAGGCAGCGTCATCATTCATATACAATTCGTATCCCATATTTGTCCCGTTTTCTTTTATCCAGGATAGCTGGATTTCACCAGTATAATCTAATTCCTTATCAAATATTTTTCCAAATTCTCTACCTCTATCATTTCTGTCATAAGCAATTTCGCAATAATCACACACCGTCATGTCTCCTTTACAAAATGTTAATTCTCCTCTGATTCCAAATCTTCCAATATAGTATCTATGTCTAAAAGTTCCTTGATATCGTTGCTGCAACAAGGAGGTTCAACAGGATCTCCACCATAACACGCCATTCCATGTGGACATTCATCGTCGTATTGGCAATATTTGCAGTAATCCTCTCCGTCATGATCTGCGATCCATTTATCAATTTTTTCTTTATCACTCATAATGCTAATTCCTCCTCTAAATGTTAATCTGGACGATAATGAGAGTATCGCTCATGGCACATGTTCACAATTACTTGTTGAAGCTCTCTTATATTGCTTTTCAACTTTCTGTTTTCT